>CBDIDQ010000071.1:37500-293249 GCA_965277695.1 Alteromonadaceae bacterium
GTTGTTTGTTTTGCAGTTCAAGTCTGTCCTAGCCTACCAAATCCTTGTAAAACCAGAATATATGGGGCTATAGCTCAGCTGGGAGAGCGCCTGCCTTGCACGCAGGAGGTCAGCAGTTCGATCCTGCTTAGCTCCACCAATTTCTTTAGATAACTCAAATGAAAGTATTCCTTCTTGTAATGGAAAGTGAATATTTTCATTTGCGTTTATCGCAATCGTTCTTTAACAAATTGGAAAAGCTGATAGTAATATATTATTTCATGATGAAATGATTTTTTAAAAATATGGATGTTCTCTTAAGATTTAAAATTAAGATTTACAAGCGTAAAAACTTGTATGTCTTAGTCGCTCTACACTTCCTTTTAAATAAGGAGGGGTAGAAACGTTATTCATGAAAGTGAGAACAGCAAACAATCAACTTTGAATGGGGAATATATAGGTCACTCTATATGTTCTTTTTGTGCTTCGCACAAAAAACCACTTCGGGTTGTATGGTTAAGTGACTAAGCGTGCACGGTGGATGCCTTGGCAATTGGAGGCGATGAAGGACGTACTAACTTGCGATAAGCTATGATGAGCCAGTAAGAGGCACTTGAGTCATAGATTTCCGAATGGGGAAACCCGACCCTTAGGGGTCATCTACAACTGAATTCATAGGTTGTAGAAGCAAACGCGGAGAACTGAAACATCTAAGTACCCGTAGGAACAGAAATCAACCGAGATCCCCTGAGTAGCGGCGAGCGAAAGGGGGTTAGCCCTAAAGTGATTATTGAAGTAGTGGAAGGCTCTGGAAAGTGCCGCGATACAGGGTGATAGCCCCGTACACGACGTAGATATAGTGATGAATCGAGTAGGTCGGAACACGTGTTATTCTGACTGAACATGGGGGGACCATCCTCCAAGGCTAAATACTCCCAATTGACCGATAGTGAACCAGTACCGTGAGGGAAAGGCGAAAAGAACCCCTGTGAGGGGAGTGAAATAGAACCTGAAACTGTGCACGTACAAGCAGTGGAAGCCCCATCACTAAGTTTCTTTAGTGTGTGGCACTTTAACATCTCAGCTGATAGCACAGTTGCGCATCGTGTTTTTTATGCGCAAACTGCCAAAATCAAGCAGAGGGAATTTAGTGATGGGGTGACTGCGTACCTTTTGTATAATGGGTCAGCGACTTATATTTTGTAGCAAGGTTAACCGAATAGGGGAGCCGTAGGGAAACCGAGTCTTAACTGGGCGTCAAGTTGCAAGGTATAGACCCGAAACCCGGCGATCTACCCATGGGCAGGTTGAAGGTTGAGTAACATCAACTGGAGGACCGAACCGACTTATGTTGAAAAATGAGCGGATGACTTGTGGGTCGGAGTGAAAGGCTAATCAAGCCGGGAGATAGCTGGTTCTCCCTGAAAGCTATTTAGGTAGCGCCTCGCGTCTTACCCTCGGGGGTAGAGCACTGTTTGGGCTAGGGGGTCATCCCGACTTACCAACCCCATGCAAACTCCGAATACCGAGGAGTACAATCGCGGGAGACAGACGGCGGGTGCTAACGTCCGTCGTCAAGAGGGAAACAACCCAGACCGCCAGCTAAGGTCCCCAAGTACTAGTTAAGTGGGAAACGATGTGGAAAGGCTCAGACAGCCAGGAGGTTGGCTTAGAAGCAGCCATCCTTTAAAGAAAGCGTAATAGCTCACTGGTCGAGTCGGTCTGCGCGGAAGATTTAACGGGGCTAAACTAGTCACCGAAGCTGCGGATTGTGCACACCACCCAAGAACTCTTTATAAAAGCGAAGAGCAAAAGCAAGAAAATGCGTTTGTTTTTAGTTTTTAAACATTAGAGAGTTGTTCGGGGTGTGCACAGTGGTAAGGGAGCGTTCTGTAAGTGGTTGAAGGTAAGCTGTAAGGCTTGCTGGACATATCAGAAGTGCGAATGCTGACATGAGTAACGATAAGGGGGGTGAAAAACCTCCCCGCCGGAAGACCAAGGGTTCCTATCCCATGCTAATCAGGGTAGGGTGAGTCGGCCCCTAAGGCGAGGCGGAAACGCGTAGTCGATGGGAAACAGATTAATATTTCTGTACTTTTTATCATTGCGATGGGGAGACGGAGCAGGCTAGGTAAGCATGGCGTTGGTTGTCCATGTGAAAGTGTGTAGGCTGGTTGCTTAGGTAAATCCGGGCGGCCCCCTTTTATTAGGGAAAGCTGAGACACGAGACGATGCACTACGGTGCAGAAGTTATCGATGCCATACTTCCAGGAAAATCCTCTAAGCTTCAGATGATAAAGAACCGTACCCCAAACCGACACAGGTGGTCAAGTAGAGAATACTCAGGCGCTTGAGAGAACTCGGGTGAAGGAACTAGGCAAAATAGTGCCGTAACTTCGGGAGAAGGCACGCTGTTGACGGTGATGGAACTTGCTTCCTCAGCTGTTGACAGTCGCAGAGACTAGGTGGCTGGAACTGTTTATTAAAAACACAGCACTGTGCAAAATCGAAAGATGACGTATACGGTGTGACGCCTGCCCGGTGCCGGAAGGTTAATTGATCTGGTTAGACCTCGGTCGAAGCTAGTGATCGAAGCCCCGGTAAACGGCGGCCGTAACTATAACGGTCCTAAGGTAGCGAAATTCCTTGTCGGGTAAGTTCCGACCTGCACGAATGGCGTAATCATGGCCACGCTGTCTCCACCCGAGACTCAGTGAAATTGAAATCGCAGTGAAGATGCTGTGTACCCGCGGCTAGACGGAAAGACCCCGTGAACCTTTACTATAGCTTGGCAGTGAACTTGAAGCCTACATGTGTAGGATAGGTGGGAGACTTTGAAGCATGAACGCTAGTTTGTGTGGAGTCAACCTTGAAATACCACCCTTGTATGTTTTGAGTTCTAACGCAGGCCCCTCATCGGGGTCGCGGACAGTGCCTGGTGGGTAGTTTGACTGGGGCGGTCTCCTCCTAAAGCGTAACGGAGGAGCACGAAGGTTGGCTAAGTATGGTCGGACATCATACGGTTAGTGCAATGGCATAAGCCAGCTTAACTGCGAGACAGACACGTCGAGCAGATACGAAAGTAGGTCATAGTGATCCGGTGGTTCTGAATGGAAGGGCCATCGCTCAACGGATAAAAGGTACTCCGGGGATAACAGGCTGATACCGCCCAAGAGTTCATATCGACGGCGGTGTTTGGCACCTCGATGTCGGCTCATCACATCCTGGGGCTGAAGTCGGTCCCAAGGGTATGGCTGTTCGCCATTTAAAGTGGTACGCGAGCTGGGTTTAGAACGTCGTGAGACAGTTCGGTCCCTATCTGCCGTGGGCGTTAGATGATTGAAAGGGGCTGCTCCTAGTACGAGAGGACCGGAGTGGACGAACCGCTGGTGTTCGGGTTGTTATGCCAATAGCATTGCCCGGTAGCTACGTTCGGAATCGATAACCGCTGAAAGCATCTAAGCGGGAAGCGAGCCTTGAGATGAATCATCTCTGAGCTTTAAGCTCCTAAAGGGTTGTTGAAGACTACAACGTTGATAGGCAGGGTGTGGAAGTGCTGTGAGGCATGAAGCTAACCTGTACTAATTGCCCGTGAGGCTTAACCATACAACACCCAAGTGGTTTTGTTGTATGCTGCACTAAATGAATAACGTGATACAGAGTTAGAGTGACGCCGTTTTAAGAGACGTACAAATTTATCAGCCTTTTCCAGATTGTTAAACCAAATTCGCCTGGCAGCAATGGCAACATGGTACCACCTGATCCCATCCCGAACTCAGAAGTGAAACGTGTTAGCGCCGATGGTAGTGTGGGAGATCCCATGTGAGAGTAGGACACCGCCAGGCACCAAATAACGATAAAGCCCAATGCATTTGCATTGGGCTTTTTTCGTGTCCAAACAAAAAATAAACCTTGAAAAATGCTCCACCCGTAGACGAGAATTTATTCTCGTAGGAAGCCTAGGCGACCGTATGATCGCCAGACTGCACCAACCCTCAATTTCTTAAACCCTCAACTTCTTAAACCCTCAACTTCTTAAACTCTCAACTAAGTCAAACACTCAAACTACCAATATAATCGTTCAACATATCTTTGAGCTGTTTCAGCATCTCAATATCCTGCATACACTTGGCGGCACCAGTAATACCTTGAAGAGAACTGATAATAAAGATGGCGACAACTTTTGGATCGAGATCTTTTTTCACCTGACCATTTTGCTGACCGAGGGTTAGTGCGTCGGTTAAGGAGTCGCTCCACATGTTGTAGATGTGTTCTAGCCGTTGCTGAAAGCCATCGTCTAAACCAGACATTTCTTGCGACAGGTTGTTCAGTGGACAACCAAGTTCCATCTCTTGCTGGGTGATGTTTTGATAAGATTGGTCGAGAATGGACTGTAAGGTGATTAATGGTGTGCTGGTGTTACTGAGTGGGTCAACCCATTTGCGTTGCATTGCGCCGAACAGTACTTCATCGACAACGGCATAACCTAATTTTTGTTTGTTGGAAAAGTGATGATACAAGGCTCCTTTGGCGAGATCGGTAGCCAACAGAATTTGTTCTATTCTCATGCCTTGATAACCATGGCGATACATCAGCTCAAAGGTTGTTTGTAAAATACGTTCTCTTGTACGTTCAGCATTACGAACTGCGACCACTATGCCCACCTGTTTTGTTTAACTTACCATCTGACTAACTATAGCCAGTTTAAGTCTACTGAGATAGCAATAATGCTGCGGCAATTAAGGTTTTGTTAATTCATCACTTAATCTGTAAAATGACGCCAATTATCAAACCCTAACAGAGGCGCTTTTGAACCCCAGTAAAATGGAAATACATGTCGATATTGACGAAGCCGCAAAGGCCGTCGATATCCTCTCGGCGCATTGTGCGGTGTCAAAACAAAAGCTTAAGCAGGCGATGAGTAAAGGGGCGGTTTGGTTGACTGATAAAGGTAAACCTCAACGTTTGCGCCGAGCCGCTAAAGTGTTGCAAAAAGGCCAGATATTACACCTGTATTACGATAGCGAGGTGCTCGATAAACTCCCTGAAACACCTTTACTGATTGAAGACAGAGGCGCTTACAGTATCTGGCATAAACCCAGTGGCTTGCTATCTCAAGGCTCGAAGTGGGGCGACCACTGTACAATTATGCGCTGGGCAGAACAAAACTTGTCACCGCAGCGTAATGCCTTTTCGATTCACCGATTAGATAGGGCTGCCACGGGTTTGATTTTGGTCGGGCATAGTAAAAAAACTACTGCCGAGTTGTGTGATTTGTTTCAACAGCGCCAGCTGGATAAACGCTATCTGGTGATTGTTCACGGTGAATTTCCCAGTCAGCTCACCCTTGATACGCCAGTTGAAGATAAAGCGGCGGTGAGTCATGCGACTTTGCAAAGTTATAACAAAGTGCTAGATCGCAGTTTGGTCGAGGTCAAAATAGAAACTGGGCGCAAACATCAAATTCGTCGCCATATGGCCGATTCAGATCATCCGGTGGTAGGTGACAGAATGTATGGCGTGGGTGATGAAAGTGAAGATTTGCAGCTGACAGCTTACAAACTGTCTTTCAATTGCCCGGTAAAGAAACAAATTGTCGAGTTTATTTTACCTCGGAAGCTGTGGCCGACACTTGAGGCGTGATGCTGACTTCTCTTGATTATTGGCGTAAATGACCTATTTAATGTGTGGAAAGAACAACAGGGATAGGAATCGGCATTGGAACTGGCAAAGTGGATCGGCAAAGTGGATCGTGGCGCGACAAAAGCCGCGCCGATATTAAAATAGTATCACCAAATCTTAACGCGCTTTTCTGGCGCAATATACATCTTGTCACCTTCTTTAACGTCAAATGCAGTATAAAACTCCGGCATGTTCGACAGTGCACCTAATGCTCTGAATTCAGCTGGTGAATGAGGGTCTGTTGCGACGCGGTTACGCATGTCTTTTTCTTTGATTTTACTTTGCCAAATTTGCGCAAAACCCATGAAGAAACGCTGATCGCCACTATAACCATCAATGACCGGGGCTGCTTTACCGTTGAGCGATAACTTATAGGCTTTATAGGCAATAGTCACACCAGCCAAATCACCGATATTTTCACCCAAAGTCAGTTTACCGTCGACGTTTAAGCCGTCAAAGACTTGGTAGTCGGCATATTGATCGACCAATGCTTTGGTGCGAGTGGCAAATTCAGCTAAATCGTTTTCGCTCCACCAATTACGCAAATTTCCTTGGCCGTCGTATTTACTACCCTGATCGTCAAATCCGTGACCCATTTCATGGCCAATTACCGCACCGATGCCACCATAGTTAACCGCATCATCTGCTTCCATGTTGAAAAATGGCGGTTGTAAAATGGCCGCCGGAAAGACGATTTCATTTTTGGTTGGATTGTAA
This sequence comes from Alteromonadaceae bacterium, assembly GCA_965277695.1. Lineage (GTDB taxonomy): Bacteria > Pseudomonadota > Gammaproteobacteria > Enterobacterales > Alteromonadaceae > JABSOG01. Next base: position 43,879 of record CBDIDQ010000071.1, read on the forward strand.
TAGGCGTTAACCGTTTGTGGTGTCATGCCCCATTCTTCTCTGTCAATTGGTCCACCTAGTGTTTTGACTTTTTTCTGGTGGTGATCAACTGCTGCATTGATTAGATTGCCGACCAAATCGGTGTCGCTGATTTGTAAGCTTGAATAATCTTTCCAGACATTAGGATAGCCAATTTTAGGGTCGAAGCTGGCGAGCTTTTCTTTAGCGGCCACTTTGGTGGTCATGCTCATCCATTCTAGTTCGTCGATGCCCTTGCCATACGCTTTACGCAGGTTTTCTACCAGTTCAACCATTTTGGTTTTGGCTTCAGGTTTGAAATGACGACCGACATAGACTTTACCAATGATTTCACCTAAGTTGCTGCTGACGGTATCAACACCGCGTTTCCAGCGAGCTCGTTGCTCAATCTGACCATTGAGGGTTTTAGAGAAAAACTCGAAGTTTTCGCTGCTCAAGGCTGCGGTTAAATGTGACGCCCGAGTGGTTAGCAAGCTCCAGCGAAGATAAATTTTCCAGTCAGCTAAAGTGGTGTCTGCCACCATTTGACCAAACGCTTTGGCAAAGTCAGGTTGGTTGACGATGATTTGATCAACAGCACTGACGCCGTAAGCGTCAAGGTAGGCTTTCCAGTTGATGTTATCTGATACGGTATTTAACTCACTAACGGCAAATTTGTTGTAGCGTTTTTCACTGTCACGGGTTTGCAGCTTGGTCCAGTGATTGCTGGCCAGTTTTGTTTCCATCGCCATAATGCGTTTTGCTGAGGCTTGGGGTTGGTCAAAACCGGCTAAAGTGAACATTTTTTCAATGTGACCAAGGTATTCTTGACGAATATTGGCAAAACGTTCTTCTTCATTAAAGTAGTAATCGCGGTCTGGTAAGGAGATGCCACCTTGCCAGAAATGAACGCGGTATTCGGTGGCGACTTTGGCATCTACTTCGATGTAAAACTGAAATGGAGAGCGAACACCGTTAACGTCAGCTTTGGCAAAATAACTGACCAAATCGTCTTTATTGGCAATCGCGTCAATCGCTGCCAGTTCAGTATTTAATGGGGTAATACCTTGTTTTTCAATGTGTTTTTCGTTCATATAAGAACGGTATAAGTCAGCCACTTTCTGTTCATCAGAACCAGTTTTGAGGTTATCTTTTTTGGCCAGTTCTTCAATGATGGTTAATACGTCTTCACGGGATTGTTCACGCAGGGTATAAAAGGCACCAACGGCTGTTCTGTCAGCTGGGATGACTTGGCTATCTAACCAGCCGCCATTGATGTACTGATAAAAATTGTCTTGGGGGCGAACGCTTTTGTCAAAGTTAGCCACATTCACGCCTAAAGTGCCGATTTGTTGAGATTTGTTGACGGCTAGCTCTACGGCGGCAGCGGCGGGAGTTTTTTGGGCCTGTTGACCGCAGGCTACCAGCATGGTGGCACATAATCCGGTGATGACTAACTTTTTCATAGTAAACGCTTACCTTTAAGTGTCTGAGAGAGAGGGGGCTATGCCGAGCGTATGGCGTCTGGCATTTATGTAAAAACGCGGCAGATTTTAACAGATAATCAACAATAGCGATAATTTTTGCTGGAATTTTAAGCAAATTGTGATGGTGACATTTGTTACGGGGTATGTCTGGTCGGGCCGGACGAACAGTTAGCCTTTCATGGTTACTAGAGCAGAGTAAAAGCTAAAACCGCACTTCAATGCCGACAAAAATTTCTCTGCCGGGTTGGGGTAACAAGGAATTGAAAAAACCACTGCTGCCAATCCAGACATCATCTGCGTTAAAAAAGCCGGGTTGATCACCGGAATCACCATTATTAACGCCTGGGTGAAAATAGCGTTTATCGAACAGGTTGGTGATTTTTACACTCAAATCTACTTGCTTAAACCACTTTGGCCAGCGCAAATGGATATCGCTGACAAAATAGCCGGGAATACGGGCGATAGGATTTAGGGCGCTGGTATGGCGGCTACTGATATAGCGATTGGCCAATGTGGTCGAAAAAGCGTTGGAAAAAGCCAGTTCGACACCAAGCATCAGCTTGTCTTGTGCCACGTCTCCGCTGGGGCCTGTGGAGCGATTTTGTTCTAGGCTTTGGGTTAGCGTAGCGGCACGACGCACCGGATAGACATTAAATAAATGAGAGTAATTGAACCACACGGTGGTTTTGCCCATCGACCAGTCAAAGGTCTTTTGACTGATTAAATCGAGACTTCTGAGGGTTTGGTTAGCTGGGCTGTTGCTGGCTCCTCCGGCAAATAATGAAATCGTCTTACTCAATTTAACTTCCACCAATGTTAAACTAAGCCGTTGTTTTTCAGTGATATAATGCCAGCTGAGTTCCCAAGTACTGGCTTCTTCCGGGTTAAGTTCAGGGTCATTTCCCGCGCCTTGCCAACCGCCGTATAACAGCCGTGGTGAAGGCTCTTGAAACGATTCTCCCCAAGTGAGCTTATACGAAGTGTTGCCACTTTTAATCACATAACCGGCTTTGAAAATCGGCTGGCTACCAAAGGTGGAATGATTTTCAAAGCGTACGCCGAGATTTAACAGATGCTGATCGCCCGACAAAATGCCCAGCTGCGGTGTTAACGCTTGATTGAACATAAAGTAGAGACTTTTTTCGGTGGTATTAATGCGGTTATTGGCAATGCTGCTGGTAACGGGCGGGGCTGGAAAATCATAATCGCGCCAGTCTGTTAGTGAGCTTGGCGTGATAAACGGATTTTCGCCGCGCGTGACGTCGTAGGCTTTTTGTAAGTCTTTTTGTACATAACGAAAACCAAAAGCACTGTGCCATTGATCGCCCTGATAGGTGAAATCCTGATAAAACGCTTGTGAGCGATTGATGCTGCGCCAATAAGATACATCGATAAGTCGGCCACCGGGGATATCGGGGAAAGGAAAACCTTCAACAAATATCGAATCGTTATCAATATCACTATGCCGCCAACGTAATTGGCTCGTCGATTGAAGTGGGCTGCCAAAAAGCGCTTCACCAAAACTTTGTTGATGACGCAAACTCAGCGCACTATCTGGACGGATCCACGGGCCTGTATTTTGAACCCTGTCGGCGGCATAGACATTGCCATAACCGGAGTCAATTTCAAAGTGTTGCAAACTCAGCTCGGTTGACTGATAGGCTAATCTGAGATCAATGGATTTATTGCTGTGTGGCGAATAACGACGGCCACCGAGTTGACGGTTATTGACGAAATCGCCCCATAACAAAGAGTCTGAATAATAGTCAGGGCGGGTATATTCAAAATTGTTGCTATCATCCAGCTGGCCTTTATCGAGTCTGACGGCAAGGTTAAAGTGCCAGTTTTTGCTGTTAAGTGATTGATGAAAATCGATGATGCGGCGTTGATTACTGCCAGTTGTAATAAAGCCATTGAAGCTATTTTCTGTGCTATTGCCCTTAAGCAGGCTGGCAGCTTGGGTGATCACATTAATGGTGCCGAGAAAGGCATTGTCGCCGTAGGCTACTGCTGCCGGACCGAGAACAACTTCAACCTGTTTGATATTAGCCAGCGAAAATGCCGATTGAACAAAGGTGTTGTCAAAATAAAGGTGGTTCATCACGTTGCCGTCGAGCAACAATAACACGGTGCCGCCGCGTTGATTGGTGCCGCGCCAGAAATGGGCGATCCAGGTATCGCCAAAAGGGCGAATGATTTCCATACCCGGGAGATCATCAAAAATTTCGGAGAATTCTTTATAACCACGTTTGCGGATCATTTCCCGGGTGATCACCATCACGGTGGCTGGGGTATCATGCAGGCTTTCATCATTGCGGGAGACCGTTTGAATTGAGATATTGAAAAGCTCTTCAAGACTTAAATCAAATAGGTAATCGGCGTTATCGGTTGGGGCGCAAAGGCAGCCAAAGGCAGTACAGAAAAAACAGCATAGAATGCAGGTGAGTAATTTTTTTGCCAGCAGCATAATTAATCGTCAATAAAGCAAGTCACTTTAGCGATTATTATAGTCAGGGGGCGATAAAAAAGATGTGGATATCAAGGGATTGGTTGAAACCCCCGCCTTTTTAGACGGGGAAGACGTAAACGTTCTATCGAGCTGGATGAACAACGTATTGAACATCGACGCAAGGGAAACCGTCAACATTGTCGGCCGGTACTTCACAACCGCCGTTAAAGCTGTTGAGCTGTTCGCCAAAGACTTTTGAATCTTCAATTTCGTTTGGACCGTGGTAGCGAATAACCATATGGATTTCGGCTTTGTGTGAATCAACCAAACCGTCGGTGCCGACCAAAACGTGGTGAGTTAATTCACCTTCGTCGATACAAGCACTGAAATGACCATGGTTATCAGGACCCACTATACCAGCAGTAGACCACATGGCTGTAGTGTTGACATCAGGGTTAGGCACATCAGCCAGACTACATTTGCCGCCAGCATCAGTCGGGTTAGTACAAGCTTCTGGGTTATTGAAAATCATCCACCAGTTAGTGTGACTACCTTCTGGCAATTTTGCTGTGGTGCTAGAAAGGCAAACAGCGTTATCAGAACGTTTCAAAATAGACAGCGAGCGGTGAACTTTGGTTGGCTCTTCCCAGGTAAAGAAGCGTTTATATGAGGTATTACGTTGAGATGTTTGGGTTTGTTTAGCAGCATCATTCAGTACAGCCAAATTGGCTAAATCAGATAAGTCAGCAGCTTGCACACCCAGTGATAAAAAGGGTAATAGTGCAATCGATAAGATTTTTTTTGTGGTGTTCATTAGTTTTTATACTCAGTTTTAGTGATTAATGGTCTTTTGTTTGTTACATCCGTGCACTAAAATTTCCGAATATGCTTTGGTAGCAGTCAATCAACGCTATGCCCTTGTTTTTCTGGCTTTATTTGCATTATATTGCTGTATTATCATCATTTATTAACAATAAAGTAAATAATGTGAGTCAATTGTTAATTGAGATATCCAAGTGGCGGTACTATGAACGATTTGTTTGTCGATTGTAAATAATAAGATGATATAAGCCGCAATAAAACAATCTGTATAAGATATAAGACGTTGAACTTGTACTTTGTATAGTTAAGAAGACAGGGGATTTATTCCTAGGTTTAAATAAGGAGCAAACATGCTTACAACTATAATGACCGCAGCGCCTACTTTATTAGTCGCAGCACCAATAGCACCAATAGCAACAAAGCTAGTGCAATCGCCATGGGTTGAATACGCCAAAGTAATTGGTCCTTTGCTGACTCCTATTGTGGTGGTGATTGTGGGTTTTTTTATTCAGCGGACGATTGCCAAATACGTTGCCCGGGCGACGCTTGATCATGCGATCATCGACAAACGTGCTGAAATTTATAGCACTGTAGAGTTTGGTTTGAACGATATTTATTGTTATATCAAGCGGGTAGGTAATTGGAAGGAAAAAACACCAGCGGATATTATCGAAGCCAAACGCGCCATTGACCGAATAATGTATGCCAGTAAACCTTATTGGTCAACCGAGCTGTTTAGCTGCTATCGTGATTTTATGTATACCTGTTTTGATACCTATCGGGGCACCAATAAAGACGCTGGCATTATCGCCGAGCAAAACAAATACAAATCGTTGAAAACTTGGCGAGGCAGTTTTAGCTCGTTTTATGCGCCGGGTTTTGATGAGGATAAATTGGATAAAAACTTTGCACGGCTAGAGTGGGCTTTTTCGCTGGATTTTGGCATTGAGGGTTAAAACTCGCCCTATGCCGCAACCCCAACTACACTAAACGTTCCTCTATTAATCTGAATTCTTGTAAGGCCCGCATGACAAGTCATATTCGTCTTTTTGTTTCTTTTCCCTCAGATGTGACGCCCGAAAGAAACCGGGTGGCGCAGGTCGTGGCACGTTTAGAGGCTGAATTTGCTGAGGTTGAATTTGAGGTTTTTCGTTGGGAAGACAGTTATTACACTGCTGATAAAACCTTTCAGGCGCAAATACTATCACCCGCTGACTGCGATTTGGTAGTGTTAATTGTTTGGAAACGCCTAGGCACACCTTTGCCTGAGCCGTTTAATCGTGCTGATGGCACCAGCCGTACTGGCACTGAGTATGAATTTGAAGAAGCGATGGCAGCTTCACTAAAACACGGCTCGCCGGATATTTTGATTTATCGCAAGACTGAAGCTGTGTTGTTTAATGCTGAAACTGTTGATCAAGAGCAGGCGCAATTTCAGGCGTTGGCGGGGTTTTGGCAGCGCTGGATATGTAATGAAAAAGGCCATTTTACCGGGGCTTTCAAACCCTTTGAGGATACTGACAGTTTTGATGCCTTGTTGAGCGAAGATTTACGGGTTTGGTTGCATGACAAGGCGGAAGAAGTGCGTTGGCCTGCGGCTAAAGGCTCGCCGTTTCGAGGGTTGGAAGTTTTTGACGAACAACATGCCGCTGTTTTCTTTGGTCGTCAACATGCGGTCCGGGAACTTAGAGCCAAACTGCTGGCTAATGCCAATCAGTCACCCGCTGATAATTTTATGTTGGTGGTGGGGGCATCGGGCAGTGGTAAATCGTCGTTGGTGCGGGCGGGATTAATTCCGGCATTGCATAAACAGGGTTTTGTTTTTGCTCATTTGCTCACCACGCCGTCTTTGTTGTCTCAGGCGCAAGAAGACGATCCGAGTTGTACGCCGTTGATGCAATTGGCAAAGGCGTTATTTAATCACTTACCCACACTGGCTGATGGCGATTGTGAGAGTGCCGAAGACTTGGCTGAACTGTTTAATCTCGCTCCCGGGTTGGCGACCAATCCTCTTGAAGGGGCGATTAAACGCGCCAATACCACTACGCATCAATACTTTTTGATTTTGCTCGACCAGTTGGAGGAAATCTTTCAATGGCCAAGCGAACCCCGTGAGTTGTTCTTAAAAGTCATTCAGGCACTGGTGAAAAGCGAATTCTTGCTGGTAGTGGCCACTTTGCGTTCAGATTTTTATCCCCAATTGATTGAGAGTGAGGCGCTCAAGGCATTAAGCGGCGATAACCGTCAATATAATCTGGCACCAGTGCGGGAATATGAACTTAAAGCGGTGATCGAAGGCCCGGCTAAAGCTGCTGGGCTTGAGTTTGAAGCCGGGCAGGATGGTCGTTTGCTCAACGAGCTATTACTCGATGATGCCCGGGGCGAAGCCAATGTATTGCCTTTGCTGGAATTTACTTTAGAGCGTTTGTATCAGCAACGAGATAAAAAGAGTTTACTGACTTTTGCCGCCTATCAGCAGCTTGGCGGATTAACCCGGGCGATTGGTGAACATGCCGAAGCGACGTTAATGGCGATGCAACACGGTGAAGGTCTATTTCTTCAAGTAATTAAAAAGCTGGTCAGTGTCAATGAGGCGGGTGAGGCGACGCGCGGGCAAACCCGGCTGGATAAATTCGATAACCATGAAAGACTCTTGATTGACGCGCTGGTGAAGGCCCGTTTACTGGTGACTGAAAATGAGCAAAACCCCGGCGTTGGTTTAGTGCACGACGCCTTGCTGACCCACTGGCCGCGAACTCAAATTTGGTTGGCGGATAATCAGGACTTTAATCGTTGGTATGCGCGGGTCAAACGTGAAGCTAAGCAGTGGAAAACTGAGAATAAAAGTAAAGAACGATTGCTGCCTAAAGGCAAACCTTTATTAGAAGCGGAGAGCTTTTTGAAGGGGCGAAAGGAGGATATTAAGCCTTTGGTTGGTGAGTTTATTCGGGCTTCTGTTAAACAGCGTCGACGTCAGTTGATGGTTAGCTGGGGTTTGGCGGCTGGGGTGTTTATTTCGTTGTTTGGGCTGACTTTGTATTCCCTGACACAGAAGCAGCAAGCTGATATTTTACTTGGTGAGGCGAAAAAAACACTGATTTTTATGAATTATGACTTGCGTGATGTGTTGGATAAATACGCCCCTACTACTGAGCGCCTGGCTATTTTGCAAAGCGTTGATCGTTTGGTTGCTACATTGCAAGATTATGGTGGCGATGATGCTGACAGTAGAAGGGAGCGGGCTACTGTGCTGATTAATAAAGCGGATGTTATTTTACAAAATGCGGATTCTGACCCGTCGCTGGCCTTGCCTATGTTGTTGGAAGCTTATGAGCTAGGAAAAACTTTAACTGAACAACATCCTGAAAATGCCACGTACCAACGGGACCTCTCTGTGTCGCATAACAAGCTAGGAGATATTTATCTGCGGCTCGGCCAAACACAGAGTGCACTGACCGCCTATCAGGCATCCTTGGTTATGCGGGAAAAACTGGCTGAGCAAGACCCGGGCAATACCGGGTTTCAACGGGACCTCTCTGTGTCGCATGACAAGTTAGGGGATATTTATCTGCGGCTCGGTCAAACACAGAGTGCACTGACCGCCTATCAGGCATCCTTGGTTATTGCTGAAAAACTGGCTGAGCAAGACCCGGGCAATACCGGGTTTCAACGGGACCTCTCTGTGTCGCATAACAAGTTAGGGGATATTTATCTGCGGCTCGGCCAAACACAGAGTGCACTGACTGCCTATCAGGCATCGTTGGTTATGCGGGAAAAGCTGGCTGAGCAAGACCCCAAAAATGTTGAATTCCAGCGGGATATTGCGGTGTCTTATTATCGCGTGGGGAATGTATTGATTGAGCTGAAAGAAACTGCCATGGCTCTAGTGTATTTTGAAAAAGCCCGTGATCAATTAACTCGGATGGATGAAAACAATACGCTTGCGGCAGATGATACACAGTGGATTCAAAGGTTTAGTGAGATTATTGCTGATTTGAAAAAGCAGCTTGGGGGAGAATCGCCTTAATCAAAATAATCCCGACAACGGCTAGTCGGTAAAAATAGCAAAAACTCATCTTGGTCACAAAGGACTTCAAAGCCAAAAGGCAGGTAAAAATCTTTGGCGTTTTTGTCTTTGGCATCGACCAATAGCCCAATGGTACCGACAATATCTGATACCTTGGTTAATTTATGGATGGCGTCGACTAATAATAATTTGCCAAAACCAGCTCCTTGAGCATTTGAATCAACGGCCAAACGAGCCAACTTTATTGCACCGACTGGATTGGGATAGTTGACGACTTTTTTCGGCACCGTTACTTCACACAGTACCAAAGTGTAAAAACCAAGCACAAGTCCCGGTACATGGTCATCAACAAGAACATAGGTTTTTGACAGGGCTTTGTCATTATGCTGTCTGGCTGTTGCGGCAAGAAAACGGTCGAGGGCAGGTACACCGCAATCGAAGTATTTTCTGTCATGGGTTTTATTAATGGGTTCTATTTTTAGTGTCATAGAGTTCAGTTTTTTTATACATTTCAATGGCATCAAGGAGTTTTTTGTTCGGTAAGCCGGGTTCATCCAATAGACTGAAAACCAATGCCGCCTGTTGCTGAGACAGTTCAATTTTGGTTGACTGCTCAATGACTCGGGTGGCTTTCTCAACGGCAGCATCAATCAGAAACTGGCTGATTGTCGAGCCAAGTAAATCAGCGGCCTGATTGACTACTTGATGGACTTCGGTGGACGCCCGGGCCACAAGGCGATTATCTTTTCTCATCACGTTATCCTGAATACTTTAATTGAGGTTTGATGTTATCACTTTCGTTAAACTGAGTCAAAATGGCATACACTTTAAAATAGTCATAAAAGCCTAGTGTCGATTTTTATTAATTAAACCCGGGCATAAATGCCCTAGCGACAAGGTGTGTTATTTCTCACTCAACAACTTAAAAAACTCTGCGCGAAAACGCTTACCAATAGTCAAATCGGCATCGCCTATTAACAGGTGGTCTTTTTCTACGGTATCAACATGATTCAAATTAACGATAGTCGAGCGGTGGATGCGAAAAAAATCATTGCCGGGCAAGCGCGCCATCATTTGGGTGAGGGTTTGCAGGCTGAGTAATTTTCGCTGGTCTGCTAGGTGAATTGCCACGTAGTCGCCGCTGCCTTCGATGTAACGAATGTCGGTGAGCTGTAGGCGGGTCCAGTGGCTGTCGACTTTGACAAATAAATAACCGGATTCAGCCGCTGGCGGGGTATTGGCGGTTTCGCTAATGACGGCTGTTGGCGGTTGTGTCGCTGGAGGGTTAAGCAAACTCGCTTGTTTGACGGCTTTGTTGGCGGCTTTTAAAAAACGCGGAAACATCACCGGTTTTACTAAGTAGTCGAGGGCGTCGAGTTGAAAGCCTTCAACGGCGTATTCTGGGTAGGCGGTGGTGAAAATCACCATAGGTTTGACTTGCAGACTTTGGATTAATTCGAGTCCGTTAATGTCGGGCATTTGAATATCTGATAGCAACAAATCAACCGGGTGTTGGTTGAGGTATTCGAGTGCTTCAATGGCGTTTTGAAAACTGCCAACTAATTCGAGAGACGGGGTTTTGTTGACGTAATCGACAATCAGGTTTAGCGCCCGGGTTTCATCATCCACAACTATTGTTTTTAGGGGCTGTGTTTTTAGGGTCATCTGAGTTCCAATCGGGTGTTGAAGCGGTTGTTATTGTTATCAGGCATGATAGTCAATTCATGCCGCTGAGGATACAACAGGCTTAATCTTCGTTTTAAATTATCCAGTCCCAAACCGCCGGCATCACCTTCAAGGGCAGTTTTTGCCCGTTGTGGATGAATGTCATTTTCAACGCTTAAGACGATGTTATTGGCTGAGATGGCGATTTCTATGGCTATTGTCGAGTGTTTGGCGGTACTGATGCCATGTTTAAAGGCGTTTTCAATCAGCGTAATAAACAGCATTGGAGCCACTGTGATGTTATCTGTGTCGCCTTGTATGTTAAAAGTGATGTCGACGTCGTTGCTAAAACGCATCTTTTGTAAATCGATATAATCTTGCAGATAGTCCACTTCATTTTCTAGCGCCACTTGCTCATCTTTGGTTTCGTACAGCATGTAACGTAATAAATGCGACAGCTTGCCAATGCCGTTGGCAGTCTCTTCATCGCCATGCTCATAGGCTGAGCTGTATAGGGTATTTAGGGTGTTGAACAAAAAATGCGGATGCACCTGGCTTTTCAGTAAATCTAGCTCGGTTTGGGTGTGTTGGGCTTTGATGGCCTTTTGTACCTTCTGGCTTACATAGCTGTCGCGGCGTAGGCGTATCAGTGATGAGACTAGACCAAACATCATATGAAGCGTGGTATTGATGGTAAGCAAAGATAGCATCGGCTCTAAGTCTGGCAAATCAGGCATTACTGCTATCAGTTGACTGTCAATCAGGCTTTCTATAACGGCTGAGCTGCCGATCAGTAAGACGAATGAGAGCGCATAGAATCCAGCTCGCTGACTCATATAGCGAGGTATTAACCACAAATAGTTAAGGTAAAAAACCAGTAAATTGAATGCAGAACCAATGAATATATGGTTGGGATATAGCTTATCAGAGTGAAAAACATCGGTAGATACTTTGATGGTTTCGCTGAGCAAAATGACCAGCAGCCAAAATACCAGATGAACCAAAACTTCAGTGCTGTGGTCACGGATTGATTTGACTAACGTTTGAATGGGCGCTTGAATGGGCGTTTTGATAAAAGTTCGATCACTTGGTGTTTTCATCACCACAGTGTAAGCCATCTAGGTGATATTGGCTGAATTTAATCGCTTAAACTGACTTTTTCATCGGTTAAGGTTGGCTTTGACTCGGTGAACGGCATTTTGTCAGTTATTTATTGTTTTGACCTGTTTTGGCCTGTTCAACGGATGAAAACCCACCTTAGCCGATTAGTTTACTCAAGGCTGCTCGGCAACGCTAAATTGCTGCCATGACATTCTTTCGTAGATAGGGGATGTACCCCTGAGTTGACAAGATGCGTGCATAAATGCACCGCCTACGATCACTAATTACCTTTAAGCGCACAGGAATAGCTGATGGAACTTAATATTCAAAACCTCAATAAAACTTACGCCAACGGCACCAAAGCATTGCACGATTTATCACTGACAGTTAAACCGGGCATGTTTGGTCTGCTTGGCCCTAATGGGGCAGGCAAGTCGTCATTAATGCGCACCATTTCAACTTTGCAAAGTGCCGACAGTGGCAGCATTCATTTTGGTGATATCGATGTATTACAAGACAAGCAGGCGGTGAGAAAACTGATTGGTTATTTGCCGCAAGACTTTGATGTTTATCCCAATATTAGCGCAAACGATTTGCTTAATCATTTTGCGGTATTAAAAGGCATTGCCAATAAAACAGAGCGTAAGCAAGTGGTTGATGAGTTATTGCATTTGGTCAACCTTGATGACATGCGCAATAAGGCGGTGGCGAGTTATTCCGGTGGCATGAAACGTCGTTTTGGTATTGCGCAGGCGTTGATTGGCTCGCCAAAAATGGTGATTGTTGATGAACCCACCGCTGGGTTAGACCCAGAAGAACAAGTGCGGTTTCATAATCTGTTAAGTGAGATTGGTCGCAATATTGTGGTTATTCTATCAACCCATATTGTCACCGATGTTAGCGATTTGTGTGCCGACATGGCGATTATCTGTAAAGGTCAAAAACGTTTGGCTGGTCATCCGCTGGCGTTGATTGACAGGCTTAAGGGTAAGGTATGGAAGAAAATCATTGATAACAAGCAGTTGCCGCAATACCAAAACGATTATGAGCTGATTTCGCATCGCTTGGTGCTGGGCAGCACGGCTGTGCATTGTTTTGCCGACAGTGCGCCAGACAGTAGTTTTGAGTTGATTGAACCCAATCTCGAAGATGTGTATTTCGCTGCCATTAAAGGTTTAAACCAGGAGTAAGCTGATGATTATCGATATTGTTAAATTCGAAATGGGACGACATTTAAAACGTCCTTCTACTTATATTTATTTTATTGGTTATGCGTTTTTGAGCTTTATGTTCACCTTGCTGTCAGGCGGAGCATTTGAGTCGGTGCGTTTGAGCATGGATAATTCTAATATTTTGGTCAACGGTGCTTATTCTATTACTGCTGCCATGGGCTCGCTTGGGGTGATCGGGTTAATTACTGTCGCTGCTTTTATGGGGCAGGTGGTTTATCAGGATTTTCATCATCGGATGCATTCGCTGGTTTTTGTTAAACCCGTCAGTAAGTTGGATTATTTGGCTGGGCGTTTTGTTGGCACCTTTGCCATTGTGGCGCTGATTTTTTTGTCATTGCCGATTGCGGCTTATGTCGCGGGTAGTGTCGGTATGATCCCGGCAACGGCTTTGGGTGAGCATCATTTTTGGTATTATATGACGCCGTATTTTAGTTTCGTTATGGTCAATATTCTTTGGGCTGGGGCTATTTTCTTTACCTTGGCAGCGCTGTTTCGCCAAATGATGCCAGTGTATATCGGTAGTCTGTTGCTGGTGTTGTTTTGGGCGGCTTCGGCAATCACGGTTAATGCGCCGGGCGATGCTTCGTCGTCGACTTTTATTGACCCGTTTGGTTTACAGGCGGCAGAGGATACGGCGCGATATTGGACGATTACGGAGAAAAACAATCAGTTGCTGGCATTGGCTGGCGACGTCTTATTGAACCGTCTGCTGTGGTTGGCGATTGGTGCGCTGATGTTGCTGTGGTGTTATCGCCGTTTTGATTTTGTTGAAGCGCTATCTACTAAGAAAATGGGTAAGAAAGGTGGTAAAAAAGCGACGAAAGAAACAACCGAAGCGAACACCGGACAAATCAGTGCCAAAGCCAGTTATGGTAGTCAGTTGTTTACTGCCTGGAGTTTGCGTCAGGCGTTTTTTGCTCTGGTTAAATTGGAGTTATGGCAAACCCTGAAAAACCGCTATTTTGTGGTGTTAATGGCCGCTGCGGTGGGTTTTATCTTCTTTGCTGCTGATAATGTCGGCAATACCTTTGGTACCCAAACTTATCCAACCACTTATATGATCACCGATATTCTCGGCGGTGGTTTTCAATTCTTCATTCTTATTGTGATTGTGTTTTATGCCGGTGAATTGGTGTGGCGTGAAAAAGATGTCGGTATCAAGCAGGTCGCCGATGCCATGCCGGTGCCTGCGAGCTTTGCCTATTTTTCTAAGTTTATCGCTTTGATGAGTGTCGTTTTACTGATGTTGTTAATGGTGGCGGTTGCCGGTGTGATTATCCAAGTGAGCGGAGGATACTTTGAGTTTGACTGGCATGTGTATTTTGTTGAGTTGTTGGTGATTAATTTCTCCAGAGCTTTGTTATTAGGTGCTTTGGCGATTTTCATTCAAACCCTAGTAGGTAATAAATACGCCGGACATGCAGTGATGGTGGCCATTTATATGTTGACAACCTTTATGCCGCAAATGGGCGTTGATAGCTTGTTGTTGCGCTTTGCCGCAGCGCCAGAAGTGATGTATTCAGATATGAATGGTTATGGTACTTATTTGGCTCCGCACTTTTGGTTTAAGGCTTATTGGTTGGCGTTTGCGGTGATCTTGATGCAATTGAGCATGATCATTTGGCCACGCGGTGAAGAAACCCGTTGGGGAAATCGGCTGAAAAATGCCCGTAACAGCCTTAATGGCAATTGGCGAACCAGCCTGACGGTTAGTGGTTTAACCTTTGCCGCTTTGGCGGTCTTTTTAGGCTACAACACCTTGGTGGTGAACCCGGTTTTGTCGAGTGATCAACGGGCCGAAAATTCGGTGAGTTATGAGCGAGATTATCGCGCAGCCTTTGAAAACCTGCCACAACCGAGTATTGCGAATGCAGATTTCACTGTGGATATTTATGCGAATAGTCGTTCACTTAAGTTAGCCGGTACCTATAAGCTGAAAAATGAGCAGCAACAGCCGTTGTCGAAAATCTTGTTGAATTTGCCACAAATGCTGAATTTGGTCGAGCTGAGCATGGACCGTCAGTACGTTGAAAACATAGACGACGAAGCTAATGGCGTTAAAGTATTGACCTTGGATAAAGCTTTATTACCCGGCGAACAAAGCGAATTATCATTCACTTTTGAGTTTAGTCCGCAAGGTGTTTCAGCACAGCGTAAAGCGGCGCGAATTTTCCAAAATGGCACGTTTTTGGATATTGAATACTTTCCGGTGCTAGGTTTTGATCGCAGAAGAATGTTGCAGTCGGCGATCGCCAGAACACGTTTCAATTTAGGCACTCTACCTGAGTTGCCGGGCGCTGATGACCCGCAAGCGGTGATGCGCAATGGCTTTGGCGGTGATACCCGTTGGGCTAATAGTAGTTATCAGATTTCGACTGATAAAGGGCAAACGGCTATTTCACCAGGTGAGTTGGTGAAGCATTGGACTGAGGGTGATCGCGAACATTTTAGTTATCAATCAAAGCGTGCCACGATATTCTTCCCTGCTGTGGTATCTGCACGATACACGGTAAAAGAAGCGAAATGGAACGATGTGGCTATTCAAGTATTTCATCATGAACGCCATGCTTATAACGTCGATACGATGATCCGTGGGGTGCAACAATCGTTAGCAGTGTTCACTAAAGAGTTTGGCGAGTATCCGTTTGATCATGTGCGAATTATCGAATTCCCTCGCTTTAGCCGTTTTGCTCAGTCGTATCCCGGTACTATTCCGTATTCGGAAGCGATTGGTTTTGTCGCCAAGTTAAGCGAAGGCAACAAAGATGAAGTGAATTATCCATTTTTTGTTACTGCCCATGAGATGGCGCATCAGTGGTGGCCGCATCAAACGGCGGTATCGGCGACTAAAGGCGCAAATATGTTGTCTGAAACCCTAGCGCAATACAGTGCGCTGATAGTGATGGAGCATGATTTGGGCAGCGAAGCGATGCGTTTGTTATTACGTTATGGTTTAGATCGGTATCTAGGCGGACGGGGCGCAGAGCGAGATAAAGAAGTGCCATTGGTGGAAGCGGATGATCGCAACTACATCATGTATGACAAAGGTGGCATCGTGATGTACGCACTACGAGATTACATCGGTGCCGAGACTTTGCATCAGATTTTGCGGAATTATCTCAATGAATTCAAATACGCCGAGGCAGGTCAGCCTTATCCTACTAGCGCGGGTTTGGTGAGTCGTATCAAGCAAAACATTGCGGTTGAGTATCAGTATCTGGTTGCCGATTTGTTCGAGAACATCACGCTAATGGATATGCGTGCCACGCAAGCGACGGTGGCAGAAGTTGAAGATAAATTTGAGGTGACTATAACAGGCTCAGTCAACAAAAATCGGCTAAGCGAAGTGGGCGACAGCGAAACCATCGCAATGAATGACCTGATTGATGTGGCGTTATTTGATCAGCAAGGCGAGGTGATTTATCTGCAAAAACATCGTTTTAGTGGTGGTGATTTTGAGTTGATGATTAGGGTTGACAGTCAATCAGGAACAAAGCCTGTTAGTGTTGGCATTGACCCTTACCACAAGTTGATTGATCGGGTGCCTGATGATAATCGGGTGGGGGTGACCAGCGAGTGAAGCGGGTGATCTGTTTAAGCTATTGATATTACTTTAAATATTAATTGGAACAAAAGTGCCATAGGCTGTGGCACTTTTGTTCCTTGTTTATTTGCAAGCATAATTTCGTTTATTTCGATTGTTGCTTGATTCGTTTATTTCGTTTATGCTTTAAAAACTCACACTAACAAATTAACTGTTTTGTTTAATACGGTGTTGTTTACTGGTTTGTTGGGTGGGTTAACTATGGTGCTTTTGAGGTGTAATTTTATGGTTAATACTACGGCGTTTGATCGCATTTATAGTCCAACAGATCGTGATGTTGATTTGGCAAAAACTTGCGCTCCAGTTCTCTCGCAAATATTAGGGCGACATCGTGATGCTTCAGAATTTGACGATCGTGTGAAGTTTCTTGATGAAATGGGGGAGACGGTGATTTTACCTGCGGCAGCTTTGGAGTTGCTGAAAAGTGTCATGGTGCAAATGGCGCAAGGTAATGCCGTTACTTTAGTACCAATTCATGCGGAACTCACTACACAGCAAGCTGCTGATATTCTAAATGTGTCCCGTCCATACCTAGTTAAGTTGCTGGAGCGAGGGGATATGCCTTTTGTTAAGAAAGGCACTCATCGACGAGTATTGTTTAGCGATGTTCAGGCTTACAAGGTAAGTATTGATAAGCAGAGAATGCAGGCGCTTGATGCATTGAGTGAACAAGCACAAGCATTGGATATGGGGTATTAATGCGTTTTACTGCCCTACTCGATGCCAATGTATTATATCCTGCGCCTTTGCGGGATTTATTGATGCGACTGGCTGTCACTGATATTTTCGCTGCGCGTTGGAGTGAGCGAATCCATGATGAATGGATCCGTAATTTGTTGAAAAATCGCCCTGATTTAACACTTAAGCAATTAACGCATACACGAGGCTTGATGAACAGCCATGTTCGAGATTGTCTGGTGAGTGATTATGAATCACTGGAAGTTGGTTTAACTTTACCAGATGTGGATGACAGGCATGTACTTGCAGCAGCTATAAAGTCAGGTGCGCAGGTGATTGTGACGTTTAATCTAAAAGATTTTCCAACAAAGGAGCTAAGCAAATATGGTATTGAAGCGATTAATCCCGATCAATTCATTCATCATCAATTTGAACTTAACCCCGGCTTAGTGTGTGAAGTAATTAAAAGCCATAGAGCCTCGTTGAAAAATCCACCAAAAACTATCGCACAATATTTGGATACACTGGAAAATTGTGGTTTGGTTACTACCGTTGAGACCTTACGAGGTTATGTGGAAAATCTGTAATTTATTTCCTTTTTATCATAACCACTCAAACCAAATACCCGCCGACAATTTTTCGATTGAACTATACTGATGCACAATTGTTAAGGGGACTTAGTATCCTCTTCCCATCTCTAATAAGATTAATTAAAAAATTCAGGGAAACCCGCCATGAGAAACATTTTCATCTTTATCTCGCTAACCAGTGTGCTGTTCACTGCTTTGATTTATTTGTTTTGGCCACCGGTGCTGTGGGCGCTGATGGTGATTATACCTTTCATTGTTACCGGCATTTACGATATGAATCAGTAGAAACATGCGTTGTGGCGCACTTTTCCGGTGTTGGGGCGTGGTCGCTGGGTGATGGAGTTTATTCGACCATTCTTGCGCCAGTATTTGTTTGAGTCTGAAACCGATGGGGTGCCCATCAACCGGATGTTCCGTTCGGTGATTTATCAACGAGCCAAAGGGGATCGCGATACCGTGCCTTATGGCACCAAAGTCGACACCCAGCGGGTAGGTTATGAATGGATTGGCCATTCGATGGCGGCAAAACACGTCGATGAAGAGACACCTAGCCCTAGAGTGTTGATTGGCGAAAAGCAATGTAGTCAGCCTTATAGTGCCAGTATTTTAAATGTCTCGGCTATGAGCTTTGGTGCGTTGAGCAGTAATGCCATTCGGGCACTCAATAAAGGCGCAAAAATAGGTGGGTTTTCTCACAATACCGGGGAGGGCAGTGTTAGCCCGCATCATCTAGAACACGGCGGCGATCTGATTTGGCAAATCGGCACCGCTTATTTTGGCTGCCGAACCCCAGCCGGTGACTTCTGTCCTGATACGTTTAAAACCATGGCAGTGAACAGCCAAATCAAGATGATTGAAATTAAACTTTCTCAAGGCGCTAAACCCGGCCATGGCGGCATCTTACCGGCGCATAAAAATACTCAGGAAATCGCGATTATTAGAGCCGTTGAACCGGGCACTCAAGTCGATTCTCCACCAACCCATACGGCTTTTACTAACCCGATTGAAATGATGGCGTTTATTGCTCAACTGCGCGAATTGTCTGGCGGTAAACCGGTCGGTTTTAAGCTGACAGTCGGCAGAAAAAGCGAGTTTTTTGCGGTGTGTAAAGCGATGATTAAAACCGGTATTCATCCGGATTTTATCACCGTTGATGGTGGCGAAGGTGGCACTGGGGCGGCACCGTTGGAATATACCAATTCTGTCGGTATGCCATTGCGTGAAGCGTTGAGTTTTGTCGCTGATGCACTGATTGGGTTTGACCTGAGAAAAGACGTCAAAATCATTGCTAGTGGCAAGATATTTACTGGCTTTCAGATTGTTAAAAACATTGCATTAGGCGCTGATGCCTGCAATAGCGCCCGGGGTATGATGGTGGCGTTGGGCTGTGTGCAATCGTTGATTTGCAACACTAATGAATGTCCGGTGGGCGTGGCCACTCAAAATCCTTCTCTTGCGGCAGGTCTGGTGGTCGGTAATAAGGCCGAACGTGTTGCACGTTTTCACGATAAAACCGTACAAGCCAGCGCAGAAATCATCGGTTCCGCCGGGTTGGACCATTCCAGTCAGTTAAATCGCTCGCATATTTTCCGCCGCACCAGTCAAACCGAAATCAAACGTTATGATGAGATTTACCCCTACCCGATAGCGGGTTGCTTTCTTAATGAGGGTTGCCCGGGTCAATATACTCAGGAGATGGCGGAGTCTTCAGCAGATAGTTTTGTGCCACGCCATTGTTTCACAGAATATACCACTGGGTTGGCGGAGTTTGATTAGGGAAACGCGAATGAATTCGCGTCTATGTTTATTACCTAGCCTGCCGTAGACGAGGTTTCAACTTCGTCATTGTTAAAAGAACATTGTGACCTTAACTTTCCGACGCTTTAAACGGCAATTTGCCCTTAGCAACAGCAATATACTGATCAATATGTTGCTTCTCACTATCGAGAAAATCAGCAATCGCCGGACCAAATTGAGGATGCAAAATGTGGTAGTTGGCATAGGTCACCACAGGTTCAAAACCGCGTTGAATTTTGTGTTCGCCTTGAGCACCGGCATCAAACTTGCTGAGTTGGTTGTCGATGCAATATTCGATGCCTTGGTAATAGCAGCATTCAAAATGGAGGAATTGTTGTTCTTCAACACAACCCCAATACCGACCGTATAAGGTGTCGGCTGATTTGAAATATAAGGCAGCGGCCACTATTTCACTCTTATCCTGATCCTCACTTTCACCTTCATTTGCATCCCCATCCTCAGCAGTCGCCACTACCATCATGATATGTTGCGGCATGGTTTCGCTTAATGCTTGGAAGAATTCAAGATTGAGGTAACCCAAATTTCGCGAGCGTTTTTGATAGGTCATTTGATAAAACAGATAAAAGCGTTGCCACATTGTTTGGGTGATATCTGCCCCTTCAACAATCGACAAATTGACCGCTGAGTCATTCACTTGACGACGTTCTTTGACGACGTTTTTACGCTTTCGTGAGGTGAAATGGCTGAGAAAATCGGTGAAATGTTGGTAATCTCGGTTGAACCAGTGAAATTGAACATCAACCCGTTGTAGCCAGTTGTTATTGCTGAGTTGATCGCTAAATGATTTGTTTGGAAACAAACATTGCCAGTTGCTGGCATCAATGGTGTCGGCCAGTTGTCGCAAGGCTTGATTAAGACAATCAATGATTGCTGGGTTATGACCTTGATTGGGTTGTTGATACTCGGGAGCTATGCCCAAACGGGATCCTGTGGCGGGTGTATAGGGGATCGCACAGACGATTTTAGGATAATAATCTAGGCCATTGCGCTGATAAGCGTCGGCCCATGACCAGTCAAAAATGTATTCGCCATAGGAATGGGTTTTGATATAACAGGGCATTGCGGCAACCAGTTTGCCATCACACTCGATTAACAGATGTTGAACCAGCCAACCGGTTGCCTTTGTGGTGCAGCCGCTATCTTCCATCGCCGCGAGAAATTCGTGGCGGGTAAAGGGATAGTCATCAGCAAACAGGGCTTGCCATTGTGCTGGTGGGATTTGTTGAATGCTGGTGATAAACCGGGTGTTGAATTCACTCATTGATTAATTAACCGATAAAGCAACAACGCAGAGCGTTTGGTTTGGATAGGCAAGGTGCGCATATCGGCCGTTTCTCCATCGGTGTGACCTGAGTGACCTAATAAACCGAGGCCATCAATCGCCATGTCAACGTGTCCGGCGGTAAATGAGATGTCAGCTGCGCCCGCTCGCCTTGGGTCGACGGCTTTTACCGGGCCGAAACCGAGGTCTTGGCTGGCTTGGTCAAATAACCCCAACAGCCGGTAATTACCCTCGGATGGTGCCATTGGCGGATAACTGGCTTCAAAAGTGATAGTCGCATCGGTCTTGTTAAGGCTGTTACTGACTATTTTATGCATCGCTAGCTGGGCTTTTTCTGCCTGTTGCGGTGATAAGGCACGTAAATCACCACTGACTTGGGTGATTTGCGCAATAACGTTCTCTTTGCCAAAAGCTTGACCTGTGGATGACTTTGAGTCGTTTGATGCGGTGGTACCACCGATGATCCTGCCGGGGTTGAAAGTGAGGTTTGGCTCAGTGGATAAAGTGGTTCTGAAACCGTCGAGAATACGGGCGGTTTCATAGATGGCACCATAACCAATGTCATCTCTAAAAATTTGTGACGAATGGGCCGGTTTGCCTGTCACGTTTAGTGTCCAACCAGTGTAACCTCGTCGTGAGACGATGGCGGTTTTAGGATCGTTATCACCGTTTTCATAACCCAGCGCAATATCTGCCCATTTTGCCGAGTCGATGAGTACTTTTGCCGCCGTGGCAATAGGTCGTCCGCGTTTTTCTTCATCACCCATCATCACCACTTCGATGCTTAGTTTGTCGAGCAAACCCATGGTTTTCAATGCTTTGAGTGCATAGACGATGATCACATCGCCGCCCTTCATATCAATGATGCCGGGGCCTTTAATAAAGTGTTCATCGACTTTGATGTATTTTTGGATCAGGCTGTCTTTGGCAAAGACGGTATCAAGATGGCCAATCATTAAAATTTTTGGCGCATTGGCCTGGCTGCTGTGACGTTTGGCAAACAGGTGGCCGGCTCGGTTGAAGGCGGCTCCTTCAACCCATTGGCTGGCAAAGCCTAATTGTTGCAGCTCTTCGGCAAAAATGTCGCCAACCTTTTTCACCCCGGGCAGGTTCATGGTGCCACTGTTGATGTTGACGACCTTTTCTAGTAGTGCTTGTGACTCAGCCAGATTGTTGTCGACTAGTTCGACGAGTTGGCTTTCTGTTTTGCTTAAGTGGCTGCCGTTTTGATGGGCGGCTTGGCTGGAAACTGGGTTGCTGAGCATTAAAACGGTTGAAAGTGTGGCAAGGTAATGGCTGGGTTTTTTCATCATATCAGTGTCAGGTGGTTGACTGTGGCGTTAATCTACTGGAGAAAATTAGCTGGAACAAGTAAAAAATCAGCAAAAGATCAAAATCGGATAAACTCGGGTTTTATCGCTGCAAATAGCAGCAATTGCGGTTTGTTTACTCAATCTGAGCTAAAAATTTGTATTACTCAACGAAGTAACTTATGCTCATCAGTTACCTCAGGAGCCGGGGGGATGTGGCGAATTTATCTATCAGGGGATATGCAAATTTACCACGTTTAAGCAGTTGTACACAGGACAATAGTAGCGCTTTACCGGGGTAACCCGAGGGTTATTCAAAGTACTAAAAATTAGAAATAGTGTGGGAATAATATGAACAAATCCTTTAAAATCAACTCACTGGCTTTATCCATTGGACTTGCAATCGGTTCAGTACCGACCTATGCAGCCAATGGTGATGGCCAAGAAGGTGAGAAAAAAGAAAAGATCGAACAGATTGTAGTTATCGGCTCGCGCTCAGCGCCACGCTCAGTCAGTGAATCTGCGGTACCAGTAGATGTGATCTCAGGTGACGAATTTGCCAAGCAAGGCGTTACCGACATGACATCGTTACTACAAAACGTAGTACCTTCCTTTAATGTTAACGACCAACCTATTAATGATGCTTCTTCACTGGTTCGCCCAGCGAACTTACGTGGACTGTCGTCTGACAGCACGTTAATTTTGGTTAACGGTAAGCGTCGTCACCGTTCAGCGGTCATTACCTTTTTAGGCGGTAGTTTGTCAGATGGTGCACAGGGACCTGATATTTCAGTTATCCCTTCGAGCGCTCTGAAACAAGTCGAAGTATTACGTGATGGTGCAGCCGCTCAGTATGGTTCTGATGCGATTGCTGGTGTTATCAACTTCGTGTTAAAAGACGCCGCTGAAGGCGGTTCAATTGAAGCGCGATATGGCTCTTTCTATGAAGGCGACGGCGATACTGTTGTTGTCTCTGGTAATATTGGTATGCCATTGAGCAGCGCTGGTTTTGCCAATATCAGTATGGAATACAAAGAGTCGGATCCAACCAGCCGTAGTGTGCAGCGTTCAGATGCGCAGGGTTTGATTGATGATGGTAATACCGGCGTGGCTAACCCTTCACAAATTTGGGGTGCGCCAGAGTTTAAATACGATTTTAAAATGTATGGTAACTTTGGTATCGAACTGGATGCCGACAGCGAAGCCTATATGTTTGCTAACTGGGCTGAGCGTGAAGTGGAAGGCGGTTTTTACTTCCGTAATCCACATACCCGTGGTGGTGTTTTCTCTGGTGACGGTGGTCAGACATTGTTGGTTGGTGATTTAACGCCAGGTGATGACGATGTTTGTCCTACAGTCAACATTCCAGTGGCTGGTAGTGGTCAAACCGTATTGGATACGCTTGCTTATCAACAGGTTGCTGCTAATCCAAATTGTTTTGCCTTTAACGAAATGCTGCCGGGTGGTTTCACCCCGCGTTTTGGTGGTACGGTTATTGATGCATCAATTGTATTGGGTACTCGTGGTGAGTCAAAAAGCGGTATCTATTATGATGTCAGTGCTTCTTTGGGTCGTAACGAAGTTGAATTTGCCCTGCTCAATAGTATTAACCCATCGTTAGGTCCGGCGACACCAAGAGATTTCAGCCCGGGTGAATACACTCAGATTGAAAAGAACTTTAATGTCGATTTGTCAAAACCAGTCGAAATGTTTGGTCTTGATGAGCCAGTGAACGTTGCTGGTGGTATTGAATACCGTAATGAAACCTTTGAAATTCAAGCTGGTGATCCGGCGTCTTATGAAGTTGGTCCGTTGGCGTTCAACCCTGTAACGGGTAACTCACAAGGCTTTGGTATCGGTTCGAATGGTTTCCCAGGATTTAAGCCTGAGGATGCCGGTTCATTTGGTCGTCACAGTTATGCTGCTTATGTCGATCTTGAAGCCTATTTGACTGATGATTTCATGATCGGTGCTGCGGTACGTTATGAGTACTATTCTGACTTTGGTAATACCACAGAAGGCAAGTTGGTTGGTCGTTATCAGATCAATGACCAATGGGCTATTCGTGGTGCGGTAAGCTCCGGTTTCCGTGCGCCAACAGTCGGTCAAAGCAATGTTCGTAATGTAACAACCGCGTTTACTGACAATGGTTTGGAAGATCAGGCAACGTTGCCACCAACTAATCCTATCTCTGTGTTGAAAGGTGGTACTGAGTTGCAACCTGAAGAATCTATCAGTCAGAGTATTGGTGTTGTTGCCGACTTTGATAACGGTGTTTACTTCACCGCAGATTACTTCAACATTGGCGTGACTGATCGTATCAGTCAAACCTCTCCATTGGATTTGAGCGAAGCAGATAAAGCAGCGTTGTTGGCACAAGGTGTTGCTGACGCGTCAAGTTTCTCTAGTGTTAAATACTTCACCAATGATTTTGATACCACAACTCAAGGTCTTGATGTGGTAGTTAACTACGATATGGATATGTTTGGCGGTCTGACTCATTATGCATTTGCCTATAACTGGACAGATACTCATGTTGATTCTTATAACCCGTCTAACATCGGTTTGGCTAAAATCGAAATGCTCGAAGATAACTTGCCAGAGCATCGTTTTACCTTTACCACAATCCATGACAATGGTGACTGGAGCATCCTGACTCGATTGAACTTCTATAGCGAAATCTATGAAGATCATGTGGACGCTGGTGGTGCATTCCCAATCTATGCAGATGAAGAATATACCGTTGACCTTGAAGTCAGCTATGCATTCTCTGATTCTTATAGCTTGAGTGTTGGTGCTAAAAACTTGTTTGACGAAACGCCAGACACTAACCCTTGGGGTGCCTCAGTTGCAGGTTCTAAGTATCCTACCACTTCACCTATCGGTATCAGTGGTGGTTACTACTACATGCGGTTATTGTATGAGTTCTAATCACGGTTTTGCCGTGTAGATGGTCGATTTGATCATGATTAAAGTCAGCCTTCGGGCTGCTTTTTTATTTTCATTGCTAGCGCTTGTGAGCGAAAACGTTATTCATCTTGAATAACCTGTTATTTATCGCGATCTTGCTTCCCTTTTGGCACACTCTCCATATAGTGGCTACTCGCTAAATTTTGATAGGAAAGCGTTATGACCCAGGAAATAGTTCAAAACCAGTTAGTAAGCCGTTCTATTGTTTCTCGCACTACTCCCCGTATTTTACATTTTTTCCCTGCAATAGTGGTAATAGTGGTAATGATGGCCATAATGCTGTTTAGTCAATCCGCTCAGGCAGAGGTCAAGGTTAATTTATCTGTTGATTATTTTGATTTGACTGCTGATAGTCCAGATGCCTTGCTCAAGGCGATGAAAACTGCCAATCCAGATCATCAAGCTGACGTATGGGCTCGGATTGACTGGAATTTAATCAATGAAGTAAATTTTAAATCAACGGCACAAGGCTGTAAGTTGCGTCGACTTAATGGTGAAGTGGATGTCGTCATTACTTTGCCACATTGGACTAATGTGGAGGAGCTGCCAATGGAGTATCAAGATTGGTGGAAAACGCTAGAATCTTATATCAGTACGCATGAGCATAGCCATAAAACCCATATTGTTGATGCGATTAATGATTCAATTGAGGAATATGCGGCGATTGGCGAAAAAGCCAGTTGTGCCATGGTAAGAAACGCCTATTTTGCCATCAAACACAAATATGAAGCGCAAGTTAAGCTCAAAGATCAGGCGTTGGATATTCAAGATGGTGCTGATGTGTGTTTGGAAGCGTTGATGATGGCTGAGGAACATTCAGATGAACAATTGCAGGCACATACTGAATCTTATTCTCAGCGACAAACTCAACCACACAAGCAAATCAAGTAAAACGAGCGATCATTGACGGTTAAATTCTGCTATGGTTGCTATTATTTCTCAAATATCACCAGCTTATGCGTTTTTCTATTGACCCTCTTGCAATGAGGGTCCGCTCACTATTCACTTTGAGCGTGTTCACGTTATTACCACTATCAATCCCTGTGCACGGCGAGCCCGAAGATCACTCTCAACACGAGATAAGCGGTAAAGCGACGTTGCTCGCCAGCTATAACGATATCATTGACCCCAACACTGATTTAAGTCGTCTTGATGGCGATGATAGTCTGGATTTGGCGGCGACATTGCAACTTTCTTACGAATATAGCAATGATAACGTTGGCTTTTTCAGCCACCTGCAATTGACTACAGAAGCACAAGGAGACAGAGGCGATGTGGGGATTGTGCAGCTGTATGGTTATTTCACCTTGCCTTTTGATCAAGAGAAAAGTCTGACTTTCAGTGCCGGGCAGTTTTTTATGCCTTCTTCAATGGAAAACACTGAGGATTTTTGGGATTCTCCTTACAGCAACAACTTTTCAGCCTTGAACACTTGGATAGCCGAGGAAGTGCGTCCTGTAGGGCTTGAGGTGCGTTATGATCAATTTAATGATGCAGATGCTAGTGCTTTTGGTTTTGGCGTCATGGGCTTTGTTGGCAACGATTCTATGGGTAGTCAGTTGACTTGGCGAGGTTGGTCAATTGGGCGACACAAGAGCGTCTATAGCGAGATTTTACCATTACCGCCATTGTCACAAATTGACCAAGGGGTTTTTGCTGATCAGCGGGTTGATGGCAGTAAGCCTTTTGGTCGGGATTTAGATAACCGTTATGGTTATTTACTACATGGGTATTGGTCGCCTGAGCCTGAGCTGACTTTTAAGTTGAGTTATTTTGATAACAAGGGTGATGGCAGAATTTATCGGGGTGAGTATGCTTGGGTGACCCGGTTTTCAGTTGCAGGTGCCCGTTGGGATATTGATGAACATTGGACGGTGTTAGGTGAAACCATGTGGGGAGATTCTGCAATGGGTAAACCAGCCATCACTGGAGTGGATGTAGACTTTGATAGCAGCTATATTTTGGCCCGTTATCAGCGTGAGCAATGGGATTATTCGCTACGCCTTGAGCAGTTCGAAAGTCGGGATAGAGCGGTGTTACCGGGTGATTTACATGACCAAGGTAGAGCGTTAACATTAGCGGCACGATGGCGAGCATTTGGTGAACCCTGGACGGTGATTATGGAGTGGATCAGGGTTGATTCACAGGAACGGCGGACACGGGTACTGGATGATGCCGTCGCGCTTGATGATAACGAGTCTCAATTAAGTGTATCTCTAAGCTACGAGTTTTGATTAGTTCTGCTGCAATCCTGGCTTTTTTCATGCTTGGAGGTCGATAAGTATTGTAATCTTGTGGTTTTCACCTACACTGAAAAAATCAATTTCTACAATAAAAACAATCCCTATGGCGATTAAAAGATTACACATATACGTATCAGGAAAAGTGCAAGGTGTTTGGTTTCGGGCTTGTGCCCAACAAGAAGCTATTGACGCCAATCTAACCGGTTGGATCAGGAACCTCAGAGATGGTCGGGTAGAGATAGTCTGCGAAGGAGAAGAGACCGGATTGCTTGAAATGGCAAAATGGTGTGAAATCGGATCCGATGCCGCAGAGGTCAGCGATGTAGCAGTTGAATGGGAAGATCCTACTTTCGAATTCACTGCCTTCTTGACTGCTGAAACCGCCTGATGTTTTTTTGATAACCCCCTTAAATTAAATGCCGTCATGGATGTCGGCAAACTCCTCTGTGTTTTTTCAATCTTTGCTTTTCCAACCGAGCTTCATTTTTTATTTCAGCGAAACTGTTTATACTTGTTTACAACATTTAACGTAAAAAATTGGATTGTCTATGCGGTGTAGGATCAGCCTCATTGTTTTAATATTTTTTGTCGGCATAAGTAGCACTGCATACAGTAAACCGTTAAATATCGTGCTGTTTTCACCTAACTTTAATGAAAAGGATTTTTGGGGTGAGGTACATCATTTTGCCCGGGCCAGTGCTAAGAGCTTGGGGATTAATTTTCGGGTTAACTATAATACTCTTGGTAGTCGCTCTTATTATCTTGAATCAGTCGAAGATGTGTTAAAGAGCGAGCAAAAACCTGATGCCTTTCTGGCGGTTTCATTTCTTCAGACCACCCAGGGGTTACTCGATCTCTCGGTAAAATATAATACCCCGGTTATTTTGATTAATAACGCCTTGCCTAAAGAGACCAGCAAGCTGATTGGTGCGCCACGCAGCCACTACAAAACTTACATTGGGCATATTGCCGCTGACGACTATCACCTGAGTTATCTGCTCTCTCGCTATTTGTTGATGCAAGCTAAGCTGTTTAATGGTAAGGCGTCGATAGCTGAGGTGGTTGCCATTGCGGGCTCTCGGGATGCGCCAGAATCCGCTTTGCGCAACTTGGGTTTAACCATGGCTATTCAGGAGAGCGACAATGGTAAATTGATGCAGATTGTTTATGCCGATTGGAAACCGTCTAGGGCATTTAAAATGTCCAATACCTTTATGAAAAGATATAAACAGCTACAGGTTATTTGGAGTTCTAGCGATTTAATGGCCTTGAGTGCACAGCGGGCGATTAATCAAAGCGACAAAAGCAAACAGATTGTGACTGGCGGCATTGACTGGACACCTAATGCGATCGCGGCGATTAAGTCTGGAAATTTGACCGCTTCTGCGGGTGGGCACTTTACTGATGGCGGATATGCATTGGTAATGTTGTATGACTATTTAAATGGCCGAGATTTTGCTGAGGTGATGGATTTATCCAGTCATTCAGCCAGCGCATTAATTCATCAAGGTAATATCGATAAGTATTATGACCTGTTAACCCGCAAAGATTGGCAATCCATTGATTTTAAACAATACTCCCGGGTGTTGCATCCTGACAACAAAGGTTATGATTTTTCTTTTGAACGTTTGTTAGAATTGGCGGAAAAGTCAAAGTGACAATAAATAAGATGAATAAAATCAATGAAGCGAATTGTCCGTTGTGCGGTGAGGTCAATTTGTGCGGTGAACTGCAAAAACGGCGCAATCCGGAGGCTGCCAATGAGCCTTGCTGGTGCACCAGAGTTGAATTTCCCGCTGATTTACCAACGGTGCTGACAGATAAAGGTCACAGTGAAGCAATAAACAAGGCGTGTATTTGTCAGGTTTGTGTGGCAAAACTGACCTTAGCAAAGCCGTTATGAGTTTTTTACTGACTTGCTAGCGACGACTGACTAACCAAGCACTAAACACCCCAGCAATAAATCCAAAAATATGCCCTTCAAAGCTAATGTGCGATCTGAAATCAAACAAGCTAATAACGATGCCGCCGTAAAGCAATACGGCGGCGGTTGTCACCAGCACACTGCGAATTGAGCGGGTGAAAAACGCATGACTGACTAAAAAACCAAAGTAGCCCATGATCATGCCCGATGCCCCGGCATGAACAGCACTGCGAGCGAACAACCATACTAGTAATCCGCCAGCTAACCATACAAACAGGCTGACAAACACCAGCTGTCGTGCCTGATGAACCAAAAACCCGAGGATCACAAAGGGGATCGTATTGGCGATAATATGTGCCATGCTCCAGTGCAAAAAAGGGGCTGCGATTATACCAAAGAGGTGATTAACCTCTCGGGGAACTATACCAAAATGAGACAAGCGATAGTTCAACAGTAAATTTGCCAATTGAATAAGCCACATCAGTGCAGCAGCAGATAACAGCATTTTAGTGCCTGAGGTGGTTTTTTTCATTAGTTTATCCGTGATGCGTCTGAGGTAATGAGTATACAAATCAATGGGGTGGTGAGCGACAAAAATCAAGGGTAACCTTTTTACAAGTCAAGGCTGATCATATAACCTTAGAGACACTTTGAGCTTGCCATAAATAGGGCGAATATACTGATGTCAACTGAGGTTATTAGCCACAACCCTTCACCATCTGAATCTGTTGTCAAATCTACCACACCTACGGAGCCGATCAGACTATGTGATAACTGTCAGAGCGAGCTGGATGGGCCATTTTGTGGCACTTGTGGTCAGCCAGAGCAATCAATGATCCGCTTTTTCGGTTCGGTGATCATGCATTTTCTTGATGACATTTTTGGCTTTGATTCCAGAGCTGGACGTACCTTATTCCCCTTAATTTTTAGACCCGGGTTTTTAACCAACGAATATATTCGCGGTCGGCGAGTGCATTATGTGCCGCCAGTACGCTTGTATTTTTTCATGAGTATTGTGTTCTTTTTGCTGCTGGGTTTTTTCACCGATGATTCGATGGAGGATTTAGTCAGTCTACAAAAGGGAGATACTAAGGCGGTGATTAAGGTCACTAAGGATATTGATGAATTACGACAAAAAATGGCTGAACCTGGTTATGTGCTAACACATAAAGACCAGCAAAAATTGACTAAGTTATTGCAGACACGGATTGAAAAACAACGCAAGTTACGACGTGCTATTAATGAGATGCAGCAGGATATTGATGATATAACCGCACGGCAAAAAGCAGCGGATTATGTTGCTGATCACGCTGAACAACTAAGCAAAACCGGTATGCTTAAAGCGGTCAAAGTGATGCGTGAGAATTTGGCTGAAGCACCGCAGCAGTATCGAATTGAATTGGTTGAACATCAATTACAAGGGATTAAATTTACTCAACAGCAGGCGCTTGCCCAAGATAGAGTAGGTAAAGAAGATAAAGAAGTTGATGAAGAGCTGGCAGGCAGGCAAGAAGAGCTTGAATTTGACCTGATTAGATTAAAAAAGCAATTGGCTGAGCATAAGCAGCAGCAAATCACCGCATTGACAAAAGGAGAGCCAGTAATTGGCAGTAAACCGGGTAACGAGATAAAGGATGACCACGCCATGGTGGGGATCCACAACGACGGCGAATTTACCATTAGCTTTGGTGAAGAAGGCTTTGAGTGGTTGTCTGATGAACAGAATAAACGCTTAAGGCTGTTTACTGAAGAAATGGGCAAAAAAGCCAATAATGCTTTTGAGCAGGATGCTTCGCCGTTAATCAAACAGGTCATGGGGGTTTTGCCCCAAGCGATGTTTTTTCTGTTGCCGATTTTTGCCTTGTTGCTGAAAATTGTCTATTTGTTTTCTAAACGTTTCTATATGGAACACCTGACTGTCGCGCTACACAGTCACGCATTTTTGTTTATGGTGCTAATTTTGCTGACCCTGCTGGCTGCGCTGGAAGAGAACATGATCGATAGTTATGTTGTGGTGGGAGAAATCGCCGAATTTACCATGCTGGCATTACTCTTCTGGGTGCCTATTTATTTGTTTTTGATGCAAAAACGGGTGTATCGCCAAGGGTTGTTTTCACTGTGGTCAAATTTGCCATCGTTGGTATTTCTTATACCGGCTTGTTGATTATGACTACGGCGATTGCGTTTTTCTGGGGTTTGGCGCAGCTGTAATATTAGGCTTGACGTTGCGCTCTAAGCATCGCCCGGCTTTTAGCTACTTCGCTGACTTTCACCCAATGGAATAAATACATGATCACCAGTTTGGTGATCCCACTGGTGGTGGCGAGGAAAATCAACGGCCAGCTGCTGCTGATATTCATGGTCAGGGCAAAGGCGATTGTCGACACGTCTTTGAGTGCGATAAACTGATTGAGCTTTAAAGCGACCGCACCAGTTTCGCCATTTTTGATGATTAAACGGATTTGATGGTAATAACCCTGAGCTAAAAACAAGGTGACAGCCACGATCATTGTTGCGGTGAGTGATTGGCTGATGCCACCGGTTTGCGGGGTGAGCAATAAGCCGCTTATCCCCACGATTAAACCACACAGACTCAAAGCGAAAATACCTTTTGAACGGCGGTTTTGCCGATCACGAAAAATCTCCCATAAAATCATTGTCACCAGCAAAGCCGCCAGTAGCCGGGGCCAAACAATAAAGTGATTAAATGGCGTGATGGAATAACCGTAGATAAAAAACGAACAGTAGGCGAGAAAGGCGGCAAAAAACTGGTTGGTCGATAGCAAGTCTGTGCTGTGCTTGATGCTGATATCCTGCTTACGCTGCCATACCAGACGTAATTGGATCCACAAACCATAAACACTGACAAACATCATCAACGTATTGAGTGAACCAAAGAATTGATAAGTGGTGATATCCAGCATAAAATAACCTGACTAAAGAAAGTGTCGACAATTATACTCAATTAACGCTAAATGACTAGTGTTAATCTTTGTTATATTTAATATTGTCGACAATTATTTTGTTTTCATCAATAAGCAAAAATTATTGCGTATTGCCACTAGCCTGCGTATTTGTGATACTCTGGGGTATTGTTGTCATCTACATAACGCCTTGAATATGAAGCCTCAATTTTTATCTATTGTGATCATCCTTGGTCTGATTGGCTGTTTTTTTCCGGCGGTTGCATCGCTGGGGTCGGCAGGTTCGATTGCTGGGCAGATAACGGTATTAAAAAAAGGTGGCCGTAAACCGCTTTCAAGTGCTCAGTTTGCGGTGGTGTCTTTAAATGGGGTTGATGGGCCGTTAAGTACGGCTGCGATGGCAGAGCCAGTGATCATTAATCAAAAGAAGAAACGTTTTTTTCCGCGTTTGATGCCGCTAGTGAAAGGTCAGCTGGTGCATTTTTATAATCAAGATGAACTGGAACACAATGTGTTTAGCACCGCAGAAAAAAACAGCTTTGATTTGGGGCGTTATGCCAAAGGTGATTTTCGTCCGGTGACTTATGCCGACAACGGCAATTACAAGGTGTATTGCAACATTCATCAGAAGATGATCCTTGATATTGTGGTGCTGGATAATCATTATTTTGCCGTGACCGATGAAAATGGTCAGTTTACTATTGATAATGTGCCAGCTGGCGACTATCAATTGTCTGTCTGGCATATTTATGGCGGCAAAGCTGAGCAGAAGATAACGGTTTCTGGGTCAGCGCTAACCCTGCCACCGATAAGTGTGACCAGTACTAAAGTGGTGCGGGATATTCAAAAACACAGTAATAAATATGGTAAAAAATACAAGAAAAAAGGGCGCTATCGCCGCAACTAATTTATGAAGTTATACATTCCTTTTCGTTATAAACTCACCGCGATTTTCACCATGATCATCGTGGCTTTGTTGTATGCCATTTTCAATGTGGTGCAAAGCGACATTGAAAGCAAATTCAGAGTATTGATTGAACAACAACTCACTCAGGCCAAAGGTTATGTCAGTCAGCGCATGGATGACCGCTATGAATTGCTGTTTAACGATGCCACTGCGATCATTAATGACAAGCTTATTCGCGATATTATTACCGATAAAACTATGAGTCGATTAACCCGTAATGATATTGTTGCCTCAGAAGTGCTGCCTAAGTTTACTAATCTCACCGTGCTGGCGATAACCGATACCGAAGGCATTTTGGTCGCTGAACAAAAACAAGATTCAGCCGTAGTTAATGCGTTGATCAGCAGTGAATGGTACGAATATTCACTCGATGGCGAGGCTGTGGCGGGTTATGTGTTACATGATAAAACTTTTTATCAAGGCATTGCCATGCCGGTTTTTTTGGGTGATGAAATGATTGGTATTGTGATGGCAGGGCGGCCATTACTGCAACAGGATATCAGTGATATCAAACAAATTAGCCATATTGATATCAGTGTGATTGACCAACGAAAAAGGGTGATCAGCACGGTGTTTTCTGGGCTGAGTGAAGCCAGTGTCTTATTGACTGAATTTGATCAATGGTTGACACAGGTGCAAGCGGAGAATTTTATCGCCGATAAAACCTTGCAGGTCAACCTTGGTCAAGAGCGTTTTTTAATGCGCTATACCCTTGATGAAACCGTGTTTGTACCTCCTTATATTATTGTTAGCTCGCTGGATGAATCGGTTGGTTTTGTCAACCAAATCAGGCAAAACATGCTGGCACTGGGGAGTTTTGGCTTGTTTATCGCGGTGGCGATCAGCTTCATTTTTGCCGTTGGAGTGTCGACGCCAATCAGACGTTTGTCTGTTGCGACCACGCAGGTGGCTAAAGAGAACTTCGCCCATCGGGTAGACATTAGTAGTAGTGATGAGTTTGCCAAATTGGGCGGCTCGTTTAACCAGATGATCGCCGGTTTGGGTGAGAAACAAAAAATTCGTTCGGCTTTTGATAAATCGGTGTCAAAGGAAGTGGCTGATCATATGTTAGATCAGGGAGTTGAGTTAGGCGGAACCAAGCAATATGCGACGATTTTGTTTGCTGATATTCGCGGTTTTACGGCGTTGTCAGAATCATTGGATGAAAAATCTTTGATCAACTTGCTCAATGACTATTTTACTCAAGTCAACGGTTGCATCATTGAACAGCAGGGGGTTATCGACAAGTTTATTGGCGATGCGGTAATGGCGCTGTTTGGCACCCCGATCGCCAATGAACAGTCGGCTTATTGTGGTTTGTTGGCAGCCCGTCAAATGCTCGATACCGTGGTTGAATTTAATCAGCAAAGCCAAGCCACTTATGGTTGTGAGATCAAAATTGGTATTGGATTGAATTCTGGCGAGCTGATTGCCGGGTTGGTGGGCGCGGCTGATCGGCTGAATTATACTGTGCTGGGCAATCAGGTGAATGTTGCTTCGCGGATCGAGGGTTTGTGTAAATATTACGGTGCGGCGTTGATTTTGAGTGAATCCACCGTTGCGGATATTAAGGACTGTGCTGAACAGTGGCAGCAGCCGCTGGCTTTTCGTCAACTTGATTGTGTCCAGGTGAAAGGCAGTTCTCGTGGATTAAAAGTGTATCAGCCGTTTTTTACGCCATCGGAGGATGAGCTTGGTTATATCGAACGTTATGAACTGGCTTTATCTTATTTATTTGCCAATCAACCGACTCAGGCTCATCAAGTGCTGAATGAGTTGGTGGTGCAATGGCCCGAGGATGTGCCGACGGTCAATTTGTTTAAGTCTTGTCAGCAATATTTAGCGCAACCAGCGAGTTATGCTGAGGATTACTCTAGCGGTGTGAGGATTTTGACTGAAAAATAACCTTGAGAAATCACATTCCGTAACAGTCTGATATCCTATTCATTCGATTTTTAAGGTTGGGTTGTGATAGTTTTAAGCGAACTATTCATATCCAATTGATACTCTTTATTAACATTAGAAAAAAGCGGGGCAAAAAGATGAAATTAATTTCAGCAGTATTGGCAGTTTGCCTAAGCGTAGCACCGGGCGTTAGTTTGGCGAGCAAGGTTAATTTAAATGACCAGCTGCGCACGGCTGGAGACTTGAAACGAGATCCCCACTCCAAGCCTGATCAGATTATTGCGTTTTCGGGCGTCTCAAAGGGCATGACAGTGCTCGATATTATGGGTGGCGGTGGTTATTACAGTGAATTGTTGTCTCAGGTGGTGGGTAAAGCAGGCAAGGTTTATCTGCACAACAATGAAGCTTACCTAAAGTTTGTTGGTAAAGAGCTGGAAGCTAGAACCAAAGACAATCGCTTAGTGAACGTGGTGGATTATAAGGCCGAAGCCGAGGCGCTGGGGTTTGAAGATAATAGTCTCGATGCGATTTTCTTTGTGTTGGGTTATCACGATTTATATCATCAGTCAGAATCCTGGGAAATTCAGCCTAACGCTTTTTTGAGCCAGTTGTATAAAGCGCTAAAACCCGGCGGACTATTGTTGGTGGTTGACCATGCAGCGCCTAATGGTACCAATACCATTCATTCGCAACAGCTGCACCGGATTGACGAACTGTATGTCAAAAGAGAGCTTAACAGTAAAGGGTTTACGTTTGTCAAAGACAGCCAAATCTTGCGTAATACTAAAGACAATCGTCTGGTTTCGCCTTTTCGACCGGAGATCCGCCGCAAGACCGATCGCTTTGTGTTGCTGTTTCGCAAGCGCTGAATATTCACGCCGACATGATTCTTGTTATTGATCCCACTCATCTGCCAACAAGCCATAAACCAGCTCATCGCAATAATCTTCGCCAATTTTGTAATGTTGGCGAAGCAATCCTTCTCTTTGCATTCCCAGTTTTTCCATCACTTTAAAAGAAGGCAGATTCATCGGATCGCATTTGGCGACGATTTTATGGGCGTTAAGCTGGGTAAAAATAAAATTGAACAGTGCGCGGGTGGCTTCAAAAGCATAACCCTTGCCGTGATAGTTGGGGTTAAAGCGATAACCAATTTCGACAATCGCCAAATCGAGGCTTTCGTAGCGAAAGGAAACCGCCCCTATGTATCCTGGTCGGGTGTTTAAGTTGACACAAAAAGCGAGCCATTCTCCTTCCTGACCCTGATAGGTTTTGAGAAAATCTTGAAAATTGG
Organism: Alteromonadaceae bacterium; assembly: GCA_965277695.1. Taxonomy (GTDB): domain Bacteria; phylum Pseudomonadota; class Gammaproteobacteria; order Enterobacterales; family Alteromonadaceae; genus JABSOG01. The sequence goes on from CBDIDQ010000071.1 coordinate 80,168, forward strand.
CGATTGCCTCTACATCACTCAGCGGTGTGCGGATATAACGCATCACTGCCAAGTTTTGCTGCTGTGCCATTTCATCGGCTAAATCAGTGGCTTTAAAGCGACGTAATTTTAGCCGCTCAGTTGTCAGTTCAAAGTTAGCTGCCTGAGCGACAAATTGTTCAATAGTGGTCATATGTTGTTGGCTAATCGGTTTGCTATTTGGTTTATGTTAGGGTCTATCCTGACTTAACAGTTCAGTATTAGGATGGAAATTATACCAAGCAAACCAGTAGGTTAGTGTAGGTATATAAGCTTCTTTAGTCTTCAAGTCTTTAATGTGCACAGTGCCGTCGGCTTTTTGTACGATATTTAGTTTGTGGCCTTTTATGGTTGTTAGTAAAGCGCTTTGTTTAGCCAGATGGTTTACTTCGACTGCCACTGGCTGGTCATCAATGATAAAACCGTGCACTTTGGCTTTTTGCAGTAACCGAGCATCTTTTAACGATACTGGAAACATGGTGTCGTCAGTTTTGAAGTATTCAGCGTAATAATCTTTTTGATAGTTTTGGGCTGAACCGCCGGGCGGTAACAGGACTTTGAGGGCAGGGAAGTTCTGCTTGGCTTGTTTCCAGCTGACTTGAGCGACATAAACCCGTTCAAGTTGCGCTCCGGTTTGTGAGCCCATGATTGAGCGACCTGTGATTTGCCCCCAGAGAGATTCTGTCTTGCGGTCGTACATCACCAAGTCACTGTTGTGTAAGAGCCCGGAGACGCCAAATTCGACAAATTCACCAGCAACTTTAGGAATAAATGCCACCGCTGAGGCACATAACGGGCAGTAGGTGACGGCTAATGGTTTGCCGTTAAAGTGATCGTTAACGATTTCGTGGCCTTGCATTATTTTCAGCGGATAAACTTTACGCACGCCGTTATAGTTAATCATCATCACAATATCGTCATCAGCCAATACTTTAAGTGCTGATGGCGCACCAAATTCTGGCTTGTCGATAGGTGGAATACAATCTCTGGCACCACACCCCTGACGCAACTCGGAGAGCTTTACCGTAGCCTTGGTTTGGTCAGTAAAGCCAAAGGTTTGCTTAAGAATATCGTGCTTAAAACGGCCTTTATCGGCGTAGGCTGAGGTGACAAATAAACCGCCTGCAATGGCGATGAAAAATGGGATTATTATTTTTGCTTTCATGATCTGATTATCCTGAGTTTATAGGGCGTTATAAGGAGTGTTGTTATACGGATGACATAAGTTATACAGGAATAGAACTATTTTGTGGAGGGGTTATTTCAGGGTGGTGACGATAGGTAGTCCGTGGTCACTCATGATATGAATAATTTTGCCTATATTGGCTTGAAGTGAGGTCGGTGGCATGATGTTGTCAGGCGTATTTTGTCGTAACAGAGACTCGTTATGTAAGGCTTGAGCGGTATGTTTTAATAATGCCTTAATAGACTCACCATTTCTGACCTTTGAAACTTCAAGCTTGAGAAATGTGTTGTCAGCTGAAACTTTTTTGTTGGCAAGGGCAGTGGCTTTATAATCGTCGCTGCATTGTGAGATATCAACGTAGTGACAGAGTAACCACAGGTCGAAACTAGGTGTGCTACATATCACATCAATATTACGTTGTTTACAAGCATTAACGGCTGTTCTGGTGCTTTGTTGGTGATTGCCAGTAAAGTGATGGTCACGATCAATAACCATGAAAGCGAGATCTGAACCCGCATTAAGTTTCACCCGATGAGCTTCAAGATGAAGGCAAAGGTCATCATAAACTTTGCTCGGTGCACTGGCTGTTGAAGACTTCTTGACTGGAATAAGTCTCAACAACGCTTGGAATTGTCTGGGGATTGATTTTGATAATTGGGCAAAATATTCCGCTTCATCAACCGCGCCTTCGTAAGCTATGTGAAGGGTGACCGCATCAATTTTTTGCTGATATTTACTGCCTTTGGCAGTGGAGCGTTTAAAGGCCATAATTACTTTTTAAAATCATCCATGATTAAGGGAACAGCGCCAAAGCGCCCATCAAGATAGGCTTTGTGAATGTCTTTGTCGAACCGGGTGCTGTAGTCATTGAGGCTGTACAAACGGCTGCTAGCATCCCACTCTTTTTGCACAAACCAGATTTCATCCCGGCGGAGCAGCTTGTTGTCTAACAGCTCAGCTTCGTGGGTGCTGACGATGAGCTGATTGTTATTTTCTGAATATTCAGAATTAAGGAATAAATTCAAAAATGACTTTGCTAGATTAGGGTGAAGGCTGCGATCAAACTCATCTATGATGAAGGTGTGGGCCATCATGTCTGGACTTTCGTGTTGTATTAAAGGCAATAAATCCAGCAGTCTGAGTGTACCATCGGATTCATTATTGAAATTAAATTGGACTTTCGACCCTGAAGCTAAATTATGGATGGAATGTAAACTGTTGATACGTATTTTTCCACTATCTGTGAACGAAGCATAATACTCATTATTTTCATGAGTAAATGGCCACAAAGTAATGCCAAACCTCTCTAGTCTAAGATGTAACTCTTCGATAAACTCTTGTGGGAAAAAGGATTGATCGACAGGAGCAGATTCTATTTCGTCGATGCCAGTATCAAACTGTTGTAATAATTTGATGAAATCGTTAGGTGCTTGATTTTTATTAGTTAACTCCTCAAGGATGCCTATATTCTTGGAGTCTGGAAAAATAATAACTAAATAACGTTTAAAAAAAGCGTGTACAAAACCGATTAACACTCCTGTGTTTTTTAATTTATCGAAAGCCCCTCTCTCTTCACATTCAGTAATAAACAATCTATTTTTTGGCGTATATTTTATCAAGAATTCAAACTCTTTCCGTTCGTCTTCGGTGATATCCGGGTCCGTGTCTATGGTGTCTGATTTGGTTTCATAAACTTCATTATTTACGTGCTGACGAGAGTAAAGGCTTTTTTCGTTGCCTTTGGAAAGCGCATACAGACTCTCTTCCAATATGCGTTCTTGATTAAATTTCACACCAAAACCGAAATGAACACCTGCGATAATAAATTCAAAATAAAAAGAAGAATCTGCCGAGATGTCATCAGTCAACGCAAATGGGTCATGTTTTATCGGTTTATTCGGGATAGAGTAGCCAGTGATTAGTTCCTGAGCAAACTTGATTGACTTGAGAATATTTGATTTGCCGGAAGCATTAGCACCATATAACACCGCAGCTTTAAGCACTTTTAATGATTTATCAGCGGAGGGAGTTCGAACGTGTTTCGGTAACCTTCGCAGCCGAGGTGCTGCTCTGAGGTTTAGCTCTATAGGCTCTTTTATCGATCTGAAATTCTCAGCACTGAAATAGACTAACATAATGGGACTCAAATAAGCTTAAAGTGATATTTTCACCTTATGAATGGGTTTTATAGCGATTTGTGGGGGAAATGTCAATAAAATGGTTTTGGAAGCTACCAATTGCCTATAACAACTAAAAAGGACACTCAGCCCTAAACTCAACGTCCTCACCTGTTTCTGGGTGCATAAAAGCAATCCATTGGGCGTGAAGCTGGAGTCGGGGGGCCATGGCGAGGGCTTCGGGGTGGGCATATAACCTATCGCCGAGGATTGGGTGGCCGAGGCTGAGCATGTGTACGCGCAATTGGTGTGAGCGGCCAGTGACGGGTTTTAGCAATACTCGTGTTTGATTGTCGCCACGGGCTAAAACTTCCCAGTGGGTGAGGGCTGGTTTGCCGTTTTCATGGTCGACCATTTGTTTGGGGCGGTTTGGCCAATCACAAATTAGCGGTAATTCGATGCTGCCTTGGTCTTTTTCGATGTTGCCATAGACTCGGGCAACATAGCGCTTTTTTGTTTCCCGCTGTTGAAATTGGCGGCTGATCTCGCGATGGGCATCTTTGGTTAGTGCCATGATCAACAAACCTGATGTCGCCATGTCCAGTCGATGAACGATAGTTGCGGTGGGAAACACGGTTTTTACTCGGGTTTCTAAGCAGTCTTTATGTTCAGCGGCTTTGCCCGGTACACTTAATAATTCGCTGGGTTTGTTGAGTACCACAATCGCATCGTCTTGGTAGACGATGCTGATATATGGGGCCATTGGCGGCTGATAATTTAATAAAGCCATGGGAAATCCTTGCTTTAACGAGGTTGAAACCTCGTCTTCGTTCAGGGTTAAAATCTGGCGTAGACGAGAATTTATTCTCGTTTGGTCAATAGGTTAATTATCACTTACTGTGATGGGTGACAACAATCAAACGAATGGCATCCAATCTGATTTCGGCTTTATCAATGTAGTTACTCAACTCTTGTTGCTGGGTTTTGACAAAGTTAAGTTCATCTTCACGAATGTTGGGGTTGACCTGTTTTAACGCAGTCAGTCGCGCTAACTCCTCACCCAATGAGTGTTGCATAGTCGTCATGGCCTCAGCCTGTAATCCGGCGAGCGAAACCGCAGCCAATTCGTGGGCATTAGGAATTTGCGTACTAATTTGAGTTTGCAATGCAGCGGTTAACTGGCTGGCAATCTTTCGGCCAACTGGTGACAGCTGCTTGGAAAACTGTTCATAGGTGATTTTGTCACTGAGGTTGGTGTTATTACGGTCGAGTAAAATGCGAATGGGGGTGGTTGGCAAATAACGACCAATCTGTAATTCGCTGGGGGCAATGCTCTCGGCAATAAAGATAAACTCAACAAAATGACTGCCCGCAGGCAAGGCTTTGTTTTTGATCACCGCAACCGCAGTGTTACCAATGTCGTCAGTGGTGACCATATCCATTGAACCCTGAACCATCGGATGTTCCCAACTTAACAAGTGAATATGCTCTTGTGCCAGCGCTACCTCCCGGTCAAAAGTGACGGTGCAACCTTCGCTGTTTAAACCCGGAAATGAAGGCGACAGCATGTGCTCTGTCGGTTTCAAGATGATTGCCTGATCGCCTTTATCTTCTTGTTCAACACCAAAGGTGTCAAAAATCTTGATCATGTAGATAGGCAGCTCAACCCCTTCTTCGGCTTGCTGAATTTGCTCAACTACGGTGTTTTCTGAATGTTGACCGCTAGAATTGAGTTCGAGCAGTTTATCGCGACCTTGTTCCAACTGCTGTTTTAGTAGTGCATTGGCTGTCTGGGTTTCGCTGATCAGTGCCGATACTGCGGCTTCGTCCACGCTGGTGGATTTCATCAATGCCAACAGTTGCTCTTCATATTGTTCGAAGATTGGTCGTCCAGTGGTGCACGTTTGGTTGAATGCGTTCAAACCTTGATCGAACCAGTCGAATATCACCGACTGAGCAGATTCTTTAAAGTAAGGCACATGAATTTTAATGGTTTGGGTTTGACCAATACGATCAAGACGACCAATACGTTGTTCCAGCAAATCCGGGTTCAACGGTAAGTCAAACAACACCAAATGATGAGCAAACTGAAAGTTTCGGCCCTCAGAGCCAATTTCAGAACAGAACAGCACTTGGGCACTGTCATCTTCTTGGGCAAAATAAGCGGCCGCTTTGTCACGCTCAAATACAGACATGCCTTCGTGGAAAACAGCCGCTCGAATTGCTTCTTTGCTCCATACTGCTTGCTCCAAAGTCATGGCTGTTTGGGCATGAGCACAGATAACGATGACTTTTTCATGTTTCAATGATTTAAGCTGATCAATTAACCAAGCAACGCGCGGGTCAAAGCCCCACCAAGAACTGTCTTTACCTTCAAAATCACTGAATACTTGCTCAGGGAATAAGAATTGCTGAACTTGAGCGTGACTGTCGAGTCCGGCATTGAATTTGGTTGCGACGTTGAGCGCAGTTTTATATTGCTCTGGCATGTCGACCGGATGAGGCAATAACTGACGCTCTGGAAAACCTTCAATGCCATGACGAGTATTTCTAAACAAAATACGGCCAGTACCATGACGGTCTAGCATTTGTTGCAGCAATTGTTTTTTCGCAACATACTTTTCATGTACGGTGGCAGCCGAATTGATGACTGCCAGCGGTGCTTCAATATCACTTTCGGATAATATTCGGCGTAAAGTGGCTAGGGTATTTTCGCTGATATCATCAGCATCAATCAGTTCACTGGCAGCCTGAGCAACCTCAGCGTAATGGCTTTCTTCTTCAACAAATTTTTGATAATCGTAAAAGCGATCCGGATCAAGCAAACGCAAACGAGCAAAGTGACTTTGATGACCGAGTTGGTCAGGTGTCGCGGTCAGTAAAATCAGCCCCTTGATACTTTTTGATAAAGCTTCAATACGTTGGTATTCCACTGATGGATTGTCTTGCTCCCATACCAAATGATGGGCTTCATCAACAATTAATAAGTCCCAATCGGCAGCTTGTGCTTGTTCAAACCATTGCTTTTTACCTTTGAGAAATTCGAGGCTGGTCAGTACCAGTTGTTCGGTTTCAAACGGGTTAGCGGCTTCATTGATGGTTTCGTTACAACGTTCAACATCGAATATTGAAAAATGCAGGTTGAAGCGACGTAGCATTTCGACCAGCCATTGATGTTGTAAATTCTCCGGTACAACAATCAATACTCGACTGGCACGACCGGTGATCACTTGCTGGTGGATGATTAAACCCGCTTCAATGGTTTTACCTAAACCCACTTCATCGGCCAATAATACGCGGGGGGCATAACGCTGACCGACTTCTTGAGCAATATGTAACTGATGGGGAATTAATGAGGCTCTGGCCCCGGCAAGGCCCAAAATAGGTGATTTTTGTTGCTGATTGACGTATTTCCACGTTTGATAACGCAAACCAAAACGTTCAAAACGGTCGATTTGGCCAGCAAACAGCCGATCTTGTGGGTTGTTGAAGGTGATAAAGTGGTCGAGCCGAGTCTCCATCAGGGCGACATTTTCTTCCTCGGTATCAACTCGGGTGCCAAAATAAATCACCAGTCCTTCGGTCTCTTCGACACTTTTGATGGTGAGTTTCCAGTCTTCTGCGCTTTTTACTGTGTCTCCAACATTAAATAGTACCCGGGTAATGGGAGCGCCTGTTGAGGCGTATAATCGGGTCTCGCCACTGGCGGGAAATAAGATGGTGATCATTCTGCCTTCTATGGCAACTACAGTTCCTAATCCTAAGTCAGATTCAGTATCACTAACCCAACGTTGGCCAAGCGCAAAGGACATAAAGTTTTCTCTTTGAGTTTTAAAGGGCGGCTATGGTACTTGGAAATCTAGTTGGTTTCACCTATTAATTCAAGTTGGCCACAAAATATCCATTAGCCATGCAAATAATAACCTCCTCTAGTGCTGGTGTAGTAAAAGTCAGGCGAAACAAGCTTTATTTTTAATTATTCATCTTGTGTTAAAAACAATAGGCTAAGCTAATAAATATCCGTCCAAAAAGAACAAGTGTTCAGAGTAGCTTATGGTTGAAAAAGAGGCAGAACAAGACAACCCGTCAGTAACAAAAATGTATGTGTTGGATACCAACATCTTACTTCACGAACCCTTCGCTTTTCTTTCCTTTCAGGAACATGAAGTCGTCATCCCAATGACCGTTTTAGAAGAACTTGATCATATTAAAGATCGCAATAAAGACGTGAGTCGTGATGCCCGTGTGGCCATCAGGGCACTGGAAGATATGCTCAGAGACGCCACTCCCGAACAGATGTTAAATGGCGTTGAGCTACCAACTTCACCGGATGGCAATAAACCCACTGGGCATTTAATTATCGTTAACGACTATCAACTTGATAATGCCATATCCGGCTTGCCCGGTGGCGAAAATGACAATCGGATCATTAATACTGCTTTATCATTGCAGCAAAGTCAGTCGCAAAACCGGGTGACTTTGGTAACCAAAGACATCAATATGCGGATTAAAGCCAAAGGCGCGGGTCTGGATAATGTTGAAGATTACCGTACTGACCAATTGATAGACGACGTGCAATTTCTCTACAAAGGTTATTGCGAAATGACTGGTGATTTTTGGTCAACAGTCACTTCTTGCGATAGTGAAACTATCGGTCGCGATACTTTCCACACAATTGATCGGGATATTTTCCCCCAAGCATTTGTTAATGAATACCTGCTTGATGAAACTCGCAGTTTCGCCGCCCGAGTGATTGAAGTCACTCCGTCGAGCATTAAGTTATTGGATTTAGGGCGAGAGCGATTATTACATCGTACCGCATGGGGCATCACGCCAAAGAATATTTATCAGGCGATGGCTTTAAATGCCTTGCTTGACCCACAGTTAGATTTGGTCATATTAACTGGCCCGGCAGGCTGTGGTAAAACCCTGCTGGCATTGGCTGCCGCGTTAGAGCTGGTGATTGAAACCGGTATTTACGACAAGGTGCTGGTGACCCGAAATACCCCAGAAATCGCTGAGTCCATCGGGTTTTTACCTGGCACTGAAGAAGAGAAAATGACCCCTTGGTTAGCTGCCATCACCGATACCCTAGAAGTGTTACACAAGAATGATGAAAACCCGCATAGCAGCCTCAATTACATCATGGAAAAGGCCAATATCCAGTTCAAATCAGTCAACTTTATGCGCGGTCGCAGTATTCAAAATGCGATTGTGATTTTGGACGAAAGCCAAAATCTCACCGCATCACAATTAAAAACTATCATCACCCGTTGCGGCGAAGGCACCAAGATCATTTGCTCAGGCAATCTGGCGCAAATAGACAGTAATTATCTGACGCCAGTAACGTCAGGATTAACCTATATTGTTGAACGGTTTAAAGATTTTGAAGGCAGTGCCACAGTCAATTTGATTGGTGTGGTGCGTAGTCGCTTGGCTTCTTTTGCTGAGTTGAATTTGTAGACCTTTAAAAAAACTGATAATTATATTGTTGCCCGTCAATAAAGTATTCAGAGCTTTTGGCTATTTTGGCGAAGGGGATCATCCCAGGACCCGTGGGCTCAGCTAGGATGAAGTTACGCCCTTCTATTTTAATGTATTTGTCGTTACCTCTATGACCCATTTGTACGCCGATTAAGGCGTGCTCGGGTAGGTAGATGATGGCGACTTTACTGCGGGGATAAATGGCGTTGAAGATGCTCGCCATCAGGGTTACCTTGCTGTCGCAATCACCTTGGTTATTGTTCAATAAGCGTAGTGGTGGGCTGAAACCAGCACCGTTGGATTCGCGTCGAGATTCGAGGGTGGAGTAGGGGATGCTTTGGACAAAACCTAAAATAAACTCTGCCAGCTGGCGGCCTTTGAGTTGCGGTCGATGAGCGAGAATAGCGTCAACTATTGGTTTCATGTCGGAACGGCTTTCTTTGGCAAAGCGGGCATGGTGGGGTTTGACGCCGGTTTTGCCAAAGTTGTCGGTCAGGGTGTCGTAGTAATTTTTAGTTAAATAATCCGCTTGTATTTTATCCCTAATTTTATTTAATCCGTTCAGGGTTGTTGTCATTAACTTTTGATCAGTGCCTGTGGCTTGGATTTCAATGCCGTGAGGGCGGTTGATAAAATCAACTTTGATTTTCTTCGGATCCAGTTTCGCAGTTTCTTTTTGTAGTGCAACTAAAATGGTGCGTTGTACGGTTTTGCTTTGATAAGCCCTGAAATGACGAAAACGACTGAATAGCACTTTATTGGCGATAGTGAAGTTTAGTTGTTGCGGCGTGTTGTTTTGATCTACCCAGCGATAATCGAATTGAGTTTGTCCGTCTTTGGCTGTTTTTTTAAACGCTAGCTGCTGTGCATCAACAGCTGGCGTTATGCCCAAAAGTAGAATAAAACTGAGTAAAAATAATAGCTTGTTCAAGGGAAGTCGCTGTTTGTTGCTGCTGATTGTTCAAGTTTAACACAAGATTGGCAATCGGCTAGCTTAGGGTTGTTTTATATTTAGGTAATCTGCGGAATAACATCATCAAGCCAAACATCACACCTGCGCCGATACTGCCACCGCTACTTTCTGATGAAACCGTGCTCTTGGTTGTGGTGTTGTTAATAGTGTTAATAGTGTTAATAGTGTTGCTAGTGTCTGGCACAACCACCGTGACTGGTGGTGCGATCTCAAAACTAGCGTCTTCCAATGGAATAACGGCAAAAGCCGGATTGTGCTCGGGCAATACGGTTAGCAAAATGTCGTCGTTGTTGGCATCAACAATGATGGCTTTTAAGTAGTAGTGGGCAGTTGGATATCCGCTTAACCAGTCAAACTGCCATTGTTGAGCGTCGCTTACTGAATCTTCTGCAACAATGAAATGTCCACTGGTGTACAGCGGCAGCCAACTGAATTGATCAGTGCTGACATAGAGTTCAACATAAACGTCGGCGGTGCCAAAGCTGGCATCAATGTCTAGTTCGATATTAAATGAGTGATAATAACCGTCGCCATCATCGTCATTTTGTAACCATAACTTACTTGAAAACGTCGATAAATATTGCGCTGTCGTATCATACTCTTGGCTTTCTAATGCCAGATAATCGAGTTGTGGGGCATGGTGAAAATCAACATAAGCCAGTAATTCTTCGCTGTAAGCATCGAATAACTGAATGGACAAATCGTAATAGTCGGTGAGCCAGTTGTGGGTTAGTAAGGTTTCGACTTGATGGATGTCATCGCCGGAATCACCATACAGGTTAAAATCGTCTGTGGTGTAATAATCAGTGGTGACACCGTTAGGGTCAGTCAAACTTAAGGTGGCATAGACGCTGCTATATTCGTAAACGGTGTCGGCATCAAAATCGACGATGATGCGGCTGTAGTAGCCGTTGTCATTGATATCATTTTGTAACGAGATATCGATGCTGTGAAACCAAATATCATGATCTTGAGCAACTTTGCTATTAGTCGTAACGTTGGCAATGGTTTTGGTGGGGGTAGCTACAGCAGCATGTTCAACAGCGGCTGTGCTTTTTGCTGCGGGAACCTGTTCAACCGATTTAGTGGTTTTGTCGCTGATTTGTTTGCCACGGATTTGCAGCAGATGCTCTGTCATCAGCTCTGTTGCCTGTTCTGTTACCTGTTCTGTTACCTGTTCTGTTAAGTGTAGCGCTTGAGCAGGTAAAGTTATTAAATTGGTGCTAAGTGCGCATAATAGTAATGTGGTGTGTTTATCCATAATGTTTAACCTCAATGTCATTTTGGCTCTATTAAAACCCGACGAGGCTGAATCATTACTGAATGGTTAGTCAGGCTTGGCAAAATGAATAATTGATCACAATAAATGCTCGGGCAAAACATAACGGGTTAACATGGCGCATTCTTTAATTTTATCTCTAATGCCTGGGGCAAGTAGTGGTGTGGAATACCGATCAGCTGCAACCTCTATCGGCGCTGACATATTGGGATGGTTAATTAACAGATACACTGGTTGACCTGCCGATTGACCGTAAGCGCCTTGTTGATAACTGCACCATTTTAATCCCTGAATGTTGGGATTATTGGCGATTAAACGCAGAGCAAACTCTCTGAGCAAGGGGTAAATACCATCGGCTTGAGATTGTTTAAGCCCGGCGGCAATGATTGGCGGCACCCAATCATCATCGAGATCAGCCAATAACACCGATTTAACCGGATGAATGACACTCAGCAGATAATTGCCTAGGGTATGCTCGGTGATTTTTTGATGGCTGGGCTGGCTGGCATAAGAGTCTTGTTTGCGCATGATGGTTTCAGCGAAGGCATCTTGATATTGGTTGGCGGCATAAAGGGTTGGATAAACCGCTATTTCGCTTTTCTCGCCTCTCTCATCTCTCTCATCTCTTTGGCTTTCGGTGGTTGCCAGTTTTAATGGACTAAACCGCGCATCTCCACAACCACTGTCGTTAAAAGCAGCGGCTTTATAGGCTTTGTGATGCACTCGCCACAAAGGTTGATTGGCTTCGAGTAAATAGGTTTGTATTTTGGTTTTCACTCACTTTCCTTGTTTTGTCATCCTATGATCTCAACACCTAGTTGAGCTTCTGCTTGAGCTAAAAAGTCGGATTTTTTACCTTGCTCCAACAGCTCTATTGGCACGATTGATGGGTGTTTAATTGGTGGTGGCATGGCGTTAAAGTCAGCCAATAAATTGTCTAATGTGTCGTCTTTTGGCAAGATCACTGGTGGTACTGTCATCACCGTCAATTGAGCAGTATTGAGCCAAATCAGAATATCCCAATCGGTCATGCCAATTTGTTTTAAGCGGGGAATCGATTGCTCAAGCTCGGCATAGACACAACCACTGCTGACATCAATTTGATTGACCGGATAGAGCCAACCACTGCCACCGATACGCCTAACCGCAAGGATTTTACCTTTATTGCGCAGGTTGTTGAGATCGCGTGACCAGTTGGATTTTTGCTCACCCAGCAACTCACCAAGGGCTTTGCTATCGATAAAATCAACGCTATTGCTGATTTCATCTCGGCACTGGGCAAACCGACGAATTAATTCTAATCGATTAGCCCCCGCATCATTTTTAAATATGCCAAGAGAATCAATCAGTTGTGGCAAAAGTGTGGCTTGTGCCTGATAGTCAGCTTGGTCTGTTAAGGTTTGATACAAGGCATTATACTCCTGACGCAGCTGATTAAGCCGGGTTAAAAGGGCATCAGTATCTTGGTATTTTATTTGGTATGTGGCTGATGCTTCGTTGACGTGCAACACCTCAGGTATTGGATACGCTTTACTGGTTTGATTGGCTTTATTCATAATGTCATTCTCGTCTATTCATTATGAAGTATTACACAAAATACAAAATTGGCCAGTTAAATTTTATTGTTTTTTCGAGGAAGCTTAAAGGTAGGCACAAAGTTGTGCCTACCTTTAATTGTTGCTAGCCCATCAAACCTATTTCAGTTAAGCGCTGATTAAGGAAATCATTGGCGGTAATAGGCTGAGGATATTGATTGGGGTTTTCTTCACTGATACAACTATCGAGGGTCTCAATCAAAAAATTCGGGTTAGGATGCAAAAAGAATGGCATGGAATAACGCGGTGTATCTTGCGCCTGACCTTGTGGATTAACCACACGGTGCGGCGTAGACGGTAAAACATTATTGGTCAGACGTTGTAACATATCACCAATATTGACCACGATAGCGCCTTCAAGCATGGTCACTGGTAGCCACTTGCCTTCGCGGGTTTTTACTTCAAGTCCGGCTTCATGTGAGCCAACTAATAAGGTGATCAGGTTGATATCTTCATGCTGACCAGCACGCAGTGATTCAGTTGATGAATCGACAATTGGCGGGTAATGAATGAGTCTTAAGACCGAGTTACCATGGTCTGTTTTATCCACAAAGTAACCTTCGTCTTGACCGATAACTAACGCCAATGCTCGCAAAACCTGATCGCCAATATGCTCAAGGGTGGCATAAAACTCTAGTGATACTTGTTTGAATTCAGCGACTTCTATCGGCCAAACATTCGGGTGTAAAGACTCATGTGGTCTTTCACCAAAAATTTCACGACCGACATGCCAGAACTCTTTTAAATCAACGTGATCGCTATCTTTGGCTTTTTCAACGCCAGTTGCGGTGTAACCACGGGCACCGCCTTGCTCGGCAATAAAATAACGCTGCTTAACCTCAGTCGGCAGGGCAAAAAATGCTTGGGTGACACTAAACGCTTTTTGCATCAAGTCATCAGGTAAGTCGTGGCCACTAATGCCGCAAAAACCAAATTGCTTGTAAGCTTCACCAATTTTTTCGACAAACGCTGCTTTATCACTGGCAAATTGACTGATATCTAACGTCGGGATCTCGGTTAACGACATGACTAAATCTACTTCCTATAACGAAATGAAAAAACCCGCGATGGCGGCACTCATAAAGTTGGCCAATGAAGCCGCCAACATGGCTTTAAAACCCAAACGGGCAATATCTTTACGACGACTCGGGGCCATACCACCAATCCCACCTAACAAAATGGCAATGGATGACAAGTTGGCAAAACCACACAAGGCAAAAGTAATGATTGCCTGACTTTGTTGACTCAATTGCTGTTTGTTGGCAATTAAATCAAAGTAGGCGACAAACTCGTTAATGACGATTTTTTGGCCAATGAAACTACCCGCCAAATTGGCTTCACTCCACGGCACACCCAAAACAAAAGCCAACGGCTGGAAGATATAACCGAGCAATAGTTGCAGCGATAAATCTGGGTAACCAATGAATTCGCCAATCCAACCAAATAGGCCGTTTAACATGGCGATCAGCGCAACAAAAGCCAACAACATCGCACCGACATTCATCGCTAATTGCATCCCGTTTGAGGCACCTGTGGCGGCTGCGTCAATGACATTAACCGGTTGATCTTGAGCCGCTTCAATTTCGGCCAGATCGGTTCTGACTTTCTCAGTCTCAGGCAAAATCAATTTGGCCATCAGTAGCCCGCCCGGTGCCGCCATAAAGCTGGCTGCAATCAGATATTTCATTTCAACCCCAATACTGGCGTAACCGGCCAATATCGAACCTGCCACCGACGCCAAACCGCCCACCATAATGGCAAACAGCTCTGATTGGGTCATGGTGGGAATAAACGGTTTAACCACTAATGGCGCTTCGGTTTGACCAACAAAGATATTGGCGGTAGCTGACATTGATTCGGTGCGACTAGTGCCAAGTAGTTTTTGCAAACCGCCACCTAGCACGGCGATCACCTTGTGCATAATGCCGAGGTAATACAATACCGCGATGAGTGAGGAGAAAAATACAATCACTGGCAACACATGAAAAGCAAACATAAAGCCCATTTTTTGTCTGCCAATATCGCCAAACAAGAAGTTGATCCCGTCTTTGGCATAGTCAATGATGGTGGAGACAAAATTTGATACGGATATCAATACATCTTTGCCAAACGGCAAATACAATACAAATGCCCCTAACGATATTTGCAACAGAAAAGCACCACCAACAGTACGCCAGTTAATGTCTTTACGATGATATGACATGCCATAAGCGGCGGCTAATAAGACACCGATGCCAACTAAACTAATCCACGAGATTGAACCCATATTATACCTGCTTTTGTCTTTTTACTGTTAAATCAGTGTATTGATTATACTGAGGTAGCCAATAATTCATTGATTTTGGCTTTGATGACTTCTATCGCGGTGCGGTTTTTACCGCCCTTGGTAACGACGATATCGGCCAGTTGGCGGCTGCGTTCGATAAATTCAAAATACATCGGCCGCACGGTTTTTTCATATTGGGTGACAATGGAGTCAAACGTTCGGCCACGCTCTTGCATATCTCGACTGATCCGGCGGATCAGGCAGATGTCTAACGGCGTATCCATAAATACTTGGATATCGAACAATGATCGCAATTGAGGATCGGTTAATAACATGATGCCTTCAACTAGGATGATCCTTGATGGTTTAATCCGGCGGACTTTTTCGGTGCGGGTATGCTGAGTGTAAGAATAAATGGGTAAATCAATCGGCTGGCCACTTTTTAACGCGTTGATATGTTCAACCATTAATTGGTGTTCAAACGCATCGGGGTGATCGTAATTGGTCTTGACTCTTTCGGTCAGTGGTATATGACTTTGATCGCGGTAGTAAGAGTCTTCTGAAATAAACGCGATACCGCCTTCATCCAGTGCATTTTCTTTAATTAACTCTTGATAAATCGTGTCGGCAAAGAGGGTTTTGCCCGATGCCGAAGCCCCCGCTATCGCTATCACCGTCGTTTTAAATTGACCCACAATCACACCAGCTGAATAAAAAAAGTGGGGTATTATGCTAAATTTTGCGGCCAAAAGCTACGACCCCTGTTGATCAATTAGCCGCGATCTGCCTATTTCGGGCTAATCAACTTAGATTTGTTAATGACAAGCAAACAAATAAATTAAATAAATCAAAGGATTATCGATTCATGGATGTGATAAGGGAAATCCTGATTAAACGGTCAGATTTTTACATCAAAGCCATAACAAAGGCAACCAATGTCCCGTAGACGCGAATTTATTCGCGTAGGAAGCCAGAGCGACCGTAGACCAGCAGTCATAACCAACCCAACCCAACCCAACCCAACCCAACCCAACCCAATCCAACCCAACCCAATCCAATCCAATCCAACCCAACCCAACCCAACCCAATCCAATCCAATCCAATCCAATCCAATCCAATCCAATCCAATCCAATCCAATCCAACCCAATCCAATCCAATCCAACCCAATCCAATCCAACCCAATCCAATCCAACCCAATCCAACCCAACCCAACCCAACCCAATCCAACCCAATCCGTCACGAAAATGAATTCGCTAGCGCCAATTAAGGCGTTTTTTACGATTTGGGTCTACGCTAATAGCTGAGTTAGCGGTGTCATCTGTATCATGCTTATCTTTATCGTGTCATAATGCGCCGCATTTACGATGTCTGTCGGTACATTACGCCACATTTATCGTGACATAAGCAGAAAAATGCTAATAAAAACCCGGGTTTAACTGTAAAGCAACAACATCACTAAAACCTAAGTTAGAGCCAAAATTATAACCAAACATCAACATAAGTAATCAAAGAAATTACCGTCATATTGGGGAAAAGAAAATGAAAACTTTACGTCTCTCACTGGTCGCATCCGCACTGGTGTTGGGGTTAGGCATATCAGCCAGCGCTGGTGCCAATACCACCTCATCGTCGATCAAAGGTCATATCACCGGTCCGCAAAATAATCCTGCTGTAGGGACCGTGGTTATTATTACTCATGAGCCTTCGGGCTCCAGCAAAACCGCTGTAGTCAATGATTCGGGGCAATTTTTAGCTAAAGGACTTCGGGTTGGTGGACCTTACACCATTAAACTTCAATCCAGCCGTTTTGCTGATGATGTGATTAATAATGTTGAATTAAGATTAGGTGATACCTATGATTTTGACCATTCATTAGCACCAGAGCAAAACGTAGAACGTATTTCGGTTTCGGCTCGCCAATTAGATATCAACTCTGGTAGCACCAGCCCATCGAGCAACTTCAATTTAACTGATTTGCAAACTGCTCCGTCAGTGAATCGTGATATCAAAGACTTGGTTCGAGTCGACCCCCGGGTTTATGTTAACGAATCCAGTGGCGATGCGATCCAATGTACTGGCGGTAACCCAAGGTTTAACAGTTTGACCGTCGACGGTGTGCGAATGAACGATAACTTTGGTCTGAACGGCAACGGTTATCCTACAGAGCGTATTCCTTTTTCTTATGATGCTATCGATCAGGTGGCTATCGAGTTAGCCCCATTTGATGTGCAATATGGCGGTTTCACTTCATGTAATATCAATGCGGTAACTAAGTCGGGCACCAATGAATTCCACGGCGGGGTGTTTTTTGATTACACCAGTGATGCACTTAAAAGCGAACGCGTAGATGGTTCTCCTATTGATAATGGTAACTTCAATGAAAGGCGTTTTGGTACCAACTTTGGTTTTCCAATCATTGAAGATAAGTTGTTTGTCTTTGTCGCTTATGAAAAACTCGAAGGCTCACAAATTTTTCAGTATGAGCCACTAACCTCTGGCCGGATTGATCAGGCCACTATTGATAAAGTGGTGCAAATTGCCAAAGACACTTATCAGTATGATCCGGGTTCATTAATACCAAGTATGCCGGTTGAAGATGAAAAAGTGTTGTTGAAAGTCGATTGGAATATCAACGACGCTCACCGTTTGAGCATGGTGTATAACTATAACGACGGTTTCTCACTAGCCCAGTCCGATACCGGTTCAAACCGAATTTCTTTATCAAATCACTTTTATGAACGTGGTGCCAAACTCAATTCATTTGTGACTTCGTTTTACTCAGACTGGACGGATAACTTCTCCACTGAAGTCAGATTTGGTGAGTCAACTTTAGATAACCGTCAAATCTCTTTAGATGGTGCTAGCGGGTTTGGTGAGTTCAGAGTTGATACCGGTGATGTTGATGTTTATCTCGGCCCTGATGATTCTCGTCAGGCTAATAAACTCAAATATGATAATCGTACCTTTAAAGTTACAGGTACTTATCACTTTGAAGAGCAAAGTGTCACTGTCGGTTATGAGCGTGAAGAACTAGATGTGTTCAACATGTTTGTTCAGCACAATGAGGGTGAATACCGTTTCAGCTCGATAGAAGATTTTGAAAATGGTGTCGCTCGGGTATATTACGGTAATGCTAGCACCCATAATCCGGTTGATGCAGCAGGTGAGTTTGAGTATGCCTTTAATACTGCCTATATCCAGGATGAAATTGACTTTTATGAATATGATGTGACCTTGACTATTGGGGCTCGTCATGACTGGTATACCAGTAGTGATGTACCAAGATTAAACGAAAATTTTACCACCCGTTATAATTTCTCTAATCAGCAAAATTTGGATGATGTTAGCCTGTTTCAACCACGCTTGGGATTGAACTGGAGTGTTAATGATCAATTGGAAGTGCGTGCTGGCGCAGGACGTTATTCTGGTGGTAATCCTAACGTATGGATTTCTAACAGTTATTCTAACGATGGTATTAGTAACATTCAGGTCAATCAGCGAGACATGCAAATTCTCGGGCCTGATGCGGTGGCCTTTACGGGCACTGGTCGACCGGGTTATGACATTCCGGTTGACTTGTTTAATCAAGTTAGTGGCACAGCGGATTCAGATACTAACGTAACTGATCCAAATTTTGAGATCCCCTCAGAATGGAAATATGCTATTGGTGCCACTTATACCACTGACGACGGCTACGTGTTAATGGCTGATTACTTGCGCAGTGAAAAAGAAGACTCGGCTATCGTGCAGAATTTGGCAGCAGTGCAAGTAGGCACAGCGCCAGATGGGCGACCTATCTACGGCAATAGTGAAGAACGACCACGAAATGCAGACTACTTCTTGACCAATGTAAAAGGCGCAGATGCTGAGTCGACGGTGATTTCATTTGGCATTAGCAAAGCGTTTGATAATGGCTTTAGCTTTGCGGCATCTTATGCTTATACCGAAGCTAAAGATGTGCATCCAATGACCAGTTCAGTGGCTTTTTCAAACTATCATAATATTGATACGGCTGATCCACAAAACCCCGGTTTGGCTCACTCGAACTATGAAATTCCTCATCGTTATACCTTAAACCTACGTTACACCCATGAGTACTTTGCGGGTTATGAGACTAATATCAGCTTGTTTGGTCAGGCCAATCAGGGGCGTCCTTATTCGTATAGCTTCACCAGCCGTAGTGGTGGCTTAGGCTTTAACGATAGAGACCGTCAGCTGTTGTATGTGCCGTTGATTGACGATCCAAATGTGGTTTACAGTGATGCTTTCATGACACCTGATCCAGTGACTGGTCTATCTGACTTTGATAACTTCAATGCCTTCATCACATCAGAGGGGATGGAGAAGTTTCGTGGTCGCATCATGCCACGTAATTCACTGGAAAGTGACTGGTGGGTGAAGTTTGATTTACGGGTCGAACAAGAGTTTATGGGCTTTAATCCAGACCATAAAGCCAGTTTCTTCTTCGTGGTTGAAAACTTGGGCAACTTATTGAACGACAAATGGGGCGTATTGAAGGAAGGTAACTTCTTGCAAGGTGCCATTGCCATGGATATTAATGATGACAATCAATATGTCTATGACCGTTTCACTAACCCGACAGCTCAAAGTCGTTCGGATAGTGCGTCGCAGTGGGAAATTCGTTTTGGCGTGAACTATAAGTTCTAAAAGCGGAAGTTCTAAAAGCGGAAGTTCTAAATGCAGAAGTTCTAAAAGCGAAAGTTCTAAACTTCGGTGTTTTCAAAGGGTTAAATAACAGGGGCCATTCGCCCCTGTTTTTATTGGTTCTGTTTATTGGTCTTGATTATTAAGGAACGTTTTTTTGCCCGGGTACTTGATTTAACCAAAACCATCGACTAGTTTTTTAGAGTCACTGACGGCTTTACCTGAATCAGACAGTCGCAAACCAGTAGCAAAACGGGTGAGCAGTGCCTTGAGGTGATAAACAATGTCTAATGATAATGGAGAAAAAAACATGAAACGTAATACCGTATCAGTTCAAATTAATCCAGCTATGCTGGCACAGTTAGCTAATCAACAACGCGGCACTAGTGCCCACTGTGGCGAATCACCGGTTGGGCTTGGTGCTCATTGCGGTGAATCACCTATCAGTCTAAGCGCTCATTGTGGTGAAAGCCCAATCAGTATTAGCGCACACTGTGGCGAAGCGCCGCTTTAGTTTTTTAACCACTGTTCGCGGCATGTCAAATGTCGCGATTTTCCCCTATTGATGGGTTTCGCTAGGGCTCACCCATCCTACGCTTTTCTACCAATTCAGTATGCAGGCTTTTGATTTAGCGCTGCCCAACAATAATAGCGATAAAAGTTTATGACTAATGTTGCAGCAAAAGAAAAAACAATAGAAGAAACAATAGAAGAAACAATAGAAGAACGACCTTCGAGTTTACGTACCGTACCGCCCTCAGATACTTTAGCCATTGCCCAATTATGGGCTGCGGATGCTGGCATCAGTCGGGTGACGGATATTAGCGGATTAGATTTTTTAGGGGTGCCAGTATATGCGGGTATTCGTCCAGCTGCATCGCCTGATGCGGTGACCTATGGTAAGGGCATGGTGCCGATAGATGCCCAAATCGGCGCTTATATGGAGTCGATTGAATTTCATTTTGCCGAGCCCGATTCAAACCACCAAGTGCAAGTGCATTGGGGCACGGCGGCAGATGTTGCTGCTAGTGATAGCGAAATAAATAGCGCGGCGATCCTCAATTATTGTCCGGTAGCCAATCGTGAGATTGATCTAGACAGTCCGTTGTTGTTGGCTCATGCCGATGACATCGAAACGGGTAAAAAAGCCTTGATCCCCGCTGAGTTAGTATTTCATCCGGCCAAAGACGTTGGCCAGCCGATTTTTGGTAGCTCCACCAATGGTTTAGCTTCTGGCAATAATCGCCTTGAGGCGGCTTTTCATGCCTTGTGCGAGCTGATTGAGCGGGATATTTGGTCATTTGAAACCATTAGTGACAGTTCTCATTTTGTTTCTCCTGAGGGATTGCCCGATGAAGTTAGTCAGATAATGGCTAAAGTGGCAGCAGCCGGATTGGAGATGGTGATCCGCAATGTACCCAATGATTATGATTTGCCGTTTTTCTCGGTGTGGTTGTTTGATCCAAAACAACCGCTTAGAGCATTCTTTAACAGTGGTTGGGGTTGTCACCCGCATAGCCGGATAGCACTGGTGAGGGCGGTTTGTGAAGCGGTGCAGAGTCGTGCTGCGGTGATCCACGGTGCTCGGGGATTTGCTTTACCGGTTGAACATCAAGGCGCAGAGTGCGCACGGCATTCAGTTGAGATACTCAAAAGAGATGAAGCGAGTCCGATTCAGTTTGCTGATGTTGTCGATCATGCCAGTAGTGCCAGTCTTGAAATCCAATGGCAGCAATTATTGCTGCATCTGCGCAAGGTGACTAAAGAGCCGATTTATTGCGTTTATTTTACCCCCGAAAATACGCCATTGCAGGTGTTGAGGTTAGTGGTGCCGACCCTAGAAAATTATAAACCGGGTAACTGGCGTATTGGCCAGCGGCTGAAAACCTTTTTAGAATCGAGATAAAGGGCGAGCATATGACTTGTGCATTTTTATTTATTGGTCCCACCCTAGCGGCCTGTCAAACATCGGTTGATTTGGATAATTATCAACTGCAACCGCCAGCCCAAAGGGGCAGTATTACTGCTGTGGTTGAGGCTCACGCTACACCTGGGGTGATTATTTTGGTTGATGGCGCAATCGAAAACTCGTTGGCAGTGAGCCATCGAGAGTTATTGCTCGCAGCCCAAGCGGGCTGGCAAGTCTGGGGGTTGGCCGACATGGGGGCGATTCGGGCTTGGGAGATGCGTGATTGTGGTATTCATGGTTTTGGTGATGTTTATCAACAGTTACAGCAGCAATCGCAATTACGTGATGACGAAATTTTATGGTCATATTGCCCCGAGACAGCTTATCAGCGTTTCAACGAACCAATGATCCATTTAGCTAAAGCGTTATACCACTTGCAACAGCAAGGCCATCTGAGCGTCGAACAAAATCAGCAAGTCACTGAGCAATTGCAACAAAGCTGGTATAAGCACAGAACCATTGCGTTATTGATCCAACTTATACAGCAACATAATCCAGCGATTGATCAGGCGGTATTGACTTTGTTGAGTGCTGATTTCTCGGCGTTTCAGTTAAAACAGCAAGATTTTTTGCGTTTTGTCGCCGAAAAACCTTGGTTGTAAATGTCTTAAGGGTTTGACGAGCTTTTCAAGTCACTGGAGCGCTTCGTTCTTAAAAAATAAAAACAGTTTAACCACGGAGACACGGAGATACGGAGAAAAATGAAGTTAAAAACCAACGATTTTAATTGTTTTGCTTTTGGTTTTCTCCGTGCTTCCGTGTCTCCGTGGTGAGTGCTTTTGATTGTAAAGAGCGAAGCGCTCCAGATACCTAGATAATCCAACTGCCCACATAACGGTAGTGATCAAAGAAAAGGTTTTTAAATCAATAGTTACGCTGAATAATTACTTGTTTTTCAGGCATCAACAACGTTCAGCAGCAATCACTACCCTTGAAGCAATCTCAAGCAGCGCTGGGGCAGCGCTGGCTTCTGATATTAGAATAGCCGAAGCCGCTTCGCCAAGTTGTTGTTTTAATTCATTTTGATGGCGTAATATGGATTGATACACGGCTATTTGACGGGTTTTCCAGTCAGGGGTTTGATGATGGCAAATCAGCTTAAAGCCACTGCGTTTTAACATCGCATCGAGATCATGCTCAGGTCGGTCCCAAGTGGTGAAAATAAAACGACCGCCGGGTTTGAGTACACGGGCCATTTCGTCAATCGCTTGTTGTTTGTTTGGCACTAAAATGAGCGCGTCTATGCTCATAATGGCATCAACTGAGGCGGCTGCTAATGCTGTTTCAGTGAAGCTGCCAAGTTTAAAGTTGGCTGGCGGATGTAGTCCCGGGGTTGAGTTTGAGTCTTTGTTGTAGGGCTTTTGCCAGCGTGATTGCGCCCTCGTCGATATCCATACCAATCAAATTGGCATTGGTTTGATCGGCGACAAACAGTCCCGGTCCGCCTTTGCCACAACCGATATCTAACAGGGTGTGATTGGGTTGAAGATTAATTAACTCACAGATCAGTTGTAAATCTGTGTTGGTAACAAAACCAAAGGTTTCGAGTAGTTCAGGAAAATCGTCTTGGTAGACGTCACGCCAGATAGTGTTGAGCAATGGGTTTTGTTCTGCCAGTTTGAACAGCGGGCTATACTTTTTCGGGTTTTTTGTTAAATAAAGGACATCTTCGCTCATGCAGTTTTCCTGTTTTTTTGTTTGACTGGTGACATGCCTCAATAAATGTAGAAAGAGGTTGTTAGAAAAGCAACCTAGGATTGTGACAATGACTGACTCTCAAGATGATTTGATCTGGCTAGAAGGCAATAATAGTGATGTGGTGCAGTGGCGACAAGCTCAACAGTTGGCTACTGAGACATTATTGGCGGGGATTGAAGCGCGTCAGCCGTTGCAGCAGCAATTTACTCAATTGGCGCAAATTGAACGGGTTTATCTGCCGGTGGTCAAAGCTGGGGTGTTTTTTTGGCTAGCTGATGATGCTGCCCGAGAGCTGCTGAGGATCTGTTGCCGAACAGGGCAAGACGGTTTGGTTCGAGTTTTATGGGATCCAAACAGCCTAGTAGCACAGCAACAAAGAGTCGGCAAAGTGATGGATATTTTCCCTAGTGATGATGGCACCTTGTTGGCGGTTACCTTGTCGAGCGATGAAAACTCGCAATTTTCTATCAACCTGTTAGACGTTAGTCGTGGTCAATGGCTGCCCGAATGTCTGTCTGGCGACTATTATCCGTTGGCCAAAGTGTGGCCCGGTAAAAGTCAATTAGTCTGGGCCGCCGATCACAGCGGGTTTTATTATAGTCGCAAGGCATCCACCGCAGCTGGTTCACAACAGCTCTACTTTCATCAAGTGGGGCAAGCTTTTGCTGATGATGTGTTGTTGTTTGCACAACCGCCCGAGGATGCTGCGATGATTTACCCGCGCCTTTCGCCCGGTGGTCGTTTCTTGGCGCTGATACGACAAGACCAAGGTGGTGAACAGGCGAAAACCAGCGTTTATCTGAAAGACTTGTCAAATGACGGCGGATTTAAACCTCTGCTACAAGATGTTGCCGCCATTATTGATGTTGCCTTAACTGAGCAGCAATTATTTGTGCTGACCAATCACCAAGCACCTAACTGGCAGGTGTTGAATGTATCTTTAAAACATAATCCGAAATACGGCTTGAAAGTTTGTATCGAAACGACATCGCAGACGGTACGCAACTGGCTGGTGACGGCGAACTATATTCTGCTTGAACGTCTTGAGCACTGCGGCTCATTACTACAACTGTTTGATTTAAGCGGCCATTATCTCGGTGATATTGCTTTGCCAGCCGTCGGTTGTATTGATGGTTTGACCCAAGGTGAGTCGCCCGATCAGGTTATTTATCGCTTTAGTTCGTTTATGATCGCCCCGACGATTTATACCGTCAATCTTGTTACCTATCAGTCAACAAACTGGCATCAATCGCAGCATCAGCCACAACTCAAATCTAGCTTATTATCAGCAGATGATTATCAAATTAAGCAAAGTCACTTTGTTGCGGATGACAATGTGCGTGTGCCAGTGACTTTGATTAGCCGCAAAGCTGGCATCAAAACAGGCGACCAACCAACGATTGTTAAGGCTTATGGCGGGTTTGGTTTAAGCCTGTTACCGCAGTTTGATGCGGGCATTGTGCCATTTCTGGCTGAGGGTGGCTTGTATGTGATTGCTCACATACGCGGTGGTGGCGAGCTGGGTCAACAGTGGCATCATGCTGCGATCAAAGAAAAACGCTTACGGGCGTTTAATGATTTAAATCAAACGGCCATGTGGCTGATTGAACAGGGTTATACCCGGGCACAGCGTTTGGGGTGTTTTGGCTGGAGTAACGGCGGTTTGACGGTGAATGCTGCGGCTATTCTCAGACCTGACTTGTGGCAGCTGGTGATAGCGGGTAGTCCGGTGACGGATTTACTGCGTTTTCATTTGAATCATCACGGCAAACAGTGGCGGTCAGATTATGGCGATCCTGACAATGCCGACCATCAATGGTATTTACGACAACTCAGCCCTTGTCACCGTATGCCTAAACAAATTGCAGCACCAGCGGTGATGATCTATGTACCAGAGCAGGATGATCGGGTTGCGCCTTGGCATGGCTATAAGTTGATCACCCGTTGGCAAGCGGCAAATAGCGGCAATAATCCCACGTTATTGTTCAGTGAAGCTAATGCCGGGCATAAGGGCAGTTTGAGCACCACGGCGACGGTAAAACGTCAGCTGGCGATTTGGTCATTGGTGTTTGATCAGCTTGGTGTTGGCAGCTAGCTCATGCCTCTTGTGCATAATACTCGGTTAATGCTACCTTACTCAGCTAAATATTGACCTTGCAAGTATCAAAAACCATGTTTAAATCCTTAACCCTTATTCTGGCCACTGTGACATTGTTGGCGGGATGTAGCGAAACACCTTCCTTAAAAAGTGCAGTTATGAAAACAAGCCTGAAAATCGCCAGCTTCAACGTCAGTATGGATGCGACTAACTACGGCAAGGCCGAAGATGCCCCTTGGTCGAATGATATTCTCAAACAAAAGTTGCTTATTGGGCAAAACAGTCAAATCCAAAACATCGCGGAAATATTACAGCGGACCCGGCCAGACATCGTATTATTGAATGAGTTCGACTATATCAGCGACCCGGCGCAAGGCATTGAACGGTTTATCAATAACTACCTGAAAACCTCGCAAAATGGTGCACTAGCGTTGGATTATCCCTATTACTATCTGGCGGCTTCGAACACTGGCGAGCCGACCGACTTTGATTTGAACAATGATGGTAAAAAAGAACAATTCAGATCGGATGCTTATGGTTTTGGTTTTTTCCCCGGTCACTACGCCATGGTGATGTTGTCGAAATACCCGATAGACCACGCTGATGCCAGAACTTTTCAATACTTCCGTTGGTCTGATATGCCCGGTGCATTGAAACCTATTGATCCAGCGACGGGCAAGCCTTGGTATAACGATGAAGAATGGCTAAAACTGCGGTTGTCATCGAAATCTCATTGGGATGTGCCAGTGCAAGTTAATGGTAAAACGTTGCATGTATTAGCTAGCCATCCTACGCCACCGGTGTTTGATGGTCCGGAAGATCGCAATGGTTCACGCAATCACGACGAAATTCGCTTTTGGACTGACTATATTACACCACAACACAGTGGTTATATTTATGACGATAAAGGCGGCAAGGGCGGTTTGGCGGCAAACGCCGCGTTTGTGATTTTAGGCGATCAAAATGCTTCGCTCGAAGGTAACGCCAGACCCGAAGGCATTTTGGCTTTGCTTAACTCTCCCCGAGTCAATTCGTCGTTTACCCCGCAAAGCACTGGCGGTCAACAGAACAAAGCGGATAACCCCAATGGTAAACACCATACGGCGTTTTGGGGAATGCGGGCAGATTATGTCTTACCTTCGCAAGCCATTAAGGTATTGGATGGTGGGGTATTTTGGCCAACCACCACAGACCCGCTATATCGTTTGGTTGAAGATCGTAAAGCGTCATCTGATCATCGCTTGGTATGGTTGGACGTCGAGCTGCCACATTAGACGACATTAATTAATGGTAATGTTGTCAGTCATCGAACTTTGTTATGCTGATGGTCCTTATTTGACCTGATTTCACCTCACTTAACAAAAAGGTTGCTGGCGATAAAAGTATTGATTATTGAAGATGACCGGGAAGTACCTGACTATATCGCCAAAGGGTTAAAAGAGGCTGGGTATCTGGCTTTGCAGGCGTTTGATGGTAAAGAAGGTTTATTTTTGGCCACCACAGAAAGCTTTGATGTATTGCTGGTTGACCACATGTTGCCTTTTATGGATGGTTATACCTTTACCCTAGGGAATATTCTCTTTCCACAATGGAAAGTTAGTGTTATATTGCTTTTCGTTATGACTTTCCATAGTGGAAAGTGGTAGCGCGAAGAAATAGCGCAAAGAAATAGCGCGAAGAAATAGCGCAAAGAAATAGCGCAAAGAAATAGCGCAAAGAAATAGGAGTCAAGACATGACAGAGCAACAAAATCGACCCAATCCCGACGAAGCACGTCAAGCACTTAACTCAATACAACAGATGGAACAAGCAGCAATAAAAAGACTTATTCCGCCACAATGGTTTGGTGGCATTATTGCCTTGCTGGCGGGATCATTAGTCACGCTGGCGGTGGTCAACCTTCGCAGTTATCAGGTATTTATCATTTTGCTGATAGGTTTGGTGATCGCCTATCAGTCGCGGCAAACTCAAGCACTTCCGAGAAAAAACCCACTTAAATTGGCCGTTATCGGTGCAGTAACCTTGTTGCCTTTATATTTTGTTTTTATTATCGTCGGACAATCCCTTGCATCTAACTTTGGTTTTATTGGCTCAGCCATATTGGCGGGTTTATTATTCGCATTTGCGGTGTATTTGTTCACTGTGCTTGAGCGTCGCTGGTATTTGCTGGATAAAGGTGATGCGAGCCAATGAAGCTACCGCAATTTGATGCTGTGATACATGCGCCTAATCGGCTACAAATCTGTGCATTTTTGACCCCTTTAGAAGAAGCCGAATTTCAGCTATTGCGTGATGAATTGGCTGTCAGTGATTCTGTGCTGTCCAAGCATATTAAACAGCTTGAAACGGCCGGTTATGTGCAGCAGCGCAAAAGCAAAGTCAATGGTCGGCAGCGGACTTGGGTTTATTTAACCGCTGATGGTCGCGAAGCGTTTGCAGGTCATGTTGAAGCGTTGCGGCAGTTGGCGGATATTGCACAGACGGGTAGATGATGTTTGCCGTACGTGATAGTTTATGTACGCGACAATTTTTATAAACGAGGAAAATAACAATGTTTAGTCATATTATGATTGGGGCCAACGATATTGATGCATCAAAGGTTTTTTACGATGCGATTTTGGGGGCTATGGGCCATAAACCCGGTGTTATTGATGAAAAAGGCCGCTGCTTTTACTTCACTAAAACCGGCATTTTCGCATTAACCAAACCGATTGATGGCGAGCCTGCGGGTCCTGGCAATGGCACCACCATAGGTTTTGCCGCAGTCGATCCAGCGACAGCTGATGCTTGGTTTGAGGCCGGACTGGCTAATGGTGGTACAGAATGTGAAAATCCACCGGGCGTACGCGAGGCCGGACTAGGTAAGCTTTATTTGGCTTATTTGCGCGATCCCTCAGGCAACAAGCTTTGTGCTTTGCATAAAATGGAATCGTAGTAACTGGATAAGGTTTTTCGGTGGATATTATGTATAAGATGCTAAGCGTGGTAACAAACGTGGATACCACCGAAAAATTTCACCAACACGCTTGGTATAGTGTTGCTGAAAATGGCCTTGTTGAGCCAATTTTGTTAGTAGCGACGGTGCGATCTAGCAATCACCCCCAGAATCTGATTGTCATCAGTTATGGTTAAAATGAACCGAATACGTTTTCCTTTTAAAGCGGCACCAATTAACGAGAAGCTTTCTGTATCGTGCAGTGTTATAAAATTATGTTTTGCATCACAATGAGTGATGACAGCGTTGTAATTATAATTCTTTAGTTCCACCATTAAATCGCCGTTTTGATCAATGAGTGAGATAAAATATTCACCGAGGTCGGCGTGATCCAATATTGCTTCAACTTCACCATTATTTTCACAAATATAAAATGGCTTATGCTCAAATCTTAGTTGGTCTAAACTGTCGGTGCTTTTGATGACCACAAAATCAGCGTCGCAACGTTCACGTAACAATGGTTTATTGCCACCCTCGGCTGATAGTTTTGTGCGAATAACTTGGTTGACAGTCGAATGGTGTTTTACCCATTCCATTGTTTCAATGCTGGCTGCACCGATAACAGTAAGGATTTGCGTGTGAAGGTTTGACAGATCAAGTTCTAATATAGGTTCGTGATGGGCAATTCTGTTTCTGAAGTGGTTGATTTCTTTGGCTAGCTTTTGAAAGTTCTTTCTGGTGTATGTTTGATTTGGTAACAAGTTTTGCATCTGGGTTTGCCACAAGGACCTGTCATATTCAGATCTAAACAAGTTAGACCAAAAGTCAAAAGTGAGTACCGCAACAATATCATTTGTTGAGGCCGTTTTTGCTCGTGATTTACCATTTTCAAGTGAACTTTGGCTTTGTGCATATAAGCAGGCGGATAAAGTTGTTATTTATTGGCCAGTCCGTGCCAAATTTGTTTATTAGTATGGCATTGATTCTGGTAGCAGATAAGGAGCTAATGAGCTGAGTATTGTTTTTGCTGTATTTAAAAGGTGCTTGACTATCGGCCATTTCGGTGGAATACTCCTCAATTGGTAGCAGTTGATGTGGCCCCTCTGACTTTATGTCAAGCGTCCTCAACACCAGAACTGAATCCCGAGACAGACATTATGTTCCTCTCGGGTTTTTCTTTTTTAGAAGCTGGCTTTTATTGGCAACCTCTTGTTTTGTACAATATATTGTAACGCTATTTGTTTACGTTTTGGCTCCGACCATATAGAGCAAATTAGGGTTACAGTTATCCTCAACATTCACGAGGTTGAAACCTCGTCTACGGCAGAGCTGGTAGGCCGTAGACGCGAATTCATTCGCGTTTTTTTGATTATCAATTGTTACCCTGTTTGATTGGTGCCTACGTTTTGTAATTATTCAGCTTGTGGATAACTCAAGGAGGGGCGTCCGATGTGTCGGACCACCGCCGCGATAATTGGTGCAGCCATTTCAAAAACTGATGTACTTTCGGCACAAATCGCGCCGAGACGGCCCTCCTTGTTTTGATATCATTTATCCACAGAACCATCGGTTTCGCTGAATAGTTACTACGTTTTTAACTATAGAGTACACCACTAATGCTTTCTACTTTCCCTATATCTATAGAAAAAACCAATAAAAAAGGCCGACAAACGTCAGCCTTTTTTCAATTCTACGGTGATAAAACCGCGTTATTCTTTACCCGCTAGCGGGTCTTCATACTTCATCACTAGATCCCATGGTAAGTGGATCCAAGTTTCTTGATTGATGTCGGTTACGTACATGTCAACTAGTGGTTTGCCTTGTGGTTTGGCATAAACGGTGACAAATGTCGCATTAGGGAATTTTTCATTGATGACTTTGGCGGTGCTGCCAGTATCAACTAAATCGTCGACGATCAGGATGTCTGCGGCATCGTCTAATACGTCTTTGATGATTTGCAGACCACGTTGTTTGTCATTGTCATAGCTTGAAATGCAAATGGTATCAACCAAACGGATGTTTAGCTCACGGGCCAAAATGGCCGCAGGCACCAAACCACCACGGCTGACCGCCACGATGCCACGGTATTCTTTACCCGTCTTGATTATCATTTGCGCCAACTGACGCGTGGTGCGATGCATGTCTTCCCATGAGACATAAAACTCTTTGTGATCCAATGGTTCCATTGTTATAACCTTTTCAGTACTGTTTCAATATTGTGTGAATTAATGGTGTAATAAATTAAGTTCGCTGTGCTTCGAAAA
This sequence comes from Alteromonadaceae bacterium, assembly GCA_965277695.1. Classification (GTDB taxonomy): domain Bacteria; phylum Pseudomonadota; class Gammaproteobacteria; order Enterobacterales; family Alteromonadaceae; genus JABSOG01. The sequence continues at coordinate 110,716 of CBDIDQ010000071.1, forward strand.
AATGCTTGCGACAAACAGAGACGTATCGCGAGTCACCGCCTATCTCTATCTGTTCACCTTCTGTTACTGGCACTCCATCGAGATTGACCCGTAATACCATCGTCGCTTTGCGACCACAGTGACAAACGGCTTTGATCTCGCTGAGCTTATCTGCCAGCACCAGTAAATAAATGCTGCCTTCAAAGGGTTCGCCCTGATAATCAGAGCGTAAACCATAACACAACACTGGCACATCAAGTTCGTCTGCCACCCGAGCTAATTGGTGAACTTGCAGTTTACTTAAAAACTGCGCTTCATCAATAAACAGGCAATTGATCAGCGTATCGGCAAGGTGCTTTAGCATCTCTTGCCAAAAATCAGTGTCGGCAGTAAAAGTCGCGGCTTCTTCGGTCAAGCCAATCCGCGAGCTAATTTTGCCCACACCATAACGATCATCAATCGCAGCGGTATAAAGTTTAGTCGTCATCCCGCGTTCACGATAGTTGTATGACGATTGCAACAAGCTGGTGGATTTTCCGGCATTCATCGCCGAAAAATAGAAATACAGCTGAGCCACTTAAATCATTTCCAAGGCGATTTTTACCATGTCATCAAACGAGTTTTGACGCTCGTCAGAAGGTAAAGCTTCGCCGGTGACCACATGATCACTAACGGTGCAAATGGCAATAGCATTGACATTGTATTCTGCTGCAACACCGTATAAACCAGCCGCTTCCATTTCAACTGCTAAAATACCGTACTTGTCGAGCAAGGCATAAATGGAGTCATCGGTATGATAAAAAGTATCGGTAGTGAAGATATTACCAACTTTGGCTTTAATGCCTTGATCAGCGGCTGATTTGACCGCTTTTTCAAGTAGCGAGTAAGAAGCAATCGCTGAGTAGTTAAGCCCTTTTAAGCGCACATTATTGACCGGAGAGTCAGTGGTTGCACCCATGCCGATAACCACGTCACGTAGCTTAACGTCAGATTTGATACCGCCACAACTGCCGATGCGAATAAGGTTTTTAACGCCTAAAAATTTAACTAATTCAGTGGCATAGATTGAAATGGACGCAACGCCCATGCCCGAACCCATGATGCTGACCGGTTTGCCCTTGTAAGTACCGGTGTAACCAAACATGTTACGCACCGAAGTGACGAGTTTGGCATCGGTAAGAAACGTCTCGGCAATGTGCTTAGCACGAAGCGGATCGCCCGGCATGAGGACGGTTTCGGCGAAATCACCGAGTTCGGCATTAATGTGTGGAGTAGCCATAGGTTCTGTGCTCTTTATCTGTTATCTGTAAAATGTTATCTGTAAAACGTTATCTGTAAATGCTAACTGTTAAATATCGATTGCTTAAAGGATGTGCCATGGGCCATCGGAGGTAAATCATAAATCGCTGTCAGGGTTTGTCCGATATCAGCAAAAGTATCACGCTCACCCAAGTCCTGGGCATTTAATTGAGCGCCATAAAATATCACCGGAATACATTCGCGAGTATGGTCGCTGCCCGGCCAAGTTGGATCACAACCATGATCGGCAGTCAAAATCAGAATGTCAGTGTCGCGCATTTTAGCGATAAACTGACTTAAACGCTGATCGAAGTATTCCAATGCTTCGCCATAACCCACCGGATCACGTCGATGACCATAATGCATATCAAAATCGACCAGATTAGTGAAAACCAGCGAATTATCTGGGGCATCACTGAGTTGTTGCTCAGCGGTATCCATTAACTCACTTAGGCCATTGGCCTTGAACTTTTCGCTGATCCCCTGATGGGCATAAATATCGGCGATCTTGCCAATGCTGATGACTGTGCCACCAGCATCGGTGAGCTTTTCTAGCATGGTTTTGCTTGGTGGTAAAATGGCATAATCGCGACGGTTGCCTGAGCGGGTGTAGTTGTCTGGACTATCGCCAGTGAAGGGACGGGCGATCACCCGACCAATATTATAATCTTCAAGCAATTCACGGGTGGTTTCACACAAGGTTAATAAACGCTCTAGGCCAAAATGTTCTTCGTGGGCGGCAATTTGAAATACGCTGTCCGCAGAAGTATAAATAATCGGCATTCCAGTGTTAATATGCTCATCACCAAACGCTTTGATGACTTCGGTGCCCGAGGCATGACCATTACATAAAGAGCCGCTGATGCCACCTTGTTGATAAACCTTGTCTAATAATTCTTGTGGGAAACAGTTGGCTTTATTGCCAAAATAACCCCAATCAAACAATACCGGGACGCCCATGATTTCCCAATGTCCGCTTGGGGTGTCTTTACCTGTACTGATTTCATTGGCATAACCATAGGAGGCGATGGGGTCGGATAGGGTATTGTCGATAACTGCTTTGCAATGTAAGTCTTTGCCTGTAGAGCCTTTATAGGCGTGGGCGAGGCCAAGACGGCAAAGATTAGGGATGCTCATGGGACGTTTTTTTTCAGCAGCAAATGCAGTGGCTAGATTGCCTAAGGTGTTTGCGCCAACATCATTAAAGTCGGCTGCATCGCGGGTTTCGCCGATCCCCAAACTGTCGATAAGCAGTATAAAAGTTCGCGCCTGTGTTGTCATTTTGGTGACCTGATGAGTGATCTGTCTGTAAGAAGTTTAGGAGGATAATCCTTAAGTAGGGTTAGCGCAACAATTAGTTAACTTTCTAACTTTAAAATCACCAAATCTGACCACATGGTCAGATTGGTGAGGAGGCCATAAATGATTCTAGAAAACTAAAATCAAGGCCCAAATAAGACTTAAATGTGAGCATTGGTAATAACACAAAACCGTTCACCTTTTTAGTGTATAGCTTATATCATATGACTTTCAAGTGTTTTTGTAAATTATTTACCGAACAGTTAAGTGGACACTTTTCACTGTAATGGTGTTTTTCAGTTGGTTGATTTTTGTCCTTGCCGATATCCCGCCTTTGAGTTAAACTGACTATATGGTCAGGTAAATATAAGGCATTATTCAAGCCGCTGTTCCTGACCATGTTGAAAAAACCACCCTGTGGCAGTCAAATAGCGGCTACTCTGTATAGGTTATTTATGAGTTAAATGTAAATAAAATGTGGGTGAAAGGCGGTTGTTCAGTACGATAAAGCCCTGACAACCGTAAAAGACAACGAATCATAATCAGGCAATTGAAACAGCTATGAAAAAGACCATGAATAAGACAGCGACCCTTAAGTCGGTTCCTGCGCAACCGGCCGTCGACTCGGCGTCCAGTCATGAACGTAATCCTGGTACTGCCTTTGAGCCGGACAAGATTGCTGCGATCAAAATCAATCGTAGTGCCGTCGAGCGCAGAGCCGCCCAATACGGTAAACGCCGCACGGTGAAAAAAGACTGGCAAGCCGCCTGGCTGCTAAAAGCCATCACCATGATTGATTTAACCACGTTAGCTGGTGACGACACTATCGGCAACGTCCAGCGTTTATGCGCTAAAGCCAGCCAACCAGTATTACCTGAAATTTTGCAACAACTGGGTGTTGAAGAGTTAAATATTCAAACCGGTGCGGTTTGCGTCTATCACAATCTGGTCGATGAGGCCAAAAAAGCGCTAAAAGGCAGCAAGATTAATATCGCTGCGGTATCTACCGGTTTCCCTGCCGGACAAATCCCCTTGGAATTTAAATTAAATGAAGTGCGTGCTTCGGTTGCCGCTGGTGCCAGCGAAATCGATATCGTGATCTCCCGAGGTCTGGTATTAACCGGACAATGGCAAGCATTATACGATGAAGTTAAAGCCTGTCGTGAAGCCTGTGGCGATGCCCACCTTAAAGTGATTTTAGCCACTGGCGAATTGGCCACATTAACCAATGTCGCTAAAGCTAGCCACGTCAGCATGATGGCGGGGGCTGATTTCATTAAAACCAGCACCGGTAAAGAAAGTGTCAATGCCACCTTGCCAGTGAGCCTAGTAATGACTCGGGCTATCCGGGATTATCATGAGCAAACCGGTTTTAAAGTCGGTTATAAACCCGCTGGTGGTATCCGCACCGCCAAACAAGCGATTGAATGGCTGATCTTGATGAAAGAAGAGCTAGGCAATGACTGGTTGACGCCCGATTTATTCCGTTTTGGTGCCAGTGGTTTGTTGACCGATATTGAGCGTCAGCTAGAACACCATGTCACCGGGCGCTATTCCGCCAATTTCCGTCACCCAATGAGCTAACGAATAAGTCAATCAGGAAACTATCATGAGCATAAGAGAGATTTTTGAAACCATGGAATACGGTCCAGCGACAGAAAGCCGCAGTGCAGTGGATCACTGGCTGAATCAGCACCACAATAAATTCGATTTATTTATCAATGGCCAATGGACAGCACCAAAACAGGGCGTTTATTTCCCCAGTGTTTGTCCGGCAAACAATGAAGAATTAGGTCAAATTGCCAGCGCCGATGCCGGTGACGTTGATGCCGCAGTTACATCAGCCAAAGCGGCATTGACCGCTTGGGTTGATTTGGGCGGCCACGGTAGAGCCCGTTATTTATATGCTATCGCCCGACAAATTCAAAAACATGCGCGATTATTTTCAGTGCTTGAGTCACTGGATAATGGCAAACCCATTCGTGAATCCCGCGATATTGATATTCCTTTAGTTGTCCGTCATTTTTATCATCATGCCGGTTGGGCACAATTGATGGCTAAAGAATTGCCAGATTATCAAGAGCTGGGGGTTATTGGTCAAATCATTCCATGGAACTTCCCAATGTTAATGTTGGCGTGGAAAATCGCGCCGGCATTAGCCATGGGTAATACCGTGGTCTTAAAACCAGCAGAATTGACCTCTTTAACGGCGATATTGTTTGCTGAGATTTGTCAGTCAGTGGGTTTACCAGAAGGCGTATTAAACGTTGTTACTGGCGCAGGCGATACTGGTGCTGCGTTGGTTGAGCATCCAGAAGTGGCCAAAATTGCCTTCACTGGTTCGACTGATGTTGGCAAAATTATTCGCCGGGCGACAGCAGGTAGTGGTAAAAAGCTTTCGTTGGAGCTGGGCGGCAAATCGCCTTTCATCGTGTTTGAAGATGCCGATTTAGATGGCGTGATTGAAGGGGTGGTTGATGCCATCTGGTTTAATCAGGGCCAGGTGTGTTGTGCCGGTTCGCGTATTTTGGTGCAAGAGAGCATCGCTGAGCGCTTTGAAGCCAAGCTGAAAACCCGGATGCAAACTTTGCGTGTCGGTCAGCCGTTGGACAAAACCATTGATATGGGCGCGGTGATTGATCGCACTCAACTGGATAAAATCCAGCGTTTGGTTGATCAAGGCGTCGCTGAGGGTGGCAAACTGTTCCAAGCGAATAACTGTGACGGTATGGAAGGTTGTTTCTATCCACCAACGCTATTCACCAACATGTCACCATCCGATACGCTGGTTCAAGAAGAAATCTTTGGCCCGGTAGTGGTCAGCATGACCTTCAGAACCCCAGATGAAGCGGTTGCGCTGGCGAATAACTCTCGTTATGGCTTAGCATCGAGCATTTGGACTGAAAACATTAATTTAGCGTTAGACATCGCACCAAAAATTCAAGCGGGCGTGGTGTGGGTTAACTGCACCAATATGTTTGATGCGGCTGCCGGTTTTGGTGGTTATAAAGAATCAGGCTTTGGTCGCGAAGGCGGCAGAGAAGGCTTGTATGAATATGTTAAAGAGAAATCCGATAACGCATTAGCGACTTCGCCGGATGCGTTTAAAGCTAAAACCAAAAAGGCTGATAAAGCGAAAAAAGCCGACGCTAAAACTGGACCTTCTTTCCCCAGTATTGACCGCACCGCTAAATTGTATATCGGTGGCAAGCAGGTTCGTCCTGACAGTGGTTACAGCATTACAATTAAAGCCGCTGATGGCAGTGTTTTAGGCGAAGTGCCACAAGGCAGTCGTAAAGATTTAAGAAATGCAGTAGAGGCAGCCAACAAAGCGGCTAGTTGGGGCAGTGCTTCAGCGCATAACCGCGCTCAAGTGATGTATTACATTGCTGAAAACCTTTCGGCTCGCCATGAAGAATTCAGCCAGCGTATTGTTGAATCAACAGCAGTATCTATTGAGGCGGCAAGAAAAGAAGTTGACCAGTCAATCGACCGTATATACACCTACGCAGCTGTTGCTGATAAATATGATGGTGCGGTTCATTCAACGCCTTCACGTGCGGTGACGTTGGCAATGAACGAACCGATTGGGGTGATCGGTGTGGTTTGTCCAGCCGAAAGTGCCTTGTTAGGTTTCATTTCTACGGTGATGCCAGCGATTGCCATGGGTAATCGAGTCATTGCTGTGCCATCCTCAACGCATCCATTGGTAGTGACTGATTTCTATCAAATTCTCGAAACCTCTGATTTACCCGGTGGGGTTATTAACATTGTCACTGGGGGGCAAAATGAGTTGGCTAAAGTGTTGACTGAGCACTACGACGTTGAAGCGATTTGGTATTTTGGTGATAGCGAAGGCAGCACCATGGTTGAGTTGGGTTCAGCGGATAGTATGAAACGCACTTGGGTCAGTTACGGCAAATACCGTGATTGGAGCAGTTCGACCCAGGGTGAGGGTGACGTATTCTTACGCCAAGCGACACAAGTGAAAAACATTTGGGTGCCTTACGGCGAATAACTGATGAGTAAGGAACATTATTATGGCTGTTCATGAAATAAAACATCCGTTGGTACAACATAAGTTGGGCCTGTTGCGGCAAAAAGATTTAAGCACCGCCAGTTTCAGGCGTTTGTGCGCTGAGATTGGAACCTTATTGACCTACGAAGCGACGCGGGATTTGGCGACTGAGCGCACCACCATTGATGGTTGGGCGGGTCCGGTTGAAATTGACAGCATCAAGGGTAAGAAGATTACCGTAGTGCCAATTCTACGTGCCGGTATTGGCATGTTGGATGGGGTTTTACAGTTATTACCCAGTGCTCGGATTAGTGTTGTTGGTTTAGCCAGAGATGAAGACACTTTAGAGCCGACCACTTATTACGAAAAACTCACCAGTGAGATTGATGAGCGTACCGCCTTGATACTCGATCCGATGCTGGCCACTGGTGGGACCTTAATTGCCACTATCGACATGCTGAAAAAGGCCGGTTGCGAGCGCATTATGGGACTGTTTTTAGTGGCTGCCCCTGAGGGACTTGAAAAAGTGTTGGCGGCGCATCCGGATGTTGACATTTATGTTGCGGGTATTGACGAACGCCTGAATGAGCAAGGTTATATCTTGCCGGGTCTGGGTGATGCAGGCGATAAGATATTTGGCACAAAATAGCGATCAATAAAAACGAAAAGCACGTAGACGAGGTTTTAACCTCGTAAAGCATGTAGACGAGGTTTCAACCTCGTACAAAGACAAAGAGGTAACTAATGGAAGCAAAAGACACACTTAAGCGCTCACACGAAGCGGCGCGGGCGGCGGCAGAGAATGCTTATGCGCCTTACAGTAATTTCAGGGTTGGTGCGGCATTGAGTTGTGATGATGGTGAAATCATTACTGGCTGCAATGTCGAAAACGCTTCTTACGGCCTGACGACTTGTGCCGAGCGTAATGCTTTTGCCACCGCGATTGGCCAAGGCAAACGCAACTTTAGCGGCATTGTGGTTTATACCCCGTTGAAAAAATTGTTGGCTCCCTGTGGCGCTTGTCGTCAGGTGATTGCCGAGTTTTTACCTCAGGATGCACTGGTGACTTTGGTTAATGATTTTGACGAAAGCAAAAGCTGGACGGTTGAACAATTATTGCCTGCGGCGTTTACGCCTGCTGCACTGAATGAGAAATGAAGGGTGAGAAATTAAAAGATGATATTGCCACAAAGTATAATTCGTAAAAAAAGAGATAAACAGGTCCTCACTAAAGCTGATATTCAGGCGTTTGTTGATGGCTTAGCGTTGTCGACCTTCACAGATGCTCAGGCTTCTTCTATGGCGATGGCGATTTATTTAAACGGCATGGATACCGATGAAATTGTTAATTTGACTACTGCGATGATGAATTCAGGCACTGTACTGGATTGGGCAGGTAAAGTGGATGGTCCGGTTGTTGACAAACATTCTACTGGTGGCGTTGGTGATAAAGTCACCTTGATGCTGACCCCGATGGTTGCGGCTTGTGGTGGTTTTGTCCCATCCATTACTGGCAGAGGTTTAGGTCACACTGGCGGTACTGTCGATAAACTGGAATCCGTCAAAGGTTTGAACATGCAACCGAGTTTGGGCGATTTAACCCAACTGGTTAGTGAACTGGGCGCGGCGATTATCTCGCAAACCAATGAACTGGCACCTGCTGACAGACGACTGTATTCATTACGTGATGTCACAGCAACGGTTGAATCTATTCCTTTGATCACCGCTTCAATCTTATCGAAAAAACTGGCCGAAGGGCTCGATGCACTGGTGATGGACGTTAAAGTCGGCAGTGGTGCGATGATGGGCGATATCGACAGTGCCAGAGAATTGGCCAGAAGTATCGTCGCTGTGGGTAATGGCGCAGGCATGAAAACCGAAGCGCTGATCACCGATATGAATGAAGTATTGGGCCATACCGCAGGTAATGCCCTTGAGATCATCGAAACCCTAGATTACCTGAGCGGCAAACAACGTGAAACGCGTTTACACCAAGTCGTTATGGCACTAGGTATTCGTATGTTGTTGGTCACCGGTTTAGCGAAGAGCGAAGAAGACGCGAAAAGCAAACTTCAAGCGTCACTGGATGATGGTAAAGCCAAAGACATCTTCGCCAAAATGATTGTGGCTCAGGGCGGTCCGGCGGATTTGTTCGAACACCCAGAGAAATACCTCGCCAAGGCAAAAATCATCAAACCGATTGCTGCTGAAAAAAGCGGTTATCTGTCAAAGGTAGACGTCAGAGCAGTAGGCAACATGATTGTTGGTATCGGCGGCGGACGAGTCGACCACAACAGCAACGTCAACCCAGCAGTGGGTCTATCAGACGTATTACCACTGGGCACTTATGTTGAAGCAGGTCAGCCAATGGCGATGTTGCACATTGATGACGAAGCGAAAATCGACAGCGCCATTGCCGAGTTTATCGGTGCGGTAGTGATTAGCGAAGCCAAACCTGAGTTGAAGCCGGTGGTGCTTGAGTTGGTGGTTTAGCAACGAAGGCTCTTCTTGTTCCTAAATATTTATGCACAAAATGGGCGATAATAAAGTATAAAGTGAAATAGTCGCCCTATAAGTGAGTGCACAAAACGGGCGATAAGGCGGTTTTTATAATCACGCTTAAATTGCCCGGTTCGTTCAATCGTCAGCATTTAAATCCATCATCAGTGCATTGACGCTCTCGAAAGATGGCAGCTTTTTTTGACGAGCCTCTTTCATTGTTTGTGAAGCTGTGGACTATATTCTAGTCCACAGTGAGGCCCTTAATAAAATGAATAAGGTCAGCAAATGCCGATGGGTTAAAACTTTGATGCATCGGGGTGGCAAAACCATGAGGCAAGGCAACGGTATCAACAGATACCTGCTCTAGGGCTGCTAGTTGGGCGTTGACATCAGGGGTTAAAAAATAACCCTCATCATTGCTAAAGCGTAAATGGGTGGGGCAGTTTGGTTTAATGGCCAGATGGTCACGGATACGCGAGCCATACAAGCAAATGGCAGCCAAGCAGTTTTTCGGGTCGAGCATTGGCGTGTTGCACCACAAAGCAGTGGCCCCAACACTCTCACCAACGGCAATATAAGGCGTGTCCGGCAATTGCGCAATTCGTTGCTTAACCACTGTGCAATACTTGTCCATGCCAACATGTTGGCAAAAAGTTTGATAGTTTTTGTCAAAGTCGTTGTCTACCAAGTGTTGATATGGCGACACAAACTCAACTGGGCAGCGCAATGCTGCTTTATATTGTTGGATTTTGTCTTCATCCAGACCGCTAATGTCAGAGAAAAAGATGATCATGATTATTTCCTTCCAGACACTTTATTTAATGTGATCATACACATTTTCACAAATATCAATATACTCGCTGTCGAGTACACACTCTTTGGCACCGCTAACATGTATTAGGGCTGTTTTTATGCTCAAGGCTTGACTTTGATTAGCTGAGAAACGATCCAGTTTCTGTCGCATACTCAAAACCACGTCTGAATCGAGTTCATCAAGCTGAAACTTCATTTCAACGATATAGAAAAACCGCCGGGTTTGTATCAGCAGGTCGATTTGTAAACCTTTGGTTTGGTAAGATCCTGCATTTAAAACTTGTTCTTTTTTAATCCCTAAAATTTGGTAAACCAGTGTCAAATTTTGGCGCATGACGATTTCAAATTGCAGCCCCAAAAAGTAGGAATTGGGGTCAAGTGTCTTGTTCAATATACAAACGTTTAAAACACTTGATCATTGGACAAGATACCTGACCCCTAAAAAAATAACCATTAGGAATTTACACTTTTATCCCTTATTATGAGTCGATTCTCTAGAATTGATATTAAGAGTCATTAAATTACTATTTTTCAGGGTGAGCTATGAGCAGTGAAAAAACGAGCAAACTAATTATTACCAAACGTAAATTGCGACGTATATTATACCTTCTATCGGTTAGTGGTTTAGGCAGTTTATATGCCATTTACTCAGACTATTTTTCACTAACCGGTTTTTCAATGTTAGTCGTTTGTGGAATTCTACTTTTGTGGTTATCCCGTCGCACAGCCACTACATATGATCCATTATTACGCTCATTGCCCACAGGTTTTATAGTTCCCATTTCTCTTTTCATTTTTTATGATCATAAAAAAATCAATAACGGCGACACCTTAGCAGCACTCATACCAACAATGACAGGCGTTTTAATTACATTCTTTATCGCGGGTTTAATTCAAACAATTTTTGTCTATAAAGAAATTAAAAATATAGAATTGAATATGACCATTAATAATTAACGATCATTTTCCTGACTTCAATAAGCCGATTTGATCGGCGGCACTTTTCCTTGCGGAAAATCACGTTTATCATTCGCTATGTTTTGGCTCATTCTTAGTGTTTTTGGATTCGCTTAATGTTGTTTTAATAACAGACGGTGGTTTTTGCCAAGACAACAAAAAATAGATAAACAACCCTGTAAATGCTCCAAGCTTCAAGTTGATATAACCATAGCTGAATATTTTTTCATGGACTAAATATTCCACTAACATCATCGATAATGGAACACCTATCAATAAGCCAATAACAAGTAATACATAGCCAATACTGCCCTTATGGAATATTGGGCTGGCACCTGGCTTCAAGCGGGTTTGACACTTTGGGCAGATGAATTTGCGTTCGGGATCACGCCAGTCCTCACAGATGGCGTCTCGTTTGTTGAAATTATGATGACAGTTAATACATTGATAAATCATTGATTTGACTTCGACTTTTTATGAAGGATACAGGTGTTAATTGCTCTGACAATTGTTAAGAGAAAACGATCTGAGCTTTCTCTAAAAAATAGGAATTTGGGTCAAGTGTCTTGTTCAATATACAAACGTTTAAAACACTTGATCATTGGACAAGATACCTGACCCTAAAATAGATCCTAGCGTTATATCATTTTTCTTCATTTATTTTCTTCATCTTTAGGGCTATTTTTATCACCTTTACCCTCAAACGTATAAGCAAATAAAAATCGATAAACCGTTAATCCGCTTGGAATAAGCACAACCTGAACCGCAAAGCTATGTAGATCCGTATCGTCAGGCATCAACAACAGATGACCAAAAAAACTAATCACAAAGAGAATACTAAATATAAATAAATACGCTCTCACAGGGTAATCCTTTAATATCTGTCTGGAGATGATATTAAACGGGGGTTTTTCATTTATTTTCAATTTCTTGTTCTGCCTTTTTATCACCATGAACAATTTCACACCCCATAAGAACCAATAAAACAAACTCGTTACTCTGATTGATTTCTAGCCGCTTGTTTTTTGATATCCAAAGTATTCCACAACCTAATAAATGTGAGAAATCCTGCCAAATAAGCCGCTTTTATCACAATATCTACAGCATCCATATCTTTATATATAACAAATACATAAGCGAGAATATTACAGCCGAATATTGCAAAAAACAAAAAAACATGGCCTCTGACAGGGTACTCTGTCAATAAGAGATTTAAGTTTTCATTAAACGTTTTTTTCATGTATAAGTTCCCCTAAAGTCCTCATTTTTCCTTTATTCTATTTTCCTGTGAATTAATTTAAGAACAATCATTCTGCCCCCGAGCGGTCCGACCGCATCTTGCCTCTCTTTCACGAGCCTGTATCCTTAGTATTTCCCGAAGCGATTCTTCTTCCTCCTCTGATAAGGTATCTTCAGATTCTTCTTCCGTTTCAGTTGTTTGATTTTGGCAATTTTGATGGCAAAACTTACCATCAATAATTGCCGCGCCAGTTCCACTAATAAGACCTATGCTGACATTCATTATAACAGATTCTAGTTTTGCTATTTGCCCAACAGTATTTAATACACTCCTTCCACCTGTAGCAGCTCCCATTAGACCTCCCCATGCAACGCCTATGAGGTCTAACTCACCGGTTGTTAGATATTGGTAGGATGCGACAGAAACCATTCCAGCTATGCCTCCAAGTGCATTAGCTAATAGTTCTCCATCAGGATCCACATACTTATAAGGATTATTATTCACATACAAATACCGATTAAATGACATCACCGGATTCGCTGCAATATACCCCACCGGATCATTACTCATAAACCGCCCCAGCGCGGGGTCCATATAACGTGCTTGCATATAGCTCAGGCCCAGATCGGTGTCAAATTTATGACCCGTGTAACCGACCTCATCTTTAGCGGTTTCAATGCTATCACCAAATGGTTTGTAGTGCATTCGACTATTGCTGGTGCTGTCAGTCTTAACGGGCATCATGCCTTCTTTGGCGATTAATTTGCTGCCTAAGAAGATGTAATTCACGCCGCCATCAGCCGTTTCGCGATACAGCAGTTTACCCGCTTGATTGTATAAGCTGTAGCTTATGCCGTGGCTGTCGGTGGTTTTGACGCGGCGGTTGTGACCGTCATATAAGTAGCTGTTGCCGGATGAGGCGGTGAGTTGGTTGCGCAGGTTGTAGGTGAAATCACGCATTCCATTATTGGTTACGTTGCCTCTGGCGTCATAACTGCCTGTGCCGCTAAAGTTGTAACCTGCTGCGCCCGTGCCAGTGACACCGGTTAGACGGAAGTGAGTTGCGTCATATTGGTAACTCAGGTTGTGGTTTTTATGGCTGTTGAGTGTGCTGTAACTTCGGATGTTGCCCAGTCCGTCATAGCTGATACTGCTGTCGCCGATACCGTTGCCGCCTGTGGTGCTTGTCAGTCGACCAAGACCGTCATAACTCAGGGCGGTGAGGCTGAAATTGGCATCAACGCCGTCCGTAATGCTCTTCACATTGTTTTCATTATCATAGGTGTAGCCCAGTTTGACGCGGTTTGTTTGGTCTTTATGGTCGCGAATTTCTGAGGGTAATTGTTGGGTGTTTAGGGTGGTTTTATGCACCACGCCGTTACCATAAGTGAAGGTGTTTATCATGCCATTGGGGTGATAACTGGCGCTGGTGGCGTAGTTTACTGTCGGCTTGGTCGCTTTGGTGGCTTGACCAAACGCGTTTGGCGCGAAGCTGACGACGGTGTTGTTAGGATAGGTCAAGCTGCTGAGGTGTCCCTGATTACTGTAGCCGTAGTTCAGGCTCAGTGATTTTCCATCGAGTGCCAACGTTTCTTTATTGAGCAATCGAGCGCTGTTGTACGTATAGGTTTGGCTCACCGTGCCAGAGGTTAGCGTCGTCATATCGCCATTATTGTCCAGCGTATAGGTTACTGATGGTGCACCCGTGGCAGTGATGCTCCGCTGTGCGCCGTGATTATCATAAGTGAAATTCACTTTATTAGTGGCCGTGGTATTACACGCGGTATGACTGGTGGCGGTTTGCCCTTGCGCTTGCCAAACGATATTGCCCGCCGCGTTGAGACTCATGACGGTAGTGCCGACATCATTGCGTTCGATTTGGCACAGACGTTGTTGACTGTCATAGGCACGGTATTCGGTTTGGCTGATGGCGGTGGAGCCGTTGAAGCCCGATTGGGTGATTTCAGTAATACGACCAAACAGGTTAACCGTGATGCTGGTATCGACGTTTTCGGGTGAATCAATGTCGGTGGCGTGTTGATAGGTCGGCTCGCCAAACGCTTGATACGTCGTGGTGGTGAGGTTGCCTTCGCCATCGGTGACCTTGATTTTGTTGTCCGCGAGATAATCGGTGGTAGTGGTGCCAGCCCCTGTGGTGATTTGGGTTTTTACCCGGGTTAGGGCGTCATAGGTGTAACTCGTGCCGTTACTCTCCGTTGCAGCCGCCGAGGGAAAGGATTGAAAGGTGAGCTGGTTAAAGGCATTGTATTTGCTGTTTTGGTACACCGTGATGTTGTTGGCAACATCGGTCGTGGCCAGCTGCGTTGGTCTGAGCAAGCCATCAAAGGTGGTCGTGGCGGTCAATATCGCGGCGGTGTCATCGCAGGCGGTATTCAGGGCATTTAATGTACAGCGGCTGACGGTGCGAACCGGTTGGCTGCTGGTATTGGTTGACCATGCATACAGGGTATCAGCCCAAGTGGCGTCGCTGGGGTTGACCGATTGCAGTCGGCCCACGGCGTCATACCCATATTTGGTGATGTTGCCGTTTAAGTCGGTCAGCTGCGTCACCCGGCCATTATCATCTATCAGGCGGCTTAAGCTCATCGTCCCGGTATCGTATCGATTAGGCAGGGTGATGGTTTTTGGGCTGACCGCGATGATAGTCAGTAAACGTTTGGTAGCTGTTGCCGTCGCTGCTCAGGGTCTGCTGGTATTGCACGGTTTTCAGTTGACCGATTTGATTGCCATCGGTGTGGTAATCACTAAAAATATTGCTGCCAGTGACCAAAGGCTTTTTGATAATCTGGCATTAAGATTGACCGACTGTTCAGGCTCACACTGCGGTAAGTGGTTTCTCGGGTCGGTGTGACGTTAGCAGTATCGGTTAATGCCGTGGCCGTGATATAGGTTTTCGCGGGCAGGTTTAAGACGCCATTGGCAGTGTCATGTTGATAGGTGCGTTTGCTGTATTTTATCAACGAATTAAAGTTGTTGGTTGCGCTGCTGTCGGTCGGTGCGCCGTAGAGATTGTAGCCACTGGTGGTTTTGGTGTAGGTATTGCCGTTTTGTGTGGTGATTTCAGTCGCCGGGCCGCGAGCGGTACGATTGAGGTCTTGGTTGCTGCCGTCAAAACCGATAGCTGCCCCTTGGAAAGTCCCCGTTTTAGCATACGTGGTGGCCAATTCATTCAACGCGGTGCTGCCCGTTAGTTCATAGGTTTTTTGGTTTAATAAACTGCCTTCCAACCAGTCTTTCCAGCGGCTAAAGGTGTTGGTGACTTTGTTGTATGGGCCGGTAATGGTGTTGACTTGTTTATCGATGGTGCTGCGGGTCAGCCAACTTTTATTGGGGTAATCATACAAATCAACCGCGTGTCCTGAGTCGCTGTAGGCATAGGACCACGTTAAGGTCTCATTGCCGGGAATGGTGAGGGTTTTGCTGGCGACGGCAAGGACGCGGTTTCTCGACTGCTTTTCTTTTGGTGTGGTGTTGCCGGCCAAAATGTGGGGATTGATGTAACCGGGTTTGTACTGCCATTGGGATTTTCAGCGCGTAGGTTGCGGTGGTCCCATAAGGGTGGGTCACGCTAACGGCTAGCGTGGGGTACTCGGTTTCAAACGCTTCGTCGCCGTCCAGTAAAAAGCCTTTAAAGCCGTTGAGGCTGTATTGCCATTGTCGACCATCGGGTAAGTTAACGGTGCTTAATCCGCCACTGGCGTTGTAGTCGTAGGACCACGTTTCGCCTGCGGCTATGGCACTGGTGAGTTTGCCGCTGTCACCGTCTTCGTAACTCAAGGTGATTAACCGGCCATCGCTGGCAGTGATGGTGCTCAATCGATGCGAGGGGTAGGTGCCTGCACCATAAGGCAGGTCAATGGCCGTGTAACTAAAATCAACCGAATGACCAAAACGGTCTTCAATGCGGCTGACCATTTTCGCCACGGTTTGGGTGATGAGAATAATGCCCAGCCCTTGGGTCGCGGGGGCGGAAAAACGTCGGGCTTCGACCGAAAAGGTGTAGGTCAAACCATCCGGTGAGCGGGCGATATAATCGCTGCCTGAGCATTTCAATACCCAATGATTTTTGGTTTGCCGAGTGTAACCGGACGGGAGTGCATAAGGTTGGCTCGTCGATGGGGTAATGACCAATTCGCTGCCACCGTTGCCATCATGCAGGTGCAAGCCGTGGTGATAATCGCGGGTTTTAAAGGTGGTGCCTCGAACATCAATCGGGCCGGGGATATCCTTGGTGCAATCCGGTCCATCGACAAAATCGTTTCTCCCTCGGATACCATAACGGCCTTCGAGACGCGGAATATCCAACGTCCAATCCGCCAGTGGGCCGCCGAATTGACCGCTGCTGCTAATCGCGCGTGACAATTGTACCGGGATAGTCGAGTTGCCGGGCAAGGCGATATCGGTGACCCGCAACGACAGGCTACCGCTGTAGGGGTCAACCGTATCGCCCATCAAATCGGTATCTAAAAACTCAACATCGGTGGTGACTTTATTGCGCTCCAGCACATTAAAATAATTCGCCTGCTGGTCCGGGTCATCTTCATCTTGGCTGACGGTGATGAGCGGTGATTCGCTGACGACGGTGGTGACCACTTGGGCGCTTGCGGTTGAGATGAACGTCAACAGCAGTAATAGTGAGGTATTCCGCGTAAAATAAGTCATTAGTTGAGTGCGCCTGTGGTATTGGTTTCGGCAACGGGTGAGCCAGTTAAATCCGTATGAATAAAGAGCAGTTGGAATTGGGCGGCGGCGTTTTGAATCACTGTCGTGGCGGCACTGTCAACGCGTTCATTGGTGCCGCCGCCATCGCGATAACTCGCCCGGACGGTCAGCGTTGAACCGTAGTCGTTAGCATGGAGCACGTACGTGCTGGCGGTGGCAGCGGCAATGGTTAAGCCTTGGCGATACCATTGATAGG
This sequence comes from Alteromonadaceae bacterium, assembly GCA_965277695.1. Lineage (GTDB taxonomy): Bacteria > Pseudomonadota > Gammaproteobacteria > Enterobacterales > Alteromonadaceae > JABSOG01. The sequence continues at coordinate 127,762 of CBDIDQ010000071.1, forward strand.
TGATGGTGCCGAGACCATCGACATCGCTAATCGATGGCGTGGCGGTGAGGGTTTGCCCGACTTGTGTTTCGCCTGAAATTGTGACGCTGCCGGTCGGTGTATCGTTGGTTGGGTTTACCATAACAGACACAGTGGCGACATTCGAATACGCACCTGAGGTGTCATAAACTCGGTAACTAAAACTGTCGTTGCCGTTGAAATTGGCGGTTGGCGAATAATAAATCGAGTCACCGGATAGCTGAACACTGCCATGGCTCGGTGAACCATATAAAGTGACGGTCAACGCATCGCCATTGGCATCGCTATCATTGCTTTTAACCGGAATATAGACGGGTGTATCTTCATTGGTACTCCACGTATCGGCAGTCGCGACGGGCGGAGAATTCGCTTGGCTAACCGTTTGATACACGGTTCTGGACGGCCCGCAATTAACGCCGGGGCTACAGGCTTGAACCCGATAAGCCAAGGTACCGGCGGCGGCGCTGGCGGTGGTGTGTGAATAGCTGTTTTCGCTCCAATGGTTGCGGGTGACTGAATAAATAAGCTGTTCATTTTCGTACAGGCTGTAAACGGTACCATCAACCGCACCGCTGGCTGACGTCCACGACACGGTATAGTTGGTGTTGGTATTTATATTGGTCGGCGAAATAGACAGGTTATTTGGGTAACCTGCTGAGCCATAAACATATAAACGTCGACATGGGCTTAACCCTGAGCAGCCTGATGAGTTGCAGGCTTTGTATTTGTACCAACGATAGCCGGCACTGTTTGGGGTGCGATTGACGGATTGTGCGCTACCGCTGCTGACCTGTTGGTAGCTGCTATCCGGGGCAAGCGAGGTTGAATTGTGGGTCGATTCGTATAATTGGTAATACGTCGCGCCGCTGACGGCGGGCATTGTCACGTCATGGGTTTGGTAGACGGGTTTATAACTGCTGCCCGAGGTGCCGGGGTAACTGCTCGGTGTTGACGGGATTGCGGCCACCGAATAAACCATGGCAGTTGAAGCCGTCGTAACCGTATACGCTTGATGCCCGCAATTCGGTGAGCAATTGGCTTTGGCAGTTTCAATGCTGTTTTCGTCAATGCCGCCAGTCTCGTTGTAGAGTTTCACCAGCTCCGCTTCACTGCCTGCAATCACCACGGAATGGGTGTCGGTATCCCAGTCTTGGTCAGCAATTTTAGCGCCTTGAGTTGCGGTGTGTTTGGTGTCGAGCAAGCCGTTATCATCACTAAAAATCACGTAATGCTTTTTGTTTTTATGCTGGCTAAGGGCGGTAATATCATCGCGACCATCACCGTTGTAATCGGCAATCAACAAACTATCGGTGTTGTTTTTACCCCATTTGACGTTCTTTTTCAGGGTTTGGACAATGGATAATCGGCCATCTGCGCCGGAATGCATCAGGCAATGCGCTTGTTTTTGGGCAGAAACCGCGAGCAAGTCTTGGCGACCATCGGCATTGAAATCGCCGGGATGAAAGGTGAAGTCGTCGGCATCAGTCAACCAACTTAATTCATCTGCCGTTTGCACTAAGCCTGTAGTGAAATCGTAACCATTGGTACCTGCTAAGAAAGTGACTGTCCGGTTTTGCGGTTTTGCGTGACTGTCCGGTTTTGCGTGGGCAGCACGACGAGTAAGTCGGCGCGGTTATCGCCATTGAAATCGGCAATGGCTAATTGCGCGGTCCCTGCGTCCCAATCGTTGTTAGCGAGTTGTGTGGGCAGATGTTGTTGATTTGAGACGGCGTAACGCACCCCATCAGTTCGCTTTTCACCGAAAATCAACGAGCTGGTTTGTTCAGGGCTGTTGGCTTGCAACAGCAGATCGTCGACGCCATCGCCATTGATGTCGGCGAAATGAGGGATGTGATTGTCATTTGACCAGTCAACGCTCAAATCATCAGCAGATGACAAAAAAGGCAAGGCAATCAATAGCATGGCGGCTAGTGGCTTCGGTAAATCAAACATCAAATGTCCTTAATTATTTATTATTCATTCCAAAAATCGGTGGCATGGTACAGCAAAGGTTTTACGCTGTAAAATACAAAATGCGACGGATTTATCGCTAAATCATCCATTAACGATTAAGTTGATGAATTCATTTGATTTATTTTCGAACGTTCGGAAAAAAGCTTTTTGACCGTAGAAGCAGATGGGGCAGCTGATGTTACCGAGGGGGTGTTAAGTCAGGTTCAGATATTGTTTGTACTTTCATTCGGGGTATTGGAACAAGCTTTGCTGAATAGTTCCATTTCGCTAAGCCTCATTTAATGTGATCATACACATTTTCACAAATATCAATATACTCGCTGTCGAGTACGCACGCTTTGGCACCGCTAACATGTATTAGGGCTGTTTTTATGCTCAAGGCTGTTTTTATGCTTTGATTCTGACTACTTGGGAAACGATCCAGTTTCTGTTGCATACTCAAAACCACATCTGAATCGAGTTCGTCGAGCTGAAACTTCATTTCAACGATATAGAAAAACCGTCGGGTTTGTATCAGCAGGTCGATTTGTAACCCTTTGGTTTGGTAGGATCCTGCATTTAAAACTTGTTCTTTTTTAATCCCTAAAATTTGGTAAACCAGCGTCAAATTTTGCCGCATGACGATTTCAAATTGCAGCCCCAAAAAGCTGTCGAGGTTGTTGCATGGCGATGAGTCGCCGTTAAGGATCCTTTGTCGATAAGGTTTAATGCACTTCAAATAAAAGCGAATGTAAGGGTCGCTGATGCAATACTGTTTGTTTCTTTGTGCTTTTTTGCCGCTGGAAAAATCCCATGGTGTGACTTCTTCAATAAAACCACTCATGATCATCATATCCAGATCACCATATAAATGGCCGTTGGCTTTGCCGATACCTAATGCTCTGGCGATCTGCTCAGCGGAGCTTTTGCTTTTGTTCAATGTTTCGAGGATCAGTTGAATGCGTTTACCTTTGGATCTGAATAGGTCATTCAATAAGCGATCATATTCATTAAAAAAATAACCACCGGGCGAGTAGGCATTGTGAGCTAGGTTATCCTCCAGCGATTTGACATAGTTGAAGGCCAGTAAATAGCTGGGAATACCGCCGCTGACCATGATGTAACGCAGTTGCTCCATGGGCGTTAAACGTTTTCTGATTTTTGCCGGGATAAATTTTATCGCATCCGCTAATGGTAACGGTTGTAGCACATGTTCCCAGCTGATACGGCCATACCATGCAGTAGATTTGAGGAATTCTTTTTCTATCCAGCTGGCCAAGGAGCCACTTAATACCAAGGTAAAGCCGGGCAGATGTTGTAGCTTATTCTCCCATAAGGTAAAAAGGCTACCAGCAATATGGTCATCGGTTTTGCCAAACCAATTGATTTCATCAATCAGCAACATGCAATGGCCAGCTTTGACGTAACTGCCTATGGCATAAAGTGCATCGGTCCAGTCATTAAGCTGCGGTTTTATGGTGTTAAAGGTATCGGCCATTTGTGTGGCGAGATTATTTAATTCGGTCGATTTTCGATTTTGTCCCTGTGGTGGCATTCCGACCAATTTGTAAAACGGTTTGTGTTTTTTATTGAACATCATTTCACCAAAATGCTCAATCAGACGACTCTTACCCACCCGCCGTCGCCCGGTCAGCACTAATAGTTTAGCGTCGCTTTTAGCCACGGCTTGATTTAACAAACCTAGTTCAGCTTTACGGCCAACCAGTGGTATAGTCATCGGAATTTACTCTAGGAATAACTGATATTTAACACTTATTATAAGAAAGCGTATGTAATACACAAGCACAAAACGGGCGATAAGAAGATAAAAAGCGAAATAGTCGCCCTAAGTGAGCTTGCACAAAATGGGCGATAAAAAGATAAAAATCGAAATAGTCGCCTTAAATGTGCTATCACAAAATGGGCGATAAGAAGATGAAAAGTGAAATAGTCGCCCGAAATGTGAATGCACAAAACGGGCGATAAGACGGGTTTTCGCTCCAATAAAGATTAAATATTAATACTTTGTGGAATACGCGAAGGCAGCAACGACTGGTAGCTAGCCCGGTTAAGGTTACGATTGCCAATGTTGCTTTCGACCTTATCAAGGTTGTCTCTGAACACTTCTAGTGCAGCTTGGACCTTGGTATTAGCGAAGTAATTGCCGCGTTGATGGCGGTTGTAATCACCCAAACGAGTGAAGTAAACGCCGCCGAGACCCTGACCGAGTAGCAACTGCACAAAGGCTTGTTGTAATGGTGGCAGCGTGGCTAGCAGGCTTTGGCTGGCTGTGCCTTCAACACTGGTTGGTGCTGGTGCGAAGGTTGCCAATGGCATTGTTGGGGTGTAGCTCATGATGGTGCGTTGCGGGAAGTTAACCGATGCATGTTGGGCACTGCTGGTAAATATCACCATGGTTAATACATCGACCAGATAGCTGATGGTGTAAATACCCAATGTGCCATCTGCTGATGTTTCGCCAAGGCCATTGATTCGACCGCCATCCTGACTGGTGAGGTTGCTCAGCCAACCTTGCAAGGCGTTATCTGCTGCCACGGCGGCATCATCGGCGTAGAAGATTTTCACATAATCATCAACCCATTCTTGGATGGCACCCCAAACCTCCAATGCATCATCACGATAAGGGTAGGCTAGTGGTAATGCTGGATCGGCGACATTTCGATCTTTCAGCTGATTCGGCAACATCCGTTGGTCGAAGTTCACTTCAATCAGGGCGTTAGCAGTGACTTGCCAATCGGTTTCTATGGTTCCACCAAGCAGCAAATCAACAATGCCTTCTGGGGCAACTAGACTGGCGATGGCGGCATTGTTGATGAATAGTGTGCCTTGAATATGCGGTAATAACAGTTGGAATACCGGGTGATCAACATCAAGCATTCGGTGAGTACTGACGGCAAAAGGCTCAACGAGTAAATGGGTGAGACCCAGATGGCTGATGAGTTCATGGTAGTTGCCGTTGGCTGCTTGTACATGGGCTTTGCCTAAAGACCAGGTTTCACCGTGGAAGGGATACAGTACCGGGTTGCTTTCACTGGGGTCTTGACTGACTTGGATGGCGACGGGTTTAAGGTGGCCGTTACTGCTATTTTTGGGGATGGCAAATAAGGCCAGTGATGCAGAGATGTATTTTTGGCCGCCAAAAGTGCCAGGCTCCAGTACTGATAGCGGTTTATAGTCGGTTAAATACAGGCGGTTTTGTGAAATGGCCTCTGCTATTGAGTCATCTGCGCCCATGATTTGTTTATAAGCGGCGTCTTCAACCGGGAAGTTAGCGGGGATGCTGTCAGTAATTCGTTCAATCACCAGTGGATTTGGTCCGGCGACTGGCATCATGGCAAAGGCTTCATCACTGTCACCGAGTGAAACGATGTTAGGCACTACTAAGGTTTGAAATTGATCGGCAAACTGGCGAATGGAACTGGCTTCGCCATAAAGTCCAGCGGCCTCCAAAATGCCTTTGATGGCATTGCCAAGGATAATTTCAATCACTTCTTTGATGATCGGTGAGATCAGACTGCTCAGACTTAAACTGCTGTCGGAGGAGTCATCATCGCTGTAGTCTTTACCAGTGAATTTACTTAGTAACTTTTCACCGATAGAACCGACTTTCTTTTCTAATTTGCTGACGTCTTCTTCGACTTCGACAAAACCTGCGATAGCTTTGGCGACGGTTAAAATTTCGCCTAGCTTTTCGATTTTATCTTCTAGCGATTTAAGCGTTTCTTTAATGGTTTGTTTATCACTACTACTGGTGTCGTCGCTTGAGCTATCGCCGCTTGAGGCTTCGATGCTTGAGGCGGTTGCCGGATCGGCAGTGGGCGGAACGGAGCCGACATTAAGTAGGTTGGTTAGATTAACGGCAAAGGTACCAAGCAAGGGAATGGCCACTTGCAATAGTTCAATAATTTGTACAGGATTAAGCTCTTGGCTCGACGGCAATCCCACATCATCAGTCACGGTATCAAGTACTGCAATCGGCGCAATAACCTGACCGTTAGAGTATGTATAGGAATGCATGTATTGATAAGCTTCGTTGACGACTGTGCCTGTTGTTTCTAAAGTCTGTGTTTCTAAAGTCTGTGTTTCTTGAGTCTGTTCTGTCATGGTTACTTCCATCATTGTTATTTATTGGTTGTTCGATTGTTCTGTCGGCTGTCACTGAATTAGCTCATCTGACACCAACACAAAATAGCTTAGACGATGTTGCAGAAAAAGCGCGAAATTAGCTTGATTAGCGTAGCTTCAAGGTTTGATTGCGGTTTTATTGGCCAATTTTAAGTCATTGAAATGTGAATGACTTAAAGCTAACGCCAAGTTGCCCTACAACCTAATGAAGACTATGCTTAACTGAAATAATTCAATAGATTAAGCTGTAATGAAGCGCATTATTTCTCCCGTCATTTCCTGTATTTTTTATCATTCCCATGACTATCCTTCCCACCAAGGAGATAATGTCCTGTGAAGTCCACTTTAGACAGCGATATCAAATCAGTACAATGGATTAAAAGCCAGTTACTGGATGGGGCGGTAAAGGTAACCGCCTTATTAATGATACCTGCGTTCATCGCTTCGGTTTACCGTGCTGTTTCGGTTGGGGTTAAACCGGTGATGTACCTGCATTTTATTGCCACGATTGGATTTCTGTTCATTTGGTTAAAAAAGCAGAGTTTTAGTTATTCCCTCAGGGCGAGCATCTTTTTAGTATTGTTTTATTCGCTAGGGGTCGGCGGTGTGGCTCAATGGGGGTTTGTTGGCTTGGGGGTGGCGGGCTTGATTGTGTTCTGTTTGCTCAGTGCATTGTTGTTGGGTAAAAAGCCAGCACTAATGGCGACCGCTTTATCCTTGCTGACTTTAGCGGTTATTGGTTGGCTGGCGATGACACAAATATTGGTATTTAGTATTGATGCTAATCACTATCAATATCAATTGTCATCATGGATCAGTGTGTTGACCGGGTTTTGCTTGGGGGTCGGCGGATTGGTTATATTAACCTCTCGATTACAGGCATTTTTGATGGATTTGGTTGAGAACTTAGAAGCGCGAGTGAAGGTGCAAACCAATGTGTTGGAACAGGCCAATATCGATTTAAAAGAAACCACGTTATTACTCAAGGGTGTGTTGAATACTATCCCTTCACGGGTTTATTGGAAAAACAAAAATTCGGTTTATGTTGGTTGTAATGAAACTTTTGCCAGTGATGTCAAACTCGCTGGTGCCCATGAAATAAAGGGCCTCAGCGATTATGATTTGCCTTGGGCTGAATTGGCCGACCGCTATAAGAAGAATGATCAGCAGGTGCTCGAAAGTGGTTTGGCACAATTGAATGTTGAGGAAAAACAAGTCAATTTGCGGGGAGAAGAATCGTGGCGAGCGAACAATAAAATTCCGTTACGTGACGAGCATAACAATATTATTGGTATTTTAGGCACCTACCAGGATATCACTGAGCGTAAACGGGTTGAATGTGCCTTGCAAGTTGCCAAAGAAGCCGCTGAAAACGCCAATCAGGTTAAGTCACAGTTTTTGGCTAATATGTCTCATGAAATCAGAACGCCAATGAATGGGATCCTCGGTTTGGTCAGCTTATGTTTGCAGACTCGGTTGACTGAGGTGCAACGGCAATATCTGGGCAATTTGGAGCGTTCTGCGCTGCATCTGTTAGATATTATTAATAGTATTCTGGATTTTTCAAAAATAGAATCGAATCAGCTGACGCTGCATAATGATTCATTTTCATTGCCTTTAATGCTCACTAATGTCAGCGAATTTATTCGCGTGAGTGCAATCGCCAAGGGTTTAACCTTCACTTTGCAGCAACACAATGAGGTGCCAGAGACTATTTGGGCTGATGAAATGAAACTAAAGCAGGTGCTGTTAAACCTCTGTAGCAATGCGGTTAAGTTTACCCATAGCGGTCATGTGATACTGGTGGTACGTTTGGTTGGCGACAGTACTGAACAACAGCATTTGTGTTTTGATGTGACTGACTCCGGTATTGGCATTAATGTTGAGCAGGAGGAGAGCTTGTTTGAGCCGTTTGTACAGGCTAACTCTTCTATTAGCAAGGAGTTTGGCGGGACCGGACTTGGTTTGTCGATTTGTAAGCGGCTTATCGAATTAATGGAAGGGACGCTAAATTGTAATAATAATGACTGTGAGAATGGCGGTTGCACTTTTACCGTCATATTGCCACTAAAACAACCAAGGTTAGAAACGCCTAAAGTCATGCCACAGCCGACAATCACCACGATTGTTCCCAATTTGATAGGTAAAACGATTTTGCTAGTGGAAGATAATGAGATCAATCGTCTGGTGGCCACTGAAATTTTGAAAATGACTGAAGCTGAGGTTGTGGTAGCTGAAAATGGTCGTGAAGCTTTGGCAATGCTTGAGCAACAAACGGTTGATTTAGTGTTGATGGACATTCAAATGCCAGTAATGGATGGTTGTGAAGCGACGGTTAAAATCAGAGCACAGCAGTGTTATGAGGATTTACCTGTCATCGCGATGACAGCCAATGTGATGGAGGATGATGTAAACCAATATTTTGCTTTGGGTATGAATGCTCACGTGGGTAAACCCATCGTACAACAGCGTTTGTTTGATACCCTGAGCAGTCATTTGCTCTAGGGCTTTTAATCGCTTTAGGGTCTTTGACTAATTGTTTTATTGTGCTCAAACAGTGATAGCCCCACCGCGATTAATCAAGCACTCCAGCATTTCTCATCATTAGAATTGATCAGCAAAATCAAGCCTGTTATCGACTGGCGGCGGATTATTATGATGAAAGCGGTGATAATGAAAAGGCAACGTATTAGCTAAAGCAGCTGAATGGGCTGGGGGCAATTAACAATTGACGAGGCTGAAACCTCATCTTACTCGGTGTTGTATCAAGCTTGCCGTTAACGAGGTTTTAGCCTCGTTAACGGCAAGCTTAATTTATTCTACAGGGTTAGAGTCTTGCTTCTCTTCAGATTAACAAAAATCAGAACTGTAATGACCAGCTGTTAAGCTGACCGGTATCTTTTCTGATGTTGTCGGTTACCTGCAATGACCAAGTACCTGCTGCATTGCCGGAGATATCGCCGCTGTAGCTGGCGTTGATATTCTCTGCGCCATCTTTGCGGTCGCTGGCTTTGAGCAAATACAAGCTGCCATCTGGGGCTTGTAATATCAGGCTGATATCGCCACGGAAGGTGTGGCTGATATCGACGCTGATGTCAACGGTGCCCGCTGCGCCTGTGCGCTCCACTGCGATGTTGCTGACGATGGTGCTGCGATCTGGGATCGCCATTGTTGTAGTGTTTTCGAAGTATGATTCGCCCGTTGGTGGAGGCGGTGGCGGTGTCGCATCACCTAAAGTTTGACCATTGTTGACGCTGCCCGGTGTACTTGCTGCGGCTGTCTGCCAAGCGAAGTCACTGTATTGACTGCCTGAGCCACCTAATTGCAATGAATGACCTATTGGCGTACTTGAGGTTTCAGTTACACCAACATCTGTGGATGTAGTGCCAGCTGCTGGACCATCTACTGCGGTTACTGCGCCTTCATAGCTGAGGAATTGCACCACTGCTCCGGTGTTATCAACTAATGCGAATCCATCTGGCGCACCGTTTTGCAAACCGCTGATAGCGAAGTTCAATGTACCAAAACCACCTTGTTGATCGGCAATGGTGCCCGACAGGTTAGTGGTGCTGTAAACCGTGCCGCCACTGCCGTTATAGGCAACTAAACTCCAGCCACTCAGGTTGGTGCCAGCCGCTGCGGCAATCTCGATGCCTTCGTTGCTGTCTGTGCCATCGTTATCATAATGGAACTCGTTAACCCAAGGTTGGCTTGTCGGTGCGGCAACTGTAACCGTTGCTGTGCTGGTATCTGTTGCAGCGCCGTTGTCGGTGACTGTTAGAACGACATTGTATTGACCGTCTAGTGCGTAAGCATGGGTTGGGTTTACACCAGTGCCAGTGCTGCCGTCACCGAAGTCCCAGTTGTAGCTGGTAATTGTACCGTCAGTGTCTGAGCTGCTGCTGCCATCGAATGTACAAGATAGCGCATTACAGTTTTGGCTGAATGCGGCAGTTGGTGCTTGGTTAGTCGGCGGTGAACCGGTAAAACTTTGACCATTGTTCAGTCCACCAAAGGTGCTAGTGGCGGCTGATTGCCAGTTAAAATCAGCATAGTTGTCGCCTGAACCGCCCAGCTGTAATGAATAACCCGCTGGTGTGGTTGAGGTTTCTGATACGCCAACATCAGTAGACGTCTGTCCACTGGCTGGACCGTTGGTCGCTGTGGTGGTGCCTTCATAACTGAGGAATTGAACCACTGTGCCTGTGCTGTCGACCAAAGCGATAGCATCAGGCGCACCGTTTTGCAGACCTGTTGCGGTGAAGCTTAAAGTACCTAAACCGCCTTGTTGGTCAGCAATCACACCTGACAAATTGATGGTGGTATAAGTTGAACCGCCGTTGCCGTTATAACCTACCAGACTCCAGCCACTTAAATTGCTGCCTGCGGTGCCTGCAATTTCAATTGCTTCGCCGCTGTCTGTGCCGTCATTGTCGTAATGGAATTCGTTGATCCACACGGTGACTGCTGCCGGTGGTGGTGGCTCAACACCAACCTCGGTGGTGGCACTGGCTTCATTACTCGCTACTGAGGCGTTGAACGAGGTATCAACCGCTTTGATAGTGTAATAATAGCTGGTATTGCCCGCCAAACCGCTATCGCTGAAGCTAGTTGCTGTCACGTTATTGGTATTGACTTTGCTGGTTGCGCCGCCGCTGGTATTGCTGCGGTAGATGTTGTATCCCCGCAAATCGCCCTCGGTGTTGGCAGTCCAGCTCAAGGATACGCTGGCATCACCGCCTGTGGCGTTTAAACCTGTGGGTGCTGATGGTGGCGTCGTATCGCCGCTGCCATTACAGATGTTTTCGAAAACACAAGTGGCGTATTCGGGATGATCGACAAACGGGTTACGGTTGCCTTGGAACAAGTACACGGTATCGTTGTGACGTTGCTCAAAAGCATCTACCGGGTCTTCTTTATGCCATTGTAATAGCACAGATTTCAGGCCCATGTAAGCGACTGAAATGTTTGAGCCCTGACTGGATGAGCCAATCAATGAGCGGTCGTCAGTCAAAATTAAATCGGGCTCTGAAACCCCAGTAACACCATGGGTGCCGCCTTCATAACGCACTGCCATATACATCAGGGCGCGGGCAGTGTCACCTTTTCGTCCTGACCAAGTTTGCCAGCTGCCGTCTTCAAACGATCCGGCAGTCCAGCTCGATTGGCCTGAGCCGCCTCGGTTGTTGTTGACTAATGTGGTTTTTTCACTACAGCCGCTGGTGCAGTTGGCATAAGGTTTATTGCTGCGGCTGCTGTTGTAACTGCTGTCAGAAATAAACAGATGATGGGTATCGGTGTAAGGATAGTTGCTGCTGCCATCGTTAGGGAAGCCATAGGATTTTGGCCAGGTATGCTCCCGATTATAAGATGTATTACCACCGCCGACTTTGGGGTAGCTGGCATTTTTGTAAATGTCGATAACGTTGGCGCTATTGTCTGGATCTTCATCGGCAGATTCCAGAATATCCCAAGTATCGGTTGAACTTGAGGTATAAGGAAAGCGCTGATGGTCGTCAATAATTTCATGCAAGGTGGTATGTAACGCTTGCTGATTGCCAGTATTGGCACTGTCGTAATATCCTGCGGGGATCTCTGCATGGGCTGCTGACAAACTGCCAAATAACCCCATTAACGTAACATTCCTTATCACACTGTATTGCTTCTTATAAAAAGGTACTCTATTCATTTGAAGTCTCTTCGATTGTGTATTTATAAGCCTCGTTAAACGGTTAACCTCCCCAGTTGTGGTAAAATTAACGGTTCAGATTATCGTTATTATTATTGATCGGTCTCATGGCTTGAGCGATTTAAGCCACAAGCACTTCAACAGGATAGTTAAAATTCGTTACAATTTCATTACATTTTTGTATTTTAATAATTTTTATTAGGGAATTAATTGAAAGCTGGTGAGATAGACAAGAATAGTCAAGTTTTTTAAATGTGATTTATCGCAGTTTTATTGGCATTGAGCGTATTTTTTGTTGAGAGCACTGAAAAACTGTCGAAATGGTCAGATAAGTAATTTTTTTGCTAGGTTAATCGTTTGTTTCTAGTATTTTTGCCCGTTTTTCAGCTTTTTGCGCTACAAACCTTGAATAAGGGGTGTGGGCCAACAGTTTAAAAATACTACCCATGTGCAAGAAACGGTTACTTTATTTTTTAGTCCATCGTGTTTGGTTATAATTTCATTAATAATTTGTCTTGTTTAACCAATACAGCTGTAAGCTGGATACTTGGACAACTTATATTGCTGTCAAATAAAACTTAAAGATAGATGTATAAGGGTTTTGAGATGAATTTATAAACAGATGAAAATTACTTGATAAATTAGACAGTTTTTTGCTTGATGACTGATTGTATTGTAATTGTTAATGGGATATTTGGCTCCGATTCAATAGGGTAATAATTGATGCATCAAAAGCGCGATGGTCCGACACTTCGGTGAATTCGCGTCTATGACGTACTACTCTACCGTAGTATCGGTTAATCGGTATATGAGTTATCACCAGCTCTGCCGTAGACGAGGTTTTAACCTCGTGAATGTTGAAGGGTATCATTTACTCTATCAGGGTTAGAGTTAAACTCAGTTTCGCAAGCAGTAAATATATCCGCAGTGTTTTCGAAATGAATCACTTCAATACCATCGCTCAGGGATAGCGCTTTTGAGTTGTAGATCAAATAGGCTTTTTTGACGTTTTTGGCAATGGTTTTGAATTTTTTGAGTCCCTTCAGTTGTGATGACGAAAAGGTTGCGGCTGATTTAATTTCAATCGCTACCAATTCTCTGCCATCTTGAAATATCACATCAACTTCTAGGCCATTGCTATCGCGATAATAATACAAATCTGGCAGTTGACCTTGATTGTAACGGGACTTAAGGCACTCAATCACCACCATATTTTCAAAGATATGACCAACTAGCGGGTCCCTAGTGATTTGCTCTTTTTTTCTGATCCCGAGGATAAAACTCAACAGTCCAACGTCGGTAAAATAATACTTTGGCGATTTGATCACCCGCTTGCCAAAATTGTCAAAATAAGGTGATAGCTTAAAAACAATAAAAGACGCCTCTAAAATGACGAGCCAACTCTTGATTGTTTTTTGGTCCACACCGATGTCATTGGACAGTGATTGATAATTAATGATCTGACCCACTCTGCCTGCCAATAGTTTTAGTAATTTTTCAAATAAGGAGAGGTCTTTTAAATTAATCAATAACCGTACATCTCTTTCGACATAGGTTTGATAGTAGTTGGACCATGCTGTACCGGGCCGCAATTTGCGATCATAAATACGGGGTAGAAAACCGGTGAAACAATAGTCTTCAAAAGTATTCAAAGCCATTGATTGATGACTGAGTTCGGCGATTGAAAGCGGTAATAAATTAACAATAGCGGTTCGACCTGCTAAGGATTGGGATATGGCGGCTCTTAGTTGAAGTTGGTGCGAGCCGGTTAGAATAAACCGTCCCGCTTGTTGAGTATCATCAGCATCAACCAGTCCTTGTATATAACTTAATAATATTGGTACGCGTTGTATTTCATCAATAATGACTTTATCCGTAAATTGAGCCAGGTAAGCCTTTGGATCCTGACTGGCAAATTCCCGCTCTTCTGGCACTTCCAGGTTTGAATATAAGTAACCTGGGAGGAATGCTTTGGCCAGTGTTGTCTTGCCCGATTGTCTGGGACCAAGGATGGTGATCACTGGATACTCGGTGATCAAAATCAAGAGTTCATTAATGATTTTTCGACTGATCATATTTAATTTTTTATGTAAATACGGAGTTGAACTCCATTATTACATAGAAATAAGCGGTTTTATAGGCTGTTATTTTTTTGGTTTTATTAATTGTTTCTGTCTATTGCCAACTACAAATCTGCTGTAATGGTTTCAGCTAAGCCAATTGGGTTACGTTTTGATGGTTTATCTATCGGCGTAGCGATGAGGTTTTGACGTAATATCGGTTGAAAAAACGGTTCGAACTTGTCGAGGCGTTTAAAGTTGGGGTCGAGCCAAGCATCGGTTAATCGGGTATTGTCCATCGGTAACATCAGTGGCACGGATTTACGATGGATATGTTCGAGTTTGGGATTGCCAGCCAGCGTGATGATGGAGGCGGAATGGATCACTTCGCCGCTGTTTTCATTGACCCAGGATTTATATAAACCGCCAAAACCGATTGCACTGTTTTCGGGCTTTAAGTGGTAATAACGTTTGTCTTGGCCTTCAACAAAACTGCTGGCAGGGATGATACAACGAGACTCGCGATAGGGCTGATAAGCGATTGCCCGGGGAGTGTTGAGTTTGTCCCAGCGTGAATTGAATGATGCGTATTTGTAGTTGGCTTTGTACTGTGTTTGGTTCTGGGCTTGGTTTTGACCTTGCGCTTGCCCTTGATTTTTTTCGAGCAGTAACCACCAAATCGCATCGCCAATATGGCGGCTTTCACGGGCTGAATTGTCTTGCTTGATGATCGAGATGGTTGACGCTGGGGCGACATCATCGCTAAAGCGCAAGTTACTTGGTTGTTGATTGAACTGCTGCTGATCAAACAAGCCTAATTGCTCGCATAAAATCCGGGTTAGTGGATCGTCCATTACGTTAAATCTGCCACACATGAGATTGGCTCGCTGTTGGTTTGGCCTTTCGCAGCAGTTTATCAGATGTGGCTGTGATCTTAAAAGCGGTGTTGCCGTTATCGTACTATATTAAGGTGAGACGAGGGACAAACTAGTAGGCAAAAGTATGAAAGAAGATCAGCCAAGTTCAACAGCATTTACGGTACTTCAAGGATTAATCTATATTTCAAATACACAGGAGCATGGTTACTTAGTGCCTAAGGATATGGTGCCCGTCGCTACGCAGATATTGCAGTCGTGCAAAGAAGGGCAAAAACGCTTGAAGCAAATTAATAGTCCATTGGCTTCAATGTCGGTGAAACTCAGAGAATACCTGATGTTGCCGGGCATCACTTTGCATTATATTTTGCGTAAAAATTATATTGAAGACAAAACCCGGGCAGCGATTGCCGACGGGGTGACTCAAGTTGTTAATTTAGGGGCGGGTTTTGATACCTTGGCTTGGCGTTTGTGTCAGCTGAATCCACGGGTTAATTTTATTGAGATTGACCGTCCGGCTACCCAAAATATTAAAACTAACGCCTTGTTGACCGTTGATTCACCAGCACCAGAGAACATGCATTTTCTCGGGGTGGATACCACTATTGATGATTTGAGAACCATTTTGGCGGAGTTTGCGCCCTTTGAAGCGGACCGACCGACTTTATATATTTGCGAAGGAATGATGATGTATCTCGAAGAGCCCGGCATCCATCGAGTATTTGATACCATTAATGCCCTGAGTGGGGCTGGGACACAATTATTGTTTACTTTTCTCGAACCTGAGGGCACTGAGAAGAACAATTTACGTGGATTATTGTTTAACTACCTGAGGATCATTGGCGAGCCAATAATGTGGTCTTTGGAGAGTGAAAATGTCGCGGCATTTTTACAAAACCGCGAATGCGAGCTGTTAGAATTGGTGGCTACCGACGAACTTAAACAGCTGTATATTAAAAAAGAGACTGATTACACCTTTCATCACGGCGAGTATATCGTGTTGGCTAAAACCCAGTAATGAGTTTATTGCTGAGTATTACGATTTAATAAAATCAAACTTAATCCAATTAAAGGAATGTTGGTGGTGATGGGATTAAACGCTTCAATCAACAAATGAGGTTGTAACAGCGCAACAAAAATGAGTAGACCTACCAAGGCGATGATATTTAATAAAACAATCGAACGGGATTGATAGAAGCGTAAAAAAATCAGCCCAAAAATGATCTCACCCACCCCCGCCGATTTAGTGATGAGATACGATATCTCGTTCGATAAACCGATACTGTCCGTCATCATTTTTTCGATTGGGGCGATGTGAACCAGCTTGGGAAATATGCCGTGATACAGCCAGCTAAAACCAATAATAAATCGAGCGATTTGAGTGGATAACATGGTTGAGTTTCCTTGTGCATGTTGATAGGTATCCAGTGCAGAAAATTAACTATAGACCAGTGTAAAATTCAGGTCAATTTTGTCTATTTTTGCAGGCGTCTTCTTCATTATCTGCTCCGATTAAATAGGGTAACAATTGATTCATCAAAAACGCGAATGAATTCGCGTCTACGGCGTAGACGAGGTTTCAACCTCGTGAATGTTGAGGCTTTAAGGTCACCTTAAAGCCTTATTCTGCTACAAAGTCCCCAGCTTGATTGTTTTACATAGACGCTTACATATTGCTCAGCAAACCGTTTAACCCCCTGTTTTTGTTAGTGTTCTCAAAACAAAGATAATCAGCGTATCAAAGCGCTTGCGGCGTGTTTTGCTGCTTAATTGACCTCTGTTCAATATGATATTTTTGTTAAAATTTAAGTCATTGCAGGGCTTTGAAAGTATTCTTTCAGGTACTTTGTGCTTGTGTTCCATGGGATTTATCTATAGCATTTATCACTGGTCTTCGGACCAGCCAACTAATTGTATAAAAGGATAATATCGTGGAAAAGTACTTATTGGAATTTGGCGGCGTGGTGCTCACGTCGGTGTTTTTAAGCGCTTCGGTACATGCGACTGAAGTCAATCCTTCATTAAATCAAACAGATAAGGTCAGGCAAGCGGTTGCCTTAGCTTTACAAACAACGGCCTTACAAACAAAAACTCTACAAACAACCAGCTCGGTTACTCAACAAACCCTAGTAGCTCAGCAGTCCGGTCCAATCTCGGACCCAGATACCTTTGGCGTATTGCCGCAAGACGGTGACACTTTGGATGCTGGCAGCTTCACTGTGACTGTCGATCAGTCGTTTTCGGCGGGTCAGGTCAGTGACGGGGAAGGCAGCCTTGCCCTTGTCGGTGAGTTTGTGGTGGCAGCGGGCGTCACGCTAACGGTTAATGGTGATTGGGACGCCACTCAAGCGAATACTCAAAACGTGATGTACGCTGGTGCTCATATCGAATTTGATGGTGGGGAAGGGATCACCCGTCGTTATAAAGCGGCCGGTGCACATTATCGTTATCCGTCGTTACGGGTCGATGCCAGCGCCGACAACAAAGCCTTTTTTGGCCTTAAACCTAGCTCATCAGCGAGCTTTGTTTATGATAAACACATCTGGTATGGCTCCAACATCATCGGTGGTAACGTGCATCTGCATGGTTTCAGTAGCGGTTATATTCATGATGGTTTTAACAATGCACCGACCAAAGCGTGTGATATGCCTAATGTGTTGTTTACCAGTAGCGCCCAGTTTGAATTGCGTTATAGCGCTGACGATAACGCCAGTTGTAACTGGGAAAACCTTACTGTTTTGTCACCTACGGTCGACAAAGCCTTTAGAACCGTGGGTTCCTATAACACTACGGCACAAAGTACCCTGTTTAATATGAATGGCCTTTCTGTTGACGGTGAGGTTGAGTTTTATGCCCGTCCTGAATTTACCATGAACGATTGGGTACTTAGAGATTTGGCGAATACTTTGCCGCAAAAAGGTTGGCAGGATGTCGACAGCTGGCTGTTGTTTAACGCCGATACCATTGGGGTGGGTAGTGTCAAAACCTCAAATATTTACTTTAGAGCCGAAAAACATAACCCTCACGGTTTTACCCTTGGTGGCGGTTATATGACTGACCGAAGTCTGCGTGAACTCGATAGTGTGGTCTTCGACTTCAACAATTTGGATGATGGCGAATCGGGCGATTTATATTTGGCTGATGGCGCAGCACATGCCGGTGAAACGGTGCGCATCACTAACAATATTGCGTTGAAAAACCTCAATGGCAATCAAAGCAATACTTTTGTGACATTCAATGGCTCTTACCAAAATGGTCGTCAGGTCGAATTGAATAACAACGTGGTATTCATTCCATTAACCAATCGGGCAATATCGGTGAGCGAAGCCAGCCTGACACCGACTAATACTTTGAGTCAAATCAACAATAATATCTTCTGGGGCGATGCCGCTAAACCGGGTTATGTGGTTGGCAATTTGAATTCTGGCTCAGCAGAGGATATTTTATCCTCAAGCGCCTATAGCCATAATGGGGTGTTTAACGCTCGCTCAGATGGTGAGTTTGATGAGTTGGATTTGCCCCTGAGTTATGCTCCGGAGCAACCAATTGCCACTGATGCGCCGCGTTTTTATGACGACCAACGTCGTCTGGAAACTTATGGCAAAGAGGTTCTGGGTTTGGATGGTAGCGCAGAAACGGCCTTTAACGCCTTCATTACCCGCCATTTGTCAGCGAATGATATCGCCCAGTTGACCTTGATTGGCGGGCATGAAGCTTATGTTGATACGTATCAGGATCCAACGAATGGATCGGCTAATGGTTCTGTGGCAGTCAAGGATATGATTGATTGGATCAAGCAAGGGTTTGTTGCCACCACCACGACTTACCACAACAGTGGTACACAAATGGGCTCATTGGGTTTGCAAGTCACCCCTGGCTTTACTTTGAGCGATAGTGATGGCGATAGCGTTGACGATATGTTCGACCAATGTGCGACGACGCCTGTCGGTGAAACCATTAATAGTGATGGTTGTGCTAACACGCAATTAGATGATGATGGTGATGGTATCAACAATGCGGTGGATATTTGTGTTGAAACAGCAGTAGGTTCTACGGTGAATGCCCGAGGCTGCTCAGCAGAGGAGATCGGCGGTGCGTTGCTGGGCTTCAAAAGCTGGGGTATTGGTGGCGGTGGTGCGATGGCGGGTTATTCGATCAATCCGTTTGACGACACCATGCGTTTTGTTGGAACCGACATGGGTACCGCTTTTCGTTCATTGAATAGTGGGGTTAATTGGGCTCCGATCAGACACGCGCAAACGACCTTTTCGCCAAATCTCGGTTATGCGTCAGCGTTTGGTTTTGCTGGTGCGCAGACGGTATTACATGCGCCTGAGGGATTAGCACCGGTACGTTCAATTAATGGCGGTCAAACTTTTACGGCACCAGCCAGTTTTGAGGTGATTTATAGCAACGATGGTATTTTTACCAACGATGAACGGATCACCGCTTGGTATACCGATACGGATACTGTAGGTACTGTTTATGCAATGAGTAACCTTGGTCTGTGGCGTTCAACGGATGCGGGTGATCATTGGGATTTTGTCTATAACGGCGGCAATATTACCGGTATGTTTATCGATAATCATGATATTACTTATAATAAAGTCGTGTATATTGCCACTGAAAACGAGATTTTGAGTTCGACTGATGGCATTAACTTTGTTAATTACTTCACGCCAAATGGTCATAAAATCCATCGCTTTAGTGGTGGCTCCACTGCAAGTGCTAAAACACTGACTTATGCCAGTGATGAAGCCGACGATGCAATTGACGCTTCTATTGCCGCTGGGCTGGTTGCAGGTGATGTAATAGCTACAGCCCCAAGACCATCCAATGCTGGAGATGAAATTACGGCTGCGATGATTTACGTCAGTAAAAATAATGCTGGGTTTAGCCAAACCACTCAGTTTATGGGCTCTCATTTGTCGATGGCACAAAATGATCCACAAACTATCTACGCCACAGGTAGTCGCAAGTGGGGACGTGATAAAGGCACTTCTGTTTATGTCTCTGAAGATGCAGGCAGTACTTGGGCGTTGAAAATGCTGCAATATAACTGGGATGCGGGTTTCACCCCTTGGGATGGTTCTAAAATGGAACACAGCCCGGTTGGCCTGAACATTGGCTGGCACGATGGGGGTTATTACACCACGGGGGTTAATCAGCTTAACAGCGCTCAGTATGGTGGTTCGGGTAATTACTTCCTCTATGGCACTGAAAATACGGGTAACGAGTGGTTGGATTTAACCAATGAGTATGAAGGTACTACGCCAGATAGTCCGGTGAAAAGCGATTTATGGTCGCCGTCTGGATTGAATGTGACTTCGGTGTATGACCTTAAATTTAATCCAGCTAATAGTAATGACATCTATGCAGCGTATGCCGATATTCATGGTGCTCGTTCTACAGACCATGGTGCGACGTGGCAGATTTTGCCTAGCTCGGCTAACTCGATTTATGATTATGCCTTTAATCCCACTGATGCTAATACCATTTACATGGTCAACGGCACTCGACATGATTGGCCCTATCAAGAATTGACAACCGTTGCTGAGGGTGGTGTTTTCAAGTCGAGCAATAAAGGTGATAGCTGGGAGCGTTTGACCCCTGCGCAAAGTACTTTTGACCGTCAATATTTGTCGTTGGGTTTTCATGCACCAAGCAATACCCTTTATGCTGGTAGTCACAGTGATGGTATTGCACGTTCGACCGATGGTGGCCAGAGTTGGGAGAAGTTTAATGTTGGTTTGCCGAGTAATTTGAATGGTCAAACTTATGCTATGGATTTAGTGGTGCCACAGATTGAAGTGATGAGCAACGGCAATGTGTACGCGCTAGTGACGGGTATTAGACCCCAGATCACTGCACAACAAATTAGTGATTTTGGCCTGCAACCGAATCAGTACATCACTGATAATTCTGGTGCTACGACCAAGTATTATAGTTGGATTAATTCAGCGCAAACCGGCATTTACTTTTTGAATGTGGTGGACAACGCAACTACCTGGACGTTACTGCGTGGTACTGTTGATACTGCTTCTCATGGTAGTTGGGATGCAGATCATCAACCTTGGAAGCGCCCGATGAGTTTTGCCGTCGACCCGAACAATACCAACGTATTGTGGTTAACTGATATGGAACATAAAACCTTCCAGTCAGGGGCAACCGGGATATGGAAGTCAATTGATAATGGTGCGACCTGGAAGTTTATGCAACAACACACAGTGCCGCTTGATATCAACATTGATCCAAGTAACAGCAACTATGTGGTTGTTGCAGGCTCAGTCACTTGGCGCAATGGCGGGATGCAAGTGACTAAAGACGGCGGTGAAACTTGGACTCAGGACGAGCGGCCACAACTGCAAAACAATGGCCATTCGGTGAGCTTTGACCCACAACACCCAGATAAAATCATTTATGGTTATTCTGGTGGTGGCATGTTGTATGGGGATAAGTTGTAGGAAGAGCGTAGGAAGAGAGAAGGAATGAGCGCTAGCTCATGATTTTGCGGGCAGGGATGCCCGTTTGCTTCGCATTGCTCCGACACTTAGGTCGGATTTCGTTCTTACAATTTAGCACCCGGCCCTAACGGTTGGCCATAACTGAATTCAACAAAGTTGCCGTCTGGGTCCTTAATACCGCAATAATAGCCGACCGGATAAGGTTCTTGTTTTTGCGGCCAAGCTAAAATGCCTTGAGCTTCGGCTCGTTGGGCGATTTCATCTACGGCTTGGTGGCTTTCAAGGGCAAAGCCGAGGTGAGAAAAATCACTGGAGGATTGATTTCTGCCAGGGCCACCGGGCAAAATCACCATGATAAATTCTGTCTCTTTACCCGGCTCAGCTAACCAGATGATGTGTTTACCATGGATGTCGCGGTCACGCACAATTTTCATGCCAGCGTATTGCTGGTAAAAGGCGACACAAGCGCTGACATCCTTAACATGTAGCGCAATATGGGTGAGTGTGATAGCCATGTTTTGATATTCGCTCTTTATTTATATTGTTCTTTATCTGTCTTTCATCGCCTGAATAATCTTCTCATCACGTTTGTCTTGTTTGCGACCGTGCACGACAAAAAATGCGTGAATAATGCACAATAACGAAAGTAGTCCGCCGCCGAGCAAGAAAAACAAAAATCCGACGACGAAGAAAATTAGATTGAAAACCGCCTGAAACGGTTTGCCAGCCAATAAAATGGCGATAGGAGGGAGTAATAGGGCAAGTAAGTAATGCATAAATTTCCTGAATGTTTTCATCAAAAAGAGTTACCATTACATTATTGAACTATAACAATAATTGCAAATATGAATTGGTCAAACGGGTTAAATTGGCAGTCTCCAGTAAAAGGGTTGTTAGCGGTGGTGAGATTTGTGCTCTCCTTTTTTACCCATTGCCGCAATGATCAGATCACCGTCGTCGCAGGTTATTTAGCCTTTATCTCTTTGTTGTCAGTGGTACCGCTGATCTCCGTGACTTTCTCTATATTAAAAGCCTTTCCGGTGTTTGAATCGTTTAAACATACCATCGAAACGTTTGTTTTCTCTAATTTTGTGCCCACTTCTAGCGAGCAAATTCAACAGTATATCAATAGCTTTGTCGATAATGCCTCAAAAATGACCGCCATCGGTATCGCGGTACTGGTGTTTGTGGCATTGTCGTTAATCTCCGCCATTGATAAAACCCTCAACCGGATCTGGAATACCCAGCGAACGCGTAAAAAAGTATTTTCGTTTGCCATCTATTGGATGGTGCTGACACTGGGGCCGATATTTGTCGGCGCGAGCCTCGGGGTGACCTCTTACCTGATTAATATCGCGGCAATGGCAGACACCTATACGCCGGGGGTCAGTGACTTTTTTATTAAATTATTGCCTTTTACCCTGTCAACAGTGGCATTTGTATTATTATTTATGATAGTGCCTAATGCTGAGGTGAGGTTTAAAGCGGCATTGTCAGGGGCCGTTTTTGCCGCACTGCTATTTGAAATATCAAAACGGGTGTTTGTGTTGTATATCACCAATTTTCCATCGTATCAGGTGATTTATGGCGCTTTGGCGTCAATCCCAATTTTGTTTTTATGGGTTTATGTGTCATGGTTTGTAATACTGCTGGGGGCCGAATTTACGGTGTTTATTGAGTTGTTTTTTGGCCGAGAAAAACTTGATAATGAATTGCCGCTTTCCCTAGAAAAAACTGATAATAAAGAATAAGTGAGAAGCTAATGCGTGGGATCTATCCATTAATACAGCCCAACCAAACCTGGAATTTCGACCGGGATAACGGGCAGCAAATTTACGTTGAAGAGTCCGGTAACCCGGATGGTATTGCCGTAGTGTTTTGTCACGGCGGTCCGGGCGGTGGTTCAAATCCAATCCATCGCTGTTTTTATGATCCCGAAGCTTACCGCATCATCATCTTCGATCAGCGCGGCTGTGGCCTGTCAACACCACACGCTGGTTTAGAAAATAACGATACCTGGACCCTGCTCGATGATATGGAATTCATTCGCCAACAATTGAACATCGAACAATGGGTGGTGGCTGGCGGCTCATGGGGTAGCACATTAGCGCTGATATATGCGATCAACTACCCTGAGCGTGTCAGAGGACTGCTGCTAAGAGGTATTTTTCTCGCTAGGCAACAAGATTATCAGTGGTTATATGGGCAAACCGGAGGAGCCAGCCAATTATTTCCTGATCACTATCGAGACTTTTTTGCCGTGATTAAAGGCTGTAAAGATGGCGAAGAAATCACCGCCTATCACGCCTTGCTGACTAGCGAAAATGAAATTGAACGCTTACATGCAGCGAAACTATGGTCGGTGTGGGAAGGTAAAATCTCGACGCTAAAAACCAGCCCCGATGCCCAAAGTCATTGTAGCGAAGCCCACCGAGCCCTCAGTTTAGCCCGTATCGAATGCCACTACTTTGTTAATAATTGCTTTATTGATGAAGGTTATATCCTTGAAAATATTGCTAAAATCGCTGACATTCCAGGTTATATCATCCATGGTCGTTATGATGTGGTGTGTAAAATAGAAAACGCCTTTACCCTGCAACAACATTGGCCCAACAGTGCTTTGCAGGTTATCCCTGCCGCCGGACATTCAGGTATGGAGCCCGCAACGGCGGATGCATTATGTCGAGACAGTGACGAAATGGCTAATTTTTTACGCAAACAGGATAATGATAAATGATCGCACTGATCCAACGGGTATTAATGGCAAAAGTGGTGGTTGAAGGACAAACCGTTGGCGAGATTGAACGCGGTTTGCTGATTTATCTCGGCGTTGAAAAAGACGATGATGATAAGCTCGCCCAACGCTTGAGCGAGCGAGTGGTGAATTATCGCATTTTTGCTGATGAAGCCGATAAAATGAACCTCGATGTAGGTCAAAGTGGTGGCCAAATTCTGGTGGTATCACAATTCACGCTTGCTGCGGATACCAACAAAGGTCGACGCCCGAGCTTTTCATCGGCGGCAGTGCCAGATGAAGCACAACGGTTATATCGGGTATTTGTTAATGCCCTTGAAGAGCAGCAAATGACAGTGGCAACGGGTGAGTTCGGCGCAGATATGAAGGTGCACAGCATCAATGATGGCCCGGTGACATTTAATTTATCCTGTCGTTAAGGCTAGGTTGTCGTTTTCTAAAAGAGTGTAAGGCATGACAAGCAAACTAAAAACAGCGCTGCAATCCTCTGCTCCCCGTTGCCGTCAATGGTGTCAGCAGCTACAACAAACCTGGCATGATGAAATTCCTATCAGTGAGGTGATGGGGATCCAAGTTCATCAGTATGTCGATGGGGTATTTGAAACTTATGCGGCCCTAGACCCTAACCTGAATCTGCACGGGACTATGTTTGCCGGTAGTGTTTATTCTTTGGCAACATTAACTGGCTGGGGTTTGGTCTATTTATGCCTCAAAGAGCAAGGCGAAGTCGGTGATATTGTGCTTGCAGATGGCCAAATTCGTTATTTTAAACCGCTGAGCCAACAACCGACTGCTGTTGCTGACAAAGGCGAGGTTGAAGGCGATTTTGCTCCTTTGCAAGCAGGTAAAAAAGCTCGCCTTAAAGTGAAAGTGCAAGTGAAGGATGGCGAAACAGCGGTGGCTGAATTTAATGGTTTGTTCGTTATTTTGCCACGAGCTGAGGCTGACAAATAGGTTGATCAAGATGAGTGAATTAAATCAAACCCAGTTGAATGAATTACAGCAACAGTTAATTGCTGAGCAACTGCATCTCAGACAACAGCTGGATTCGCAAGAAACAGAGACACAACCAGTGACGCTAGATCAACAAGCGGTAGGTCGGGTGTCACGTATTGATGCGATACAACAACAGCAAATGGCTATGGCTAATCAGCAGCATAACAAACAACATTTAAGCGCGGTGAATCAAGCGTTGGCAAGAATGGCTGATGATGATTACGGATTTTGTCAGGAATGTGACCAGTTAATCACTTTTGCCCGGTTGAAAATTAAGCCCGAAGCACTATATTGTATCAGTTGTCAGGGCAATCATGAATAAGTGTCATCATTCTAAGAGCCTATAGGTACATCTGTAGGTGCATTTATAGGTAGATGGTTGTTTCCTCTGGCTTAAGCGGATTAAGTGTTGGTTCACATTTAACTCTTAATGCGCTACGCTTACAAACATTGTTATTTTATTGTTATGTTTTACGCCTGCTTCTTAAGGACAAAAGGTATATTACTATGATTGAAGAAACTCATGTCAGAACTTAGAGTGCTAATTGCTGAGCCGAGCAAAACCGGGCGTCATATTTTTACTCAGCTTATTACCCGGTTGGGCGTCCATGTTACCTTCACCACATCAGCCGAAGAAACTTATGCCGAGGCTAGCAAACAAGATTATCACCTGATTTGTTTATCACAAAAGTTGCCCGATGACGAAGGGATCAACGTGTGTGCAGCGCTACGTAAAATAGAGCAATACAAAACCACTACCGTATTGCTGGTTACCCCGCAAAAAAGCAGTATTGATTATGATTTTGCCTTCACCAATGGCGTCACTCAATTAATCGGTCGCCATGAATTACATCGTTTTAGCCATGCGGTTGAGTTGTTAATCGAACGCAATAAACCGATTAAAGGTAGGGTGCTGGTGGTTGAAGATTCTCGCTCTCAAGCTGAATATATGACAGTGCTGCTGCATGATATGGGGCTTGAGGTGGTGCAGGTGTCTAGTGCTGAACTGGCCATTAAAGAACTGAATCAGCAACAGTTTGATTTGAGCATTATTGATGTGGTACTCGCCGGTAATATGACCGGGGTTGAGCTGGTTGATTATATTCGCACCTTACCTGAACCGAGAAATAGCCTCAGAGTGTTGGCGATGTCTGGTTATGAAGACTCGTCAAGGCGGATCAAGCTGTTTAACTTGGGTGTCGATGACTTTATCAATAAGCCATTGATCAGAGAAGAGCTGATTGCCAGAGTCAGGGGATTGTTGTCACAGCACTATATTGTTGAAGCGGCGAAAGAAAACGAGCGCTTGTCGCGCAGTCTCAGTCAGGTACTAGATAACTCACCAGATATTATTGGTCGTTTTGATATCAATGGGCAGCTTTTGTTTATGAATCCCAGAATGGAAGCGGAACTGGGTGTCAATGTCCATAATGAAGTTGGTAAACATTTCAGTGAGTTGGGTTTGCCCGAGGCGAGTTTGCCGGTGTATAAACAGGCGATAGAAGAGCTATTAAAGTATAAAGAAGTACGGCGTTATCAATATGCGGGTAAAAATAACCTCGATTTTGATATTCAATTTGCCCCAGAGCTGGTAGATGGCGAAATTACTTCGTTTATTTGTTCAGCCAGAGATATCACTCAACTGATTGAATTGCAAAAAGAATTACTGGATTCTAAAGAAGCGGTTGAGTCCGCCAGTGAAGCCAAAACGCGCTTTTTGGCCACCATGAGCCATGAATTGCGTACTCCGCTCAATGCGATCAGCGGTTTTGGTCAGTTGATCACCCAAAAACTGCATCACCAAGAGGATGCCGCAGCGAATGAACTCAAAGAGTATTTGGCTTTGATTGATGAAAACGCTGCCCATCTGACCACTTTAATTGATGATATACTCGATTTGTCCCGGATTGAAGCTGATAAGCTGGATATGAATCTAGAAAACGTCGAGGTCAATCGACTAATTGAAGGTATCAGGGCGGGTTTTGCCAGTCCTTGTCAAGAGCGAGATATTCAGCTGACTGTTGATGCCAGCGGTTTGTCACAGCAAATGCTGGTGATAGATAAAGTCAAAACGCTGAACATTCTTAATAATTTAATCACCAACGCGGTTAAATTCAGTCATATTGGCGGTGATGTCAAAGTCTTTTTCTCACAAACTGAACAACAGTTATTGGTAGAAGTGAATGATAACGGTATCGGTATTCCAGCGGATGGCATTTCTCGAATTTTTGCACCTTTTGAACAAGTCGATAATTCCAGAACACGAGATTATGGCGGAACCGGGTTAGGTTTATCTATCGTGCAAAAGCTGACGAATTTTCTCGGCGGTACCATTGTCATTAACAGTGAAGAAAATCACGGTACCCAATGTTTATTAAGTTTGCCGTTGCATGAGTCACAAGCTTGTTCGACTCAGCCCGTTGCTAAGCCGACGGAATCGATTGAAGACAGTTTTAATGGTCAGAAAATATTGGTGGTTGAAGACAGTATGGTCAATCAGCAACTGATGACAGCGAGTTTGAAAAGTATGGGACTTACCGTTGAAGTGGCTGAAAATGGTTTGGTGGGTGTGGAGCAATGTATTCGCTGGCAGCCAGATTTGGTATTGATGGATATGCATATGCCAAAGATGGACGGACTAGAAGCGACCCGGCAGATCAGAGCCATCGATAGCCTTAAAGACTTGCCGATATTTGGCTTGTCGGCAGAAGCGCATAAAGAATATATTCAAAAAGCGATGAATTGCGGACTCACTGAATATCTCACTAAGCCGTTGGATTTTGCTTTGCTCAGTCGCACGCTACGGCAGCATTTGCCAACGCCAAATAATGTCAAGCCAAGTCTTGCTGACGCTGATGAGACCACGAATCTTGGCAATGAAATGAATAACCATGAAGAGACAAGCCAAATGAACCAAGAATCTGTGTTAGACGCTGATAAAGGTATCCTCTATGCCGCCAACAATGCGGGCCTGTTCAAAAAGTTGTTAGGCACGTTTATTGCGCAGTACCAAGGATCGGCTGATGAGTTACAGCAAATGTATAAAAGTGGCCAAAATGAAGACGCAATGAAACTGGCTCATACCATGAAAGGTGTCTGTTCGACGCTAGGTATGGATAGTTTAAGTGATGTGGCTAAAACGATGCAGTCTGCTTTTGCCGATGAAGAGCTAGCAGACATTGAGCAAAGCATTGCACGGTATAGTCAATTGCTCCATATTGCCATTGGTGAAGCCAAAACCTATTGTGAGGCTTAAGGCAAATTAACAGTTAACAGTTAACGGTTAACAGCAAAATCAAAAGTGTGCTGCTGATGAGGCAGCATGACTATTGTTGACAAATCCCCTATTTATTTTTATTCAAGAGTATTATTAATGAAACGTTTTTCCTCTTTATTCACTCTGCCTTCATTGTCTGCAACCTTGTTGGTTACCTCGCTGGGCTCCTTGCTCAGTGGTTGTGTTATTCATATCGACGGACCAGCTAGTTTTAGCAGTAATGACGAGCACTTTAGCAAACAGCTGAGTTTATCGGCTGCTGGTATTAGTGAGCTGCTGATTCATGCTGAATCTGGTGACATGGAAATTAAAGGTGTCGCCGGGCTTGATACGATCACCGTTGCAGCGAAAGTATGGACCTCTAGCAAACCCGAGAGCGATGTAGGGTATAACTTAATCCTAGTGGAGGATGGCGACAAAGCTCGCTTGACTGCGACGCAGAAGCCGCGTGATGGCTTTTATTTTGGCTCTTCGGCCAAAATTGATTTAATTGTCAGTATGCCTGCTTATATGGCTTTGTCGGTAGACGATGAGTCTGGCGATATTGTGATCAGTGACGTTAAAGGCGGGGTGAAGATTGAAGATCAGTCGGGTGATATTGAAGTCGCTCATTTGACTCATCATTTGCGGATAAACGATGAGTCTGGTGATATCAATATTCATCATGTTGATGGCGACATCAACATTCATGACGATTCGGGAGAAATTGAGATAAGCCACGTTAGCGGTGAAGTGTTTATTGATGATGCTTCTGGTGATATTACCGTAAGTCATGTGGATAATATCGTCAAAATTGATGATGGCTCTGGTGATATTGAGATTAATCGGGTGAAGACCTTGAAGATCCTCGAATCTGGCTCAGGCGAATTGAATGTTCGTGAAGGTTCGTAAATGCACCGTGATGAGTCGTGTTTTTGATTTTGCTTTTAATGGTTAATGGTTAATGGTTAATGGTTAATTGTTAATTGCGCGAAGCCCGACTTATCCCCCGGGTAATACATACAGCAACATCATAAAATAATGGCAGGCGGCACCTGCGAGCACAAAGATATGCCAGATGGCGTGGTTGTAAGGGATGTTATCGTTGCAGTAAAAGATGGTGCCGAGGCTGTAAATCAGCCCGCCGCCCACTAATAAATAAAACCCTGCGGGGGGTAGGTTTTGCCATAGTTCATAAACAATGAATAGCGAGCACCAGCCCATAAGCAAATAACTCAGCAAAGAGAGTTTGTCAAAACGGGCACCAAAGATCAGTTTAAACACAATGCCGAATATAGCCAAACTCCAAATTATCCACAGTACGGTGTGGGCGGTGTCATTGTTAATGGTGATCAGTAATAGTGGGGTGTAAGAGCCTGCAATGAGCAAATAGATGGCACAATGGTCAATGATTTTAAAACATTCCTTGAGCTTTTCGCTACGCAGTCCGTGATAAAGGGATGAGGCCATAAACAGCAAAACTAGGCTGCTGCCATAGATACCTAAGCTACTGAATTTTATCGCTTCAATGGTGGTTTGCTGGTAAAAGGGCAGTGGCATCAGTAAAAAAATCAAGCCAATAATACTCGCTACCATGCCAATGCCGTGGCTGATGGTATTAGCTAACTCTTCTTTGAAGGAATAAAACGTCTGGTCAGGGTCGATTGGTTTTGAGGCTGTTACTGCTGGCGATTTCATAGATAATTAACACTTTGGGAATGAACTTTAAGCTTACAACTGTTCGCTCAAATATGCCACCAGCATTGGCGATAAATTTGCTAATAACAAATCATGGCATAAAAGCCCAGCTGTTTGGTGGTTTCTGACCAGATCACATTAGATTGGATTAGTTTGGATTCTGGCAGGCGTTTATTGATTTCAGTTTCAAAATAATCTCGGTCATCATTGAAAAAGATTTCACAATAGGCCAATTGACTGGTAGGCTGTGACGAATTCAGGGTTTTAGTCATTGTCAGATTAGGTGCTAGGTCAGGCGTTAGGTTTGAAGCCAAGTGTGCTGACAAAAATAACCAACTGAGTACCGATATTGGTACCAATATTAGCACAGCGCCAAACAGCATTGACATGACGATTTTTAAATCAATAGTAATGGCTGACTTCATGGTGTGAGTTCCTGATATGTTTAAGCATATCGTTATTAGATGATTGCCAAGAGTTTGGTAAGTATTTGTCATAAATCATATTTTTAATAGTGCCATTTTTGTATCTTTGTTAATGGTTTGTACGATTTATCAGCAGTGACGCAATATCTAGGTTTGATCACTCGCGAAATAAACATTTGTCGTGTAATCTGTTAGCCAGATCAGTGGGTAAATCAGCGAGTTTTCTATACCAATTATGAATATTAAAGAAAGCAAGATCCTCATTATTGACGACAGCGCCGTTAACACTATGTTGTTGACCGGGTTACTGGAAGATGAACATCATATTATTGCCGCTGATAATGGCAAAAGCGGCATTGAATTGGCGATTAATGAAGAGCCTGATTTGATTTTGCTGGACGTGACCATGCCTGACATGGATGGTTATATGGTCTGTGATGAGTTAAAAACCCAAATACAAACCCGCACCATTCCGGTAATTTTTGTTACCGCCATGGATGATATGGAAGATGAGGCCAGGGGTCTCGAAATGGGCGCGATTGATTATATTACCAAGCCATTTTCGCCACAAATTGTCAAAGCCAGAGTGCGTAATCACCTCGAATTAAAGTTATACCGTGATCGCCTGATGCAGTTGTCGATGATTGACGGTTTAACCTCAATCCCTAATCGCCGTCAGTTTGATCGCACTGTTAACCAAGAATGGCAACGGGGGATCCGCAGAGAGACGCCGATATCACTGTTACTGATGGATATCGATTTTTTCAAACAATACAATGATCAATATGGTCACCTCAAAGGTGATGATTGCTTGAAAAAAGTGGCCAAAGCTTTGTCTGAACAATTGCACCGACCGACTGACATGGTAGCCCGTTATGGTGGTGAAGAGTTTGTTTGTGTATTACCAGAAACTGGTGATGGTGGTGCAGTACATGTCGCCAAACGAATTATTGCTGCGATGGCAGCGTTAGATATTGAGCACTTAGGTTCATCAGTGGCCACTCATGTTAGCGTCAGTATCGGTCTGATATGTTTGTTACCTACTGTCGAACATACCCTCGCCGATTTTATTGAAGAAGCCGACAAAGCCCTATACCGAGCTAAGCAGTCTGGCCGTAATCGTTACGTTATGGTGTGATTGAGTTAATAATGAGACCTTAGGAATAAAAATCGTGAATGTCTTGAGGGTTTGACGGGCTTTTCAAATCACTGGAGCGCTTCGTTCTTAAAAAAATATTTTGACCACGGAGACACGGAGAAAACAAAATCAAAAGAAGAACAAGACCTTAAAACAATCATTGCTTTTGACCTTCTCCGTGCTTCCGTGCTTCCGTGCTTCCGTGCTTCCGTGTCTCCGTGGTGAATGCTTTTGCTTGTAAAGAACAAAGCGCTCCAGATACCTGAACAGACCATCGGCTCGCATAACGGTAGTATTAAATAATTACTTATAATTTTCCAATCCTAAAGAGATGGTTTAATTGCCACCAACTGAGCAATGGCACTACCATTGCTGATCCCCTCAAATTGATGTAATACTTGCCAACCGTCGAAAAGCTGGGCTAACTCACCGGGGTGTAACAAAAAATCTGGGTTTTTCGGCCTACCTAATGCCGCCTGAGCCACGGTAAAGGTTTCGTAGATAATCATCCCGCCGGGCGCTATTGCTTGTTTAATGGCATCAAACAATGGTCGATGTAAATAACGAAAAACCATGATGGCGCTAAAACTTTGCCCGCTTAACGGCTCGCTGTCAGGCACTTCAAAATCAACCGACCAAGTACGTGAAGGCGCTTTGAGCTGATGGTTTAAAGTATTCAAACTGTCTTGGTTACGGTCGGCAAATACCACTGGTAAACCTTGTTGCTCTCCTTGTTGCAGTCTCTGTTTTAGCAGGTACAAACCATTACGACCACCGCCACAAGCCAAATCGAGAATGGGGTTGTTTGCTGTGCGCTACCGCTTGGCTCAGCTGGGGTAGAAAGGTTTCTAACAACATTGAGTGGGGTGAGTGAGGTGAAGGTGTGGCGTTAGCGGTCATTTTTACATCCTGGGTAGTCGGTCAATTTTTTCAATGAAGTGATGGTTTGTTCTGGGCCGAATTCAATTTGCAGCCAATCACCCGGGGTCATGTTGTCGAGCCATTGCTGGTCTATCGCAACCATTTGGCCTTGGCAATCTTTGGCGTAACTTGGTGATGAAAGCTGGTCTGCGGGTCTTGCGGTGGTTGGTAATAGTCGTGCGATTATTGATGTGGCCATAAGTTGAGAACTTGATTTAGAACTAGGCGCTGCGTAATTTCTGGCTATTGCTCTGGCTTGTTGACCTGCTTGAGGTTTGGCTTGATAACTGTCAGCCATTTCTGTCATTTCAGCCATTTCTGTCATTTCTGCTATTTCGGCTTTCGGGGCCATTCGGCTACTACGTGCGCTGTTTGACCTTTTACTCTGGGCTCGGTCGCTTGATGCTCGGGCGTTTGCTGGCATCGATTCTGCCATATCTTGTGGTTCACTTATAGGCATATGAGCGATAGTTGTTTCATCGACCGAAAAATCTTGCGGTATAAAGTAATAGGAGATAATAATCACAAAACAGGCGGTGATGCTCGATGCCCAGAGCGGGCGAAATAGCCATGAGGAGCGGCGAGGTTTTTGTTGAGAGTGTTGTTTCTGGGCAGCAGTGTAAATGCTATCAGGCACATTGAGCTGTTGCTTGCGTTGCTGATATAGTCGACTGAGCTTTTTATCTAAAGGATCTTGATCATCGTGGTTCATCATTTGTCCTCCAGCTGTGGTTTTGGGTCTGGGTTTGAGTCTGATTCTGGGTTTAGGTGCTGCTTAAAGAAATTTCTCGCGTAACGTAAACGGCTTTTAATGGTTTCGCTGTTTTCTTGGGTGATGGTTGCTATTTCGGTTAAGCTAAAACCCTCTTGTTGCAGAATAAACGCTTCTTTTTGTAAAAACGGCAATTGGGTCAACAGGGTATTAAATTGGCTTAACTCATCTTGGCCGCTAATTTCATCGGACAAATCTACTGTGACCAACATGTCGTCGTCCCATTCGATCATTTCCCAGCGTCTGGCCACTCTGATGGCATCAATCATCTGATTGCGACCGAGAGTAAACAGCCAAGATTTAAAGCGACCACTGCGCAGATACTGGGTTCTTTTTTCAATCACCTTAACCCAGGTCATCTGGCTTAAATCGCCAGCCCAATCTGGGTCGGTTTGGCTGAGCAAAAAATGATAGAGGTCTTTGCCGTTATGCTGCACCAAAAAATCGAGCAGCTCAGGTTTGCCGCTGTCGGCATACTTGAGCATTACGTCTTCGGAGCTAGTGTTGGGGGTCAGCCAATCGGCGAGCCAGCTTGCTACGCCCATTGGTTGACAGACCTGTTGTGATGATCCAATTGCTTATTTTCCATCTATTGGTTTCAGTTATTCAGGTAAAAGCACCTGTGCGTTTGCGGTCAATTGTACAAACTCATGGCGATAACCCCAAGTATCTTTTCCGACATGAGCCATTGCAGTTTGTTTTATTTGTGCCAGCGGCCAATTGACGTATTGACTGTGGCGTAATTTTTCGCCAAACCCGGCCACTGCTGCGGCAAATTTGAATTCGTTGGATGCTTGAGCAAAGCTGTTGAGTTTGTTGCTGGCCAAAATCGGCAGCTTGATTAACTGACTGGTTTTTTGCGCTGGTTGTTTGTAGCGTAATTTAACAAAAGCCAGTTCGTCGCTATTAGTTGAGGCACTGGTTGATGCTTGCTTTTGGCTGTTGGTTTTTTGATAACGCAGCGGATCACTAAAGTGATAGTTTGAACCTTTCAGCACCACTTCATAAAAGGCGGTGACGGTATGACCTGAGCCAATGTCACCAGCGTCGACTTTATCGTTGTTAAAGTCTTCACGTTTCAGCTGGCGGTTATCATAACCAATCAAGCGGTATTCGCTGACTTGACTTGGGTTGAACTCCACTTGAATTTTGACGTCTTTGGCGATGGTTTGTAGTGTGCCGGTGAGGCCATCGGCAAATACTTTGCGGGCTTCTTTAAAGCTGTCGATGTAATAAGCGGTGCCATTGCCTTTGTTAGACAATTCTTCCATCAGATGGTCGTTATAGTTGCCGTGACCGAGGCCAAGGATACTTAAAAACACTCCACTTTGTTTTTGTTGTTCGATGAGTGATTTTAATTGGCTCATATTTGTGGTGCCAACGTTAAAGTCGCCATCGGTGGCCAATATCACCCGGTTAATGCCATTTTTATTGAAATTGGCTTTGGCGGTGCTGTAAGCCAGTTGAATACCTGCGCCACCATTGGTACTGCCGCCGGCATTGAGTTGGTTAAGGGCGGCGAGAATTTCTGCTTGTTTATCGCCAGTAGTGGGTTTTAGCACCAATCCGGAAGCGCCAGCATAAACCACGATAGAAACGTGATCTTGTGGTCGTAACTGTCGGGTTAACAAAGAAAAGGCTTGTTTGACCAAGGGGAGTTTATTGGCGTTAGACATCGAGCCCGAGACGTCGAATAAAAACACCAGATTCATTGGTGGTAGGTTTTCTTTACTGGTTTGATAGCCTTTGAGAGCAATGCGCATCAGGTGAGTGCCCGGATTCCATGGGCTGGGGGCGACCTCAGTATGCACCGCAAAAGGTTGTTCGGTAGATTCTGGGGCAGCGTAATCGTAATTGAAATAGTTGATCATCTCTTCGACTCTGACTGCGCCTTTTTGTGGCAAGTGGCCTTGATTCAGCAGCCGTCGAATATTGGTATAACTGGCGGTATCGACGTCAATAGAAAAAGTGCTGACCGGGTTTTGTCCAGTGAGATAAACCGGATTGAGTTTACCTTCGGTATCGGCATAGTTCTCGTGGTTTTGGTTCTCGTGGTTATACATCTGATCGCCAAGGATCATCGGCTGCGTTGCATAACCCGGCGCAGACATGCCAGCCATGGCACTTTCTTTACGCATCATGCGGCTACCAGAAACCGCCATCCTTTCAGTTGCAGCAATGGGTTTTTGAATAGTAGGCATGATAGGCGGTGTTTGATACTTGTCGTACATTTTATCTTTGGCAGTTTGAGCAGCGTCTTGCCCTTGTTGCAGGTTAGGCTGAGGTTCAGGCTGAGGTTTAGGCTGAGCTTTGGGTTCAGTTTGAGGCTGCTGGGCAACCGTTGTTTCATCTTGCTTTGTTTCTTGTTCTGCCGCTTGTTTTGTACTGTTAACCATTTCGTCAGTCGTTTTGCTAGCAGAGCAGCCAGCCAGCAGCGCGAAAATAGCTGCGCTGAGCGTCAGTTTTTTCCATGGGATTAATGTTTTCATTGTTTTGGCCTATTTCGTTTTAAGTTGCTTTCAATAGATAAACGAACGGGGTGGGTGAAAGGGGTTAAAAGAAAATAAAAAAGTTTTTGTTCTCAACATTTACGAGGTTGAAACCTCGTCTACGCCGTAGACGCGAATTCATTCGCGTTTTTTTGATTATTTATTGCTCTGTTTAATCGGAGCAAATTTTTTTGGTTTGTTTTATTATCAGACTAGATTTTGTCAGATTAAACGGTTATGGTTTTATTCAGTAAGCGCAATGGAAGCGCAGAGTTGGCAGGCAAGGTTGAATGTATTTTCATTTTACTTTAGAGGAAAGCCATGACCATTTATATCGCCACATTGTTATTTTTCATTTTGTTCTTGCTGTTAAATTATGCCTATGAACAAAAACCCAATGAATTATTTCCTGTTTTCTACTGCATGTTATCTTTTCAACTGGCGCATGGTATGAGTTCAAACGAACATTTTTATTTTGCAGACAGCAGTGACATGGATCGTTTGTTGGTTGCCATCATATTTTGTTTATGTGGTCAGTTTAATGAGATGTACCTTCGCTATGTTAAGCAGGTTAAAAACATCGCTTATTCAACTGAGGTGTGTTTAAAAGGATTTGCGCTGGGCTCGGTGATAATTTACGTGTTTTCATTAATGTTTTTTGCCGAGGTTGATATATTTTCGTTATTCATGCTCGCTGCCTCCGGTATCGCATATATTTTAGTTATTGTTGTCGAACGCGGCTTTCGATACTTTCATACCAGCCCTGCGGTTAAGCGGTGAAGTAGTATATTGCTCAAAGATAAATTACAATCCCAGCCATTAATAAGACTATTCACAAGACTACTCAAAGGTAAGCATGAAAAGTAATCAACTCTCAGACCAGCTATTGCGGCTGGCTAAACCCTACACTGATGTATCTGCCAATAAAAACCCAGAAAAAAGACTCAATGCGGTGCTGATGGTGGCTTGTTCGGCGTGGAATTATGCCGCGACCGAGCTGGATATCTTTAAAGATTCTATCTTCACTACAGTAGAAGACCCTAAAGCACCTTCGCAGTTAAAGATTATTTTTGATGATTTGGTCGAAAGAAAACATCGGCTGTTTGAACAACAAACCGATGTGATCTTGAATTTTGAACTGGTGTCGTTTAATCGCAAGAAAATTGATATTACCGTGACGGCAGTCAGTGCCGAACAGTATTTACAACGAACCAAAGAGTTGGAAGCCAGTAAACAAGGTTAATGAGGTTGAAACCTCGTCTACGTTAGTTATCACCAGCCGTAGACGAGCATTCATTCTCGTTTGATTTACTCATCACCGACATGATAGGCCAAATGCTGATGGAAACGTACGGTCAGCGCTTCGCGCTCAGGTGCCATCTCCAGTGATTTGGTCATCGAACGTAAGGCTTTATCAACGGTTTCCATGAACTTGCCGAAGCCTTTGCTTTCAATGTTTTTCTCGGTGGCAGCAAAAATAATTTGCGCATAATCGACTAATTTATCGCCATCCCAACGACAAATAAACTCATCTTTTGGCGTATGCGGATCAAAACCCAACATCTGCAATTCACCAACTTTTTGCTCAGGTTTTTTATCACTGTTACGAATGATTGGGCTTGAACCGTTTGCAATAAAAGCGCCATTCAACAGGTTATGGGCCTTCGATGCACTAGTGCAGGCATCGCCGAGCATGGTGTAAAGAGCCTCGTAAGGCTGTTCTGAGTTATGGTCAACTTCTACCCGTTTAAGTAAACGACGAGTGATAGGGAAACTGGCAACAACATAACTCATGGTGTCGGTTTTTTCTGGTAAATCAACATTACTGGCTTGGTAGCGGTTTTTGATTAAGCGTAAAGAATGACGATGAGTACCATCAACCCCTTTGCTACGAGCAAATAAGTCATAAGTTAAATGCTGGTGATCACGTAAACGAACGGCTGATAACGGTACGCCAGAAGACGGCAAACAACGCTTTAACATCTCCAGTACTTTGCTGTGATAAGCGGCGGCATTGATACGAATGTCTTCACCAGTGGCTAAAAATAACAACGAGACTTTTTGTGCTCGTTTGCTGCCATCAAAATGGCTTTTGTAAGACTGATGATAAGCCGGGTTATAAAAAATTAGCATTTGCTGTTCGGTTTCCCAAACGCGAATTTCTTCACTGAAACGTACTCGGGGTAATTTGTCGTTGGCAATAAAATGGACATTTTCAATGTCAGATTGTTCACACTCCGAAAAAAATCTTTCAGACAGCTGTTGGTAAAACGCCTGAAAAGGCTTCAATTTGTCTTTGCTGTCAGCGCTGCCAAACTGGGCCAACAATTCATCGGTTATTTTAAATTCAGCTAACAAATATTGGTTATAACGCGCATTGGACGGGAGGTAAACTTTATTCGCAGTACCGCGATGGCGATGAAGACTCATTATAGCGTGTCCTTTTTGTCAGGTCAGAATGTCAGGTCAAATTATATCAGCGTCGATGGAGCTGAACGGAGGCTATTCTAGGCTGTTTAGACAGTGAATAAAAGAGACCTAGATCAAATAACCCGGCCTTTTTCATCCGATCTCACAGCACTTCATGTATATAGTTGTTTTCTCCTCGCTGTCATCGGCCTGTCAATAAATGTTGTTATTAGTAATGGTTACTCTTGGCTGATAAATCATGCTATAAATCGCTTCTGATTAAAAACCTAAAGATGCTCATGATAAGAAAACCCCTGTTAATGCTATGTGCCCTGTTAAGCCTTAATTTGACAATGGCAATAGCCCAGTCTAACACCACAGCGGCACAAGCCAAGGCCAGATACTTGGGGAACGAAGGTGTGATGGTCAGCCATAGTGGTATTAAAATTCTCTTTGATCCCTTCTTTCACAATAGCTTCAATCATTATCAGCTGGTGCCTAAAAGCATTCATAATGCGATCATGAACGGCGCAGAACCCTACGATAACATTGATGCGATTTTTATCAGCCACGCTCATGAAGATCATTTTTCGGCAGTGGATATGCTGAAGTTTTTACAAGCGCATCCCAAAGCCAAATTAATTGCGCCAAAACAAGCGATTGATGAGCTGAGCCGACTGAAAAGCCACAGCATCATGTCGCAAGTGACAGCCGTTTCACTGGCGTATGGCGATAAACCCTGGACCCGCCAATTCGGCGATTTATTGGTTGAAGCGGTGCGAATTCCTCACGCTGGCTGGCCAGATCCGGCTCGTACAGCGGTTGAAAATATGGTTTTTCGCGTCACTTTAAAGAATTTGCCGTTAGCTCAGGAAGTGACGGTGATGCACATGGGAGACGCGGATCCGAATGATAAACACTTCAAACCTTATAAAAATCATTGGATGAAGCAGCAGACCGATACTGCGTTTCCGCCCTACTGGTTTTTCTTGTCACCGCAGGGTAATCAAATCCTCGAAACCCGGATTAATGCCAGACGTCATGTTGGTGTTCACGTGCCTATCAAAGTTCCACAACAGTTACGCGCTAGCGGTAAAGACTATCTTTCTGTACCTGGAGATGTCCGGGATGTTAACCCGGTTAACAAGGTTAGGAGGTAAGACCTATCGGCTAAATGGGGCTTTTCAGTATGATTAATACGCAATTTACTATACAATGACGCATGATGACAGCGTTGTCATTACATATATACAAAGGAGGTGTGATAAATGTAAATAAAATGTAGAGCAAATAGAGGTCAAATTATGGTGTTTACTGCCCAAAGAAAGTCCCCAGCCAAGTCTCCGGTAAAATTACGTTCAAAAATTATTTCGTTTGTGATGGTGCTATTTTTTGCCTTGCTCAGCATTGCTTTACTCGGCCTGACAACTCTACGTCATGCCAGTGAAACCGACAATATTGCCCGTATTAATCAGTTAATGAAAAGTACTATTAACATCGTGATGCAATTTGAACAGTTTGCTGCCAGCGGTGCGTTAACCGAGGCACAAGCCAAGCAGCTGGCGACGCAGATGCTACGTGAGAATAAGTATCATGACTCTGAATATGTCTATGTTGTTGATGAACAACTGAATTTTGTCGCCACACCGCATGACCCACAATTACACGGCACCAGTTTTAATGATTTTAAAACCGCCGATGATAATAGCGTCGGTCAGATTGTCGAGCAGTTGGTTGGCGATAAAGTCGGTCAAACTATCACTTATCAGTGGGATTCTAGGCGTAATGACGAGGTGGTTGATTTGACCTCTGTGGTGCAAAAAACCGCTGCTTGGGGTTGGTATATTGGCACCGGTATCAGTTACAAAGAAGTCGATATTCGTTATTGGGATACCGCCAAATGGTTGATTAGTTTATCTGTGATTATCTCGGTGTTATTGACTGCCGGGTTGATCCGCTTTGGTTTGTCGTTGAATAATGCGTTGGGTGGTGAAATTCATGAAGTGCTGAGCATGGTCCATAAAGTCTCCCAAGGCGATTTAACGCCGCACGATAATAGCACTGATCTAAAGCTGGGTAGTCGCAAGCGCAGTATTGTCGACGCCATGACGCATATGCAAGGCAAGCTAACCGCGCTGATCAAAGAGATCAAAATCGTTTCTGATACCTTGGAGCAGCAAAGTGATGACTCAGAAAGCCGTTCTGTTGAACTCGATTCATTAACCAATGCGCTGAACAATGAAAGCCGGATTGTGGCGTCGTCAATCACTGAGCTGACGGCTTCTTCAAGCTCGGTATCAGATAATGCCCAACTGACCGTAACGGCAATTGAAAGGGCTGAATTACAAGGTAAAAAAGCACAGGCGTTAACCTCAGAAGCGGCTCAGAGTATTTCATTGCTAGAAAAACAAATTGATAATGCCGGACAAAACATTGAGCAGCTTGAAACTGAGGTAACCAATATCGAAAGTGTTTTGACGGTGATCCAAGGGATTGCCGCTCAAACCAATTTGCTGGCACTTAATGCCGCGATTGAAGCCGCCAGAGCAGGCGATCAGGGCCGAGGTTTTGCAGTGGTAGCCGATGAAGTGCGCCAATTGGCCCAACGCACCCAAGATAGCACCGAAGAAATCAGCCAAATGCTGACCAACCTACAAGTGGCGACGGTTGATGCCAAAACCTCGGTCAGTCAGAGCATCGAAACCAGCAGCGAAACTGTCGCTAAATCCAATAAGGTGCTGGACGAATTAGTCAATGTCGCCACTTCATTGTCGGCGATGTCACAAGTCAGCCATCAAATTTCGGGCGCGGCAGTTGAACAGCTCGAAGCCGGCGAAGATACCGCTAAACGCATTGTAAATATTTCAGATACCGCTGAAAATACCGCCAAAGTGTCGTCTAAAGCTAAAGCGGCGACGGATGAAATTCAGTTGTTGTCACAAAAACTGACGTCGCAGATGACTCAGTTTGTGATTTAATGTGGTATACGTAAAAGTGTTAATGATTGACAAACAATGTCATCAGCGGTTGGTTAATATAATAGTTACTGCGGCCTATTTTGGCTTTTTGCAGTAACTCGATGCTAACCAATTGTTCGAGATATTTAGTGGCGGTGAGGCGGCTAATTGCCAAGTCACTCATTAAGAACTCGATTTTAGTGTAGGGGTGATTGAATAAATTGTTGAGTAGCTCTTGACGATAAATCTTTGGCAATTGGTCGCGAATTTTTTGCTTGTAAACTTGCATCAGCAACTTTATTTCTTTGATTAACGTAATGGTTGATTGTGCTGTTTGAGTTATACCCTCCAGAATATAGAGCAGCCAAGGTTGCCAGTTTGATGTGTCACGTACTGCCTGAATTTGTTGGTAATATTCGGATTTAGTTTGAATTAAATAGTGACTAAGATAAAGCACTGGTAAATCAAGTAAGCCTTGTGCCACTAAATATAACACATTGATAATACGGCCAGTACGACCATTACCATCATAAAAAGGGTGAATGCTCTCAAACTGGTGATGGATGATCGCCATTTTCACTAATGGGTCGGCATCACACAAGCTGTCATCATTAATATATTGGATAAGATTTGCCATAAGTTGTTCTATTTCCCGACTGTGCTGAGGTGGGGTGTAAACGACTTTACCCGTTTGCGCATTTTTAAGTTCAGTTCCCGGTAACCTGCGCAAACCCGCATTATTGTTTTCGAGCATTTGTTGAATGGCTAATATATCGTCTAAACGGATCAGCGTTGACTTTCGCACTCGCTCAAAACCATGTTTTAAAGCGCCTGCATAATTTTGCACTTCTTTGGTTGCTGGCTTTTTAACGGTGTCTTTGAAAAGCTGTGCTTTAAATAATTCGTCATGGGTAGTAATGATATTTTCGATTTCGGAGCTGTGTTTAGCTTCTTGTAAGGTCAGTGTATTAATTAAAATCGCTTCATTAGGTATGCTGGCGGCGATACCTTTTAATTCAGCCAGATAGCGATGTGCAACAGCTGTTTTTTTTAGTACCTGACGCGTTTCCCATTGCTCAATATCAGGTAGTGGCAACTGTTGGATAGGCTTTGTCATTTTATTCTTACCGTTTTAATCGATGTTAAGCTGTGAATAGCTGGATGATATGTATAAAAAATGCCATTTTCTATGCACGTTTGAATGAAGTGTATAAGAAAAGCCTTTTTTTATACATGTTTATTTGACGTGCATAGAAAACGCTTGTTTTTATGTATGTTTGGAAGACGTGCATAGAAAACGTCTTTTTTTATACATGTTTAAACAATGGCTAAAACGCCACCGCAAAGCCCAGCTCGACTCTGCTGCCGGGTAAAGGGTTGCCTGGCTCGCCATTGGCGTGATTTCACATCGGCTAGGTATAAGGTATACAGCACAGGTGAGTGTGACTGTAATGCCGCTGTGGCTTGAGCGCGAGTAAATGCGGTGGCAGTACCTTGTTCGCTGGAGTTATTTTCGACCAGCGTCAGTGAAGTTTGCCAATGCTCGGACAGCGATTTTTGCCAGCTTAAATAGTCGATATCGGTGACCCATTCAATATGGTTGCCCGATGCAGAAAAGTCGCCCATCCAGTGTTCGCCCAAACCACTATCGCGGCTTAATTCGATGTGACCCAGAGTAAAATCATCGTATTGTTGGTGCTCATACTGTTATCTGGCATAAATAAAGTGGGCGTTTTGGTTGTCATAGTATTGTTGTAATGGCGATAAATCGGGCCGGACCTTTAAGCATTTCGAGTTTATTGTTTTCAAAGCTGCTGTAGCTGGCGTAACCTGCGCTGATATCAGCCAAATCTGCTAGCTGATGAACGCCCAGATTAATAAAATCCTCGCGCGAATACACCTTAATGGTTGCTGGTGAAAAGCTCAGCGGCAGTTCAATTTTCGATGCCACCGAGGCTTCAATATCGAGTAAGTCTTTTAACGATAGCGTAAAGTGATCATCGGCATTACTGCCAAAACTGGCAGGTAAATAGCAAAACACCAATATAGCAGTGGTCGTGGTAGCAGTTAATGAAGCATTCATGACAACATCGTCTGGCTTGAAAATGTAGCTGTAGAATAAACCCGATTGACCTACAGATACTCAGGCTTATCTGGCTGATTTATCGAGGTAAATGCAGCTTTTACGGGCAAATCTTTTACATGCTAGTTTGCTCGTGTAACAATAGCTCGGTGTATTAATACCTTAACGAATACCCCAAGCAAAGCAATAAATGGAGAGCGCATGAGTGCTTTAAGCCCGGCAAAAAATCTGGATGAAGTATTAGACTTGTTTGAACTCACCACTGATGTCAATGTTCAGTCTGATTTTTATGTGCCTCGTGATGAGGATGGGTTGAGAAAATTAACTAAAAAGCTGATACGAAATCGACAGTTCCACGGTTTTTTATGTGGTCATGTTGGTAGCGGTAAAACCACCGAGTTAATCCGTTTGACGCAAGATGAAAAAATCAAAGATTTATACTTTCCGTTATTTATTTCAGTTAAAGACCTAAAAATTGATACCGCCAATTTGACCCATGATGCTTTGTTGGTAGGCATAGGTTTACAGTTGATAGAACAAAACGAATTGCACCTGAATGCTAATTACGCCGACGAAATCAACCAATGGGGGAAAACACTGGTTAAAACCTTTATTAAAGATGAGCGAGTTGATGCTGAGGTCGGTGCAAAAGCGGGTGCTTGGTTGGTGTATTTTAAATCGATGTTGAAAAGTCGTAACCAATGGAAATATGAAGAAAAACAGCTGTTAGAGCCTAAAGTATTGGATTTAATCGCTATTTTGGATCGAATAGCACAAGACATTCAAAATCAAACGGGCAAACGTTTATTGGTGATGATCGACGATTTAGAGAAGGGCGATTCGGATGCCGAAAAGCAGATGCATCAACGGCTGTTTTCTGAACATCTTAATGTATTGATCCAACCCAATTTTAATATCATTTATACCCTACCTGTTTATTATCGTTCTTTGCCTGGCAGTAGGATTGATAAGGCGCTTATTTATGCGTTTTCGGCAATCCGCATTTATGAGCCAGAAGATAAAGCCGTCGATGTGCCGCCGCTGAATAAACAATCACCGGGCTTTCAGTTGATTGAACAATTTATCCGTCAGCGTTTGGATCAATCGGTGCAATTGTTTGATAAGGGCGTATTGGATGAGCTAATTCGCATTGGTGGTGGGTTATTCAGGGATACTGATACCGCGATTGCCGAAGCGGCAGATTACGCCATTGACCGTAATAGCCAAACGGTGTCTTTAGAAGATGCTCA
The DNA here is from genome assembly GCA_965277695.1 of Alteromonadaceae bacterium. Classification (GTDB taxonomy): domain Bacteria; phylum Pseudomonadota; class Gammaproteobacteria; order Enterobacterales; family Alteromonadaceae; genus JABSOG01. The sequence goes on from CBDIDQ010000071.1 coordinate 172,116, forward strand.
AAAAGTTTTCAACAGTATTAAAAAAGGTTTTCAACCCACCATCACTGGCGACGATATCAATTTGTTAGGCTCAGTATTAAACAACAAAAGAGGTTGGGTAAAAGGTATTGAACCGTTTTTACAATCTCGTGCTGTAGTGGAGTATGAAAATGGTGATGTCTGGCTGGATGTGCGTTATGTGCTCAAAGCTTATTTGCGCTCCCTGCTCGAAGAAGATATGCCCTCGGTGATAGTTGAACAATAATGGCTAACTCAGCAGCGTATGATGAATCAGCCAGACAACTGGTTAAGCTGGCGGCTCGGGCGCTAAAACGCCAGCATCCATTATTTATTTTGGTGCAATATAATCACCAAGCCGACAAGCTGGATTTTCTCACTGAAATCAGAACTCGCCTTGCCTCAGCGCAAATTAATACCCGTCAATACGATCCGCATAACAACACCGAGCATGGTGTGAGTCAACTTTATCCCTTATTAAAGCAAGATGCTGCTGAGCAGGCATTATCTCTGGTTGTCTCTATGCCACGAAAGCCTGACAGTGACGAACTGGCTGCTGATTTTCTTAGTTATATCAATCTACATCGAGATAGCATTGCTCATGATAAATTGCATTGGGTGTTGTTTTTACGTGACACTGAAATGGCGGCTTTTATTCGCGGAGCCAGTGATTTGTGGAGTTTTTGCCATCGGACTTTTTGGCTGGAGCGGGAGCTTGAAAAATCCGCTGATATGCTGTGGCAGAATTTTGATGCAGAGCCTGCGTTAAAGGCTTTAACTGATGAAGAGAATTTAGAGGTTAAAGCGCATGTTAAAACAGTTAAACAGTTGGTTGATGAAACTGCGGATAATGAAGATAAAGCACGGTTATTGTTGGATTTGAGTCGTTGGTTGGGACGTCATAATGCGCCTCAATTTGCTATTGAAGTGGGTTTAGAGGGGATTAGGTTGCTGAATGGTCAGGTGTGTGATTTGCTGGCTGAGTTGGAGAATAATGCTGGGTTGATGTTGCTAGAAATTGGCGCTTATCCAGAAGCTTTGAATCACTATAAAGCCTCTTTAGCGATTAGTCGGCAGGTAAATAATCGAGGCGTTGAGGGGGCTGTATTTAACAATATTTCTCGTGTTCATTATATACAGGGTGATTATGAGGCTGCATTGGCGTATCTGAAGAAATCTTTGGCAATTCAGAAGGAAACTGACAACAAAGCAGGGGAGTGCGTTACTCTGAATAATATTGCTCAAATATATCAGGGTAGAGGGAATTATGATGTTAGTTTAGATTATCTGGAACAGGCGTTTGCGATCCAGCAAGATATTAAAGACCAAGCAGCTCTTGGCAATATATTGAATCGTATGGGCACAGCGTACTATCATAAGCGAAATATTGACACTGCATTGAATTATTTTAATCGGGCATTGGTTATCAGCCGGGATGTTGGTGATAAAAGTAGAGTGGGTGAATCACTTAATAATATTGCTACCGTATATATTAAAAAAAGTGAACATGACAACGCATTAGATTATTTGAAGCAATCGCTGGATATAGTGCGGGACCTTCGTGATAAAGAAAGAGAAGGAGTAATCCTGAGTAACATTTCTCAACTATATGATGTGAGAGGGGATTACGTAGCTGCCCTAGAGTATGCAAAACAAGCTGAAACAGTGCAAATGGCTATTGGAGAAAAAGCCGGACTTTGTGCTACTTTATTTAATATGGGTCATCTATATTGGAAAAGTAACCAGCAAAAAGAAGCACTGTCAGTTTGGCAACGGTCATATCAAATGGCCAAATCGATGGAGCTGGCGCAGGTGTTAACTGCGTTTGAGAAATTAGCTGAAAAAGTCGATTTACCAGCTGGATTTGATGAACTGTAAGACGCTTCCTTTTAAACCTCACCTTATAAACCCTCTTTTTAAACGTCACCTTATAAACCCTCTTTTTAAACGTCACACTAAACAGATAAACCTTGCCATTTGAACAAAACCAACAAATAATAACGTTAATCTGTTTAATGGCAGCGATAAGCAATGTTAATCCAATTTAAAGTCAGTAATTATGGTTCGATAAAAGATGAAGTTTGCCACAGTATGGCGGCGAACAATGAGCCGGAGAGCGCCACGGAGTTGGCAAAAACCTTTATGCCTAGTGTACCCGGAACTAAAGCACTGGTGAAAGCTTCATTAATTTATGGCGCGAATGCTGCCGGTAAAAGCACATTGGTTAAAGCGATGCGCACCATGCAGGCTATTGTGCTTAATTCGGTCAAAACCCAAGAAAGTGATGCCTTACCTTATAAACCATTCTTATTGTCTAATGAGACAAAAACAGCGGCAACGGAGTTTGAAATTGAATTCATTGCGGGTGGTATCAGGTATCAATATGGTTTTGCTTATCATGCTGCACGGATAAGCGAAGAATGGCTGTTTGCTTACCCTAAAGGCCGACCACAGAAATGGATCATGCGTTATGAGGATGATAATGAACAAACGCAGTTTGAGCGCTGTGATTCATTATCGGGCAGCAAAAAGTTGTGGGAGTCTGCAACCAGAGACAATGCCTTATTTTTATCAACGGCGGTACAACTAAAATCATCTCAGTTAAAATCCGTATTTGATTGGTTTAACAATACTTTAAGATTCATCGGTGTTACCGGTGTTGATCATTCGTTATCTATTGATAGGGCCACAAACCAAGACAGTAAACAAGAAATGCTTAATTTCATGCGAGCAGCAGACTTTAGTATCAGTGACTTTGCGATTGAAGAGTTAGAACCTCAATTTAGTCGGTTGTCGGAGCCGGGTAGCAGCTTTGTTGGCACATCTCAGGGAGAGGAAATTAAGCTAGGTCATCGTGCTGAGGATCGCAGTATTGAGTTTCTAAACTTAAAGGATGAATCAGATGGCACACAAAAAGTGTTTGAACTGGCTGCACCTTGGCTTGATACGCTAAAAAATGGTTATGTGCTGGTCATGGATGAAATGAACTTGCACTTGCATCCTAGATTGGCGATGTTTTTGGTGAAGTTGTTTTATAACGACAAGCTGAATATTAATCAATCACAGCTGATTTTCACTACCCACGAAACCTCATTGCTCACTGAGGATTTGGTGCGCCGGGATCAAGTTTGGTTAATGAATAAGTTAAATAATGGCAGTACCGGTCTGGAGGCTTTAACGGTGTTTTCTGCGAGAAAAAACGAAAACTTGCGTAAACGTTATCTCGATGGGCGCTACGGTGGTGTGCCACTGACTGGCATGGCCGATATGCTTCGTGACAAGGAAGATGCTTGATTATGGCTCGCAAGATTAGGAAGGCCAATCAAAATGCATCGTTTAGCAGGCATCAGGGAAAACGTGCAGCTTATGCTAAGGTGTTGATAGTTTGTGAAGATACTAAATCATCGAAGTTTTATATTGAGGATTTGATTCGTTTTTTAGGGCTGGTCAGCGCCAATGTTTTGGTGATATCTGGCAAGGGATCTGCACCAATCAACGTCATTGATACGGCAATCAAAAATGCTGTGCCAGTGGGAGATGATCCCTACGATGAGGTTTTTTGTGTTATTGACCGGGATACCCATACGACATTCGATAGTGCGTTGAACAAACTGAAAACACATGATGTAAAACGAACAACCAAAACTAAATTTAAGGCTATTGTGAGTTATCCCAGTTTTGAAATATGGATTTTATTTCATTACAAATATACCCGATCTTATTTTACTGGTGCCAAACAAGTTATTCAGGTAATAAAGACGTTTGGCCTTGATTATGAGAAAGCCGATAGAAATATGTTTGCTCTAACTAAAAACAATTTCGACACGGCGTTGATTAACGCGAAAAGAAGTTTCAAAGCTTCATTGGAGGACGGGGAGCGTAATCCTGGCACTGAATTTCATTTATTGGTTAAAGCATTGCAAGAAGTTAAAACATCTTGACTTGCTTTCTCCGTAAAATTTTAGTCGACGACATTTTAATAAGAATTAAAAGTGGCAACAGAACCTAAACTAACAAACCAAATCAACCACTACATCAACAACCTAAGCCTAGACGACCTAACAATACAGCCGATGCACGTATACGGCTATACCCTGACTTACCAACATATCGATATCCTAAAATCACTTTTTCAGCAGTATTTTGCCCTTCATCAACAAGCAATCCCTAAACACATTCATCAGGTCTGGATAGGGCCAAACAAGCCGCCGTGGGTGTGGCTCAACAGCTTTCGTCAACAATTTATGGCGCAGCATCCTGATTGGCAATATACCTTATGGCGTGAAGAGGATATCGCGGGATTGACACTGATAAATCGTCAGCAATACCAGCAAGAAAGCGGGCTGGCCGGTAAAGTGGATATTCTCAGGTATGAGCTGCTTTACCAGTTTGGTGGAGTTTATATTGATGCGGATATGCAATGGTTGAATGACAAATCACTCGATCATCTGCTTGAAGATGTGGGCACGAGCGGCATCTTTGTTGGCCGCGAAAACCACATGATGCTGGCTAATTCTGTTATTGGTGCCGCTGCTGCTAATCCGATTCTGGCGCTGGTGATGAAGGTATTGCAGCAAAGCTATCAGACAACTCGTCAAGTCATGGCTCTGGACCCGTGGCAGTCAACCGGTCCTTGGTTGTTTTCGCAAGTCAGTCTGCCTTTTGACATCACTATTTATCCACAACATTATTTCTATCCGGTGCATTGGCTACAAAGCCGTATTGGCATCGATACTACGGCATTCCCGGATAGCTATATGATCCAATATGGTTATACCACTAACGGATTGGCGGAGGTGTTTAACAACCTATAACTTAAACTCCGAAACAATCCCGGTGAGGCTTTGCGCTTGTTTGAGCAAGTCGGCGCTGTCTTCGCTGGATTGTTCAATACTGCGTAGGTTGTCGGCGGAGATATCGTTGATTTTGACGACGTTGCGGCTGACTTCTTCGACGGTTGAGGTTTGTTGGGTCATGGCGGTTGCCACTTGGCTCATTTGGTCGTTGATATCGGTGAAAGCGTTGGTGATCAACCCTAAAGACTGTTCAACTTGGGACATTTCATCGACACAACGCTTGGCCTGATCATTACTTTCATCCATGATTTGCTCGGATTTGGCTGCTGCCACTTGCAGTTTTTCGATAATCACCTGGATCTGATCGGTTGACTCGTGGGTACGGGTCGCCAACTCTCTGACCGCATCAGCCACCACTGCGAAACCTCGTCCATGCTCTCCGGCTCTGGCAGCTTCAATAGCGGCATTAAGCGCCAGCAAATTGGTCTGATCAGTAATACCATGAATGGCGGTGAGAATTTCCGCGACATTGGCCGATTGCTCTGATAACTCATGGGTATACTGTGACGCCAAACTAATATTTTTGGCGAGGTGATTGATATCTTTAAAGGTGGAATGAACCGCTTTTTCCCCTTTACTGACTGAGTTTTCAGCTTGCTGAATGGTGGTCAGCGTTGATGCTGCGTTGTTTGAAGCGTCATGGCTGGTGGCTGCCATTTCATTCACCGCCACCGATACCAGATCGGTTTCACTACGCTGAACGCCCACGCCCTGCTCACACTTGTTCATTTCTATTGATACGTTTTGCGATGAGCTGAGTAGAGTCTCAATAGTATTAGACAGTTGCAAAATAATGTTATGTAACTTATCGAGGAATTTATTGAACTCTCCCCCGAGCTGACCCACCTCATCACTGCTGTGTACTAGCAACCGCTGACTGATATCGCCTTCGCCAGCAGCCATATCGGTCATGGTGCTTAACATTTCGGCCAGTGGCTGGGTGATCCGTACAACAATGGCGGAAAGGATCCAGATAGAAAAGATCAGCAAAGCCAAGGTAAGCAGCAGGTTATTGCGGTTAATACCGTCAATATTGTCAGAGACCGCTTCGCCATTGCTATCGAGTGAGGCCCAGATACTTTGTTGTAATTCATCTATCGTTTGCAGTACTTGTTGTACATCAGGGGTGAGTTTGGTGGTCATGATCTGCTGACTATTGTCGAAATATTGTCTTGTTTCGGTAAATTTATCACTGAGTTGGTTGAGCAATTTCTCGACATTAGCCATGCTGTCGGCAAAATCTTCACTGCTGGCGGTATCTTGCAAATCGTCATAGAGGCTGCGGGCCGATTCTATTTCAAAATCGAAGCGATCAGCATCACCACTGCTTTGGCTTAAAATATAATTCTGCATGGCAGAGCGGGCGTTCATTACGGCTGCTGACATTTCATTGGCGGTGTTCATGGTGTCTGCTAGTTCGTCAATTTCAGCCTGATCGGCAATGCTGCCAATCTCTTCGATGATGGAGGGAGTGATATCGTTGTTTAACTGGTTGTTACTGGTGATGATCGCCTGCTGATTGGTAACTAATTCAGTTAAGAAAACCTGATTGATATCATGGTTTAGGGTCGAAATATGCGCAAACTTTTGGCCATATTTATTGTCGTCATCTGTGGTTTGCCCGGCTTTTGCCAGTTGTTGGTTAATCGCATCGAGTGCCTCAACTTTAAGGTTAAACTGAGTGATTAAATTGTCATCTCCAGACTTTAAGAACTGGTAAATAAGGGTCTGACGTTGTAGCGTATTTTGTAAAATAGAGCTGGCAATTTTGGCTTTTTTGGCATAAAGCTGAGAAGTTAATTGAGTGGTTTGTTTGATTTTTCGCAAGTCGAAAAAGGTGTTAATACTGAGTAATACCAACATCAAAATTAGTAATATGGGTAAAAAAGAAATTTTAATTTTTAATGGTTGATTGTTGAATTGTTGGGTCAGACTCATTTATACGGCTCCACCACCCCCACAACAAAACATCACTGCACTGTGAGGGGGGCTTTATCTGTAATTTGTTAGTTATTTTAGGGTGTTTATAAGCAGCTTATAATCTGCCTAACAACTGTTTGATTTGATTGTCATATAAATCCATTTGGGCAAACACATCTGAGGGCGTTTGACCGGTAGGGGTTTCAACCCGAGATCTTTTTTCTTTAATGCCTAGGTTGACTTTTATCACATGCAATTCTGTCAACTGCATATTAGTACAGTCATAAACATCCGAGGGTAAGATCTCACCGCTGGGGACTCTAGGTACCTTTAATGGTTTAACTTTCATTTTTCGCTGAACTTTTTTCAGTACAGTTAACCCAGAAAAACAGTTGAGCAGCACATCTTTAGGGGTTTTATTGCTAACGCCAGTTGCGCTGGTGTTGAGTGAAATCGATTGGGTATCAGCAATTAACGCCAGCTCATTTTGCATCGATTTAACGTTTTTGAACACTTCATTAGGACTGATTTGACCGACTAAAGTATCGAGCAAATAAGACAGTTGCCACATATTACGATAAACATGGGAGGGTTTTTTCTTTGTTGCGGTAGCCGGTTCGCTGATCGTGTCAGCGACACCTAACTTGTTTTTGACACTATGCAAACCTGTAATCACGGTTTCTGTACAGCCATACACCTCTGCCGGAGTGACTTTACGCAGTGGGATGCTAGGAATGACGCTTGGCGTAACATGCTCCATTTTTTGTAACCGAACGACTTTTTCAATCACTTCGACACATTTGCCAAATACATGTAATGGCCGCTTTTTCTTTTGCACCCCGACTGTTTTAGCGTCATTACTGACGCCTTTATTGGCCCGTATTAACTCAACTTCGCTGATCGCTCTTTGGGTTTGCATAAACACATCGGACGGTGTTTTTTGTGCTTGAGCATTGATTGATGTGAATAACGATACAACAGTGACGGTTGCAAGCAACCGTTGATTCCACTTTCGTTCAAACATTTTTTTACTCCTACGAATGGCTTAATAAATAATACAGCTGGTCAGAAGCTGAATTTGGTTTGTAAAAAGAAAAAGGTCGCATCTTCGTCATTACCACCAGTATCTTCAATGTAGTCTCCGGTAAAGAAACGACTGACACCGGCCATCACCACCAATTTTTTATCCATAAAAGCTTTTTTGTAGGTGATATCAATTTCACTACCGACATAACTACTGACTTTGCCACCTGACAATGCCGACTGCAAACGTCCACCATTACCTCTTAAACCAGCGTTATACCAGGCATCGGTGGTTTCATTAAGCCAAAAGCCCTGCCATGCCAGACGAAAACCGCTACGTTGGTAAACGGCTTCAAGGTTATGGATGTTTTGTAATGAAAACAAATCCATAAAGCCATAATAGGCGTGGTTCAGTGGGTATAAGTTATCGAAGGTATCATGGTCGTTATCAGTGGGATCATCATCGCCACTGGCCAGGTTATAAGCGACACCAAATTTGCCTTTATCAAGCTGATAATTGACGCCAGCATGGAGATACCAAGCGCTGTGATCAACATCAGAAAACTCACCAAACTGATAAGAGCCCTGCAAGTCATATGTAAATTTACCGACGTTAAACAAATATTTGCCACCAAGGGTGTGGATCTCATCATCGATATCTGAGTTTTCTCTTAAGAACCACCAAAAATCCAGCTGACCATCGGTTAGCCCTTTTTTGTCAGAAAAATAAATGCCATGGAAGCCACTGTCAAAATAACGGTTATTGCTATTGGATTGGTCGTTAAAGCTATCTGGTTGCACCGACACCAGTTGGGAGGCAAAAAAGTCGATGGTACGGGTTTTGCTGGGTTGGTAGGTAAAACGAATGCCGTCGTGGACCCGAGCGGTATTGACCCATTCAAGCGAAGCTGAAAGCCGTTTGTCGCCCAAATTAAATTTTTGTCGGCCAATTTTGAGTTGGTAGTTGTCGCCTTTGTTTAACCAATAGAAACGATGAAGATCGAGTTGGTCAGCGAATGGCTGGTTTCTGGCATCTTCATTAATGCCGGGAATATCCGTGGTTTTCTCGCCAAAAATCCGTGCGTCTTGCAGTTCGACAAAAAACTGATTGTCTTTAGACGCTTTGTACAATCCGTGTAAACGTAACTGGCTGAGGGTATAAGTCTGGCTCGAATCATTGAAGTTATAATCATGTTTAGCTTCATATCTGAGCCTTAATGAACCACCGCCACTGAACTCAGCTAATGCCGGTTGAATACTACTAAGTGCTAAAACTGCTATCGCTAATTTTTTCATTATTAAATCTGCCTTTTTTTAAATTAGTTTCAGCTTAGTATTAGCGCTGAGAATTGTCACCCGGACGGGATTTAAAAACTCGAATGCGAACACTTTAGTGGTCTGAACTGTGTGCTGTCAACTGGTATTTTACTGGGAACTTAGATAAGTACCACCCGCTTAATCATTGAGAGTATTGATTAATTAGAAAACGCAGGGACGAAGAATGGTAGCAATAGGTGTACGATAAGTAGATTAACCAGAAACAGCCAAATAAGCTATTTCTGGTGACTAACAGCGATAATTTACGCTGCGTAGTGAGCTGCGATAGCTGGGGTTTTAGCAATCAACTGCATGTGTTCATTTAACTTAGGTGCTGCTTTTGCTACCAAATCAGTGGGGAAATGGTCAAGCTTGCCAGAGTTAAGGGAGTTGATCCAAACGAAGACTTTCAGATCAGCCATGCTCAGTTTGTTGCCAACAAAAAACTCGCCGCCTTGCTCTGCGAGTCGCGATTGGACCCACTGCAAGTAGTGAGTTAATGGACCCGCTGCCAATGCTTCACGGGCCGCTTTTTGCTCATCACCCTGTAATGGGAAGGTCGCTACAATCTTGCTGGTGGCATCTTCAATCGCATCCATGATTTCATCACATAACAAGGCATGTAAATTATCTTGTGGATATAAATCGGTCAGCTTACCGACAAAGCGGTTAATTGAATTCGATTGAGTCACTACATGACCATCAATCTCAAGTGTCGGCACTTGACCTAATGGGGTGGTTTTTTTGATATCGGGAAACTGGCTGAAAGGAAAACGAAAATCTTCAAAATCAATGCCGCCGATGAGTAGGGCAAGACGGGCCGGTTCGCCACGACCGCCGTGAATATCAAAATAAGTCAGTTTTAACTGGTGCATGTTTATTCCTGTTTAGGTTTATTGGTTTTTTAAATGCTTTGTTGCCAAGCGTACGTTGAACAAATGAGGCCGATAGGCGACTAAATCAAGCCTGACGGTCAAATTTGACCGATAATTCAATAGAAGATAGGGTTTTTTCTAGTCCGGGGATCATACCGACTCGATCTAGCACCTGATCAATCACCTCTGTGCTGTCAGCTTGAACAATAGCGATTAAATCATAGATGCCACTGATAGTGCGTAATGACTGTATTTCGTCAATCCGGCTCAGTGCCGTGACCACTTGCGAGGTCAATTTTTGTTTGGTACGCATCACCACAAAGGCTTTGATTTGGCGTTTTTCAAATTCGGTGTTTAATTGGACCGTATAACCGCCGATGATGCCCTGTTTCTCTAGTTTATTAATCCGCTCCTGTACCGCCGTGCGCGATAGCTGTAGCTTTCGGGCCAGAGAAGACGTGGCTTCCCGGGCATTTTGTTGTAATAACTTGAGTAATAATTTGTTTTTGTCGTCCATTGGTTATTTCGTCTAAAACACTAGTGAATTTAACTGATATTAGCAGTTAATAAGTTAGATTTACACTTACATTCCACCATCGCTATTCATTAAAATGTTGGCTCTTGAAATCGTTTTATTTTACCGAAGGATTTAGCTATGACTGGAAACCAAGTGTCTGAAACCAAAATGGTTCAACTGTTTGATGCCATGTGGCAGGACTACCTAGAATTAAACCCCGATGCCCAAGCAATTTATGCTTTGTTCAGCGCCAACAACGAAGTCATAAATGATCATATCGCATTACGCACTTTTAATTTGCCCGCAGTCAATATCGATAAACTAGCTGCGCCGCTATTGGCTAATGGTTATGTTGAGTCTGGTCATTATGAGTTTGTTAATAAAAAGCTGGTTGCCAGACATTATCAACATCCTGACGAAAAACTGCCTAAGGTTTTTATCAGCGAATTATTGGTTGAAGAATTTTCAGCTGAGTTGCAAAACACATTGGCGCAATTGATTGAGCAAGTGACACCAGCGATGATCGCAGCGGATAACTTTTTGTATAGTGGTCGTCCTTGGCAGGTTAGCTTTGCCAGCTATCAGAAATTATTGGCTGAAAGTGAATATGCCGCCTGGGTGGCTGCTTTTGGTTTCAGACCTAATCACTTTACGGTATCGATTAACCACCTAAGTCAGTTTGGCACGATTGACCAAGTGAATGCCTGTTTGCTTGAAAATGGATATGCCATGAACAGCATTAATGGTTTAGTCAAAGGCTCAGCAGCGGTTGGTTTACAACAGTCATCTACACTGGCGAATAAAACCGATGTGGTGTTTAGTGATTTCACCGTTAAAATCCCCAGCTGTTTTTATGAGTTTGCCATGCGTCATCCATTGCCGCAAAATCAAGATGGTGAATTGTTTAATGGTTTTGTTGCGGATTCGGCGGATAAAATTTTTCAAAGTACTGATGCCAAATCGGCGTAGACGATAATCTGTTCGCTTGTTTTAAGGTAAAAGTTTAAGGTAAAAGTTTAAGGCAAAAGCTTAAGGCAAAAGTTTAAGGCAAAAAAAAGCCGGACTTCAAAAAGTCCGGCTTATTACTTTTCTGTGTAGCAAAATTTAGCGTTTTGCTGTACCAGGTGTATGTTCCCAAGTACCCGCATCATTTTCATACCAGTCAAACATCCAAGTTTTGCCTTCGCACTGTTTACATTCTCTGGTGCGCTTGCCTTTACACTCTGGACATCCACGTTTTGCTACATTTGCTAATTTTTTCATAAAACTGTTTACTCATCTAGTTATTAATTTAAGGTATAAACATTAACTTTCCCTGACCTAAGCCAGAGTTTGCCAATGAGGTTAGGCCCAAACCCTAACCAAGGTTGCACTTTTTTTAACCAACGGTGCTGTTACTAAAATCCATTGGCGACATGATAGCCCTAATCTCTATAATAAATCAATCCGCTTATTGGGTTATACGTGGCATAATTGCGCCAATCGCCCTAATACGCCCACATGGCAAGGTTTTTAGGGCTTTTGTACCAGCTGCTGGCGGTACGTCATGTTACATTTTAAGTTACATTTTTGTACCTCATTAAACTGTAGTCTTGCCTCAGGTGGCTTGTTAAGGTTAATGGGCTAGACTAGAAGAACATAACAAGTCGCTGCAAACAGGGTTGATAATCTTGCTGGATCCACCGATTAAAGTTCGCCACTCTTTGGTTACTCGGACCTTGCTGTCAATGGCGGTGCGGATCACCATGGTGGTACTGGCTGTTTCCAGCGCAAGTTATTGGCATATCTTGCAAACACTCGAAACACAAACCTACGATAAACTCGAAAAGTACATCCAAGAAAGAGGTGAAAAAGAAAGCGCCATCTTTCAACTTGCCGAAGATAATCACCTAGTGTTCAAACAAGAGTACTTGTCGGTGTTAGCAAACGCCGAGGATGTCACTGAGGCCCAATTTAACCAAATTTACCAACCCCGAGCTGACGGCACCACTCGGATGAACCAAGCATTATTTGATGGTGTGAGTCATAAAGACGGTCGGGTCAGTCGCTACAACTCGGCTTATCTTGGCCAAAATGCGCCAGTAGCCGATCAGGCATTTAGAAACCGTGTGGTGCGTGCTCACGAATTGATTGATCGTTTTGGTATGGTTTGGACTACCCGTTTTGCCAATGTTTATGTTTCGCTGCCTGAAAATGGCATTGTCGGCTATTGGCCAGGAAAAAACTGGGGGCAAGAGGCGCAAGCGACCTTAGATGTTAGCAACTCTGAGTGGGTGACGATTGCCAATCAAACAAATAATCCCCAGCGGAGGTCGGTCTGGACCGGATTGCATTATGACGAAACCGCTGATGAATGGATGGTTTCGTGCGAAACCCCAGTTGATTATCAGGGCAAAAATTTACTCACTGTCGGCCATGACTATTTGCTCAATGATTTATTTGAGCGGGTTTTTTATGATCATCTCGATGGCACCTATAATTTCATTTTTCATCAAGATGGTCGTTTGATTGTTCATCCGCAAAAGTTAGGTGAATTGAGTAAAGCCTCGGGTAATTTACATATTGATGATTTGGGTGATGAAACCTTGAGTAGCTATTATCGTCAGGTTGTGGCGCAAACACGCGGTTTGACTAGTAACGTGAAGGTTTTTCTCAATGACGCGGATGATACTTTTTTGGCGGCGTCGCGGATCAGTGGGCCGGGTTGGTGGTTTGTGGCAGTGTCGCCTAAAGAGGTGTATGCCTCAACAGCCCGTGAGGCGGCAGAGTTTATTTTAGGGCTGGGGATTATCTCACTGGTGCTGGAATTATTGATGTTGTTTTGGGTGCTGCGATTTAAAGTGGTTGAGCCGTTAAACCTGTTTGTTAATGCTTCGGAGGATGTCAGAGAAGGTGACTATGACAAGGTGGTATCTGGCGAGCTTAAGCCGTTGGGGGAGCGTAGTGATGAAGTGGGTTTATTGGCTCGGATGTTTTGTATGATGGCAGAGCGGATCAATAACAGCATCGAAGAGCTAAAACACTTAGATGTACTCAAAGATGAGTTTATGGCTAATACCTCTCATGAGCTGCGTACACCGCTTAATGGTATTGTAGGCATTGCCGATTCAATGCTCGATGGGGCGACGGGCACTATGTCGGTGCAACAACGTTATAACCTTTCTTTGATTGTGACCAGTGGTCAGCGGCTGACTAATCTGGTTAATGATATTCTTGATTTTTCAAAATTAAAACATAAAAAACTGACGTTGCAGATCGGGCCGTTGGATATTCACGCCTTGGCTGAGGTTGTGGTGATGTTGTCGAGCCCGATGATCAAAGATAGCGGCATTGAACTGGTTAATCGGATTGAGCCGCTGGGTCCGGCGGTATATGGCGATGAAAACCGCTTGCAGCAGATATTGTATAACTTGATTGGTAACGCGATTAAATTCACTGAGCAGGGCACTATTGCGGTTTCTGCCGAGGTAAAAGGTGAAGAAATGGTCATCACAGTGTCTGATACCGGCATTGGCATTGCGGCGGAAAAACTGGAGTCGGTTTTTGAATCTTTTGAGCAGGTTGATGGTTCGACTGATCGGCTGTATGGCGGCACTGGCTTGGGCTTGGCGGTGACAAAGCAGCTGGTGGAGCTGCATGGTGGCCGAATATGGGGTGAGTCGACGGTTGGCGAGGGCACTAGCTTGCGTTTTACTTTGCCGATTTGTCAGGATAAAGCCACGACCGGGCAAGTGGCCGATTTACTTAACCGAGAGGTTGGCGTTAACCGGATTGTGTTGGGCGCTGATAATAATGACGGTCTGGCTGCAATGTTGAGTCCTGAGGGTTTTGCTGGTGGATTCAATAATGGTCATGTGTTGATTGTGGATGATGATCCGGTGAATATTCAGGTATTGAAAAACCACCTGAGTTTACAAAATTATGGCATCACTACAGCGGCCAATGGTAAAGAAGCGATTGCGGCAATAGAAAGTGGCGAACAGTTTGATGCGGTGTTGCTTGATGTGATGATGCCGGGCATGAGTGGGTATGAAGTGTGTCAGCACATTCGTGAAAAATACACCGCTAATCGATTGCCAATCTTGATGGTGACGGCAAAAACCCATACTGATGATATGACGGAGAGTTTTGATGCCGGGGCCAATGACTTTTTAACCAAACCGGTATCAAAGGTAGAATTGCGTGAGCGGCTGAAAACCCATATCAGCGTGGTCAGATTAAACAACGACTTAAGTCAGGCCAGTTCACAGCTACAGAATTATGCCAAAGCGTTAGAGCAGAAAGTCACGCAAAGAACAGGGCAACTTGAACAGCGTGGCGAGGAACTAGAACAGGCCAACAAGCAGTTGTTACTGGCTAATGAGCGAGTCAATCAAAGCGCGGCGGACATGTTATTGCTCTCGGAGCTGGGGCGTGAGCTGACCTCTACGCTGGAGCTTGATGAGGTGATTGAAAAGGTTTATCACAGCTTAAATAAAGTGTTAGATGCGCATATATTTTTGATTGGCATATTGGAGCCCGAGAACAATCGTATTCATGTGCCCTTGATTGTTGAGCAGAACGAACGGATCGGGGCGGTTGATTTTGCTTTGGATGAAGTGGGGTGTCCTGCGGTATGGTGTGTACAGAACAAAAAAGAGCTGCTTATTTTTGAAGCTGGCGATAGTAACAAGTATTTTGATGTGCCATTAATGGTTCCTGAGTTTGGTGTTGGCATGAATACCATTATTTATCAGCCATTGATTATTGGCGATAAAATTGTTGGTTGTTTGAGTTTGGAAAGCCCGGAGCCTCATGCTTATAGTGCTGACAAAATTCAGATCATTCGTACTTTGGCTAGTTATTCGTCGATTGCGATGGCGAATGCGTTAGGTTATACCCGCTTGGAGCAAACCCATGAGGCGCTGAAAAATACTCAGCAGCAATTGGTATTGCAAGAGAAAATGGCGTCTTTGGGGATACTAACGGCGGGTGTTGCTCATGAAATCAATAATCCGACTAATTTTGTTCATGTTGGCATTGAGAATATGGAAGTGGACTTAACCCGTTTTCAGCAATTCATTTTTGACTTGGCCGGTGACGATGCTGATGAGCGGGTGCTGGACAGTTTACGTTCGCGTTTTACTCCTTTGTATGAGCATATTGCCACGATTAAAAATGGCAGCAGCCGGATCATGACCATTGTGCAAGATTTACGGGACTTCACCCATCTTGGCAGCAGCCACAAAACGGCTGCGGATGTGGCTGAGTGTTTACGTTCAACAGTTAATTTGGTGCGTACTAAGTATTTGGATATTGCCAAATTCGTCACCTTGTTTGAACCTACGCCAGAATTATTGTGTTATCCAACCCAATTAAATCAAGTGTTTATGAATTTGATCATCAATGCTTGTGATGCTATTAGAGATAAGCAGCGCAGACCGGATTGTGAGCAGACGAGCAAAACGCTGGGTGAAATTGTGATTGCTTGTGGTGTGGCTGAGCAAATGATTGAAATTTCAGTGAAAGATAATGGTTGTGGTATGGATGAGGAGACTCAAAACCGCCTATTTGAACCGTTTTATACTACCAAAGATGTCGGTGAGGGCACCGGGTTAGGCATGTCGATTTCGTTTGGTATTGTTAAAGAACATGGGGGAACTATTGATATTGAATCTGTTGCGGGGCAGGGCAGTACTATTTTTGTCCGTTTGCCGGTGACGGATGAGGATTAATCGCCGATAAAGCGATTAGTCTATAGATTACTGTGTATACATACACTATACTTGTTGTAATTCACCCGACGACAAGAGATTTTGTTATGAGTAACGCTTTCGCTCACCGTTTTGGTCTGGTTGTCAGTCAACTGGCCCAGGGCAATAAAAAACAATTTGCCGAATTAACTGGCAAATCTGCCTCTCACATCTACAAAATCTGTCGTGGCATGAGCCGTCCTTCGATGAAATATCTGCAAGCCTTATATGACGAATTCCAAGTCGACCTAAACTGGTTACTGACTGGCGAAACCAGTAATGGTCAACAGTCTGCCGGATCGTTGCCGAATAAAGACTTGGTTTTTGCCCCAATGTTTGATGTTCAGGCCAGTGCGGGTTTTGGTTCATTAGTGCAAAGCGAAGACATCACTGACAGCTTTGGTTTTAACAAAAGTTGGTTGTCATCGCAACTGCGAGTGTCTTCAGAGGATATCGCCTTTGTCACGGTTAGCGGCGACAGTATGATGCCTACACTGGATGATGGTGACATGATATTGGTCGATATGTCGCAACAGCAGGTCGCTCGTGAAGACATTTATTTATTACAAACCGAAGACGGACTAGTGACCAAGCGAGTTAAGCAGGTCAGAGGCGGTGATTTATCGGTGACCAGTGATAACCCAGAATACCCTTGCTGGACGATTAATCCTGCGCGAGAAGAGCGTAACCCGGTGGTCGGTCGAGTGGTGTGGTGCGGACGCAAGCTTTAGGCCCTGTGCAATTAACAATTAACAATTAACAATTAACAATTAACAATTAACAATTAACAATTAAGAGCAGAGCAGAGTAGAGCAGAACCAAAAGCTTTTGACCTTCTCCGTGCTTCCGTGTCTCCGTGCTTCCGTGTCTCCGTGGTAGTCAGTTTTTTTAAGGAACGAAGCGCTCCAATAACCCTGATAAGCCCACGGGCCTTAAAGGCAATGGCTTTATTCTTGCCGAGTTTTAAATCCCAGCGATAAAAGCAGCCAGCAAATGCGCTGACTCTTGCGCTAATGAGACGGTCATTTCAACTTGCTGGTGGTATTCAACTGAGATTACCCGGCCTTGATGTTGGCTGAGCCAATGGCGGAGTAATTGCTCTTTGGCGAAATCGACGGTGACGGTTTTTTCTATTTCGACAATATTAACTTGAATGGGCAGCTCACTCATGACTTTTTCGCTGGCCCCACTGTAGGCTCTAACCAAGCCACCTGCACCGAGTTTTATGCCGCCAAAATAACGAATAACAATCACCATTACGTCGCCGATATCTTTATGGTTTAGCACATTCAAAATCGGTTTTCCCGCAGTGCCTGAGGGTTCGCCGTCGTCTGACATGGCGGCGGTTAGTGGTGATTTAGGGTCACCGATTTGGTAAGCCCAACAGTGGTGGCGGGCATCCGGGTAGTCGTTCCGCGCTTGTTGTAAAAACGCCATGGCTTGTTGGCGATCACTTACTCGGCTGGCCCGGGCAATGAAGCGGCTTTTTTTGATCACCAGCTCAATTTGATGATTTTGCTTGGGGCTCTTGTAGGCGCTGTTATTAGTGATGTTATCGGTCATATTGTTTGTTATAGCTGGGCCAGTGATCATCGTTTGCCTGCTATTTTAAGCAAAGCAGCAGTAAGAGTAAATGTGATTGCTCAAGTGCCTGTCAGGCGATGTATGCAGTTGACATTCTCGCTTATAAAAGCCATAATTTGCTTGCAGTTTGTGGCGGTAGGAGCATCCCACGTAAAAAACAGAAGCATCCAAATTGAATGTTGTGGCGGTAGGAGCACCCCACGTAAAAAACTGAAGCATCCAAACTGAACTAACTGCCGAAAACCTCCGAAAGGAGGTTTTTTCGTTTTCAAGGGGAATTAAAGGGATGAAGCTTAAAAAGCTGGAGCAATCATTTTATAAAAATAACAGCCATCTAGTTGAAGCATTGGATAATTTTAATGGCTGTTGGGTAAAGGGTAAGGTACGTGGTTATGGTGTAGTTGTTATTAACCTCAACGGGTTAACTTTTGCTATTCCTTTACGGTCAAATATCAAACATAAAGCAGCCTATATTACGGTTAAAAGTGCAGTTCAGGGCGTTAAGGGTAAGGGACTGGATTTCTCTAAGGCAGTCTTAATTACTCAAGCTGGTTACATTTCAAATTCACCGTTTAAAATTTCACCTCAAGAGTATAAGAAGCTGCAAAATAAAGACGTTTACATTACCAACAAATTTGAAAAGTATGTAGGACGTTACATAAAAGCAATAAATGTATGTGATAAAAACATTTTACAAAGTACAGAGTACCGTTTTACAACATTGAAAAACTATCACGGTGACCTAGGATTGTGACAATACTGAGTTTGTTGTGGTGTATTTTAGTAAAATGGACTTCTTTTGGCAGTGTGCTAAAACAGGGTTTGATATTCAGCTATTAGCCAGAGAAAACAGCTTGAATCAAACTATACTAAAAGTTATCAAGTCAATTTACGTAGTTAGTTGTTATGTCTGAAAAAATAGCGCCGCCAATTATCACCCAAGCAGATCTTGATAATTTGCTTCACATTAATGAATTTATTGAGCAGGATGATAACGACTCACTGATTTGTGAGCTCAAACATGCCATTTTGGATTCTGGCAAGCTTGAGCTGATACAGTGGCAGTCATTACGTGACCACTTGCGAGAGGTTGAAGAGTTAATCCCCCACATTGACTTGATTATCAAGTTGAAAAAAGAAAAACAATTTGGTATCTGCTCTATTGAAAATGGCTCGTAAACCCGCTGTTTGCACGAACCTCAAACCAACGTCCTTTAAACCACGCCCTTAAACCAGCTGATTTTCTTGTTCAAACGTTTCCAGCTTACGCGACAGTCGCAGCGGCGAACCAGTGTGGCGACATAACCAATAATAGGCCGAAGGCACCACAAACAAAGTCATCACGGTTGCCACTGAAACCCCAGTTAAAATCACCAAACCAATCACCATGCGGCTTTCTGCGCCGGGACCTGAGGCCATGACCAGTGGGATTGAACTCATGATGGTGGTAAATGAAGTCATGATAATTGGCCTTAAGCGATGGCTTGAGGCTTCAATTAGCGCGGTTTCAAATTCTTTGCCTGCGTCACGTAGCTGATTGGCAAATTCAACAATCAGAATGCCGTTTTTAGCGGCCAGACCAATCAGCATGATCAGGCCAATTTGTGAATAAATATTGATAGACATACCCGCAAAGTATAATCCAGTGAGTGCACCAACCAGCGCTAAAGGCACGGCGAGTAAAATCACAAAAGGATGAATAAAACTTTCGAACTGGGCAGCCAATACCAGATAGGTGATCATCAAAGCGAGAATAAACACAAAAGCCATGGAGCCGCCACTTTCGATTAACATTTGCGACTGACCTTTATAATCCATCATCGCATTGGCGGGTAACTCTTGCTTGACTTGCTCACGCAGATAATCGAGCGCGTCGCCTAATGAATAATTATCGGCCAGATTAGCGCTGATGGTGACACTGCGTAAGCGGTTATAGCGATTGAGCCGTGAAGAGGTGGCATTTTCGCGAGTGGTGACCAAGTTGGACAGCGGAATGAGCTGGCCTGTGGTGTTTGACCGGACATAGACATTATCTATTGCGCTGGGGCTGGTGTAATCTGACTTTTTGCCTTCTAGCAATACATCATATTCTTCGCCCCGGTCGAGAAAAGTGGTGACCCGACGGCTGCCTAACATGGTTTGCATCGTTCGACCGATTTCTGAAATAGATACGCCTAAATCAGCGGCTCGTTGGCGGTCTATTTCAACCATTAACTGAGGATAAGTTTCTTTATAATCACTGTCGAGACGGATAAAACCGGGGTTTTGTTCGGCGCTGCTGATAATGATATCGCGCCAACGGGCCAGCTCTTCATAGGTGTTTCCTTGCAACACAAATTGCACCGGGCGACCGAGCCCACGACCGCCGAGGCCGCTGCGCATGATAGCAAAAGCATTCACATCTGAAATTGCGCCGAGTTGCGGACGTAGTTGGTTGAGATAGTCGAAAGTTTCTACTTTACGTTCACCCCAAGCTGGCATTCCGACGATAGCAATACCGCCACGACCACCAAAGCCGGGGACTCGGATCAGCACCCGGCTTAACTCGCCTTCTGCTAATGAGTCCATCAAGATTTTTTCGATATTGGCCATATTGCGCATATTGCTGTCAAAGCTGGCACCTTCGGCCCCTTGCATTGAAATAAAGAAATTGCCTCTATCTTCTTTGGGGGCATATTCTTCAGGCAACTGTTGAAACAGGCTATAAATCGCTGCCAGAGTGACGATAAATAAACCGACCAGTAAGATGGGTGATTTAATGGTGTTGCGCAAAACCCGGCTATAAGCGTTTTCGAGGCGATGAAAATGATGATCGAACCAGCGGCTGAAACGGGATTGGTTTTCGTTTTTTCGCAATAGTTTTGAACACATTAGTGGCGATAAGGTTAACGCGGTCAAACTAGAAAACGCCACGGCTGCGGCGATTGCCAAAGCAAATTCTGTAAACAGTCGACCAATATTACCTTCGATAAACACCAGCGGTACAAACACTGAAATCAATACCAAGGTGGTGGCAATAACCGCAAAGCCGACTTCTCGGGCACCGCGATAAGCGGCCAGTAGTGGTGGCTCGCCATGTTCGATGCGCCGATAAATGTTCTCTAGCACCACAATGGCATCGTCCACCACCAAACCGATAGCTAACACCAGTGCTAGCAAGGTCAACAGATTAATGGAAAAGCCGAGCCATGACAGCACCATCATTGAGCCGATCAGTGCCACGGGCACAGTAACGGCGGGGATGAGTGTCGCTCTGACGTTACCGAGAAACAGATAGATAACCAAAATAACCAGCGCAATGGCAATGAAAAGGGTGTTATACACCTCGTCAATCGAGCCTTGAATGAACACCGATGAGTCATAAGAATCGGCGATGAAGGTGCCCGGTGGTAGCGACTCCTGTACTTTGGCCATTTCTTTGCGGGCCGATTGCACCACTGCCAGTGTATTGGCTTTGGATTGTTTCGAGATCCCCAAGCCCACCATGTTCACGCCGTTGCCTTTAAAGGTTTGTTTGTCTTGTTCAGCGGTGAGTTCGACTTTGGCGACTTCGCCTAAGCGGATTAAATGCCCGTCATTACCACGTCCGACGACCATGGCGGCAAAGTCTTCGGCTTTGGAGTAGGCTCGCTCAACACGGACTGAGAAATCTCGATCTACTGACTCGACATCGCCTGCGGGTAATTCGATGTTTTCGGCTCGTAGAGTGTTTTCAATATCTGCTACCGTAATACCTCTGGCGGCCATGGCGAGGCGGTTTAGCGATACTTTCATGGCGTAGTCAAAACCACCGCCGACGCGTACGCGGGCGACGCCATCAACCACGGCAAAACGGTCGACGATATAGCGATTGGCGTAGTCGGTCAGCTCTAGCACTGAGAGGGTTTTACTGCGCAGATTGAACCAGACAATTACATTGTCGTCGTCATCTGATTTAAACACTTCGGGTGGATCGGCCTGTTCTGGCAAATTACCACTGGCCCGAGAAATACGTTCACGGACATCATTGGCGGCGGCATCAATATCGCGGCTGAGATTAAACTCGATGCTGATGCTGGAGCGGCCATTACGGCTGTTAGAGGTGATGTTTTTCACTCCGCTGATACCGCTGATACGGTCTTCGAGCACTTGGGTGATTTTGGTTTCGACAATAGCCGCCGAGGCACCGGGATAATTGGTGGCGATTGAGACCACAGGTGGATCGATGTCAGGATATTCTCGCAGTGGCAGCATTGAAAAAGCCACCACGCCGAAAGTGACTATCAGCAGGTTGATGACGGTGGCAAAGACTGGTCGTTTGACCGAGATATCAGAGAGGATCATAAGGTGCTTTCCTTGATTTTAATCTCACTGCCTGTTTTGAGTTTAATGGTGCCTTCAACAACCACCTGTTGCCCCGGGGTTAGTCCGGAGAGAATTTCAACACTGCCCGGACGGCGACGGCCTGTTTCGACCTCAATGCGCTGGGTGGTGTTGCTGTTAGTGACGAAGACGTAATGTTTATCTTCGATAGGAATGATGGCGCTTTCGGCGATCATCATGGTGTTTTCAATACTGCGTTGTAGCACGATATTGAGTAACATGCCCGGTCGCAGCCGCATGTCTGTATTATCTATTTCGGCACGAACTTGTATCGCGCGGGTTACCGGGTCAAGACGTGAATTGATGCTGGTGATCTTGCCGGCAAACGATTCATTGTTGTAGGCGATATTGCCAGCTTCAATCGGTTGGTTAATGGCGATGGTGGTGAGATAGCGCTCTGGCACCGTAAAATCGACTTTAATTACGCTGATATCATCAAGCGTAGTGATTTGGTCTGAGGAAGAGACAAAAGCTCCGGGGCTGATCAGTCGCAGGCCGAGCACCCCATCAAAAGACGCTTTGATGGTCATTTCGGCTAATTGGGCTTTGGCTTTTTTGAGCCGGGCGGCGACACCTTTGGTGTTAGCTTGCTGTTCTTCGAGTAATGATTGTGAAGTGGCATTGGTGCGGCGCAAATCGGTGAGGCGTTTGAGTTGTGATTGGGCTTCGGCCAAATTAGCGGTTAATTCGGTGACTTCGGCTTGTTCTTGTTCACTGCGCAAGGTGGCCAGCACTTGACCTTTGCTGACCAGTTGGCCATCGCTAAAATTGACAGTTTCAACCAACCCGCTGTAACGGGGAAAGACAGTAACCGCTTCATTGGCTGTGGCGGTACCAATGGCTTCGATGACATCGCGAAAAGGCGCAATTTTGACTTCGTTGACCACCACGGTGACAGGTTTCCGGGGCTTTTTATTGGTTTTCTGCGCCGTTTTCTGTCCAAGTTTTTCAGCAATTTGCGGCCAATTAAGATAACCCACCAAACTGGCCATCAATAAAATGGCGATGATAAAAGGAATACGTGCAGCAATGGGACTGGCCATCAATTTAACTCAAGCAGAAAAAAGGACCCCGAGTTTAGCGTATAAAGCGGGTCAACGCGATATGTGTGCGATAAACGATAGTGTATCTGATTGCAACCCGGTTGACGGTGTTGCGATTTTTTCATAAGCTGCTCAAAAGTCACCGAAAAACAAACATAAAGGATAAGTGATCGCTACAACTGAGGAGCCGAGTCTGGCGAACTGTGAAGATGCCCCAGCAAGGCAATAAACTGCTGATTGTGGATGACAATGAAGATATGCGTCGGTATTTGCAGCAATTGTTTAACCAGCAATATGACTGTCTGTTGGCCAGTGCGGATATTAGCAGTGATGCCGAACCATTGTTTTAGTGCATCGACGCCTAAGTATAAAATACCGTTAAGTTCGTGCCATTGAGGTTTTAATATACTGACCGTTTTGTCGCCAATGAACCCTTTGCCTTGGTTTAATTCAAGCAATACTCGGTTATCTTCACTGAGTAGCCAGCCATCAAGGGTTTTGGTTTGACGGTTATAACTGATAGCCAAGTCGAGCATTTCGGCTAGTTGGCTACTATCAAGATAAAAGTGGGCGAAGTCCCAGCTGATCACATCAATGCTTTGTTGCAGGTCTTCGGCGAACAGGTAGGCATCAAGAAACAAATAATCGACGGGTTCTGATTGAGCGGGATAAAAAAGGGATAGTGCACTGAGCACTATCCCTGTAATGAGCGGTTTAAGCATCATTCAGTTGGGGTTTAAGTATAAGAAACCACAACTTCATACTCAAAAGTCGTTGATGGTTGTACTGCTGTTATATCAGTTAATGTCAGTCCGGCTTTGACATCAAAAGCACCGGCTCCACCGGCATCAAGAACAACTGAAGCGACATTGCCGAAGACGTTAAGCGCGAGGCCGTTTTGTCCGACAGGGCTGGTAAGTTAATCGAAACGGAATCCAAAGGAGTACCTGTTACGGCAAATGTTGAATTGTTTTTATCAGTGCCGACAACTGCGGAAGGACACAAGTTAGAATTGTTGGCATAGGTATAACAAATTTGGTTATTTGCCCTTTGACCATCAATAATAATGGTCGGAAACTTCATCTTGGTACTTTCCGATAAAGTCAGTGCTGTTTGTTGATCGGTGATTTCAATGTCGACACTGAAAGTCGCTGCTTGAGCTAAAATCGGGGCTGACAGGGCAGAAGTAACAAACAGGGCGATAGGTGTAAATTTTTTCATTGTTATTTTCTCCAGGAAAATAGTAAGTGGTTTATTAAGTAAATAGTTAACAGCCGCTATTATGATGGTGATAACGGCAGTTGGTATGTGGCGGTTAAATTACCGCCATATTCTGGGTTTTCGGCAAACTCAATCACCAAAACCCCTGAATGCGGGAGTTCTTTTTGTAGTAGTAAGCGCATCTGGCGCTCACTGACTTCTGGGTAGATGCCAACACTGTTGGCTTGAAGCATTAAGTTGTCTGGCTGGCCTTTGATATAAGCTTTGATATCACCAAATACTGAACGGGTGCCAGCGCGAACAAAGTCGATTTCAAGATATTGTTGGCCTTGATTTTGTTCATCATTTTTAATGCTAGCCTGATTGATGTTAACGCTGGCGTGCAGTTGACCTTGACGGATGATGACGGGAATTGAGTATTTGATATTAGGTCTGGCAGTGACACCTTCACCTTCGTCGGGCAGGGGCGGTAATAAAGCTTCAATTACGATATGAGAGCGGTATTCACCGTCAGTTTGCGGTTTTCCCCGGAGCATGACCCTGAATTTTTGTGAGTTATTCGGCGCAATATTTCTGCCAAGCCGAGGTCCGACTCTGAGAAAAGATTGGGCAGAGGCGGTAAAATCCGCAGTGCGTAGCAGTTTTCCTTCGCTGCTCATGGCAAAATCTTCAACCGTCACCCGGTAGCTTTGAAAATCTTCACTGGGATTGAATACCATCAAATCATCGCGCTTGTTTTTGCCATCGAGCAAAATCCGATGTTTGCTTAATGTCATATTGGCCGCCTGTGCAGCAACGGGCAGTATCAGCGCAATCAGCAGTAATTGTTTGGCGGTGTGGCACCAGCTTTTAGGGTTAAACATAGTCTGTTTCTCTGGGTCGTCGTTTTTGTGGCGACTATAATGATTTGTTACCAAAAAAATCGATAATAAAAAACGGACTAGTTTTGCTAAAAAACGGAAGTTTTAGCTTAAGTAGTTGATTTTAAATGAAAATAAAAAGAAAATAATTTGATGGTTTGATCTTGGAGAGTGGTTTTTTGGTGGGTTTGTGTCGACTGGTATGTGGTTTTGGCGGTGGTTTTGGCGGTGGTTTTGGCGGTGGGTTTGGCGTTAGCTGGTGGTCTACAGTCGCTTGGGCTCCTTACGCGAATAAATTCGCGTCTACAATATGGGGCTTTGTTCTGAGCTTGGCGCTAAAAACCTCAAATCACCTGAGCATCAAAATGTTCAATATCAGCGAGCAGTTGCAACAAAATTTGCAGTACCACTTCTCTTTCTTCAGTTTTGGCGAGGGCTTTGACGTGGCCGAGGATGTTGTTCCAGCTGGTCATGTGGGAGGCGCTGAGTTGGGCGGCGACCGGGAGTAGGTTCTCTAGTGAGCTGATTTCATTTTTGCTCAGTTGATGCAGTGAGCCGACCACGCTTTCGTTCATGCTACAGTGATTGATGTTGTTGGCTAATTGCTTAATCGCTGCGCAGGAATAGGCCAGTTGTTCTGGGTCTTCAATCGGATCGAAGCTGGAACAAATAATGCCACTATTCATTTCTTGCAGAAATATCCCCAAAAAGCCGCGCAAGCTGCGAGATAGCTGGTGTTTGTTGTTGCGTTCTTTGCGGTGCTGCCACATTGAAAACAATCCAATGAAGAAAATGCCTTCAAGGCAAAAGCCAATGAGTTCTGGCACCATGTTGTCGACGAAGCTGGCATCTGACTGACTCATCATGATGAATAACAGCACAATCAGGGTAAACGACAGCATTAATAAAAATCCAACGGTTCTGGCTGACATCAATATACCTCGTTTAATCTTTATAACCCCAAGGCGCGACTGGCGGTTTAATTGGCTTGGTGAGGTCAAAATCAACCCTGAATTCACGACCTTGGCGAATGAGGCGGTAGGTAAATACCTCAGGGTAAATATACATCTGCCAAGTATTGCCGATGGATTGGGGAATGCCGCTGTTGACGAATAATTCTTTGGAATATTGGTCGGCAGGGAAAGACTGTACTTGAGGCCAACCTGCATCTAGGGTATGACCGCCGTACATGGTGGATTTATCGTTTGAGCCGTCTTTATGGCGGTGGTCATGTTTGAGTGAAATGCCCGAGCCCGTCTTGGTTAAAATCCAAGTGCGAGAGGCATTGTCACCGACGTGAAAGGGAATTTGCAGCTGTTGGTCAGTACATTTTCTGACATGCATGATCAGCGTTTTATTGGCAAAGCCATCACCGCTGGCATTGTCGACGGTGACTTTACCAGCAAAGGCTTTGCCACATAACTGACTGATATTATTGAAAAAACCATCATGGCTGGGGATAGATACCAAAGGCGCTGCGCCATAGCTCGGTGCGGTCATCAGTAGTGTGGTTAATAGCGGAAGAGTCTTGCGGATGAATGTCATTGAATTTTCCTGTGGATTTAGTTTTACTGTTAATTGCTAATTGTTAATTGCTAATTGTTAATTGTTAATTGTTAATTGTTAATTGTTAATTGTTAATTGTTAATTGTTAATTGTTAATTGTTAATTGTTAATTGTTAATTGTTAATTGCTAATTGTTCAGGCCAGTTCGGTGGCGCGATATTGCCCCGGTCCCATGCCGATACAGCGTTTGAAGGCGCGGTTAAAGGCGGCCTCAGATTGATAACCGACGGCTTCGCCGATTTCGCCGACCGGGCGTTTGTCTTGACGTAAAAAGGTGGCGGCCTGGGCCATGCGAGTCCGCAACAGAATATCACCGGGCGTAGCACCAGCGACATTGTGGAATTGACGGGCAAAGGTGGCACGAGACATGTGACAGGTTTTGGCTAGCAGTTCAACCGACCAAGGTTTTTCGGGTTCGTCGAGCATCACTTGTAAGGCCATTTTCAGTCGGGGCTCGGCCAACAGGGCAAATAAACCGGGATCAGGTTGGGTCTGTTCAAGCCAGCCACGAATAAGTAGTGAAAATAGCGCTGATGCCAGATGTGAAACCACTGCATGGGCACCGGGTCGACCTTGACCGGTTTCATCCCGCAACATCATAGCGAGGGCTTGTAGTCCTGAAAATTCAGGGCTGCCAGCGGTGCGCACTAAAACCATCTCCGGCAGGGCGGTCATTAAGGTGTTTGATGCCATGTCGTCGAAGTGAAATTGTCCGCACAAGATATCGGTCATCGGACCATTGCCCTGATTAGTCATTAACGACACCACTCTGGGGCCATCGGATTGCTGAACCGGGAACGATTCTTTATCAGTCCCGGTGTATAAGCAATGTGAAATGCCACGGGGAAACATCAACATATCACCAGTTTGTAATCTTAGTGTATCGCCATTGACCATATCTGCCCAACAGCTGCCTTCGACAACGAGGTGATAGGGTGCAACTCCAAGGGGAACTGCTTCATTGTCCATGCGCCAAGGGGCGCGAAGTTGGCAACGGGCGTCGAGAGCGGCCTGCATCGGGTGCAAATGAAGTAAACGGCTTAATGTATCCATAGAACTTCCTTGGTGAGACGAATGAACAATATATTGGCTGTTCTGAGCATTAAAAACAACACCTTTGACGTCTATAGTAGCAGACCTTAAGTGATATTGGCGATTCAGTTTTATCTGCTTTGATAAATTTGCCGCTAAATAACCTTATAAAACAATAAGAAGTATAAAAAATACCTCATTTGAATGAGATCATTAAATCCCTGACTAAACCATGGGGATGAATGAGAGAACCCAATTTGAAGTTTTATTTAAAATGTCCCGAATATAAGTATTTGGGGACAAATGATAAACACTTCGCCAAGAACTACGGGTCCTGTTTACGTACTGCCAGTTGCTTGCTTTGTACTACCCATCCAAAGTCAATCAGCCCAGA
This sequence comes from Alteromonadaceae bacterium, assembly GCA_965277695.1. Taxonomy (GTDB): domain Bacteria; phylum Pseudomonadota; class Gammaproteobacteria; order Enterobacterales; family Alteromonadaceae; genus JABSOG01. The sequence continues at coordinate 200,415 of CBDIDQ010000071.1, forward strand.
TTAAAGCGTAGCTTGAGGCGAGCAGATGGAATTTAGCCTCAAGGACCCCCCCCTTTTTTTTACCGCATTATCACCAAAGTATAAGATATGGATTTTTGACCTCGACTCAGGCTCGGTGGCCTTTCAGGTCACTGGAGCCCTTCGTTGTTTAAAAGAAAAAAAATTTATACCACGGAGGCACGGAGATACGGAGGAAAAATTAAAAGGCAAAACTCTGAAATATGGATTTTGTTTTTTATGTGTTTTCTCCGTGCTTCCGTGTCTCCGTGGTGAGTGTTTTTGATTTTGCTTTTAAAGAACAGAGCGCTCCAAAAAACCTGAAAAGCCCATAAACCCTAAAGACAACCCCAAAAACCCACCTTAACGAGGTATCCGACGTCTCGGTCGGCGACGTCTTTCATACTCGTCATCATCGTCGTCTTCGAGTTCTTCACCAAGCAAAACCGGTGGGATGCTGTTAAGGGCAAAATGTGGTGCGAATTGATTATAGGCCCGCCCTAGTGATTGCATCTTTTCCTTGCCTCTGGCGACAAACATCAGAGCGCGGTTGAGCCTTGAGTCTTGATCGCAGAGGTTATCGACAAACTCTGTTATTCGTCCTCTGGTGGCGGAGTCGAGTTCAGTTTGATCTGTTAATGTCGCTTGTTCCAGTGCATTGAAGGCGTTTTCTACTTTTTTCAGGTCATTGTTAATGCGTTTGACTTCTTTGTCGTCATCAAGCTCAATTTCTATTTCATCAACAATATCTTCTTTGAGGTTTCTGAATAATCCTTGCAGGTTTTGAATGTCCATCGAGGCCGTTTGACTCTGACTTTGATTCTGGCTTTGTTGCTGATTGGCCAGCAAAGTGGCTTGTTGTTGCACATTGACCTGAGGATTGAAATTAATCTGGATATTTTTGTCGTCTGCCAAAGTTTGCGCTCGGGACTCTATTTCATCGGTATTGAAGACACTACCCACCAAGGTTAAAATCGGCACCGATTCTGTGCTTTTGCGACAGTCAATGCTGGCTTTGCCTTTTTGTTGGTAGTTGTCGATATCGTTGTGGTCAAAAAAGTAGGGATTAGGGTCATTGACACATTCACTACAGCAACAGGGCACCATTTCGATATAAGGCAGGTTGGGGAACGAGCTGATTTGAATTTTTTTAATTTCTTCACGAATAAGAGTCAGTAAGTCTTTACGTTCGCCAGCTTGTCCGTTGAGTCGAATGGCGACGATTTTCAGTCCTTCTTTGATGGTTTTGCGTTCAATAACCTCTGCTTGAGCGCCGCTTTTGATAAATACCGCGCCTTCTTTGTATAACATGTCTTGGCTGACATATTGATGCATTCTGACCACTAGGCGACTGACAATGCCTTTGGGCATAAACGGATACTGAAATCTGAAATGCAGGTTGTTCTCTTCATCCCATGGATAATCGGGTTTTTTCGGTGACAGTAACGAAGGCACTATATAACGATCAGCTGAGGTGGTTAATTTATAGCACAGCTCAAAATTGTCCTTTAACATCAACTGTAATAACTTGGCTCGCTCTTCAAAATCATAACCTTTGGCACTCCAGATGGCGTCAATGGAAGATTTATCGATGATCCCGTTGCAGCGTTCAATGTCTTTGCTGGCGAGCACAGAATAAACCGCATCGACAGTCCAGTTTGGATCCAAAAATAAGGTATCGCAAAGGTTTTCATCGTCACTAAAGTGCAGCACAATGCCCAGCAGATGAAAGTAGCGCAAGATCAACATCTGATCGGCTTCTTTATTGACCTCAAATTGTTCACAAATAGCAAAGTATTCACCAATACGAATATGTTTTTGCTGTTCCTGTTGTTCTAGTGCTTGACGAATATCGAGCCATTTGGCTGGCACTTCTTTGCCCATATGGTCGAGTCGGCTGAGTTTGTTTTTGACAGTTTTTAGCAACATGTCAAAGCGGCCGTCTTCGGTATCGGCGAAGTTGACATCGAGCCTTTGCAGGTCTTGGTCGCTGAATAAATCCTTGTATTTCTTTTCGTCATAAATAAACGAAGTGTAAGCGTCAAAGTTGATTTCATTGAATAAAATCACTACTGGACTGTTTTTACCCAGCAGATTGATGATATTGAGCCAGTAATCAAAGTTAGTTAATTCACGACGTTTTTCGGCCATCAGCACATAGACGCAATCCGGCGTGAGAAAAAACTGGTGTAACATATGTTGAATTTGTTGACCGCCAAAATCCCAGATATGGGCTTTGAACTCGTTGTTTTTTTCGTCGTTGAACACCCAGTTTTGTCTGACTTCGATACCAAGGGTAGAGCGTTGAGTTTTGTTCGGTACCATAAAATCACGGTTAAACAGTTTGTTCATTAGGGTGGTTTTGCCAGCACCGGGTTCACCGACTAGCATCAGCTTGGCTTCGTTAATAAAGGCAGTGCCCTGACTTTGCAGTTGGGCAAAGTAATTGCTGATAGCGGCATTGCCTTCTTCAACAATTTCAATTGGCGGTGTTCTTATCGGGTTTTGATACAGGCTAATATTGCCTTTTTCGGTGATGTGTTTACGCGAAATAGCGGTATTAAAGCGAGTGATCCAAGTGGGTAGGTGCTCAATTTTATTGTCGGTCAGGTTGGCCAATTTAATGCGGTTGAAATGCTGTAATGCAGTCAAATCGGAGATTTGATTATGGGCTAAATTGAGCGTTTGCAGTTGAATATGACCACTTAAAGACGAAATATCCTCGATTTGATTGGCTGCCAAATACAAGGTGTGCAACAAGGTCATGCCTTGTAGGCAGCTGATATCACTGATTTGGTTATTACTTAAATAAAGGCTGTCTAGGCGGGTTAGACCTTCGAGGCTGGTGATGTCACTGATTTGGTTAGAGCTTAAGTCGAGTTCACGAATATGAGGGAGGGCGGTTAATAATGGCATTAGACTGTTGAGATCGCTGATGCCACATTTATATAAACCCAGCCCGTCGACTCTGCCTTGCTGGTTTTGGGTATAGCTTTGTTCAAAACCGCTAATGCTATGTTGTCTTTTTAAACTAACACCTAGTTGTACCTCAATTTGTTCAATAATATCAAGATCTGTCATAACGCTATGGCCCGGCCTCGTTGAATTGTCCAGAAAGTCTGTTGTGAGTATAACCTTGTTTGTGACGAAATCAGCGGTTTTTTTCATGGATATTATACAAGGACATATTGCCAGCAGATGATGTTAGTCAAGGTAAAGCGATTAAAATCTGCGCAACTGTCATGGCTTGTTACTTTTTATTGCGTTTAGCTATAGACCTTTTTTTTCCTACTGCGTAGATTAGGCTGCGTTAACACCGGAAGCACATCGAAAATCCAACATAAAATGTGTTCAAAATATTAAAGATAGGGGATGATAATGGATCGGCGTAATTTTATTAAATTGACCGGGGCTGGCATGGGGACCTTAATGGTGCCTTTGTCTGGCAACATGGTCTCGGCAGCCGAGCTGCTGGATCAGCCCATGGATGTGGCTTATAAAAAGAAATTGGCTAATATTGCGTTAAATGCCGCACAGGCTGCGGGAGCCAGTTATGCCGATGCCCGAATTGGCCGCTATTTAAATCAATATGTGATCACCCGAGAAAAACGAGTCGATAATCTGGTGAATACCGAGTCGGCTGGGATCGGCATCCGGGTTATTGCTAATGGCACCTGGGGTTTTGCGTCTACTTCTGACATGTCACCAGACAGTGTGGCTAAAGCCGCTGTGCAGGCAGTCGCCGTTGCTAAAGCCAATTCTAAATTTCAAACCGAGCCAGTACGCTTAGCACCTGTCAAAGGCGTTGGCGATGTCAGTTGGGCTACGCCTATCAAGAAAAACGCCATGACCATCCCTATCAAAGAAAAAGTGGATTTGTTAATGGACGTTAACGCCGCCGCCATGGCTAATGGTGCGACCTATATTCGCTCAATGTTGTTTTTAGTTAATGAACAAAAATACTTTGCTTCAACTGATGGTTCTTACATCGATCAGGACGTGCATCGTCTGTGGGCACCATTTACGGCGACTAGTGTTGGCCCAGACGGCTTTAAACAGCGTACCGGTTTGGGTAATCCAGTGGGTATGGGCTTCGAATATCTCGATGGTTTAGAAAAAGATAAAATTCGTGTTCAAGGTGCCAACATCGGCTATAAAAATTCTTACGATATCGTTGAAGATGCCGTAGAAGCCGGTAAGCAATTGAAGAAAAAACTCAAAGCCAAATCAGTAAAACCAGGCAAATATGACTTGGTATTAGATCCGGCGCATTTGATGCTCACCATTCATGAATCCGTCGGCCATCCGCTGGAGTTGGATCGAGTGTTGGGTTATGAAGCCAATTTGGCCGGTACCAGCTTTGCCACACTGGATAAGTGGCGCACCAAAAAATTCAATTACGGCTCTAAAATGGTTAATCTGTTTGCGGATAAAACCCAAGAAGGTTCGCTAGGTAACGTCGGTTATGACGATGAAGGGGTTAAAACCAAAGAATGGGATTTGATTAAAGACGGTATTTTGGTTAACTATCAGGCCATTCGTGATCAGGTGCACATGATTGATCAAACCGAATCTCATGGTTGTTGTTATTCGCAAAGCTGGCGTGATGTGCAGTTCCAACGTATGTCTAATGTGTCTCTGCGACCTAATGAAAAAGATATCAGTGCTGATGATGTGATTAAAGATGTAGAAAAAGGCATTTATATTGTCGGCCGAGGCTCTTATTCGATTGACCAACAACGTTATAACTTTCAGTTTGGCGGCCAGCTGTTTTATGAGATTAAAGATGGCAAAATCGTTGATCAAATCGAAGATGTGGCTTATCAGTCCAATACTCAAGAGTTTTGGAATCAGTGTACGGCATTAGCGGGTAATTCAGATTATCGCATCGGCGGATCATTCTTTGACGGCAAAGGCCAGCCAATGCAAGTCAGTGCTGTGTCTCACGGCTGTCCAACGACTCGCTTTGATAACATCAGTGTGATCAACACCAAGCGTAAAGTGTGATCTGGTACTGTTTCTGAACAGACTCGAATAAATTATTGAGGTAAAGCATGGCAATTTTAACAGAACAACATGCCAAAGAATTATTAACCAAAGTGTTGTCTTATTCCAAAGCCGACGAGTGCGAATGTAATTTGGACGGCAGCTTAAGCGGTAATATCCGCTACGCCCGAAATACTGTGACCACAGCGGGTGAATCGGCAGACGTGGTGCTGTCGGTGCAATCCACTTTTGGTAAAAGAACTGGCACAGCGACGATCAACGAGTTTGATAATGCGTCGCTGAAAAAAGTGGTGCGTCGAGCAGAAGAGCTGGCACGATTGGTACCAGAAAACCCAGAGCATATGCCTGTTTGGGGACCGCAAAAATATCTTAAAGCGGGTAATTACGCTAAATCAACCGCCGATGTTGCCCCAGTGGATCGGGCAAAAGCGGCAGATGCCAGTATTACCCCGTCAAAGAAAAACAAGCTGATTGCATCGGGCTTTTTGGCAGACGAAGTATCATTTACAGCAATCATGAACAGCAAAGGTTTGTTTGCTTATAACGTTTCGACCTCAGTGGACTTTTCTGTGACTATTCGCACCGAGGATGGCAAAGGCTCTGGTTGGGCATCGAGCGATTATACTGATGCGGCCAAAATGGACACCGAAAAAGTGTCAAACGTTGCGATTGATAAGTCGATTCGTTCGGCTACTGCTAAGGCGATGGAGCCGGGCAAATATACGGTGATCTTGGAGCCTGCGGCAAGTGTTCAGCTGTTGACCAATATGACCGGTAACATGAGTCAGCGCAGTGCTGATGAAGGGCGTAGCTTTTTAAGCATTCCCGTAAAAGACAGTGCTAAAGAAGACGCAAAAGAAGGTGAAAAAGCCGGACCGACCAATAAACTTGGTGAAAAGATGTTTGACGAGCGGGTAAATATTTACTCCGACCCGCAACATTCAGAAGTGCCAACAGCGCCTTTTGCCAGTGACGGTCATGCTGTCGAAAAAATGTATTGGGTGAAAAACGGCGCAATTGCCAACTTGCCAAACTCGGCTTATTGGGCGAAGAAAACCAAGTCTGCTTATAATCCGACAGCACAAGGTAATGAGCAGATCATCATGGCTGGTGGTACTGAGAGCCTTGAAGAGATGATCAAGAATACCCGTCGTGGCATTCTGATCACCCGGTTGTGGTATATCCGTCAGTTGGATCCACAATCCTTGCTGTATACCGGTTTGACTCGCGATGGCACTTTTTATATTGAAAACGGCAAAATCAAACATCCGGTGAAGAACTTCCGTTTTAACGAAAGTCCAATTGTGATGCTCAACAATATTGAAGCGCTCGGTATTCCTGAGCGTACCAATGGTTGTATGATCCCACCGATGAAAATCCGTGATTTCACCTTTAGCAGCTTGTCTGACGCGGTGTAATGTGATGAACCGGAGGCAATTTATTCAACGGTTAATCGCCTCAGGCATGGTGGCTGGGCTGCCGGGTCTGGGGTTTGCGGCGCAGGATGTTGACTTCTATTTTACCCGTTTAAGCTATGAATCCGGCGATTGGGATGTTGATGAACGGATGCCAGCCAATGTGCTCAATTCGTTGATTGAATACACCAGTATCCGAGTTGATTTGACGGAGCGAATTGTGCCGCTGGCTGATCCTGCGATGTTGTCAGCGCCATTTTGTTATTTGGCAGGTCACCGCTTAGTGCAGTTTAATCAAGAAGAGCGTGACAATTTTGAAGCTTATGTGCGCAACGGCGGTTTCGTTTTTGTTGATGACTGTAATCATGATATCGACGGTTTGTTTGCCCGCAGTTTTGAACGTCAAATGGACGAGATTTTTGGTGCTGATGGCACGGCTGGCAATAAGAGCGCACTGAAAAAAATCCCTAATGATCATGCGCTTTATTCCTCATTTTTTCAGTTTGATGGCCCACCAGATACCGGATTGGAACTCAATGGCTGGGGCGATGATTTAGTGCATGATTATCTCAAAGCGATTGAAATCAACGGCCGAATTGGGGTGTTGTACAGCAATAAAGATTTAGGCTGCGAGTGGGATTATGATTTTCGCAATAAACGCTGGCTGGTTGAAGATAATACCCGTTTTGCCGTCAATATCGTGGTTTATGCGATGATGTCCTGAATTCAATTAATAATGTAACTATTTTGTGGATGTCTTAAGGGTTTAATGGACTTTTCAAGTCACTGGAGCGCTCCGTGCTTCCGTGGTGAGTGCTTTTGCTTGTAAAGAACAAAGCGCTCCAAATACCTGAACAGCCCAGCTGCCCACATGACGGTAGTGGTAAAAGAAAAAGACTTTAAATCAATAATTAACAATTAAGAGCAAAATCAAAAGCAATGCAACCTTTGACCGAACGATTGACCGAACAACAACTGCAACAAAAATTGGCGAAACTGGCGTTGGTGGCTGACGAAATTGGCAAGGTGATTGTCGGTCAGCGGCAGGTGATTGAAGAATTGCTCATTAGCTTACTGGCAGGTGGTCATTGTTTGCTTGAAGGTGTGCCCGGGCTGGCAAAAACCCTGATGGTCAGTACTTTGGCTAAAACCCTTGAATTGGACTTTCGCCGGGTGCAATTTACCCCGGATTTGATGCCTAGTGATATTATCGGCACCGAAATTCTTGAAGAAGATCATGCCAGTGGCAAACGCTTTTTTAAATTCCAACAAGGGCCGGTGTTTTCTAATATTTTACTGGCTGATGAAATCAACCGTACCCCACCGAAAACCCAAGCCGCATTACTCGAAGCGATGCAAGAAAAGCGCGTCAGTTATGGCGGCACTACCTATGATTTACCACAACCTTTTTTCGTCTTAGCAACACAAAACCCGGTAGAGCAGGCGGGCACTTATAGTTTGCCCGAAGCCCAGCTCGACCGTTTTTTGATGTTTATCCGGGTGGGTTATCCGAGCCGCGAAGAAGAAATGGCAATACTGCTGCGCACCACGGGCAGTGAACCGGCTGAATTAGACACTATTCTCAAAGCCGAAGATATTATCCAGCTGCAACAGTTAGTGCGCACAGTGGCAGTATCCGCTGAATTACTCAGTTATATCACTGATTTAGTGCGAGCCACCCGACCTGATCAAAACCGCGACGACCACAAGGTTAAAACCTATGTACGCTGGGGAGCTGGACCACGAGCCGGACAAGCACTGGTATTGTGTGCTAAAGTCAAAGCCTTGCTCGACGGTCGTTATGCCATGACATTAGGTGATATTAAAGCGGTAACCGCTGCGGTATTGCGTCATCGTATTTTGCTCAACTTTCAGGCCGAAGCCGATAATGTTAGTACTGATGATGTGGTGGCGAGTTTACTTGATAGCGTTGCTTTGCCAAAAAGCCCTATTGCATAGGGGTTATAATGGAACGTTTAATAGACCCCAAAACCCTAGCTAGAGTCAAAGATATGCCGTTGATAGCCAAAACCGTGGCTGACGGTTTTTTGCATGGCTTGCAAGCGAGTCGGCAAAAAGGCGTGGGGATTGAATTCAGCCAATACCGCAGTTATGAACCCGGTGATGAGTTGAGTCATATCGACTGGAAATTGTTTGCCCGCTCTGACCGTTATTTTGTCCGTGAAGCCGAAAAAGAAAGCGAGATCACCTTGTGGTTGCTGGTGGATGCCAGTGCATCGATGACGCAAAGTTCGGAGTCTGATGGTGCTTGGGATAAACTCAATTATGCTCGTCATCTGGCGGCAACACTGGCTTATATCGGTCAAAAACAGGGGGATAGTGTCGGCTTGCTGGGATTATCTACTGACGAGTTGCGTTTTTTACCACCTGTGGGTGGTGAGCGACATTGGCAACGGGTTATGGCGCAATTGTCACCGCTCAAAGCGGGCAAACGATTCCCGGATGTGGCGCTGATAAAACAACAGCTAGCCCGGCTGCAACAACCAGCATTGGTGGTGTTGATCAGCGATTTTTATCAACAAAACAATGAGATCAGTGATTTTCTCCGCCAGTTAAGTCATAGCCGCAACGAAGTGGTGGCGATGCAATTACAAAGCGCTGATGAATTGAGTTTTCCTTATCGTGGGGCTATTCGCTTTAAAGATCTTGAGACTGATGAAGAAGTGCTAGTGTCTGCCGATAGTGCGACTAAAGGTAGTTATTTCAATGCCTTATATCAACATCAACAAAACCTCAAAGCTCAACTGGCAGCCTTAGATATTAGTTTGTGCAGCTTGTCGATTGACCAGCCGATGGATGCAGCCTTGTTCAATTTTCTCCAGCAACGGCAAAAGGTGTCTCGCTAAGATGTTTTCGCTGGCTGCTACTTTGGCGTTGCTTGGCTTGGTTGCATTGGCTATTCCTGTGCTGATTCACCTGTTTAATCCGGGCAAAGGACGACTGGTGTGGGTCGGCAATATTGAATTGGTACGGTTGGCAAAGAAAAAAGCGGTGACCGAATACCGGCTGACGCAATGGCTATTGCTGTTACTACGCTTGCTTATTCTTGTGCTTATGACCTTGTTGCTGGCTGAAACCTTCTTTCATGGCAGTATCGGCGAGGGTAAAACCGTGAACCTGTTAACCCCTCAGTGGGTTGAACAAGCCACTGATGACCAGTTACAAGCAGTGCAGCCGAGTGAAGTGTTACAGGCTGACTCTCTTAACAATCAAAGCTATTGGCGTTTATTGAGCTTTTTGGATAAAACCCGCAGCAGCAACGAGACGTTTGCAGTGTATAGCACTGATGGGTTGGAGCACTTTGATCAATTGTTAAAACCGACGTTTAGCCGGGATATACAATGGCATCTGCTTAAACAAGCTGATAAACCGTTTGCTGATTATCGTCCGGTGGTGGCGATATATACTGACGCAGCACAAGAGCACCATTTGAAAGCGGCTCTGGAGAGCATTAAAACCCATCGCATTCCCGGGTTAACTGTGCAGTGGTTGAGCAATCAATCAGTGAATTATCCAGCGGCTGATTGGGTTTTTTGGTTATCAAAGCAACCGGTGCCTGATGAACTTGCTGAACAAGTGGTAGCAGATGGTTGGCGTCAGCAGGTTAAGCAAGCGGACTTTCCCAATCAATTGTTGGTGTTGATGATGGAAAAAGAGCCCGTCACAACTCGCTTTGTGCAGCCGAGCTTATCCGAGGCGCAAACCCAAACCCAAACCCAAACCCAAGTAAGGACATCGACAGAGCAAAAAAAACCATTGCAACCCTTGTTATTAATGCTATTAGTGTTGTGCTGGATGGCTGAACGGTTGCTGGCAGAAAAGCCGGGCAGGGTGGATTGATGGCAGATCACATTGAAGACCGTTTGAATGCACTGCTGGCTAAAGCTCGTGGCAAACTGGCGCTAGAATGCCTATTGCTGAGCGGCGCATTGATTGGCCTTTATATTGTGTCGCAGCAATGGATTATTGTGCTCGTTTTGTTGTTGCTAATGTGGCCTAAGTGGCAGTATTTTCGCAAGCTTACGGCGGATAACCTGTTGGTTCATTTGGATCGTGAATTTGCTACGCTGGAAGATAGCAGTCGCTTACTGATTAAATCGACTGATCAGCTGGCGTTATTGCAGCGATTACAACAGCAAAAAATTCGCATCGCTTTTGCCGACCTAGATTCAGACAACTTAACCCAATGCCTGCCGTCGTTTCGCTATAAAGCGACTTTGATGGTATTGCTGTTGACCGTGGTATTTTATCTGCTTAATTTTTCGCCTAGCTCGGTTGAAAAGACCATTGATCCGGGGCAATTAAAACCACTTGCTGTGCCATCGTTGTTAAGCAGTAACATCACTATTCGTCCACCGGCTTACACTGGGCTTGCGACAGTAACCACAACAAAAAATGATCTCGAATTTATCGAAGGTTCGACAGTACAATGGTCATTGAGCCTTTCCGAGCCTGAGGTGGACTATCAAATTTTAATCAACGGTGAAGCGCCGATACGGCTTATTCGTCAGCCAAATGGGCAATTTACGGCCAGCAAAGCCATCAGCAAAACCGCTATTTACACTGTGGGTTATGGTCATGATAAGACGTTGCCTGGGGTTTATTCGTTGTCGGTCAATAAAGACCAACCGCCAAAAGTGCGGATCGTCGAGCCGAATAAATCATTGGTGGAGTTGGCGAGATCTGCCGAACCTCGATTTACCGCGAAAGCCTTGGTGAGTGATGATTTTGCTATCAGTGAGGTTAAAATTCTCGCGTCGGTGGCTAAAGGCTCTGGCGAAGCGGTTAAATTCAGGGATGAGGTATTCTCGTTCGATCATAAAACTGAACAGGCACATGCTGACTTGTACAGTAAAGAATGGGAGCTGAAAAGTTTGAATATGGAGCCGGGCGATGAAGTGTATTTTACCGTTGTGGCCAGTGATAACAAAGCGTCGGGAGGCCAAGAAGGACGTTCAGGTACTGTGATTGTTCGTTGGCTAAATGATGAAGAAGCGGGCATTGCGGCCGAGGGGATTGTATTGAATTTTGTTGCTGAATACTTTCGCAGTCAACGCCAGATCATCATTGAAACTGAGCAATTAATTGCTGATAAAGCCGATTTAAGCGCGGAAAAATTTGCCGAACTCTCGGCGGAACTCGGTCAGGCACAGGGCGATTTAAAGCAACGTTATGGCCAGTATTTAGGTGATGAATTTGGCGAAGGACCGGGCGACCAACTTATATCAAATACTCCCGAAGAAAATAATGAAGCGCATGAAGAAGAGGGTGAGCACGAACATGAGCACGAAGACGAACATGGTCACGATGAACCGGGGCAACATACACAATCATTAGGCAAAGGCAGTGCTGACGAGGTGTTGGCCAATTTTGCCCATACCCATGAGGACGTTTTTGTTGGTGTAGTGAGCTTGAACAATCCTAAAGCGATGATGAAAAAAGCCGTCAGTATCATGTGGGATGCCGAACTGAAATTGTTGATGTCGTCGCCTGAACAAGCTTTGCCTTATGAGCAGCAAGCTTACAAATATCTCAAATTGGCCAAACAAGCTGAACGGATTTACGTCAAACGTTTGGGTTTTGTGCCGCCGCCAGTTAAAGAGAACAAACGCCTGACTGGTGAATTGAAAGACATTCACAGTTATCAACGCAACAGTAAGGCGCAGCAAGACCCGGATAATGATGATGCGTTATTTAGGCAGGCATTTACGTTATTGAACCAATTGGAATATGAGACGAAATTAACACTAGAACAACGAGAGACGCTGAATAAACTAAAAGCCCGACTGACTGATTTGGCTCAGGAGCGGGCGGGATTAATTCGTCAGGTGGCGATTATTGAACGTTTGTTGCTAGCCGATATAAACAGCTGCAATGACTGCCAGGATATATTGAAGCCCCTAGCAAACAAACTGTGGCAACTGATTCAGAGTCCGATTAGCTATCCTGTGGCAGGTCAGCAAGGGTTTATGAATGCGGATGATGTCATTGCAGATTATGTAAGAAAATTACAACAGGGGCAGCCATGACTGTTGATTTACAATCGCCCTTTGTCAAACTGGCGCTGGTATTACTGTGCCTGTGTTTAGTGATGACTTTGAGGTGGGCGAAAAAGCGTCTGACTAATCAACCGTTACGTTTTGTCGTTGTTGCCGGATTGAATATTGTTGCGACGCTGGTATTGATGGCTTGGCTGGGTAACTTATCGATTGAAAATGATGTCGGCGAGCGAGTTTTATTGACGACTGATGGCGGCTCCCCGCCACGAGGTTTTGATGGGTACTATCGTTTGACGCCAGATGAAACCGACTCACGTAGTGAAGTGATTGCCGATCCGGGTGTTATCCGTCTGGCTCATCCTAATCTCAGTGAACTGACTGTTAAGGGTTATGGTTTGAATGCCGGGCAGTGGTCAGCGTTTGCAGGTGTGACGGTGATACAGGATGCGCCGCCAATAACGGTGGGTCCGGTGGATTTACGCTGGAACAAACAATTACTGCTGGGTAATCCACTTAAGATTTCTGGCAAGGTTGAGAACGTTAATGGAATCATAACTGTGCAATTATTAGATCTGGTGGGCACAGTTGTTAGCGTCGCTAGAGTGAAAAGCAAAGAAACGTTTAGTTTATCGGCTATTCCTAAGGCGATGGGGCATTATCATTACACATTACAAGTTAAGGCTGAAAGTGGCGAAGTGATTAACGATGAATTGTTGCCTGTTGAAGTCATAGGCGCACCGCCAGCCAAATTGTTGCTGATGCAATCTGCGCCTTCGTTTGAAAGCAAACACCTGAAAAACTGGGCGTCTGAACAAGGTGCTTCATTGTTATTGCTCACCACCATCAGCAAAGATAAATTTATCACTCAATCAGTGAATTTACCCGCCGAGCAACAAACGGTGTTTACACCGGACTTGCTGGCAGATTTCGATTTGTTGATCATGGATGCCAGAGCCTTGATGAACCTATCATCTCAGCGTCAACAATGGTTACAACAAGCCGTCGACGCCGGATTAGGCTTATTTATCATCGGCGATAGCGAGCTGGCAACAGCCAAAAACCGCCCGGATATTCTTACGTCATTCACTCTGACAGCAACAACAAATGCATTAGCGACTCAAGCTGTGGTGCGTCCACAATGGCCGGGTAATGAAAGTGAACTGGCATTCACTTTCTCACCAATTGCGATTAAAGCTAAGCAGAGCGTAGGATTGGTTGGCACAACAAAACGACCACTGAGCTTGTATCAGCCACAGGGGTTGGGCAAAGTCGCCTTGTCAATTTTGCAAAACCGCTACCGCTGGCGACTCAACGGCGAGATGCAAACCTACACTCATTATTGGCAATGGCTATTCAGCCAACTCGCCCGCACCCGCAGCGACAGCCGTTTTATCGCACCAGCGGTTGATGCCATTGATAGGGTGAATTACCGCAGTCAGATTTGCCTACTCAGCGAACAAAAACCACTGATGTTACTGATGGGTTCGTCGACAATCAGCCTAGCAACCGATCGTTTTAACCCTTATCGTCAATGCGGCTTTTATTGGCCTCAAAGCGCTGGTTGGCAGCGTTTTGAATTGCAAAATGAAGTAGGTGACAGTCTTGATGTGACCCACCGATTTACTTTTACGACTGAGCAATGGCAGAGCTGGCAGCAACATGAGCGAGTGCAAGCGACCACAAAATTTATTATCAGGCGTGAGGATAAACAGGATGATGTTAAGTTGATGACCCTTAGTCCGGTGAGTTCGACCTTATATTGGTGGTTGCTGGTGCTTTGCGCCGGGTTTTTGTGGCTTGAGCGTAAGGTTTAATTAGTCGTAATATCAGTTAATTGCTGCTTCGAGTTGTTAACTTCCCTTTTGTTGGTTAATATCGTTTCATTATTTCTAAACATCAAGTGTGAAAATAGATGGTTTTACCTGCGGGTGATGGGATTTTGATGACAACTTTGCCGATTAACGATGTATTGGCAGTAATTATTGCTGGAGGGGTGCTGGGTGGGATTTTAGATTATTTTAATCGGTTTAAAATTCATATTGATAATAAAAAATTGTGTTTTCAAAATATCCCAATTAAATTGCATCAGTTTTTATCATTGTTGTTTATTAGTGCTGCACTGGGAATTGGCGGTGCTTTGGCTATTCAATTTAGTATGATTAGTATTGGTAAATTTGATCCGGCAAATACGGCTGAATCCATTATCTGATCACAATGATATTGAGCAACGAGAGTGTTTGCAAGACTTGAAAATTGCTGTTGAGCTTTCTGCTGAAAATGCCACAGACGCCAAGTTGGACAGCGATTTTAACAGTGTTAAAGGTTTGCCTGAGTTTAAAGGTATTGTTGATGAGGTTTAAATTGATGGGGTTTAATTACAGCCAATAAAAAAGACTCAATTAGAGTCTTTTTTATTGGTTGAGATGTTACATTGATTTTTCATCTAAATTGTTCATTTTGGTATTCCTTAATTCAGGCATCTGATAAAGCCGATAAAGTTATACATAAATATACCACAGACTGCTTATTACGCAATATTTGCATTTACTATTTGTTGATATCTTACTTCCTTGTATTCGTCACCAGTCTTGCCTGTAAAATCAACCGCTCTTCTATTATAGTCACCTGATAACAACCAACAGGAACCTCAAATGAACCTGAACCAAGTGACCCTACCGGTAAAAAACATCGATGAAGCTACGGCTTTTTATCGCACCCTGGGATTTTTACAGATTGTTGATACACCGCATTACGCCAGATTTGAATGCCCCGGTGGTGCGACTTTTTCGTTATCCCTAGATGAGGGTGAGTTTACCAATGGGGCAACGATTTATTTTGAGCATGAAGCGTTAGATGAATGGGTGGAAGAGCTGGTGGCAAAAGGGTTAGAATTCACACAGATGCCGCAGCACATGAGTTATTTGTGGCGTGAAGCAATTATACATGACCCCAGCGGTAACAAAATTAAGCTCTATTGGGCCGGTGAGAATCGTCTTAATCCGCCGTGGAGAGTAAAAAGCGGAGTAGAAAGCGGAGTAGAAAGCGGAGTAGAAAAAGCAGCCGAGAAATCATTATGAAAAAATCAGATAAAAAAACCGACAAATTACTGCGACAAGCATTAACTGAAATCTGCGAAAAGGCGCTGGACGAAGTGGCGGGATTTAAGTGGCTTACTCATAGTGTGAATTATGCCGATTTCCCTAACAGTTTAGTGATCACCTGTATGTTCGACACTGAGGATGAGCATTTAGCCGCTCAGGCTTGTGGTGACGATCAACACCTGCGCTCGCTGATTGAAGATAAACTCGCCAAGTTTGAGATTAAGCTCAAGCAAGCAAAGCGTCAGGTGTGTTTTGAAGTGATTGAACACTAATTATTTAGCACCTGCATTGCTGATGCAGACAGAAAACCGGAGCGGCTTTTATATGCCGGGTTTGAATTGACGGCTTCGTCAATGCGGGTGATCAGGTATTGGGGCAAGGTAATATTGATTTTTGTGGCTTTACCAAGGTAGCGGGAAATATCAATGTCTATAGCAGATAAAATCGCATTCTCTGCCTTGGCTTGTTGGTAGTGATCATCAAGCGAACTAGCCTGAGGGATAACGGCACCATCTTCGGCCAGAATAGTCAAATGACCGTCAATGACTTCTTCAACGCTTGTCATCGCTTCGTCGAGCGTATCACCTGCGCTAATACAGCCAGGAATGTCGGGAACAGTTACACCGTACGCGATGTTGTCGTAATGAATGATTAGTGGGTATTTCATAACCCTCTCCAGCTTTGATTGAATCTGTTATGGGTATAACCATGATACCAATCAGCTGCAATAAAATAACCACTGGAGGTATAGATTAGCAAATAGCTTGGCGATTCATCGTCTAATTCGCCCGTTGCAGCTTGGATTCACTGAATAGGCGATTGTAAACTCCTCATAATATTTGCTAACATCCGCGCAACATTACCTTAATGCCGCGCCCTTCGGGGACTGTGCTATTATTAGTTTGCTATCGAGGGAATAATTAAAACGGCTAAAAAGGGAAAGCGACAAAATACTTTCTAACTCAGGGAACATAATTAATGAAAAACTCACACCTGCATTTGTCTCCAAAACGCTTTCAAAAACGCCCGTTAGTCCACGCTATGAGCTGTATTATTGCCATGACGGCATTGAATGTTAGTGCCCAGGGAACTGACGAACAAATTGAGCGCATCGCCGTTACCGGCTCACGGATTTTACGCCAAGGGGCTGAGGCACCTTCTGGGGTAACCATTATCAGTGGTGAGAATTTACGTTCGACAGGCGCGACGAATATTGGCGAAGCGCTTAACGATTTACCTGCGCTGGCTAGTACGTTTTCATTGGCTAATGCAGGTAATGATTTGGGCAATGCCGGGCTTAATCTATTGGATTTGCGTGGTATGGGCACTGCTCGTACGCTGGTGCTGGTTGATGGTAAGCGCCATGTGGCGAGCCACACTGGCACTGCGTCTGTTGATATCAATACCATTCCCGCCACTTGGGTAGAGCGAGTTGAGATTATTACTGGTGGGGCGTCTGCGGTCTATGGTGCTGATGCGGTCACAGGTGTGGTTAACTTTGTGTTGAAGCAGAATATTCAGGGTATGGATTTAACTGTCAGTAAAGGTTATGGCGATGAAGGGTCATATGATAATGACAAAATAACCTTTTCTTTCGGTCAGGATTTTGCCAATGGGCGAGGTAATTTTGCTTTTGCCGCTTCACATACTCGCCAAGATGGCATGAATGCAACAGAGCGGGCGCAAACCCGCAGCCCTAAAGGCGGGGTGACTAATCCACTGGATAACGAATTTAATGAAGCGGGCGAATTTACCGGTCACGATGGTATCGCGGATATCATTATTCTTGACAATACCGGCTGGTTTGATGATTCAACGGCAGGTAACTTTTTTACCTTTGACGACCAAGGACCTCATTGGTTTATTTTCAATCCTGATGGTACAGTACGGCCGCAAAATTTAGGCACTACTTATAGTGATTGGGGACGTTGTACAGACTGTGAGGTGCTTGATTTACAACGTTATAATGAGCTGGCACCGACGTTTAAAAGCTACAATTTCAATACCAAAGCCAATTATGACATCAACGATAACCTTAACGTTTATGGCGAAGCCAAGTTTGCTCAGGTTGAAGCCGATGCCATCGGGCAACCCTCATTTTTTGAATATGGTCGAGGTTTTACCATTACCCGTGACAATGCCTACATCGACCAATCGCTGTTGGATGTGATGGATCAGTTTGCTGATGCGGGTTTTGGCGAGGCAATCACTTTGCACCGCTTTATGGAAGATGCCGGACGGCTTAGCGAGTTTGTCGAGCGGCAACAACGCCGTTTTGTGTTAGGGCTTGAAGGCTCTTTGGCGGGTATCGGGGGGGGTGATTGGGGTGAAAGCTGGGATTTTGATGTCTATGCCCTTTACGGTCAAACTAAAGGTACACAAACTGCCAGCGATAACACTATTATTGAACGTATTTATCAATCGGCTGATGCGATTAAATTGGATAATGGTGATATCGTTTGTCGCGATGAAGCCGCACGTACAGCGGGTTGTGTACCCACCTCATTGTTTGGTGTTGGCAGTGTTAATTCCGCTGCTGCCGATTGGTTTAACACTACGTCTACCAGTCATACCGAAATTCAACAGATTGTCATTAGTGGCAGTATCACCAATGAAGATCTTTATGATTTACCCGCAGGTTCAATCGGTGTGGCTTTTGGTG
Organism: Alteromonadaceae bacterium; assembly: GCA_965277695.1. Classification (GTDB taxonomy): domain Bacteria; phylum Pseudomonadota; class Gammaproteobacteria; order Enterobacterales; family Alteromonadaceae; genus JABSOG01. Next base: position 218,617 of record CBDIDQ010000071.1, read on the forward strand.
CGGAATATCGTAAAGAAGAAAGCGATAGTGTGCCCGATGCCTTTGCCGCAAGCGGCGCGACATTTTTGACCGCATTACAAGAAGAGCATGGCGATTTTGATGTGACCGAGGTGTTCTTTGAAACAACGGTGCCTCTGTTGGCTGATATGACGTTGATTAAAAGTTTGAGTGTCGATATGGCGGTGCGTTATGCCGATTATGACACTATCGGCGATGCCACTAGTTGGAAAGGTGGTATGAGTTGGGCGCTTAATGATGAGTTTCGTTTACGGGCGACTGTTTCTGAGGCTATTCGGGCACCGAATATTGGCGAGTTGTTTGGTCCTGTTAAACAGACCTTTTTTAATTTGTTAGATCCCTGTGTGGCGGGTGGACCGCAAGATCCGGTGCGAATTGCTAATTGCGCGGCCTTGGGTATTCCGGTTGATTTTCCTGCACAGGCAACAACCGCTTCTATTGAAGGGCTCAACGGCGGTAATCCTGAGCTTAGAGAAGAAGAGTCAGACAGTGTGACTTATGGTTTTGTTTATCAGCCCGCTTTTATTGATGGTTTTGTGATGACGGTGGACTACTGGGAAATCGATATTGATGACGCCATTGACGCCATAAGCGCCCAGGATATTGTCAATAAGTGTGTGGATTCGGTTGCTGGGGTGAATAATCAGTTTTGTGATTTGGTGACTCGTGATGACGACCATGAAATCCGTTTGGTGCGTTCAATCACGCAAAATGTCGCCAGTCAAAAAGCCGAAGGGGTGGATTTTGAATTGGGCTATGATTTTGAAGGTTTCGGTGGTCAGTTCAATACGCAATTACTGGGCACTTATTTGATCAGCCGTAAAGAGTTTCCTTTTCAAGTGGAGCCAGAGCAGTTTTCAGAACAGGCAGGTACCATTGCTGATGCCGAATGGCAGGCGAATATTACCATTGGCTTTAAAAAGGACCAGTGGCTAGTAAGCTGGAAAACCCGCTATATCGATGAGGTTAATGTATTCACTGACCAGTCCTTGGCGAGAAACCCAGATCCAACCAATATCCTGACTTATGGCACTTATTTTCAAACCGATGCCCGCGTCGGTTATGCCTTTGATAATGGTTTGACGGTAGAGTTTGGTGTCGATAACCTGTTTGATCGCGATTTGCCTGGGGTCATCACTGGCAATACGAGTACGTCTGCCAGCTACGATAATCTTGGTCGACTGTATTATACCCGCTTGTCTTTTAGTATGTGATTGACCCATTCTGCCGAGGGGTGTTTATCATTCAACATTATCAGCTAAATATCAGCTTTTTATCAGTTTTTGCTAAGGTAATTGCCGGGTCGTTCTGACATTATATATCTGATTATATGGACTTTTTTCAGGAGAAGTGAATGGATCGAAGACAGTTTATTAAAATCGCCGCAGTTACTGGTGCGGGGCTGGGGGTTGGATATTTTACTGTCGTTGGCGGTAATGGATATCCTTTGACTCTTGAGCGGGCTGTTGAACAATTGAATCACTTGAATGGCCAGAATTTGATGGTGACGGGGGAGTGGGATGTGGCACAAATCTGTAATCACTGCGCTCAAAGCGTTGAATATTCGATGCTGGGTTTTCCTGAACATAAATCTGAGATTTTTAAACAAACCGTCGGCACACTGGCATTTTCACTTTTTGCCGCCAAAGGCAGTATGCACCATAGCTTGAGCGAGCCTATCCCTGGCGCATTGAGGTTGCCAGCAAATCAACCAATCGATAGCGCATTGGCTCGATTGAAAAAATCATTGATGGATTTTCAGATGTATCAAGGTCAATTGGCTCCCCACTTTGCCTATGGGGAGTTGTCAAAAGCGGATTATGTCAAAGCCCATGTGATGCATTTGAACCAGCATCTGAGCCAAATCAGCCTGAGTCGTTGATGGCTGGAATGAACGGTCTGATACCAAGTCTATGGGATCATAAGGCTCCGACCATATAGAGCAAATTAGGGTTACAGTTATCCTCAACATTCACGAGGTTGAAACCTCGTCTACGGCAGAGCTGGTAGGCCGTAGACGCGAATTCATTCGCGTTTTTTTGATTATCAATTGTTACCCTGTTTGATTGGTGCCGATCATAAAGTAAATAGGAGTAAGTATGTTGTTCATGGTAGGCATAAAAAGCAGATCAAATGAGAGTTATGATATTGTTATTCCGGTGTTTAACCGATTAGGTTATGTGGGCTTTGCTGCTGCCCAGATCAGAGGCGATATTTTGTATCAGGCTAAAGTGATTATTTTAACTTTGACTGAAACGGCAATTAACGATGGTCATTTAATTCACTCGTTGAATGAGGGTTATCAAGAATACCGTGAAACATACTCTGATTTTACTGAATGGCTGGCACTCGAAATTCCCGTTGAAGCTTTAAAAGGCCGACCTAGGCGGGTTAATGTCACCTTATCTGAGCCGCTACTGGCACGTATTGATGCCCATGTTGAGTATAATCACCAGTTTAAAGACCGCTCTGATTTTATTGCCACAGCAGCCGACCGTTTAATATTAACCTCAGGGGTTTAGGCTTTTGGATAGTTAATATCACAATAGATCAAACTTCTGCCGCGCCCGCAACCTATCAGTATCAATTCGTTTAAGGTATTCAAGCACCAATGGGTGGTCTTTCCACGGCGATAAAACGACGGTGCTGAAACCACTATCATGCTGCCAGTAGGTTTCGTTGTCGGCAAAACCTGTGGTGAGAATTTTCTCTGCTTGCGCCCATTGTCCGGCATAAAAGGCACTAATAAAGTGATAAGTCGCCATCGACCAGAAGCGGTAGGCTTGTGGGTGTTGTTGCTGATATTGATTGAGCTTGTTGAGCAGTTTATTGGCGGTATTGTGACTTTGCGTTGACTGTCCGCTGTGGTATTGCAGCATCATTAATCCCAGTGTCTCGTCTCGGTTGAATAGCTCAACTTTAAATGGGGGCACGTTGGCTAAATAATCCGTCAGCAAGCTGTCATTATCTTGTTTTTGCTTTTCATGTTGCAGAACGAGTGCAGCAACAAAGTAAGGGTCGGCGCTGTTTTTGAACACTTTGCGGGTAAATTCAAGAAATTGGTGCGGGGTTTTGACCGTTGGACGATGATTGATGTAACCATATAGCGTGGTTAGCCAGGTCCAGTAGCCGCCGCCTGAATGGTCAATCAGCGCTTCGTTTTTACTCGCCGCTTCAATGGCTCCCATCGCCAATTGTTGTTGATAAATCTCACTGAGAAACCGCTGGTTGGGGTTACGTTGCACAAAGTGGTCGATAGCACGGTAACGAGCATCATCATTTAAACCAAACATCTTGATTATTCGCGCCAACATCAGCTGTTGTTCTGGATCGCTTGAGCTTGTTGATAGTGAATGGGGTGCATCGGGCGAAGGGTTAGCACAGCTGCTGACGATAGTGTTGATCGCATTCATTCGAGGTTGGGGATAGACACCAGCGGGCATGGATTGAATGTAGTTTTGTAGTGCTTCGCATGAAGGCGCACTGCCAAGCAACAGCCGCAACCCCAGTTTATAACCACTCTTTTTACCCGGATGATGACGCAATATTTCTTGGCTGATGTGCTCGGCTTTTTCACGTAAATCAGCAAAATCCTGGTAAAAATAGAATAATGTGGTCAGCGCATCAAGGTTAGTTGGGTCCAGCGCCAAGGCTTGTTTGGCTAAGTTGACCTCCGTTTCTCGGCGATAAGTGTCATTCATTGCAGCTGTGCTGCCAAGGATAGCGTTGCCATAAGCTTGTAGGCCAATAATTTCTGGTGTCCCAGGAAATTGACGATTAAGGCTTTGTAATGTGCCTAGGGCTTTGCTTACCGGTTTTTCTTTGTACTGGTTAATCTGCGCTCGTGCGATGACCAGCTTTTCGACGCTGATATGATCGAGTGTGCCCAATGCAGAGGAATACGGGTATTGACCGTTTTCATCACTATGGCGCAAAGACAGTTTCAGGGCAGCGGCGACTTGCTGGCTGATCTCTTTTTGTATCGCGAAAGCATCGTCCAGCGCTCGTTCAAAAATCGTTGAAAACAGGTAAACTCCACTTTGGGCATCAATGAGTTTCACTGTAATACGTAGCTGATTGGCGTTTTTTCTGACGCTGCCTTGTAACACGTATTGTACTGATAGGGCCTCAGCCAGCTGTTTAATATCAATTTCTTTATCTCGATAAGCAAAACTGGCAGCGCGTTCGACCACCAATAATCCGTCGATGCGAGTCAAGCCGTTTAGCACCTCTTCACTAAGCCCGTCGACAAAATATTGTTGATTGGCATCATCAGTCATTTTGACAAAAGGGATAACGGCAATATTAATGGCGTCGCTAGGCACTGTGGTGGTTTGTTGCGATGGCATCAGAAAAAATACCAGCATCACAACAAAGAGGGTAACGCTGATATACCAAATCGGCGGTAAGCTGATTGAGTTAGGCGTAGGGGTAACTTCAACTGGTACGTCAGTTTCACTTTTGGTTAGGCTGGTGTCTCGTTCGCAATCGATGATGGTATTTTGCCGGATGTCTATTGGCTCAATAAATCGATAGCCGGTTTTGGGGATAGTGGTGATATAGCTGTCTCGTTGTCCACCAAGGGTTTTTCTTAATACTGAAATCGCCCGGTTAACGGCATCGTCAGAGACATGATTACTCTGCCAAACTTGCTCAATTAATTCTGTTCGGGTGAGCACCTGATTGGGGTGATCTAAAAAATAGTTAAGTAAATTACTGGTGATGGGGTCCAATTTTGTACACTGATTTTCACGGTGCAAAGTTGAATTGGGGTAGTCAAAATAGAGTTCGGTAGCTATCGCTGTTGTATTTGTGCTCAATCGTTGTCTCAGTCAAATCAAAAGCGTTGGCAGGTACCCTCATGGTATCCAAATTAATTTGGTTAAGCAACATGTCTGACTAGGCTATTGCGCAAAATGCCTTGTTCAACCCATTGGCTAAGGTAGTTAAGGGCGACATTGGCGACGGTTTGGGGCGAATGAGCGGTCAGTAAAAAAGTACAGATGGCGGAAAAATCTTCCCCGTTGAGGAGCATGGTGATCAGGGTGTTTTCTTCGGGCGATAATGAGCGAAATTCGGTGAGTCGTTGTTCATTGCGCCATAATAACCAGTGACTGCTTTTTGCTGTTGCTGGGTCCGGAGTCGTTTGTGTCTTGAGTGCTTGCCAAGACTCAACTGCGTTGTAAGCGAAACTCACCAGCTGCACACTGGGATGAAAATTAAAGGTCATAGTTGGCCAGTCTGTCGCTGGAATGCGGTTGATTGTTGGTAGGTCAATGCGTGGTGCTTCAGGGGCATCAAAGGCACTGAGCAGTAGTCGTTCAAAACGGGCAATTTCGCTGATGATCGGGTGATCGCTAAAAGGTTTGTGGCGTTGTAAAAATGGCGGTAACTGGTCGGCATAATCTCGCAGGGAGGTAAATCGTGAAGGATGATCTTGAATATAAGCGGTGGTCATCTGGTTAAATAATTCGTCACCAAGGTAATGACCGAGAATATTATGGTCAGTATCAATCACTTCTTTGAGCCGCGCTTGATAGGCATTTTTGTAAATGAGTAGTCGGGTTTGCTTGTCGACAGCACCTTGGTCGACGATATGGTCAGCGATTGAATGAGCGCTTTGGTCATTATCGGTGAGAAAGCTGATCATTTGAGCTTGCAGTTGAATTAATGAGCCGGTTAATGGCTGGGCTGTTGTCATGTCGGTGTCCTAGCAAGCAATCGGTTGGGCAAATGTGTTTGTCGCCAGTGTCCGCGCAATATCCAGCTCTGCAAGCAGCTCAGGCAATGGTGGAATGTTGTCGTCTCGCTCTATCATGGTTGCAATCGGACCAAAGCGGGTTAATGCATCGGTATATAACGCCCATACCGGGTCGGCAATTTCGTGGTCATGAGTATCAATCACATAATCGCCATAATCAGTGTGTCCGGCTAAATGAAATTGACGAACCCGGTCGGCATCAATGTTGTTGAGATAGCTGCTGGCGCAAAAGCCATGATTGCGAGCACTAACATAGATGTTGTTAATATCCAGCAGGATATGGCAATCAGCTCGTCTGGCTATTTCGTTAACGAAATCCCATTCGGACATCTCTGAGGCTTTAAAAGTGACATAGCTGGAGACGTTTTCTAGCAGAATTTGACGACCAAGGAAGTCTTGCACTTCACTCACCCGATCAGCAATGTGCTGTAATGCGACTTCGCTGTAAGGCATGGGTAATAAATCGTGGCTATTGGTTTGACTGGCACCGGTCCAACATAAATGATCGGATATCCACATTGGTTGCAAGTCGTTGGCTAAGACTTTGAGCTGACGCAAATAATCGTAATTGAGCGGATCGGTTGAGCCGATTGACAGCGATACTCCATGCATCGCCATGGCATAATGTTCACGAATGGCGTGCAGGTAATGTTTGGGTTTGCCACCACCGACCATAAAGTTTTCGCTGACGACTTCAAGGAAATCGAGGTTTGGCCGGGTGTCGAGCACGTCTTGGAAGTGATCAGTGCGTAGTCCTAGGCCAAATGCAGGTAAAGCGGTCGGTAGTGGGGTGTTCATTGCCTGTGCTCCTGTGGTTAAAAGAAGTGTTAAGGGTAATATTACGGGTAATGTTAAGGAAAAACGTTAAGGAAAAACGTTAAGCACCCACGGTACCATCGGTGTCGGTGCATGATTTGGCCGGGGCAAATACGAAGCCATTACCTTTACAGCTGGCGTGGCCTGCGCAGGCATTGTCGGCGGTTTTACAGTCGTTGTGGCCCTTACAAATATTAACGTTGTAGCAGTGGGATAAATCGGCGGTGTTAACTTCGCCGCGCCATTGGTCTTTAACTTCGCCGCCGATATCTGTGCAGGATTTACTTGGCAAGGCAACAAAACCGTGGCCTTTGCAGCTGGCTTGTCCAGCACAGGCATTGTCGGCGGTTTTACAGTCATTGTGGCCTTTGCATTTATTGACGCCATAGCAATGGGCCAAATCAGTGGTGTTGGCGGATGTTACGCTACCGTTCGAATTTGATGATTGTGGGGCCGCTTGTACGGTACCAACCAACCCTGCAACAGCTAAAGCGATAGCGGCACCGTTTAATTTCATTTTAGTATTGTGTTTCATGTGTTAACTCCATTGTTTCAAAGGTATTGGTTTAAAGGTAAAACAGTAAAGGTATTGAGTTTTGCTGACTGGTGCTGATCATAAAGTGTTTCTTGCTTGGTGTTATTGCCTATCGGTCGGCATGGTTTGCAATTCGTTCATTTGTGTTTTCCTCAATTTCAATCGGGCGTGTTACACTCGACTCAACAACCCTATAACTTTACAATTCGTATCTACTTATGATTTCAACGACGATCAGTGACTTCGATTTAATTGATAAAATTCTCGCCGGTTACCAGTACAGTGGCAGTGTTATTTTGCATCCTACCTTTGAAGATACCTTTGATGATCAGGAGCCTGATATGGGCAATCGTCTGCCGTTTCATTATGTCGAAAAGGGTCGATGTACTTTTCTGATCTATGGCAAGCAATATCATTTGGTTGAAGGGGATTTTATTGCTGTAATGCGCGGTTGTGATTATCGTCTGCGCAATTTTGATGGTGAAAAGCCGATCACAACGACACTGATTTGTGGTTATTTTGAATTGATGGCCAATACCAGCCAACCGCTGGTGGATAGTTTTCCAGAGGTGCTGGTGATCCACCATCAGGACATTGAACAGTCGATGCGAATGAAAACCGTGATGCAGCTGCTGGTTGCAGAAGTTAATAGCGGTCAACCCGGTGCCAAATCCGCCGCAAACAGTTTGTCAGACCTGTTTTTTACCTACCTGATGCGCAACCTGATTAATAGCGAGAATGTCGAAAAAGGGCTAATGGCCGGATTATCAGATAAGCATTTATCATTGGCTTTGGCGGCGTTTCACCATGATTTTGAAGGTCAGTGGACGCTAGATACGCTAGCCAAAGCGGCAGGCATGTCGCGCACCAAGTTCGTCGAAAAATTCCGTCAAATCATCGGTATTACCCCAGGCACCTATATGACCCAATGGCGGATGAACTGGGCCGCCAACCAACTCACCTCAACAGACAACATCATCTACGATATCGCGCTGTCGTCTGGCTATCAGTCAGACGCGACTTTTTGCCGTGCTTTTAGGCAGCAATTTGGTTTGCCACCTTCTGAGTATCGTAAGACGGGGTAGGTGTTGTGGCTGGGGTGGACACCGATAGAAAAATCGAACTAGGAGATGAGGATTCGTGTGTCGGATTAAGTCTGACAAACGAAAAAACCCCTTAGCAGCTTTCTGCTGAGTCAGGTGAACCGAAAGAGCTATGTTGAAGTTAAAGTTATATCAGTTGATTAATATTTACAAGCAGGATGTTCAGATCAGCTGTTTAAGAAGGTTTTTCGAACTTGCTTGGTGGCAAGTCTTTTGTTTGAGATCACTCTCAATGTTTGCTCGCCTTAGTTAGCAAGTTAGGGCTTGGACTCGGCAATATTAATAGCGAGGTTATATGAATAGTTATAAGGTACAATAAAGTTGAAAGAAACTAAAATAAAACAAGAGATAAATGACTATTGTGAAAACATTGATCAGTATCGGAGAGCTTTACAAACAGAATCTGTGTGGTTGTTTTTAGCAACTCTTGGATGTTGGAGTGTTTCTGATGCTGCTATTCAACTATTCGCATTTTTCATAACTATAGTGTTCGTTGGCATACGAGTATCCTCTAAATTGACTGTAAAAAAAACGTTTAACACGTTTGAAAGAACTATAAAAGAATTGATAGAAAGTGAGTTTATTTCTGGGCCAAGGAAGGAGCATTATGAAGAAGAATTGCAGTTGATCCAACAAAAAAGAGCCTCTAATATTCAACCTTTGCAAACCGCTCCGATGTTCTTCATTTGTTCTATTTTTTTAATGTGGTCAATCTATGATCAAGCCAGTATAAACTTCTTGGGCTAAAAAGACGGCTGTGGTCGAGTGACGTTGATAGGTCAATTTACCTCGGCCAACCAAATTCAAACACCCGTTTAAAAAAACAGTTGATCTAAATTCAAACAAGTGTTTAAAATAAACGTCACAGTTTTTAAATCCCTTGAGAGTTCTCGCATTACTTTATCCTCAGGGACATTTCATTTTTTACGGAGGCAACCATGGCCGATTACCGCGCACCGCTTAAAGATATTCGATTTGTACTGGACGAAGTGTTGAAAACCAGTGAGTTTTGGCAACGTTCAGATAAATTGGCTGATGTGATTGATTCAGATACTGCTCATGCGATTTTGGAAGAAGCGGCTAAATTGACTGAAAACGCCATCGCACCGATTTCACGTAATGGCGATGAGCAAGGCGTAAGTTGGCATGATGGTGCTGTGACGACGCCAGATGGTTTCAAAAAAGCCTATGATTCATTGGCTGAGGGCGGTTGGATTGGTTTGACTGGCGACGCTGATTTTGGCGGCATGGGAATGCCTAAAACGCTGGGTGTGCAGTATGAAGAAATGTTGTGTGCTGCTGATATCGCCTTCTCTTTGTATCCTGGCCTAACCTCAGGCGCTGCTTTGTCTATTATCGCTCATGGTAGTGACGAGCTGAAAAACAAATATTTGCCAAATATGTACTCGGGCGTTTGGTCCGGTAGTATGTGTTTGACTGAATCCCACGCGGGCACCGATCTAGGTATGATCCGCACTAAAGCTGTTGATAATGGCGACGGAACTTACGACGTTAGCGGTACCAAAATCTTCATTACTGGCGGCGAACATGATTTAGCCGAAAATATCATTCATCTTGTATTGGCTAAATTGCCTGATGCGCCTGCTGGCTCTCGCGGTATCTCACTATTCTTGGTGCCAAAAATCTCGGTTAATGACGATGGCAGCCTTGGCGCAGCCAATAATGTTAGCTGTGGTTCAATTGAGCACAAGATGGGGATCCACGCTTCCGCCACTTGTGTGATGAACTTTGACGGTTCTAAAGGTTATCTGGTCGGCGAAGTCAATAAAGGTTTGGCAGCGATGTTCGTGATGATGAACTACGAACGCCTTGGTGTTGGTATTCAGGGCATTGGTTGTGCTGATCGCTCTTATCAGAATGCAGTTGAGTATGCGACTGACCGAATTCAAGGTCGTTCACTTAGCGGTGCTGTTGCCCCTGAGAAAAACGCCGATCCGATCATTGTTCACGCTGATGTTCGTAGAATGCTGTTGAACATGAAGTCATTAACTGAGGGCGGACGTGCGTTCTCTACTTATGTCGCGCAACAGTTAGATATAGCCAAGTATGCCAATACCGCTGAGGAACGGGCTGCGGCTGACAAGATGGTGGCTTTGCTAACACCTATCGCCAAAGCTTTTATGACCGATATGGGTTTGGACGCGACCGTTGCTGGACAACAAGTTTTCGGTGGTCACGGTTTCATTCGTGAATGGGGTCAAGAGCAGTTGGTTCGAGATGTGCGTATTACCCAAATTTATGAAGGCACCAATGGTATCCAAGCACTGGATTTGATGGGTCGTAAAGTGGCGGGTAATCGCGGTGAGTTCATCAAGATTTTCGGCGCTGAAATTGCTCAGTTTATTGCGGATAATGATAACCAGGAGATGGTTGAGTTTACCAAGCCATTAGGCGAAGCGGTGCAAAAACTCGAAGGTATTACTGGCTGGATTTTGCAAAATGCGGCGAAGAACCCGAATGAGATAGGTGCAGCGTCTGTCGATTATTTGCATATCTGTGGTTACGTTTCTTACGCTTACATGTGGGCTATGATGGCCAAAGCAGCGCAACAAGGTCAATCTGGTGATACGGTGTTCTACCAAACTAAGCTTGATACTGCCCGTTATTACTTCGGTCGTGTTTTACCACGTATCTACTCTCTGGAAGCGTCAATTAAATCGGGTAGTGATTTGTTGTTCAAGTTGGACGCTGAACAGTTCTAGTCTGAAAAACGAGAATGAATTCTCGTCTATGTTATGTAGACGAGGTTTCAACCTCGTAGCCTGCTTTTCTATTCCTACTTTTTTATGCCTACTTTTTATACCTGCATGGCAAAAATAATGTGTTAAACTATCGCGGTTTTTCACTTACCATAAATCAATTAGAGAGGACTTAATGTCTGATTACAACACTGTAGAAACGCGTGCCAGTTATGGCGTAGGCCGTCAAATGGGCGATCAATTAAACGCTAACCCTTTTGACGGGTTGTCAGCCGAGGCGGTTATTGCCGGTTTGACTGATTCATTAAATGGCGTTGCTTGTCCGGTTAGCGACGATGACATGCGTGCAGCGTTTGAAGCAATTAATGCACAGATGCAAGCCAAGCAAGCTGAACAGGCAAAAACTTTGTCTGCCGATGGCGATAAATTCCTAGCTGAAAATGCTATCCGTGACGAAGTAACCGTTACTGAGTCTGGTTTACAGTATGAAGTATTGACGGCTGGCGAAGGTGAAAAACCAACAGCCGCATCAACAGTACGTGTACACTACCACGGTACATTGCTTGATGGTTCAGTATTTGACAGTTCTTACGAGCGCGGTCAACCAGCTGAGTTCCCAGTTGGCGGCGTGATCAAAGGTTGGACAGAAGCATTACAAATAATGGCAACTGGTTCAAAATGGCGTTTGTATATTCCTTACGATTTGGCCTATGGCGAGCAAGGTGCTGGTGGCGCAATTGGTCCATTTGCGACCTTGATTTTTGATGTAGAATTGTTGGACATCCTTGCTTAAAAAAACGAGAATGAATTCTCGTCTACATTTACGTTGACGAGGTTTTAACCTCGTTAATGTTGATGAAAGAAAAACCGAATCAGACTAATGTCTGGTTCGGTTTTTTTTCGCCTGATCTTCAAAACGTTTGATAATTTGCGCAAGACGATTAGCGAGGATGCCAAGATAACCATATAGGGTGCAAATAAGCGCAGGAATGGCAATCACCAGACCGATGATTTGTAGCCAGTATTCAAAATGGTAGCCCAGTGCAATAAAACCCCCAGCCACTGCAAATAACAATAATCCGGCCAGAAACCAGCGTAAGCTGCGTTTGTCGTCTTTACCAACGCGGTAAATAAACTGCCGGATCATATCGTTAGTTGAATAAACGGGTGTTAATAATAGGAGTGTGCGCCAGCTTCATGGTCAGTAATATCTCTAACGCCGAGTAATTCACCTTCGAATTTAACCAGCAACTCTTTTTCAATCCCTTCTTTTAACGTTACGTCAATCATGCTGCAACCGTTACAACCGCCGCCGAATTGGAGGATAGCGATTTTGTCATCGGTGATTTCAAGGGCGCGAACATTACCGCCGTGATTAGCCAACTGTGGGTTAACGTCAGCTTCGATGGTGTAATTGATGCGGTCTAGTAGTGGGGCATCGTCAGCCACTTTAGCCATTTTGGCGTTAGGGGCTTTCAGGGTCAGTTGTGAGCCCATTTTGTCGGTAACAAAGTCGATTTCGGCTTCTTCAAGAAATGGTGCACTCTCTTCGTCGATAACTGCATCAAAGCCGTTGTAGTTAATGGTGATATCGGTATCTTCGACAGAATCAACCGGACAATAAGAGACGCCACATTCGGCCTGAGCGCTACCAGGGTTGACAACAAATACGCGAATATTGGTTTTACTGTCTTGCTGTGCCAGCAGGTTTTTGAAATGGACTTGGGCAGTGTCGGAAATGTTGATCATAGCAGGCTCTATCTATTACTTGACTAAAATACTGGGTTATAGCGGCATGATACCCGCTATCCCGGCAATGAGCTAGCTATTCAGTTTATTTTATTTGGTAAGCGTAACGTTTTATTAGAGGCAAAGTAAAGTCAGGCAATGAGCAGCTCCTGATTAGCCAGCGATTTTATTTGGCAAATCCGGTCAGAATTGTTAGTTTAAGCGCTAATTGTTAACCATATAATGATCCCCACAAATGCGTTTGTTGATTACTGTAGTTTGTTGTTTATTTAGTGTACTGGCCAGTGCCAGAACGATTGATTCTTTTTTTCCTGATGATGTGACCTTTGATCCATCTATACCCACGCCTGAATCGGTGCTTGGTTATCAGGTCGGCGAGTGGCATGTACGCCATGACCAATTGCTCAATTATATGCAATTGCTGGCACAAAAAAGTGATCGCATTAACCTCGAAATCATGGGTTATAGCCATGAACAACGTCCCTTATTACTATTGACCGTCGCTGCGCCTGACAAGCTAAAAAACATCGACAGTATTCGTCAATCCCATTTAGCTCGCCTTAATGGCAAAAAAACAGCCCTCGCTGCCAATACACCTGCGGTGGTGTGGATGGGTTACAGTGTGCACGGCAATGAAGCCAGTGGCAGTAATGCGTCGTTATTAGTGGCCTATTATCTGGCGGCGGCGCAAGGTGAAAAGATTGAGCGCATTCTTAATGAATTGGTGGTGTTGGTTGACCCGAGTCTTAATCCGGATGGTTTGAACCGCTTTGCCCATTGGACCAATATGCATAAAGGTTCAGTAGAAAACGCCGATCCAGAAAATCGCGAGCACAATGAAAGCTGGCCTAGTGGCCGGACAAACCATTACTGGTTTGATTTGAATCGTGACTGGTTGTTGTTACAACATCCAGAATCCCGCGCCCGAGTGAGTAAATTCCATCACTGGAAACCTAATGTGTTAACCGATTTTCATGAAATGGGTGCCAATAACAGTTTCTTTTTTCAGCCGGGGATCACTAGCCGTAAAAACCCGTGGACACCAATGAAAAATGTTGAACTAACTCGCGAGCTGGCGACTTATCACGCCAAGACCTTTGATAAACAGGGGGTTTTGTATTTCACCGAAGAAAGCTTCGATGATTTTTATTATGGTAAAGGCTCTACTTATCCTGATGTGAATGGCGGTGTTGGCATTTTGTTTGAACAGGCCAGTGCCAGAGGTTTGGTTCAGCAAACCATTAATGGCAAATTGACCTTTGCGACAGCGATTAAAAACCAAGTGAGTGCGTCGATGTCGACGTTTGAAGGGGCACTGGTCAATCGTGAAGCATTATTAAAGCACCAACAATCGTTTTATAGTGAATATGAAGCGTTGGCCGACAAAGATAATTTCAGTGGTTATATCATTTCTGAACAATATGATGCATCACGACTAGAAAACCTGCTAGCACTGCTGCAACGCCATCAAATTAAGGCTTATCAGCTAAGCAAAGATTTTAGTGCTAACAATCAAACGTTTGCCAAGCAACACAGTTATTACGTGCCACTGAATCAACCGCAATATCGTTTAATTAAATCAATATTTAGTCAGCAAACCAGCTTTGAAGATAATACCTTTTATGATGTTTCGAGCTGGAACTTGCCTTATGCCTATAACATTGAATTTAAAGCGGTGAGCAGCCCGTGGGGATTAAAGTTCAGCGATCACGCGTGGCAGTCTCCAGCGTCAAAAAACTTCGCCAAATTACCACTCAGTTATGCTTATGCGTTTAGTTGGGATGATCAACAAGCCCCCTTGATGTTGCAACATTTACTGGCGAATAAAATTGAAATGAGAGTCGCGACCAAGCGTTTTAATGCGGTAGTGCCTAGTGGTTCGAAAACCTTTGAGCCGGGTACTTTGGTGATTAATCGCGGGTTGCAGAAAAATGACAATTGGTTGGCGATATTAAATCAGGCACAACGTGAAATTGGCCTGAGTATTGATGTGATTAAATCTGGGTTGACCAGTCGTGGTATCGACTTGGGTAGTCGTTCAATGGAGCCGGTGAAGATGCCAAAAGTATTGCTAGTTGGCGGCCGGAGTACCAGTCAATATGAGGTCGGTGAAGTGTGGCATTTCCTTAATAAACGCATGGCATTGGCACCGACGATTATTGATCAAGATCGTCTGGGAGCGCTCGATTTTTCGAATTATACCCATATGATTTTAACCTCTTCGGATTTCAAAAAAATCAATGATAAAACCCTCGAAAAAATTAAACGCTGGGTCAAACGGGGCGGGGTGATCTGGGGGCAGAAAAAAGGCGCTCAGTGGCTGGCGAAGAAAGAGTTGCTTAAAGTGACGGTGATGAGCAGCAAAGAAATGGAGACGCGTTTTGAGAAGGAGAATTTAAATTATGGTGATCAGGATACGCTTGATGCGAAGCAACGCATTGCCGGGGCGATATTCTCGGTTAATCTAGATTTATCTCATCCACTGGCTTACGGCTATCATCGGGAGAAATTGCCAGTGTTCAAAAACAGCACTATGGTGATGCTTAAACCGAAACGTCCGTTTCTTAAAGTTGGTGAGTATGAAAAATTCCCGCAATTGGGCGGTTATGCAGCTAAAACCAATGTTAAAAAAATCGCTGAGAGCACATTTATGATGGCGCATTCGCTGGGTAAGGGGGCGATTATAGGTGTTGCTGATGATGTCAACTTCCGAGGTTTTTGGTATGGCACCAGTCGGTTGATGGCCAATAGTTTGTACTTTGCTGGGGTGATTGACGCCGAGGCAGAATAGGACATTATTTAACAATTAAGTGGTGTGGCACAAATGGTCCAGACTGAGATCATTGCCACGCCATTTGCCCGCAATGTCTTGCAGGCTTCATTTACAGTTGCTCCAGTGGTGATCACATCATCAATAAGGGCAACATGCTGATAGTTCTTACCGTGAAAGGCAAATGCTCCTTTGATATTCGCCTTGCGTTCATTTTTATTGAGTTCACTTTGGGCTGTGGTTGATTTAACCCGGCTCAATGCTTGATGGTCCAGCTTAATATTCAATTGTTTGGATAACACCGAGGCAATTAACCAGGATTGATTATAACCGCGCTTAAATCGTCGTTGACGGTGTAATGGCATGGGCAGCAATACTTCTGGCAAAGTGGGTTGGATGTTGATTAGCTGCTTTGCCATCAGTCCAGCCATTAATTCTGCCAGTGCAAAATTCTCTCTGAACTTCATATCGCCAACCCATTGATTATATGGCCATTCATAGGGGGCTAAGCTGAAGAGCTGGTCAAATTGGGGTTGCTTGATACCCTTGGCAATATTGGGTTGTAACAGCAAATTATTAAACAGTGAATAATCGAAATGATTGAGATCGTTGGCACAATATTGACATAAACTGGTTTGATTGCGGCTAGGTTGACGACAGAGTGTGCAGCGGGCGGGAATAAGGCTTTCTGTCAATTGAGTTGTTAGTTGCAAGAGTCGATTGTTCATCATAGGTTCCCTTTGACTGGTTTTATCCTTAAAATAGCGCTTTTTCACACTTACAACAGGTAGTGCCTTTATTTATGATAATCAAGCATTCGAATAATGGCAAATTGCCGCTGGTGTTATTGCATGGCTGGGGGCTTAACAGTGCGGTGTGGGATTTTGTCTTGCCTGACTTGGAGTTACTGTTTGATGTGCATCGTATTGATTTGCCTGGCTTTGGGGTGAATACGCACAAAGTACCCAGTCGTTATGATTTAGTTGAGTTGGCGCAAATGATTGCACCTTTGTGTCCTCAAGGTAGTATTTTGGCAGGTTGGTCGTTGGGGGGCTTGGTGGCGAGTCAAATGGCGCTACAAAATAGTGATCAATTTGCCTCATTATGTTTGATTGCTAGCACTGCGTGTTTTGTTGAGCAGCCCGGTTGGAAGGGGATTAAGCCGGATGTATTGCAATCCTTTTCAGCGGCTTTATGTGGTGATAGTGAGAAAACTGTCGGGCGATTTTTGGCCATCCAAGCGATGGGCAGTGCTAGTGCTCGGGATGATATCAAGTTTCTCAAACAGGCGTTGTTTAGTGGTGGGTTACCTCATGCCGAGGCATTGGCTGGAGGGTTATCAATTTTGCAGTGCAACGATCTTCGTGATGATTTGGCCGGGTTAAAAATCCCGGTGAAAGGCATTTTTGGTCGTTTGGACTCGCTGGTGGCATTACGTTCGATTGAGCAAATGGCTCCTTCGCTGCACGACTTTGATTACCGGGTATTGGCCAAAGCCTCTCATGCGCCTTTTATTTCTCATCGGGAAGAATTTATGACTGCATTGAAGGGCTTATATTCATTATCTTCAGTGATATAACCAAAGATGATTAAATTGTGGCCTGACAGAGGCTAATGGGCTAAAAAGCGGCTTTCATTTTGTCTCGTAATGGTTAATAATTAAACATTGCAACATAAAGGTTAACTCGGGGGCAAAGTATGGAAATCGGATCGGCTTTTACATCTGGCTTACAAGGCTTTCAACAGTCGTCGGGGCAAATCGCTGAGGCGACGGCCAACATCAATCGGCAGACGCAAACATTAGCTGAAGAGGCGCAACCTACCGCTGAGCAACAGGCTAATGCCTCGCAACAGCAAGCAGCATCACTGGAAAGTTCGATTGTAACACTGACCAGTGAAAGCAATAATGCCCAGGCCAATGTTCGAGCGATTGAAACCGCTGATGAAGTATTAGGTAGTATTATTGATTTGCGGGTGTGATTTCACACCCTTTTTCTTTTTTAATTGATAACAGATTGATAACAGTTAGCAAATAGCAGACAAAGCAACAGAGGCTTAGTGAATTAAACAATGAATATCGTTACGCCATTTCCAACCAATATTCCTATCAACACCGTGAATGTGACAACGGAGTCTGCCCGTCGTGACAATCAATTGCGTGAAGTCATTGCCAAACCTGCGGGAAATGAAGCGGGCGCTGCCGAGCGTGGTGTTGCTTCCGATCATGATAAATCCAACAAATCACAAAACCCCAATAGCTTTGAAGCTAATTTGCGTGATGCCGAAGATGGTCAAAAAATTCAAGAACGGGAGCAAGGCAGAGGGGATCAGCAATCAGATCAAGAAAAACAAGCACAAAAACAGCTTGAGGAAGCCAAACAGGCTGAACAAAAAGCCGAGCAAAAAATCGCTCAAGTCGAACAGCAACAAGTTACCAAGTTAAAAAGCCGTGATGCTGAGGTTCGTGCTCACGAGCAGGCACATGCCGCCACTGGTGGTCAATATGCTGGTAGTCCTACTTATTCCTTCAAACGTGGTCCTGATGGCAATAATTATGCCGTGGGCGGCGAAGTTTCTATCAGTACATCAGCAATAGCCGGCGACCCTGCTGGCACTATCAGAAAAATGCAGCAAGTACGTGCAGCAGCCTTGGCACCAGCTGAACCATCAGGTCAAGACCGTAAAGTCGCCGCTGGTGCAACCCAGCAAATCAGCAAAGCCAGAGCTGATGAGGTAAAACAAACCGCTGCCGAAGCCAAAGAAAAAGTGGATGAGACCAAAGCTAAAGCTGAAGAGGCGAAAGCTGAAAAAGCTGAGGAAGAAAAAAGTCTCAATGCCGATGGCACTGATGGTAGTGATGGTAGTGATAAGAGTCAGGCCGCACAAAAAGCCGCTGACCCTTTTAATCTACTGGCTGAGGACGAAGATACCGCTATTGCAGTTAATGGCAGCACTAATGCTAGCGGCGTTAATAATACTAACAGCGGTAACCGAAGAGCATTCGGTGAAGTCTTTGGCGTCACAGGTAATAACGCCAATATTAATAGCGGCAGCAGTGTCGATTTCAATCAACTGGGTCAAGACAAACGAGATAATGAAGTGGTCGCTCGGGCTTCACGAGTGCAAAACTTCTATCAAGCCTCTACTAAACCCCGCGAAGGCGGTTTCTCCCAGTTCGCTTAATTCTTTCTCTATTTACGAGGTTAAAACCTCGTCTACGACAGGCTGATTAGACGTAGACGAGAATTCATTCTCGTATTTTTGGCAATCAAATATAATTCAATGTGGTTGACGTTCACTTCTTCAATTTGGCAAACGCATCGGCGAAAGCATTACCCATAGCCGCATTTTGAGGTTCGGCTTTAGGTTTATTGCGGGTTTTGTTTTGCGTATTTTTTCCTTTGCCTTGTCCTTTGTCTGGTCTCTTTCCTTCGCTTTTGTTTCTTGCCTTATTTGGATCTGTATTTTGTGGGCGATTTGTTCTGCCGTTATCGCCAGCAGTGGGTGGTTGTTCGTCCATTTTCATGGTTAGGTTAATGCGCTTTCTTTGTGCGTCAACTTCAAGTACTTTGACTTTAACGATATCACCTGCTTTTACTACTTCTCTGGGGTCTGAAACAAATTGGTCAGACAATGATGAGATGTGCACTAAACCATCCTGATGTACGCCGATATCGACGAAGGCACCGAAGCTGGCGACGTTAGACACCACGCCTTCGAGCACCATGCCCGGCACTAAATCCTTGATAGTCTGAACACCTTCTTTAAACGCGGCTGTTTTGAACTGTGGACGTGGGTCACGACCGGGCTTGTTTAGCTCTGTAAAGATATCAGTGACCGTGGGCAAGCCAAATGTTTCATCTGTAAACTCTTCGGCATCGAGGGCGTTTAATACTGAACTGTTGCCAATCAAGTCGGCAATACCCATCTGATGTTTGTTCAGCACTCGCTCTACCACTGTGTAACTTTCTGGATGAACACCAGAGCCGTCGAGTAAATTATCTCCTTCACCAATACGCAAGAAACCAGCACATTGTTCATAAGCTTTTGGGCCTAAACGAGACACTTTCTTGAGCTGTTCGCGGTTGTTAAAGCGGCCATTGTCATCACGGTATTGGACGATATTTTGTGCCAGCGTTTTGTTCAATCCAGACACCCGGGTTAGCAATGGAATAGAAGCCATGTTGAGATCGACACCAACGGCATTAACACAATCTTCAACCACAGTGTTTAGCATAGTCGCTAATTGGTTTTGGCTGACATCATGCTGGTATTGACCAACACCAATGGCTTTAGCTTCGATTTTAACCAGTTCAGCTTGGGGGTCTTGCAAGCGACGAGCAATAGAAACGGCACCACGGATGGATACATCAAGATCTGGAAATTCAAGAGCGGCAAATTCGGAGGCGGAATAAACCGAAGCCCCGGCTTCGCTGACCATCACCTTGATCATTTTCAGCTCAGGGTTGGCTTTGATTAGTTCGCCAGCAAGCTTGTCTGTTTCTCTAGAAGCGGTGCCGTTACCAATCGCAATTAATTCGACTTTATGTTGACGACACAAGTTGCTTAGGGTTCTTAATCCTTTATCCCAATGTTTTTGCGGTGCATGGGGGAAGATCGTCGCATGATCGCTGAACTTGCCTGTTTTATCAACAATAGCGACTTTAACGCCAGTACGTAAACCTGGGTCGAGTCCCATGGTGGTTTTGCTGCCCGCAGGTGCTGCCATTAATACGTCTTTGAGGTTTTTGGCGAAAACATTGATGGCGTCTTCTTCGGCTTTTTCTTTGAGCTTGCCCAGTTGTTCGGTTTCAAGCGTGACGGCTAGTTTTTTCTTCCAACTGGCTTGTACTACCGTTTTTAACCAAGTATCGGCAGCTTTGTGATTGAGTCGTAAACCCAAATGGCTTTCAATGATTTGTTCGGCACTGTCAGCTAGTGCGGTTTTTTCTTGTGTGGGGTCTGCGCCAATTTTCAGGCTTAATAGACCTTCATTACGGCCTCTGAGCATTGCTAAGGCTCGGTGTGACGGGACGTTGTTAAGTCTTTCTGAATGTTCAAAGTAATCGCGGAATTTAGCGCCTTCTTTGCTTTGTCCGTCTTTACCTTTGGCTAATCGGCTATGCAAATAACCTTTACGCATGACGTGTTGACGTAGGGCATTGATGAGTTTGGGGTTTTCTGCAAATTGTTCAGTCAGAATAGATTTTGCGCCTTCAAGCACTGCATCGATAGAGCCGAACCCCTTGCTCTCATCGACATAAGCGGCGGCAGCGTCTTCTGGCACTTGTTCTGGTTGATTAAGCAGCCCTTGTGCCAGTGGTTGTAATCCGGCTTCGATGGCAATTTGACCTTTGGTGCGTCTTTTCGGTTTATAAGGCAGATAAATGTCTTCGAGCAGGGTCTTGCTATCGGCGTGGTTGATTTCCTGTGCCAACGAGTCAGTTAATTTACCCTGTTCTTTGACTGACTTGAGGATCACCGAGCGACGCTCTTCAAGTTCGCGGATATAACCCAGACGTTGTTCAAGTTTACGCAGTTGGGTGTCGTCTAAACCGCCAGTGGCTTCTTTACGGTAACGGGCGATAAAAGGCACTGTTGATCCCTCATCCAGTAAGGTAATAGCACTTTGGATTTGTGCGATGCCAGCACTGAGTTCGGTGGCGAGTTGTTGGACAATTTTAGACATTGAGCGAAAACCTTTATAACGCATGTTGAAGGTAAAATAAGTGCTATAAGATGGTATCTACCGGAGCCATTTTCAAGTGCTTTGTGGCTAATAAAAGCATTACTCTTGGTTAAAGGGCTGATACTGAATTTTATTAATAAACCACAATTTCATCCCGGACGGGGTTTCGACATTCACTTCGTCATCGACCTGTTTACCAATCAGAGCACGTGCCATGGGAGAGTTGATGGTGATATAGTGTTTTTTGGTATCAATTTCGTCGGTACCGACAACACGGTAATGGACTATATCACCTGCTTCATTTTCTAGCTCAACATAGGCACCAAAATACACTTTGCCCTCTTGTTCCGGCGAATAATCGACGATCTTCAAGTCTTCAACGCGTTTGACTAAAAAGCGTACTCGTCGGTCAATTGATCGCAGCTCTCGCTTGCCTTCTTTGTATTCGGCGTTTTCACTACGATCACCCAAAGCCGCCGCAGCGGTTACGGCGCGGGTAACCTCCGGGCGTTTAACTTTCCACAGGTATTTGAGTTCATCATCGAGTTTGTGCCAGCCGGGGCGAGTGATTAAATTGGTTTTCATTGTCTGATTAACTTTATTTTGTACTTTAACAGGGTTAGCGCAAGAGTAATGTAAATGGCTGGCTTTCTCAATAACGGTTATACTGATCCGTTGGACAATTGTCGTTGCCCCCTAAAATTATGAGTGATCAGGCATGAATAAAAGCAAAGGTACTCCAAAATCAGCGGCTGTGTTTGGCGCACCGTTTCTACGCCGGATCACCACGATTGAAGAAAGGTGTGATGCAACCCGGTATCCTTTTAATATCAGTGCTTTTGGTGATGGCATTGATTTAAACCTTAATGCGAAGGTCACCTTTTTAGTTGGTGAGAATGGCAGTGGAAAATCCACCTTGCTTGAAGCCCTTGCTGAGTGTTGTGGTTTCCATGCACAGGGTGGAAATCGTGATCATCATAGAGAAGTGTTTACCGAGCGCTCAGAATTTGCCCAAGCATTGCGTTTGTCATGGCTACCCAAAGCGACCGAAGGTTTTTTTATGCGAGCCGAGAGTTTTTACAACTTTGCGACTTACATCGACGAAGTGTCAGATCTTCGTGCGTATGGTGGCAAGTCGTTGCACGAGCAATCCCATGGCGAGTCGTTTTTATCCTTGTTCGACAATCGATTCGAACAGGGTATTTACCTGCTCGATGAACCGGAGGCGGCGTTATCACCATCCAGACAGCTTTCGTTTTTGAAAATCATCCATGACCTGTCGACGCCGGGTCATGCCCAGTTTTTAATAGCAACACATTCACCCATCTTGCTTAGTTATCCCGGTGCGATTGTGTACAGCCTTGATGGCGATTCGATTGAGCAAATTGACTACCGTGACACTGAACACTATCGTTTGACGCGAGACTTCTTAAACGCACCCGAAAGGTATTTAAGACATCTTTTTGCTTCAGAAGAGGATGATGAAGTTTAAAAAGTCACTTTTTGGCATTGAACTTTGTACCAATGGATCTTCATTGCATTCTTTTTTTCTGTTAAAACTTACGCAAAAAGTGCGATAAAAACCACTTAAGGTCTATTTGTCGCACCTAAACCTTTACGTAAAAAGTGCGATAACATTGCTTTTTGGTCTTGATGGCGCAGTTTATGAGTTGATATAATATGTGCGATAACTATAATGTAGTTGATAGATATCGCACTAAATACGTAAATAATGCGCTGAGCAATGATAGGAGTAAACCGATGTTTGTAGGTCGACAGAGGGAGTTATCTGCTTTGTCAGAGGCGATTTCAAAGCCCGGGACAAGGGCTAAAGTGATTGTTTTAACCGGGCGCAGAAGGGTTGGTAAAAGTACACTGATTGAGCAGTTTTCGTCTTCACAGAAAAAGCTGTCGTTTTATAAAGTGACAGGTAAAGCTCCGCAAAAAGAAAATCGTAAAATTGATGAATTAAAGCATTTGTCCTATCAAATCATGTCTACATTTGAGGTGCCAAGACCGGTCTTACATGAGTGGGAAGATGGGTTATATGCCATAGCTTCATATGTTAAGGGCGGCAATTGCATTTTGATGATAGATGAGGTTAATTGGTTCGGTAAAACCCACGATGATATGCCTGGTGCATTATTTACGCTATGGGAGTTGAAGTTAAAACATATTAAGGGTTTTACTTTGATTTTGACTGGTTCACTGGCTGGTTGGATCCAAAAATATATCATTGAAGATGCGGGTTGGTATGGACGTATATCATGGCAACATAACTTACAGCCGCTGCCGTTAACCGATGCTTTAGCTATTATCCCTAAAACCGTTAGCAAGCGGCTATCTAATCACGAGAAAATGCGTTTTATACTCACCTCTGGCGGAGTGCCGGCTTATCTGGAGCAATTTGATTTTCATCGGACGTTCGATGCCAATATTCAAAAGTTAGCTTTCTCTGAACAGGGCTATTTTTATAATGAATTTGATATTTTGATGAAGGATCTATTTAGGTCTAAAGCTGAGCGAATAGAGGACATTTTAGGTTTTTTAAATGCCAAAAGACGCACTGCCAATGAAATTTCGCAGCATTTGAAAATGGATAAACCCAATGGTTATCTGTATGACACTTTAGAGATGATGGAAAAAAGTGCTTTCATTGCTGCTGTAAAAAAATGGGATTTGAAAAAGGGAAAGCGCAGTGATAGAGAACCGTTTTATTTTATTTGCGATCCTTATTTACGATTTTATCTTAAGGCTGTGTTGCCGCAAAAAGATCAGATTGTAAAAAACATCGGCAAAACCCCTAATAATATAGATTCATTGCTGGGGTTTCAATTTGAACACATCATCAGCAGCGATTCTCGCTCAACTAAAACGGAACGGAATTTGGTACCTCATTCACCTATTGACAATCGGTTTCGGACACAAGTAAATCCAAATCAGACACGCGTTATTTTTGTTTCAGGTAGGCACGATCCTACATAATTAAACGCATAGGGGGGTAAACATCTCACCTAAATTCGGTTAACTATCGTCTAACGTAAATTCCTTATGTTTCGGATCCAAGCACCAAGCAAACAGCCAGTACCAATCTGGAATAATAAACATATTCGTGATTTGCCGGATATGCTCCCATAAATTTCGCTTCGAGCCATACATCTTTCGACACAGCTGGTAGGCTTCGTCGCACAACTCCAGTATCTGGTGTAAGAAAAATGCCAACAGCGTTGATAGGTACATGTTCTGAGACAGATATTTTTTGCCATGTCCGAAATTATGTTCTATTTTGTAGCCCTGATTCTTTAAGGTATTAAAGCATTCATTTTCGATTTTCCAGCGACACCGCCCAGCTCGGATCAGTCGCCAGACGTTTGATCGGGTCACTTCAAGATCGGTTACCCAACTATTTCGGTAGACTCTACCCGTTTCAATATTAACATCTTCGTATTCAAGAAAATTGACTTCTGGTGCCGTTGACTGCCCTGACAAGGGCACCCCGTTACGCCAGCGATAGCGATGCAAATGTCCCTTGTCAGTATGTTCAATCCAAGGCCAGTCATCTGTGTAGTCCGCTAGCCACGTCATTAAATACGTATGGTCGCCGGGCTTGCAGGTGAAAATGTAGTGCATGTTCAACGACAGCGTGTGCTTGATGATCGTGCTGTCACTAAATAAACCATCGCCGCCTATCAGCAAGGGTAAACGCGGGTGATCTTCTCTGAGTTTGGTGAGAAAGCGTTGTGTTGCCTTGTGTTCACAGTCTTGCTTCTTGTCCCCATCGGTATTCAGGATCGGCTCCGGCATCAGCGGAATAACTTGACGAGATTCGGGATGCATCACCGCGCCTTGCAAAACTTGATGCTGATAAGTCGTTACGTCGCCATGTACCTTAGTTAAACAACATTCACACTGAATTTTTTTTGAACTGTGGTATTGGCTGCCGTCAATCGCGACATAGAAAAGACCGCTCAGACTCAGCGGTAAGCGGAATTTCTCCAACTGCTTATCCTGCCGCAATTGCTCGAATAACGTGTTAAAGGTCGACCGATAATGCTCGCTATCAATCTCATCAAGGATATCTCTTGTTTGCGTTTCTTGCGGTAATTCAGTGGCATTGAATAAGTGCGACAGGTTGTTATCATTCAACCCGGCCTCCAGCTGTTGCTGAAACTGGAGCCAAGAGGGCTGCTGAAAAAACATGCAAGCTAAGGCTGCCATCATCACGTCGTGTTGCTTATAAATACAATGAGATTGTCGACGATTATCTGGAATGAGGCGAAATTCATGGCTAATCTTCGCCATGAGACTGGTCAAATTCAGGTTTTTTTTAATGTTAAAGTGAGGTTGATAGTTTTCGATTCTTGGTTGTAATTTCATGATTCCATTACCAATATAATAATTATGCGCATTATATACTGGTACTATATATCAAGTAGACATTAATTTGAGTTTTTTTTCAAAAAAATCTTGCTCGTTTGCGGGAGAGGTTTATTTTTAGTGCCGCTACAGCCCTTGAATATAGGGCTTCTCAGGGAGACCGAGATCTGCTGCATCATCAGACAAAATAGTGAATTGATTTTTTCTGTGTTAAGGATAAGTGCAACAGATGTCATTTACTATGCACCTTATAATGACAGCGGTGTTCAAATTGACTTATTAATTGAAACGACACGTTCATTTTACCTTGTTGAATTGAAGTATTATGCGGATTTAGTGCCTGGGCGAGTGATCGCTGAGATAAAACAAAAGCTCGATAGATTTGGTTTATCGCACAACAAAAGTGTAAAAACAGCTATTGTGCATGTTAATGGCGCTGAGGATATTGTCATCAACAGTGAATATGTTGATTTTTGTGAAAATATATTTGATCACTTGGCTTAGCAAATCTTAAAAACAGGCTCTGGCTATTATAGGACAAATTTAAGCTTGCAATTATCCCTCAACATTAACGAGGTTGAAATCTCGCCTATGGCAGAGCTGATACGCCGTAGGCGCGAATTCAGACGCTCAAATACACCCTTATTTGATTGCAACTCAAAAACAACTATACTGATCAGATGTTTTTGTTTAGTCGACACACAAGGATAGGTGGCAAATTCCTCAGAATGATCGGCTTATTACCCTGTTTTATGGTGTATTGGTTGAGCGGATGTGCTCAACCGATAAGTGTCTTCCAAGGGAACGAGAACACTTCCGTTGTTGCATTATTTCCCGCCTTCTTATCCATCGTGCTATTGGCATTATTACCTATCGTTATCTTGTCGTCATTGATGTATTTATTCCATCGTTGGCGTCGTCAACAATTAAGCAAAGCGGCTGAGCAGCTTGAACAGGCTGTGACTCAGCGGACTGCGATGTTAAACCGCCGATTGCTGAGCTGTGAACAACAGCTCTGCAAAAATCAGCAGCTTTTCACCGAGTTTACTGATCAACTCAATATTGGGCTAACCATGATTACAGGTCCACTCGAAGCCCAATTGAAATATACGGTTGATGAACCGACCAAAGCGCGGTTATCGCTGGCTCGTGCCAATGCTAGCCGGATATTGTCATTGCTTACTCATTGGCGTGAACTGAATGAAGCGACAACATCGGCTGTTTTAAGCTCGGCAAAACCGCAAAATGTGCTCCAGATATGTCACTTTATTTTTGATGCTTTTCGCTCGTCGGCACAATTGCGAGGGATTAGAGTTGCCCTGATCACTGAAGTCGATCATGATTTAACTGTTTGCATGGCAGATGGTGGACTAGAAAAAGTGGTTTCGGGTTTGTTGGTTCATGCATTTGACCACGCTAACAATAAGATCCGTTTTAGGGTGAGCCATACCAATCAACAAATGGTTGAGCTTGAAGTTCGTGGTTTTAAAGCATCTGAGACTGCGGAGCACACCAGCGGATTGGAAGTGGTTAATGTATTGGTTGAAAGCTATCAGGGTACGCTGTCAATAAGCCGTGATGTTTTGACAGTGGTTTTGCCTTTGGCTGTTGTAACCGAAATGGCAGAGCAACCGTTAAGTCACGCTGCAATAGCGCCCGTTTTAGCGCAGCAAATGAGTGTTGCATATGCGCAAAAACAAGGAGAAAAGTCAGACCAAAGTGATGTTCGAGAGACGGTTTTAATCATTGAAAGTACGCTAGAGTTTAGAGGTTATTTGCAATCTCTGCTTGAAACGCATTTTATTTGTTACGCGGTATCCAATGGATTACAAGGCTTGCCATTGGCGTTGGAAGTGATGCCCGATTTGATTATCTGTGAAGCAATGATGCCGAGTATGAATGGCTATGAGTTCACTGGTGCCATTAGGCATGATGAGCGCAGTAGACATATACCGGTTATCTTGTTAAGTAATGATAATCATCTAGCTCAAAGAATTCAGGCTTGGCAAGAAAAAGTCGATGCGTTGATGAGTAAACCGTTTAATAGTGAAGAATTGCTAGCTCGGGTTCATGGTTTGCTCAGTATCCAGGGTCGCAGTCGGCCGGTTAGTGTTAAAGTGAGAAAAGCTCGCTTAGCTGACAAAGCGCTGAGTAAGCAGCAACTTGAGGAAAAATTAAGATGGGTTTTAAATAAAAATTATCGAGAACCTGATTATGGCGTGGAGGCGTTGGCACATGACATGGTGACCTGCCGACGTCATTTAAGCCGCAAAATGAAAGGGCTGTTGGCGGTGTCACCGTCGGACTATATTCGTCTGTTCCGGCTTGAAAAAGCCGCTGAGTTGCTGAAACGCGGTCAGGCACCGAATCTGGTTGCCATTAACACGGGTTTTTCGTCTCATTCCCATTTCACTAAGTGTTTCAATGACCATTATCATTTGTTGCCTTCGCAATATCGTCATTGTGTGAGTTGACCTGTATTGGCTAGTACGTGTTGCCAGAGTAAACACTTTGTAACAGCTATAATGTCCCGTGGCTATTGCTTTTATGGCCTGATCGCTTATATTTGTACGCACTAGATTCCGGCAATACAGAGCAGTTACCCATGGGAAATGAAACCACCAAAATACTCGTTGTTGATGATGATATGCGCTTGCGCAGTTTACTTGAACGTTATTTGGTTGAGCAGGGTTATATTGTCCGCTCGGCGGCCAATTCAGAGCAAATGGACCGTTTGCTGGAGCGTGAAAATTTTCATATGATTGTGCTCGATTTAATGCTACCTGGCGAAGATGGCTTAACCATTTGTCGTCGTTTAAGACAAAAAGAGAACAATATTCCTATAGTGATGCTTACCGCCAAAGGCGATGAAGTGGATCGCATAATCGGCCTTGAATTAGGGGCTGATGATTACTTGCCCAAACCCTTTAATCCTCGCGAATTACTGGCACGGATTAAAGCGGTGTTACGCCGTAAAACCAGCCATGTACCCGGTGCACCGTCTACCGATGAATCAATGGTGACTTTCTCCACTTACAGCTTAAACCTCGCCACTCGCGAAATGAAAAATGGTGATGAACCGATGCCATTAACCAGTGGTGAGTTTGCGGTATTAAAAGCCTTGGTCACTCATGCCCGGGAACCTTTATCTCGTGACAAATTGATGAATCTGGCCAGAGGGCGTGATTATAGTGCGCTGGAAAGAAGCATCGACGTACAGGTGTCAAGATTGAGACGAATGCTTGAGGATGATCCGGCAAACCCACGTTATATTCAGACCGTTTGGGGTTTGGGTTATGTTTTCGTTCCTGATGGCTCCAAGGTTTAATGCGTTTCCTCCCTCGTAGTGCCTTCGGGCAAACTGTTTTCCTGATTGGTGTGCTGTTGTTCATCAATCAGGTGTTCTCCTATATGACGGTGATGACCTATGTGGTCAAGCCGAACTACCAGCAAATTATTCATTTATTGGCCAAACAAGTTAAGGTGGTGTTTCTTGAGGTTGACCTCCAGGACCAACGCTTGAACGAACAGTTGGGCCGTCGGTTTTATGATGCGACTGGTATTGAAGTATTGAGTCAGCCTGAGGCGATTGCTCAAGGGGTTGATCAGCTGCCGTTTTATTGGGTGTTTTCTGACGAGATGTCGAAACAGCTTGGTGGTGATGCCGAGGTGAGAATATCGCAAGGTAAAGAATATATTTTTTGGATCAGACCACCCGCCGAAATGCTACCACCGAGCATGACTGATTACTGGGTTAAGGTGCCTTTTGATGATTTGGATGAGTCTGATTTTTCGCTGCTGAGTGTGTATTTGGTGGTGATTGGTATTCTCAGTGTGATCGGTAGCTGGGTTTTTATTCGTCGTCTCAACAAACCGCTCAGGCAATTACAAAATGCCGCTGAGCTGGTGGGCAAAGGTGATTTTCCTGAGCCACTTAAAGAGCAGGGCACAATTGAAATTGAAGAAGTGATCCGCGCTTTTAATCATATGTCGACCGGCATCCAGGAGTTTGATAAAGACCGGGCGTTGTTAATGGCTGGCGTCTCCCATGATTTACGTACGCCGCTAACCCGTATTCGTCTGGCGACTGAAATGATGTCAGCTACGGAAGATTATTTAAAAGACGGTATTGTCGCCGACATTGATGACATGAATGCGATCATTGATCAGTTTATGGATTATATCCGCCATCATCGACAAGAAGATTTGGAGCTTGATGATCTCAATACGGTGATCAACGAAGTGGTTATGGCAGAAAGTAATCAACCGAGAACTATCACTAGCACATTGGATGAGAAGCTACCATTAATTCCATTACGAACCGTGGCAATAAAGCGAGTTATCAGTAATCTGTTAGGTAACGCCCTGCGTTATTCTGACAGTGATATCGAGGTAAAATGCGGTTATAACAAAAAGCGTAAACGAGTTTATTGCTCGGTGCTTGATCGTGGACCTGGCATCCCGAGTAAAGATGTCGAACGTTTGTTTCAACCGTTTACTCAAGGTGATATTGCCAGAGGCGGCGAGGGTAGTGGTTTAGGTTTGGCTATTATCAAACGAATTGTCGATATGCATCATGGCGATGTGGAGTTGGTTAACCGTGAAGGTGGTGGTTTGGCCGCGACGATTTATTTGCCGTTGAAATAAGGCTCTTTTTTTAATACAGCCGCTATGCGGGCCGCTAGGTTGTTCAGGTATCTGGAGCGCTTTGTTCTTTACAATCAAAAGCATTCACCACGGAGACACGGAAGCACGGGAGCACGGAGAAAGTCAAAAACAATGATTGTTTTAAGGTCTTGTTTTTCTCCGTGCCTCCGTGGTCAAAATATTTTTTTAAGAACGAAGCGCTCCAATGACTTGAAAAGCCCGTCAAACCCTTAAGACATATACTATTTTCATTTCTAATGCTGGGGTGCGCACAACGCACCCCGATAAAACCTTACAACTCCTTACAACTCCTTACAACTCCTTACAACTCCTTACAACTCCTTACAACTCTTTACAACTGCGGACCCGCAGCAACAATCTCATTTGATACTTCATATTTGCCGAAGTTCTCAATGAAATCACCCGCCAGATTACGCGCATATTCCTGATACTTTTCTTTGTCTACCCAAGTATTGATTGGGTTTAACAGCTCGCTATCAACGCCAGATACTGTCAATGGCACGTCTAAGTTTAAGATGTCGATGTGTTGGGTTTCAACATCAGCCAGTTCACCAGAAACAATCGCATCAACAATCGCACGAGTGGTAGGAATGTCAAAACGTTTGCCAGTGCCGTAAGGACCGCCAGTCCAACCGGTGTTGACCAAGTAAACTTTACTGTTGAATTCACGAACACGTTTTTTCAGCAGTTCAGCATAAACGTGGGCAGGACGTGGGAAGAAAGGTGCGCCGAAACAAGTAGAGAAAGTCGACTCGATGTCAGAGGTGGAACCAATTTCAGTTGAGCCGACTTTGGCGGTATAACCACTCAAAAAGTGGTAAGCGGCGGCTTGCTCAGACAAGATTGAAACTGGTGGTAATACGCCACTAACGTCACAAGTCAAAAAGACCACGGCGCGAGGCTCGCCAGCACGGTTTAATTCAACACGCTTTTCGATATGCTCAAGCGGGTAGGCGGCACGAGAGTTTTTGGTCAGGCTAGTATCGGTGTAATCTGGTGTGCGAGAGCTGTCTAATACCACGTTTTCAAGAATGGTACCAAAATGAATGGCGTTCCAGATCACCGGTTCATTTTTCTCTGATAAGTCGATACATTTGGCATAACAGCCACCTTCAATATTAAATACGCTGCCAGTTGCCCAACCATGTTCATCATCACCAATCAATGAACGTTTTGGATCTGCTGAAAGGGTGGTTTTACCGGTGCCTGATAAACCGAAGAATAAAGTTGTGTCACCGTCGTCACCAACATTGGCTGAACAATGCATTGGTAATACGTCTTTGGCTGGTAATAGGAAGTTCTGTACAGAGAACATCGCTTTTTTCATTTCGCCAGCATAACGCATACCTGCCAATAACACTTTACGTTGGGCAAAGTTGATCATTACTGCGCCGTCACCATTGGTGCCATCGCGCTCAGGCTTACAAACAAATTCAGGGACGTTAAGGACTTGCCATGTGGGTCTATTACTAGCATTCCAGTTTTCAGGGATGATGAAAAGGTTTTTGGCGAAAACATGATGCCAAGCGGTTTCGGTGGTTACGGTCATGGCGATGGCATGTTCAGGGTCTGAGCCGACTTCGAGGTTTGAAACGTAATGATCGCCAGCTTGCACATAACCTTCAACTCGTTGCCATAGTGCATCAAATTCTTCGGTGCCGATAGGCTGGTTGACTGCACCCCATTGAATGTCGTTCTCGGTTGAGGTTTCTTTGACAATATAACGATCTTTGGGGGAGCGACCGGTTCGACGGCCGGTTTCGGCGACAAATGCGCCATTGGCGGCAATGGTGCCTTCCTCTCGGCGGACGGCGTGTTCAATTAGTTCTGCGACAGTTAAATTAACATAACGAGTGGCGCTGGAAGTCATGTAAAAGTGCTCCTAAAAAGGGCTAAAAAATGAAGGTTCAGGTAGAATCGACGACTTAATTGGCGCGACATTCTACAGCAATCAATTAGGATGATCGACAGCTGTCGCGCCCTTTGTTGTGGCTTTTTTGATAAAAAGTGTAAATCTTTTATTGGCCTTGAATGGTTAAACACTAATACAGAATAACTATTAAATATGTTGAATTATTTGGCGATGAGACAAAAAAGCCCGCTAAATACGGGCCAGATAATTAAGGTAAAAGGTGATTATTCGCTGGCAGTGATTTTTCTCAATTTGCCGAAGCTATCTAGTACATAAAGGGTTTTGCCATCATCTGCGGCAACGGCATTAAAAGGAAAGTTAAAGGTCGCTTCTTCAACCGGACCGTCAGTGCTGGTGCGCTCACCATTACCGCTAAACAGCGTCACTTCGCCTTCGAGGCTGCCTGAATAAACGCTGACTTTTTGAATGGCATTTTTCCAACTGGTTGGTGCATAGACAAAACCGTTGGCATAGGTGATTTGATTGATCCAACCTTCTAAATCAGCCAGCAATATTGGTTCACCATTGACAATTCTGAACACTTTGGCTGAGCGCCAGTTGCTGACAAAAATACGACCAGATTCATCTTCGGCAATACCGATCAGATCTGACATTCCACCACCTGTTGCGAAAACTTCCGAACTACCATCCTGGTTGAATTTCATCACAGTAGCACCTACACCTGAGAATTCGGCACCAAACAAGGTGACTAGAATTTCGTCATTTTGATTGACTAGCAAACCTGCCGGTCCATCCAGACCAGTAGCAAAGGTGGTTACTGTGCCATCGGGAGTGACTTTGCTGATGCTATTGCCGGTGTAATTGGCGACAAATAAATTGCCGTTGGAATCATAACCCATGCCCACAGGGCCGGGTAAATTGCTGACAAACTCGGTTACGTCGCCATTAGCTGCCACTTTTAAAATGCTGGTTTTGTCATAACCGCCGGAGATTAGTACTTCGCCGTCAGGGGTCATGGTGATACCGTCGCCAAATGGGTAAGGCAGGTCAGCTACTGTGGTGACTGTGCCATAAGGGGTAGGTTGGAATAACGCTGGCAGTCCCGCAGAGTCGTGGTTCAGATCAGCCGCTTTAGCAATAAAACCGGCAACATCAGTATCAAATGTCGCTGAAGTGAAATCCACCACATCAAGGTTATTGGCAATACCACGCATTCCGGGGTGGATGGTGAAACCGTTTTCTGGGTTATTATCTCTATCTAGCAACATCAATAAACGATGCATATTTTGTACAGGCACCGATACTCGCGTACTATTAGCAATCATATTAACGGGACCGACCATATCGGCACCTTCGACCATACCAAAAGTGGTAGAGCCCAATGAAAAGGTCACGCTCTCACCCTGAGCATATTTGAATTGTCCTAGTTCATCAGTAACACCCGAAAAACTACCACTGTCATAAGGCAAACCCTGAACACTGGCGATACCTGTTTTGAATTGTCCTAGCTCAGCAGTCGGTTTAACCGATGCTGGCATAGCAACAGCAAAACTGCTGGTAAGAGTCAACATGCTTAATGCCAGTAGCGTGCGTTTGTGTGATGCAATATTCAATTTCATATATCTGTTGTCCTTTGATACTTTAACTATAAGAGGAATGTTTTAATAAATGGCTTTAATCAAAGCGTGTTTGATGACGCCAATATTGTCCAATCGATAACAGATAACATGGCGTGTAGCGGATTTAATCCAGATTTAATTCGGATCGCATTCGGATCCGAACTTTAAGTGGTTGATTTAAAACGGCTTAATTAAAAACAGTTGAAAGTGAGTCGATTGCTTGTTACCGACCACGTAATAGAAGGTTTTACGCTCAAGATCTAAAATATAATCAAAAAACTGAACTCTGGTTGTTAGTGGGTTAAATTCTTCTACTGGCTGACCATCAGACCACTGGTAAAAATGAACCTCACGACCGGATTGCTGGTCAATGGTCGCCATTGATATTAAGTCATCATGGGTACGCCAATCATTAACAACCTGATGTGATGGCTTAAAAGGCAACCAAGCAGATTCATTGTTGATATGCTCAAGGGGTACTTGATAGAGCGGTCCGGCATAACTTTTTTGCACCATATAACCCTTACCAGCCAGTGTTTCAACACTCAATACGGCGGTTGGAAATAACAACTGTTGCTGCAAGGTATCCACATTGAGTTGATAAACACCGACTTTTTTCGGGTCGGCAAAAACCAGATTCATGCGGTTGGCTACATTGTCCCAGCTGGCAAATGATACACCTGATACTCTGGCCACTTCTTGGTAGCTCGCCGAGAGCGTCGGCACCGATAAAATAATTAACTCGCTAATGCTTGAGTCAGTACTAACAAAAGATAGTAAGCGGCCATCAGCCGACCAGCGTAAGTTACGTAATTTGCCACTTTTATATTGGCTGAGCGGATGCTCTTCATCAGTGCTCGGATCGCGTAACCAGATATTATTGGCACCTCGATGGTCACTGACAAACGCCAGTTTAAGCCCATCTCGGGTGAGGGTGGGTGAAACTTCATTTGCGCCTTTTTTGGCTGATATCGTTTGATGTTTCACTTCACCTTGGTTATCCATAGTGGCGGACCAAATATCAAAGTCGCGATCAGTGAAGCTGCCAACAAAAGTGTTATGTAGCGGGTTGAGATCAAAGTCGATAATTTTTTCGTTATAAAGTAAACGGGTTTGACCAGTATCCAAGTCTAAATGCCAAATGCCCGCTGCCTGAAAGCTACTGTCTGAAAAATACAAGGTGTGGTTATCATCACCCCACACTACCTGATTCACGTTGGTGAATTGTTTGGCTAACGGCGTCAACTGCAACGTTTTCAAATCGAGCAGCGTCAGAGTATTGTCTTTGGTTTGGCCATTGACCAACACAAAAGCGATCTGCTGATTATCCGGTGAGAGTCGGGCAAACAAATAACCACTGTTATCGTTTACTGGTGCAAGCAACGGGGTGATTTTGCTATCTTTAAGCCTTATTTTAACCAGCCCGACAGTGGTGGATTCAGGGTTATACCAGCCGGTTATCACCGATAAACCGTCTTTGGTCCATGAAAAATTACTTTTGAACAACTGACCACAGGCCATCACCTTGCGACTGCTACGGGTTTTGAAGGTATAAACATAAATCCCGCAAAGTCGCTGCTTGCCCGGTATTTTTCGCTGGGTTTGAATGTAAATAATTTCATTACCGTCGGGTGAAAAGGCCGGGTCTGAATAGTACACCTCAGCAGAGCTAAACAGCTGTTGCGAACTGTCGTTGAGTAAGTCATGGATCATCAGTGAACTGTTCTGCTGGCTGTCTTTTTGATTGTTTTTCTGGGTGTTTTTTTGGTTGTGATGCTCAACACTGACAATAAAGCGGCCATCCGCCGAAAAGCGTGGATGACGCTGATACTCATTATCTGACGCTAAAGGAAACTTTGCCAGCTGAGCAAAACGGGGTATTGTCGCTTCATCTGTGGTGGTTTCGGGGTTAAAGCTTGGGTAAAGCGTCACCATCAGTAAAATCACCACAATTGCCAACGTCATCGCTAACATCATTGATTTTATTAAAGGTTGTCGGCTTTTTGATAGGTTGCTTGATGAACTTGTCGACGCAGCGGTTTGCGCCTCAGCGGGTGGTAAAAACACTGGTAGCGGCAGCAATTGATACCCTTGCCTAGAGATTGTGCGGATAAACTGCGGATTTTTGGCCGAGTCGCCCAACAGCTTACGCAGATGAGCAATCGCCCGACTGATAGTTTCTTCCGAGACAATATTGCCCTGCCAAACCTCTTTCATCAATTCGTCACGACTCACCACTCGATTTGGCTGACTAGCCAAATACAATAGCAAACTCAACAGGTTAGCGGTAATATTCTGTGTTTCATTAGGGTTTTCAAGGTCTTTAATAACATGCTGCAAAGGGCAAACAAGCCAATTGCCCAGGCTGAATTTGTCTTTGTAGACCGAGTTTGTCATGATTTAATATCCGTACTGAGCGAGGTTGGCGCTTAGGTGATTGGGTTGTCGATTATGATTGAATTGTTGTGACTATTCTAGAGGGGGTTGTTAGGGCGGTGTAATGGGGGAATTTATAATGAGGGTGTAACAATGCTATAATTAGGTACGTAATGCTGATCATTATTAGTAACGTGTTGGTTTGAGATGAATTTTTAGACATACTCGATACTGTTTACCTTCAAGGAAAACACGCGTGATGAATCACCCGTGTTGTATTATTCTATTGAGACAAGCTGACTCAATATTTTGCTAACCCAGCATCAATTGCTCAGCCAGAATAAATGTTGTGGTTCCGGCTAACACAGCAAAAATCAAGTTTTTGGTATAATAAGCAACAATAATCGTTGGTATAAAAGCAATGAATTTAGGCGTAACTAAATCTATTGCATTCCCGTTTATGATTAGCCCGGGAATGACTATCGCGCCAACCAGTGCAACTGGCAGAAATTCAACACTATCTCTGAGCCAGCTAGGCCAATGTTTTGATTTGACATGAAGTGGCATCACCCTGGGAATGTAAGTCACTAGCATCATTAAAAAGATAGTAATTATGAAGATTTTTTCTTCAGCCATATGCCTACTCCACATCCAACAAACGTTGAGATAAATAAATTGATATAGGATTCGTAAATAAGTGTCAGCACAGTCATCGTTGTGATTGAAGCAAGCGCAATAATTAGTTTCTCATAGTTGGCAACCAAAGATACTAGGACGTATATCATCATGGCCGTCAATGCAAAGCTTAAATCAACGGTGATAACATCATCCATAAAGATGGCTGATACAGTGCCTGCAAAAGAACCCAGCACCCAAAACAAATGGCAAAAACCATTGAAACTAATCAAATAGTTTTGACTCATCGACGTTTGATTGGCGTTTATACTGTGATATGCAAATGACTCATCTGTCAATCCAAATCCATAAAGCCATTTAAAAGGCTTACTAAACGCTTTCTTTTCAAATATTTCAGACATATATATAGACATCAACATATGTCTGAGATTGATCAAAAACGTAATTGTGACAGTGGTCAGCAAAGAAGCCCCTCCACTGGCCAGCGCAAGAAATGAAAATTGAGCTGCCCCGGCATAAACAAATAACGACATCAGTGTCGGTAACCATATTGGAAGTCCCTGGTTTACGCACATTAAACCAAAGACAAATGATACGGTAAAATAACCAGCCATAATCGGGCTGGCATCTTTAAACGCCGCTATAACACTTTCATTATTAAAGTATTTTGCGTTTGACATGATCTATATATCTCTCTCTAAGGTTATTTCAGCATTGGTTTCCGTAAAGCCTTGTTTTTTCCAAAAATTCAAACCATCGTCATTGTCATCATCAACAAAAAGAAAGATCCTTTTAATGCCCTGCGCCTTAATCGCCTCAATAGATGCATCAACTAATTTACCAGCAATTCGATTATTTCTGTATTCTGCATCAACGGCCAGATGATTAACTGTGGCTCTGCTCCCGAGAATACCGCAAAAACAAGCACCTACAATCTGAGTCCCGGCATAGGCCAAGAAAACGATAGTAGTGTCTTTTGTGAGCATATTTCTGGTTTCGTCCTCATTTTGCCAAGTGCAAAATGACACTTGTGAATGCTTCAAGAAAAATTTTACTACTTTTATGGCATTTTCAGGGCTCGCTTGTCTTAAATGAATTAACGGTTTCACCATGCTATCGATGGTTGTTTGTCCATTCATATAGGCCATGTTTGATGTCGGTTCTTCGAGGCGAGATAAGTTATCGTACCGTATCATAGTCAGTACCTGGTTTCGAAAATGATATGGCCAGTATTTGTCTGTAACCGCTTTTATCTTCAACCTTGGTTGCAGCCGGCGTTACATAATGAAACATATCCTTATCGAAGAAATAAATGGTATCCAAAGTTTCTTCAAAAGTCTCGGTGCATATCTCTTCTTTTTCACTGTTGTAAAGTTTGCTTTGAGCACCAATAACATTCTCTTTGCCCCAGAAATGGACACCACTAAAGGGATAGCCATCGCTGTGGACTCCCTCTGGAGTGATTTCAATTTTTTGGTTCGGATTGATTTCTATTCTTATTTGGTGTATTTGACATTGCCACAACCCCTCCTTGATTTCATTGGGCAGAGTCTTTTGGTAGATGTCAAAATCAAGCTTTATCAATGAGCGCAAGATTTGTGAATCAATAAAATCGTCAGAGAAATCTTCAAAATGCCTTTGCTTACCGCCCACGTAGGCATTCATTTTTTGTGACTGAAAATAGGCTCGGTGATCTACTTTCGTCAGTTCATCATTGGCAGGGTTATAGTTGAAGTCGCTATACCTTCTTGAGCGTGTGCCTTTGTCTTTATTCCCGTAATATTGGTCTTCCTCCATGTTTTCCCATGAATTGGTTAGTTTGACAAAATCTTGAAAGTGACCTTGGAGTTTGAATTCCCCTCCCTTGACGAATGAAAATTGCTTATTTTCCAGTTCGACTGTTATATCTCTGTTAAGGGATATCATGTTACTTTTTCCTTTTAATGTTACATATCAATATCGGACAAGTATTCTAGGTTGGTACGAATATAAAGTCAATTGCCTATTCAGTAAAATCTGAGAGCTAGTGTGACGTCCCGAGCTAATTTAGTGATAACATTCCGACCTATTCAAGGTGAGACTGGTGAGCTTATTCCCTATATCACTCTAAAATAAATCGCCCGGCTTACGTTTAGATCCTCTTATCGTAAACCGGAATTTTGTTCAACGCTTAGAACTCAATATCATCCGCCCATGGTGTCCCTGATTCACGTTCATTTTCCTCAAACGCTGCTCGGGCTTCTTGTTGATAACGGGTGATTTGTGTGTAATAAGCCCCTTCAAACTGATAGCTGAACTGCGCTAAAAACCGATGGATGGCAAAAGCGGCCTCATCGGACATTGGCTCCGGGAACCATGACCTGACGGCCATTTCACTTGCTTCGGGTTTGTCTGTACTCATTCTCTGCATTCCTCTATCGCCAATTCAACCACCTCATCTGGCAGATGGTTCTGTTTCTTTTCACACGCCAGCCTCAACGCCGTTTTCAATAGGATCGCCGTCCGCCTTGGATTGCCTCGGGTTGCTTGGCGCAGTAAATTAATCCCGCAGTCTGATATTAACGCCTGTTGGCAACCCGCTGTTTTAAAGGCATGTTCTATCAATGCTTTATACTGAGCCGGGTCATCAATACCCGCTAACTTTAAACGCACCTCTATCCGGCTATTGATGGATTTGTGCGCCCTTTTGTTCAGGGTATTGAGCAATGTCGGTGTCCCAAGCAACCACACCGTCATCAGATTACGGGTATCAAACGTATGGTTAAGGAACGCCGGGAAATCATCGAAAAAATCAGACGGTAGGTTCTGGGCTTCATCAATTATCCACACCGGCAGCTGCCGTTTGACCTCTACCTGGTGTTTAATATGAGTTTTAATATCGCGCCAGACTTGTGCCCGTCGAAAGGCGGGCTCCAATCCCAATGCCAGCGCCAATCCTCGGTAGATATCGACCCGGCCAAAGTCGGTTTCGCTCTGGTAAATCAGCTGGTATTGATGCGGATTCATGTCGTTGGTCAATTGCCGCAGAATGGCGGTCTTGCCTGTGCCTGACTCGCCTGTCATCAGCCCCAACGCCGGGCTGTCCAGCAACCAGTTGAAGCGGGTTTGTCGATGGTGTTGCTGACCATCATCCCATAACGGGGCCGGGCTGTTTTTATCCAGCGGCGCATGGGTCAGGCCAAAGTGTTGCAGATACATAATTTTCCCTTATTTATTCACTTGTTCAATCGCATTAAAGACCTTCGCAGCGGGTAGCTGCGGTTCATGCTCAATCGTCACCGTGCGCTGACGATGGCGTTGATTGTTACTGAGGACATCCAATGGCGTGGCCTCACCCAGTGGTTCACCTTCAAGTGATTCAACACTGATGATCCGGTTGGCCTGTGGATCCACTACCAACTGAATTTTGCGACCCACCAACAGATAAGCGACTTCGAAGAATTGGCTATTGAACGACACGGTGCCGTCTTTGCGTACCTTGCGGGTATGGCGATGATAAAAAAGGGCATCAAGCTGATGCGCAAATGGCCCCAGCGAACGCATCAGTGCCAAGTCCCGTTGCCAGCGAGCCAGTGGTGTACAGCCCAGCGCACTGTGCTCACGGGTGTGATAAACCTTTTCCACCCAAGCCCACAGGGCAGTATTGAGGGTATCAAGGTCCTTCAGGTGGCCACTGTGCAGCTCGCTGAGAAATTGCTGCCGCACCACCCGGTGCCAGCGTTCCAACTTGCCTTTTGCTTCGGGTTCATAAGGTCGACAATAGACCAACTGGATACCCAAGCGGGCACAAATACCCTGGAAGCTCACCGCCCGGTAAGCCGCCCCATTGTCGATCACCAGCTTCTTGGGCAACCCCCTTCTTAACAGCGCTTGTTTGAGTACACCTTCGACATCCAGCGCGGTTTCACCCGGGCAAAAAGCACTATGGGCAATAAGCCGGGAAGCATCATCCATCCACGAGATCAGGTAAGTTTTACGCAAACGCCCATTAATTTCTATTTTTGGACCGTGCATGGCATCGCCATACCAGACATCACTGGCATGGCGGGCTTCAAAACTGCGCCGCTCAATGGGCTGGCTGTCACTGCCTGGCGGTCGCGACAAGTCGTGGTGTTTGAGCAGGCGGTGGACCGTGCTTCGGCTGATCTCGCCTTTGGCCACGGTGCCTTCGGTTTCCAGCAACCGAATGATTTCGTCCAGTGAACGTTTGAGGTTTTCTCGTTTGGCCGTCAAAATCAAGTCCTGCAACGCAGCCGGGAGCTTGCAACACCCCTTGTCATTGTGCTGTTGTGGTATCAGGCCATCAACGCCCGCTTTCTTCCAGGTGTAATACCAGGACTCAATAGTTTTCTCACTCAGATAACAGCGCCGAGTACTCGGAATGTTGTAAGTGCGACTGGCCAAATCGGCGACGATCCGCTTCAACTCGCCGCGCGGCAGGTGCCCACGGCTGGCCAGCGGCCCCAATACCGTCAAACGGAAAAGAGCGATAGGATGTACAGGTGGTGTTGCGTCCTCTTGATTAAAAAATTCAGCATTAGTAGACAATTTTTGGCAACTGATGAACATTGGACAGTTTGTGTGTGGTCCCAAACAGCACCAAAGACCGGCGTCCCAGCATCGCCATACCCGACAGTATTATGACATGACAGCCGCCATGGCCTGTAAATGAAACATGGCGGTGGACAAGGGCATTTGTGCCAGCGTGCTTAACCAAAACGCGTTTAACCCCACGGTTCGCCCGAGTGACGCAAAGTGACTGCGCAAACACGCCGCGTCAGCCGTAAAGTGGCGGTTGAGCTGCCGCCACCAACGGCTGATGGTTTTGCGTGAGGGCGGCCAGCGTTTGGCGACGGCATTGAGTGAATCGCCGTTGTGCAGTTGTATCAGAATAACCTGCTGCAAAGCCCACAAATAATGGCGGTGGGGTGGTATCACTTCGGGCAGCATGGCACAGGCTTTGTTGCAGCTAGGGCAAAGGAAACGGGGGATGAGGATGGGTTCATCGGTCTCAAACTCAATTGAACGTCTGTTTGCTTTGCGACGATAATGGCCATGACACCATAGCCCGGCTTTGCCGCAATCAGGGCAACGTTCAGGTCGGTAGTCTTCGGATTGAATGCTCAGATGAGAAAGGTGTTGCACCAGCGTCATAATGTCTGGGAGAATAAGGGTCAAGGTCGCTCTCCTTTGTTAATGTTTTTTCGCAAAAATACAATAACTCAGGTGCAGCGGCTTTTCTCGTTTTAACGGAAAAATAGTGGGTTTATTTTGTAAATAAGGTAAAAATAGACGAATTTTGTATCAAGCTATTAGCGGGCGTGTTTTATAAACGTCTCTGATTTTTTGCGGGATAAAAAGCTGGGTAACGCCTAAAGCACTGGGGTACGTTACAGCTAGGTTGATTGAACAATAAAACCATTTTGGGGTGAACAGAAAGTGATGGAATATTCGATTATTCAGTATGTTGAAAAGTTTGATTAGACAAGCAAACGGAATCCTTTATATTCATATGATCGCAATGCAGGCGGATGATAAAAATGACGAATAATATAGCTTGACATACAAATAAAATCCTTTATTACACCCAGTGTTTTAGAAACATTATCAAATAATAACTCATTCAAAAAAACATCTAACGGAACCAACATGGAACTAATAATAAACAAAAATCCAATACTCGCTTGGCTATTAATCGGGTTATCTTTAATATTAAGTACAAACATAAACGCTCAAACATTAGGGTGTTTTGACTGTTCAGCTTATCAAAGTAAAATTGCAGCAGTTAATGCTTTTAAAGCGAGTAAGAAGATTGAAAGCCTCATTGAAGTCATAGATTTCAAAAACAATGTAGTACACAGTTACATCATTGAATATGATGCCGAAACCCGCCAAACATTTCAACTAACCTAACGTTGCAATATCGTGAATTGCAAACCGAAGCCGAGCAAGTAAATCATCAAAGTAACGTGGCAAATTCTGCTTTCGATGTCATAACCAACAATCAACATGCAGCAGTTGCCAATGATTATATGGACCAAGGGAATTTACTGGAAAAATTAGGTGTATATACGGGCGTCGTTTTATCAACACTCGGCAAAGTAGTCGTTAATGTTAATGTGGTTATTGACATTGCCTTTGCAGATGGCAGCAAAATTCGGTTAAAAGTTACTGGTATTAACGCAGCTTATCAAGCCGAATTTACCATCGTAGGTGCAACAGATGCGGATGGTAACGCCATTCCTTTAACCGTTAAGGCTGTTAATGGTACGTTTACATTTAACTCAAGGGAACATTTCGAAAAGTTTATGACCTTTCTCGGTGAGCGATACGGTGTATCCATTTCTGATTGGCAATCATTATGGGATTTAAATAGTGAAACAGTCAGAACCCGGGTAACGATAAAGGATTGTCAAGCAGGTAAATGTATTGAACCCAATTAAATCAAAAAATAACTTATACTTATCAAAAGGTTAAATATGAATATTAATGCGACAGTTTTAGGCTATGGTGTTTTTAGTTATATGATATTCTCACTGTTATTCGTTTTTGTGAGCTATCATTTACTGAAAAACAAACGCCAATCGGCAAAATCAGACGCAATACTGATTATGCTCCTTTGTTTATTACCACCTCTTCAATTCATTGTTTTATTAATAATGTACCTGAAATCGGTTATGGGGCGAAAGGTTACCCTTTAAATTAACAATAGTTTGGCAGGAAGGACTTTCTTCCTGCCAAATGGAATGCCGCTTAATCGGTATATTTGAAGAGATGACACCCATGATGTTTGACCCCCCACCCCGGCGAAACGCTTAAAGAACTCTATCTCGATCCGCTTGATTTATCCATTAGTGCGGCTGCCCAAGCACTAAATATGACACGCTCAGCGTTGTCTGAAATAGTAAACAGTCGACGCAGTATATCCCCATCTGTAGCCATAAAACTGGCTAAAGCATTT
This sequence comes from Alteromonadaceae bacterium, assembly GCA_965277695.1. GTDB lineage: Bacteria > Pseudomonadota > Gammaproteobacteria > Enterobacterales > Alteromonadaceae > JABSOG01. The sequence continues at coordinate 262,288 of CBDIDQ010000071.1, forward strand.
GGCGGAACCGCAGAGTCATGGTTGCATCAGCAAGCCGATTTTGACCTTTGGCAACAGCATCAAACATATAATGCGGATGATGTTGCCGTTATTTATGCGGCATGAGAATAAACGGGATAACCTAGACTGCACCAGCACCTGATGACTTAAACTAGATTATCCTTCCCATCCTCCCTGACAAATTCACCGATATTACGACTATTCTGATCAAACTTGGCCCCTAGCAATACAATCTCTTTTGTTCTTTTTTTTTGGTATTTTTGCGCATGTTGCTTGTCCTTAATTTACTGTAAGGCGGCATCGCAGCTGTCATTATCAGATGTTATTGGCTATTTTACCCGCATTTTCGTTCCATTTTTTGTTATAAGTGTTTCAAGTGCTCGAAAATTGTGCTTTACTAAGGCGTCGTCATGAAATAGCTTCCGAAAGAGAGGGTTTCTTAACTGGGAAACATTTCCTGTATTACTACTATGAGCTGTATTATGCCTGTGAATTTATTAAATTGTGCGTTAATTAACTTCTCGACATTGTTGTGCCTCATTATCAGCTTTAACAGTTATGCTGACACTGCACCTCAAAACACTATCTTATGGTTAGCGCCCGGCGCACAGAATGTTGTTCGTTTTCGCCAGACTGAACCTTACAATATCACCACTGATACCAGCAACTTGTTGCTTAGTGCATTAGAGGGTTATCAAATTGAATTACAAGTCCGTTCGCTACCAAACATCGAAAAATTACTAAAGAGCAATAAAACTGCGTTTTGTGCGCCCAATAGAATAAAAACAGCCGAGCGTGAACGGGATAGTTTGTTTAGTTTGCCACTGAATGTCTATCCGGGGTTACGTTTGTTTTCAACTGAAGCGGCCCAACAGATACCGGCCAAGCTATCGAATGAGCAGTCACAGTTATTGTCACTGGTGGACTTATTTACTCACTTTCCTGATAAGGTCTTAGCAGTGAGCACAGGTCGTTCTCATGGTTACTACCTTGATCAGCAAATCGCACAAATTAAGGCTAATAACTTATACGACCGAGGGACCAAAAATCGTTTTAGTTTAGTTATTGGTATGATGAGTAAAAACCGTATTGATTATATTATTGAGTTTCCTAGTGTAGTGAAAAGAATGATGAAAGCGGCTCAACATCCCATCGCACTAAAATCAATTGAGATAGCCGACAATCCCAAGTATATGACAGGTTATTTAGCTTGCAGTAAAACCCCGTTAACTCAACGTTTTATTAATTACGTCAATACGGTTTTACGCCAGTTATATCAATCAGATGAGTTTTATCAGACCCATGCCCGTCATCTTGATAAAGGTGAGATCGTTCGATTCAATGGCAAGTATCGAGAGCTTTTTAGGGGGAATAAATAGACAAAAAAAAGCCCGCTAAATAGCGGGCTTTTATCAGGTTACTTTAAAGCTTAAATTAACGCTGTTTTCTGCGACGGATGAAGGCCAGCGGGCTTAGCAACAAGGCAATTAGCCCCATGCCACCACCGCTTGAACGGTCTTCCGTTGTCACGCTGATTTGTACAGATTCACTGTGGTCTTTGCCATCAAATGCCATGACACTGAACACTGTAGTGATATTTGCTGTGACATCAGGTGCGGTGAAGTTGTAGGTGTTACCAGCATTGCTGATAACTACGCCATCTTGCATCCACTCATAAGTTAGTGAATCACCGTTGAAATCAGTGCCTTCAACAGTCAATGTGGTGCTTTCACCTTCTCTGAGGGTCACTACAGGGGTTGCTGTAGATAGCTCAGGCGCACGGTTACCAGTGATGTTTACATCAATAGTTACTGGTGCACTGCTTTCGATGCCATCATTAGCGGTGACAGAGAATTGTACCGTCGCTGAATCACCATCAATTTCAGGGGCATTGAATTCAAACGAAGTGCCAGTGTTAACCAACATTTCACCATCCTTCATCCAGTGATAGGTCAGGCTTGAACCTTCAGCATCACTACCGCTAACAGCTACAGTCACAGATTGATTTTCCATCACCTCATAGCTAGCTTGAGCGGCTGTAACAACAGGCGCGGCATTAGCAATAACAGTTACAGAGGCTTCAACCGCCATAGTGCTGAACTCACCGTCAGAAGCCATTGCAGAGAAGCTATAAACTTCATCAGCAGCAACCATCGGTGTGTTGAAAGTAAACATGGCACCAGTAGCACCGCTAGTGTCTACAGCAACAGAACCAGCAGTTTGCGTCCAAGTGTAAGTCAAGTCAGTACCGTCATGATCAAGACCCATGGCAGTCAAAGTGACTTCACCGGTTTCAATCACACTATCTGGACCCATAACCATATGCAAATGTGGTGCACGGTTAACACAAACACCAGAGTCAGCGGCCAAAGTAGAGAATGGCGTAGCGTTAGTGGCATTGGCGAAAGCTAGGTTATCAATGTTCCAACCCCAAGAGGCAACAGAACCATCAGAACCGATACGGAAACGGAATTTAACATCTTTGCCGTTTAAGGTGCCGTCGGCAAAGGTCAACACTTCTGGTGAGATCCACAAGCTTTCGATTAAACCAACAAAACCAGCACGACCCGGTAATACCGGATTGAAGTCAGTAATCGCATCGTTATAACCGTTTAAGAAAGTACCACCGGCTGCTATTACATCTGTCCAGCTGCCGCCATCGATGCTAACTTCCATAACGCCACCATCCCATGGAGTAGTGTCGTCAGGGTTACTTGGATCGCCACGCTCGAAGTCGTAGTAGTGCTCAAACTCAACCGCAAAGTCACCGCTTGCAGCAACTGTCACTGTAGGCGAAACCATGCTGATGTCATTTTGTTGTGACAAGTTAGGACCAAAGGCCACGTTACCAAAGTCAACATCGTCAAAAACGCTCCACTGTGATAAGAAATGCTCTGGATCTTCGCCAGCATCAACTTGTGCTGTTCTCATCCAGTCATTCCAAACCATTTCACCAGCTTCGAAATCTTCGATACCACGGTCTTGTACTAAGTCACGGTTAACCGTCATTGAAGTGCTAACAGGCTCTGGCAACATAACTGAAGCATCATCAGACATAAAGGTAATGGTGATGGCAACAGTTGCATTGGCGTCTGCGCTGTTTAAAGTCGCGCCAATCATACCGGTAGTGGTATCACGCCACTGGGCCAAATCATCAAAGTCAATCATGCCGTCGTTGGCAAAAGTGATATCGGCATCAGAAGTGACTTTAGCTTTAACACCAGATAACGCGTTGGTACCTGTGTTGCTCAAAGTGACTTTTAACATGCCCGTTTCGCCAACATCTAAAATGCCGTCGACGTCACAGAATGCGCCTGCCATGGTGTTGCTGGCGTTATCCATCATTACACTGTCAAGGGCAGCTACGCTGGCCAGAACCTCAAAGCTTTCAACCACACCTGCGTGTCCTTGACTGCCTAAAGTACCGTCAAAACCAGCATCGAAACGATCAGGAGAAACGGCTTTTATACCCATACCACGTTTGGCGAAGGCTGCACGCATGACGTTGTAATCTTCTACATCGTTGGCAATGGCCGCAGCAAGCATAGCATCACGAGCTTCGGTGAAGGTTGGTGCGAAAGGCGTCATTTTCATGCCCGCAACCATGTAATCCATCATTTTGCTTTGCGCATCGTCAAAGCTAACACCGTCACGATTAAGCATCGCGGCATAAGATTCCCACAACATCAGTGCCCAAATCTCACCAGAGTTATGGACTTCTGAGTTCAACACACCATCTTTATGGAAATCAGCTTGATACAAGTCGCTGATTGGATGAGTTGGTATTTTCACTTGATCTTGAATATGTTTGAAAGTGAAAGCATTGTGAGTCATGTCGGTGCTGTAAGGTGCACGACGTAAACCAAAGAAGTAAGGGAATTCAACGAAGCCGTTATTAACCGCATAACCGCCATCATTGTAAGGGGCTTGCCATTGGTCGTTACCAGCTAACGCTTGGTCAGATTCACGAGCCATAGTCATCAGAGCAAAAAAGTCACCCCAACCTTCACCCATACTGCCACCTTGGTTATTGGCATACATACCACCACCGGTCAAACGACTGGAGATGTAATGACCCCACTCATGCTCGACAATTGGGTTATCAATCGTACCGTCGCGAATGGTGTCTGTTTGCCATAAGAACATATGCATCCGTGGAGATGCACCATCGGCAGGCGTTGCCATGGTCGCATTATTGATGCCACTGTGGTCTTGAGCTTCTGCGCGGATTGGGTCACCGTCGATACCGCCACGGCCAAAGTTATCCATCTGTGCAACACCAGCTGCTTCATCAAAACCATGGTTGTAATAAGTATCATGCAACCAGTTGTTAACGTAGAACAAGCTGACAACAGCAGCGTTGATGTTTTCTTCGCTGTTCACTTTGTCATCGTGAGAATGGGTATAGTCGAATGTGTTACCACTGGTGGTTTGTGCTCTGACGTCACCTTCGTTGAAGCCATCAGGAGCCACTAAATCAGCATAAGCGTCAACATTGTTACCTGAGGTAGAAGTTGCGCCATCAGCCAACCATGGATCGTTGGTGCTGATACCACTGTGTTCAAGTGTAACGTCATTCATTGACGCTGGTACTTCGGTAATGATGTCGTTATAAGTGCCAGTAGGATGTGGCGTCAAATCATTACCCATTGGGCTGTCGAACGGTGCAAATGGTGCAGCCGTGTCGGCAAATACTTTATAAGTGAATGAATCTCTTTGTACCATATTTGTTCGGTTAAGGATTGCACCGTCAACCGCAGAAATCACATGGCTGTAAGCGATCAAATCTTTGGTGCCTTTTTCAGATACCATCAATTCAACATAATAAGCCGGGATTAGTTTTTTCTGGCCAGGATAGTAAACTTTTTTACTGCGTGGCTTTTCAGAGAAAGTGTAACCGTTGCTGCTGGCTTTAAAGACTTCGTAGTTGGCTTTATCAGTGGCTTTGTTGAGCTTGATAGTGCCGCCGCCGATGTTGGCAAAAGCGTTAGCGATGGCTTCACTGGCTGGCAGTTGGAAGTCGCCACCTTTAGATAAAGCCGGGGCTTTAGCGTTGGTGAAATAACCGGACGTAGCAATCAGCTCCATGTCTTGATTCATCATGACGTTGAACTGGCGGCCATAGACTTCGATGCCATTGGCTTTTTGCTGGTACTTGCTGATCACTGCACCGCGTTTGTTGTCTGAGACATATTTCAGTTCAGCTTGGGCAAATTTGCTGGCTGTGACACCATGCTTCGGACCCATTGTGCTAACGTAACCCTGAGTTGCCTGAGCAATGGCAGAGCTGCGGCTAAGGACTGAAAACGGCATAGAAGCGGTTTTTTCCTGCCCTTTGGCCCAGCTGAACGTATGCGTGTTTAAAGCGCGGTCGAAGTGATCAGTGTTAGCTGCTCGCTTGATGCCTTCGCCGTTAAGGCTTTGGGCTTTGGCTTTATTTCTGGCTTGTACGTTGATACTGCCTCTGGCGATAGACTTGGTGATCCCGGTGTCTGGTCGAGCACGAGACATCTTCGCGTTCAGATCTAAATTAGGCAGTGCTTGCGGCGTTGGCAGTGAAGCTGCAAATGCTGTACTGCTCAGTACAGATGAGACAGCCGCTGCGACTAGTGTGGTTCTTAGTTTTGTATCCATCGGTTTACCTTTGGGTGTTGTTACATCAATGCAGGCTTGCATCCGTATAATTGTTTTGGTCCCAGATGACATCTTTGTGACACATCGGGATCATTTTTCAATTGAAAAAATTAGCCAACGCAGAATATACCAGCATTTATTTTAAAAAAAAATGTCGAAATGTAGTTTTGATCACAAAAGACTGGCCATTTGGGGAACAATTCTCAATTAGATTTTGTTTGGTGGGTCGTCGCTGGCCGTTTTCATTTCGTTTTCATTTTGTTTTTAGTGTTAACAATTCCCTATCATCTATTAGCGTTATTTTTTGACTTTTAACTATTTGTTCACCAGTATCCATGGGTTAGGCTGCATGGTACCTTAACTTAATTCTCACAATGATGAATAAAATTGAAAGTCGCATTGGCAGTCAAAATGAAACTGACGCGATCCTTTGTGATGCAATAGGACCTATTATATTTTCTTTGCCAACGCTCACCATTTGCCAGCCCTGTCACTTACATCCAACGCCTCTTTACCGCACCATGTGGTTGAGCATAAGTGCTGGCTGGGATAAAATGCGCGTATGGGTTTATTATTTGATAGCTGGTCATGAAATTTCTCGATCTTCGTACGGATTTTGCGTTTAAAAAAGTGTTTGGCAGTCGAGATAGCAAACCTCGGTTGATCTCTTTTTTAAATTCGGTTATTGAGTTTAGTGACGACAATGCGATCACTGATTTGGAGATAGTCGATCCATATAACATCCCCAAGCTTGAAGGAATGAAAGACACTTTTGTCGATGTCAAAGCCGTGCTTAGTGATGAAACCACAGTGATCATTGAAATGCAGGTGCTTAGCCACGACGGCTTTGAAAAAAGAGTGTTGTATAATGCAGCAAAAAATTATTCGATTCAGTTGGATAAAGGTGAGCAATACCAGCTATTAAAACCGGTAATTGCTTTGACCATTGTCAATTTTACGATGTTTGATGACAACGATGAGTTGATTAACACATATAAGTTGATCAACAAAAAGCACTTTACCACTTATAGCGATGATATCGAGTTGGTTTTTATTGAATTGACAAAATTCACTAAAACCGAAGCGCAATGCCAAGATATCCGGGATAACTGGATTTACTTTCTTAAAAATGCCGGTGATTTGACGATGGTGCCAAACAATATGCCAGAACAAGTACGATCAGCGTATGACATTTCTAATGAAGCGAGTATGAGTAAAGCCGAGCTGGAACTGCAACATAAGAAAAAAGAGTTTATTTCGATACAAATTAATGCCTTGTCATTAGCACAGAGAAAAGGCGAAACTAAAGGAAAAATTGAAGGCAAGATTGAAGGAAAGATTGAAGGCAAGATTGAAGGAAAAATGGAAGGCATCGAGTTGGTGGCGACAAACCTTTTGCTTAACACCAATATGAGCGTTGAAGAAGTCACTCAGCTGACCGGATTGTCTATTGAAGATGTTTTGGCATTGCAGGCAAAGCTTAAAAAATGATAAAGGATTAGCTCTATTTGGCAACAGCCGACCCAATAATTAAGGTTTTGTGTCTTAAGTTGATAACTGCAATATAAAGGTACTATTAAGTTTCCGCATTTAACTCTCTTTATTTTATATTCAAGCTTGAGTTGTTTCGGTCGCCAGCAACTCCGACAATTTGAATATCCACACTCGATTGCAAACGGCTAGGTTACGCATGTGCATGGAACCCGAATTTCTGTCCGCCACCACCGCCTTACGATTGTTAATTTAAACGGTTAGGCACGTTGCCAACCATCACCACTTGCCAGCCCAACGCATTGCGGCTTTAATCGCCGTGGGTTGGCAGTGAATTCGAACAAGCAAATGTATTGTCGCTCCCACAAAAAACAAGTCCAGCCTGTCACATCACTATTGGTTACACCTAACCTCGTCTGTGCCGCACCATGTGGTTGAGCATAAGTGCTGGCTGGGATAAAATGCGCGTATGGGTTTATTATTTGATAGCTGGTCATGAAATTTCTCGATCTTCGTACGGATTTTGCGTTTAAAAAAGTGTTTGGCAGTCGAGATAGCAAACCTCGGTTGATCTCTTTTTTAAATTCGGTTATTGAGTTTAGTGACGACAATGCGATCACTGATTTGGAGATAGTCGATCCATATAACATCCCCAAGCTTGAAGGAATGAAAGATACTTTTGTCGATGTCAAAGCCGTGCTCAGTGATGAAACCACAGTGATCATTGAAATGCAGGTGCTTAGCCACGACGGCTTTGAAAAAAGAGTGTTGTATAATGCAGCAAAAAATTATTCGATTCAGTTAGATAAAGGTGAGCAATACCAGCTGTTAAAACCGGTAATTGCTTTGACCATTGTCAATTTTACGATGTTTGATGATAACGATGAGTTGATTAACACATATAAGTTGATCAACAAAAAGCACTTTACCACTTACAGCGATGACATTGAGTTGGTTTTTATTGAATTGACAAAATTCACTAAAACCGAAGCGCAATGCCAAGATATCCGGGATAACTGGATTTACTTTCTTAAAAATGCCGGTGATTTGACGATGGTGCCAAACAATATGCCAGAACAAGTACAGTCAGCCTATGATATTTCTAATGAAGCGGGCATGAGCAAAGCCGAGCTGGAATTGCAATACAAGAAAAAAGAGTTTATTTCGATACAAATTAATGCCCTGTCATTGGCACAGAGGAAAGGCAAAATTGAAGGAAAGATTGAAGGCAAAATGGAAGGCATTGAGTTGGTGGCGACGAACCTTTTGCTTAACACCAATATGAGCGTTGAAGAAGTCACTCAGCTGACCGGATTGTCTATTGAAGATGTTTTGGCATTAAAGGCAAAGCTTAAAAAAGCGCTCTGACCATATAGAACAAATCAAGATTACAATTATCTCTCAACATTGGCGTTTTTAAACTGCTAACCGCAATACCAACGTACTTCCGAATCCCCATTAAGATTCAACACTTAACTCGCCGCTATGTTTTTGCCAACAACTAGGCTGCGCCTAGGCATCAGCCCATTTGCTTTGTACGCATCGACTAACTACATTTATATCTCATCTATCAAACCTGAAAAAAGGACCCCCAATAAATGTGCTTAGGTATTCCTGCACAAATTACTCAAATCATCAATGCTGATACTTATCTGGCTAGCGTCAGCGTTGGTGAGAGTTCTCGAAATGTTAATATTGGCTGTGTTTGTGAGCCAGACGCAGATATTGAATCGTTAATTGGTCAGTGGGTGTTGCTGCATTTGGGCTTTGCCATGCGGGTGATTGATGAAGATCAAGCGTTGCAAACCTTAGCACTGTTACAACAACTTAATCCACATATCGAGGTGAGTTAAGCAATGCATGAACTGAGTATTGTGCAATCGATGATCACTTTGATCAAGCAGCAAAATCCACCCAAACCATTGAAATTACTGAATATTCGGTTAGGAATGCTCAGTTGTGTCAGCCCCGGCGCACTGCAATCTTGCTTTGAGGCAATAAAATGTAGCGAAACGCTGTTAGAACACTGTGAGCTGTCTATACTTGAGACTAATCCGACAGCGCAGTGCCCGGATTGCCATCGCCAATTTGTGTTAAATCAATTGGGCCAGCCGTGCCAATGTGGCGGGTTTGATTATCAAGTCAGCGGTGGCGACGACTTGACGCTGGCATCAATTGAATATTAAAAGAAGACTAATAATATGTGTGGAATTTGTGGCTGTTCTGGCAATACCGAAGAACTCAAAAAGACGACATTAACTCACTCTGCTTCTCACGACCATCACCATCATGAGCACGACCATGATCATCATCACAGTCATCACCACCATGAGCATTCCGCTGATGAAGCAACAAATGTGGTTCAGCTGGAACAACAAATTCTTGCTCGCAATAACCATTTGGCTGATCACAATCGTGAAGATTACGCCGCGCAGAATATTGCCACCTTTAATCTGGTCAGTTCTCCCGGGTCGGGCAAAACCACCTTACTCGAAAAAACCCTCAAGCGTTTAATCCCTGATACCCCCTGTGCAGTCATTGAAGGGGATCAACAAACCTCCCATGATGCTGATCGTATTGCCGCCACTGGTGCACCGGTGATCCAAATTAATACTGGCACTGGTTGCCACCTCGAAGCGGATATGACCCGTAAAGCGGCTAAAACCCTCGAATTGAAAAATGACAGTTTTTTGTTTATCGAAAACGTCGGCAATCTGGTGTGTCCGGCGCTGTTTGATTTAGGTGAACGCGCTAAAGTCGCGATATTGTCGGTGACCGAAGGGGCCGATAAACCGCTTAAATATCCGCATATGTTCAACGCTTCCCGCTTGATGATCATCAATAAAATCGATTTATTGCCTTATGTCGAGTTTGATGTTGAACAATGTATTGCTTATGCCCGGCAGGTAAATCCTGCGATTGAAGTGATCCAGCTGTCTGCCACCAAAGGCGATGGTATGGATACATGGCTTAATTGGCTGGGTGCTCAATTAACGGTTAACAGTTAAAACCATCACTTTTTGATAATCACTGTTGGCAATAGATATTAAAGGAGAAGATTATGCCGTCGATCTTATGGATGCAAACGGGGGCTTGCAGTGGTGACACTATGGCTATCTTGTGCGCAGAGAAACCATCATTGCAAAGTCTGATTGATTTTTATTCGGTTGAGATATTGTGGCAACCGAGTTTATCGCAACAGCCAACCTCATATTTGGCCAAAATGATTGATGAAATTAGCGCGGGTGAGCGCACCTTAGATGTCTTGTGTATTGAGGGCAGTATTATTACCGCGCCGAATAATACCGGGATGTATGATACTTTCAAAGGGCGGGCAAAAATGGAGATTGTGCAAGCCTTGGCTGACAAAGCCAGTTACGTGGTGGCGATGGGTACTTGTGCCGCTTTTGGTGGAGTTCATGCGTCAGGGTGTAACCCATCTGATAGCGTCGGGTTACAATTTGATAAAGCCATTCCCGGTGGTTTATTAGCACCCGATTGGCGCTCTGCGGGCGGGTCTCCAGTGATTAATGTGGCAGGCTGTCCGGCACATCCGAATACCATGACCCAGACTCTTGCGATGTTGGCTTCCGGTGTCGATATCGAATTAGATCACATCAATCGACCTAAAGCATTTTTTAGCACTATGGTTCATCAAGGCTGCACCCGCAACGAATATCACGAATACAATATTGAATCACAAGAGTTGGGTGAAAATGCCTGTATGTATTTTAATATGGGCTGTCAGGGACCTTCGACAGAAGCAGTGTGTAATCAGGATTTGTGGAATGGGCGTAGCAGTAAAACTCGGGCAGGGGTGCCTTGTTTTGGTTGTACCTCACCAGATTTCCCCAAAGAGCATGATTTGTTTGTCACTGAAAAAATTGGCCCAATCCCCACTCAACTGCCTAGCGGTGTCGAACGAGGCGCTTATATGGCTTATAAAAACCTCGCCAAAAATGCTGCGCCGCAGCGGGTCAAAGACAAGAAGATGGATCCTTAAGCATGAATAAACAAACGCTGAATATTGATTTGAATCGGGTAGAAGGTGACCTCGAATTTGAACTGGATGTTGAAGACGACATCATTGTTGACGCCCGCTGTAAAGGCGTTATGTATCGTGGATTTGAACAGCTGTTAATTGACCGGGCTGCACGTGACGCTGTGGTACTCACTCCGCGAATATGCGGTATTTGTGGCACCGCTCATATGTATTGTGCGGTGTTGGCATTGGAATCGATCTGGCAAGTTCGGTTGCCAGCCAACGCCACCCGTATCCGCAATATGTGTTTAATGGCAGAAAATGTGCAAAGTGATTTACGTCAGAGTTTTTTGATGTTCACCCCAGATTTTTGCAATGAAAAATATCAGCAACATCCAATGTTCCCACAGATGCTGGCCGCTTTTGAACCCTTCAAAGGCAAAGTCCATCGCAGTATTTTAGAGCAGACCAAGAAAATCCTCGAAATAGTGGCGATTTGGGGCGGCCAGTGGCCCCATTCCTCTTATATGGTGCCCGGTGGCGTGACGCTCGGACCGTCAATGCGGCGGATCATCGACAGCAGCGAAATTGTCGAAAAACAAATTCAATATTTTGAGTCTGATTTGGTCGGTTGCAGCCTTGATAAATGGCAGGGAATTACCACAGCTGCCGAGCTGTTTGACTGGCTGGATGAAAGCCCAGACCACGCCAATAGTGCGATTGGCTTGTTTATTCGTTTTTCTCGCGACATTGGCTTGCATGAAGTCGGTACTGGTAGCGAGAATATGATTTGTTACGGCGGTTATCACGATCCGGATTCGTGGCAAGTACCTTTTGAGAAGGCCGAGCACCTTTTACCTGCGGGTTATTTTGATGCGGATTTACAGCAAGTTTTGCCGTTTGAACAAAGTTACATTACTGAGCATGTTAAGTATTCTTGGTTCCGCAATTATGACGGTGGCAAGCATCCTTATGACGGTGAAACAGTACCTGCTTACCTGCCAAAAACTGAGAAATATACCTGGGCCAAAGCACCGCGTTACAATAATAAAGTGGTGCAAACTGGGCCTTTGGCCGAGTTTATGGTGGCGCAGCAGCCATTAATCACTGATTTGTATCAAGCCGAAGGCGGTAATACTTGGTTGCGGCAGTTTGCCCGTTTACGTCGGGTCAGCGAGACTTTTTTGAGTTTACGGGCGGTGCTCAAAGCGCTGCAAGTTAATGTCAATGAGCCATATATTACTCCAGCTGCCGAGATCAAAGAAAAAGATGGCGAGGGTTTTGGCATGGTGCAAGCGGCTCGGGGAAGCCTAGGACATTGGGTAAAAATCAAAGACGGTCGAATTGATAAATATCAAATTGTCACGCCAACGGCTTGGAATGCCTCACCTAAAGATACGGATGGTCATCACGGTCATTGGGAACAAAGTGTGATCGGCATGAAAATCGATGATGTCGATAATCCGGTGACCATTGGTCATGTGGTGCGTTCACACGATCCATGTTTGGTGTGTACTGTGCATATGGTCGGTGCAGATGCCACTAAAAAAACCATGCGATATGGTGTCTAACTTGATGATCCATGTTTTGGGGTTTGGCAATATACTTCATGGCAACGATGGTTTTGCTGCCAGAGTACTAGAAAAAATAGTCGAAAAGCAGTCTCAAAATCCTCGATTAAATGTCCATTTTGCTGGTACCGCTGGGTTGAATGCGATGTCGTTGTTCGACGATTGTCAACAGGTGCTGGTGGTCGATGTTATTCATCATACTGTAGCTAAAAGAGTAGCTAAAAATGGGGCTAAAAGCGTGGCTAAAGCCGGGTTGGCCTGGTACTCGGTTGAAGAGGTCATTGCGCTGGACCATGGGGCTAATGATCATGGTCAGGGTTTGGCGTATTTGTTTAAAGCTTTAAAGGCCGTTAGTGACCCTTTACCGGCAATCCGTTGTTTGTTATGTGCCAGTGAAATGCCACAAGCTTATTGTCTGACCTTGAGTGATGCTGTGCAACAGCAGGTTGATCAGGCTGTGGAGTTGATTTGTCAGGAGGTCGGTTAAGTTATGTCAGAATTTCCGATTAAAGTAGAGGCCGTGAAGCCATCCAGTTTTCCTGCCATTTGGACCGGTATAGCGCAACTGCCAAAACGACGTTTTGCCAGTCCAGTGATGATTTTTTTACGCGATGACCAGTATGTGCTGATCTCCGCGCTTTGCCCGCATCAGGGTTATGATATGAGTACAGAAAATTTAACCGCTCAAGGGCGGCTGGTTTGTCCGCTGCACGGTCTGGAGATTGATGTATTTAATAACCAAAACAGTTTTAGTGTGGTCAAACAAGCGGATGAATTTGTGATCACCGGGTTTAACCTATGACTAAGCCAAACGACGATTTAGCCCATCAAATTCAATTGTTGCAAATTGAACTGGAAGCCACTCATTTGGCAAAATCGGCGCTGGAGCAACAGCTGGTGTCGTCCTCGCTCGAATTTTCCGATGTGTTGACGACTTTAGAGCAGGCGCAGGCGCAATTAAAACAAGTTAAACAATCTGCCAGTCAAGCCCAGTCGTTTGTCGATTTAGCGTTTAATTCGATGGATAGTCTGCTGATCATGATGGATCCACAAGGCAACATCAGCCAAATTAATTCGGCGGCTGAACTTGAATTAGGTTATCCGCAATCTCAATTACAAGGGCAGCCTATTGATCGGCTGTTTTGTTCGAATGACTTAGCTTCAAAAGGGTATACCGAGCGCTCTATTTTTGATTTGGTGCGTGAACAAAATCACTTTGCCGGTCAACATGTATTATTAACCAGTGCAGGGCTACCACTGACTTATGTGCTCAAAGCCAACTTACTTTATGACCGTTATGGCCAATTATTGGGTGGTATTGTTTCGGCGATTAATATCACACCGTTATTAAATCAACAATCAGAACTTAAGAAATCAGAGACCGTTCTTGATTTGTTTATGAACACCGCCAATGATGCGTTGATCGTCATTGATGCCAATGACAGTATTATCGTTTGGAACACTAAAGCTGAAGAATTATTTGGTTATAGTCACGATGAAGTCCGTGACAAAAACATGCATGATTTTTTGGTTTCAGCCAAAGACAAGGCGGGTTTTGTTAAAGGCTTGCCGCACTTTACCAAAACGGGTTTAGGTCCGGCGGTGAATAATACCCGTGAAGTGACGGCTTATCGCAAAGATGGTAGCAGCTTTATTTGTGAAGTGAGCATTTCGTCGGGTCGATTAGATGGGCGTTGGCACGCCTTTGGCGTGGTTAGGGATATCAGCGAGCGTAAAGCGGCAGAACATGCGCTGGTGCTGGCTAAAACCGAAGCAGATGAAGCCAATATTGCCAAGTCACAGTTTTTGGCTACCATGAGTCACGAAATTCGCACACCTATCAATGGTATTATCGGGATGTTGCATTTATGTCAGCAAACTGTGCTGGATCTCCAGCAACAAGATTACATCAATAAAACCCAGTTTTCGGCGAAAAACCTGCTGACCGTTATCAATGACATTCTTGACTTTTCTAAAGTGGAATCAGGCAAGATGGAGTTGGAACATGCACCTTTTTCTTTGCAAACACTTAAAGAAAGTGTGGTTTATGCGACAGATATTAAGGCCAAAGAAAAAGACTTGTTACTGGATTTTAGTATTGCCCCAGCGGTGCCGATGGATTTGATTGGCGATGTGAGTCGACTCAATCAAATCATTTTAAACCTGACGTCTAATGCGATTAAGTTTACCAGTGAAGGTTGTGTCATCATCAGCATTACCTTATTAGCTTGTGATGAAAATCAGTGTACGTTGAAGTTTGCGGTGTCAGATACCGGCATTGGCATTGCACCGGCGAATATGGATCATTTATTTGAGTCGTTTAAACAAGCGGATAACTCCACTACCCGGCAGTTTGGCGGCACCGGATTGGGCTTGGCGATCAGTCAAAAGTTGGCGGAATTGATGGGCAGCGAAATTACCGTAGAGAGCCAGTTGGGATTGGGCAGTTGTTTTTATGTTGAACTGACTTTTGATTTGGGTAATCACTTTATTTTGGATGAATTGCCACTGTTAGCGTTTAATCGTACCCTTGATATCGTACTGGTGGATGATAATGAAGTGTCACTACAACATATCGGTGAGCGGTTGACGCAAATGGGTGCACAGGTGACTAGCTTTATTGAAGCCAGTAAGGCTTTAACCTATTTGGCAACAAATATACCTGATTTAATTTTAGCGGACTGGAAAATGCCAAATATGGATGGTATCAGTTTCTTTGCTGAACTGGAGGGGCGACCGTCATTATCACAGACCCTACGGGTGCTGATGTCGGCCTATAATACACAAACGCAAATGACTGAATTAGCAGCGTTATTGATTGATGGCGTGATCAAAAAGCCGATCAGCATGAAACAATTAAAATCTATCGTTGAAGAGCAACCTAGTGATAAGGATAAACATCAACTTAATCCGGCTCAGCTGTCAATTGAGGGCAAACGGATATTAGTGGCCGAAGATAATGCCATCAATCTGCAAGTGGCAGAGGCGATTTTATCTTCATTTGGTTTGATTGTTGATACTGTGGTTAATGGTAGGGAGGCCGTTGAAAAAGTCAAAGTCAATTGTTATGACCTGATTTTAATGGATGTTCACATGCCTGAAATGGATGGCGTAGAAGCAACCCAAATCATTCGCACAATACTGCACGACGATACCCCGATTGCGGCCCTGACGGCGAATGTGATGTCTGATGAAATCGCTGAATACTTCGCCGTTGGCATGAACGAACATATCGCTAAACCGATAGACCCAGATGAATTGAAGCTCACCATTCGCCGTATGGTGAGCTGATGGATAATAAGGTTGGTTATGGGTGCTGCGCACAGCGTTCCACTTTTTCTTGTAGTGCCTCGCAAACAAAAGCATTTAAACTTTGATCTTTTGCCGCAATGACGGCTGCTCGGTGCAATTCAGGACCGGTCCTGACATTAAATACGCCTTTGCAAGGCGTATTAGGTGTGATTTTTCGGGCTGTACAATCAGCTAGGTAATCCTCTACAGCACTTTGAAATTCAGCTTCTAGGTTGGGAATTGTTTCAGCTTCATAAGTCACCAAATCGCGTATAAATGCCAGCTTACCAAAAAGGCAATGATCTTCTGGACTGTATTCAATAGTGCCAAAGTAACTTTGGTGCTCCATCATTTTCATAATAAACCCTCTTTTATCAATGTATCTTTAACTTGTGCTACAACATAGGCTTTCACTTCTTTGTGTGGGTGAGGTTTATGAAGCCTTATATTAATATCACCGTTAGTAAAGCAAACCCGAGACCCTGCTCCTTCAATTTGTTCAAAGCCGAGACTTTTAAGCAATGTAACTAATTCGACCCACTTGAATTGTCCATTGGTCATTTTAAACTTGGCTAACAACTTTTCAGTTTTGCTCCTGGAAACTCCTTATTGCAATGTAACTAACTATAGTTACATTGCAGTAAAAAGGCAACGGACCCAGCCAAATAGCAGATGGGGCAAATATACTCAGATCCCCCTTGTATTTAACTGAACAGCCCACATAATCTTAACCATAGTTTCAACTAACCAACAACAAATCGAAAACACTATGAATCCATTGTTAGCATTGAAAACCTTGCCCGAATTCTCAAAAATTTCTCCAGAACATGTTAAACCTGCGGTTGAACACGCGATTAACCAGTGTCGGCAGATGATTGATCAAATTGTCGCGATTAAAGACGGTTATAACTGGGATAACCTAGTGATGCCGCTGGATGATTTGGATGATAATTTTGGCCGTTTGTGGTCGCCAGTTTCTCATCTAAATTCGGTGCGCAATTCAGCTGAGCTGCGTGAAGCTTATGAGTCTTGTTTGCCTATCATGTCTGAATACGGCACTTTTGTTGGTCAACACAAAGGCTTGTATGAAGCCTATCAGTCATTGGCTGAGGGTGATGAATATGACAAGTTGACGATTGAGCAAAAAAAAGTCATTGATAATACTTTACGTGATTTTAAATTAAGTGGCATTGGTTTGTCAGATGAGAAAAAGAAACGTTATGGTGAAATTCAGGCGCGTTTGTCAGACTTGGCGTCAACCTACAGCAATAACGTGATGGATGCGACGGTTGGTTGGAGCAAATTGCTCACCGACGAAAGTGACTTAAAAGGCTTGCCAGATTCAGCCGTTGCAGCGGCCAAAGAGCTGGCTGAAAGCAAAGATCAGCAAGGTTGGTTATTCACCCTGGATTTCCCTAGTTATTATCCGGTGATGATATATTCGGATGATCGCTCACTCAGAGAAGAATTGTATACCGCCTATTGCACCCGTGCATCCGATCAGGGTCCTCATGCGGGCAAGTGGGATAATTCAGCCATTATGGATGAATCTTTAGCGCTCAAACATGAAGTGGCGTTGTTGCTTGGGTTTGACTGTTATACCGATAAATCCCTAGCCACCAAAATGGCAGAATCCAGCGAACAAGTGATGGCGTTTTTACATCAGCTGGGCGAAAAATCCAAAGCCCAGGCGCAAGCCGATTACAATGAAGTGCTTGAATTTGCTGAAAAAGAATATGCAGCCACCGACCTAAAATCTTGGGATATCGGTTATTACAGTGAAAAACTCAAAGAGCAAAAATACGCGATTTCTGATGAACTGTTACGGCCTTACTTCCCTGAAGAGCGAGTGATCAGCGGCTTGTTCGAAACGGTTAAACGGGTCTTTAACATTACTGTTACTGAGCGTACCGGGGTAGAAACTTGGCATGAAAACGTGCGTTTCTTCGATATTTTTGATAGCAAGAATGAACTTCGAGGCAGCTTTTATTTTGATTTGTACGCCCGCGAGCACAAACGTGGTGGTGCTTGGATGGATGACTGTGCCACACGTCGTCTTGACAGCCAAGGGCAATTGCAAAAACCAGTGGCTTATTTGACGTGTAACTTCAACAAACCGGTAGGCGATAAACCTGCGTTGTTTACCCATGATGAAGTGACCACTTTATTCCACGAATTCGGCCATGGTATCCACCACATGCTGACGCAAGGCGTGACCTCCGGTGTCTCTGGCATTAATGGTGTACCTTGGGATGCAGTAGAATTACCGAGTCAATTCCTTGAAAACTGGTGCTGGCAGCCAGAAGCCTTGGCCTATCTGTCGGGTCATTTTGAAACTGGCGAACCCTTACCACAAGACATGCTGGACAAAATGCTGGCGGCGAGAAACTTCCAATCAGCGATGATGATGGTAAGGCAGTTAGAGTTTTCAATGTTTGATTTGCGTATTCACAGCGAAATCAAAAATGCTGATTCGTTGTCAATTCAGCAAATTCTCGATCAAGTCAGAGCCGAAGTATCGGTCACCAAAGTGCCAGCGTTTAATCGCTTCCAGCACGGTTTCAGCCATATTTTTGCTGGTGGTTATTCAGCCGGTTATTACAGCTACAAATGGGCCGAAGTATTATCGAGCGATGCGTTTTCACGCTTTGAAGAAGAAGGCATTTTCAATCCTGACACTGGCGCTGACTTCCTGCACAACATCCTTGAAAAAGGCGGTTCAGAAGAACCAATGGACTTGTTTAAAGCCTTCCGTGGTCGTGAGCCGTCGATTGAACCTTTGTTGCGTCACAGCGGTATTGAGTCTGCTGAATAGATTGTTCACAACCTTCGAGGTGTGATGTTTTGTTGTTTTAGCACTACCGTTATGTGGGTTGGTGGGCTGTTCAAGTATCTGGAGCGCTTTGTTCTTTACAAGCAAAAGCGTTCACCACGGAGACACGGGGGCACGGAGAAAGTCAAAAACAATGATTGTTTTAAGGTCTTGTTCTTCTTTTGACGTTGTTTTTCTCCGTATCTCTGTGCCTGCGTGGTTAAAATGTTTTTATTTTTTAAGAACGAAGTGCTCCAAATGCCCTGAAAGCCCATCAGCCATGCAGCAGCGTTAAAACGGTTTTTCAAATTCTTGTCTGCTGCATCGAACCGGGTATAATGCTTTTTTTCACCTGCCAAGCCAAAACAAGTAATGAATACAAATCCTCCACTGGTCATCACCGACGACACACTGTTGCCTCAGGCTGAACTCATCTGCCAACAACGCGGTTTTATCTTGATTGAAAGCCATCAAACCCAAGGTTTTGAACTGGTGCTGGACTACACGGGTTTGCAGCTTTTCAATCGTGATGAACCGAAACAAAAAGCCATCATGGTGGATTTTGTTGCCGGATCCAATGCCCACCGACGTAAATTTGGTGGTGGCAAAGGTCAGTCGATTGCCAAAGCGGTGGGGCTCAAGTCGGGTTATCGCCCCAGTGTGATTGATGGCACGGCGGGATTGGGCAAAGACGCTTTTGTGCTGGCAAGCCTCGGTTGCCAGGTGACCTTGGTTGAGCGTCATCCGGTAGTGGCGGCATTACTCGCTGATGGTTTGGCGCGAGCTTATCAACATGACGAAATTGGCCCGTGGATGCAACAACGAATGATGTTGAGTCAACATTCACAAATTAGCACATTAGTGGTTGAAGGTGAGGAGCAGGCCGAGGTGGTTTTTCTCGATCCGATGTATCCCCACCGTGAAAAATCCGCCTTAGTGAAAAAAGACATGCGTACTTTTCAAACCCTAGTGGGCGCAGACCTCGATGCCACCACATTATTAGCGCCTGCGTTGCAATTGGCACAAAAGCGAGTCGTGGTAAAACGCCCGGATTATGCTGAACCGTTGGCAGGCAAAACCCCGACCATGGTCATAGAAACCAAGAAAAACCGTTTTGATGTTTATGTCAAAAACGCGCTACCAAAGGATTAAAAAACCTTAAAAATAATCATCTTAAATAAAAAATAGGGTTTAGACTTAAACTAATCAGAGTACATCAAAGCAAAAATAACAGCTTCTTATGGATCGGTTTATGAATTTAAAAAACATTAGACGTTATACCCTTGTCGCTTCTGCCATTATTGTGATCGCCAGTTGTGGTGCAACCGCACCGAGCATTTCTGAGGCCGATATTCTCGCCGCAGAAAGAAAAGGCACCTTGCAATCCCTCTATGGCCAAATTCAAAATGGCACTGGGCTCGGGGCATCATTAAAAGCCCCAGATAAAGCCACCTATTTACGTAAAATTGGCTCAAGACTGGCCAGTCAAGCCGCGCAAAAAATAGCCGCAACCATTAATGACAATCGTCTGCCCAGCAACGAAGTGCCGTTGTCGGTATTGGCTGAGCAAAGCAGCAAAATCGCCGATATGCAACGCTGGGATGCGGTTCAACATCAAAGCACCGCTGATATTCTCGCCAAAGAAAAAGCCACTACCGTTAAAGCCATCAATGTTGCGCAAGCCCGTTTTAGTGCGGTTGCAACCCAACAAATTGAACAGAAATACGACGCTTTAAATATGTTAAAAGCCTTGCATGGCGATGATAGACAAGCCGAGCTGGCACAATATGAAGATACCCTGTTATCTGATTCTTATGATTTGATTGACCAGCTGGTGAGCCGCAAAGAATTTAGTCAAGCCATTACCCAGCTGAAAAGACTGGTGAATATCGCGCCAGACTACCGGGATGTGTCGAGCAAATTGGCCGATTTAGAAAATACCGCCTTGCAAGAAACGTTTATTAATTACGTCAGAGATGGCGAAACTGAAAAAGCTCGCAAACTGCTGTTGCTGATTGCCAAAGGTCCTTATTTTGCCGATCAGAAAAGCAACATCATGCCTTATGCCATGGAATTGGCAAATTATTATATCGCCATTGCCGTTGAAGCCACGGGTGAAGAAAATCTGGCAGATGCTTATCGTTTATTCACAGAAGCCCGCAGCGTTAAATCGCTGTTTGGCATTCAGCTTGAAGAAGTCACCGAAGAAACCGATTTTATCGAGTTTATCTATCAATTGTATGAACAAGCCTATAACAAAAAATCTTATGGTTTAGCGTTGGGTTACCTTTATGTTATTGAAGCTTTACGACCACAGTTTCCTGAGCTGAATACCTTCAAACGTTTGTCTTATGGTAACGTGATGAACAACGCAGTGAAGCGGGTGAGCACCACCGCATTTAACGGTGAAACCAATGTTCGTTCTATTGGTCGTTCGATTTCGTCAAAAATCACCCAGTATGTATTTGATACCTTGCCTAACGACGTCAGAGTGGTGGAGCGTGAGCATTTAACAGCGGTGTTACGCGAGCAAGAAATTGATGCGTTGCAAAAGGGTAGTGGCGTACAAATTGACTCAGCCGACTTGCTGATTCAGGGCACTGTATTAGAGGCAAATGTTGAGACCAATGAAAACAAGGGTCGCAAAGTACAGCGGGTAGTCACCGAGCGTAAAGAAGTCACCAATCCAGCGTTCCAGCGATGGCAAGAGATGTCGTCTAATGAACGCAGCAAAGTGACCCAGCCGAGTCGCACCAAAATGGTTGAAGTCAAAGAAGATATCGGCATTAATGTGACTTATGTGCGCAAAGTGGCGGTGTTGAGTATTTCTTATCGAGTGGTTGATGCCAGCTCAGCCCGGGTGTTGTTTGCCGACTCGGTGTTAGATCGCAAAGAAGCGTCTGACGAAAGTGCCGAAGGGGTACAATTGGGCGAATTTAAATCCGAATTTAAAATTGCCATGCTGCCGTCTGATTCAGAATTACTGTCGGATTTATCGGCGGTTTTATCCAAACGCATTGGCGGTAAAGTGGTTGAATTACTCAAAGATCCAGAAATTGAATATCGCCGTTTAGGGCAAAAACTGTTTGATGAACGTAACTTTGTCAACGCCACCGAAGAGCTGGCTAAAGCGTTGGTGATGTCACAATCAAAAAATAAGGATACCGCTGAGCTGGAGCAGACTTTACGTGAATATTCAGTGGCTTCGCGCTTGAGTGAGTCGGAGTAATTAACAATTAACAATTTGATTTTGGTAAATAATGTTAAACGGGGAGATGCTGATGTTTAAATTTATGCTCCTTGGTGTGTTATTGGTAGTAACAATTAACGCGCCGCTCTATGCTGCTGAGCAGACTGATAAAACGGCTGAACAGCTACATCAAAAAAACAGTCAAGAAAACAGTCAAGAAAACAGTCAAAAAAAAGATCAAGATAAAGACGATGGTTCGCTGCTAAATTCCATTGGTAAAAGTATTGGTAATACCATCGGTTTGCTCACCCCCGGCGGGCGCACAGAGGGCGAAGAAGGTGTACCACGACGTATTGCCGTATTACCCGCCGTCGGTCAGGGTGACGAACGGGAAAGAGACGATATCAGAACCGTTATTCACAATAACCTCAGCTCAAAAAATTTCGAATTACTCAAACCTTATGATATTGACCGCCGACTGGTACAGCTTGAGCAGTCCGAAGGGCGCAAATTGGCGGATTATGACCCAGTGCAATTGGCTGAAAAGCTGCAAGTCGAAGGGTTGATTTATGTTGATGTGCCGCTGGTTGAAAAGGTTTATGCGGCCGCTTACGCTCACTACAAAATCACCATCAAACTGAGTTTCTACTCCAAAGTGGATGACAACATCATTTGGGAAAAAGAACAATCCATTGCTGAGCGAGAAGGTGGTATCTCATTGAATCCTTTGAGCTTTATTGCTCAAGCTATTTCCTCAGCGCAAGTATTGACCGAAGCGGTCAGGCAGACCTTAGTTGATAAACTAGCGCGAGTATTTGCCTCAGAAATTCCTTTTCCGATTGGTCAACGAGCCAAAATCCAACCGGTTAAAATATCACTGGCGATGTCTAATGTGGCCGACGGGCCATTCAGAGCAGGTGACGAAATTACCGTGGTGATGCGAGCGGAGCCGGGTTTGGCGGCGACCTTTGATATTGGTAATAAATTCACTGGCAATGCATTAACAGAGCAGGGCGAGGGGGAATACGTCGGCCGTTATATCGTTAACGACAATGACAACGCTAATGATTTGATTATCAAAGTGAATGCCGCGAGGATAGAAAATCCAGCGTCGATTCAGTGGCGTGTGCCGGGTCGGGTGGGTATTGATACCATAGCACCTCAGGCGATTGCTTCGGTGCACTCATCACCCGTTAAAGATGCGATTAAGCTGTCTTGGTCGACCGGGGTGTTGAGTAATGAAACCCTGACTTATCATGTGCAAAGAGCCGATCCTCAAACGGGTTTATACGCTGAGGTGGCGGCGATTAACATCTCTGAATACGTCGATGATGAAATTGTCGAGGGCAATACCTATCACTACCGAGTGTACGCCGAAGATGATGCTAAAAATCGAAGCCCGTTTGCCACCATTGAAGTGGCAGCTGTCGGCACGGGGCCAACCAATGTCAGCGAAGATATCATTGCTGACAGTCAATTTTATGCCGTTGCCAGCCCTTATATTATCGACAAACCCATCACCGTATTACGCAATGCCACTTTGACTTTATCGCCGGGCACTATCATCAAATTTGTCGGTGAAGGCCGCTTGAATGTATTGGGCAAGATTAATGGACTGGGCGAACAACAATCGCCTATTCAAGTCTCCGGCGACGCTTGGCGCATGACCTTCTCTAATACTGGCGATAGCGAAAGCCAATTTAGCCACAGCCATTTTAATCAAGGTTCACTGCTGGCTAGCCAGTCGGCATTGCGGTTAAACCACTGTAC
The DNA here is from genome assembly GCA_965277695.1 of Alteromonadaceae bacterium. Lineage (GTDB taxonomy): Bacteria > Pseudomonadota > Gammaproteobacteria > Enterobacterales > Alteromonadaceae > JABSOG01. The sequence continues at coordinate 286,029 of CBDIDQ010000071.1, forward strand.
ATTTAGGGAGATGAGTGAAGCGATTAAGCTAAGCAATGGTGCTAACCTCACTTTAACTGACAGTAAATTACTGCAAAACGAGATTGGTTTACTGGTCGAAGACGGTAAGCTGTTGCTCGATAAAGTGGCGTTTATTGGCAACGATATTGGTTGGAAAGTCATCGGTCGACAGGGAATGATCGCCGCCAATCTAAGCTTTGAAGATAACGAAATTCACATCAGCTCCAGTGAAGAAATGGTGATCAAAGGGGCGCAGTTTAACGATCTGGATTATGAGGATTTTCTCGAAAAAATTAAAGGCGATGTTGAGGTTGATTGGAGTGGGGTGACGGCGAAAGACAACCTGCAAGCGATATGGCTACAAGAACGCTGGCTGGCGATCATCGCTAGTGCCAAAGCGGGTTTGTGGCAAGAGTCTTATCAGGCGGTGGATTTATTGAAGGCGTATGCGCCAAAAAACTCGCGATTAAACAGTTTTCATCAAGCGCTAAAGTTCATGACAGGCAACAAAGTCACGGCGGCAGATAGTTTTACCTTGTCGATGCAACGCTTCACCAACCGTGACCAAAAGGGACGTTTGTGGATCCAAGAAGTAAAACTGCCTTATGTCAAAAGTATCGAAAATTCAGATGGTTACATCAAAAAGCAAGCAGCAAAAAAATTCGTGACTAGCTATCTCAAGCAAAACTACCCACACCTCAAGCCTACTGAGTTACGCAAATACCGTCGTAAGGTCAAAATTGCCAAAAACATCGTTGATTCTCAAGTGGTTTATGTCAGCAAAAAAGGCTTGTTTTTACATGTCTGGCTGGCGAACTATCTGGATAGTGACAAAATCACCAGTAAACTGAAAATCGCCGGTTTGATCCAACGGCAAAACAGCGAACTGACTATTGGTTTATTGAGTCAGACAGACGTTTTTGAATTTGAAGAACTGATCGTTAAAGCACTGAAAAAACATCAGATTAACTATATTTCACTAGGTAGCGGAAGCTATGGTAAACCCGCTCAAGCCAAAGCCGTGAAGATGGGGGCTAACATTATTCTGGAAACTGCGGTGCAAGTGGATGAATCACAGTCGGGGATCAGCGAAAACCTCAAAATGGCCAACGTTAATTTGGTACTGGACTTATATGATGTGCAAACCAATAAAACCCTCGACCATCTGACTGCCTCAGAAAACGCCGCCGGCTTTAAAAAGCGGGACATTGTTAATCAAGCAGTCACCAAAGCCTTTGCTAGGGTTGAATCAAGGTTATTGACCGCCTTGTGGTCGGCTGATGATATTGTGGCGGCGCATAAAAAAGCTCAGCTCAAGCGAGAAAAAGCGGCTAAAGCCAAGGCCAAAAAAGCCCGCATTGCCCGGGAAAAGGCTGAGAAAAAGCGCATTGCTCAAGCCAAAGCCAAAGCTAAAGCGAAGCAGCAGGCTGAGGAAAAAGCCGCCTTGGCCAAAAAAGAAGCGTTAGCGAAGCAAGCGGAAGCAGAGAAGTTGGCTCTTGCGCAAGCTAAAACACAGCAAGATAGTGTTGCTATTAAAGAAGGCGTGGTTGACCAGCAGGTTGAGCCAGTGACCAGCGCTGAGATTAAACCGTGAGCTATTCGTTAGCTAAACCGTAAACTATTCGTTACCAAAGGTACAGGCGGGCCAAGTTTATTTGGTCTATACTTTTTTATCTGTAGTACATTATCAACAGAACTGGTGAGCAAAGATGCTAAAGAAAATCATGGTAGACAACCTCAACGCGCAATTAAATCTCGAATTTTATTCCTCTAATCTTTATTTACAGATGAGTGGTTGGTGTGAAGACAATGGCTTTGAGGGTTGTGCTGAGTTTATGCGCAAACATGCCCTTGAAGAAATGTCCCATATGAATCGCCTCTTCACTTATGTAAGTGAATCCGGTGCTATGCCGCTCATTGGTGCTATTGATGCACCGCCTCATGAATTTAACGACTTGTCAGATGTTTTTCTCCAAACTTATGAACATGAGTGTTTGGTGACAGAAAAAATCAACGAGCTGGCACATAACGCTAACATGTCCCAAGATTATTCCACTTTCAACTTCCTCCAATGGTATGTCGCTGAACAGCATGAAGAAGAAAAGCTGTTCAAAGGGGTACTCGATAAAATTAAACTGGTGGGTGATGACGGTAAGGCATTGTTCTTTATTGATAAAGACTTGGCTGAGCTGGCCAAAACTGGCTGTAAAAGTATCATGTCACAAAATGACCATTAGCCGCAAAATCACGTTATAATAGCGCCCTGTATTGTATGTGGCTAAAATGGGTAGTTTTCAATGTCTTCATGGGACGTAATAGTGATCGGCGCAGGCGCAGCCGGGTTAATGAGTGCAATCGAAGCGGGCAAACGAGGCCGCAAAGTACTGGTATTAGATCATGCAAAAAAAGCCGGACAAAAAATTATTATGTCCGGTGGTGGTCGTTGTAACTTCACCAACATGTATACCGAACCGCAAAACTACCTCTCAGACAACGAACATTTTTGTAAATCGGCGCTCAAACGCTACACCCAGTGGGATTTTCTTGCACTGGTCGAAAAACATAATATCGATTATCACGAACGCACCCACGGTCAATACTTCTGCCTCGACAGCGCTAAACAAATCGTCACCATGTTACTCGACGAATGCCAACAGGCTGGCGTCACTGTGCAACTACGCAGCGAAATTCTCTCAATAGCCAAAGACACTGAGCTGTTTGCGCTGAACACCACCAGAGGCGAATACAGCTGCGAGTCATTGGTTATCGCCACCGGTGGTTTATCAATGCCAAAAATTGGCGCAACACCATATGGCTATAAAGTCGCCGAACAATTTGGCTTAACCATACATAAAACCACCGCTGGTTTAGTGCCTTTCACCTTGCACACCGAAGACAAAGAATGGCTAGCACCGCTATCAGGCATCGCTTTTGAATGCGAAGCCAGCTGTAACGGCACCACCTTCAAAGAAGCGATGTTATTCACCCACCGGGGCCTCAGCGGCCCAGTGATACTGCAAATCTCTAACTATTGGCAACCCGGCGATACCGTCGAAATCAATCTGCTGCCCAACATCAGTCTCGCCGACGAATTACAAACACTGTTCAAAACCAACCCAGCGCAAGAACTTAAAACCGCCTTGGCGCAATGGTTACCCAAACGCTTTATCCAACAAGCGATTGAAGCCAAACAGCTGGTGAGCAAACCACTAAAACAATACAATTCCAAAGAGCTGCAAGCCATTTGTGACTACTTTCACCAATGGAAAATCAAACCCAATGGCACCGAAGGTTACCGCACCGCAGAAGTCACTCTCGGCGGCGTCGACAGCGATGAATTGTCCTCCAAAACCATGGAAACCAAGTCAGTCAAAGGACTGTATTTTATCGGTGAAGTGGTTGATGTAACGGGATGGCTAGGCGGTTATAACTTCCAGTGGGCTTGGGCTTCAGGCTGGTGCGCTGGGCAGTTTGTGTAGATTTTATATATATTTCTATTTGGCCTCTGTTTTGGTTACGGTGTGGCGATAAACTTTGGGCTTGCGCTGCTTTTCATGGCCAACCAACCATAACGAAGGCAACCAATCCGTAGGGTGGACCGAAAACATAGAGAGGTACGAGTGGAGTGAAGGTTACGCAAAAGCGGAGCGTTGCCCACCATATAAACCACCCGCCGACAAAAGCCCTAAACGAAGCAAAGTGGGCCATTGAATTAAGGGTCATGGTAGGCAAAAAACACTGCCTACCCTACCAAAGCCCGTATATAAAAAGGTTGTAGATAACCTTTTAACCAAAACCCCTCACATAACACTCAAAAGCAGACCTTAACTGACGTTTTTTGACTCAGGTACCTATGTTTTTAAATAATACGATCATTTAAATTTTATCTGCTGATTTACATAAAACCGACTTAACATCAAATATAACTGGTTGATAAATAACTAAAAAGTACTCAAATCAAAGTAAGTCCCACATTGGCAATGGCGAATATCTCACCTGACATCAGGTGAAAAATAGTCATTTTGAGGGCTTTTTAGACTGGCAATCATGACACCGCTGTAATATCTTAAATGTGTCGGGTAGGCACAGCAACTTAAACCCTTGATGACAGTTTGGCGTTATATGGTAAGGTTTTGATTTAAAAGGTAAATTCATACTTACTGCAACGCTTATGAAAATAAAGTTGGCACGTCTACTTAATTTCAAAAGTTAAAATAGTAGGAAGGAAACACCATGAAAACAATCGACAGCAAACACATCACCACCGCAAGTATCTGTACCGCAGTTGCCTGTATTTTATCCGTATCAGCCACATTCATTGGCACCGTGACCCACATTGTGCTCTTGTAAGTGCTTATTTCAAGCCAACCTAGAATTCATGTAGTCATGTGATCACAGCCGGTTTAAGGGACGCTTTAAACTCGGTTGTTGCACTTCAAGCAAACAGTTAACCGCCTTATACCAATTAACCGACCTAAAAGCACTATTTTCATTCGAAAATAAGTCAATATTCAATCAGTATCCACTCGGTAAATAATCAAACCACCTTTTCATCTCAGCTATTTTTAGTGGCCTTTTCTTGATCTAAATCAACTTCTAAGCGTATAGTTGATTCAGGAGTTTTTTTTGTGACAAGGAGTATGAATTTAAGGTTCAACTAACTTTGCTAAGGCATACTAATGAAAATACTGGTTGTTGACGACATGATGGCTATGCGTAAAGTCACTTGTCACATTCTTAAGTCCCTTGGGTATGATAATGTTTTCCAAGCTGACGACGGCAAATCGGCCGTGGTTAAATTACAAAACGAACCGTTTGATTTCGTCATTACGGACTGGAATATGCCGGGTATGTGCGGACTCGATTTATTAAAGCACATACGCTCCACGCAAAATTTGCAAGAAATCCCAGTGCTGATGATCACCGCCGAAGGCAGTCGTAAACAAGTGCTTGATGCCGCTAAAGCTGGGGTTAACAGCTATATCATGAAACCTTTCACTGGGGCGATGCTAGAACAAAAAATTGCCAAAATCTTTAACGATTAAACTTTAACGATTAAGCTAAGCTTTTACCTGAGCTTTTACCCGAGTTTTTCTTTTTCGTATTGTTTTACCGTCATGCCAAACTCAGCTTTAAAACAACTGCTGAAATATGACTGTGAAGCAAAACCGACCTGATCGCCAATCTGACCTGCCTGCAAACCGTTGCCAACCAATTCGCTGGCTTGGCGTAAGCGATATTTGCGCAGGTACTCGGCAAAGTTATAGTCCATCAGGGCAGACAATTTGCGATTTAACTGTCGGTCGCTTAATGCCAGCAAACTGGCGGCTTCTAGGCGGTTGAATTCGCCATTGTGATAATTATCAGCAATAACCTGTTCAAAACGTTGGATAAACTGGCGGTCTTTTTCACTCATTTGCAATGACTTGAGGTTATCGTCAAATTCTTTTTTGCCAATTTTAGTGCCTATATCGCTGGTATAACGCTTTTGTAAAATGCCTCTGATGGTTAACAGGTTTTTGACTCGCAGTCGCAGTTCATCTTGATGAAAAGGTTTGGCAATATAATCATCGATATTTTGCGCCCAACCTTGCATTCGACTTTCAACATCATCTTTGGCGGTGAGCATAATAATAGGAATGTGGCTGGTACACTCTTCGAGGCGTAACCGAGCAGCCACTTCATAACCGTTGATCCCGGGCATCATCACATCACTGATCACCAAGTCGGGTATCAGCTTGATGGCTTTTTCAACTCCTTGCTCACCGTTTTCAGCGCTAATACAGTGATGATCGTCACTGAGTAGTTCACTGAGATAATGACGCATATCGGCGTTGTCTTCGATGATTAACAGGCAAGCTTGCTTATTGGCGATTGCTAAATCAATATTGTCGGGGCTCAGCGAAGTCGGTTCAATATCGCTTAAGGTGGCCAGAGAATTTTCCACGATTTGATTGTGATTGACGGACTCAGTGATGTCCTCAGCAATGCTAATATCCACTAATATCGGCAATAATACCGTGAAGTGACTGCCCACCTGTGGCTCGCTTTGCACCGAAATAGCTCCCTGATGAAAATCGACCAGCTCTTTGACCAATGCCAAACCAATCCCTGTGCCGGGAATAAAGTGGCTGGACTCATCAACTCGGGTGAAGCGATTAAAAATCACTTTGAGATCTGCTGGCGACATTCCCCGGCCAGTATCACTGACCACTATTTTGGCGTAACCCGCCGGACCATGCGCAAGCACTACGGTGATTGTGCCACCATCAGTGCTGTATTTAATCGCATTGGAGATAAGGTTGGTGAGGATTTTTTCGATAGCGTCTTCGAGCATCATCACCATAAAAGGGTCGTTTGCTGCCAACTCAACATTAAATTGAATTTTGTTTAAATTGGCCAGTGGCTGAAATGACTGCACAATCAGCTCAATGTGTCGGGTCAGGTTTTGTCGTCGGGTTTCGCCTTGGCCAAAGGTTTTCAGTCGAGCTAAATCGAGGATTTGATCAACCATGCCTGCGAGTCGGTGGGCATTACGTTCAACTACGGCCAAGTTTGAGCGAGTATTGTCTTCTTTGGTTTGTGCTCTGACGCTGATCACCGGTCCAAGTATCAGCGTTAATGGGGTGCGAAATTCATGCGAAATATTAGCAAACAACTGTTCTTTGGCAGTACTAACAGCGACCGCAGATTGGCGGTCTTTTTCGGCCATTTTTCGACGATATACCGACCAAGTGACCGTAAAAAGAGTGCTGAAAACAAACAAGCTATAAATTGAATAGGCCCACCAAGTGCGCCACCACGGTGGCGTAATGATGATTGCTAGTCGGGTTGAAGTGGTAGGCCAATGTTGCAGGTCTCGTGTTGCCTGAACCTCAAATTCATAGCGGCCATCACTGACCCCAGAGTAGGGCGCAAAGGCTTTACCGCCGGGGGTTTCAATCCAAGCTTTGTCAAACCCGTTTAATTTGTAGCGGTAGTGAATATCGTGGTGATTGGTCAAGGTGTCGGCAGCAAAATCGAGCTGAAACATATATTGGGTATAGTCGAGTTGTACAGAGGTGGCGAAGGTGATGGTGGCGTCGGCAATAATTGTCGGGTCCTGCCATACATCGACACTACGATTGAATAGTGAAAAACCTCTTAAATTCACCTTAAGCTTTTTATTTTGTTGACCAATTTCGCTGGGTGTCAGGCGGATCAGATGATTGCCTACAGGTA
>CBDIDQ010000072.1:0-62049 GCA_965277695.1 Alteromonadaceae bacterium
TTGTTGAAGCGGCGCAAGATCATCCGCTGATGTCGTTGCTGGATTTGTCTCGGTTTACCGGGGATTTGGCGCTGAAAAAACAAGAATCGACGCTGGAAGAATGGCAACAAGAGGCGCATAAAACTCGAATTGCAGGGTAAGCAGGAACAGGCCAAGGATATTCGTCAGCGCATTCTGAAAGAGGTTGAGGTGCCTTGGCCGGTAATGGATAAAGCGGCGTTAAGTGAAACAATCGATAGTGCGATTGAAAAAGGTCAGAAGAAATCCCAGCTGGCGTTGTTCGAATACAGTGTCTTGCATCAGCATCAAACAGCTTGAATGCGTTGAGAGATGCTGGGTTTAAAGCCGCGTTGAAAGCTTTCGATAATCACAATCATGCTATTAAGGCGTTGTATAAAAATCACTTTATGATGTATGACCTTAAGCACTCCAACGGGGTACTTAGGGATATCAATAAATATGGTGTTGACCATCGTACGCGGTTTAATTTGACGCCAATAATGACTGCTGCGTTTATCGGCAATTTGCCCGTGGTCGCAGTGGTTATCGACAGTGGTGCAGATAAAACGCTGGTGGCCAATCATGGGCTTAATGCTTGGCAAATGGCGTTGAGTCGAATTTTGCTTGAAGATGGAGCAATCAAACATATCAGTGAGTTATATCGCTTGTTGGCTCCTGAGGCAATTTCGATTCAGGTCGATGGTCGGCTAGAAAAGCTGGATGATCATACTATGTACGGGGTTCTTGCTAAATGTGTTTATTGCGCTGTGGTATGGTTTTTTACCTGAGCGTTTATGCCATCGTGGTAGTGCTATAACTGCCGCTGATTTAGAAGGCATGTTGGCCGATTTACCGGACGATGTATTGCTGCCGATGAAAAAGAAGCGGGGTTATATCAGTCGCTATTTGTCTGAAAACGAAGTCGACCGGGAGCGCCCGAGGAACCGAAAATTATTCAAACGATTCAAAAGAGGGCATTACATTCTTAATCCTAATCTCAAAATACGGCTAGCAGATCAGTGGCATGACCTACATCAATTATTGCGCTTTGATGGTTGGAGTTATATCAATCTCCAAGAAACTGATAGTGTTAAACCGCATCATTACAACCGCTATGATAGAGACAGATTGCAACGTCTGTTAGCGAAGAATTTAGTTTTTTATCGGGATTCTATTGAAGAGTTGATTGAGGATTAAATTATGAAATTAGAACGCCAAGCGGCTGAAATAATTGACCATTACACTTATTACCTTACTTGGTTAGAAGATGATCAGGTGTATGTCGGGCTGTGTGCGGAATTTCCTAGTTTAAGTTGGCTTGAGGAAAGCCCGGAGGCTGCACTGGTTGGTATTCGCAATATGGTTCGTGACTGTATTGTTGATATGCAGAGTAACGGTGAAGCGATACCGGAGCCCATGGCGGTAAAGAGTCGCGGCAAAGAATTATAGTGGTAAATTTATTTATGTGCCTCGGCATTAAAGCCGAGGCGGTTACGAGATGGGTTTATTCAGTAACTCCCATCAGTGTCTTTAATTTATCAATTTCAGCTTGTTGTGCTTTGATCATTGCTTGTTGCTCCTGCATCGCTTTAATCATTGGGGCAATAAGTCCCATATAGTTGACCGATTTATAGCCTTCGGCTGTATCTTGTGTGTCTACTAGCTCTGGCAAGACTTTTTCTAGGTCTTGGGCAATAACGCCGTATTCTGTTTCGTTTTTCTCATCACCTATCATGCTGAATGAAACCGTTTGTACCGCCATTATTTCCGCTAAACCAGCATTGAGGTCTTGTACGTTTTCCTTCAAGCGGCTGTCTGACAGATCTCGAATGCTACCTGAGTATTGAATGGAACCTCTAACATCAATCGTTGAATTTGGCGAAGCTGTACCAAATCCAGTACGTGCACTGGCGGTATCAAAATAAGCTGTGATTGCATCTTTGCTATCATCGCCTTTGCCAATACTTACTTGGTTTTCATTCTGTATGGCCACACCAGATAATTTGCCAGATAACCCCGTGACAAACGATTGAATAACAAGCTGATTAGGTAAGCTATGGTGCTGCGAACTACGCACACCGATAGTAGCTGAAACTTCGTCACTCTCTAGTCTAATTCTTGGTTGTGACAGGGTACCAGCATGTGTATTTCTAAGCACAAAACCCGCTACAGAATTATGGTGTTTTTCTACTTGTAATACACCTTGTGGAGTATCAGTACCAATACCAACATAACCATCATTCACCGTTAACGCTATTTTATTAATGATCCTACCTGGTGTCGATGTATCTTTGTAAGCTGAATCGGCTTGGAGAAGAGTATCACTTTGTATTGATATGATTTTCTTTTTTTGTTTCAACACATGAAAATAATCACCAACTTTAAACGATTGAGTAAAGTTTGTGCCAACACCGGTAACATATGGAGAACCTTTGATGACTGACACCGTTCCTTCAAGCGCTACTCCTCCATTTATTTCAAGTTGAGCTCTTGGTGTCGAGGTACCAATGCCTACGTCTCTTGTGGTAGTGACTTTTCTAAAGCCGTCTGTCCAGGAGCTGGTGCCGCTGTGACCATCGTCACCGTCGTCACCGTCGTTACGTTGCGGTAATTAAATTATTGCCATTATTTAACTCACTGGTGATGGCACAAGTGGCGAATGATGGTCCCGGCGTACCACAATCGTTGGTAATATCAACACTATTGAGAAAGATTTTTAGGCTGCTCAGGTCAACGCCGTCAACATCATCTGTGTAACTCACTCGGATTTGTGATGGTGGCGTCTCAATGAAGATTTGATCAGTTGGTTCAACGATGGTGATTGTTGGTGGTGCAAGGTCAATTTCGCTGGTCAAGCTGATGATAAGTGAAGGCACTGTTGCGCCTTCTCTGGCTTCAAATTGAATGATACCAGGATTATTACCCTCTTCAGTTTTTTTGACCAGCCAGCCATAGTTGGTCATGCTTTGATCGATGTATTGGTGAATGTCGATCAACACATCAAACTGAACTTTGTTAATGCTCCCCGAAGACACATCCTTGCTATCGGTTGGATCAGCAGCAAAATCACCACCGTTCCAATTACTGGGTCAGAGTGCGTCTGCACAATTCCAGCTAGCCTTTGATTCTTGCCAGTCGCTGACTAGTGGTATGATATCAACGGTACGAAGGGTCGGCTTACCTTTATCAGGCCATTGGCCATTATTTAAATTAATTGAAAACTCGACCACGGCTGAGTCAATATCTGATGGCGTGATTTGCCCAATTAACGGGGTTAAATCAAATTTAATTAAACTACGCGATGTGTCTGGCTGTGGTTTCACATTGAGCGTTGTAGTAAACCCTTGGTTCGATGTGGGCGATGATTCGGTGATAGTCGCATCGGCTATCGGTTTTAATACGATGGTCTGCGCATTTACTGTCGTAGTATTGATACTAAACAATACTAAGCCACTGGTTAATAGTCTTTTCATTATCTTCTTATTTATTGTTGATTGAAACAGAATTGCATCTATTTCAGGAGCACTTTTTTAAAAGTGCGTGATTATACACACAAGTAGTTCCAGAAACCTAAATATATTTGAATTAAAATTACGCAGATTTGTTTGGTATTTGTTAATGTATTATGAGTGGGAAGTGTGCAAACCTAAATTTTGCACAGGAGAGGGTTTATCGAAAAACAATGAAAGAAATTTGACAAACCCTGCTGACCAATGTGATCCTTATTGTGAATTTTCATGAAGGATAACTACCATGCCAAGCGCAGTTAATGTTGAAATCATCACCCCGGAAGATTATTTAAAGGATGAACTCGTTTCAGAAATAAAGCATGAATATGTTGATGGTTATATTTATGCTATGGCTGGCGCAAGTTCAAACCATGGCCGCATTTCTAGCAATATTGCCAGAGCATTTGGCAATCACCTAGAGGATTCGCCATGTGAAGTTTTCAGTGCTGATATGAAAGTGAAAACATCAACAGGAAAGTATCGTTATCCCGATGTTTTGATATTGTGTGATAACCAATTTATTGATAATGGTTATGTTACTCAAACGCCTACCATTATTGTGGAAGTCATTTCTCGCTCAACCCGTAAAATTGATGAAAAAACCAAATTATTGGAATATATCAACATTCCGACACTTAAGGAATATGTGTTGATTGAACAGGATGTGGTTGATATCAGTGTTTTGCGACGTAGTGATAACTGGCGGACTAGTCATTACTTTCTTGGTGAAAGTATTTATTTTGCATCCATTGATTTAGCGTTGGCTGTGGAGACTATTTATCGTCGGGTTGAGAATCAGGATATGGCTGATTTTCTCGCCGATAAGCAACAATAAACCTCAAATCCCCCGAGCCAGACCTAAGCATTGTCTGGCAAAAAATTGATCTACGTCAAATCCCCCACCTGTTATCCGTTTAAAATCAGCAGCTAATCAACCGTCGTTGGTAAAAGGTCACTTTCATTTCATTCTTTAAACGGACAATAATCGATGTCATCAAGTTTTCAACATCCTGAGTATAATTATAAAGTGGTACGCCAGTTTGCGATCATGACGGTCTTTTGGGGCGTGGTCGGTATGTTTTTGGGCGTGTTTATTGCGGCACAGCTGGCATGGCCGAGTTTGAACTTTGATTTGCCGTGGCTGAGTTTTGGTCGTCTGCGGCCATTGCATACCAATGCGGTAATTTTTGCCTTTGGTGGCTGTGCGTTGATGTCGACCTCACTCTATATAGTGCAACGAACGTGTCAGACGCCGTTGTTGTCGGATAAGTTGGCCAGTTTTGTATTTTGGGGATGGCAGTTGGTATTGCTCAGTGCTGTGATCAGCTTGCCTTTGGGTTATACCACTTCTAAAGAATATGCCGAGTTGGAATGGCCTATTGATATTTTGATCACCGTGGTTTGGGTGGCTTATGCAGTATTGTTTATTGGCACTGTGGGTAAACGCAAAACCTCGCATATTTATGTCGCCAATTGGTTTTTTGTGGCTTTTATTATCGCTGTGGCGATGTTACATGTGTTTAATTCGCTGGCGGTACCTGTCAGTTTTATGAAGTCTTATCCTATTTATGCTGGTGCCGTTGATGCCATGGTGCAGTGGTGGTATGGCCATAATGCGGTGGGCTTTTATTTAACCGCTGCGTTTTTGGGCATGATGTATTATTTTGTGCCTAAGCAAGCTGGCCGTCCGGTTTACTCCTATCGTTTGTCTATTGTTCACTTCTGGACTTTGATCGCCATTTATATCTGGGCGGGTCCTCATCATTTACATTACACCGCTTTACCTGATTGGGTGCAGACCTTGGGCATGGTGATGTCGTTGATTTTGCTGGCACCTTCGTGGGGCGGGATGATCAACGGGGTGATGACGCTCTCTGGTGCTTGGGATAAGTTGCGAACCGATCCAATTATGAAATTTTTAGTGGTGTCGTTGTCGTTTTATGGCATGTCGACTTTTGAAGGGCCGATGATGGCGATTAAGTCGGTCAATGCTTTGTCTCATTATACCGATTGGACCATTGGTCACGTACACGCTGGTGCTTTGGGTTGGGTGGCGATGATTTCAGTTGGTGCTATGTATCACCTTATTCCCATTCTGTTTGGCTTAAAGCAGGGCGAAATGTATAGCGTGAAGTTGATTGATTTGCACTTTTGGATGGCGACGATTGGTACGGTGTTATATATCGCATCAATGTGGGTGAATGGTTTGATTCAGGGCCTGATGTGGCGGGCAACCAATGTTGATGGCACTTTGACTTATTCTTTTGTCGAGTCGTTAAGTGCGTCGTTTCCGGGTTATGTGGTGCGTTTTGTTGGCGGCGGTATTTTCTTTGTCGGGATGCTGGTGATGAGTTACAACGTGTATAAAACCGTGGCTATGTCTAATGGTAGGTCTAATAATAGGTCTAATAACAAGGCTAAAAATTTAAAAGCACAGGAGGCTTAACAATGAACCATGATTTAATTGAAAAACGTGTTGGTTTGATGGTCATTTTGGTGGTGTTGGCGATTTCTGTTGGTGGCATGGTGGAGATTGTGCCGCTGTTGTTTCAAAAGTCGACTAACGAACCGATTAAAGGACTTAGCGCCTTAGATGCGGTGTCGCTGGAAGGCCGTGATGTTTATATTCGTGAAGGTTGTCATGTTTGTCACACTCAGATGATCCGACCTTTGCGGGCTGAGGTTGAGCGTTATGGTCATTATTCTGTGGCTGGTGAGTTGGTTTATAACCACCCGCATTTGTGGGGATCAAAGCGTACTGGGCCAGATTTAGCTCGGGTTGGCAATTTGTATTCGGATGACTGGCATCGAGCACATTTGCTTGACCCCCGTTCGGTGGTGCCTGAATCGAATATGCCAGCTTTTCCGTGGTTGTTTGACAATGTTCTGGATGGTGAATCAACGGGTCAGAAGATGGCGGCTTTGCGTATGGTGGGTGTGCCTTATACCGATGAGCAGATCGCCACAGCCAAGGCCGCAGTTGCCGGTAAAACCGAAGCTGATGCCTTGATTAAATATTTACAACAGTTGGGTTTGTTGATTAAGGAGCGTCGTTAACATGGATATAAATGATTTGAGATCGGCTGCTACCGTGGCTTGTTTTATCGCACTGATTGGGGTTTTTATATGGGCATATAGTCCTAAACGTAAAGCGCGTTTTGAGCAAGATGGACAACTGCCTTTTGTTGAAGATAAAGATGAACAACCGCTAACTAAAAAACGTCAAGGGGCAGTAAATGAGTGATTTTTGGAGCATTTTTATTACTGTCGGTACTTTGGGTTCGATTGCGTTTTTTCTTTATGTATTGATGAGTAATCGCAAAACCACACATAAACCGGGAGAGACCACAGGGCATGAATATGACGGTATTGAGGAGTTGGATAATCCTTTACCAGCTTGGTGGTTTTGGTTATTTGTGCTGACTAGCATCTATGCCTTGGGTTATCTGGTTTATTATCCGGGCTTGGGTAATTTTAAAGGGCTGGGTAATTGGACCTCAACGGCTGAACTCGAAGCGGATATGGATGCTTATGAAGCTAAGTTTGCGCCTTTGTTTGCTCGCTTTGCCCAAGTGCCGATTGAGCAGCTGTATAAAGATCAAGATGCGATGAAAATGGGTCAGCGTTTGTTTGCCACTAACTGTTCGGTTTGTCATGGCTCAACAGCCACGGGCGCGGTCGGCTTCCCTAATTTGACTGATAATGCTTGGTTATGGGGGGCAACAGGCGCTGATATCGAGGCGACGATTAAACATGGTCGTACGGCTTATATGCCAGCGATGAGCGTGTCGTTTAAGCCGCAAGAAATTCACGATATTACGTCTTATTTACTATCAACGAATGATCAAAAGCAAGATGCGCAAGAAGTGGCGCGAGGGCGTAGTTCATTTGCTCAGGTGTGTTTTGCTTGTCATGGCAGTCAGGCACAAGGTCAGGCGACTATAGGTGCACCCGATTTGGTTAATAATAATTGGCTTTATGGTCAGTCCAGAGCCGTGATTGAGCAGTCAATTAGCAATGGTCGTCAAGGGGTTATGCCTGCATTTAATGATCGTCTTGGTGAAGACAAGGTGCATATTTTGGCGGCTTATGTTTATGGTTTGTCGCAGAAAGACGAATAATCGTTTGCCATGGTATTAATACTACCGTTATACAGGCAGGTGGGCTTTTCGGGGTTTCTGGAGCGCTTTGTTCTTTAAAAGCAAGAGCATTTCTACCACGGAGACACGGAGACACGGAGATACGGAGAAGGTCAAAAGCAAAATATGATTGTTTTAAGGTTTTTGTTTTTCCTCCGTGCCTCCGTGTCTCCGTGGTGAAAAAAGGAATAGCACATTGCACGTTGAAAGGGCTGTATTAACATTACTTTTTGAGTTGGCATTAAATCGTTAAAAATGAAGAGTTGGTAAATTAAAGCTTATGACTAAAGCCAAACACGGTGAAGTGATTGATATTGTTAATGTTGGCAGTGATGCTGATGTTGATTCGCGGGTGTATAACCTTTATGAAAAGCGGGAAAAGATTTATACCCGTCAGGTCGAAGGTTTTTTTCAGCGGCTGCGACTCTTTACCGGTTGGCCGCTATTGTTGGGTTATTTTCTTTTGCCGTGGATCAATATTGATGGTCGTCAAGCGCTGTTTTTTGATTTGCCCGCGCGTAAATTTCATATTTTTTGGTTGACGTTTTGGCCACAGGATTTTGTCCTGCTGGTATGGGTATTGATTATCTCGGCGTTTGCGCTGTTTTTTGTCACTACCTGGTTGGGACGGATTTGGTGTGGTTATTCTTGTCCACAAACGGTCTGGACCGCGATTTATATGTGGATGGAGCAGATCACTGAGGGCAGTCGCAATCAGCGGATCAAACTAGATAAGTTGCCTTGGTCGAGGGATAAGGTAGTTAAAAAGGGACTTAAGCATAGTTTATGGCTGGGTTTTGCGTTGTTGACCGGGGCAACGTTTATTGGCTATTTCTATGGCATTAGGGAGATGGTCGTCGATATGGCGACTGTGGAAATCGGTTATGTGGCGCTGGGTTGGATAGCTTTTTTTACCTTAGCAACCTATATTAATGCAGGGTGGTTGCGGGAACAGGTGTGTATGCACATGTGTCCTTATGCGCGGTTTCAGGCGGCGATGTTTGACCATAATACTTTGATTGTCTCTTATGATGAAAAAAGAGGCGAGAAACGCGGTCCCAGACGCAAGAAACAAAAACCCGCTGAGTTAGGTTTGGGTGATTGCATTGATTGTAAGTTGTGTGTTCATGTTTGTCCGACGGGGATCGACATCAGAGAAGGGTTGCAGTATCAGTGTATTGATTGTGCCCTGTGTATTGATGCCTGCGACGATGTAATGGATAAGATGGGATATCAGCGAGGGCTGATTTCGTATACTACCGAAGCGCGGCTTGAAGGTAAAAAAACCAAAACATGGCGGCCGAAGTTGATTGGTTATGGCTTGGCGACTGTGTTGATGACATTGGCATTTGTTGTCACTTTGTATAACCGGGTACCGTTACAGCTGGATGTGATCAGAGATCGCGGCGCACTGTATCAGCCAAGAAGCGATGGTTGGATCCAAAATATTTATACCCTGAAAATTATCAATATGGCTAACGATGATCACCAAATTGAGCTGAGCGTGGCGGGAGTCGCTGGATTGGTGCTGGAAATTCCGGCGGTTATTCAAGCACCTGCTGGCGAAGTGTTGGAGTTGCCAGTGATTGTGAAGATCGACCCGCAAAAGATTAAGCAAACAGCCAACAAGATTTATTTCACCATTAAAAGCGATGGGGCAAAGCCTTATCAGGATCAACAAGAATCTCGTTTTTTTTGGACCTTTGCAATAAAATGGATAATTAATCATGAATAATCAAGTTTTAACAAAACCCTGGTACCAGCATTCGATGGTATGGCTGGTGATTGGGCTGCCGATGTTGTCGGTGGTGGTGGGGATTGGTTTTCTTATTACAGCGGTCAGTGGCTCGGATGATGTGGTGATGGATAACTACTACAAAGAAGGCAAGATGATCAATCAGTCGTTTGATGAGGATGAACAAGCCCGGCTACAAGGCGTTGAAGCCAAGGTGAGCTTTAATCGCGGTAAAATGCGCATGGAATTGATGGGAGTTAAACAGCCATTTGTTCGTTTTTGGTTGTTTCATAGTACCGAAGCGGATTTTGATTTGAGTGGGGCACTGGCTAAAGTGGCGGAAAATAGCGACGCTGGGGTGTATGAATATCAGTTTACTTCAGCGCCTCAAGGGCAATGGTATTTTGAAATAAAAGGCGACGATGGCTTGGATAAAAATGTCTGGCGGCTGCGCAGCAGAGTGGTATTACCTACCGAGCAGCCTTTGCTATTGCTACCTGCGGTGGATTAGCTGTGTTGACTCCTTCAATAACTGTTTGTTATCACTGTCAGTTGCCCATGTTAGCGGCAAAGGTAAAACAGGCTGGTTATCAGCTGGAGATCAAAGGAGTGATCCGGCAGATGTGTTGTCCGGGTTGTGTCGCGGCGGCGAGTTTTATTCAAGGCGCTGAGTTGACGGATTATTATGATTTTCGTGAGCTTGATGGTTCGGTTAAATCTGTCACCAAAGAACATCAGGCAGCGATTAATTCAGACCAGTTGGAATATCAGGCGTACGCCAAAGCGGATTATCTTGCTCAATATAGTCGCCAAGTAGGGCAAGCAGGGCAAGCAACGCAAGAGCGGGAAGCGGACTTAATTATTGCGGGTATTCGTTGTGCGGCGTGTACTTGGTTATTGGAGAAGTATTTATCTGAACGGGCCGGAGTGAAGCAATTTCGGGTCGATTTAGCCAGTCATCGGGCGTATTTGCGCTTTGATCAGCACAGTTTGGATATTGCTGATGTTTTTGTCGCTATCGGACAGCTGGGTTATAAAGCCTATCCTTATGTCGCCAGTATTGAAGAGACCCTTTATCAGCAGGAAAAACGCACGTTATTGAAGGCCCTTGGTGTGTCTGCCATTGGTGTTATGCAGGTGATGATGTTTACCATCGCCCTTTATGCTGGGGCGTTTGAGGGTATGGAGGCTGGGTTTGAACAGCTGTTACGTTGGTCGGCTTTGATTGTCGCGACACCAGTGGTGTTGTATTCGGCTCGGTTATTTTTTGTTAATGCCTGGCGGGATTTGAAAAAGCATCAGGCGGGCATGGATTTGCCAGTGTCGTTGGCTATCGGGGCGGCTTATGCGGCGAGCCTAATCAATACCGCATGGTTGGGCGGTGAGGTGTATTTTGAATCGGTGTCGATGTTTACTTTTTTCTTGTTGTTGAGCCGTTATATCGAGCTGACGGCACGGCAACAAAGGTCGCTGTCGACTAATCAGTTGGTGTCTGTTTTCCCTGCTTATGCCTTACGTTATAGCCTTGATAGCAATAATGAAATAAGCGAAGAAAACGTGTTGCTGAATCAATTAAAAGTGGGCGATAAGCTTCGGGTCGACAATGGCGCGGTTATTCCCGCTGATGGTGTGATTGTTCAGGGGAGTAGTCAGGTTGATGAAAGTGCGTTTTCGGGTGAGTCATTACCTTTGGCTCGCAAAGTCGGCGATCAGGTGTTTGCTGGCAGTATTAATGTGCAGAATCCTGTTGCTATGACGGTGACGTCTTTACCACAACAAAGTTTGATCGCCAATATGGTGAGATTATCCGAACGAGCCGGGGCGGATAAACCACCTGTGGCGTTATTGGCTGATAAGGTGGCTGGCCATTTTGTGGTGATGGTGTTGTTGATTGCCTTGTGTGCGGGCGTCGGCTGGTATTTTGTTGCACCAGAACAGGTATTTTCAATTACTTTGGCGGTGCTGGTGGTGTCTTGTCCTTGTGCTTTGTCTTTGGCGACGCCTGTGGCGTTATCGGTGGCGAATCGAAAGTTGATGTTGTCGGGATTAATGCCAACTACCAGCGTGTTGCTGACGGGATTGGCGCAGGCGGATTGTATTTTATTTGATAAAACCGGCACGTTAACCGATGGCAAGTTGCAGCTGGAGAGTATCAAACCGCTGACTGATATTAATGATCTGCAATTACTGCATATTGCCCAAACCTTGGAGCAGGGGGTTAATCACCCAGTGGCAACGGCGATTGTTAATCATGCGCAATCACAGTCTGGTTGGTCGTTAACCGAACAGCAAGTGGTGCAGGGTGCAGGGATTTGTGGTGTGGTTAATGGCAAACGTTATTTTTTGGGTAAGCCGGCCTTTGCTACTCGTCAGCGTGTTACACCTTTGCCGCATACGCAAAATGCGATTTGTTTGCTGTTGGCCGATGAGCAACAGCCACTGGGTTGGTTAGTGCTCAGGGATCAGCTCAGAGATGATGCTTTTGCTGCTGTTGAGCAGTTAAAAATGATGGGCAAACAGCTGCATTTGGTCTCTGGTGATAGTGGTGCTGCGAGTCGTTTTGTTGCCGGGCAGCTGGGCATTCAGCACTTTGAGGGAGAAATGAAACCTGAGGATAAAATTGCTTATTTGCAGGCGTTAACTGCGGCAAATAACAAGGTGCTGATGGTGGGTGATGGCATTAATGATGCGGCGGCGTTAAAACAAGCCGATGTGTCTGTGGCGATGAACAGTGCCAGTGAGTTTGTTCAGGCTAAAGCCGATGGGGTGATGTTGAGTTCAAAAGTGACAGTGATCGCCGAGGCGATTGAACTGGCGAATAAAACTCGGCAGATCATCAGGCAAAATATCGCTTGGGCCTTATTATACAATTTGACCGCCATGCCGTTGGCGGCTTTGGGACTTATTGCGCCGTGGCTAGCGGCTTTGGGGATGTCATTATCGTCATTGCTGGTGTTGCTTAATTCTTATCGCTTAAGTCGAGATTTAGCTGTTGCTAAGGAGAGAAGCTAATATGGATAGTTTGTATTTGTTGATCCCGGTGTCGTTAATATTGCTGTGTTTGGTGGTTTGGCTGTTTATTTGGGCAGTCAATAATAAGCAGTTTGAAGACTTGGAGAAGCACGGTCACGATATTATTTTTGATAACGATGAACGGTTTTATCCGAGCAAAGACGATGCTGCTAAGCGCAAAGTTAACAATGATTGAATCAATGTTGTTTCCCAGCGCGTTTTTATTGGGGTTGTTCTCGGCACCTCATTGTTTGGGCATGTGTGGCGGACTGGTGTCGGCGATTGGTTTAAATAGTCGAGATGCGCCTTTTTTTCTACGTTTATTCAATGGTTTAAAAGTCAATCTGGGGCGTCTGCTCAGTTATGCCACTTTAGGTTTATTGGCGGGTTTTTTGGGCATGGCTTTTCAGCAACTGTTACCTGGCGGCGGCAATGTTTTACGCCTTGTTGCCGGGGTTTTGTTAGTGCTGATGGGCTTGTATATCAGCGGCTGGTGGTTGGGTTTACGACATCTGGAGCAGGCAATGTATCGGGTATGGCAGCCATTGCAGGGGTTACTCAAGCATAACAATCAATGGCTGAGTGGCATTTTATGGGGTTGTATGCCCTGTGGTTTGGTTTATTCGGCCTTGTCGATGGCGATGACGCAGCAAACACCGTGGCATGGTGCGGTGTTTATGTTTAGTTTTGGTTTAGGGACGTTACCAGCGTTGATTGGCGCGGGACTATTTGCTACCACTTTTGCCCAATGGATCAGAAAACAATGGGTTAGAACAGGTGCTGGGGTGGCATTGATGGTTTACGGCGTTTGGACTGTGGTGGCGGTTTTTACGGTTAGTCATGGTGATCATGCCGCTCATGCCGGGCATGTAATGTAACTTATTAAGACAATATTAAGACAATATTAAGACAACAGCAGTACAATAACAATGATGAGTAGAGGAGTAGAAAGATGAACCATATATTGGGCTTGTTTATTAACCCACAAGCGGAGTGGATCAAGATTGGTCAGGATAATGATAGTGTGTTGAAACATTATCTCGGATTTATTTTAGTGATTGCGGTATTACCGGTGATCGGCTGGTTTTATGGCTTGACCCGAATAGGCTGGACGCTGGGCGATCATGTGATTAAAATCACCGAAAATTCAGCCATGCAGGTATTGGCGTTATTCTATTTGGCGATGATTTGTGGCGTCGGCGTGTTGGGTTTTATGGTGCACTGGATGGCAGACACTTATAAAGCAGAAACTAATTATGGCAAAGGCGTTGGTATTGCCGCTTATTCGTGTACACCACTGTTCATCGCTGGTGCCTGTGGCTTCTACCCAATTTTGTGGCTGGATATCATCTTGGTGACTGCTGCGGCTTGTTACGCGGTGTATTTGTTATATGTCGGGGTACCAAATGTGCTTAATATTCCCAAAGAGCGCGGTTATTTGTTTGCCAGTGCGATGATTGCGGTCGGTTTGGTAATGACAGTGGCGTTGATGGGAGCGACGGTTATTTTATGGCAACTCGGTGCGGAGTTGGTGTTTATTTGATTAACAATTAACAATTAACAATTAACAATTAACAGCAAAAAACGCGAATGAATTCGCGTCTACGTTAACTCGTACAAAGGCGAACCAAATGCAAAGAATTAAAATAATGGTCACCGATATCACCACGCTGGCGGTGGATGCGATTGTTAATGCCGCTAATCAAAGCCTGTGTGGTGGTGGCGGTGTTGATGGCGCAATTCATCGTGGTGCAGGGCCTGAACTTTTAGCCTTGTGTCGTACCTTAGGGGGCTGTCAAACCGGGTTGGCTAAAATTACGCCGGGATTTAATTTGCCTACTAAACAAGTCATTCATACGGTAGGGCCGGTTTGGTATGGGGGCGATAAAAATGAAGCTGAGTTGTTGGCGAGTTGCTATCGGGAGAGTTTTGCTTTGGCGGTGGCTAATGGTTGTCAGACGATTGCTTTTCCGGCCATTAGTTGTGGTGCTTATCGTTTTCCGGTTAAAAAAGCTTGTTCGATTGCTGTGGAACAGGCTCAGTTGTTTTTGGCTGAAAAAAATGGCGAAGATAACACGGAGGGGAGTGTTATCTTCGCCTGTTTCGACGCTAAAATGGCTGAGGTCTATCAGCGTCTGTTGGGGTAAATTTTTTCTTGTTATGGCTTTGCTGCTACCTTATTTTTAAATAAAGTCGGCAGTCTGCTTTTCCTTGCTATTGTCGATATTCTTTACTGCATCGCTCAGTTTGTTGTAGCAAAAGCCCAACGCCCTGATGTCATTAGACATTTTTCTTAATTGTTTCTCTACGTCCAATTGCACCGATGATGTGCTTAAGTCATTGCTATCAGCCAGTGGCATTGTTTGCGTAATGCTTTGCAACGCCGCTTGATGATGCTGTAACTGGCGCATCATGGTCTGAAATTGATCAGACCATTGGTCAAATTTTTCCTGATCCATGTCAGCTCCTGATGGTTTAAGTTAATTAGTGCCCGTCCGAAAACACTTTTTTGCTCTGCTAAATGGCAGGACAGGCGCTATGCCGCATTAGCGGTAAGGCTTATTAATTAATAAGTAATGAAGTTATCCAGTTTTGAATAAACTTTCGGCAACGCCGGAATTTATGCTTCTGGATAAACACTAATTAGTGTTGTCGATCTTTAACTGCTGTTAACCATAGATGAAGGGCTGTTCAATCAATACATCTTTGGCTTCAAAGCCTTGGTGACCATTAATACCCAGTTCAAAACTGACTATCTGGCCCTCTAGCAAGCGTCTGGTGCCTACTTGTTTATCTTTTGGCGTATTAAGGTAATGCACAAACACGTCGTCAGCGACATCTTGAGCAGTTATAAAACCAAAACCTTTGGCGTTATTAAACCACTTGACGATCCCCTGGTAGCGTTTATCTTGCAACATTGTCCTTTCCTTTTTTTCTTGTTTGCTGTGCTGTTTACTCTACTGCCTGTGTCACAGTGCTTTTTGTTAAAGCAGGTTAATTTGAATTTTTAGTGATGCTTTTAACTTGACGACTTTTGTTACGACTTTTGTTCAGTTTGTTCAGTTAATTCAGTTAACAGTGCGGAAAAGAATCACATCCGCCTTGCTGTATAAGCATTTTGACTAAAACCATTTGTTTTTCTTTATTTTGGTGCTCTGGTTTTTGCTTGGCTGGTTTACCTTTGGCTGGCTCACTGCTGGCTGCTGGTAATCTTTCTGTAGCAAAAATTGAGAATGGCATTAACATAAAAACCAAAATAACATATTTTCTCAAGTTCATATTAATACTCTAAGGTATTGATGATATCAGTAATGAACACTGATTAACTTAACGTTAATTGTGTGCACAATACGGCCAGCCTTCACATGGCTGCTCTGATTCATCTGGGTTAATATTTTGCTGGCGAATAAGTTTCCGCTGCATGTCTTGTTGTATCTGTTCCATTTTTGCAAGTTGTTTTGCATCTTCAGCTTTGTCGTCGCTGGTAAGTGGGGTTGCGCTGACACTCGCTGCTGCAAAAACCAATGCTGTCAATGCTAGAACTTTAGTTAATTTCATTTGTAAACTCCAATTATGTCGATGGTGGATAATGGGCTGTTGTGTGGTTTAAACGTTAACTAAACTTTGCTTCGGCGCTGCTTAAATATTGATTAAACATTGCTTGAGCGTTAACTGAACAACGGCCAATTTCCGATTGGCTATCAATAACTGTGATGGGTAGCTGTTGATGAATTGTATTCTAGTTATTTTTGAAAAAAAACCTACTTATGATCACAGACTATCGTATACGAAGGGTTACGAGGGGGTTATATTATTGAAATATAAGGATTTATTGCGTTTGAACATGAGGCTTAATTGATGGTTAATTCGCCTTTAAATATCACCATATTACCCACTTCTTGGTTTTTAAAGAACAAATAATTGTCGTTGGCGGTGATCTGTCCATCGCTGTCATGAAGCGGTAACTCGACTTTGATCTTGGTTTTTAAACTGATTTTGGCGACCTTAGAGCCGCTGCTGATGAAGATGTTATCTTTGTTAATGGCGAATCGGCTGCGAGTGATTTTGCCAATATAATTTGTGATGGTTTCAGCGCCATTGAGGGTAAATAATTTCACGCCGCCTTCTGCGGCATGATAGATAATGCCACTGTCGTGGTAGACACCGAATAAGGCGTTTTTAATTGTAATGCCGGTTTCTGAAAAGTCAGCAACGTTAAATTCGACTAGTTCTTTTTTCCATGTCTGCCTGTCGTCACTGTCAGCACTGCCAGATTTGACTAGGTTGGTCAGCAATATACGCTCGCCGTTCTTTGAAAAAGCCGGATAAGACATCAGCGGGAAGGTTTTGACCGGACTCAAGCCATTATCGTGGCGTTTATAAATCACTGTGCTGTCAGTAAAACTGATGGCTAACCATTGTTTATCATTAGACAGGGTGAAATGAACAATACGTTTATTTTTGGTAAAGTTGGTGAGCTGTAAACGGATGTTATTGCTGTAAGAGTATATTTGATTCATGCCAGTCTCATCTGAGGTGAATGAGATCTCGTTGTCGACTTCTTGAGGCACACTTAATTTGAATTGTGAGGCAATGATTTCTGACACTTCGTTGTTTTTCAGCGACATCGCATAAATATTGTTTTTGAATACACTGCCCGATACCATGGCAATTTTATTGTTGTTGGCACTGATGGTGGGGTAACCAATCGGTTTTAGCGGGTTTTTGTAAATGGTGGTTAATTCACTAGGGCTGCCTAAGGCAAAGGTTTTGAGTTGATTGTCGATGTCTTTAAAAATCATGTGGCTGTCAAAGATATCAATGCTTAAGAGGATATTTTCAACCTGTTGTATCGACTCTGCGGTGTTGTCGTCATTGATGATATTGATGTCAGTTTTTACCCAGTCTTTACTTTCCAGTGAAAACAGCATTTTGAGTTGGCTGTTGTAAAGTACGTAATAGTGTCCCGAGCCGATGTCGTTGTCTGGTTCAATACCCGGATAGGTAAAATAAGACGTTAAGGCTTTGGTCTTTAAGTCGAGGTGTTTTATCTCAGAAGGCCCTCTAGGGTGCATTCTTTGGGTGAAAAACAGACTGGTTTCAGTTTCCCAGGCAATGCTAGCCAAATAAGTATATGAGCTGCAATCGGCTAGCTTTTCATCGTTGCCGATTTTACTGTAGTTACTGTCGAGCTTGATCAAGCGAATTTCACAAATGCCTTTTTCATACCGCTGAAACGCCAGTTGCCGCCCGGAAGGGCTCCAAGCGGGAACCTGCGCATGTTGACTGTTAGTCAGGACTTCATAGTTAAGGCTTGAGTCTAGCTTGAGATAAATTTGTGAGGTGTTTTCTTTTTTGTGCGAGAAAGCCAATGCAGTGCCGTCAGGAGACAGTGCCGGTTCAACTGATACCCCGGAGATGGCAGTGGCTTGAATGATGTTGTCGACGGTAAATTTAGGGCTTTCATTGATTTTAATGATGGCTAATAGAGTGACTGCACCGGCGAAGGCCCACATCACGGCGGTCTTGATTGACGACATGACCTTGTGTTTTTGGGCGTTTTTCTCTTTGATTTGCTGTTGCTGGCTGTTAATGATTTGGCCAACATAATTGATTTTGTAATTGGAGCCTGCTGCGACAAAGCCGTTTTCGGCGACATCAATGCTTTTGAACTTTTTACGCAGGGTTGAGAGGACTTTTTGCAGGACTTTTTTGTCGTTCCAGTAGTCCCAGTTATCATCGAGTATGGCTTCTGAATTGATGATGCCGTCTTGGTTGTGTTCGAGAATATATTTTAAAATCTGGGCTTCTTTGGGTTCAAGTGATTCGGTATTGCCTTTGAATTCCAAACACTGTCTTTCGATATCGAAGTAAAATTTGATTTCGTTATTGATGAGGTAGTAATCGTCCTTCATTACTTTACTTACTCACAACGGTGCGGATAGCTTGATAAGAAATAGAGATTAACATTACTACGGGCAATACCACAGACAGTGTAACAGAGGTAAACACTGTAAGGGGGCTAGAGAGCCGATGGTCATGGCGATCACAGGAATAAACGCCTAAAAAGGCACAAAACGAATTAAACAAAAAAGTATCCATAGTTGCTATTTCATTAATGATCGTGCGTTGGTTTGATAAAATACCCATCAAAGCATATTCGCTCTCAAGGCAATTGCAACAAAATCATTAAAACAAACTGTTAGTTCCAGCGCGTTTGCCGAATTATATAGCCTCATTGCAGTCAATGCGAGCTTGAAGCTACAAAAAGGCGACTTTATTTAATGTTCGGTTTAATTTATCAACAATATCGTTGTTTTGGGGTTGATTAAAAATCAAGGGAAGAGGTAAAAAAAGAGATCAAAATGGAGCAAAATAAACACTAAAATGGTGCGCCCGAGTGAACTCGAATCACCGACCTCTGCCATGTCAAGGCAGCGCTCTAACCAACTGAGCTACGGGCGCATTTTAAATGCTACTGGTAACGACGTGCATTGCATCAACGCCATCTGAACAGAGCTGCTGTACAACGCGGCGGCTATACTATCCGGCTATTGTGGCCAATGCAAGGGATTTGTGACAAAACTTGTTGTTTGGCTATTGCGGCTTGCCTCTTGGCGGCTTTTCCTATTAAATCCTTCGCTAATTACCACCAGATCACTATGAAGACCCAAAAATAAAGGCAAGAGATATTATGTTTACCGGTATTGTACAAGCAAAAGGCACTGTGGTCTCCATTGACCAGCGGGATGATTTCGAAAAAATCGTGGTATCGGTACCCGCTATTTGTTTGGAGCATCTGAATATTGGTGCGAGTATTGCGATAAACGGCGTGTGCCTGACGGTTACCCGTTTTGAGGTTGATAATCGGGATGTGGTTGGTCAAGTTTTTTTTGATGTGATTGATGAAACCATGCAGCAAACTAATTTGAGGATGATTAAGCAAAGGGATCCGGTGAACTTTGAACGTTCTTTGACTTTTGGTACTGAAATTGGCGGTCACATTGTCTCTGGTCATATTCAAACCACTGCGCGTATTGAGCAGATTAATCGCAGCGAAGATAATTGCAGTATGCGCTTGATATTGGATAACCAATGGATGAAGTATGTTTTATTTAAAGGGTTTATTACCGTAGATGGCATCAGTTTGACGGTAGGTGAGGTATTTGATAATGGCTTTAGTATTCACTTGATCCCCGAAACCCTGAGTGTAACCAATTTGGGTGTACGTCAAGTGGATGATCTGGTCAACATTGAAGTTGACCAGCAAACTTATTCAATCGTGAAAACGGTTGAACGAGTGTTGGCTCAGCAGGGAACGTCTTTTCTATAATTAATTTCGCGAAGCGCTTAAAACACCTGCTCGTCATCGCTGTCGACAGACAGCTGGACTTTTTTTCTCAGTTCATCAATGTGCATATTCATATGAATGGGGTTGCAACACGCCGGACAATCTTCAAAATAATCCTGATCACCTTGAGTGATATCCAAAGAGACGTGTAAATGGTGCCCACAGTGGGGGCATTCGATGGTTTTATTTTGAAGCTGATTCATCGCGGTTCCTTTAAAGATTATCTTAGGCGATGTTTGCGCCTAACAGGCTTCTGCCACCATCAACGGCAATGATTTGTCCGGTGATATAAGGGGCGTTAGCCAAAAATAAAACTGTGTCGGCTATATCGACTGCATTACCTAACCGTTTTAGTGCCACCTGATTGACGATCGATGCTTTTTCGCTGTGACTTAGCGACTGTTCGGGCCATAATATCGCACCGGGGGACACGCCATTCACTCTTATTCTAGGCGCAAATTCACAAGCTAGCGACTTTATCATCATCTTTAATCCTGCCTTTGCCATACAGTAGATAGTGTGGTCTTTGAGCGGTTTGTCAGCGTGAATGTCAACGAGGTTGACGATATTGCCCTGAGTCTTTGATAAATAGGGAAAAAACAGCCCGGACAGGGCGTAGGGGGCTTTCATATTGGTGCCGATGAGGTCATCCCATGCAGGCAAGTCCGGAGGGGTGTTTTTGGTAGGGTAAAAGCTCGACGCGTTGTTTACTAGTAAGTCTAGCTGACCAAAACAGTCTATTGTTTGACTGACAATAGCGGGTAACGCCTGATCATCGGTGATATTGCCGCTGATCACTTTGGCGCTGTCAGCTCGGGTTTTATTGAGTGTTGCTGCCAATTGGTTGGCAGCTTCAATGGATTGGTGACAGTGAATGATGACGTGATAACCGTGGTGATGCAAAGTGGTGATGATTTGTTTGCCAAGGCGCTTGGCGCTGCCGGTGACCATGGCGACTTTAAGTGGGTTTTCCATAGAATGCTGTCGTTATTCGTTTTGACTGATATTTTGCCTAGTATAAGGGGTTGTCTTGGTAAATAAAATACTGGAGAATACCGGGCTGCATTATTGCTAGTAATAGTGCATTGAGCTAATAAATCAACCACTCGTTAGGTTGTTTAATGCTCGGCACTGATAACAAAACCCCAATTTTGATAAATAAAAACAAGTGACACTTCGTGGGTGTCACCACTGTTGCTAAGGAATAAGAACATGCCTGTAATTACGCTTCCTGACGGTAGTCAACGTGCCTTCGACCAATCGGTGTCGGTAATGGATGTCGCTCTTGATATTGGTCCTGGTTTAGCCAAAGCCACCATAGCCGGCCGGGTTAACGGTCGTTTGGTTGATGCTTGTGATTTGATTGAGAGCGATGCTGATTTAGCCATCATCACCGCCAAGAATGACGAGGGGCTGGAAATTCTGCGCCACTCTTGTGCTCACTTGATTGGTCATGCGGTCAAACAAATGTGGCCTGATGCCAAAATGGCCATTGGACCCACCATTGATAATGGCTTTTATTATGACATTGATATGGAGCATTCGATCACCGAGGCTGACTTAGAAGCGTTAGAAAAGCGCATGAAAGCACTGGCCAAGACCCAATATGATGTGGTCAAAAAGACCGTAAGCTGGAAAGAAGCGCGTGATACGTTTGCCGAGCGTGGCGAATCTTATAAAATCGAAATTCTCGATGACAATATCAGCCCTGATGATCGTCCGGGATTATACCACCATGAAGAATATGTGGATATGTGTCGTGGTCCTCATGTGCCTAACATGAAGTTCTGTCAGCATTTCAAAATTATGAAAGTGGCAGGGGCTTACTGGCGAGGTAATTCAGACAATAAAATGTTGCAGCGTATTTATGGTACTGCTTGGGCAGATAAAAAGCAGTTAAAAGCGTATCTGACGCGTTTGGAAGAAGCTGACAAGCGTGATCACCGTAAAATCGGCAAGGCACTGGATTTATTCCATTGGCAAGAAGAAGCGCCAGGTATGGTATTTTGGCACAATGACGGGTGGAGCATCTATACCGAGATTGAAGCATTTGTGCGTAAAAAATTGCATGAATATGATTATCAAGAAGTTAAAGGTCCAATGATGATGGACCGGGCATTGTGGGAGCGATCGGGTCATTGGGATAAGTACGCTGAAAACATGTTCACTACGATGTCTGAAAAACGTGAATATGCCATCAAACCGATGAATTGTCCGGGTCATGTGCAGATTTTCAATCAAGGGCTTAAATCTTATCGTGATTTGCCCTTACGGATGGCTGAGTTTGGTTGTTGTCATCGTAATGAGCCTTCTGGTGCATTACATGGTCTGATGCGCGTTCGTGGCTTTACCCAAGATGATGCGCATGTCTTCTGTACAGAGGATCAGGTGCAAGACGAGGTGATGTCTTGTATCAAGATGGTTTATGACATTTACAAGACTTTTGGCTTTGAACAGATTGAGGTTAAATTATCGACCCGTCCTGAAAAACGCATTGGTACTGATGAAATGTGGGATAAGTCAGAAGCTAAATTGGCCGAAGCATTGAAATTGAGTGACATTGATTTTAGTTATTTGCCGGGGGAGGGCGCTTTTTACGGGCCTAAGATTGAATTCACTCTGCATGATTGTTTGGGTCGTGCTTGGCAGTGTGGTACTGTGCAACTTGATTTTGCTTTACCGGACCGTTTAGGGGCAAGTTATGTCGGCGAAGATAATGACCGCCATGTGCCAGTGATGATCCATCGTGCTATTTTGGGTTCAATGGAACGTTTTATTGGCATTCTGATTGAAGAGTACGCTGGGTTGTTCCCAACGTGGTTGGCTCCAAAGCAGGTCGTCGTGATGAACATTACCGATAAGCAAGGTCCGTATGTGAGTCAATTGGTTAATAAATTAAAAGAAAGTGGATTTAGAGTAACAGAAGACTTGAGAAATGAAAAAATAGGCTTTAAAATCCGCGAGCATACTTTGAAGCGTGTTCCGTATCTGTTAGTTGTTGGTGATAAAGAAGTCGAATCCAACGAAGTGGCAGTGAGAACTCGCAAAGGTGATGATTTAGGCAAAATGACGGTAGATGCGTTTATCGACAAAATCAGCCATGATGTCAGTCACCAGCTATAACCATTAGAGCTTAGCCATTGTTTTTAGCTATTGTTTTAGTGCAAAGCACACAAACATTCATCATTAACGGGTAATAAAAAACCAGCCCGTTAATACAGTTATAATTATCTTGGAGGAAGAACCCATTAGAGGCGGAAAAAGAGGTCAAACAGATACTAAAAAAGATCGTATCAATGAAGAAATTACGGTTTCTGAGGTACGATTAATTGGTGCTGAATCTGAACAGTTAGGTGTTGTGCCTATCGATGAAGCAATGAGAATTGCAGCGGACGCTGGTATTGATTTGGTTGAGATTAGTCCAACAGCTAAACCTCCCGTCTGTAAGGTAATGAATTACGGAAAATTCCTGTTCGAAAAGAGTAAAGCACTCAAAGAGCAGAAGAAAAAACAGAAGCAGGTGCAGATCAAGGAAATGAAATTCCGCCCTGGCACAGATGAAGGCGACTACCAGGTAAAACTACGCAACCTGCGTCGCTTTTTGGAAGGGGGCGATAAGACCAAGATCACACTACGTTTTCGTGGTCGTGAGATGGCACATCAGGAATTGGGTATTAACTTGTTAAACCGAATTAAAGAAGATCTTAGCGATCTTGCCTCATGTGAATCGTTCCCGCACCGGGCCGAAGGTCGCCAGATGGTGATGGTTCTCGGTCCGATTAAGAAGTAATTGGGCTTTACAAGCGATGTCGTTGTTATCCGTTGCAAAAGGGATTGATGGTGGCATCCGCCTTAATTACGTAATTTAACTTAGCTATTTTTAGCTTACAATGCGGAGTTTTTGACACAATGCCAAAAATGAAGTCACACAGTGGTGCTGCCAAACGATTTAAGAAAATCGGTTCTGGTGGTTTTAAGCGCAAGCAATCTCATCTTCGTCATATTTTGACCAAGAAAAGTTCTAAGCGTAAACGTCATCTACGTAGTAAACAGTTAGTTGATAAAGCTGACATGGGTTTAGTTTCACGTATGTTGCCTTACGCTTAATGCTTGATTGAAAGAAGAGAGAGATTGAAGAATGCCTAGAGTTAAACGCGGTGTACAAGCACGCGCACGCCACAAGAAAGTTCTAAAACAAGCAAAAGGTTATTACGGTGCTCGTAGTCGCGTCTATCGCGTTGCGGTACAAGCGGTAACTAAAGCCGGTCAATATGCTTATCGT
The DNA here is from genome assembly GCA_965277695.1 of Alteromonadaceae bacterium. GTDB lineage: Bacteria > Pseudomonadota > Gammaproteobacteria > Enterobacterales > Alteromonadaceae > JABSOG01. Next base: position 24,029 of record CBDIDQ010000072.1, read on the forward strand.
GACCGTCGTCAGCGAAAACGTCAGTTCCGTCAACTTTGGATTGCTCGTATTAACGCAGCAGCCCGTACTAACGGTCTTTCGTACAGCCGTTTCATCAATGGCCTGAAAAAAGCCTGTGTTGAAATCGATCGTAAGATCTTGGCTGACATTGCTGTCTACGACAAAGGTGCATTCACTGCCCTAGTTGAAAAAGCAAAAGAAGGTCTGGCTGCATAAGCTATTAAGCTGAGTGTTAGCAATGATTATAGAAAGGCGATAACGTAAAGTTATCGCCTTTTTTTTGCGTTTTTTTGGCTTGTGGGTAATTACGAGTGCCTTGGGGGTTTGGCGGGCTTTTCAAGTCACTGGAGCGCTTCGTTCTTTACAAGCAAAAGCATTCACCACGGAGACACGGAGGCACGGAGAAGATCAAAAGCAATGATTGTTTTTAAGGTCTTGTTCTTCTTTTGACTTTGTTTTTCTCCGTATCCCCGTGCCTCCGTGGTCAAAATGTTTTCTTTTTTAAGAACGAAGCGCTCCAAATACCTAAACAGTCCATCAGCCCGTATAACGATAGTGCTTGACGGAATGTCACCCGGACAACTAAGCTTTAGTTAGGTTTATCATCAGGTTACAGTATAGGAGTAAGTATGAGGCAACTGACTTTTTTGGTAGTTGACGCGAAAATGTTTGTCGCGGCGATCAAAAACGTAATTGTATCTAGGTTGGGTTCGGAAAAAGTATATACCGCCACCAATGGTGAAGATGCCTGGGCGCTACTGCAAAGCAAAAAAATTGATATTGTTATTGCTGATTGGGAGCTTAAACGGCTCAGTGGTGAGGCGCTGCTAGAAAAAGTGCGCAATGATGACAAACTCAAAGATATGCCGTTTGTGGTGATGTCTACCATTGGCGATAAAAACTTTGTCGTAGGTGCAATTCAGCGCGGAGCTAGCCAGTTTATGGTTAAACCTTTCAGCCCTGAAAAGCTTGATGATACTTTGCGTAAAGCTTGGAACAGTGCGACAAAACGTAATGCTCGGCGCTATTCTGGTTTGCCTGAGCACAGCTTGAATATTCAGCTTGGCGAGCAGACATTAACCGCTCAGGTACAGAATATCAGTCGCTCAGGTTTATTGCTGAGCATGACTTATGACCAAAACATTAATTTGTTCGGTCAATATCAAATGGCAATTGAATTTGACGATATTGATGATGTCGGGGTTATTCACATTGGACCCTTGCCGTCCAAGGTGGTTCGTATGGAAGCGGCATCGTCTTATCATCATTCGACCTTAAAATGCGAGATAGCGGTGGCTTTTGCGGTTGAGCTGTTTGAACAACAATGCAAAGAAAACCTGACTGAGTTGTTTACGTTTTTGAAGAGCAAAGAGGCGTGATAATTAGCAATTAAGAGCAAGAGCAAAAGCGAAACTCAAAGTTTACAGCGACAAAAATATCCCCGCCAGTGCCGCGCTCATCAGGTTTGACAGAGAACCGGCAATAACGGCTTTAAACCCTAGTCTGGCCAAATCGTGGCGTCGGCTGGGGGCTATGCCACCTAATCCGCCCAGCAACACTGCAATTGACGACAGATTGGCAAATCCGCATAACGCAAAGGTGATGATGGCTTGGGTATGAGCCGAGAGGCTGTCTTTAACTTCGATGAAATTAACATAAGCAACAAATTCATTGACCACCAATTTTTGACCAATAAAACTACCAGCTGGTACTGCCTCAGACCATGGGGCACCAATCATAAACGCCAACGGGGCGAAGGCATAACCGAGCAACTGTTGTATGGTGACACTTTCAAACCCCAATCCGCCAGCCACTAAGCCCACCAGACCATTGAGCAGAGCAATCAAGCCAATAAAAGCCAATAACATACCGCCGACATTAATCGCCAGCTGTACGCCCGTTGATGCGCCTGCTGCGGCGGCATCAATGACATTCACCGGTTGGTCGGCTTCTTCATGGTTAATATTATCAAGGGATTCTATAGGCGTGTCAGTTTCTGGCATAATGATTTTAGCCATCAACAAGCCGCCGGGAGCCGCCATAAAAGCGGCGGCCACCAGATATTTCAGTTCGATGCCCAAACTGGCATAACCGACTAATACCGAGCCTGCGACGGAAGCTGTGCCGCCTGCCATGACGGCAAATAATTGAGATTGGGACATATGACTGACAAACGGGCGGATCACCAAAGGCGCTTCAGTTAAGCCAACAAAGATATTGGCGGTGGCAGACATGGCTTCTGGTCGGCTGATACCGAGGAGTTTTTGTAATCCACCACCGAGCACATCAATGATTTTTTGCATCACACCCAAATAATACAGCACGGCGATAAACGATGAGAAAAACACAATCACTGGCAAGACGCGCAGGGCAAAAATAAAACCGCCACCACCAAACAATTCAAACATTTTATCGCTGACCAAACCGCCAAACAAAAAATCAATGCCATACCCGGAGCTGTCAATCACCCATTGCACCCCAGCGGCAATACTGCCTAATAGCTGTTGACCAAAAGGCAAATAAAGCACAAAAGCGGCGAAACCGGTTTGGATCGCAAAGGCTCCACCGACTGTGCGCAAGTTGATGGCTTTGCGGTTATTCGATAGTAATACCGCGATGCTCAATAGCAGGATAATGCCGACAAAACCCATGATCAGGTTCATTCATCAAACCCACGCAAAGGTAAAGTATTGGCTTGCAACCAATTCTCTGCGTCATATTCAGCTATACCATCAGTGACATGCAGAGTATAAGCTTGACGGGATTTGGCGGAACGGTTCGGTGCGCTGTAATGGGGCAGATGGCCTTGAAATATCACGATACTACCTGCTTTGACTGCGACCGAAATACCGCTGTCTTCGGTGGGCCAAGGGGTGTCGTCTAGCGGCACCATAGTAGTGGTTTGGTCTTGGCGGTTAAAACGTTCTCTGAGCGGACCGAGGTGACCGCCGGGCTCAACCCATAAACAGCCGTTTTCTAACGTGGCATCTTCAATAGCAAACCAAAAGGTGACGACGCTGTGGGGACGGGTAAAGAAAAACGTTGCGTCCTGATGCCATTTGACTTCGCCACCAATATTAGGCTGTTTGAAAATGTACATTGACTGGCGGATTTGCGGTTGCTGTATGCCGATATCAGCAGCGATTTGGCCCAATAACGGTTGATGGCTGAAAGCGGCAAATACTGGGTCAAGCTCGTGTAGCGCATGGCCTATTTTATTGATGGATAAATTGCGGTCTTGTACCAGTTCACCGTTTTCGTCAAAGGCTTCTTCTTCGAAAAAACAGCGAATTTTTTCACTGGAGTCGAGAAAAAAGTCATCGCCGCTACGGTTGTTATGTTTGGTAGTGAAGATATGAGCGGCGCTTTCATCGACGCCGAGTTCGACTAATTTGGCCGCTTGTGTTTTTAATTGTTCGAGCTGTGGTTGGTCAATCGCCTGATTGACCACGATAAATCCTTGCTCGTGATATTGTTTGATTTGTGCTTTGTCTAACTTATTATTTAGCATACTAATTCTCTTGTAGCCCGGCGGGTGACGCATCATATCACCTTCTCATTGTTATGCAAAAATGGCCGGGCTGGTAGGGCTATTAGTGTGCACTACAGGCGCATTTTGCCGATGCGCCGAGCTTTGAGTCGTAAGTGGCTTGGCAATATCCACCACTGTGACCAGTACCGACACACCAGAGTTTGCAATCAAAGGTATCAGGATGCCCGGTGTCATTGGCGTGGTCGTGAAGTTCATTTTTACTCGGGTTTGATTCAATCAGCAGACCGTCGTCACGGCAGGCTTCTGCAAACATTCTTTGGTTGGAAGTGCCCTGACTATCGGTGCCAAGGTGATAGCCAGCGACACCAGGTGCGATACCATCGGTATCCTCCCAGTAGGTTGTTTGTCCGGGTTGCCAGTCGTCTGGTCTGAGTTCACAAGTGCCTGTTGCGCCGGGCATTCCCTCAGCGCCACTGGATGGTTCGCCTAATTCGTCACGAGGCGTGGTCGCGCAGGGTTTGGTTAGGCCGTAATTGGCACTGGCGGATGTTGAAGTTGCCGAGTCATGCTGAGCACACGCCGCGACTGTTAGGGAAATACAGGTGAGCAGGGTCAAACGATTAAAATGTGACATTGATATACCTTTTAGATTGAGTATTTTTATTTTAGATAAACTAAACGTAGCGGATCAGTACTTATGTTTAGTTGTCGTCTGTGCCTGTGTCAAGCCCTAGTGGATGCTGATGCTGGTCTTTTCAATTTGTCAGGCATTGCATAGTGTTTTGGGGTATGATCGGCAGCTATTTTAAGCTGGCTGAGGAAAGCGGTTAATGCAAACATTATCAACACAAGTGGCTATCATCGGTGGTGGTCTGGCCGGGATTTATACTGCTTGGCGATTACAGCGAGCGGGGATTGACTTTCAGCTACTGGAAGCTCGTGACAGGTTAGGTGGCCGAATTCTCGGTGAAACGTTTGCTGCAAGTGAGCAACCAAATGAAGCGTTCGACTTGGGACCCTCATGGGTGTGGCCGAGTTTTCAACCAAATATTGCTCGGTTGTTGAAGCAGTTAGACCTTGAAGTGTTTGAACAGTATTCACGGGGCATGATGGTCTATGAGCAGCCTCAGGGACCAGCGATGCGTAGTCGGCAGCGCTCACAAATGGCCGGTTCGTTTCGGATCAGCGGGGGCACATCTGCATTGATTAATAAGCTGGCGAGTCAGGTTGATAGTGAGCAGATTAATTTTGAGCATGTCGTGAGTCACATTACTCAGCTGGATGACGGTGAGATTGAAATTACAGTGAAAGGGCAAAGCGCTCCGTTAAAGGCGCAACAGGTGATTTTGGCGCTACCACAACGGTTAATTGCTCGTAGCATCGGTTTTACGCCAGCGCTGCCCACAGCTATCGAAAAAAGCTTTGTTGATACCGCCACTTGGATGGCGGGTCATGCCAAAGTCGTGGCGGTTTATGAGCAGGCGTTTTGGCGAGACGAAGGACTCAGTGGTGACGGTTTCAGTCAGCGCGGGCCGATGACTGAAATTCATGATGCTTCTCCAGCTGCTGGGGGACCTTATGCCTTATTTGGTTTTGTCGGTTTTCCTCCACAGGCACGCTCGCAAATGGGTGAAGCGCAATTGTTGTCGGCAGCGCAGCAGCAGTTTGAACGGTTATTTGGTCCACAAGCGGCACAACCATTAAAAATTATGCTGAAAGACTGGTCGGCAGACGCTTATACTGCAACTAAGGATGATTTGGAACCTTTATATGAACATCCTCGATATGGCTTATCGCCACAAGTGCGGGATTTTGCGGCGGGTAAAATTGCCTTTGCGGCAACGGAAGCGGCCAGTGAAAATGGCGGTTATCTTGAAGGGGCGATAAATGCAGCTGATCAGGCGTTGAAGGCTATTTTGCCAGTTGCTTAAGCTGCTCGGATAGCTCTTTGCGGTAAAAAGCAGACGAGGTTTTAACCTACAGCGCCGACCGCGCTAAGTGTCGGCTTTTTACCCCGCTCTTGTTGTAAAAATACTTCAAACTCTGCGCTGGTCAGTGGTTTGGAATAATAAAAACCTTGTACAGTTTCGCAGTTTAGTCTTTTTAACGGCGCTAGTTGCTCTGTGGTTTCTACGCCTTCGGCAACAACTGACAAACCTAAGTTGTGGGCGATGGTGACTATGGTATCAACCATGTTGTGGCCTTCCTCGGTCATCAAGTCGTCGATGAAGGCTTTATCTACTTTGAGGGTGTTTAGCGGGAAGCGTTTAAGGTAAGCCAGTGAAGAATAACCAGTGCCAAAATCGTCCATCGCCAGATGAATGCCTCGGGAGCGCAGTTTGTTCATCAGCTCGATGGCGTCGGTTGGTGAGTCCATCACTGTGCCTTCGGTGATCTCCAGTTCGAGATGATAAGAGGGCAGTTGGTTGGCTTGCAAAATAACGTCGATGCGCTCACACAAATTAGGCAGGGTGAATTGACGCGCCGATAAGTTAACGGCCACCCGGCCATCAAACAGTTTTTTGTCAATCCAACGTCTGACGTCAGCACAGGCTTTGTTCAATACCACTTCACCAATATCGACGATTTGTCCGGTCTCCTCGGCTACCGGAATAAAAGTGATGGGGCTGATCAAGCCTTTTTTAGGCGTGACAAAACGTACCAGTGCTTCCATTCCCACTAACTTGCCACTGCTTAAGTCGACTTTGGGTTGGTAATAAACCGAGAATAAATCTTCTTTGAGGCCATAGCGGATCAGGGTCTCGATTTGCAGCCGCTTGACCGCCTGTTTGTTCATCGAATCATTGAAGAACAGATAACGATTGCCTTCACTTTTAGCCTGATACATCGCGGTATCGGCATTTTTCAGCAAGGTTTGTGGATCATTACCATCCTCCGGATAAAGCACCACGCCGATGCTACTCGAAACCACTAATTCGTGATTGTTGACTTTGAATGGTTTGTTGATGATTTTGAGGATCTGCTTGGCTGTGGTGGTGATCGTATGAATATCATTGGACTGCTCAATGACCACGGCAAATTCGTCACCACCAAGGCGATAAACAGAGTCCTGACCGCGGACCACCGTTTGGATCCGCTCGGCAACTCGGCATAACAGGATATCACCGAGTTGATGACCCAATGAGTCGTTGATTTTTTTGAAATTGTCTAAATCAAATACTAGTAAGGCATGGCGGTTGTTGTTTTTCTCCAGCCGCTCCATGTTACGGTAAAATAGTGAACGGTTGGGCAATCCGGTCAGTGGATCTGAGCTCGACAGCTTACGTAATTCGGCTTCGGCGGCTTTGCGCTCGGTGATATCTGAAAAAGTGCCAACGTAGTTGATGGCTTTGCCCGCTTCGTCTTTGATCAGGTCTATCGCCAGCTCAACATGATAAAGTTTGCCTGAGGCATGGCGGTCTTCTATTTCGCCAAACCAGTGACCTGTGGCCTTAGTGTTGGTTTTTATCGAGTTGATGAATGTCTGTGGATATTCTTTTAACTCAAAGGCTTTACCTAGCACCGCAACCCGCTGTTTGCCAGTGACTCGGGTGTAAGAGGCATTAATATCGACAATGATAAACTGAGTGTCAAAAATAACCACGGCGTCAGAAATGTTTTCCATACAGCGGGCAAATAGGTATAAGCGATCTTCTGCTTGTTTAAAGTCGTGAATATCTTTGACTGTGCCGGTCATCCGAGCGGGTTGATTATTGGCGTCGGTATCGACAATTTTGCCTCGATCTAATACCCAGCTCCAACCCAGTGTACTGTGTTTGATGCGATAAGTGGCTTCAAAATGTTCATGCACACCATCAAAATGCTGCTGCAATAACTCGGTCACTCTTTGCAAGTCATGAGGATGAATGGAGTCTTTATTCGGCGGAAAATGATTATCCGGATAAACCGTTAAACCATCGTCATCGCTATTGCCATCATTAGTGTTAGCGCGATTGTTGGCACGATGTAATATGCCCCGGTTAATATCCCAATCCCACACCTCATCGCCACTACCCCAAAGTGATAATCGCAAACGCTCTTCACTGGCTTTGAGCTTTGATTGATAGCGGCGCAATCGAATTAAGATAAGCAGCGTGATAATGAGGATCACACTGCTCAGTAACAACCAGATATTGTTCAGATTATTAAAGAGGCTCACTATAGAGGTAAAGGCCGAGGTAAAAGCCGAGGTAAAAGCCGAAGTTAAAGGTGGCGATGAGACTGACGCCAAAGTTGACGCCAAAGTTGACGCCAAAGTTGACGCCAAAGTTGACGCCGAAGTTGAGATCAGGGTGATGACTGTAGCAATTTGGCGCAATAGCAACACGGTACACACAATTATAGATAAGTAGAGCTGACGTTATATAACAAAGCCCGAGCGGATGTCAAAAGCTAATCGGGCTCGAAAGCTTTTAACTGCGCATTAAGTTGCTCAACGGTGATGGTTTTCAATTTAAACGACGAGCGATTAGTGTCATTTCCTTCATTCTCTTCGCCTTCTTGTTCATAGTGACGATGCTCTGTTTTCACCGTTAATTTGCCATCACTATTATCAATTAATATTGTTTGCGCAAATTGATGTAGGTCCGCCGGTGTCAGTTGGCTGATTTGGCTGGCCACTTGATCTCTTTCATCAAACAAGGGGTCTTTATTGCCGATCCCCATCCAGAAGCGTTGGCTGGTGACACGTAGGTTACTGTCTTTTTCAATCACCTGGGTGATCAAGCCATGCTGCATTTTATGCCATTGCTCAGGGGTTATTGCGGCCAGTTCAGCACTAAAAGTTTGGCAAAATGCGATGATCTCATGATGCAAACTGTTGCTGCTGTTATTTGGTGACTGAATATAAAGTGCCAGCCCGGGGTAACGGTTAAGTGGCACATAACCGGTGCCAACCAAATACCCGAGTTGTTTCTCGGTGCGCAAGTGATGAAAAAACTCTGGGGCCATGATGTGGTTGAGCAACATAAACAAAGCGATGGTTCGGGGCGCTTTGCAGTCGGCCTGATAGTACATCACGATAGCATTGTCATACTGTTTTAATGTTTTTTCTAGCGCCAGATCATGCTGATTTTGCAATGACAGGATAGGGCGGATCACTTCGTCATGGGGTTGGGCATTGTCGAACAATGCTTGACCGATACTTTGCGCCAAATCTGTAGCTTGTGTCTTGGTCCAGTTGCCATAACAAAAGGCATCTACATGAATGCGGGTAAATAGCGCTTTTCTTACCGTCAGAAATTGTTCGAAACTGACTTGCTCAATGGCTGCTGCCATTTGCGCCATAGTGGGGTTATTAGGCTGTAAGGTTGAGGTTAAAATGGCGAATAACTGTGAAACCGGTTTACTTTTACTGCTGTTGACCCAGTGAATACTCAACTGGTTTTTGATTTCATTAAAGCGGCGCTCAGTGAACGTTTGTTGATGTAACGACTGTAATAGTTGCCCAATCAGAATATGTTGGTTGGTGCTGATCCCCGAGGTATGAACCGTGATGCCTCCCTGATGCACATAAACATGATAACTTAGCCCGGCTAGCTCAGCGGAATAATGGGCTTCAACCACTGCATCAAGAAATAACTCGGTAAATAGCCGGGTGATAGCAATGCTTTCAATCGAAGCAATAGAGGTTGGACAATCAATCGCAATATAACAATGCCCTTTGGGCACATTGAAATATTCATCCTGTTTAAACCAAAAGTTATAACCGTTAGCCTGATGAATGATCTGCGGGATATGCTGCTCATCGCCGTCTTCCCGAGGTTGAAGTTTGACTTCATTTTGCAGGTAGGGATTTTTCGTCGGTAAAGTCAGCGGCGGGCGAGCTGCTTTGAGTGTGCCCCAGCGAGTCAATTTCTCTGGGCTAATGGGGTTGATGCTGTAAGGGGTATGGTACCAGTTGGCTCGCTGATCAGTGGTGACATCAGGATTAATATAAACCAGCCGCATATTGGTCGGATTGAGCTGAGCACAGAGCTTGTCAAACTCGGCTTGATCAAAACCTTGCATAAGGTAGTCGCCGTAAAGGTAGTGTTCTGGCTGGTAATAAAAGATGTTGGCAGATAAGTGGTTGACCTGATTGATCGGTTTGGTTTTTTCTTGATAATCAAAAGCCAGTTGCAACAGACTTTGTTTGTCGCGGTATAAGGTGTCGTGGTCTTTGCCGTTTTTGACCAGCTCGATATATTCAAATAATAAGGTAATGATTTCGTCAGTGTGTGCCAGTCCACTGTCGGTTAAATCAAAACTGATATTGAAGTCTTTAAAATTGCTGCCGTTAATACCGCGCCCAGCACTGAGGTGGTTACACCAGCCCTTGGCTTTGATTAATGACAGTAATGAACCTTCGCCCTCAAACCCTATCAGGTGGCCAATATAACCTAAGGTCTTGTTTTGATAATATAGTGGGTTGGCAGATAAGAAAAAGCCGACAATCAGTTTTTGGGTATGCTTATGGGGTTTAATGGTAATTTCTACTGCTTGATGTTCTGGCAGGTAGATGGGCATGGTCAATATGCGCTCGGGTCCGCTGAGTGTGGGTAAAGGGCCGAACAGCTGCTGTACCAACTCGGCCTGAACGCTAAGTTCAAGCGGACACAATAATACCAGACTCATATTAGCAGCAATATAATAGGTATCGTGAAAATCAACCAATTCCTGACGGATTGACACACCATTGCGATCTTCAAGAGTTTGGTTATTACCGACTGAAAACTTGGAAAAAGGATGCAGCGGGTTAATTGTTTCTCGATGTACTTGATAAATGCGGTGAGAATCTTCTTTGAGTTTTAATTTGTATTCAGCATCGATGGCGTGGCGTTCTTTTTCGATATACGCCTCGGCTAGCAAGGGTTGGCTGAAAAATTCACTAAAATGACTCAAAGCGGTGTTGAAATCTGCATTATTGATATCAAAAAAGTAACTGGTAAATTCAGTGGCAGTCCAAGCGTTATGCGAGCCGCCGTGCTGACTGATAAATTGCGGAAATGAAGCAGGCTCTGGATTATTTTGAGTGCCTAAAAATACCATATGTTCGAGAAAGTGCGCCATCCCCTGACGCTCGAAGGGATCATCAAAATGGCCGCAGTTAACCGTTAAAGAAGCCGCTGATTTTTCACTGTGTGCGTCATGAATTAAAATTACCCGTAAGCCATTATCCAAGGTTAACGATTGGTAGGTTTTGCTGTCGTTGGGGCTGATGATCAAGAGTTGAGCTCCTGTTTTACATTTATGTTAGATGACCCGGTTTTGCTTTTTGCGCTACTTCATTTTTAGTTTGACTTCAAGCTTATTTATTACCGTCAAGTCATTCACCGTTTGGGCTAAGTGACTAAAAGCTAACTAAAAAAAAGAAAGATAAAATTTACGGGTTAAGGTTATAACCTAACACAAAAATAATATAAACTACCGCAGCAATTTATATTTAATATAGCTGACTATGAATAAAACGATGGGTTTATTTATTACCCTTGTTTGCTCTTTGGTTAATTATTGTTTAGCTTTTGTTTAAAAAGCGGGGACCGCTCGATGTTTGTTAATCTTTATATTATGCGCCATGGCGAAGCACAAATGATCGCCGCCAGCGATGAAGCCAGAGAGTTAACTGCTCACGGTGTGGCAGAAGTAACTAAAAATGCTCAGTGGTTAAAGCAACAAGTGGCTGGCTTCGATTTGGTGTTGGTCAGTCCGTTTATTCGTGCTCAACAAACTCAGCACATTGTTTGTGAGCTGATAGAAACGCCCACCAAACTCGAAACTACTGTCGATTTGATTCCCGAAGGCTCTGCTGAAAATGTTCATGACTATATAGATGCAGCGATCCAGTTGTATCAGCCAAAAAATATCCTGCTGGTATCTCATATGCCTTTGGTCAGTTATTTGGTCGAAGAATTTACCATTGAACACGCCTCACCGATATTCCCAACCGCCGGTATTGCTTATATCCAATATGATGTAAAACAAATGAAAGGTCATTTTGAGGCAGTAAAGGCACCCTAAAAGCCCACAGGCTAAAGCTGTCACATAGTCTGTGGGCTTTTAGGGTTTTTTGGAGCGCTTCGTTCTTAAAATCAAAAGCATTTTCACCACGGAGGCACAGAGGACACGGAGAAGATCAAAAGCAAAATGATTGTTGTAGGGTTTTGCTTTTAATTGTTAATTATTATCTGTTAATTATTAATTATGAAAGCTTACCGTTCGGCCAATTCAATCAACACCAGTAACGCCCCTTTGCCGCCCCATTCTCTGGGGGCTTCGTGAAAGGCGATGATCGCCGGGTGTTGCACCAGCCAGTGCGGGACTTTTTGTTTGAGGATAAATTCACCCAGGCCAGTGACAATACAGGCGCAATGAATGTGTTTTTTCTGGCATTCCTCAATCAGTTCGGCGAGTTCTAGTTTGGCGTTTTCTTTAGTGTAACCGTGTAGGTCGAGAATTAAATCTGGATAGAAATCACCTCGGCGCAGCTGTTTTGACAAAAAGCTGCTGTGGCCTTGCTGGACAAAGGATAATGGCCCTTGGGTTGGCAGATTGGGAATGAATTCGTCGGAAAAGTAAAACCCGGCCTGACGGACTTTTGCAACACGGGATTTTAGTTGTGTTTTTTCCTTGCCCGGCGCAGTACGAGGGTGTATTTTGTCTTGCTTTAAACGTTGGGTGTTACCATCGGTATCATTAATTGACTGATGAAACAGCGCCAGATCGTCTTGGCTGATATTGGATTTTTTGCTCATGAGGCGATTTTAAACGCTGGTGATGAGAATTTAAAGTGCTTTCGAATTGTCATCCGGTATATTTTCAAGGCTGAGGTTATATCGGTAGGATGCGGTGAGCCAGAGGCTAAACCCATCATCGGTCGGTAATTAACGATGATATTACTGGCTGTTTTATCGGATTGATGAGTTTCGCTGAGGCTCACCCATCCTACGCATGTCAACAAAACAGATCATTACACTAATGTAGTTATAAAAATTAATATAAGAGCAGGAGTATATTTTGGAGCAAGTGGAAATAGATCAAGCAATAGCCGAGTTAGTAACAATAGATGATTTCATTCGTTGGTCGGTCAGCCGATTTAATGAGGCGGAATTATATTATGGTCACGGCACTGATAATCCTTGGGACGAAGCGGTCGCATTGATTATGTTTGGTTTGAGTTTGCCACAAACCGCTATCGGCGAAATTAAACAAACCCGCCTGACAACCACTGAAAAAACACGAATCGTTGCGCTCATTCAACGTCGTATCGAAGAGCGCATTCCTGCGGCCTACATTACCAATCAAGGTTGGTTCAATTTACTGCCATTTTATGTTGATGAAAGAGTATTGGTGCCTCGCTCGCCGATTGGTGAGTTGATCAATGCTCGCTTTGAGCCTTGGCTGAAAGATATACGCGTGGCGCGGGTGCTGGATATGTGCACTGGCTCTGCTTGTATCGCCATTGCTTGTGCTCATGCCTTTGAGCAAATTGAAGTGGATGCAGTGGATATCTCTTTGGATGCATTGGCCGTGGCACAAATCAATGTCGAAGAACATGGCATGATGGAGCAGGTTTTTCCAATGCAATCGGATTTGTTTGACAATTTGGTCGGTCAACAATACGACTTGATTGTTTGTAATCCGCCTTATGTTGATGTCGACGATCTGGAATCAATGCCAGCTGAGTTTACCCATGAACCTGAAATTGGTTTGGGCTCTGGGGTTGATGGGTTAAACCTGACCCGGAGAATTTTACAACAGGCGGCTGACTTTTTGACCGACGATGGCTTGTTAGTGGTTGAAGTGGGTAACAGTCAGGTGCATTTGGTTGAACAGTTTGCCGAAGTGCCGTTTGTCTGGCCTGAGTTTGCTAATGGTGGCCATGGGGTGTTTATTTTAACTAAGGCACAATTGCTGGAGTATCACGTACTGTTTGCTGATTAATTATTTTTTATTTTATTTGGGGGTTATAAGTGTCGGGTAATAGTTTTGGTAAATTATTTACAGTGAGTACGTTTGGGGAAAGCCATGGTTTGGCATTGGGCGGCATTATTGATGGTTGCCCACCGGGATTGTCGTTGTGTGAAGCGGATCTGCAAATTGATTTGGATCGGCGTAAACCAGGCACTTCCCGATTTACCACCGCCAGACGTGAGCCTGATGCGGTGAAAATACTTTCAGGGGTGTTTGAGGGAAAAACCACCGGCACCGCTATTGGCATTATGATTGAAAATGTCGATCATCGTTCAGGTGATTATTCTGAGATTAAAGAGGTCTTTCGTCCGGGTCATGCTGATTACACTTACGACCAAAAATATGGTGCCAGAGATTATCGTGGCGGCGGTCGTTCTTCCGCCCGTGAAACCGCTATCAGGGTTGCCGCTGGTGCCATTGCGAAAAAATTTCTCAAAGAAAAACTGGGCATTGATATTTATGCTTATCTCAGCCAGTTAGGTCCGGTTAAAGCCGAGCTGGTTGATCGTCAACAGATCTCACAAAATCCTTTTTTCTGCGCTGATGAAAGCAAGGTCGAAGAGATGGCTGATTACATGAAGATGTTGAAAAAAGCAGGGGATTCGGTCGGTGCTAAAGTCACAGTGGTTGCCAGCAACCTACCAGTAGGGTTAGGCGAGCCGATCTTTGACAGACTTGACGCGGATATTGCTCATGCCTTAATGAGTATAAACGCGGTAAAAGGCATCGAGATTGGTGCTGGTTTTGACTGCGTAGAACAAAAAGGCACTGAACACCGAGACGAAATGACCCCACAAGGGTTTAAAAGCAACAATGCCGGTGGCATTTTGGGCGGGATCTCGTCGGGTCAGGATATTGTCGCCAATATAGCCCTTAAAGCGACATCAAGTATTTCAACCCCGGGGGATTCAATCAATCGTGCGGGTGAACCCATTCAAGTGGTCACTAAAGGCCGACACGATCCTTGTGTGGGTATTCGTGCAGTGCCGATTGCCGAAGCGATGTTGGCGATCACCTTGATGGATCACTTCTTACGTCATCGGGCACAAAATAGTGATGTCACTTGTCCGACGCCAATCATTCCGGCGAGCTGTTAATTAGCTTAATGACTGAGGCTTTAACAACCAGCAAAACGCCAGCAGTAAACGCAATAGTGACGCGACAAACAAACTTTTGTTTGTCAGCGTCTTACTTCATCTATTATGGCATCCTTGGTATTTTCATTCCCTATATGGGGATGTTTTTAGATCATCGGGGATTCAACTCTATTGATATCGGTTATCTATTGGCGATATTAACAGTGACCAAGGTATTTGGCCCGCAGTTGTGGGCGTCTTTTGCGGATAAAACCGGCAGGCAAGCGGGGATTATTCGCTTGGGAGCGGCCCTGTCTTGTGGCTGCGTGATGCTGTTACCCTTTGTTAATCATTTTTGGTGGCTGGCCTTTTCATTGGGATTATTTTCAATGTTTTGGACGGCGATTTTACCCCAATTAGAAGTACTGACCTTAAACAGCATCAAAAAACAGATCAGTCGTTACAGTCAAATTCGTTTGTGGGGCAGTATCGGTTATATTGCGCTGGTGATGCTGACGGGTTATCTCATCGAGTGGCTGTCTGCCGATGTATTGCCTTGGGCAGTGTTATCGTTGTTGTTGGGATTTTTACTGTTTTTTGCGCCGATTAGACAGCCTGCGGCTGATAGTAACGACCGGGATATTAGTACGTCGTTTTGGCGAAGTACCTTAACGCCGACGTTTATTGCTTTTTTTATCTCGGCGTTATTGCTGCAAATGAGCTTTGCGCCTTTTTATGTCTTTTTTACCTTGTATTTGGAGAATCTCAACTATAGTGGTATGCAGACTGGCATTTTTATTTCGCTGGGTGTGCTGGCAGAGATTTTCATCTTTATGGTTGCCGGGCGATTGATTGTTGAATATGGCATCCGCACCATATTAACCGTTGCCTTGCTATTGACTGGATTTCGTTGGTGGGTTACTGGTTATTATGCCGATGTATGGTGGATATTAGCGATTGTTCAGGTGATGCACGCAGCCAGTTTTGGCTTGACTCATGCCGCCTCAATGCAATTTATCCAGCATTATTTTAAAGCAGGGCAACAAAGTCGCGGTCAGGCACTTTATGTTGGCGGGGCTTTTGGTGCTGGTGGTGCTTTGGGGGCTTTACTGGCTGGCTTTTTATGGCAAAACGGGGCGGGGGCGGCACAAACATTTAATTTTGCTGCGGTTGCTGCATTATTAGCCGCGTTGGCGGCATTATTAATCAAACCCAGTGAGCAGATTTGATCACCGTTGGCTGCGTTAATGGGTGCTGGGTCGGGGTAGTGTTTCTCATTGGACACTAACTACTTGATGTTATTCATAATCACACGGTGAGAACGACCTATTTTTATGAGTTTGTGTGTGGCTAGTGTAGTCAGGTTTTAGAAAGACTGCTATACTATCGCGTTCAGAATTTTCTTAAAACAACTAGCGGGTGAAGAGAAACGCTTTATGGATCAAAATCCTCAATCTCAATTAAAAGTACTAATCGCTAAAGGTAAAGAAAAAGGTTTTCTAACCTTTGCTGAGGTGAACGATCACCTTCCTCAGGAGATCGTAGATTCCGATCAAGTTGAAGATATCATTGGCATGATCAATGACATGGGTATCAAGGTGTTTGAAAGTGCACCAGATACTGATGATTTGATGATGCAAGAAACGACCACTGATGAAGACGCGGCAGAAGAAGCAGCACAGGCATTGGCCAGTGTTGACAAAGAAATCGGCCGCACAACGGATCCTGTTCGCATGTATATGCGTGAAATGGGTACCGTCGAGTTGTTGACTCGGGAAGGCGAAATTGTTATCGCCAGACGGATTGAAGAAGGTATTAACCGGGTTGTTCACTGCGTGGCAGAATACCCGGGTACTATCATCAATGTGTTAGATCAGTGGGACAAATATGAAGCCGAAGAGATTCGCCTGTCTGATATTATCAGCGGTTTTGCTGGTGAAGAAGTCGAAGCTGAGGGGATTGCCCCTACAGCAACTCATGTCGGTTCTGAAGTACCTAAAGAAGAACTTGAAGACGAAGATTTAGAGACTGATACCGCTGAAGAAGAAGAGGAAGAGGATACCGGCCCGGATCCAGAGGTCGCTCAAGAAAAATTCGATTTATTACGTTCTCAATACGAAATCATGCAAGCGGTGATCGCCACTCATGGCCGTTCACATGCTAAATCTAAAGCCGAAATTGATAAAATCATCGAGGCTTTCAAAGAACTGCGTTTTGTACCAAAACAATTTGACCGTCTGGTTAAAAGTGTTCGTTCAACGATGGACAGAGTACGTGTTCAAGAACGTATTGTGATGAAACATGCAGTGGCTTTGGCAAAAATGCCGAAAAAAGCCTTTGTTAAAGCCTTTGCTGGTAATGAATCCTCAAGAGAATGGTTTGATCGTGAAGTCGCGGCAGGTCATGAGTATTCAGTTGCTCTTGAAGCGCATCGCATTGAAATTTTACGTAGCATCGGTAAGTTGACTCAGATTGAAAAAGATAGCTCTTTAACTATCTCTGAAATCAAAGATATTAACCGTCGTATGAGTATTGGTGAGGCAAAAGCCCGCCGTGCGAAAAAAGAGATGGTCGAAGCGAATTTACGTTTGGTTATCTCGATTGCTAAAAAATATACCAACCGGGGTTTGCAATTCCTTGATTTGATTCAGGAAGGTAACATCGGTTTGATGAAAGCGGTCGATAAGTTCGAATATCGTCGAGGTTACAAATTCTCGACCTATGCGACTTGGTGGATCCGTCAGGCAATCACCCGTTCAATCGCCGATCAGGCCAGAACTATCCGTATTCCGGTTCATATGATTGAAACCATCAACAAACTGAATCGTATTTCTCGCCAGATGTTGCAAGAAATGGGGCGTGAGCCGTCGCCGGAAGAGTTGTCCGAGCGAATGCAAATGCCGGAAGATAAAGTACGTAAGGTGCTAAAAATCGCTAAAGAGCCGATTTCAATGGAAACCCCTATTGGTGATGATGAAGATTCGCACCTAGGTGATTTTATCGAAGATGGTGTGATTGAATCGCCGATTCAAAGCGCAACTGGTGAAAGCTTAAAAGCTGCAACCAAAGAAGTGTTGTCAGGATTGACAGCCCGTGAAGCGAAAGTATTGCGAATGCGTTTTGGTATCAACATGAACACTGATCATACTCTGGAAGAAGTGGGTAAACAGTTTGATGTTACCCGTGAGCGTATTCGTCAGATTGAAGCCAAAGCGTTACGTAAGTTACGTCATCCATCTCGTTCTGAGCAACTGAGAAGTTTCTTGGATGAGTAGGGATTTGGTTAACAATTAAAAAACGGCACCTTAGGGTGCCGTTTTTTTTGCCTTTTTTTTGTTTCTGATACCGTTTGGATAAAAAACGTCTACACTACGTAATTCACAACCAATAAAAAAGGATACAAACAATGTCAATTCTGAACCTTCCCCGTATTTATTTTTCGGGAGGCACTTCATGGAATGTCGCCACTGCTAATAATAACGATCAATGGCCTACTTATGATTTTCCCAATGCAAGACTGAACTGGGATTATTTAGCTAGCCAAGAAGTGGATGGTGAACCTATTACCCCTGAAAATTATAAAACCACTTTTCCACAGTGGGTGTTAACCATGCAAACTTACGTAGGCGATAATGGTGATGGAACGACCACCAGTTGGCAGCAGACGCCTGCTGAATGGAACTACTGGGGCGGTAATACCAGCCAGTTTATTCAATCTACTACGGGAACAACTACCACAGTTAATGCTGGACAGCTCGATTATGGTGCGCCAGTCAGCACAGACCCTTTGATAGGCTTGCCAATACAAATTCTCAGCAACAACCCGCCTAATGGTGGACCACGTTTGGTGGATATTAACCCTGACGCGTATTGGACTTCACAAATCTATTTGGGCGGGATTCAAATTGGCGATGCAACATTAGGCTTAACCGCACAGGTGCAGGCAAATGTACGCATGTATTCTCGCTGGCTTAATTTTCAACGTAATTTAAATACCGACGGTAAGGTTGAAATTGCTGGGGTTGGCGGTTGTATCTTCCAGATTGGTTTGCTGACAGAAACGGTGCAAATCAATAACCCCAACAATCAGTCAGCTTTGCTCAGTGCACTTCAGGATGCGCTGGATAATGATGTTGATGCCATAGGCATTCAATTACGCTTTGCCGCTTATTTAACTAAATACTGGTCAAGTGAAGAAATTCTTAGCGCAGATCCGAGTTTAGTTGATTGTCTGGACTTACCATCAAAGCATCCAACTGGCGATACCACCTTTGAAAACCAGATGATGACCTGCCAGTATCAAAAATTACAGGCGCTGTGGGATCAGGGGCTTAAAAGCAATAATCCGGCGATAACCGTGGTGGACGGGACACTGGGCGTATGGAATAGGAATGAGCCTTCGACAGTGCCTTGGCAACGTTATTTACCCGCAGAAATTAATGGGTCGTATTTGGCGGAAGGGGGCGCACCTAACCCGCTCGGTCCGGCAAGTGCTTATATCAATGCCGCCGCGAGTGTATTGAGTCTGGATTTCAGTAATGTTATTCCTGAAACGGATAGTACAGGCGCAGTAAAATTCGATGTAGGTGATATTTTAGTCACAATTATAAATAATGGCACCACTTATTCGATCGCAACGCTAGCGTATACCGACTACAACAAAGCCGCTTACGGTTTGACCTCTGGGATCATTGATATTGATATTCCACAGGGTATACCTTTAGAAGGTCGTGTGGTACTGCAAGCTCAGAAGAAAAAGTTGTATCGTAACGATAGTATTGCCAATGGTGATGATTATGTCGTTGCCATTGCAGAGGCCGAAGATCAGTTGGTAGTACAAACCGATCAGCGTGGCGTTTATATTGAACAAGACCAACAGGTCACTATCGGCTTTGATGTTATTTATAATGGCACTGGGCCAAAAAATAAAACTGTCAATATCCTTATCGCGCAATATCTGCCATTTCCGGCACCTCCTGCGGCAAATGCTGCTAGTTGGGAGTTGGTGGGCACTGGTGATCCGGTACGCACAGCAGCGGTTGCTTTTGCCACGACGAGCAATGGCAATCAAACTTTTCTGACAACCGTTACGCTTAATGATGAAGGTTTTGGCAGCGGCACTTTTACCGTTACTGCGATCCAACCCGGTTTTCCTAATTTGATGTTGTTTCCTTACGACTTATCAGCCAGTCAACCGGTACCGCCAGATATGGTGGATCCTGTTGCACCTGATTTTACCATTTTGAATGCCTTTTTCTCGTGTTTGCGGGTCATGCCATTTGATGATTTGTTACCACTAGATTTTGCCGCGTTATGGAATCAAAGTCATGATTCTGATACGGTTTATGACTTTCTCGATGATACGGTTTTCGCCACCTATGCGCTGATTTACCCGATAATGGCCGGTATTGTTGGCAGTAAGGATTCGTTGATCAATAATAATACCAAAATACAGGAATTGACCAATGTTGATTTGGCCGCTGATACCGCTTATATGCCGATCACTCGCGAACTGAGTAACGGCAAACGCGAGGTCATCGAAATGTGGGGGACGCTGGTTGATAATGGCTTTGATCCACTGTTTAATTTTCCTTTGGTAAAATAAAGGTAACTATTCAGCACAATTGGTGACTCTGTGGATAAATGGCACCCAATAATGTGAGGGCCGTCTCGGCGCAACGGTTTTTTGAAATGGCTACGCCATTTATCGCGGCGAGACGCCCCTCCACGAATTATCCAAAAGCTGAATTACAAGCAAAAAAAAATCACAGCCAAAACTGTGATTTTTATATTTGGTATTTCTACCTAGCTTATTTGGTGGAGATGGGGGGATTTGAACCCCCGTCTAATAAACAGCCAAGTCATTGATATAAAATCACTTTACCACCTTGCTTGCGAAGCAAGGATCAGCTGCGGATCATTATGACTACTTAAAAATAATTCGTCAAGGAGCACTTTATTTTCATCGTGTTTCGTTTTCTAGGCGCTTTATCAAGATTTCACTGCTTAACGGATCATGTTCTCGGCTTGTCTGCTTACTTTTATCATATGCTTCAATGTAGGACCCGTAATGTCTATATAGCATATCTGGCGATGAATGCCCTAGTTGACCAGCCAGCCAGAAATGGTTTGCTCCATTACTGATGTGCATTGTAGCGTAGGTATGTCGGGTTTGGTAAGGATAGCGATAGCGCACCCCAGCTTTACGCAATGCTGGTATCCAAGCACCGGTGCGAATTACACTGGCACCAGACCAAGGTTCTTTTGTGCGTGGGTTGTGGAAAACAAACTCTTTTTGATTTTTTGTGTAATGAGCTTGGTTTATCAGTATCGCTACTACATCATTGTCAATTTCAACAGTCCTGCGGCCACTTTTTGTTTTAGGTCCTTTTATTATGTTTTCGACTACATTTTGCCGTATATGTATTTGCCGATTTTCAGTATTAATATCTTGCCAGCGCAAACCGCACAACTCGCCCGATCTTAATCCAGTTTTGAAAGCAAACAGTAAAAGGTTATGGTCTTGGTCATGTTCACAATGCCTTAATATCTGTTCAACTTCATTAGGGGAAAACGGGTCAACATCTTCGTTATCGCCGTCAATATCGACTTTACCAGCAACTTCCATATATTGTGATGCCGATATGCCGGCAAGCGGATTAACTGTTATTAGTCCATCAATCAATGCTTCGTTTACAGCGGGGCGTAACAAACTCAGTGTGTTATTCATTGTCTTAATTTTTACAGTAGAATTTTGTATGTAAGTTTTAATTGTTGCTGGTGTTAATTCAGTAACAGGAATGTCATGCAGCGGTTTGAGTCTGTTTTTGCATTTATTGTAGCCGGTAATGGTTGTAACAGAGCAATTACGGGTCTGGGCGTTGTCTATGTAGAGATTCAAATAATACAACACATCTGCACCCGATTTTGCAGCACCGAAAATCTCAAGTTTAGTCGAGTTGGGGAAGTGATCCGCATATACAAAAACTTTTCGTTCAATTTTATTCCTTATCTCACCAAGCAGATCACCGGCATATCGAATATTGCCTGTTGTGACTGCTAGGTTAGTTAAGGGTTCCCGACACCGAATACCCTGGTAAGTAAACGAAATATTTATTGTTTTTTTACCAGAGCTGTAATCTCGAATTGTTACGCCGGGTGGCGTCCTCCGTTTCGTGCCCATTCTGCTACAGCCTCTATATCAATCCAGTTTTGTTTTACGTGGTCAATTTTCAATACTTCTTTGCCAACCAGCCAATAACCCCGGTCAATTCTTCGTTGAACTGCATTTTCGGTTTCACCGCTTTCTTCGCAGTATTTTTTCAGTGGCATGACTTTTAATGACATTTGTTCAGCCCTCCAAATTATCTGTTTTTCAGCCGATGGCAGAACTTGCCACCGGCTAAGCTCTGTTATCGCTTTTGCTTACCCGGAATATGCTCCCAGCTGCCCTTTTCAGTTTGATACCAGTCAAACATCCAGGTCTTACCTTCGCAGCGTTTGCACTCTGCCGCTTTTTTCCCCATGCAATCAGGACAACCACGTTGTGCTACATTTTTTAACTTTTTCATTTTTTTAAGTCTTTAGTTCGTTTAAATAAACCGTCATAACATAATCAACGGTAACGCCCAGCGCTGCGCAGTATGCTGGTAATTCGCTAACTTTTAATTCACGGGTGTTGTTTTCAACTTTGCCTACAACCGAGTGTGGCACAGCCTTCCCTGGAATATTTTTGACTAATTCTCTCATTGTCTGAGGGCTTCCGTCCCTTATATCATTGTTGGCATCTGAATTAAGTCTAATTTTTTTTAACAATAAACCTAATTTTTCCGAATTTTCTTTTGTTTGTTTTTTACTTAAAATAGTCATTTTCTCTCTCTCGATGGGTTAGTAACGTTTATTAAATCTATAGCTTAGCAATGGCATAAGGAACCATTGGGGTTGATGGTGGTGACTCTGGCAGCGTAGGGTTTAAGCCAAATTTTTGCAGCTGCTTAATTGATAGTGCCATCATGGCACTGTGTCGTTTATTGTTTATTTTTTTTTCCATGCTTTCCTTAGCAACTACACCAGCTTGTATTAACTGCTTTTTCAAAACTCGGTCACTTTTTACTGGGAGGCTGTCATAAATTGCTTTTAAGTGCACACTGGTTTTAATGTGATGCATGATGGTTGTTGCTCTAATGATCAAACAGTATTCTTCATCAACCATATCGAGTACGTAGGGCAGCCTAAATCCGCCGCCATCGATTTCAGTCAGTAAAATACCCATAATCCAAATCCACGGTTCACGGTCGCTTGTGGTCTCAGTGATATGTCTGTTCATATCTGAGATTAAATTAGGTGTAAAATCCCCCAAATTCGTGGGGAGGTTTGCAAACTCACAAAGAAGTATCCATGTTAAGTGCAAACACGCATAGTTATCTCGAATACGTGTACCTCCATCACCATCTTTGGTAGTGACGCAATTGGCAGCCATCAAGGCGATACTTTTCTGATAACTGTCGTTGATTTGAGAGCGGGAAAACGAGGTCAAAAAAAGCAACCACTCCTTAACTGGGAATTGAGGTAAATTCTCTGGTAACTTTACACCCTTTTTGTTTGCTAAATCTGTTGTTACCAGCTTACCTAATAGTGAGTCTACTGGTACATCTTCGCCGGCTAATAGAACAGGTGCTATCATGACAAATTCCAACATGTCACTGCCTCGTCTTGTTATTGTGTAATTGTAACTTTCTTGTAGCATTGCGACTGCGCTATCTATTACACGCTGACCTCTAGCGCTCAATTCTTCCCAACCGACTGGATGAGTCGTGTGTGATACACTGGTTAATAAGCGAAAAGGTGTGTCAACGGACTGACCTGACAGCATTGTAAACGCGATTGTCCGTTCTAAGCGTTTGATTAAGGTCGACTTACCAGAGTCTTTTGCAGCTTGTAACATAAAGTGTGGATAAAAGCCTAAAAACGCTTTTAAGTGGCCTCCCAATGCCCAAGTAAGCAAAATTGACGCTGATGACTGCTTAAACGTATCGCTGTATGCTTCAATTACTAGTGCTGCATGATGAATCGGTCCTGATGGAAATTGCAGATTATGATAAGGGCATTGTTGATTTGGATCGGTAAAGTAGCAATCAGGTCCTTCATTCACGACGGGTTTACCATCAAGCCATGCCAGACCAACAAAATTAACGACATTACGACCACCCAAATGGGTTGACCGCTCCAGTATATTTACCATTCTACTGAACTGCTGAGGTCTCCAGATTGGTCCAAACTTCTTCCACAAATCAACGTTGTGTACCTGCTCACTTGTAAAAACTTGTCTGACTAATAAACCTTTCTCTCTTGGCACCTGGCAAGAAGCTGAAAAAATAGTATTTGGCTGATGGTCTTTTTCACCGGTTAGTGCCGCTGTAGCGCCGGATATTCGAACTTTACTTAAATCAGCGACGCGAAAGCCACAGAGATCAAAATAAGTCTTTTTGTCTTTATCTTCGTCATCTTTAGTGATTCTCAAGTAACTGGTGAAATCAGCTTTGGTCCTGTATTGCCAATAGACCCTAAAATCATGGTCTGGCAAATAAAGACGGCGTTTTGCATGTGCCGCAAAATCTTCTTTTTCATTACTGCCCGGTAGACCGGGTATCAACCACGATTCCAAACGCAATAGCTGGCGTTTGGTTTTCTCCAGACCTTTTTCCCGTAACAAGTCATTACAATCGTTAATACCTTCCCAAAAACGCTTATCACATATCATAGAAGGGATATTTAACGCAGTGAGTAATTCATTTAGCTTCCAATCTGCTTCTGGCCCAGGGCGTCGGCCCTTCATTCTTCCTTCTTTTATTGGCTGATCGTTGTCCATCGCCAAAATGACGAATTTTCCGGCAAGAAACCGCCAATCTGTGTTTTCAACGTTTAACCCGCGAGTGGCCAGAGCGCTATAGCCACTTTGGCCAGTGCATTGCGGGTCAAGCGCTGCCATCGCTGACAGTGCATTGATTGCACTTTCGAAAATAATAACTGTATGGGCTGAGCGTAAACCCCTTACATCCGGTATATACGGATATCCTGACTTTTCACCCTGGCTCTTTGTTTTTAAACCGCCGTTAAGCTCAGCATCAAAAAATCGGTTATCAATGCCGACCACTCTATTTGTGATTAAGCATCGCACCGGGAAAGCAACCGCCGGTCCGCAATGGCCCTTTTCATACGCGGGGATTTGTTCGCTGGTCCAGTCATTGAAGCCAATCACTTTGAGCTTAATAAAGTGGTCAACGACGTTTGCGGGGATCTTCCTGACATCAATTAAATAAGCCCTAGCATCGGTGGCTTTTTCCAGTACTTTATCTGCAAGCCATTCGATTTTTGTTTTCTTTTCCTGCACGTTATTTTGAGGTTTATCCGGCTCATCCATTGGATAACCATAGATTTGATGTAAGCGTTTAATCGCTGCTCCAACGTCACAGCATTCGACGTACATAACGAGGTCAATACAAGAGCCCTTATCCTCTGGATACGTATGATCAATCCAGCGCGGGCTTAGTCCCTCAGTGCTGTCATATATTGATAGACTGCCGTTTTTATCAGCCCGGTGCGGTGCATGGTAATTGGCTTTCTGCCCTTTGCCATCACGCTGCAAGCCCAATTTGTCAGCCAGATCATGCAGGTCAATACGTTGTTTAAGAAAGTCGGCTGATGCCATTCTCGTCGCCCCCAACATCTCGGGGGTCAATGCTGATAGCAACAGGCCCGAAACGTTGTTCTAATTTTTGTTTAAAATCTGTAAAGTGGTCGCTGGTTAACAGCGTTGCCAAATGATGGTTTTTTGCTTGGATCAATCGCCATATCAATCGCTTTTTATCAGCGGGTAGCTCAGTTAAATTAATCATTCGCTCCGCTTTGGATGCGTTGATAACGTGGACTTGCTCAACCATTTTTAGTTTCTTCTTTGTAGATATTCAGCAGTTCTTGCATTGCTTCTATTGCTTTTGCTATACCCTCGTCAGTGCTTAGAAAGCCAGCGAAATTGCATAGCTTGTCTCCAACGCTGAATAGCTGCCCTGTTTCTTTATTCTCAGTAGTGCCGTTTTTGTAAATTCCCACACTGAGAATGTTTGAACGTGAGCTATAATCATAATAAACATCAAACCCAGCTGGGGCGGTTGTTCCTGCTTTGAGCACTCTGGTGGTCATCACCAAAAACTCATACTCTAAATCTGAGTCGAAACGATAGTTGGCATCAGACACGATGTATTCCTTTATTTAATCCACTTTCAAACGCTTCAGTCATAATATGAGCGAATAGCTCAGTATGGCCACACGGGTTAACCCAATCACTGAGGTTATGGTCACCAAATGACAGCTCATTATGATCGGCATTTCCTCTAGGGCCTCGGCATATTGGGCAGCACCAAACTAGGTTTAACGGTATGACCATTATTGAGTCACCAGCACTCGATTTAACTGGGATAAACACTCTCTTTATTTGCGACATGTTGAAGCCTCTAGCATCGCAGTTGTGATTTGTTCCTTATTTGGCCTAGTATAAATAGCAGTGGTGTTAATGTTTTGATGACCGAGGACCGCTTGTATTCTGCGCAGCGCATCAGGACTTGTGGAGCGGTCAAGATAGCGGACCGCCCAAGTGTGTCGCCACCAATGCGGCGAACCAACTGATACACCTGCTTTTTTACACCATTTTTGTAATCGCTCCTGATACGATCGACGCGTCATTGCTTGGCGGTTACGTGACAAAATGAGAGGACGATCAGCCCGATCTATAGACCAATCCCAACCCGCCGACATTTTTTTATGTATTATCAATAACGCTGATAATGCATGTTTCGCTGACTTATTCAAGCTGACAGGGTGTTGCTTGTCTCGTTTATTTGTATCGCCTCTATATTGCAAATACTCACCGGTTAACGCGCTTTCGGCTTCGCCTACTGTCAAACCTGTTGTATCCATATTTTTTAACTTGGCTTTTTTTGAATCAACACCGGCTAAAACACCTAGTCGAATGCCGGTCTCACGCATCAACAACATCCAGTAATAATCCCGCTTGGCCATAATATCGTCAGTGTTTTTAATGGTATTCAGCAAATGTTTTTCTTCCCGCTCGGTGAAGTATTTATCTAATATTAAGTCCATTCTTATTCGCCTGTTAAGCTTGTATCGGGGATAAATTCAGCTCGGCTTCTTTTATCTCTAGCATTTCATCAAGTAACCGGGTAGCCATATTGGCATTCGTTCGACCTTCTTTTATAGCCAGTCGTTGCACCCGTTTTTTAATGACCATATTTTTAATACTAATTTGGGGAGATTCGCCAGTTTCGTTTTTTTTACTCATCAGTTATAATCCATCTTTGATTAAACATAAGTATATAAAAACTCTTTTTATAGAGTTAGTTATAAAATATATTTTAAATATACTCTCATTTGAGGTTTTTACAAGCGCGTGTGCCATAAAAATGAATAATAATTTTACAGAACGATTTGCTACCATGCTGAATGGCCGAAAAATGTATGGTTGGCGACTAGGCTTGAAGATATCAAACGGTGCAACTGAGAAGTTGAAAAAAGGCGTTGTGCCGGGTCATGAAATACAAAACGTTATACACAAATTCGAGCGGGTAAATTGGCGCTGGTTGACGCAAGGCGAGGGGCAACAATACGCTGTTGAAACGTTTATTGACGCGGTTGATTATGGTGATCGGGTCAATGAAATGATGTCTGATTCAGCTGTGTCATGTTATATCGTTGAATTTTCTCAGATATGCACATTCGTTTTCACGCGAATCGTTAACTCTGAATACAAAGAGAAACCCATCACGTATAAAGACGTAACTGTCATGACTGGCCCATATAGCCAGGAACTTCTAAACATTATCAATAGCAATACACAATCCCAATCGGTTTATCAGCTGGAGCTATCAAAAGTCGAAAGAAAAGCCATTCGCAATGGTCAGTTAGGTAACTATGATTTATTTGGTGATGAGGAAACACCGGGATTATTGAGTGATGAAGGCACCTTCACACGAGTTTATCAGCTTGAGATACCCAGCGAACCGGATGACAGGGAAATGGTGGATGTACAGTTGATGCGGGCGGTATTGGTGTTGGTTGATCAAACAATGACTGAGCAGCAAGTGACTCTCAGCGCTGATGATAAATCAAAAGTGATTTCTGCGGTGTATTCTCACGCTGTCAGAACGAAAGTGAAAACAACGGCGCTGAATAGCGCCAGTGTCTTGGTTGCCTTAGATGCAATATAACAAGCCACTTTACCTTGTGGCTTTATCTGCTATCTCTTTGTAGTTGTTGAGTGTGCCATCTGCCAGCTTAACGTTATGCTGTAAAGCAAAATTGACGATATCTAATTTATGTTGTGTGTATACTTCTATTCGCTCCCTGTCCGCTAATTGTTTGTGCATCAGCTCCATTTCCTTTTTTATCAACCTTTCAGCCTGTATTAATCTGACATAATCGCACTCTTTCAACACGACTTTATCAGCGTCAACTTCGGCACAGTTAAATAAAATATACTGTTCAATTTTCAAAGCCAGTGCTTTGGATTCGGCACTGTCTGGGTTTTGCTGATGCTGCAATTGGTGTATTTGGTTGACTAATAAGTGCGCCCGGTAAAAGGGTGCGTTTTTATAGAGCTTTTCGGTTATTTTGTGTTTTAACGCATCGTCGAAAAAAATAATGTACACAGAGATACAAACAATGCCTACTGCAAAAATTAAGGTGATCATGTGTGATATTTGGATGGTTTCCATAAACTTTTATTATTTCCTGCTTTTAGGCTCGCATAAATTAATAGTCCAGCAATAATATAATTGACAGATACTACAGTCCAAGTGTACACATCCCACGTCCAGTTATGCACTTGAATATTAAACACATTTCGTTGCCAATGCATGAATGTATAACAGCAAACATTCAGTGTTAATAGTCCGTAAATGCTTTTAACAATTTTGCTTGTGTGCCACAAAAGCAAAGCATGTATAGCAACTGCAATAAGGATGATGGCGATATTGATATATTCAAAAGTCTGGTACCACACTTCGATTCTGTCTGGTTTAGGATAATTGGCGTAAATGCTAACCAACCAATGCCAGACTGCTGCGCCCAAAATAACAAGTGTACTTACTGTTAGTATTGATTTGTTACCGTTTGAGTAACTTTTATAAGCAGCGAAGCAACACAGCAAAATAAATGCTATATCACTGTAAAAAAGAAATTGCTGTAGTGTTGCCGTCATGGCTTTATTATCCTGCTGGATGTATGCCGTTGCTAGTATTTGGTACGTATATTCCGGCAGCTGCTTTAATCTCAACGTAACGGGCTATTTCAGGAACTATTTGGTATTTTTCAACTGCTTGGGTGACAGTTATTTCTGTGGTTTCAACTTCGTTGTAAACAATGTCACCGGTAATGACTTCAATTTCGATGCTGGTAGGGATTAAACCGGCATCAGTTATTTGTTCGACTTTTAATGCTACCTTTGCATCAAGCGCAGCAACATCAGCGGGAGTGGCAAAAACACTGCCAGAAAGTAGTAATAAAGCAAGTGCAATAGTGAGATTTTTCATTGTTGGTCCAGTTTGTCAAAAATAGAACGATATGTTAATCAAATGTACATGCCGTGTCAAATCAGGACCGTTATTTTTAGGCTAGCTTACGCCGGTGTTTATTTTTTCGTAGCAATTTGGGCATTCGATAATACGATGCTCTGGCTTTAAGCCATAGCGGTCATGTAAAACCACTTTGGCGTAACCATTGCCCTTACCCGCTTCGACGATCATCTTTTCCAGAAATTTATCATGAAGCGGTGGCGAGCTATTGGTAAGGGTTAATTGCTGATTACGGTAAGCCTTTAATATTTTGACTGCCCAGCGGCGAAAGTCTGCCGCTTTGGGCTGTTGTGACAACATGGTCAGTATCATCACACCTTCTTCGTTGAATAGTCGAATATCTCGCTTTTGTGACGACGCAGATCCCCCCTGAGTCGTCACGCTGACTATGCAGCTATAATCATTAAGCTCATCTGTATTACGCTCGTAAATTTTATGTATTGATTGTCTGGGTTCTTTGTACTCCAAGGCATCGCCGATAGCCTCCATCGGCAACCAAAGTTCAGCTTGATGATTCAACATTTGCACGGGTTGGCCATTAAAATCTTTTTCTACCAAATGATCACTAATGATTTTCATGTTTCACCTCACTTTTTTCAAGCAAGATTATTGTTTCGGTTAACTTGTCTTCAATGGGTTTTAGTATACCCCAAAGGTGATCACCAGTTATATCAAGCGGGCCGCTTGCGTTGCCTAATAGCGAGAGTACACCAGCTAAGTTTTGCTGACAGAGATAGAGTTGTTCGTGAGGGTCTTTATCGTTTAACATGGCCGCATTTCCTAATTCAGAGGGTTTAGCGCCAACAAAAGGTTCGAATCTAATGGTGGCTGACTGAACGGGTTCGAACTACCGCGAAAAAGGAAACGGCCTAACCTAAGTTAGCCCGTTCAGCCTGCCATAGAGCAAGATCATGGCACAAAAATAGACGCAATAAAATAGAGGCGTCTTTGTGTCACCTTAATACTTACGGGGTTCGAATCCCGGCGCTGGATTTTGCCAGTGCATTCGTAGTCTATACCTGATAATATCCCGCCGTCAACCGCGCATTTAAATTATTTTGCGCGGTTAAATATAATAAGAGCGGGGTTTGAAGATGAATAAATGGGTTATAGCAGGGTTAATTACGGTCACATTAATGTTGTGTTCAAGCGGTGATACGTTGCCAATTCCTGAGTTGGAAGGCGCACCAGAAACCGTAGCGTTGATAACCGATTCATGGGAGGACTTATTAGATCAATGTCCCGGGCTTAGCCATTATCAGAATGATCTTAAGTTTGTCGGCATTAACGATATGCTGCACCCTATGATGAAGGAAATGGCAAGGGTTGAGGTGCGGTATAAGGTGGCAAATGACCCTGAAGATATCCCTAATAAGTTTCGTATCAATGGTCATACTTGTGGGTTTGGCATTGGGCCAGATGGGGAAACGTTACGGATTCAAAAAAATGGATGTGCCGCCGTTTGTTTGATAGAAGAATATGACAGTGATGGCGATGATTTTGTAACTGATTTATAAGAAAAGCTGTGACGTACCGGCACCAATAACTGTGACCAATCAGCGGTTAGTTAATCTTGGAATAGTGGTGTAATTAATTTTTGGTGTGACTGCATGAAGCTTTTGAGTAAAACCGTTTTTATCCATTGTCTCTGTGAGGGTTTTAATTAGCCATGGTCGGTTGATTTGGTCGCGGTGGCCACCGGTGATATTTATCACTCGTTCGGCGGTAAGTTCTGGCAGCGCTGGCATCTTTGAGATTGTCAGTTGAAATTCTTTTCGCTGGAGGTGGTCAAACTCACTGTCCGCCGCTGCTTGGGCACGGGCTTGGTCAGCAAAGTTGATCGGTAGCTTTTTGATTCGCTTGCCCACGCCATTACCAGCAATGGCAAAAAGTTGTTTTGCTTGGTCTATATCGTAATAACCGGCTTTAACACCATCTACGGCATGTCGGCTATCAAGCGTGAGTTTACCAGCAACAAAGTTTGATAATACAAGGTCAATAGGGGGCAAAGGTATGCCTTTGGCTGATTGACTCTCGCCCCGGGGTAAAAAGACAAGTCTGTCTGCCCTTGCTTTGACTGTCGCGCCAAACTGCTGTGCCAGTTCGTTGACTAAATCACTGTCACTTTGACCCTTTTGGTCATAATAGTTAATCGAAAATTGGGCAAAATGACCGCTTACAGCAGGCTTAAATCCATTGCGTTCGGCCATGGCCGTGACCATATCCATTAGATTTGTTTGCCGCCAAGTGTGATCACGCTGGGTTTTAAAACTACCTCTTAACTTTGCTGATGATCCGTAAATAATTATTTGATTCTCTGGAAATGGCAAATCTATTTTCTCGATGACAAAGCGCCCCTTAAGGTGCAGTTTTTCAGGGTCGTAGCCTGTCCATATTTCCAGTTTAGTGTCTTTAGTCGGGTATTTAAATTTGCTGTCATCCGCCAAGGTTAGCGTCATCGAGTCGGGTTGTGTGCCACTGTTATCATTTATGACAAGTGACAAAAACAAAGGGTTTATTTTTGCTGTGATATCCTGGCCATCAGCCAGTATTTTTTTGCTAAATGCATTCATAGTTAATCAAAATAGTTAATCAAATAATTCGTAGGTTTGGTTGGTAACAGGCTTAGGCAAGTCTGGTAATACGATAGTAATGCCAGCGGGCAATACTGCCCCGCGCTGTGCCAGCCCCCGATTTGCGTTTAACACTGCTCGGAAAGCATCAGGATGAGAGCCATAAAATTTTTCACAAATGGCGTCAACAGCATCACCGTCTATTGTCGTGTGACTAGCTTGCATTGGCATATTCCATAAGCTCGATGTCAAATTCGATTTTGCGAGGCACACCTTTAACAAATAACATCTTACTGCGCTCGGTAATTTTTCGTATTGTCCATAGCCCTAAGTCTTGCCCTGTACCAGCTATCAGCCTTAATGGTGTGCCTTTGTCAGCTTCTAACCTCATGCTTTTAACTTGGTCAAAACCACCCTTATGGAATGGATAGATAACCCCTCTCATTGTTATTCTGTCTAAATCTTTGCCTATGTACTGGCTGACAGGCTTATGGTCAACGATGGGCAAATCAGCCCAGCGATAGGTTGTAACTCTATCCATCTCTTGGGGCGCTGCGGTATCGATACTGTAACGATAAGCACCGAGGGCGATGAGTATTTCAGTAGCCGTAGACATCAGCTGTCACCATACGCAAAATCATTGCCACTGTTGTTTATTTGTTCTTTTAAATCATCTAGTTGTGATTTTATTGATTCCATTATGCTTGTATCAGTTTGGCCGTAAAAATTATTCGTTATTTCAATCTTTTGGCTTACTGGTGCGGGTTTTGTTTGTGCCATACCCGTCGTTAGTCGGTCAAGACTATTTACCAAGCCGTCTAAGTTGGGTAGGGCGGGTAAGTCAACTTTTGGATTGGTGGCCAGCTGGCGGTCGGTGGTGGTGTCGTGCCGGTGGCGTTCGGTCAGGCTATTATTGGTGACCAGATTGTTGGTTTCATTCCGGTCAAAATGACTTTGGCCACCGATAGTGCGTTCAACATTATTGGTGGTCAGGTTGACTTCACGAGTGGCCAGCTGAGTATCAGTGGTGATGTCGTGCCGGTGGCGCTCGGTCAGGCTATTATTGTTGGTAACCTGGTTGGTGGTTTCAGCTCGCTCAAAGTGGCTTTGGCCACCGATAGTGCGCTCAACATTATTGGTGGTCAGGTTGACTTCACGAGTGGCCAGCTGAGTATCAGTGGTGATGTCGTGCCGGTGGCGCTCGGTCAGGCTATTATTGTTGGTAACCTGGTTGGTGGTTTCAGCTCGCTCAAAGTGGCTTTGGCCACCGATAGTGCGTTCAACATTATTGGTGGTCAGGTTGACTTCACGAGTGGCCAGCTGGGTATCAGTGGTGGTGTCGTGCCGGTGGCGCTCGGTCAGGCTATTATTGTTGGTAACCTGGTTGGTGGTTTCAGCTCGCTCAAAGTGGCTTTGGCCACCGATAGTGCGCTCAACATTATTGGTGGTCAGGTTGACTTCACGAGTGGCCAGCTGAGTATCAGTGGTGATGTCGTGCCGGTGGCGCTCGGTCAGGCTATTGTTGTTGGTAACCTGGTTGGTGGTTTCAGCTCGCTCAAAGTGGCTTTGGCCACCGATAGTGCGTTCAACATTATTGGTGGTCAGGTTGACTTCACGAGTGGCCAGCTGAGTATCAGTGGTGATGTCGTGCCGGTGGCGCTCGGTCAGGCTATTATTGTTGGTAACCTGGTTGGTGGTTTCAGCTCGCTCAAAGTGGCTTTGGCCACCGATAGTGCGTTCAACATTATTGGTGGTCAGGTTGACTTCACGAGTGGCCAGCTGAGTATCAGTGGTGATGTCGTGCCGGTGGCGCTCGGTCAGGCTATTATTGTTGGTAACCTGGTTGGTGGTTTCAGCTCGCTCAAAGTGGCTTTGGCCACCGATAGTGCGTTCAACATTATTGGTGGTCAGGTTGACTTCACGAGTGGCCAGCTGGGTATTAGTAGTGGTGTCGTGCCGGTGCCGTTCAGTCAGGCTATTGTTGTTGGTGACCTGATTGTTGGTTTCAGTGCGGTCATTACGAGTAAAAAATTCACCAGCCATTCCGCCTACTTTTTCACCACCCCACGCGCCCGCCATACCACCGATTAACCCTCCAATCGTTGTGCCAACCAGCGGAATTACACTACCTAACGCAGCGCCTGCCAGAGCACCGCCGATAGCGCCACTCATACCGCCAACGTCACGGCTAACTTGTTGCGTTTTTTCGTCTGATGCTAAATCGTTATCAAGTAAGGTAGCCCCAACACTGATCGCGCCTACAGCGGCGGCAATGCCGGGTAAAACTCTTGTTGATAAACGTGAAGCAGACGACAGTCTAGAGGTATTGCGACCACGGCTTCGACGCCTGCGGCCACCTTCACCGCCAAAGCCGTTGTTAGGCCAATTGACAACAAGAACACGCTGTACATCAGGCACCCTACCAGAAAGTTCGTTTCTGTTTCTCCCTCTACTTCGATTATTGCGCTCACTTCGATTATTACGCTCACTTCGATTATTGCGCTCACTTCGATTATTACGCTCACTTCGATTATTGCGCTCACTTTGATTATTACGCTCACTTCGATTATTGCGCTCACTTCGATTATTACGATCACTTCGATTATTGCGCTCACTTCGATTATTACGATCACTTCGATTATTACGATCACTTCGTTCGTTATTATTGTTACGGCCAAAGGCTGTTTCTGGCCAATTAACAACAGCAACTGATTGCACACCTGATAATCGGTCAGCAAGTCCGGGCCTGCTGTTGTTACGGTTACCATCGCCAGTACGGAACAAATCTCTTGTCCATCTTCCGGCATTAAACAGTTTGCGGGCAACGACAGCAGTCCCAATGGCAGCAATACCAGCCACGGCGACTTCAAAAAGGGTTTCAAGGTTTTCGGGGTCTAGCGAGTTAAGCGCATCAGCGACGCTTTTAATGGGTCCGGCTAGATTGCGGTCAGCGAATTGTTCCCACGCGGTTTTAACGGATTGTATGGCAGCGCTGGCAGTGTTAGCGGCTCGGCCAGAGTCGGCGATCAATTGGTTGCCGGTGCCTTGGATTTTCATGTATTTGTTGAGGGTATCGAATTTGCCGGTTTGCTGATACTCGATCATCAAAGGTTTGACGCCAGCTATACCCGTTTCACCAAAAATTTTTGACAACTCGGAGACATCAGCATTGGTTTCTCGAATCAGCTCCTTTAATACCTCAGGGATACTACGAGCGACTTTTCGACCTTTATCTAATTCCTCTTCATCCCATAGCTGAATGCCCAGATTTTCAACTTGCTTTTCTTTTGAAACAAGGTCTTCGAGGACAGATTCAAATGCTGATACGGCTTCTGATGGCGAACCCTTACCAGCTTTGGCAATTTGCAGTAATGCGCCCATTTCCTTGAGTGCGCCCGGTCCTACGCGGCCCATGCCGGCATATGCAGCAGTGACGTTTTCGGCTTCTCTTGCTAAATATTCGAGGGTGAAAGCGCCCGATTTGCCCTGTAAGACCATCATGTCTAACATCTTGAGCATTTGAGCGGGTTTTTTTATGCCAAATTTTTCGCTGAAATCAGCGACCATTGAACCTATATCGACTCCTTGAGCATTCGCTGCGCGAATAGCATAACCAATGGTGCGGATGTTATCTGATGCAAGCTTTAGATCACCCGTCTTCTCTACGATTTTTTCTACTGCTGTTAGGATTTGTTCCGGGGCAACGCGGATGCCTTTTAGCTCAGCCGCTTTGTTGATTTGTTCCTTAATTTTGTTGATTTCTTCGGTGGGCTTGCCCGCTTGTATGCCTAAGTAGGTGTAGCGGGTCTCTAGGTCCATGACTAGTTTAGCTGTGCCAATGCCAGCCGCGCCGGTGGCAATGGCTGTCCATCGGTTAGCAATATTGTCTAAACCGCTGCCAACCGCGCCAGTCGAACGGCTATACCAGTCATTTGCTTGGGCAGCGGCGCGAATGCGGGTGGTAAAGCGGGTGGCTTCATCGCCAGCATTATCGAGCTGGTGAGCTTGTCGACTAATTTCCCTGTTTGTATCGCTGATTGTTCGAGTAAATCGAGACTGTTCATGGCGAAGACCGGCTACGGCTCGTCTATCCCTGCTGAGTCCGCCAGTAGCAGCTTGGCGAGCAGTTCGCGCATCGTCGGCAACTTGGCGAAATCCACGGCCAACGCTGCGGTCAACGTCAACACCAACGTGGATCATAACTGAGTTATCATTTGCCATTTTTTTTCGGTTTTAAAACCTCAGTTGCAATTTCAAGCCATTCGTACAGCTCGTGGATGGGGTATTTTTGAATTTCGTTTAAGGAGAGACCACCGGCTGCTCTGGATATAGTGAAGCACATCTTCCTAAGTGTATAGGTATCGGGAGCAAAAAACAGTCGTTCGCCTTTTCGACCATTTTGTAATCATAAAGCGACAGTGAGCCGATAAAATCTTCAGTTGTATCGGTCAAGTTTGCGAATAGTAATCTATCTGCTTCAACATTGTTCGCTGTGGTCGTCTGGGCAATGATAGCGTCATTAGCATTCGGTGGACGCATGGTAATAAACGTCTTCATTACACCATCCAGTTCACGGGATTCTTGCAATTGAATAATTATGGGGATGTATTTTTTTTCAATATCGTCTTGCATTGGTTGGTTCCTTAAGTGTTTTAAATTTTGTGGGGTTATTTTGCGCCGATAGCTTTGTTAATTTCGTCTCGTTGGTCGACACCATTGATGATTTGAGTACCCGCGTCAAAGTCGATATTGAGGTGTTCTTTACCATCAATTAACAGTATCGTTTTTGTTGCTTCTACTTCAAATTCAACATTGCTTAACTTACCTCGCTCAAGTTTACCTTGTTTGAATTTTGTGACTGTACCCGTAATTTTGTAGGTTTGGGTGCCTGTTGCTGCTCCCCTTGTTGCAATTCGGACAATAAATTCGACTTCGCTGCCGACCAAGAAACCAAAACTATTAAGGATTATTGTCGCAAGCTCAGCAAAGACAAACTTGTACAGCATTTCTTCAATAAAGCCCATTTTGATTTTTTTCTTGCCGCCCATGCCACCGGCTATATATTCCTCTACCGCTTGTGCAAACTCTGGTAACTCTATCTCACTACACAAACCGAGCTGCCCTTTACCTTCCATGTAAACGCCATGATCAACGATGTGCTTGGCTTTATGCCTTATTTCTGCCATAGTTTTATTCCCCTAATAATTAACTAAAAACAGCATCAGCATAGTCATTAATCATATGACTGGTGACACTAATTGATTGTGCAATACCCGGTGCGGTGAAATCATAATCGACATAAAATTCACCAGACATAATCGACGCAGGTGTATTTAACGCGGGGTCTGCCCATACATCAAAGCCATACAAATGCGCGGCTTGCTTCTCTTTTTCAAGCATGTTGGTGATGGTATCAACAACGTTTTCGGCAAATGTGCCTGCAACAATTTTTTGATCTCTTGCCCATTTCAACGCTCGCTTCACTGCATCGGCAATGACATCATTAACACGCACAGCATTGGCAAATTGCCACTTGGTATCACTCGAACAAGTGAGGTTACCCCAAGAACGAAAGCCGTCATCATTGATGACAGTTGTAATACGATTGAAGTTAAGCAGGTTGGCCATGCAAGTTGATTCGTCGTCTTGAAAATCAATGTTGACGGTTGTGCTGACTACACCTTTAATCAGCATGTTTGAAGCTGATGCCGAATAACCTTGGGCTGGGTCGGCGTCTTTTTTGAGTTCAAGGCCCAATCGGTAAGCGCTGTAGGGCACAGTGCGGCCATGGACGTTTACCACTGGTGGCCAGCAAAGCTCAAGGCGACGGTCACCAAAATTGGCTTTGTAAGCCACGGCCTCATCATAGGTTGCGCCGGGGCAATCGCCATAAGCAAACCCTTTATAACGCTCAACAATTACATTGAGTGCGGTCAAAACCGATTGATCATCACTAAAGCCGGGGATCGCAAACAAGCCGGGTTTAAGGCCAAATAGCGCTTGAATATCGGTGATAGCTTCAATGCCGGTTCTAATACCAGCGCCGTCAGTGCCGCCGATGACATTGGTTTTTGTTGCTGCCAGGTCGCCAAGAACTTCTAGCACTCGAATGACCACAACCGCGCCCCGTTGCTGGTCAAAAACAGCCTTGAGTGCATCGGGCAGGGTACCAGCGGCATTGCCAACGGTATCGAGCTTTGCCGCCAGTTTTAAATCACCGGCGACGAGCACCGGGATATTGAGCGGGAATGCTGTTGCGTCAGCATCGTTTGCGGTGCCGATG
>CBDIDQ010000073.1:0-31704 GCA_965277695.1 Alteromonadaceae bacterium
CTTTTTGGCAAAATCAACGTCAACATCTAAATCAACATGGGTTGAAACCACTTCGTCATAGTTTGAATAGGTGTGCCAATCTTTGTTTTGCTGAACCGCAGCAGCTGTACTGGCAATGGTGCTATTAATAGTGCTAGTTTGGTTTTGTGCATTATTATATGTACTGTTGCAGCCTTGGAGCATAAAAGCGCCTAAGACTAAAGAACCAGCTACCAAAGACCGACGGGTGATTGAGCGTGTTTTTTTCATGACACCTCCTATATTTTGAGAGTGAGTGAACAAAAAGAGTGGGCGGAGTTTATCACAAAAGTCAAAGTGTCGACAATTTATTAAAGAAGGTACTAACAATGAACATTGCTCACTATGAAAAAGTAGACACCGACAATATCACCGCCCAATCCTCGTAATATTGACTTCGCTGTCGGTCGTTATGATTTTGGTGACTTGGGGTAGGGCATTTTGGACTTAATACGTACTTGTACAGAAACTTGATCGAACACACTGGTAGGAGCGAG
The DNA here is from genome assembly GCA_965277695.1 of Alteromonadaceae bacterium. Classification (GTDB taxonomy): domain Bacteria; phylum Pseudomonadota; class Gammaproteobacteria; order Enterobacterales; family Alteromonadaceae; genus JABSOG01. Next base: position 516 of record CBDIDQ010000073.1, read on the forward strand.
CTCCAGCTCGCGATGCAATATTAATAAATAGATCGATGAGAAAGCGAAATTTAACCAACATCTCTTTATACCCTTTTCACTAGTTAACCCATTGTTTTATAACATTTTATTATTAATTTATATTGCTTAAATAATGGTCATTTTGCACATGTTTACTATAATTATATACAGTAAATTAAAACCTGATAGGAGTGTAAGCATGAACTTTGACCAAGCCAGTTGTGATAACTCCTGTAAACTAGAACCCTCAGAAGACAATACCGAACTAGGCGAGCAAATCACCCTTTTGGCTGCGCAAATTAATGCGGCTACCTATCAATTTTTAAAGTTCATTGCTGAATTTGATCGCCGTGGTGGCTGGAGCGGTGCTGGCATTCGTTCTTGTTCACATTGGCTAAACTGGAAATGTGGAATTGCTCACAGTGCCGCGCGGGAAAAAGTTCGGGTAGCCCATTGTTTAGATGAATTACCACTAATAAATGAAGCATTTGAACAGGGTCACATAAGCTATTCTAAGGTACGGGCTTTGACTAGGGTAGCTACAAATGCCAACGAAGATTACTTCTTGATGATTTCCGAGTACGGAACAGCAAGTCATATGGAACAACTGGTACGTAAATACCAGCAGGTAGAGAGAAATCAACAACCAAAACAACAAGACAGTCAGTATCAACAACGAAAGTTAACCTATTACCAAGATGACGATGGTATGTGGATAATCAATGGCAAATTGCCACAAGAAGAAGGCGGGTTAATCGTTAAAGCGATTGAAGAGGTCATGAGATTACAAAATAAACCTTTGCCTAATGCTATTAATTTAGAAAAAAGTGGCTATTCTGAACCCCAAAATGCTGGATCAAGCGCTTGTGCAGAAACACCTTCACCAGAATCTGCCAAACCAAGCGCTTGTGCAGAAACATTTTCAACTGAATTAGGTATCGGTGAGTCAGAAATAGTAGAAACCGCCACTTTCTCCCAAAAACGAGCCGATGCTTTATCTGCAATCGTCGAACACTACATTGCCAGCGAGGCCAACGAAAACGACGAAGGTCTCAAATCGCTTGCTGGCCATGAGCGCTGCCAGGTGGTACTACATCTCGATGTCGAAACACTAAAACAAGATCATCACTGCTGTGAACATGAGCATGAACATCACGACGACTCGACATGCCAACATCAAACGCCTCCGCACCTCGACAAACAATGGATTTCACTAGAAAACGCCAAACGTTTTAGTTGTGATGCCAGTTTACTGACTGTACTTGAGGATGAAGACGGTAATATTCTTAACTTAGGACGAAACAGTCGAACTGTCTCTCCAACACTTAAACGAGCACTGGATATTCGGGATGAAACCTGTCTATTTCCCGGCTGCTGTGAATCGCGTTATGTTGATTTTCATCATATTACACACTGGGCTAACGGGTGAGTAGGTACAAGAAGCGAGGAACGTAGCTTTTTGTATCTGCGAAGTGGAGTGTCAGGATGACCGACAGGGTACAGCCCACAAGGACGTTGGCTTTTCATCACTTCTGAATTAAGAGATATTGATTGACCTTCGGCCAATATCGCAGCGAGACGCAGCTCCTACTCTTTCCATCATAGAGCGCTTCACTCAGGCCATTATTATATCGAGACTAAAACATCAAGCGAAAAACGCACACTGGTATTTAAAACATCAACAGGAGAAGTGATGGAACCAAGCCCTCAATTTCCACATTGTACAATAGAGAGCTCGGTAAAAGGCTATTTTGAACAACAATGGCCAGATATAAACAGCCATACAGCAGATTCTCTTTGGCAGGGTGAAATTATGGATTATGGCATGGGAGTCGACGCGTTATTGGCTTGTAAAGAAAAAGCGGTTGCTGATGCTTGTGTGTGAAATTAGATTTTTATTCATCCGATTTTATCTTGTGCGCTAGTATTGAAAACTCTCGATATATCCACATATAAATGTTTGCAGCTAATTGCACTAATTATAAATAAATATAGGAACGACATTGCAAGAACAACAAGTAAATAAAAAAATAGAGTTTAACTTGGGAGTACTGGTTTTAATGATAAGGTGGCTACCTCCATTATTTTTCCTAATCGGAGGTTTTTTTTTAGGAAATTCATATCCTAATTTAACAGCCGAAAGCCAACAAGAAACGATAAAGTTAATTCTGAGTTTTTCAGAGCCTGTTAAATACAGCGCATATATGGTCATTTCAATACTAATAATGTACACACAAGTTATACTCTTAGGGCGAACTCAAAAATCTATGCATTGGATGCGAAACTTAACAATGTACGCTTTACCTTTTTTTTCACTAGGTTTTGCACTTAGGTTTTTCTCTGTAGCCATTGGTTTTACGGTTGGTTCTAATGAATTAGAAGGGAGCATTAATTTAGGGATCGCTTTAGGCTTGGTTTTCTTTCTTAAAATCTGCCTACCGTTTGTTATGATTGTTGCGCCCACTTTTGAAAATGTGGGAACGTCCAATGAGTCATTTTTTCGTTTTAAAATAGCTCCATGTATTATCGTTGTTACGTTGATTATTGGTTTTTTTGAGTATGCTGTATGATGAAGCCGAAGACCTGACTTACAAATATAGGAAAGTTTGATGACGGTTTATCGAATATCCTGCACAGATACATTAGATTTAAAAATGGTATAAAAGATTTGAAGGAATATACCTATAAAATGCGAACCTCAAGACGACGTTGAAAAATAAATCAAAGCCGCCTGATAAAAAATCTCCGCCTGACTTGGATTTATTTCAAATAATTCAATGAAACTGCGAGCACAATTGGCGTGAGGTGCGCTGTTATTTTTAAACCCCCCAATGGCATTTTGTGCATTCTCATCGTCTGAGTTCAACATGCCCCATAAAGCTAGAATAATCAGTGACCTCTCTTTCAACAGACTTTTTCTTTTGACCGGATCGTCGAGCTTGAAAAACTTAATCGTCACCAACGCTCTGTTTCTTAAGTGCGGGTTAGTGGATGCAGCGTAGGGCGAAATACCATTGAATTTAATCAAGGCTTCCGGATCATCATCTATGTCGCTAATGGGGTAAATAAGATAAGGCTGTTCACTAATATTGAGTGCTTTGGGGTCTGTACCTTGCAGGCTATAGCGGTTGTTAATCGGAAAATAATTACGTTTCAATGTACTATTACAAGGTTTGCAACTGGCCGTGTAGTTAAACAAGTGATAGGGCAATTTGTAATATCCGCCTTCGGCAGGCGCTTCAGCAAAACTGACATTATCAATTAAGCTGGACCAAGCTTTGATTTTCTTTTTGGGGCGAAAATGTTCGACATCTTGTTCAATCAAACCGACTTCAACACCTTCTAATTGACGTTCACAAAATGCACACTTGTTATGCTGTAAACCCATATAAACCGCTTTTATTTCGCTCCAAATACTGCTGTTTTCAGCGTAGTGACCTTGAAGAATGAATTTTTCAGTGCGTTTATTTGCTCGACGTAACCATGAGTTTTTGTGTTCAGTGATACGTTCAGCCAATTCATCATAAGATATCTTGTAGCGGATCATTAGCTAATATGTCCTGTACTCATAACCGTCAGTAAATCAGCTGCTGCTTTTACATCGCCCAATCTGGCTTTCTCTGTTAACGCTTTTAGTAATTGAGACTTTTCATCACTAACAGTCGAACTCAAACCAAAATATTCTGTCAACAAAAGTTGGTCGGCATCCAGACCAGTTGTCGGTTGTTTAATTCGTTTTAAAGTCGCGGATTGATGTGGACCGGGTTTTATGGCAATGATATTTTCGCTGTCGACCGAGCCGACAACCAACGCGCTATGGGTGGTGACGATAAACTGAATATTTGGCAAAGCGATTGATAACTTCGGTAATACTGTCATTTGCCATTGAGGGTGTAAATGTAAGTCGATTTCATCAATTAATACAATGCCGCAATTGTTCACCAGCTTCTCGCCGCTGGGACAGGTCAACGTGATGTTATATAGCAAGTCACCAATCCAGCCGATGAAAGCTCGGTAGCCATCAGATAATGCGGGGAAAGGTATTTTCGATCCTTTGCGATTAAACAGATATTCGCCATTTTCCATTTCGCCATCAAAAGTGCAATGTTCGTTGCCAAGTAAGCGGTTAATCAAATTGCAGACTTGTTTATAACGGCCAGGGTTTTGTGTGCTTAATTTAGGCAACCAAGAATTAAGTGGTACAAGCGAGTAGGTCTCTTCAAACAAACTTTTGACTCGTCTGGCGCGTAAAAAGCTTGAACGGATTCGACTGCCAAAATCTAACTGGTCAGATTTTTCTACTGTGCGTGTAGCACCGTAACCGACAAAGAAAAACGCATCATTTTTTTCACTAAAAATAGGGTCCCATAAAGATTCATCAACAATATCAGATCGCAAGGATTCTAAATCGCCGCGTTTCAACACATTGATTGACGACGTTAACGATTGATGCCCATTGAGTAAATCTTGTTTATGCGCGGTAAATTCAGCATTGATATTGGCGGATGCCACCGATTCTACTTTTTCGGTTTCGCTAAGTTTGCGGATCAGGTGATAAGGAAAAATGCCTGAATCAGCAATAGCTGGCCCCAAACACGCTAGCGAAATCGCTTTAAGCAAAGTGGTTTTGCCATGGCCATTATTGCCAAGCACGATATTGATATTGGGATAACGCAATGGCTGCCCAGTTGTTGATATAGTTGTGGGTATTGGGCAGTCCTTATGAATAAAGGTGATGTGAGTATCTTTAAAGGTGCGAAAGTCTTTCAGCTTTATTTTGTCGATATACATTAGGTGTCTGTTTCATTGCTGCTTTTGTGATGAATTCTATCACTTCCTACAAGGCGTCGCTACGTGAGAAATGTAGCACCCAACCGACAAAAAAATATTCCAGCGACGTAGCGCACGATGCTGGGGTAGGTGATCTCAATGGCCAAATAATAATAACCAGATAATCCAACGCGTTTTGATGGTGATGAGTTAGTGAACACAAACTTCGCCTGGAGTAATCACAATAACCATATAAATCAATGAGATAGGGGAATGCTATTTGACGGCATTCATAGGGGCTGATATACACTGATATATACAATTTAACATAATATACATTATAGGCTATTAAGTGCTATTACAAAGGGTGCTATTTTGGCTATCTCTTTTGGTTGGGTTTTAACGGCTAATAACGCGTCGCTACGTGAAATTTTTGCGCTTAATCAGGCTCATGGTAGCCAGATTTCACGTAGCGACGCCTAGTGAAATTTAACTATAAAATATGGCTAGCCAGATCGTTACTTGGTCTGGACTTGTCCATTCGACTTTATGTCGTACGCCAGCTTTAATATCGACGAACATGCCTGGACTGAGTTCGACCAACTCATCGTCTTTTTCGAATCTCAACTTTGCCTGACCTTGCAGCACCAACACCCATTCGTTTTCGGTTTGATCATACCAATGGTTTTCTGGTGAATGTTGGCCGTTTGCTCCTTGACCTGGAGAAAGAATCCGTTCAATTCTAAGATTGTCGGTTTTTAAAATGTCTTGGAAAATTTCTTGCGGAATGTCATTTGGAATATCGTTGAATAAGTTGTTTAGTAAATTGTCGGCTTTCATCGGTGCTCTTTGTTTTTTCTTGGCAATGGAATTATTGACTGATGATATCTGATCGCATTGGCACCAGCAAAGCCAATAACTGATTTTGTGTGCCCGCTGAAATTTGGTTATTGTCCATCGCTTGCATTAACGCTTCAACCAATACATTAAAATGCGCTTCGCTGATATCCATATCGGCATGGATTTTCGACATGCTTTTACCGCTGTAAACACAAGGTCCACCCGCCAGCTGACAAATCTGTTCGACCAACTTATCGTGAAACCTGTCGAGATCGGCTTCTTCAAAATGAAAGTCAATTTGTTCATCGACCAACAGTTCATTGATAAAGTCTTCAACTATTCTGGCAATACCGACTGTTTCTCCCAGACTCAAATAAAGCTGATTTTTTGGCGGGGTTTGGCAACCAATTAAAATCATAGCTAAAATACCGATTAAAAAATTTTTATTCAGTCCCATTTAAAAACTTCCTTGCAATGATAAATAGAAGCCAGTTTGATCAGGTGCGCCAGCGATATCGCCGAGATTGAGATAAGCGGCTGTGATTGTCATGGATTTGTTGGGTAAATAAGTGATGAAAAAATCAAACCAGTCATCCTCTTTTAGTGCAGATAAGTTGTTGGACTTTTGACGATACTCAGTGCCAATCAACCAATGGCGATTAGCAAAAAATCCGGCCACCGCTTCAACCAGTACATCATAATCATCATCGCGATCACCACCAAATCCTAATAAACCGATTTGATTGGCTTTGCTCAAGCGTAAATTGAGGTTAAATAACATAGTGCGATTGGCAATACCATTTAACCAAACTTTGGCAGCAGACAGGTAAAAATCAGTGCCACCAGATTTAACTGCACCGACACTTTGTGGGATAGCAAAATCAACCTGTTTTTTGTACTGCACCCCAATACTGACTTGCGGCCAGTCGGAATAAATCACATCACCGCTTAATCTGTACTTGGCACCGATAACATTCAGATGTAAATCAACCGGTGCGGCATCAATATCCAATGTCATTCTGGCATAAGATAACTCCAGCCGATCATGATAATTAAGCGCAAAACCCAAAGTATTTAAGGCGTAATCATCAACTTGCGAATGTGACGTGAAAACGGCGCTGGTCCATTCATCATCAGTAGCGTAGCCGGATAAAACGGCCCAGGGGATCAGACCGCCACCGGCGGTCCCTTCGATTTGATTAACACCAGCAGTGCCAATAATTTTGTTGCCAGCATAACTTTTTGTCGGGTTGCCGACGGATAATATAATCAATAAACCATAAAGCCCAAATCTGATCATCACAAAACCGCCATAGCGACTATTTAAACAGATTATGGTTTAAGGCACGAAGTTTGTCACTCTTACGCCTTAATTGATTGTTTTACCTGTGACAAACATATAACCCATACCTCTGACAGTGGTGATTAATGCATCTTTTTCGAATGGTTTTAATAACTTACGCAGACGTAACATGTGTACATCAACAGTTCGTTCTTCAAGGTAAACCGCCCTGCCCCAAACAAAATCAAGCAGTTGGGTACGTGAATAAACCCGGTTTTGATGCTCGATAAAAAACTTCAGTAGTTTGAATTCGGTTTGACCGATATGAACCAATTGATCGTCGATGGTTAGTTGGTGATTGGCCAGATTCAAATTAATGCCTTCGACACTCAATTGCTCATCTTCAACTGATGATGTGCGACGCAATAAAGCTTTGATTCGGGCTTTAAGTTCTTTGATTGCAACCGGTTTAGTCAGATAATCATCGGCACCATCATCAAGACCTTTGACCTTATCGGATTCTTCGACTCGGGCAGTCAGCATGATCACCGGCGTCGCATTATAAAGGTCATCTTTGCGTAAGCGTTTGATAAATTCGACGCCAGATTCAGAGGGCATCATCCAGTCAACAATCATCAAATCCGGGTTATGATCAGCCAAAACATCTCTGGCTTGCCCGGCACTATCTGCCTCAAGTACTTGATAATGCTCTGTTTCTAACGCATAACGAAGCATTTCGCGGATCGGCTTTTCATCTTCTACTAACAATATTTTTCTAGACATCGTTTTTCAATCCAAGGCTTGTGGTTGATTGTTTATAATACAACAGCATTGTCACAAAACAAGGTGACAGCTTTATGACAATATGACAACTTTATTTCATTTTGATTGACGGCTTTGACTTAATCAAATCGCCCAACTATGCTGACAATATTAAAGGATTTTACAACACTCACGACAAAACAAGGACGCCTATCATGAAAAAACGCCTAACTCTATCACTCACCATTGCTTTAGCTTTATTGATAACACCGCTACAACTTCAAGCCAAAAGCGCGATTAAAAACAAGCGCCCATGCGCTAAATATGACCGCAAAATTGACGCGATTAAACAGAAAATGCGTCACGGTTATACCATTCAAAAAGGCGAATATTACAAACAAAAACTGGTCGAACTACAAGACCAGCGAGTCATTTGTGAAAAAAAAGCCAAAAAGAATAAAAAGCGCAAATTTAATCGTTAACCCATTTTTTTCTCAATAATTTTTTTAACCACCCGCGCGGCAGCGGCAAAACCAAAGCTGGCAGTGACCATCGAAACCGCACCAAAACCGCTGTTGCAATCGAGTTTCATGGTCCCTTCGCTGGTTGATTTTTGATGACAGACGCTGCCGTCTTCATTCGGGTAAACCAGTTGTTCGGTGGAATAGACACATTCAACGCCAAATTTTCGCTTTGGATTCTTGCTGAAATGGTGATCACGACGTAGCTGTGAGCGCACTTTTGACATCAGCGGATCTTGAATGGTTTTGGCAATATCGGTGATCTCAATTTTGGTTGGATCGGTTTGTCCGCCAGCACCGCCGGTGGTGATCACCGCAATTTTATTACGTTTACAATAAGCGATTAATGCCGATTTGGCTCTGACACTATCAATAGCGTCGATGACATAATCAAAGTCTTTGCTGATATATTCGGCAACATTTTCTGGGGTAACAAAATCATCGATTAAATGAACCGTGGCATCAGGGTTAATTAATTTAATCCGTTTTGCCATGGCTTCGATTTTTGATTCACCCACAGTACCGGTTAAAGCATGGATTTGACGATTGATATTGGTGGCACAGACGTCATCGAGATCGATTAAGGTTATGGTACTGATACCGGTTCGGGCAATGGCTTCTGCTGCCCATGAACCAACACCGCCAATGCCGATGACACAGACATGACTTTGCCACAATATTTCGCTTTCTTTATTACCGTATAAGCGTTTTATTCCGCCAAACCGCAGTTCGCCTTCTTTTGTCGAGCGTTTTGTCGGGGCTTGTGTCGAGAGTTGTTGAGACATTCATTTTTCCAGCATTAAAATAAGGTCCAAGGTTCAGACCAGTGTTGAGATAATTGTTCGCTACACTCAGTTGCAATAAATAAGCGGCCATTCGTTGGCGGCGCAACAAAGTTATATGCTTGACCACCTAGGCTAAATTTTAAGCCATAAGCGTGTAGATAACCGCGATCCGCAGGGTTGTTTTGTGCCTTATTCTGTACATTAGGATAATACAGTTGATCGCCGATAATCGGTGAACCAACACTCTTTAATGCCACCCTGATTTGATGGGTTTTACCACTATGCGGTTTGACTAAAAACAATCGACAGCCCGGTTTATCTGCTCCATTCATCGGTTGACTGATGAACTGGGTGACCGCTGGATTATCCATACTACGGAGTAATTTCCACGCACCTCTTCTGGCTTTTGCCATATCCCCTTTAACCCAACCTTGCTTCTTTTTGGGTTTGTGATCAGACACTGCGAGATAAAATTTGTTGACCTTTTTGCGTTCAAACAAACGGCCAAAAGCCGCTGCGATAGGCTGAGTTTTGGCAAAAATCACCAGTCCAGTGGTCAGTTTATCTAATCGATGCACCGGATATAATTCAGTTAACCTCAACAGCGCTTTGACCTGTTCAAATAAACCGGGCTGATTATCTTCGGTATGAAAATTCAACGCCGTGGTCTTATTGATGACAATAAAGTCATCATTAGCAAAAACAGGGATGATAATGGGGTTAATAGTGGTCACGCGTTACGAATTAACCTTAATATTCTGTAAAGATAGCGCCACGATGTTTCTGACGACCGATAAATCGCCCGGAGTATCAACACCAGCGTGTGGTGCAACATGGGCTTCTTCGACATGGATTTTTTCACCGTGCCATAACACCCGCAGTTGTTCCAACATTTCAATATGTTCTAGCGGTGAATCGGGCCAAGCGATGTATTGATGGATAAACGCCGCGCGATAGGCATAAATACCGATATGACGCTGATAAAAGTCACCAATGGTCGAAATGTCTTCATTATTTAAAAAATGATTGCGGTCATAAGGCACTGTTGAACGCGAAAAATATAACGCGTAACCGTCTTTATCGCAAACCACTTTCACCGCATTAGGATTAAACGCCTCTTCCACTGAATGGATTTTGACGGATAAGGTCGCCATATTGGCTTTGCTTGATTTGGCTAGATTGTCGGCTACCTGACGGATGTTCTCTGGTGGAATTAACGGTTCATCCCCTTGCACGTTGACGATAATGGTATCTTCTGGCAACGCTTTAATATCAATAACCTCAGCCAAGCGCTCAGTACCAGATTGATGGTCTGTCGAGGTCATACACACTTCGCCACCAAACGCCTCAACCACTTGTTGCACTCGCGCATCATCGGTGGCAACAATCACTTGTTTTGCGCCGCTGGCAACCGACTTTTCATAGACCCATTGGATCATCGGTTTGCCACAAATATCGGCTAGCGGTTTGCCGGGCAAACGGCTTGAAGCATAACGAGCCGGAATGATCACAACAAAACCGCCGGGGCTTATCAGATCGCCAGGCTGGGTTACTTCCATTTTTCAACCTCTTCCCAATCCATCACTCGGGATTCTGATTGCAGCAAGGCTGGAATATCTTCTTTGATCGGATAGGCCAAACGGTCAAATTTGCAGATCAGTTCTTGCTCTTCTTTGGCAAACAGTAATTTGCCTTTACACACCGGACAAGCAATGATCTCAAGCAGTTGTTTATCAAATGCCATGGTTTATTTTCCTTTTAGTTTACGACAGCGCCAACAGCGCGGCTAAAAATTGTTGTTCGAATGCTTCAGGCAGCTTGGCATCAACCGGTAAATACCACCAGTTAGGCCGGGCGAATGCCTGACATTTTACCGCATCTTTTTCTGTCATCAATACTGGCTCATCGCCATAAGACTCAAAATCCTCAGCGCTAAAATGATGATGATCGGCAAAGGCGGTAAAAGAGCGGATGCTCAACCCTTGAGCTGTGGCGGTATTTTCAAATCGTTGTGGGTTACCAATACCACACACAAGGTGAAACTGATGCCCGGGTTTCATATTGTCCGTTTGATTGGCTTTTACTGGTTTTAAATCACCAGCCACCAATTCAAACCAAGTCTCATTGTCGTGCGGGCCGTTATAAACCACATAATCGACGGTTTTCAGCCGATTTTTTAATTCTCTCAGCGGTCCCACTGGCATCAACCAGCCGTTACCAAATTGACGAGCGGCATCAATTATTGCCACTTCCATATCACGCTGCAAACGGTAATGCTGCATCCCATCATCACTGATGATCAAGTCACAATTATATTGCTCAATCAGCATCGCACAGTTTTTAACGCGATCAGGACCTACAACCACTGGGCAGCCAGTGCGCTGATGGATCAACACTGGCTCATCGCCAAACGTTGAAGTGTCTAGGCTCTCATCAACAGCGATTGGATAGTGCTCGGATTTGCCGCCATAACCTCGGCTTATCACGCCAACCTTGATGTTATTGGCCTTTAACAGCTCCACCAACCAAATGGCAAACGGCGTTTTGCCATTACCACCAACGCTGATATTGCCAACAATTACCACTGGACGCTCGACTTTGAATGACTTTAGCACCCCAAGCTTAAACAAAACCCGGCGGATCAACGCGACCGTCATAAATAATACACTCAACGGCAACAACAGATAATTGAGTGGCGAACTGTTATACCAGCCCTGCTCAATCCACTTCACTGTTTATCACCGGATGGTTGTGAGCCATTATCTCCGAATTGCATGGTATAGAGTGACTGATAAATACCTTTGTTATCAGCCCCTCTATTAGTCCCTCCATTAGACATAAGCTGTTGATGAGTGCCCTGCTCGACAATTTGACCAGCTTCAATCACCACGATTTTATCGGCGTTTTCGATGGTGGATAAACGATGGGCAATCACAATACTAGTGCGATTTTTTTGCAATTCTTCAAGGGCCGATTGAATCACTTTCTCTGATTCGGTATCGAGTGCCGAAGTGGCCTCATCGAGAATAAGAATAGGCGCATCACGCAACAACGCCCTAGCAATGGCGATACGCTGGCGCTGTCCGCCGGATAACATCACGCCATTCTCACCAACCATAGTGTCGAGCCCCTCAGCCATACTGCTAACAAACTCCATGACGTGGGCTTTGGTGGCTACTTCGACCAGTTGTTGTTTTGATACTTCGCCTTCAAATCCATAGCTGATATTATTAGCAATAGTGTCGTTAAATAATACAACCTGTTGCGAAACCACAGCAAATTGCTGTCTTAATGAGGCCAAGGTGAAATCGCTAATATCAATATCATCAATGCAGATACTGCCGCTGTCGATGTTGTAATAGCGAGGTAACAGGTTAGAAATGGTGGATTTGCCACTGCCGGAGCGACCGACAAACGCCACGGTTTTGCCCGCTTCAATGGTTAGATTGAGGTTGTTGAAAATAGCGTCTTTTTTACTTGGATAAGTGAAACAAACATCTTTGAGTACCACTTCGCCTTTTACTCTTGGCGGCGTTAAAGTACCAGTATCGGTTTCAATTGGCTGGTCAATAATCTTAAACACACTGTCACACGCCGACATGCCACGCTGAAACTCACTGTTTACTGTGGTTAACTGCTTTAATGGTCTGAGTAACATGATCATCGCGGTAATGATACTCATAAAGGTACCCGTAGAAATGGTATCAAGCACACCGGGCACACCCGCGAGGTACACCACCACCGCCAACGCAAAAGAGGCAATGATTTGAATCAGAGAAACGCTGATGGATTTGGTTGATTCCATCTTCATTTTTTGTTGACGATTGTGCTTGTTAATTTTATTAAAGCGTTGATTTTCAATAGCTTGACCGCCAAAACCTAAAATCACCTTATGCCCACGGATCATCTGCTCGGCACTTTGGGTGACATCTCCCATGGAGTTTTGAATCGACCGACTGATTTTTCTGAACCGCTTAGTGACATAACTGACAATCACCGCAATAAAAGGCACCAAAAACAAAAATACCGCTGACAAGCGCCAGCTTTCATAAAACATAAACCCGAGCAAACCAATCACAAAAGCACCTTCGCGGATCAATACAATCAAGGCTTTACTACAGGCATTTTGAATTTGTTCGGTATCGAAGGTGATTTTTGAAATCAGTGCGCCAGCAGAGGTTTGATCATGAAATGCCACTGGCAGCTGAATAATGCGCTCAAACAGTTGTTTTCTCAAGGTTTGCACTATGTTGGTGCCGACCCAGTTTAAAAAGTAGATTGAAAAGAAGTTACAAAAACCCCGAAGAATAAAAGCGCCGACGACAAAAAATGGTGCCACTCGGAAAAAATCCGCATCCCGATTGGTCAACCCGTCATCAATAAACGGTTGTAGTTTAGAAATAAACGTCACATCAATCGCAGCATAACCCAACATGCCCAACGCCGCGACAACCAGCGCCGCTTTATAATCGGTGGAATAACCCAACAGTCGTTTAAACAGGTTCTTGTTAGTTGCAGTCTGGTCTGTAGTCGTTGTCATAGTGCTCATTAAATAAGATCAGGGAGAAAAACCGCTGATATTTTACGTGTTTAGGGTGGGCTTAGCTATTTAATCTTTTGCCAAAAACTCAGTCATCCCATCAAAACACCATTTGCCCTGCCTAATACACAAATGCGACTCATCATGCTAGTCTAACGCCCCACTTAAAAACGCCATCAACAAAGACAATTAAGGAAGCCATTAATGAAGCTTTTTATTCATTTGCTACTGATCACTTCACTGGGATTTAGCATCAATACTAGGGTCCATGCCGCTGTACAAGTCAGCAAGGTAGCGCTAATGGCCAAAGACGGGTTTAAACTCAAAGCCGATTATTTTGCCGGACAAAGCAATAAACCCGGGGTGTTGATGTTGCATCAGTGTAATGCCGAGCGCTCAATGTATAGGCAATTGGGTAACAAACTGGCAGCACAGGGGATCCACGCTTTATCGTTAGATTTTCGGATGTATGGTGAAAGTGTGACTGAACATGTGAACTTGGAAACTATCAATGCCATAGAACCAGATCGTACTAAACGTCGTGCATTGTTTAATCAACATCGCAAATACTGGCCAGCTGATGTGATTGTTGCGTTGCATTATCTACAGGAAAAAATGGCTAGCAATGCGGCCATTGGCGTTATTGGTGCTAGCTGTGGTGGTGGTCAGGCGATTCAATTAGCTGGCACTAAACCCGTGGATGCCTTGATGTTTTTCTCCTCTGGCATGGATGAAGAGACATTATCTCGTTATCAAGCACTATCTGCTACACCGACCTTTATTATTGCAGCTGAGGGTGACACATATACCTTTAATAGTTCGCAAAAATTGTTTGCCCAATCTAACCACCCGCAAAACCGGTTGATTAACTATAAAGGCGAAGGTCACGGTCATCCGTTATTTAAACAAGACCCCAGCTTGGCTGACAATATGGTGGCGTGGATGAAGCAACAATTACAAAGCAAACAATAACCTTGACATAATCCTACTGATTATAAAACCACTGCGGCATCAGGTCTGTTCTAGCCTGTTGCCAATCCAGCTGACTTTCTGTCAAGGTGAAACTCAGCTGTCCTGAATCAGCGGTATTCAATTGCACTGCATCAGCATATCTGGCCACTACCTTGGCACGGGGAAATTGATAACGATTCAAAAATCCGCTGCTATAAATCACATATTGCGGCTTAACTGTGGCAATAAACGCGGGCGATGATGACGAATTACTGCCATGATGCGGAGCCACCAGTACCGTTGATTGTAAGCGTTGGCCGTAATGTTTAATCAACTGCCGCTCAACTCTAGTTGAAATATCCCCTGGCATTAAGATTGAAAACCGACCATTTGACACCCTGATCACACAAGAGCTGTCATTACTGTTGGTTGGCAGGCTGACCGCTTTGATCGGCCACATGACCTCTACTGTTAACCCTTGCCAATCGAAGTTTTTAGCATCACAGGCGGTGGCATCTGGAATAAGCTGTAATGGCGCTATCGTTTGCTCGGCAGTGACACTGGCAAAAAACTTTTTATAGGCCCCAGCGTGATCACTATCGGCATGGCTGATGACCAGATAATCAACCGCTTGATGACCGCGATAAGTCAAAAATGGTAATACCACATGGTCGACGGTATTAAACCCTGATTTATAAGTCGGACCAAGATCGTACACCAATGCTTTATTATTTTTTTCTATCACCACAGATAAGCCCTGCCCGACATCCAATATATCAATTCGCCAGTTATCTGCTGTTGGCGGCAACATATATAACAGTGCAGGTATTGCGGGCAACAAGGATAGCAGTCTGAACCGTATCGATAGGCGCAGTAACAAGCTTAAGATTGATATCATCAATAATCCCCAGCTATACCAAGGGATGTGTTTGACTGCGATCCACCCTGATTTGGCCGATGAAAACTCAATCAAATCAAACAGTAATGACAAAGAACCATCAGCGATTGAGAATAGCACCTCAGATGGCAAACCGAATACCGCCAATAGCGCTGCGATCAAAGACACTGGCACAGTGACAAAACTCACCCAGGGTACGGCAATCAAATTGACGATACCACTTGATAACGAAAACCCGTTAAAAACGATAATGGTCACAGGCACCAGAAACACAAAAAGCGCCATTTGCATTTTGATCACCGAGCGACAGTAACTGAACAGCTGGTGTAAAACGTTTGTTGGTCGCCCTGTCGTTGGTAGCCACCAAAAGGTGGTGATGATCACAATTACCGCAATAAATGATAGCCACAGTCCGGGCGCTAATATGGTCAAAGGTTGAAACAACAGTAGCAGCGTCAGGGTGATTAAAATCACCGATTTACTGTTAATGACTTTTCGTCGCAGCAACATTAGCACTAATATCGTTAACATCAGCAATGCTCGTCGCGTTGGGATCGCAAATCCGGCTAGCCAAGCATAAATCAATGCCCCTAACAGGCCAAAAAATAGCGCAATTAAAGGGGCATTGAGTTCCTTGTTGATGATAAAGACCCCGCCTTTGATGAACACTTTGGCTAATAACGACGTCAGCAGAAAAACCACGCCGATATGCAAACCCGAAATAGCCAGCAGATGGCTTATGCCCGTCGCTTTAATGGTTTGCCATTGGTCGGCAGTAATAAACTGCTTTTCACCCATGGTTAAGGCCATTAACAAACCTTGGTAAGTTTGTCCTGCGGTCGCCGTTTTGAGCTTGTCAAACACCCGTTGACGATAGCTGCTTGATGGTTCGACGATAGTCAGCGGTTGGCTGTTAACAACATAACCAGTTGCTCGAATACCTTGTAATAGCAGCCATTTTTGATAACTGAATCCGCCTTGATTAGCAAAACCGTGGGCGGGTTTTAGTTTGGCGGTTAATTTAACCGTATCGCCAAGTTGTAGGTTTTGTGGCTTTTTAGTTTGAGCAGTGGTTTGAGCAGTGATTTGGCGGTCGGTTTGCTGACTAAGTTTGAACACCGGACGTTCAAACCAGCGATACTTTTGTTGATCAAGTTGAGAGACTTTTAAATTAAAGCGGATATTATCGCGGGTTACGCTTGGAATGTTAGAAACGACCCCAATTATAATGAGAGGTTTTTTGATCTGATGGCTGGGTAAATGCCAGTGAGTCAGCCACAAGGCGTGCAGAGAAAACCCGCAAATTGCTAATATAACAGCACTTTTCAACCACTGTTTGGTCGATAACAAGTACAACAATAGCGTGGACCCGAGGATCACCAAAGAAAAAGGTGGTATCTCGACAAAAAATAGTGAGAATAGACAGCTGAAAATAAATGTGACTTGCCACCGCTCCATGATGCGTCTCTTTTT
The DNA here is from genome assembly GCA_965277695.1 of Alteromonadaceae bacterium. Taxonomy (GTDB): domain Bacteria; phylum Pseudomonadota; class Gammaproteobacteria; order Enterobacterales; family Alteromonadaceae; genus JABSOG01. The sequence continues at coordinate 17,338 of CBDIDQ010000073.1, forward strand.
ATAAATCCTTTTGAGTGAGAAACCACTATACTATGGCCAGGAAATTAATAAAACGTTTTATGCCGGATCATCAGTCGATCAAAGACAATAAATCCCTCAAAATATTTGGTCCCTTGTTAAATAATCCCAATTTATGGCATTTAAATCGCCGTTCAGCCCGTGGTGCTTTTGCCGTGGGTTTAATGTTCGCATTTTGGCCTGTACCTTTTCAAATGTTGTTAGCCGCTGGTGTTGCCATTGCTTTGCGCGTCAACCTGCCACTTTCTATCGCTTTGGTATGGATAACTAACCCTTTCACCATGCCACCGATTTTTTATGGCTCTTACAAGGTTGGCGAATTAATTCTTGGTCCTACCGGGCATGAGTTTGCTTTTGAGATCAGCTGGCAATGGTTGGCTGAGAGTCTCACGACTATTGGACCGACGTTCTTATTTGGTTGTTTGGTTTGCGGTAGTTTTTTCTCGGTATTAGGTTATTTTGGGGTTGATTGGTTGTGGTGTCGTTCAGTTAAACACGCTTGGCTTAACCGCCATAAAAAGGAGGCTTAACTTGGCTGGCGTTGAGAGTAAAAAAAGGATAATGGTGCGATGAAAATACCTAAAAGAATACAACCGTTAATTAATGATGGTATTGTTGATGATGTAATTGGTCAGCTGATGAGTGGTAAAGAAGCCACTGTCTATATGGTGCGTTGTGGCGAAGAAATCCGTTGTGCCAAAGTGTATAAAGAAGCCAACCAGCGTAGTTTCAAAAAAGCGGTGCAATATCGTGAAGGTCGTAAAGGCCGCAATAGTCGTCGTGCCCGGGCGATGGAAAAAAACTCCAAATATGGTCGTGATCAACAAGAGCAAGCGTGGCAAAACGCCGAGGTCGATGCATTGTATTTATTGGCCGAAGCCGGCGTACGAGTGCCCCAACCCTTTGGTTGTTTTGATGGGGTTTTATTGATGGAGTTGATCACCGATGATGAAGGTGATGTGGCCTCTCGTTTAAATGACGTTGCGATGTCGGCCGAACAAGCCGAAGAAGACCATGAAGTGATGATGATTTATATCATGCGAATGTTGTGTGCTGGCGTTGTTCATGGCGATTTATCAGAGTTCAATGTGTTGGTGGATGATTATGGACCAGTGATCATTGATTTGCCTCAAGCGGTTGATGCGGCGGCCAACAATAACGCCAAAAGCATGTTTATGCGTGATGTTAATAATATGACCACCTATTACAGCCAATTTTCGCCAGTGTTGGCGCAAACCAAATACGCCAAAGAGATGTGGGCATTGTACGAAAGTGGCGAACTCACCCCTGAAACAGAGTTGACCGGTCTGTTTACACAAAGCACTGAGACGGCTGATGTCGATTCTGTATTAGAAGAAATTAAAGCCGCGTTTGCTGAAAAAGAAGCGCGACTGGAACGGATGCGTGAAGCTGAGGAAGTAGAATAAAAAAGCGGATTAGGGAGGGAACAAATCCCTCCCTTGAGTTTAAACTATAAACAACGCGTTGAAGTTAACAAGGTGATGGAATTTTGTGCTTGTTCGGCTAACTCTCGACCTAACTCTGTTAAATAGCCGCCGTCAGCCTGTGTAACAAAGCCTTTGTCAAACAGACGTTGCGCAGCTTCGATGGTTGATTGATCTGCTGTATGGTGAATTTTGATGCCTTCCTGAACACTGTCCAGATTGAACTTCACCAGTATATTCAATTCATTCACTAACTCTTCATTAAAATGCATAATGTACCCTTTAAATTATTGTTATCACCATAATGTGGTTATACAAGTTTGATACGGATTAAGAATCCATCAGGAACAACCCGCTAGCCCTTACTTTAAACCGAATCCAACGGCTTTGGCAAATGAAGAATGGTTTTAAATGAACAGTTACTTGCGATCTATCAATTGTTGAAGTTTAATAACAGTTACCTTAAACCGACGATCCCCGTATCATTAGGAACACTCTCATTGAACACTGTACCTTAAAGTTTATTCGAGGACTTCAACATCATTGCTTTTGATGTCAATTGGAGTATCGCAAAAGCTGAAATCGGTTATTTTATTGACGCCAATTTTGCTGGCAAAGGCATTATTTCCAACGCTCTGCCATGCGTATTAAAACATCTCGAAAATCATTGTCAACTCAAAAAATTGTTCTGCCGAGCCAACACCAGCAACCTTGCCAGCATCGGCGTGACGTTGAAAAAGGCTTTGAACTCGAAGGCACCATTCGTAATGATTATAAAACTACCAGCGGTGAGGTGGTTGATTTGAATTATTATTGGATTGATTGATGTAGATTTGCCTCCGATAAGTTAATGCGCCCTAACTTTTCTTGCCTGAATAGCTTTGGAAATGATCGCACTATAAGCTATGGTACCATTAATACCCAAGTTTGATTCAGATAAGGCAATGATATGACTACCGATGAGTTGCTGGTCAAAATTGTTTTTAATCGCAATGCTGGTTAGCTCATCAATACTGATAACATTATTCAGCGGCCTTGTATTGACGTTGACTTGCTCTGGCTGTGCGGCAGGCGTTGAGCCGTTTGGTGGGGTGTTGTAAGGTGTTGCGGCTGATACCGCAGTTAATTTTATTGCATCGTAATCTCGCCGCTTAATCAAAAATGATTGACCAAAAGATGACTTAACCCATTGATAAAAAGTGGCATTATTGGTACCTGAGTTAATCTTAAAGGGCGGTTGTAATTCTGATGTCGCACCAAAAGGATACATGTACAAATAGTTATCCCTATTGGTGATATAGTCAACCAGAGAAGATGGCGCTTTATAAGTCATCGCATCAGGGTAATCAAATGATGACGCGATCCCACCTTGACTTATTGTATGAAGCCTTTGCGCTTCCTCAATGATATATTCCTCGTCTTGCAGTGAGCCGGGTGGTTTTTGATCAATCACTACGCCAATCATAGCCCCCATCATGGTTGCAATAGAGTCAGTATCGGTTCCAAGTGTGTTTACCACACCTTGAAGTAACGTATCTACTGGCATATCGTCAATTAACAATGCCGCCGCCGATGCTGCTACCGCTGTCAACGTGCCTGAACCTCTGGTTTTTTCATCAAAAAGATCTAGGGTGCTGGCCAACGATTGGTAGCTTTTGTCTGTGGATTGAAGCCAATCGGATACTTGTGAAATAAGGCTTTCCACCTCTTTATGAACGACTGAAAAAGCATGATCCAGCGTAATCGCGGCTGAACTTTCGTATTGGGTTTGCCAAATCGTTTCAAGATTGATATCCATAGTCACAATGCGTGGAATTTCTAATATCCAGTCATTGAATATTCTAAACTCGGCGATGCCGGGCAGACGATGATTGAGCAGTGTATAAGCAAGGGATAACGCGTGAAATACAGCGCCTGCGATTGCTCTTGGGTGTCCGTGAGTGGTTACCGCATTTTTTACCACATCAAGAATATACTTATCATTATCATTAAGATCGCTTGCACTCCAAACATGCGGCTGAATACGCATTGCTGCGCCATTACCGCCGCCGTTGATATAATTGAAGCCTTTAACGTCAAAAAAGTTGTTCATCCAAGTAACGTTATTTTTAGTTAACGCATTTGCTGCTGCTTTACAGCCCCGACCAGCCCCAAGTGCATAGTTTTGCCATACTGGAATTTCAATTTTAGAAAATGAATGAATAGCAAAATGACCATTGCTTTTGATAGCCCTCGAAGTGGCCAGACGTAATTGCGTATCGTCAGAATAGGCACCACTAGGTAATTCAACGATGGCACCAAACTTACCACCAACCTTTCGTTTCCATGGAACCAATTGATTAATTTGTTCAAGCCCAGTTCTGATTTTAAGTATTTTTTTATCTGCCAGCTCAGTGATAAACCCAAGGGCATCGCCATACGCTGCCCATAGCGCAGAGTTAACAATTTGGCTTTGTTCAATATTTATCATGAGCTTATCCTTGGGTTGTTGTGAATTTCTCTGGAGCAATACAGACTTCGAACGTTTTGTCCAAAGCCATTAACTGAGCCATTACCGCACGACGTGATCCTACGTCGCGTACATAAATTTTCTGCAAGTAACGTAAAGGCACGCTATTAGGGTACAGTATTTCAGCTTGCTCGCAGGTTGTCCATGATGATAAATGTGTTGATGTTCGATTGAAAGTCTTTTGAAATTTTCCTTCTATAGAAGGCGCAAACATTCCGTTAAAAGCATCAATTCCCTCGCCTCTAATGCATGACGGATAAATATTATTTGTTGTGGCAAAATAAATACCCGCATCATCAAGCAGTTGGGTTGAAAATGATAAGATAACCCAAAATAGTTGCTCACCGCTGTGACGATATTCTGAATAGGAAAAAAATTCTTGATTTAATTTGCTAACGGACAAGTTGACATAATTTAACCATTTTTGATTTCTTTCTTTTCTTTGTTCTGAGTTTTGCCAAAAAATAAAAGCGAGCGTATCCGATTCTTTAAGTTCTGCATTCGATAAAATAGCTTCTTCTGTCAAAATGCCAAGTAATCCAGCGTTTGTCGTAAAATGAATAATTTCATTGATGCCTTTTTCAATGGCGGCTCTATTAATACTCATAAACCACCTTCTTGTAGGTTGCCGGATCTAAATATGACAGAAAAGTCGGCATTGTTTCTTTTTTATAGCTTAAAATCACATTTTCTTTAGCCCGTGTAATTGCCATGGCAACAAGCTTAAGTGCCGCAGTATAATCGCTATCCTCATGGTCTCCCTCACCTAAATTAAAATGTTGCGTTTCTAAGCCAACAATAAAGACAAAATCAAATTCCAATCCTTTTGCTGAATGTATCGTTGATAACGCAACGTTAATATTGCCGGGTAGCCAGACATCTTGTCTTGCTATATCTACAAAAGGGATGTTGGCAATCTGAAGTTGCCGGACGACATAATCAAACCAGCCATAACCTTTAGGGTGAAGAAAACCTATAGATTGACTTTCAAGGTCAATATTTTCTCTAATAAAATTTAAAATATAGCTCATTTGATGATTAAAAACCCCTTGTACTACAATCGGTTTTTCACCCTGACGAGTAATTTCAGACAGAATAGGTAATGTAGCGTCATCATTGAGTAAAATATTAGCATTGGTCAGGAGTTTTATAGCAAAGTTTGCTATTTGAAAGGTATTACGATAATTACGCTGCAACTTAAAGTATTCGGCTTGGGTTATTCCAATGTCTTTCCAAGTGAAACCTCTTTTGTATATCTGCTGTGCGCTATCAAGCACTATGGTTGTTATTGATTCTGGGGCTAGCTGATTGATAATAGCCCTAAGTTGATTGGCTGAAAAATCCTGTGCTTCGTCAATAACCGCTATATCAATACTATCAAGCTTCTGCATACTGGCCATTTCTGCCAAATCATTCCAATCGCGTGTACTGTTTTCTTTTTTATTATTTATATAGGGATAAACCACTTCGTCAAGTATTCGTCTTCGTAGCTGTTGATCTACCCGTGGTTTTGAACCCCTACCCGTTCTTTCAAGTTTTATGTACTGTTCGAGTGTATCTGTACTTAACCTGCCCAGTAAATAATTGACTTCATCAACTAAAAAATTCATCGGTAAGGGGATATTATTGCCAAGAGATCCGAGTAGTCTCAATTGTTGTTTATCATCAATTATTTGACTATTACTAGGCATTTTATGATAAAGGTATTGACCCAAAGTTGTTATTTCAACGTTTAATTCATTACTTGAATTAGGTATCTTGCTTAACTCCTCAGCAACAAGCGTATTTATATACCCACGCAGGGTTTTGTTAAATGTAAATACTTTCACATTAATAATTGGTGCTGCACTATTCTCTCTTTTGACGTCAAGAAGGTAACCTATGGCTGTTTTTAGCATGAGAAGAGAAGTGGTGGTTTTGCCACTGCCGGCTGCGCCTCTGATCACTCTTATGCCCGGTTGCGTGTGTATTATAAGCTTTAGTTGCTCGGGTTTTGGTTTGATCTGTTTAAGCGTTTTCATTTATTTTTATATCCTTGAATGCACCGACTACTTTATGATTCCGCATAATTATACATAGCTTTATTGATGTTGCAATGGTTAATATAAGTGTTTAAATCGCTATATTTTTGATTTTATATTTGGGAAGTAGGATATATAGACTATTATTGGGTTGTTTTTTTTAGCTGGTTATCTTACTTGTGGCTGTTCGATAAGTTTTCACATCTATCCCGATAAACGTTCACCATACCCTTTTGGCACAATATCTGCTGCATTCTTTTGACGATTCTCTTGCCAAGCTGGACCGCCTGCAATACGCAACAACCCCCAGCCGATTTTATCGACAACTTCCATGCCATTGACTTCTTCGCCTATGCGACAAAATACCCGATACCAATGCGCTTGCCCTTGTTTATCAAAGGCTTTTTTGACATAACCTGTAGTGTCGTCTTTGACATCCAAGCTTTAAATTGCTCGAAGCCTTTAAGGGTTTTGGTTTCAATCAATAGCGGCTGCATTTTAGGCATTGCGTTTATCATTATTATTGACTCGTCTAGGTTATTGATTATTCAACTATAGTCTAGACCAAGGCTCGGGGATCACTTCATCCTTGGATTTTCTTAGGAGAGCCGTTTCTTCGGCAACAGATCACAAACTGAATAATAAAACATACCCAACCATAAAATAAAACCTCAAAACCATGGTTATATCAGCAAAAATATTCTATACCTTAAAATAATTAGTCAAAACTGTTGGTTACTGACATTTAAACCCCATTAAAATGGTCAAGCTCAAGGAAAATACCAATGAATAGAGTTAACTATTACGATGCTCATGAAGATATTTTTGAAACACTACACGATGCTGCTAACGAGGGGATTTCTTGTCCTGAGGAGCAAGCGGCTGGTTTGAATTCAACGTCTGGGCTGAATTTCAAAGGGATTGATACAAGTGCTAGTTTTGCTGACATTGCTGCTGCGGTTAAAAGCTGTTGGCATTAGTCACAAGCTATTGGCTAAAGCCCAAGGCTTTTTGGGTGGTGTAAATATCGCCAGAGGCGTCGATATATATGATTTGCCAGACTAGCGGACTGTTGCTGGTTTGGTCGGTAATATCAGTGAAAATTGATAAGGCGTTATCTGCGAGTTGGCGGTTTCTGATAAAGAAGTCACCACACACTTTGGTGGGAATATAACCTTTCATCAGTCGACTTGATGCTTCGCCCACGGTTTTGATTGACACAATATCTTCAATGCCAGTTGGCAAAATAAAGTCTGTTCGTAGTCGTTTTACAGTGTTGGGCTGGATTGACGGCACCGTTAAAGTGGCATAAAAATCATGTTCTTGATAGGTCACTTGATAGTCGCTTTCTTGGCGCACTTCACAGGACCATTTCTTGCGCATTTCATCCCGTTTTTGCGCAATTTTTGATTGTGAACGCAGATTCTCGTTTTCATTGGTGCCCGAATCTGTGCTTTGGCAGCCTGTCAGTCCTACTGTGATGACCAATACCGTACTAACAGCCGTACTAACAGCCGTACTAACAGCCGTACTAACAGCCAATTTCATTGAACTATTCATTTAACTGCCCTCTAGCTTTAATCGGCTTCAATCCGTTGGCTTGTTGTTCGTTGAGTAAATCAAACACCAATTGAATATAGATTTCTTCAAGATACGACAGTGCACTTTGCTTGAACGGGGCTGAAAGCACCAGCCAGTCGGTGCTGTTTTTACCATCGTAACCGTCAATTTGCACGGTTAACTGACGGCTGCTGCTGTCTAATTCGATATGACCAAAAATAACCATATCATTATGGTTTGATGGCGCAATTTGTTGTAAAAAAACGGCTCCCTCACTGTCATAGCGATGGTAAAAATCGTCCTCATGATAAAATTTAAACTCGGGGATCAGCGTAAAATAGCGGTTTAGTTCCGCAGTAAAACCTGTCATTGCCCGACGAAAAGTGTCGTTACTGGTCTGAGTGAGCAAGCGTTTTTCACTGGCTGATACCGTTTCATCGACTAATACTTCGGGGATCACAATAATGATTTTTTGCCAGTTGTGTGCTTGGCTGAGGTTTTGGCTGAGGTCTTGTTCTAGCTGATCAGCTTGGATCGGCAAACAACAGATCAGCAATAAAACGGTTACAGCGGTGATAAAAGTTTTCATTAACCAATCACTCCATTTTCAATAATAATACGTTGGGTAAAATCCGGGTCTTGCAGCAAACTTTGATTATGCGTCACCAGTACAAAACCGATGTTGCGTTGCTCGCAAATCTGTTTGATCGCCAGCCAGGTCTTTTCTTGTAAACCCGGCTCGACAGAATTTAAAATTTCATCGGCAAAAATGTATTTGGGCAAGGTCAAAAGTGAACGAATAATCGCTATTCGCTGCATCTGACCACTCGAATAGGTGCTGATTGGCCGACGTAATTTCTCGTCTAAGTCATCAAACGAACTGCCATCACTCATAAAAAACGTACCCAGTAATTGTTCGAGTAATGACTGATCTAGATGAGCAAATCGACCAGATATTTTTAACGGTAAGGTGATGTTTTCCCAACCACTGAGGTGTTTTGCCAACCTCGGCTCCTGAAAAATCATGCTGATCCAATCCGTTCGCAGTTTGTCTATATTGAGCTTTCGCCCGGGTTTGTTGATGTTGATATCACCCCACATCACCTCACCACGCTGTGGATGACACAATCCGGCCAGCAAGTTTAAAAAGGTGGTTTTACCACCACCAGAGGGACCACTGATGCAAACGAAATCATCTCGGTTAATGGCAAACCCCTGGTGTTGGGTTAAAATCTGTTGTTTATCAACGCTATAGTTGATGTTATTCGCTGTGATCTGAGTCAACGTTAACCCCCCGATGTAATGCCATATTGCTGCACGACCTTTTTTATACCTACCCCTGACCAACCCCACACAGCCAGCCAAATGACCAAGACAATGAGGCTGCCTGAAACAAAAAAACGCGGCTCAAAGCGCATCAAGGGGACTTCGTATGGAGCCAAAATAAATAAGTTAATGTATTGCATGATCAAACCACCAAACACCCACGCCGCACCCACTGATAACAAAAACACCAGTAAACAAGATACCACTAAGGCGCTGATATAATGGCCGCCATAGATTTTAATTAAGAACAACTGCGGTACCATAATGCGCCGAAACGGTAACGTCAGCACCAACAAAATTGCCCCCATCGCCATGGCAGTGGCAAAAATAATCAATATAAACAATGAATAAGAACGCAAACTTTGGTTCGCATAAATGATTTGTGGTTTGATATCACTGTCATATTGTTGCAGTACCTTAGTCAATCCCATCACCGCTCGGCGTATCTGGCCCAAATCCTTAATCAAAAAGCCGTTAATCGGCGCTTGCTCAGCCCCGCTTGGCGTTGCTGGCGGGTAAGTGACAAAAATTTGATTGGGATTTTGTGCCACCTCAGCTTTTAACTGATAATGGCCATAAACCGATACGATTTGTTCCAGCGGCAGCTGTGCCCCACGGGCACAGCTGATTTTAAGGGTTTTGTAATCAAATGGATTAGGAAAAAGCTTGCGAAATAACACCCCGGTGAAAAATGCCCGAGAAGGATGTTCAGCTGTCGCCGCGCCTTGTTGATCAAATATGAGTGAGGTTAACATCAGTTGATTATTATAACGTTTCTCTTGTGTCGAATATTCATAGGTATCCAGTTGCAATTGTTCAACTGCGGGTCCCGGTAAAAAAGGAATATGCTGTTGGTAAATACTGTCAATAAAATCAGCTAATTGCTGTTGTGTTGCCAGTAACTTGACATCCACCGTTGGCATATCCTCTTCGCTGAGTAACATGAAATAACCAGAAGTTCGATCATACATCAAGGGTCCCAATTGACTCGTTTTAACTGGGCCTGTATTGGTATAAATAGTGAAATAATAAAAACTCAGTTCGTCCAAAGTGCCCAACATTGCCTGAGGCAACGCCAGTTTGACCGCACTTTCAGCAAATTCAAGCACTTCAAATCGGCCAAGGGCCTCGACCTCACCATTCAATTTTTGTTGCAATAAGTTAAATTGCGGCCGCGAAGCGGTCATATCCAGTCGATGCAACACCGTCGTAAACTCACCATTAGCCACCCAGGCATAATGTTTTTTGTCGACTGATTCAAGATAACCATCAACCATCACCTCTTCTTCCATCATGTAACTGGTATGATTGAAAAATCGACATTTTAACGGCTCTGTGGTCTGCATCGGCACCACCAAAGCCTGATATTGCTCATTCACCTGTTGGGCCATTTTATGCCCAGTATCAAAAGAAATCGTTTTTTCAGGCTCAGACAAAAGTACCCGAGCACTAGCCACCAATCCATAACCAGATAATTCATCCGAGGTGATCTCAACTTCCATCAATAATAAGTAGCTAAACAATAGAATCATTGAAGTGATCATCGCCAACAAAGCCAGCCACAGTCCCCAATGCGCACCGAGTAACAGGGTGACAGAGGAATAGCCACCAGCATTTTTCAACTGGCTCAAGGCGCTGTATTTGCTCATGGCTGTCCGGCTCATGGCTGTATACCCTTCCACCGTTCATTGTAATGACGACGAAAAAAGTAAGGTAGCAGATAAGTCAGCGGCAATAGCAACGAACAAAACATCACCACTGCCAATGACGTTTTTGACAAGCTTTGCAGATAATCCAGCGGGCTGAAAAGCGAAAATAACTCAGGCTGTAAAATCGACAGTAAGTAAACAGTCGCAATAAAACTCAACCCTGATTGAATCAGCCAAAACAGCCATAAAGCCACAGCGACATGAGTGAAAAATTGCCGTTTAGACACGCCGTAATGCCTTAACAGATAGAAGCTTTGCTGGAAGGTTTTTTGTGTCATCAAATACAGGTTGAACAAAAATGACAATACCATCACAAAGGTCAGCAGCAAGAAGATAAAAAACCGGGTTTCAAGTCTTTCAAGGTTAATTTGCAAGTCGGCAGGCAATTCATCAATCCAGTAATTTACCGGACCGAGCAAGGCGATTTGTTGAAAAATTTGCCACTCATCCCAGCCCAAAGTATCGGTATAAACGCTGCTGATCCGAGTCAATTGTCTCGATAAATTAAGCGAGCGGGTATCGCTGACTTTGATGATCAACCATCTGGCTTCATGCGCCAGCGGGATCACCTTGATGATTGGCATTTGCACGGTCGGCCCGTTGGTTTGGCAGGTTTCACGGTTAAATTTATGCCCTTTACGCCGCTTGAGTTTGCCAATTAAGCCTAACTGTTGCGCTGTATTGGCTCCTGCAACATAAGGTTCACCAAAAATCACTTCATACAAGGCGCTACTCATCCATATGCCGGGCTGGTCGGTGGCACCATATTTCAGCGCTTGTTCGTTAAGGGTATCTGGGGCCAAAGTTCTGATCCCGCTTCTGACCGGTCTGAATCCCACCCCTTTGCCGTCATCAACACAGACATCAATAAGATAAGCAAAATGCTCTTTTCTCACCGCTTTAATACCACTGACCTGTTGTTGTATCTCGTCCCAGTCAATATCAGCATTGGCCCGGGCAAAAATAGGCGGGTAAATGCCACTGAGTTCGTTGAAATAACGTTGTTTATATTGGTAAGACATCATGCTAACCAACCAAACCGATAAAATAGAGACGAAAATTAATAGTATCGACACCACGCCAAAGCTGTTTTTATAGGGCCTTAAGATCCAAGCAAACCCCGGGGTTAAATCAGCAGTTGGCGGTAGCTTGAGCATTTACGGATCGCTTTTCATATCGTCAAGATTATCGTCCATCGCCTGCTGGCAAACCGCCATTTTTTGACTAACCTGCTCTTTGCTGCCCTTAATGCCTTTATGCAAATGCGCTATTAGCTCCTGTAATTTTGCCTGCACAAAAGCGTCGGCAATTTGGTCACCATATTTACGCAGTTTTCTGATCGCCCCATGAGAGAGTTTTAACCGCCCTTTACGCGGTTCGTTAAATTGAATATAACCAAGCTCAGTTTTGCTCGATGGAAATTCGGCGACGGTATAGTTAATCGACGAGTCGAGCTTTAATTGATAAAAATTCATGAAGTCTTCATTGCTGTAACCGGTTGAAATATCACTGACTTTTAATACCACGCTGACGTGAGCCTGAGCATTACGCTCATCACATTCAGCAGTGGCCGAGAGCAAGTCATTTTCAAATTGATACATGTAACCAGTAAAACCTTTTTTCACTTCTCTTAAGATCAGATGGCGTTTATAAAAGCTTTCATCCCACTCAACTTTGGTGGCCAAGCTGTCATCAATGATAAAACGGATCCGTATAGGACCTTTTTCAGGTTTTGTTTTTTGTTTATATAAAGACACCAAAGGGCTGCCTTTTAACGAGTTACCAGCCGCATCAACAGGAACGTCGGCAGCCAACACGGTAAACGTCCCCAATAAAGACAGCATAAAATACTTATTCAGACGGTACAGCACTGATGTTCTCCCGAATTTTTTTAATCTGCTCATAAAATTGCGTGGCCAGTTTCTCGATGGTTTTCTTTTTGCTGACAATCGGCAAGTCAATTTCTACCATAAAAGGAACTTCAGTATAATTTTGTGCATCGAAAATGGTATAAAATAATTCGATTTTTTTATTGCTGATCGCCGCTTTGATTTCATCACTAGAGGGTGTATCCCAATACACCACAATCGACATATTATTGCCCTGTTGTTGCAACAAATCGGTAAGAAATTCTTCGGCCTGATTATCATATTGGTTATAAAAATCAGCCACTAACAAGGGGGTTTTGAGATTAAGGTTTTTCACTGGTTTTAATGGCAAATTACTGCCGATAGCCGGATTAGAAAACACCACATTCTGCTGCACCATGCATAAACTGGCATCATACACCAAGCGGGAAAAACCCGAGCGCAGCGCATCCCAGACGATAAAAGGCACTTTTCTTACCGATGGATGTTGCTGAAACGGCTTTTGATCAATGGTGATACGACCAATCAACTTGGTATTGTGGTCATAACATTTTTTGGCCTGAACAGGCAGACTAAACAGTCCTAACCAACACAAACAGCACCAAGCCAAAAGCGCTGATTTTGATTTTCTGTTACGGGGATTCTGAATAGGGATCATCATTGTGAGCGCACCATCAGCCAATTACCTGATTGTGCTTGCACTTTGAGTGGTAAACCAAGCAGATCAAATTGGATAGTAAACATCGGCGTTTGCACCTTGCTATGGGGGTTATAATGATTGACGCCAAGGGTGTGTTGATCTCGCGCCACCAGTTTCATTCTTTTGCTGCGTTTGGGCTCAATCCAGTGTAATTCGCCCGTTGGTAAAACTTGTGTTGGCAACATTCGACTAAGTAACAAAGATTCAACCGTCACCATAGCCACCGGAAACTCTGATAATACATTGGTATTGGCTAACACCGCACCATTGGCGGCTTTGCTTTTTAATTTCGCTTTGACTCGCTTGCCTGTGGGTAAATAAGACACATCATGATAACGGATCGGTTTATTACTTTGATGTTCAACGATTTTATTAACCCCCAGCTGAGTGGGTATAAATGTCACCATTTTATCCATACGGGCCAGTGGATCATCGTCTTTTTTACCACCGCAAAAAGGCATTTCAGTCAGTTTTTCACCTTCGCACCAGCTGGTGACACTAGCCGGCCACTGACTTAAATCAATCACATATTTAGCGCTGTCGAGGCCCTGTTTGGTGCGATCAATGTTAAACGATAGTTGTTTCACATCAATCGACCGAAACAGCCCCTCGTCGACAGCTGCGACATTGGTGCTAACAGTTGCCATTACCAACGCTATCAAGCATGTGTTACCAAAATTAGCCATTAAACCCCCATCAGAAATCGTTTACTATTGCACACCAAAACCATCTTTTTCGACCAAGTTAATCGTTAAATTTCGCGTTAATTCCGGTCGGTTTAATTGTTGAGTCCAGTGCTCGGTGGCATTTATGCGTGCCTTATCTTGTTCGATGCGATTACCGCTGCCGTCGGTGACCAGTAGTTTTACCGCTTCCATCGCAGAACCACCGCCATTGCTCACCACCAGTTGATTAGCGACGGCGGTGGCGTTACCTTGATCAGTCACTCGCCAGCCGTTTTGTTGATGCTTAAAAGTAACAAAAACATAAGGTTGTGGTGGATGCGCCTGTTTGATCTGGGCCAACAAACCATTAGGATAATATGAAGCAAAGCGATCACACAAGTCAATGACCAAAGTACTAACATAGCCCTCATCCTCCAGCGAAATACATTCCACTTTATAGTTAAGCTCACCATCAACACGCTCAGCTAAAACCGCCCGCTCAGCCAACATTGCCGCACCACGCCAATCCCCTTGCTGCTGCTTGTC
>CBDIDQ010000074.1:0-33534 GCA_965277695.1 Alteromonadaceae bacterium
CCAGCTGCTCAGCCCGGGTTTTGAACACCCCAGTCGGCCAACGAAAATAACTTTCGAGATACCAGCGAATTTCTGCCAATTCCACCACCCCAAATGGTGCGACAAAATCATAGCGAAGGCTGGTAATTGGCGTTGAATTATCCGCAGGGTGATAACTTAATTTGGCCGTCGCCGCCACCCTTTGTACACCGTCTTTATCGACAATATACGGGTCAGTCAGTTTAACAACCAACTCTTCAATCGGTTCAACGGTTACCTTCTCACTGCCCTTCCAATCTTCTGGCAATTGCTCGTCGATGGCAGAAAAAATAGCAGGAATGGCGTCGATAAAATCATTAGCTCCCTCATCAACGTCAACAATCACTGGCTCATTCGGCAACAATAAATCCACCAGCGCTTTATCAGTGCCCGGCAACACCACCGCAATCACTTTTAGCTCAGCTTGTTGTCGAGTAAGTTGTAAAGCGAATTTAACTTCACGTTTCACCCAATCAGACGCAAGGGCTTTTAAACTTACCATCACCACAAAATAACTAGCCTCAGCAATCGCGCTTTCAATCTCCTGAGACAAGCTATCACCAGCGCTCAACGCCCGCGAGTCGACATAAGGCAATTGACCATGCAATTCAAGCACTTCGCGTAATTTTTGTACGCTTTGATCATCTGTGGTGGCGTGGGAAATAAAAATGGATGCGGGCATATTGTTCTCGACATTATTGTTAGCAATCTTGGTATTTAAATAAGCATAGTCGACATTCGACCTTGTGTCCGATTCAGTATATTCTTCACCATTAATTTATTTTAATTGTAACCTTTACTTGATAGATTGACCTTGCTATAGTTCTGTTATTGGTTGTCAAAAACTCGTCAATAGGCAAAAGGATTAAACAATGAACAAAACAACAGTCGACGATATGTTAATGCAGATGACTAAACCTCAACTCGATGATATTGAAACCCGGTTTACCAATGGTGAGCCCTTAGAAAGCAAAGATATCAATACCTTGCTATTGAAATCTCAATATAACCATATCAATCACCTTGACGAAAAACTCAATGACGTGACTGATAATGTCATTAGTTTAAGGAATGAGTTTGCAGGTCTTGAGGGCAGGTTTGCTGGTTTAGAGGGTAAGTTTATACACTTAGAAAATAGGTTTGAAAATCTAGAAGATAAAGTAGATAACCGCTTTACTTTACTGGATTCAAGAATAACTGGCCTTGAAAAAAACATGGATACAAAAATCACCGGGCTTGAAAAAAGTATGGAGGTGAGATTTTCGGCTTTTGATGAAAAATTATTGACACTGCAAACATCGATTAAATTAGATGTCTCAGAGGCGATGAATAAAAACACCCGTTGGAGCTTGGGTTTAATCGCCTTACTCGTCGGGGTATTAAAGCTAGCAGAAGTTTTTGCCAAATAGCGGTTAATATCATTGGCTTTGCACCCGTTCAATAAAAAACAATATCTCTGCCGCTTCATCATAATCCATCGACATATCATCCGTCACAACGCTGTCCGCTGGGTTGGCGATAATCGCCTTGATTGCGCTGGCAAAGGTTTTAACCCATTCTGGCATTTCTTCATTTTGAGTCATTTCGGTTAACCCTGCGATGGCTTTATCCGCTTCGCCCTGCTCAATCAGATTGAATATTTCATCAGCCAATTCTCCCGGTGAAGATTGCGCATAACCGCCTTGCTGGCGATAGCCAAGATAGGCATCCCGGGCTTGTATCCAGGCTATTTTGGCAGCTTTGAGATTGCCTTCTGCGATTTCGATTTGTTGCAGGATATTGAAAGAAGTCCATGGAGTGGCAGCATGACCGAATTGACTTTTGCACACAATCGCCCGTTGGATTTCAAGCCGAGCTTCGTCGTACCGTTTGAGTTTAACCAATTTGTCAGCAATATTGTTTCGTGTAAGACCTTCACTGCGCAAATCGCCCAATTCAACAAAAATATCCGCCGCCTGACGATAAAAAGTCACCGCTTCTTCGGGTCGTTCCAATTGACTGCCATAAAGATTGCCCAGCTGGTGCAAACTCGTTGCCTGTCCTGACCTATTGTTATTTTGAGTAAAAAGCTCCAACGACTGTCGGTAGGCCGCTTCTGCCGCTTCATAATGTCCAGCATCTTCATGTACATAGCCAAGCTGGTGCCAAGCAGTAGCAACATAACCTTGTTCATTTTGTTGTTCAAAAATGACTCGAACTTCTTCTAAATTCGCAATAGCCTCGGGGTACTTGCCCTGCTTGCGCAATACATCCGCCAACTGCCCTTTAATAGCAGCAACATCTCGAAATAACTCGCGTTTTTCAGCCCATTTAATGTCTTGCCGGTATTTCTCAACCGCCGCATCAAGCTGGCCCAAATCCGCCAGACAATCAGCCTGTTCTGTCAGGGTCACCGAAACCATGCGTTCACCTTGCGGACCCAGCGCCTCAAATAAACCTTGGGCTTTAGTAAATAACTCAAGGGCCGGTGCTGCCTGTCCAGCTTGCTTTAATACCCTGCCAAGTAACCAATGCGCCATAGCCAAATCACCATCAGCCCCTGAATAGCTTGCTTGTTGTGCCTTTTCCAGCAGTGTCTGAGCCTGCTCAAAGGCGGGTTGCAACTCCCCTTGTTGCAATAGCCGTTCAATCAACTGCCCCTCATTATTGAAACCGGCCTGCCCCCACTCAGGGATCAACGCAGCCGCCTGCTCCCGCACAGCAACCGCCCGGGCCAGCGCTTGAGGTCGACCTAAATTAGCCAGCAATTGTTCAATTGAACCCGCTATATCACTGGCAACCTCAGCCACCGAAACATCAGCCTCAAGTTTAAGTTGTAGCTGGTCAAGCAAAACCAGCAGATTAGGCAATTCAAGCAAGGTTAAGTTAAACGCCATTTTGCTGTCTTCAAACACCTGCTGTAAAAGCTCCCTCACCAATTGCACCATGGCATCAAACCAAATCGCTGCTAGCTCAGCCAAAACCTCTGGACTTTGCCCCAGCTTAAGATAAGCAGGTAATGCCGGGTCAAGGCGCAAATAGCCGTATGACATTAGCTCTGCCATACCCACATCCTCCAGCATTTGTGCCACAGGGCTAATCTTGTCAGCTTCAATGCCCATGACTATCGCCATAATTCCTAAATGCCCACCACCATGAACAACCGCTAGTCGATTGACTTGCTTTCGCATTTCATCAGGTAAACGCCGTAAAGACAGTTCGACGCTGGCATAAAGCGAGTTTTCGCGGTTGCCTTTATTTTTTGCTTCTAGCTGTGCCATTAATTTGGCGAGGTTGTTGGTGGTAATTCGCACCCCGTTTTTGGCTTCTCTAGCCAGTAATACCAGTGCGCGGGGATGGCAGTTGACGGTTTCGACCAGTTCGGTGATTTCTTCGGGTGTTGTGGCGTCGTCATTAACTGGCGGTTGCCAGCCATTTTCTGTCATCACCTGCTCAACCAGTTTAATGGCTTCGTTAGGGTGTAAACGGCCTAGCGTGAGGGTGTTTTTCCCACCGTTAAACGGCGTTGGTAGAGTTTCGCGGCTGGTGAAAATCAGTCGGGCGGTGTCTGATTCGGCCAGTAGTTTTTCGCATAAATCCAGTAATTCACCGACATCAGCGACACCTACGGGGATATTACCTTGTGAATCCGGTAATACACTTTCCATATTATCGATGAGAATAAGGGTTCGAAAGTCCCGCAATGCCCGGGCGATGGGTTGTAGTGCCTTTTTAATATCATCGCCATATTCAGCGACTATATATTTAGGTAATAACTGATGACCAATGCTATCAAGTACCGCTTGCCAGTTTTGCGCAGATTCGACGCTGACAAAAGCCACGCGCTGAAATTGCTCGCATCGCACCAGCCAGCGGGCCAATTCCACTGCGGTGGTGGTTTTACCCATACCACCGCTGCCTTTAATCACCGCATAGTTTTCTTGTTGTAACAGTCGCTCTAATTGTAATAACGTCCGGCTGCGGCCAACAAACGTATGTTTTGGCGAGTCTGGCAAATAACCCAATTGTAACTGTCGTTGAAGTTTAATCACCCGAGCAGCCGCCTCGCCGGGTTTGACGCTGAACAGCTGCAAATCATCCACTTCTTGATACAGCACTGGCACAAACCAGTCTTGCAAGGCCAAGTCCCCTGCGCCTTTGACCTTAAAGCGATGGCTATCATCATATAAAGCCGCTTGCCCTGCCAGCATCGCATCGCCTATCCGCTGACCGTCTGCCAGACTGCGATAAAACGGTTCAATAAACCGCTGGGCAGTCGCCACCAGCACTGAATGACTCATTGCTACAACTGCCGTCACCCCTTGCTCCAGCAAACTCGCCGCCACCGATGCTTTAGGGTCATCTGCCGATTGCGCCGTTTGACACGCATCGAGATAGATTGATGGGTTATTCCCGTAGTGCTATCATGACCCCAGTTACTTAACTTACTGGATGCACAGATGGAAAGCTCAAAACCTACAGCCTACCCCTATATACGCTTTAGCTCAGAGAAACAGAGTCAAGGCGACAGCCTTCGAAGGCAGGAACAGCTTATCCGTGATTGGTCCTATGATAAGGAGAATAAAGATATTCGTGTGGCAGAGGAAAAGTATAAAGATTTGGGGATCTCCGGTTATTCAGGGAAACATTTAGATAAGGAGATGGGTAAATTGATTGCTGCTATTGATACAGGTTATATCAAGGCGGGTGATTACATCTTACTGGAGAGCATCGACCGAGCTGGACGATTGCCTACAGAGGATATGCTACCGATCTTAATGAAGATAGTTAAGCAGGGTATAACGATTGTCACTCTGGAAGATCGGCAAAAGTACAATAAAGAAAGCATTGCCAATAGTGCAATATACGTGTTGGTGGGGAAAATTCAGAGCGCCCATAACTACAGCAAACAGTTGTCCACCAGGGTAGCTAAAGCGAGGGAAGCAAAGCGCAATGCAGTACTTGAAGGAGAGGCCAAAAAGCTTAGTAAGGCCTGCCCTTGGTGGCTTGAGTGGAGCGATGAGGGCAATGATTGGTTTGTGATTGATGACAAGGTGACACTAGTTAAACTCATCTTTGAGATGTACATTCAAGGTCAAGGCTACGACTCAATAACCCGTTTCCTCAATAAGAATCATCCGGGTGGTATCGCTAAGGCAGGCCGGAATATAAAGGTCAAGGGTTGGCACTCATCAGCAGTTAAGAGACTTATTCAGGAACGAAAAGTGTTAGGTGAGGTGATAGCTAAAGATGAAGCCATAGAGAATTATTACCCCGCCGTCATTGACGTTTCCACTTACCAAAAAGCGTTAGACATTAATAAACGTCGTGCGGCCTCAACCAATGTTGATACAGATAAACCCAGACCTGTGTTCAACGCCTTTAGAGATATGGTTTATTGCTGCTGTGGCGAGAAGTGCAACCACGAAAACATGGGCCGGGGTTACTTTCGATATCGTTGCAGCAATCATAAAAGAGGTATTTGTAGGGCATCAGATAGTTTTAATGTAAAGGTATTGGATATACACGTTCGGTCGTTTATGTACCTGACTACAAAAAATGCTCTCATTCATCAGATGGGGGCTTATGATCAAGATGCTCAACAGGAAGTCAATTACACAGGCCTGATCAGAAAGAAAACTGAGCAAGTAGAACGGTGCTTAGAGGTTTATACAGAAGAGCTATATCTTGATCGGGATAAGGCATTAGAAAACCTTAGGCAAGCAAAGGCAGACCTTAGGGATCTGGAAGCATCAAAGAAAGCGAACGATCTGGAGCTGTTAACAAGGACACAGTTTAACATTGCTGATATCGTGAATACCGAAATACCGGGTGACAAAACCAATCTATTTTTTAAAAAAAGGGAGTTGAGGATCACATTGCACAACAATGGAGTGTGTATTTTGTCGCTATCAAGCACTGATCTATTAAAAATCAAGAAACCTCAATGTTCAATAATCGGAAGTGTATCCACTATCATAAACGAAACAAGCCCTATGTTCGTGAGTGTTGAACCTGATGGCGGGCGTAGAATGCACATTCCAGAATGGCATTTTGAGAACTATGGGCATGGTCACGATTACGTTATTGATCTGTAACACTGAACTAAATAAAAAAAAATAAATTGATCCCAATTGTGCCAGCACTACTTAGAGTGGTGAAGATAACAAAATTCCTTAAATTGGTTCTCTTTGAAATATGGTGATGCCCTTGTAAAGCTCCTGTAATATAAGTTTGGGATTCTATCAGGGCTTAGGTTGAAGGCTGTTACGGAGGTTGCAGGCTATCTACTGTCGGGTGCTGGTTACTGGTGGGACTCTGGCAGTTTGTCGCCAGTCTGGATCGGGATGAAGAATTGAATATAACCCTCACCCCGTCATGCTTGAAACAATTATAGGGTTGGTTGTGCTGCTGCCTTCTTTACCCGCTGTACGGTGCTGATCCCTACCCCTAACTTTTCGGCAGTCTTCCTGATAGACAAGCCGTTATTTAACTCAGTCAGGATCAGCGCGTGTTGCTCTGTGTTGGCTTTCTTACCTTTAAACTTATCTTTCCATTCATCACTTGATAGAGCGTCCCGGCCAGCTTGAGCGGACGCCAGGCGGGCTTGTCGTTCGTTGTCGGCCATACCTGCTAACATGGTCAACATCATATCAGTCTGCATATTCTGTAATGTGTTTCCGTCTTCATAATTGAAAGTAAGGCTTTGATTGATTGTCTTCACAATAACACCACGTTTCAACAGAACCTGTATAACTTCTTTTGCATCAAAGTAATCCCGGCCTATACGGTCGAACCACCACACGATCAACGTGTCACCAGACCGTAAGCCCATAGTGGTATCAAGTAGTTTACTGAACTCTGGCCGCTCACCAGCTGGTACGGTGCCTGATACGCCGTGTTCAGATAATATTGAAGCCTCGGGATATCTTTCTTCAATTACTGACTTTTGAGAATCAAGGCTTTGATCCTTTGTTGATACCCTGCAATATGCCACGGTGCGATTAGTCATAAGTATTCTCTGTGAGTGTGTTCATTTGATTTATGTGTTCATAGTAATCGTATTCTTTAGTGAATACAACACCTAATGAACACGATATGAGAATTAATTTCGACACTGGCGGTGTATTCGTTTAGTTATAATCAAATGAATACAATTTTTGTGGGAACTATGAAAGGTGTATAGGCTCTATACCATTATAGACACTAAAAAGGGCCGTCTTATTGGCCCTTTTATATGTTATTGCAAATCATCTTGTATTCTGTACTATTCCCTATATTTACTGCTTTCATTGGCTTTGCTAGACGCTGCCATAAAATAAAACACTGCTATCATGGCTATAGCAAAGGTTGCTTGCAAAAACGGGTATAAGTCATAAAACACTGTAATGTCTTTCCATACAAATCTTAGCAGCTGTTCGCCCAACAATATCAAATCAAACAAGATCATTAACGTTAACACTATTGTCATAGTGTCATCAGCTTTTGTTATCCTCCACCCGGTTTTGAGTTTCTTCATCGGGCCAAAGTTAGAAAATATAACAGGACGCATCCAGATCACAGCCATCGTATAAGCATTGAGCAATATCATTAGTGAATAATACGCTAAACCATGACTACAAGACGATGAGAACATGATCGCCATATTTATCGGCTTAAACAATAATACAACCATGATTAAGCTTACAATGTTGATGTCATGGCGGTTTCTGTACATTACATAAAGGGCTGCAACAATCATAATAGCGTCAAAGCCTAAAGCGTGTGATATGTCGCTTGACAGCGCATAGGCTTGGTAAAAGTAATAAGCACTAATACTTATCAAACCAAACGCAATCAAGTCTATAAGTTTTGTCATCCTTTGTTATCTCCGGTGTTTACTGTTGGTGCTGTCGGTTTATTTCTTTTTCTGATAATCCGGCAACTATGGCAGAGAAAACGATAATTGCAACACTTGTTTATGGTTAATAATCCAAAGGCAGATCGAATTAAAGAGGATGGTTTAAATAACAAAGACGCACAGTTTGTTCATTGAGTTCATTGAGTTCATTACACAATGCAAAGGCTGAAACAATCACTAACTGTTCAGCCATTTTTGTTGGTTATTTTTCGCGGTATTTACTTTTTTGTTTGGCTGTGTCCGACGTTGCCATGAAGTAAAAAACCGTTATGGTAGCGACCATAAACAGTGATTGCAGGATCTTATATAGATCATAAAATACGGTAACCTCCGGCCATATGAATCTAAGCATTTGCTCAACCAATAGAAGTAAATCAAAGACAATCATCAAGGTTAAAATTAGTGTCATTGCGTCATCGGCTTTGATTATCTTCCACCCGTCTTTATGCTTCTTTAATGGTCCGAAGTTGCTAAATATGACAGGACGCATCCAGATCACGACCATTGTGTAAGCATTCAACATGGCCATTAAGGAATAATACGCCAACCCATGACTACATGCTGCCGAAAACATGATTGCCATATTTATTGGTTTGAAAAGTAGAACAGCAGTAATTAAACTTACGATATTGATATCATGACGGTTTCTGAACATTGCATAAAACGCCGCCGCTATAGACACCACATCAAACACCAGCGCGTGAAATATATTCTGTGATATGGCAAAGGCTTGATAATAGTGATAGGCGATATATCCGAGAATTGCGAACACCACAAAATCAATTATTTTTATCATGTTATTATTATTCCGCTGTCAGTTAAGGATTGGATGGTGGCGGTTGTCCTAAGCCATTGCCTAACGACTGTACCTTTGGTGGGGGCTGTCCTAAACCATTACCTAATGACTGTATATTTGGTGGGGGTTGTCCTAAACCATTGCCTAATGTCTGTACAGTTGGTTTACCGTAAGTTATTGGTGTGTCCTTTACGCTACCAAGTTCAACGATCACGCCGGGTTTAATATCAGCCTTCAAACTGCTATCTGTTGAGGCTGTATTGGTCGCTGTGGTTTGTTTGGTGTTCACATTGTCGCTTTGCTGTGTGGTGGGGTCGATATTGGCCCCGCTCACACTGGCTTGATTAATCATCATTGTCTTTTTCTGTATCCTCTTTATCGTCTTTATCGTCGGTATTATCTTTTTTCGTCTTCTTTTTCTTTACGTGCCAATAGCGATTCAGATCAGAGTCCAAAATAGAGATTATTTCGGTGAATCTCGTCATTAACACAAGTTTCCAGTATAGGTCTATTGGCATCCGGCGCTTACCGTTCTTATACCTGCCTAAAGTCTTGCTACTTATACCCAACTTTTCGGCCAATTCATCCATGGTAAATTTAGACTCGGAAATCATTTGATCAATCAGTTCCCAAGGTTCTATTTTACTCTTCCTATTGTTGGTTAGTAGTATGTAAACGTATAGTTACATTTTCCCCATATAAATTCTATCAAAACTTTGTGTAAAGGACCGTATGGTCCCTTTGTGTTTGTTTAAATAACTACACGACGACTTACGCAGGTTTGTTCAATCAAAATCACACCATCTATGGTTGTCGCATTTGACGCTGTTACGCTCAGTTTCGGCGGTCTTTTGGATTTTAATTAGTGTATTATAAGGTACGATGTAATGAATAAAACTTTGTGGTTAATGTTGACGATGGTGAGCCTTTTTATTGTGAGTGTTGTTCTTATTATCATGAGGCCACAAACAGAAGCAGAAAAGGTAAGCCAATTATGTTGGTCCAATAAAGACCCGTTAATGATAACGTTGCAGCGATATAATAAAGCTTATCATAGTCTGACTGACGAGAATGAGAAAAGAGAAATTGCTCGACTATATTTGTTAGCAATCTCTAAGACCGTACTGGTATTACCCCCTAATAAGGATATTGAAAAGTTACAGGTAATTCTGCCTGTCACAGAAGGTGATAAAGAGATCGTGGTTTTGAGAGACATCCAGCTAGGCGCTGATAATGGGTTATATGCCGCGTTCCAGCAAAGGAATAGAAAGCGCAGTCGTTATAGTGAACCTCCGGGACCCCCATCGAAAATAGAGAAGTTAGTTAACCGTGTTATATCGGGATGCGGTGAGGCTTAAATAGACATTTTATGAATTCTGTATGTTTGGTGGCATAGATTGAACATTCAAAGGTTTTAGTCAGGTTCATGATAAAGACGATGCCAAAGTATATGGTACTTATAAACACGGTGACGATTGATTAACTTGTGTTGATTGGCGGTTAGTGCCTAAGCCCAGACCTATCAAGTTTGGGCTTTTTTATGGCCGCTATGAATGGTTAGAGGCTGGTAAGTTAAGGAATAATAATAGAAAATCAGCTAGGTTTTCAATACTTATTCACTTAGACTGTACAGATAATTATCTATAACTTGATCGCAAGCTACTACTGACTGGAGAAAAAGAATGAAAGAACCATTTATAAAACTAGACGCAGAAAACGAGCCACATCCAACTAGCTCGTTTGTTAAAATGTATAGCGGTAAAAATGACGTAGGTATGTCTTCTGCTATGGCTAAAACCATTCAAAAAAGAGTGATAGAGGTTGGTGAAAGAATAAAAGATTCTGGTGGTGAAAGAAAAAGGGAAGAGTTGCTAAGTTATGCCGCAGTAACGCGAGCATTAGAGAAGTGTATTGCTTACATTGATAATAAAGATCCCAATTTGATAAAAGCCGATTTTGATATCTATTTTGGCTACTTAGAGGTCGAGTTAGTAAAGGCACAAAATGAAGTCGATACAGCATTCAAAGATAATAAATTTTAAATGCTGACAGGCTCCAAGTCTGACTACACTATCAGGCTGTCTTCATTTCTTAGCATGATGGGCTGGGGTAAGGTGGTTTAACTCACTACAGAGCGTTACAGAAGGTAGTTAATGGGGGGTTAAGGCGTATTTAAGTACTCTTTTTTATGAGATGTTTGGGTAACACCTGTATAAATATTGAATAATATCAATATGTTAGCAACCATCAACTTGTCTATAACCCCCTTATTTATTTTTTATCCTGTTTGAGGCCACCAGCGAGGGCGTTATATTAGATAATCCTAATGTAAATTCTACGGTAGGCAGGGATCATAAGCAAGAGAAGTGATAGGATTAATGTGCCCCCAAGCCTTAAAGACTTAAGTAACACTCTCAGGTGTACCGCCTAGACAGAGGAAACAAGGCTTCATTTATAACTACACTTTCATAGCCAAACCCTTGCATGACGAGAGACAGAGAGCGTTTAGCTTGCATTACCTAACACCCAATTCCTTGGCTAAGCGATCAAACTTACCCTTTCTTATAGAGCCATCCAATGTTGGGCGGCTCCCTTTACGA
Source organism: Alteromonadaceae bacterium (assembly GCA_965277695.1). Taxonomy (GTDB): domain Bacteria; phylum Pseudomonadota; class Gammaproteobacteria; order Enterobacterales; family Alteromonadaceae; genus JABSOG01. The sequence goes on from CBDIDQ010000074.1 coordinate 11,294, forward strand.
TTATCCATTCTTATCAGTAGCATTAACTGATTCAATTCATCTATTTTTTGCTTAATATTCATTACCTTTAATTCTATCTATTGTATAACGAGTCGATATAATATCACTGTTTACCCGTAATGCAAGCATATTTATTCAAATAAAGCCATATACGGCTCCCTTATGGATTAAAGTTTTTTTACACTAGGTGGTACCATAAAACCAAATAATGGCTGTAGTTGCTCATAGAGAGGCTGTAGATGAGCACGGAAGGAGTATAGAGTGTTTTAGTGCTTACTTAAAGGTTATACCAAACCTTTCCACTATCCCGATATATAATTCTCACAATCTTTCATAGACAGGAAGCTCCAGAGTATGCAAAACAAGGACTATTTATAGGTGCATATTAATTGAACTCATTTTAGGTATTTTAAATATTCTAAATTATATTTATATTGCGCTAGTCTTAATGGACAGTTATTAGATAAGCCCTTGATAGTTATATTTAATTGGCGTACCCTGTTTAACCCAACAAATATGTATTTAACTTAGGACGAATTATGAGTATTGAAATTGAAACAATTAAGCTTAAACAACCAATTAAATTAAAAACTACAGGCGGGTATGACGCAATAATAACAAATATTGACCCCAATAGTAGCGACTGCCTTGAAGGTACAATAGATGGCAAGTCAGTTATGTGGAATGTTACTGGTATGTGCCGTGGTAATAGTATGGAATACAATTTTAATTGTAATACTGATATTTTTCAAAATATCAAAGAAACATTAAAGGTACACGTTTCTAAAGAGTTCCTGTCTTAGCGGGTATTATAGTAGAATCGACCCAATTGCCATCACGTTTTTTTGGGTAACACTTCCAATTGGAGTTAGAATAAGGTGCGTTAGGTAATGTGCGCCTTTTTTTTAAAACATACGATTTGTATGCTTTCAGTTACAAATAGATAAGACCAATAACGAGACTAGAAATCGAATAGCCTGGGCATAGATTTATATTGAATACGTTTCGCTTGCTTACATGGTGCTCTGTTTCATCTGTGTGAGCCGTGTATAATAGAAAGGTATGGCTGATTGGTTCGTGCAAACCTGTTAGCTGTTGGGGTATCAAAGAATTCTTTAAAGATCTTGTGTTCCTTCATTTCTTCATTGTTTAGGAATTGTTCCTTATTGTCATCACTCCATTTTTGTGCCAACACGTCATGGATAAAATCTTCATGTGATTTGCCATGCTTGATCACCAACTCTTTTACATAGTCCACGTTAAGCAATTCAGTACTGAATATCTGGATCATTGGGTATACTTCACCATAACTAGTCCGCAATCGTCTTAGGTACCATATAAGCCCTATTCCCTTATGCAGCTTAGTAAATGGGTGGCGCATGATCTTAAAAGCATTTAGGACTTCTTTAGGGCAAGCGTTTTCACTGAATCGAATTGAACAGCGGTAGGGCGGATTATGGCCTTTGATAAAGTTCATATGCTTTCTATTTGTTTTGTCTTCCGATGTTTCACTCATTACTTAACTTACCTCCTATGGTTATATACCTCTTATTAAGGGTGAATATTCCATATCACTACATCACTGATATTATCCTTTTCTCAAAGACAGTGGATTATAGTTAAATCACCTAATACATACAACCTTACAGGCAGCGTATTATAAAGGGTGTCTGGCTGATTGTCGGGTATGGAGTGTTGCAAGGTATGGACAAGGTTATTTACTGGTTATTTGGCGTAGATGTGCGGTAGTTGGTTAACAGTGATCACCTGTACGGGAAAAATCCTTTAATTTATACCAGTGGTACACCATAATCACGCAATGCTTCGGCAAGTTTTTCAGCATCAATCTGCTGCATTAATCGCTGAGCCAAATTATCCTTATCGCGAGGGTCCTCAAAGCATAAGGCTCCTAAACCTAGCTGACGGTCATACACCCCGTGGCCATCAAAATGAACAATCTCATAAGGGTCGCCATCCGCTTTGGCCTTTTTCAACGTCACTTTAAGCGCGGCAAATGTCGGCGGATGCAATATATCCACCTTAACCAAATCTCGACCCAAATGTTCCATCGCCTGCACCAAAGGCATCGCACTGCTGCGATGATCTAAATACCCAACGCGCTGATTATTTTTGTCAATCTCAGGCCGAGGACTGAGCAATAACACCCGAATAGGCAATTTTGCCGAATACGCCAAGGTCTGTTGATGCTTAGGCAATCGCCGCCGCACCTGTATCGGATTGCCACCTTGTGAAAGAAAACCATATTTGTCGTGCATTATCTCCCAAGGTAAAGCCAGTAAATCACTGGCTGCCTTGCGATATAGCATGGCTTCTTTTTCATCGCTGTTCTGCGGTGGCTCAAAATCAACCTGCACAGAAAAACGCAAATTAGCGCTGTTTTGCCGCCACGCTGTCAGCACTGCCAACGCCGACTCACCCGCCTGGATCGCCTGAAAAAGCGCCTTGCCCCACTGCGGTAATGACTGCTCCAACTGTTCTGCCCGAGTTTTGAACACTCCAGTCGGCCAACGAAAATAACTTTCAAGATACCAGCGAATTTCTGCCAATTCCACCACCCCAAATGGTGCGACAAAATCATAACGAAGGCTGGTAATTGGCGTCGAATTATCCGCCGGGAAATAACTCAATTCGGCAGTCGCCGCCACCCGCCGTACACCGTCTTTATCGACAATATACGGGTCAGTCAGTTTAACAACCAACTCTTCAATCGGCTCGACCGTCACCACTTCACTGCCCTTCCAATCCTCCGGCAGCTGCTCGCCGATGGCAGAAAAAATAGCAGGAATGGCATCAACAAAATCATTGGCACCTTCATCAACGTCAACAATCACTGGCTCATTCGGCAACAATAAATCCACCAACGCTTTATCGGTGCCCGGCAACACCACAGCAATCACTTTTAGCTCAGCTTGTTGTCGAGTTTGTTGTAAAGCGAATTTAACTTCACGTTTCACCCAATCAGACGCAAGGGCTTTTAAACTTACCATCACCACAAAATAACGAGCCTCAGCAATCGCGCTTTCAATCTCCTGAGACAAGCTATCACCAGCGCTCAACGCCCGCGAGTCGACATAAGGCAATTGACCATGCAATTCAAGCACTTCGCGTAATTTTTGTACGCTTTGATCATCTGTGGTGGCGTGGGAAATAAAAATGGATGCGGGCATATTGTTTTTCTCTTTCTGTGAAGAAAGGTAATTATAGCGTATAAAATGCTTTGTCATGGCTTGATGTTATCGGTTTTTTGGCAATAAAAAAGGCAACCCTTAGGCTGCCTTCTTGTCTTTCAATTGATAAAAGTTACATCACCGGCTCTTGGTCAGCCCCTTCTTTTTCAATCACAGTTTCCATCAAATCTTCTTTGCTGATGCCCAGGCTTAACGCGACTGAACTAGCGACATAGATTGATGAATAGGTACCAACAAACACACCGAACAGCAACGCCGAGGCGAAACCGTTAATCAAGGTGCCGCCTTGAATGTACAGGGCTAACAATACCAACACTGTGGTCAGTGAGGTGATAACCGTACGGCTCAAGGTTTGCGTCAATGAAATATTAATAATTTCTGATGATGAACCTTTGCGGATTTTACGGAAGTTCTCACGGATACGATCCGATACCACAATGGTATCATTGAGCGAGTAACCGATAACCGCCAAAATCGCCGCCAGCACGGTTAAATCGAACTCCTTGCCCAACAACGAAAACATACCAATGGTGATAAACACGTCATGAAACAAAGCGATGACTGAACCCAAGGCAAAACGCCATTCAAACCGAAAAGCAACATATACCAAGATACAGATAAGCGCAGTCAACATCGCTAAACCGCCCTGCTCTTTAAGCTCCTCACCAACACTGGGACCAACAAACTCAAGTCGTTGCATTTGCACCCCCTTGGTACTGCCTTTTTGCAGTACACCAAGAATTTCATTACTCAAAAACTCGGCTTTAACGTCATTACGTGGTGCCAGCCTAATCAACACATCCTTGCTACTACCAAAGGTAGAGACCAGCGCATCCTCAAAGTTATTTTCTTTCATTAGGGTACGAATTTCTTTTAAATCCGCCGATTCTTCAAAACTGACCTGGATCAGCGTACCCCCAGTAAAATCAATCCCCCAATTCATTCCTCGGACGACCATAGACGCCACCGAACCAATCAGCAGAACTATCGACAATGCCATGGCCATCTTACGATAGGACATAAAGGCAAAGGTTTCTTTTAAATGTAAAAGCTGCATGTCAGACTCCGGTTAAATTGGCAATTTATCAAGCTTGCGTCCACCCCATACCGCATTCACTACCGCACGAGTACCTATAACTGAGGTAAACATGGAAGTCAAAATACCGATGGATAAGGTGATTGCAAAGCCTTTAATAGGACCAGTACCAATACCAAATAAAATCACCGCTGCGATCAGCGTGGTAATGTTGGCATCAAAAATGGTAGAAAAAGCACTGTCATAACCATGATGTATGGCTTGCTGTACGCTGCGTCCTTCACGTATCTCTTCTCGAATACGCTCAAATATCAATACGTTGGCATCAACCGCCATACCAACAGTCAAAACGATACCCGCGATACCCGGTAAGGTTAATGTCGCACCGGGGATCATTGACATGATGCCAACAATCAATACCAAGTTAGCGCCCAATGCCATATTGGCAACCAGACCAAACTTACGGTAATAAATCACCATAAAGATCAACACTAAAACAAAACCGTACATTACTGCCGACAGTCCTTTATCAATGTTTTCTTTACCAAGGCTTGGCCCCACGGTACGCTCTTCAACAATGTGCGCAGGCGCTACCATCGCACCAGCACGTAAAATCAAAGCCAAATCCCGAGATTCTTGCGGACCCACACCAGTAATGCGGAAGCTACGACCTAAACGGGTTGAAATATTTGGTGCGGTGATCACTTCTTCAACATTTTCAAAGATAGGTTTACCATCACGGTCTTTCTTGTTGGTTTTTTTGCTTTCGATTAACACCACGGCCATGCGTTTGCCCACTGCCGTTTTAGTCGCCTGAGAGAATTTGCTGCCGCCTTTGGAGTTCAAATCGATAGACACCTGAGGACTCTGATATTCGTCAAATGTCGCCTTGGCATCAACGATATGCTCACCCGATAAAATCACGCGTTTTTTCAATAAGATAGAACCACCACGACGCTGCTTAACCAAAATAGAACCGCCTGGCACTCGACCACGCTCAGCATCACGCACGTCATGCTCTTCATCAACTAAATGAAAACGTAAGGTTGAGGTTTCACCGAGGATTTTCTTCGCCTCAGCGGTATCTTGAATACCCGGCAACTGAACCACAATACGCTCAGCGCCCTGCTGTGCCACTAATGGCTCAGCAACACCAATTTCATTAATTCGGTTACGAATAACGCTGATATTTTGCGTCACTGCCGAACGTTTAATTTCTTTGAGTTTAAGCTCAGATAATCTCGCTACTAAAGTAAACTCACCCGCCGTTGTACTTTCAGTAAACGTCATATCTTGATAACGCCGTTTAAGGAATACCCGAGCTTGCTCTTGCGCTTCGGCATCACGGAATACCAAGTTGATATTGTCAGAGTTTGACGCCCGTTTGATACTGCGATAACGCACTTTCTCTTCTCTTAAATCACTGCGAAAACCACCCAAAGTACTTTCAATTGATTTCTCAATGGCGGTCTTCATGTCGATTTCCATTAAGAAATGCACCCCACCGCGTAAATCCAGACCTAATTTCAACGGTTTAGCACCAATGGCGTCCATCCACTCAGGTGTCGCCGGTGTCAGGTTTGGTGCCGAGATAAAATCATTACCAATAGTCGCTTTGACCAATTCAGTGGCCCTAGATTGCTGTTCGCCATCAACCAAGCGGAATAACAATTGACCTTTTTCGATTGATGCGCTTTTTACTGCAATGTTTTGTTTTTCTAGTGCCGCTTGCACTTTATCCAATAATTCAGTAGTCACCTCGGCGTTTCGCCGGGCTTTAATCTGTACGGCATGATCTTCGCCGTATATATTAGGCAGCGCATACAAACAGCCAATCGCTACAACGAGCGCGACCATAATGTACCTTGCCAATGAATATGTATTTAACACGAGCCTTCCTTTAGTTAGTTAAGCGCTTTGGTCAAGCACCTTGATTTAGAGTTTTAATTAAAAGACTCGATTAAAGAGATTTGATTGTCCCTTTGGGTAATACCGCAGAGATAGCCGATTTTTGCACTACTACTTCGTGATTGTCATTTAAGGCCATCACCAAAAAATCTTTATCGTCAGCAATCTTAGCCACTTTGCCAACCAAACCGCCTTGCGTCAGCACTTCGTCATTTTTGGCAATTGAACTCATTAAACTTTTGTGTTCTTTCATACGCTTGGCCTGAGGCCGATAAAGAAGAAAATAAAAAATAGCGCCAAATACCACCAGCATAAACAACAACTGCGTTAAAATCCCCTTCCGGTGCACCCGATGCGGCTGCATGTGCATTAGAAATGAACAAACTCATGACCTTCCCCTTAAATTAACCACTTATTATTGGATTGTTATATATGGGTGTATTTTGCCAAAATGCAATTACCCCACACGAAAAAATGGCCGCTAGTCTATCATATTCAGCAGCTGAAAAGGAAAGTGAGGTGAATTTTTATTTCGATGGTAAACGCAGGTTTTTGCTTTGGTTTTTGCTTTGGTTTTTGCTTTGGTTTTTAACTGTTAATTGTTAACTGTTAACTGTTAACTGTTAATTGTTAATTGTTCAACCCCATGCGCCAAGCCAACGCATCCGCTAATTGGTCACCCGAACATTGGTCAACAAACATTTGTTCAAGCTCACTGACAATTTGTTGCGCAGATTTATCAGGACCACAATGATATAACCATTCATTATCCGCCGGGGGTTGTAAAGTCACGGGCAGACGTTTAAAACCGAGTTTAACCATGGCTTTTTGTGACGGTTGATTATAGTCATACACCTTGGCATAACAGCAGCGCAACCCGAGGTGATCGCAGCCGATAGAAAATAGTCGGTCTACCGCTTTTGGCCCAAATCCCTGGCGCTGAAAATCCAGTCCCAGCCAAAAGTAAAAATAACCGACACCATTAAACAGCTCCAAACTGACCGAACCAATAAAACCCCACTGCGGGTGCATAATGGCAAACAAATACACATGCTCATTAGCCTGACAATTGTGCAACCAATTCAGCCAATGCTGATCACACTCAAACTCGGGCAGATTACATAAATGGGCGATGCTCTGATGATCATAAACCCAACTAAATACTTCAAGATGCTGTTCACTCATCGGCACCAACATCAGTGGCTCCACCGACTGATAAGCCAAATCAAAAGGCATTGCGGCAATTTGCTGCTGCAACCGAGCATAACACGCCACCAACGAGGGCTGCTGATAATGTAGCAACAGCATCTTTTCAACACATTGGCTAGCTTCAACCAACAGCCCTTGGGCCTGATAGGCCCTCACCAGTAATAGCAGGTTATCTATTTCGTTTTGCTGCTGGTCTTGCTTCTCATCTCGCTTAGCCTGTTGATTAAACAACATCAATCGCAAATGAACCACCATCGGCCAATCATACAATTGCTCAGCCAAATCAATCATCAAATCGAGCAGCTGCGCAGATCCAACCGGCAACTCGGCGGCGTTTTCTCGTAGCATCAGCATCCAATACAATCGTTCATCGGTGGCGATCACTTGGCCACGCAATTGCTCAAGCTGTTGTTGCCAGCCCAATTGAATGGGCTGAGTGGGTTGAGCAGACAGCTCACAATGATAATCAGGCATCACCGCTGACATAAGCATTTTTCCTATTATTGATGGGTTGAATCAGCCCGTTTACGGGTGTTAATTTGCGCTCTGGGTTCTCGTGCCGTATCACTAAGCAACACGCTGGTACTATTTTGCACTCGCTGATCGGTGCTTTGGGCATATTTGCCAGTGAACTGAATACCCACTCGATTACTTCGATCTTCAAAGCGGGTGATCACCATCGGGCTGGTTTGCCCCTTTATAGCCACGTCATGACGAGCTTGCTCGGTGGTTTCACACATATCACAAGGCGGTTTGGTGCCGCCGAGCGGGATCATCAAGTTAGTCGGTGTCAAGCTTCTGGGGTTAGCGATGAGGGTACTTTCACTGGCAATAATATCTGTATGGTCAGGACCCGTTGTTGGGGTTGGATTGTTGTAGGCTGCCAGTCGTGCCAATATTTTTTGTCGCTTAGCGCTTTTTAAATTCCATTTATGTTCAGGAATACGATAAGTTGCCACATTTGTCCAGGGGTCAACCGTACGATTAGTTTCATGGGCTGAGCGCGGGCTCTGACTCGACTGTTGCGGTAACGACGCAGATATCTCTGGAGAAACCTCGTCAGAAAAAGGTAAAGGGGGTTGCGGTAGCTCTTTATGCCTGGCAGCCCGAGTTGCTGTTTCTTCAACCTGCTGGTTTTTTTGCACCGTTTCAATCACCCGTTGTTCAGCGTGCTGTCCGCTTACGTTGGTCGCCATTTCTACTTTACGGCCCACATTGGTATTACTGGTATCCAGTGACTGCTGGATAGTGCTGAAAATACTCCGGGTTTGATTAATCTTATCTTCAAAAGCACTGAAACGTTGGGCGATCCCCTGAGCATCTTCCAGTGAGATCGGTTGTTTGCCATCTTTTTTAAATAACGGGTCGTCATTACGTTCGTCACGAATTTCTTGTAAAGCATTACCAACAAATTTATTACGAAAAGAATCATCACTGACAAATTGGCGTAATTGGGTTAAATGTCTGGCATCTTGCTTGTTAACCCGCAACTTCTCCTTATCTGACTGAGTAGCAGCCACTTTAGTTAAGCCCGCATCCTTATCAGTGATTTTTTTAAGCTGCGCCTTATAAACATTATCATCTGACACCAAGGTACGTAACTTAGCCGGAATATCACTGTCATTATCAGCATTAGTGCCCATGAGGATACGACCACCCACCACCGCCGCCTGAGCTTCCGGAGTGAACTTGGGATTAGGCTGTTTATTCCTATTCCTGCCAATCGATCTTTTTTCGTCAGAATTAGCCAATAACGCTGCCGTATTGACCCAGCGTAAGACCTGACCGGTACGGGCTTCTGCTGAAAAGTCAGTGGTAATATCATTGAGGTGTTCGGTCACGTCAGACGAGCTACGATTACGCTGCTGCGTCGCCGCTTTATCAATATCATGCACAGTAGAACTGGTGCTATCTACCGTAGTAGAAAGCTGACGCTCTATTTTTAACGCTTTTTCAGACCGCTGCATTTCAGTACCAACAGGAATTCAACTCAATACGCCACAAGCAAATTTGACGCCAAAGGTTAACCGGTTGATATTGCTGGAGTTTATATAAAAATGGGGAGAGGTAGTGGGTTCAGAAACACCCGGAATAGGGTGGGACTATGACATGCAGCTATGAATAAAAATAGTAGCGTGATCACAAAACGGTGATCACGCTGCTTTTAAGCTTGGCTGTAAAAACTTAAGATTACAATTTCCCTCAACATTCACGAGGTTGAAACCTCGTCTACGGCAGAACGGGTATGCCGTAGACGCGAATTTATTCGCGTTTTTTCAGGTAATGAAACGTAACCCTATTTGATTGGAGCCAAACTTAACCGTGCTTTTCAGCCAGATACAACCAAGTTTCCAACACAGTATCCGGGTTCAACGAAACCGAATCGATACCCTCTTCAACCAACCAAGCGGCAAAGTCTTCATGATCAGAAGGTCCCTGACCGCAAATACCAACGTATTTGCCTTTAGCTTTAGCCGATTGAATTGCCATCGATAACAGCTTTTTAATTGCTGGATTACGCTCATCAAATAAATGTGCAATCAAACCAGAGTCGCGGTCTAAACCTAACGTCAGCTGGGTCAAATCATTCGAACCAATCGAGAAGCCATCGAAGTATTCAAGGAATTCATCGGCTAACAAGGCATTAGAAGGTAATTCACACATCATGATCACCCGTAAACCATTCTCGCCACGTTTAAGCCCTTGCTCAGCCAACAAGTCAATCACTTGTGCGGCTTCTTCTAAGGTGCGAACAAATGGGATCATCACTTCAACATTGGTCAAACCCATGTCATTACGCACCCGTTTTAACGCTTCACATTCCATCGCAAAACAATCGCGGAAATCTTCTGAGATATAACGAGACGCACCACGAAAACCAATCATTGGATTTTCTTCTTCCGGCTCATATTGTTGACCACCAACCAAATTGGCGTATTCATTAGATTTGAAATCAGACATCCGTACAATCACTTTCTCGGGTGAGAAAGCCGCTGCCAAGGTCGCAATACCTTCGGTTAATTTGGCGACATAAAACTCAGTCGGGCTGGCATAACCGGCGATCATTTCGCTGATCTCTTCTTGCAAATCAGCAGACTGGCTATCAAAATTAATCAGCGCTTTAGGATGCACCCCAATCATGCGGTTGATGATGAATTCTAATCGGGCTAAACCAATACCGGCATGTGGCAAACGCGCAAAATCAAAGGCGCGATCTGGGTTACCCACGTTCATCATCACTTTGATTGGTAAATCAGGCATTTTATCAACACTAGATTTTAAGATGTCAAACGGCAACTCACCTTGATAGATAAAACCCGTGTCACCCTCGGCACAAGAAACCGTAACTTGATCGCCCGCTTTAATGATATCAGTGGCATTACCACAACCGACAACTGCCGGAATGCCCATTTCACGGGCGATGATCGCCGCATGACAGGTACGTCCACCACGATTAGTGACAATCGCAGAGGCACGTTTCATGATTGGCTCCCAGTCAGGATCAGTCATATCCGTTACCAGTATATCGCCCTCTTTGATCAAATCCATTTCATCAATGCTGGCCAGTACTTTCACTGTACCTGCACCAATTTTATGACCGATAGCACGGCCTTCGATGATCACATCAGATTGCTGTTGTAACTGATAACGTTCCATCACGTTAGAATCTTCGTTACTGCGTACGGTTTCAGGACGTGCCTGAACAATATACAGTTTCTCGTCAACGCCATCTTTAGCCCACTCGATATCCATCGCTCGGCCATAATGTTTTCGATGATCACCGCTTGTTTAGCCAATTCTTGCACTTCGGCATCATTAATTGAGAAATGGCTACTTAGCGCCGGATCAACGTCAATCACTTCAACCTGTTTGCCGTGAGCCTTATCATCTGAATAAATCATTTGAATCGCTTTGCTACCGATATTACGGCGGATAACCGATGGACGGTCAGCGGCAAGGGTTGGTTTATGCACATAAAATTCATCAGGGTTTACTGCGCCCTGCACCACCATTTCGCCCAAACCGTAAGAAGAAGTGATGAACACAACGTCTTCAAAGCCGGATTCGGTATCAATGCTGAACATCACACCAGACGCTGATTTGTCGCTGCGAACCATACGTTGAATACCCGCAGATAACGCAACACCACGGTGATCATAACCCTGATGAACACGATAAGAGATAGCACGGTCGTTAAATAATGAGGCATATACGTGTTTGATGGCGACCATCACGGCATCGATGCCGACCACGTTAAGGAAAGTTTCTTGTTGACCAGCAAAAGAGGCGTCTGGCATATCTTCGGCGGTGGCTGATGAGCGAACGGCAAATGAAACATCACCTTTGCTTTCGCCAAGTAGCTGCTGGTATGCTTTTTCAATATCGTTTTGCCATTAATTCAGGTAAAAAAGGAGTGTCTATAATCCATTGACGAATAGTCATTACCGGCACTCACCTAACGCAGCTGATATCACTCGACATCTAAATCATCTAATAGATGCATATATTTTGTCTGTTTAGGCCACTTTGTTCAAGAAACTCATTAAAAGCAAATGAAGTAGTCGCAAAACCACCCGGTACTTGCACGCCAACATTAGACGAGGTTGCTGAAATCATTTCACCCAGTGATGCATTTTTTCCGCCAACGCGGTTGACGTCGCCCATTCCCAGATTTTGATACCAAAGTACATATTCTTGCACAGTCCGCTCTCCAAAATAGTATTAATAACGTGATGTAGATGTAACAGTATGCTTGTATATTCAACTGGTTATGATAATTTACCAAGGTAAACTAGGCCAAGCAGCGAATAACACAGTCAACAAAATTCAGCGCAATTTTACACGGCAAATTGGCAAATGAACATCCTTAATCCCATACATATTATGAATAAATACCGACGTTGCATAAACAACATAGAAAACAGCATAAACACCAGTAATAGCCGCATAAACGCCGCATAACTAACACTTTAACTAACACTTTAACTAACACTTTAACTAATACCTTAACTAGTCCTTTGCAAAAGGGACATCAGGAGATCCGGTGAGAACAGCATTTTATATTTCAGACGGTACGGCCATAACCTCCGAGGTTTTTGGTCACGCCCTACTTTCGTTGTTTCCAACAAAGTTAAAACACGTAACAGTGCCCTTCATTGAAACCAAAGAAAAAGCCCTCAAAGTGCAGGCGCTGATCAACAATAGCAAATCGAGTGAAGGCGACAGACCTATCGTTTTTCATACCTTTGTGGATAACGAGTTGCGTGACATTATTGCCAGCAGTGACGCCATGGAATATGACTTTTTAAATCATTTTACCGGCCCGATAGAGCAAGAGCTGGGCATCGCCCCGGTGCCTAAAACCCATCGAACCCATAGTATGCACGAAAAAACCTATGATCACCGGATTGAAGCAATGAACTTTGCCCTGACCAATGATGATGGCGGCAATATGAAAAACATGGGAGATGCCGATGTGATTTTGGTTGGCGTTTCCCGTTCAGGAAAAACCCCCACCAGCTTATACCTAGCATTGCAATACGGCATCAAAGCGGCGAATTACCCCTTTGTTGAAGAAGATATGGATGATTTAAAACTACCGCCAGAACTGCAACAAAACAAAGACAAGCTGTTTGGTCTAACCATTACCCCACAACGCCTATCAGCCATTCGCAATGAACGCCGCGCCAACAGTCGTTATGCGTCAATCAAGCAATGCCGAATTGAATTAAAAGAAGTCGAAATGTTATTTAAAAAACAGCGGATCCCCTACCTTGATTCAACCAGTTATTCAGTAGAAGAGATTTCAGCGAAGATATTAGCCGCCACCAAATTGGAGCGGCATAAGTATTGATAATTAACCGTTAATAATTAAAAATAGTGAAAAATCAAAAGCTTGCATACCGACGAGTAAGGTTATTCGATTAAGGCTATTTTCCAACCCTAACAAAGAGGCGGCAGCGAGATTTATTACCTATGCCGCCGCAGCTAATTTAATCCCTGAGGCTTTCTTGATGCGGTGGATAGTGTCCCACCCGGGCTTGACAGTGCCATTAAAGGCCGCATACAAAGTATCTCGATCTAAACCCGTTTGTTGGGATAGTTCAACAATGCCATATTTATTCACCACATGACACAATGCAATCACAAACACCTCAGGATCATCATCATCAAAAGCATCCATTAAATAAGCGGCAATTTCTTCATCTGTCAGTAATATGTCAACTGGTGAAAAAGCACTAATGGTCGTTTTCATCATTGATCTCCAAGTTCATTAAAATGGCTTTTGCCCGTTTTATATCTCGTTGCTGACTTGATTTATCACCACCGCACAACAATAAAATAAGTTCACCGCCACGAATGGTAAAGTATAGCCGATAACCTTTACCGACAAACAAACGCATTTCACTGACATTATCACCCACAGATTTTACATCACCCAAATTCCCGGCTTCTGCTCTGGTTAACCGCATAGCAATTGCTTCAGCAGCCCGCCTATCTTTTAGCTTACTGGCCCATCAGTTAAAAATATCGGTACTGATAATTTTATATTTCATTGTGCAATAATAACCGATAAACACTATTGCGCAAAACCAATTTAATAAACCGGCAGGGATAAATCCACCGCCGACAAAATCACTATACGACTTGACTACCCATATTACGCCGTTTTCGCCTCTTTCAACGAATCAGCAATCAAAAACGCCATTTCCATTACCTGATCGGCATTAAGACGCGGATCACATTGGGTTTTATAACGGTGAACCAAATCTTCCTCAGACAAACCGTAAGCACCACCGGTACATTCGGTCACATGCTGACCGGTCATTTCCAAATGGATACCACCAGCATAACTGCCTTCAGATTGATGAACCCCAAAAAACTGGCGAATTTCACGTAAGATCGCATCGAAGTTACGTGTTTTCAAACCATTGGAAGCACTAACCGTGTTGCCGTGCATTGGATCACTACTCCAAATCACCTTACGACCTTCTTGCTGAACTTTACGCACCAAAGCCGGTAAATTCTCAGCTAGGTTATCTGCACCCATCCGAGTGATCAAGGTCAAACGACCCGGGTCATTATCTGGATTCAACGCATCAATCAAACGGATCAGCTCGTCAGGTTTCATGTTTGGTCCAACTTTAACCCCAACCGGATTATGCAAACCACGGAAGAATTCGATATGCGCATTGTCCAACTGACGAGTGCGCTCACCAATCCACAAGAAATGCGCTGAACAGTCATACCAGTTGCCAGTCAGATGATCACGACGGGTCAAGGCTTCTTCATAGTTAAGTAACAAGGCTTCATGAGAAGTAAACAATTGGGTTTCTTTAATCGCTGGTACCGACTCAGATGAAATACCGCAAACTTCCATAAACGCCAACGCTTTTTGGATGCTGTCAGCCATTTCCTGGTAACGGTCTTTAAGCGGGTTAGCCGCCACAAAACTCATATTCCAACGGTTAACTTCGTGCAAATCAGCCAAACCGCCCTGAGCAAAAGCGCGTAGTAAATTCAGTGTAGAGGATGAACGGTAATAGGCTTTAGTCAGTCTATCTGGATCAGGCATTCTCGCCTCAGCAGTGAAATCGTTACCATTAACAATATCACCACGATAACTCGGTAGACTAATACCATTAACTGTTTCAAAATCGGAAGAACGCGGCTTGGCATATTGTCCCGCCATACGTGCCACTTTAACGATAGGACAAGAACCACCGTAAGTTAATACTACCGCCATTTGCAACAACACCTTGAAGGTATCTCTAATCATCGGTGCATTAAAATCGGCAAAAGACTCGGCACAATCACCGCCTTGCAGTAAAAAACCTTTACCATCAACCACGTCTGCTAGACGTTTTTTTAAGTCTCGGGTTTCTGCGGCAAAAACCAACGGTGGATAAGTTTTTAACTGTTCTTCAACAGCAGCCAGCTTTGCTGTATCTTCATATGTCGGTTGTTGTACTATCGGAAATTCGCGCCAGCTATCAGGAAGCCATAAACTCATTTTGTTACCACCAAAAATCTAAGGGAAAAAGAAAAAAATCTGGCTAGAAAATATAATCATTAAACAACAATTGCAATAGTTAATTTGGCGTATTTCAACAAACTTCGTAACTAACCATGAACATGGCGCAATGGCACGTAAAATAAGGCATTTTTTCAATTCAGCTGCAATTATTTTACCCGCCAATACAAGTAAATACCCTGCACTTTCAACGAATAATTTGCAACGGCAAAAATCAGTAAAAACAGTACAATTAAATCGGCTTTAACTTGCCAAAAGCACTCAGATGATCAATTCTAACCACCAATAGCAAATAAACCACAAATAAGCAGCAACAAGACCTCACATGACAGAACAAAAAGCAGAGCAAAGAGCAGAGCAAAGAGCAGAGCAAACAGCACAACAAACTGATGCAAAAGCCAAAGTCCCCGGTCAGTTTTTCCAGTGGTTTGACGGTCTCAAACAAAGCTACGAAAATAGTATCAATAAACTGTTCAGCCGAGTTGAAGCGGTCAATGAAGATCACAAAAAGCAAATGACCACGGTGTACCAAAGTCAAATAGATTCACTCAAAGACAATCAAGATGAATACCTCAACAGCCTCAAAGAGAACCATCAAGCACAAGCGGCACAAGCAGCCAGTCGCATCGCTCAATTAGAAAAAGATGCCAACTTTTACCAAGACCAAATCAAAAGCCAAAACCAAACCATCGATAAACTCAATGCCCGTTATGATGCGGTGATCTTCGCCCTGAAAGACAAACTCGATAACGCCGCCCTCGAACATGTGATCAAAGACATCTCGCCTAGTCAAGAAACAATTAAAGAAAAAATTAAGACAGCACCCGCTATCAAGGCTGAACCTGAGCCAGCACCAAAACTAGAACCACAAATCGCTAACGATTTTATTCAACAAGTCTCTGAAAAAATGACCCATGCTAATGTTGAACAGCAAGCCGAGCCAAATCTAGAACAACAAGCCGAGCAAAACCCAGAACAAAACCCAGAGCAAAACCCAGAACAAAACCCAGAGCAAAACCCAGAGCAACAACAGCCAATCATTGAACAAGCTTATGCCGCCCGTCAGGCAGAAGATTACGAGCAAGCCTACGAGCTATTTTTAACCGCTGCCAACCTCGGTGATGAAAAAGCCATGGGTGCCATCGGCAGAGCCCACTTTGTTGGTGAAGGCACAACCCAAGATAAACCCACCGGACTGGCGTGGTTAATTCTCGCCGCCGAGCATAATTTTGAACCCGCAGTGAAAAAAGTCGCCAGTGCTAAAGCTAAATCCCCCGCCTTGTATCAAGCTGCTGAACAACTGTCATCCGGGCTGTTGTTACAATGAAAAATACAGTCAATCGCACAACCCAGCAACATTTAAGCGTTCCTAGTAACACTCAATAACAATTAATAACAAGTTTTCGGCTAAAAATTCACAAAATACGTTTCTTTTCCACTCAGTTTGAACTACTTTTATTAAATCGTAATACTGATTGGAACAATAAAAGCAAATGGGACAGTGTAAAGATAACAGTAAAGACAACAGTAAAACCATATTAATCATTGATGACGTCAAAGCCATCAGACAGCGGCTCAGCCAACTCCTCAACCGCATGGGATTTAACCACATAGACAATGCGGCTAGTGCTCGAACAGCCTATGAGAAGCTGGCATCAAAAGCCTATGATATCGTATTTTTGGACATCGAATTGCCCGACTCCGATGGCAAAGAAATCCTCAGTTGTATCACCGATGAATACGTTAACAGTCAGGTGGTGATGTGCTCTGGCCACAACACCCTAGAAAACGTACAACAAACCTGGGAAATGGGCGCAAAAGGCTTTATCTCCAAACCCTTCAACGAACGTAAAATCGAATCCATCGTTAAACGTCTTGATCGACGATATAAATAAACCCCATCCCATATCGGTCGGCCCAGCGTCGACCTTTTAATCAAACCTTTTAATCAAACTTTTGGCACCAATCAAACAGGGTAACAATTGATAATCAAAAAAACGCGAATGAATTCGCGTCTACGGCCTACCAGCTCTGCCGTAGACGAGGTTTCAACCTCGTGAATGTTGAGGATAACTGTAACCCTAATTTGCTCTATATGGTCGGAGCCAAACTTTTTAATCAAACCTTTTGAAAATTAAACCGAGTGAAAATTAAACCGAGTGAAAATTAAACCGAGTGAAAATTAAACCGAGTGAAAATTAAACCGAGTGAAAATTAAACCGAGTGAAAATTAAACCGAGTGAAAATTAAACCGAGTGAAAATTAAACGTGACGCATCACAACAGCTGATCACGCCAATATTCATCACCATTTTTTTCAATATAATCAACATAATAAGCCCGCAATTCAGGATCATCCGTTTTATCCGCCAGTTTTGACAACAATACCGCTGCCGACAATGCGTGTGGTAAATTCCCCTCGACATGAAAGTGCTCCATGACTTGATGCGCAATGGTCTGACTCGGTGACCAATGTTGTTGCAAAAACAGGATATGGGCATATTCCAGCCGTAATAACGGCACCTCAATCGGCTGCTCTGATAGCGTCAGGCTTTCGATGGCTTTAGGCCAATTGTGTTGTTTTTGCCAAATTCGGCTGATCGCAATTTTCGCTGCCAGCTTCATCGGATGAAGGCTACTGGTCGGTAATACCGCAATGATGTTGTTATAACTTTGAATGGCGGCCTCAGTGTTTCCGGCAGCCTCCGCTTGCGCCGCCAACTTATAATAAATCGGCGCATAATGTTCCAATGGCAAACGATATTGGTTTGCCAAAATTGTGGCCCGAGGTAAATAGTGCAAGCTGTCTTTATTTTGACTATAATCCGCAGCCAAGGCTGCTAAATCAAGCCCGTTATTAGCATGATCTTTAGGGCAATGATGTTGATGCGCCAATGAACTGGCTAACAAATAAGATGAACGAGCCTCTTCATCATGATTGGTTTGCTGATAGAAATTAGCTTGCTGTTCATAAAACATGCCTTTCAAATAAGGCATTTCAACCGCTGGCAATAACTCAGCCAATTGCGCCAACTTACCTTTGGCTTTACTAAAAGCCCGTTGCTCAATGAAAATCTCGGTTTGCGTCAATAATGCGTTGAACACCGCAAGAGTATCGTTTTTCGCTTCGGCCATCCATTGCAGATCAACACTCAATATCAAGGCATTTTGACGGTCATCAAGCTGACGATAACTGTGGATCAACTGCCTAATAATCGCAAAATTTTGCGGATGTTGCTGATACTGTAACTGCAATCTGGCATTCTTCAAGCGATTAGATTCTACTGCGATCAGCTGTCCGTCATCCACTTGGCCCGAAACCATTAGCACCACTTGTTTAGCCAGATTTAGCGCCCCATTATGAGCCACTTGACCTTGCCGAACATCCTGAGCATTGTGCAGCTGATAAAACAAATTGATCTTGTCATGCTTCACCTGCAAAGTGCCATACAACAAAAAATCAGCACCCAACTGATGTTGTAACAGGCGTAACGCTGCCGGATCTAACTGATCTGGCACATGGGTCAATACCTTTTCAGCGCCAATGGTCTCAAACTGCTCACTGGCAGTAAAAGCCTGCTGCAAAACATCCATTACCCCTAACGCCAACCATTGCTCTTGCTTATGTTCTTGCTCAAAGGTGTCGTCCAACTGCATCGGCAATATGGCAATTTTTGCTCTGGTCTTTAACGTCTCAGCAGGCATTACATCGCTATGGGTTAAATCATTGTGATTTAAATCTTTAGCGTTAACTGCCTGAGCGTCAAAACTCACCCCATTAAAAAACAGCATCGCAGTGACAAAAACCAAAGCAAATGACACCGTAGCCACGGCAAAAGGTATTTTTCGAGACAATGAACGTGACGCTCCTCTCGACGGTAATAATTCAGGTAGCGGTTTTGTTGAGGTCTGTGGGAGTACCACTGATGATCGGCTATCACTGGCTTCAATTTTTTCAATCGGCCATTGCCAACGAAACCCTTGTTTCGAATAAGTTTTAATACAACCATTGCCAAATAACTTGCGCAACTCCCGAACATTTTGAAACACCGCCTGTTCAAGCACTTCTTGCTCAGGCCAAACGGCTTGCAAAATAGCGTCTTTACTTAACACTTCATTGCTATGGGTGATAAAAAAAATCAATAGTTGTAGCGGTTTAGTTCTGATATCCACAATTTCGCCAGACTGGCTGAGCGTAAATTGCTGGGTGTCGATGTAATAACCGCTATGGGAGTTATTACGATGATGATCGTGAAAACGAAATTGGGCCATGAGTATGTTTGTTTTTTTATTGTTAAGATTTGGTATATTGTGTAACAGAAAAGGCAATAAATAAAGGGTTTATTCACTATATTCTGAATAAATGAATATTTTATGAATAAAATTTCAGCGGAAAAACAGGCCCTTGTACGGAGACTCGACGTACAAAGACCCTAAAATGATAATTATAGCGGTGATTAAATTAACGATTGCGTTGCTGTTTCAACGCATTAATTTGTTGATTAACCTGCTGTAACTGTTCGCTCAAACCTTGTTTGTCGCCAGCTTGTTGTAACGACAACTTAAGTGATCGAGCTTGTGTACGCAAATGATAAGCCGTATGGGCCAAATCTTTGGCTGCTTTGCCGTTATCAATAGTGCCAGTGCTATCAACAGCCACTTTTGCATTGGCAACCGACTGTTTGCTGACACTTGATACTTTTGATGCTTTTGCAACTGCTGCGGCATTACCACCAGCCAATGTCACTAACCAAGCTTGCCATTGTTGCTCATTAGCAGCCGCTGCGGCATTGATTTGTGATTGATAGCTCGCCCAATCACCATTTCGAGTAGCTTGACGTAGATCTCTAATCGTCTGCATTTGCTGCTCAAACATAAAACGATTGCCGAGATAACCCCAGTCATAAATTTCCTCAACTGAGTTGCTGTAAGTGGTGGCAAAAACCTGTGCCAAAGTACGATTACCGCCTGCGGTATTGATTAATGCAATCGCATCAGCATTGTTGTCTTCTTTAGAAATATATTCCGCCATGCCTTCTGACCACCAAACCGTATTGGTTGGATAATCACTAAAATTGCCTTTGAGGTTAAAGCGACCATCGAGGTAATGGACGTATTCGTGTTTGAGATTCCAGATTGAGAATTCCGGACGTAACCAGCTCGCTTCATGGGCATAAAATGACGCCTGATTGTTGGCATCAGTCGCATCACCTTCAATGTACATGCCGCCATTGTTGGTATTGATATTAAACAGGCGTTTACCGTAACGGTTGTATTGATCGTAATCATCAAACACCACCATACGTAAATCTTCATTCAAGTCGTTATCAACAGGTAAACCATGGGTTTCTAAACGAGCGTGAAAATAACCCTCTTCTTGTCCAACTTCGTTACACGAATCAACGAATTGTTCAAATGTCATGGCTTGAGCACGGAATTTTAATGTCGGACTACAAATATGCTCCAGCGGCAAAATGTTCTCGACCGTCGGTCGACCTTTAGCCTGAGCAGTTGAAACAGTCGCACTCAATGCCGTTGCGACAAAAACGGCGGTAGATGCCAGTGTGAAATTTTTGTTAAACCCAGTGATTTTTGTAAACATAGCTGCCTTCTCTTGTTACCTTTAAAAGGTTATTAATTATAGTGTTATCGTCTGCTTTCCTTTGATGAATCAGTGTTTTCCTTAACGCTTGGACAATATAAACACTTTGCACACAATAAACAATATATTGTATGCAATAATTTAATATTTTTTTAACAGTAACGAAAAGTGGTTACAATGGGTTTCGCTGATTTTAGTTAATCCAGTCCTCAACCTCCAAACCTTCAACCCGACTAAATTCCCCAATATTATTGGTCACCAGCAGCGCACCAACCGCAATGGCATGACCTGCAATAGCGGTATCGTTAGCGCCAATCGGGGTGCCTTTTTCAGTGAGTTGTTGTTTTACCACAGTAGTGGCATCTACAGCTGCGCTATCCCAAGGAAGAATAGCATCAACGCGTTGCAAAAAGTCAGCGACCAAAACGGCATGTTTTGGTGAGGCTTTTTTGCCAATGGTACCAAACCGCATCTCAGCATAAGTGATAGCCGATATAACAATGCGATGCTGGGCTGCCACCATTTCTTGGAGTTTGAACAAAACGCTTACCGGTTGCTCACGCATAATAAAACTGCAAATACAGCTATCGAGCATAATGATTTTTTTCACCACTCAAAGCGTCCTTCATCGGCAACAACCGTTTCCCGCTCGGTCATAAAATCAGATTCAGCGGCTTGATTATCAGCAAATGACAACCAGTCAGGACGGGCTGGACGCAAAATAATATGATCGCCCTCTTTAATAATTTCCAATTCACTAATGCCTTCAAACTCCATATCTTTTGGCAATCTGACCGCTTGATTTCGACCGTTTTTAAAAATAGATACTGTGCGCATATTCTCCTCCGTCTATTCGTTGTATATGCCTGACATAGGTCAACTATAAACTCACTCATTCATATGTCAAGCCTATGCTCAAACAAACCCCACAGACACAGTAAAACGCTGATCACTTGCAGTCACCACAAAGGGCCAATTCAACTGCTGACACAAGGTTTCAACCAAATACAAACCCAAACCAAAGCCGTATTGTTGGGCTTCATCACCGCTCTCAGTTTCAAGATTGGGATTAGCACAAAGATTGGAGATCATCAGACCATTATCACTGGTGGTGATGGTAATACGACCATCTTCGCTATATTGGCAGGCGTTGCGTAATAAATTATTGATGATGATTTGAGTCACTTCCGGTTGGGCTTGCAGTTCAGGATGACTAATAAAAGTCGCCTGAATTTTTAGCTCA
>CBDIDQ010000075.1:0-100171 GCA_965277695.1 Alteromonadaceae bacterium
TCGCCATTGGCTCAGTCTTCGCCATCTATTCCCACCCACACGTTGGCGCTTCGCTTCAACTCCACCCTAACAGCGCCACGCTGTGGCTATAAGGCTCCGCTTTTTAGCTGCTATCGCAGAGGTGGCTAGCGCCAATGGCTCATACTTCGCCATCTATTCCCGCCCACGTTGGCGCTGCGCTTACTGCTTTCGTTCAAGTTTAACGTTGTCACTCATCCCTGAGGGTGAATCCTGTCGGCATCCATGCCTCCACCTCAGGGGAACTGAAAGCTGCGAGCCCTCGCTTTCCGTTCTCCCTTCGCCCCCCTTTTATCCCCCAAGGGGGAAAGGACAGTCGCCTGAGTTTGTCTGACCTGCGGCCAGACAAACACAGTCAACCGTCTTCGGTTAACAGTAGCTGAGATAAGGAATTGATTAGATGAAAGGGAGCAATTAACTTGCTCCCTTGGTGCTGGGTTAGGCTGGTCTGTCCATAATGGGTAGTTTTTTGATTCTGTCCTTAGCTGCCTTGATAGCGGCTTTGAGTGTGCTGAACTGGCCAATCCAGCTGGAACGATCTTGAGCGCCACCGTCTAAGCATCGGACGGTGAATTGCAGACCGTCCGGAAAATCCTTCATAAACCGTTGTTGCTCATTCGCCCGGTCTCTGTCGAATTCATCCTTGCTGCGGCTGACACTAAATCCCGCCTTCGCCATCCGGGCGAGATGTTCCGCCCAGATAGGCCGACTGGCAAAGAACGCTTCATAAGTGATCCGAAGGATATACGGGCGCTGCCACCAGTCGGTGATCTCCAGCTCCTCGCGTAGATGATGGGGTGTCCGGTCAAAATCAGATCGGAGCCTAGGATTGATCGGAAAGTCATCAACAAACTCTTCTTGATGGACAGGCCGATGACATGGCTGATAGTCAGTAAGCTGATATAAACAGCTCTGAGAGATAAGCCTTCTCATGCGGTACCTCCCGCCTGAAATGGCAATACCACCAGTGCCGCGCCGGGGCTAAACAGTGGGGTGATTGATTCATCATCCTCTTGATTAGTGGCGGTGTGGTTAGCGGCTCGAATAATGGCTTCATCATGGGGAGTAACCATGGTCACAATTGCTGTCGCCAGCCGTTGCATCAGTAGTCGAGTGACCTCGTTAGTGGTGGCTGGATCAACCCCATAGCGGGCAATGTCGATCAACCCGTCCATATCAAAGCTATCCAAATAGATCAAAGATCGTGTAAGATCGTCGTTAGTCATGGTCATACTCCTAAAATAGTATGGTTGTGGTTAGCTGGTTTTGGATGTTAGTAGCATCCAAAACCAGTGTTTAAAATTAATTCACTAGTCTCTACTCAGCTCCTGATTTAGTGGCTAATTGTCTGTTTAGCTTGGTGCTTAAGTATCATTCCCTCTAATAAAGATTTAATAGTCTCTTGATCTGCGGCAGACATCTGCTGTACTGCTTCAAACTTCAGAAATAGATCTTCATTTAGTTGCCGTTCATCCTCTTCAAAAATTAATGAATCAGTCGTCATATTAAAGCTCAACGCTATTTTTTTTATTATTTCTAAGGACGGTTGTGCCGTTCCTGCTTCGTAGCGTTTTACTTGAGTAACATGGATGCCAATTCTGTCGGCCATTGATTGCTGAGTCAGTTTGTTACTTTTACGTAATTGAATAAATCGTTCCGGGAAGCTCATTTGAATAAATATGTTGATTGGTGTGTTATCCATTATGCCCCCAGTATTTATTAAGCCTTGACAAAAGTACCTCAGTAGATACTATAATAGTTCATATTCAGACACTTGACAAGCTTTGAAAGGGATAACGAAATGGCACGTTTATCAGATGAAGTTATCGACCGAATCAAAAACGAAATCGACCTATTGGCCTTAGTCGCCAGTCAGGGATTTAAACCAAAATCTCACGGCAAGGACAAGGTAATCCCCTGCCCATTCCATCAGGATGAGACAGCCAGTTGTGTGATCACCCCGTCCAAAAACCTGTTCAATTGCTTCGGTTGCGGCGCAGCCGGCACCGTGATTGATTGGACCATGAGAACTCAAGGTGTTTCGTTCCGTCATGCTTGCGAATTACTGCAAAATGACTTGGGGATAATCAGTGAAGTAAAATCAGTTAAAAACTCGTCGACCAAGAAAATACCGTCTTCCTTAGCCGCCGATAGTGACAACCAAACCGCACTGAATCAGGTGATCACGTTTTATCAGCAGACCCTTGGAGAAAGCCCGGAAGCGTTGGCGTATTTAGCCCAGCGGGGGTTGAATCATCCGCTGTTGATTGAACAATTTAGATTAGGCTTCGCCAATCGAACGCTGGCCTATCAGCTGCCCGATAAAAACCGTCAGGCGGGTGCTGAGTTACGAGGTCAGCTGCAAGAAATCGGCATTCTGCGTAAAACTGGCCATGAACATTTTAACGGGTCAATCGTAGTGCCGGTGATCAATGAGCAAGGTCAAATCACTGAAGTCTATGGCCGAAAAGTTGTGCAGAACCTGCGCAAAGGCACCGCCAAACACCTGTATTTACCGGGGCCACATAAAGGGGTTTGGAATGAATCTGGCTTAGCCGAATCAGACGAAGTGATCCTCTGTGAGGCCCTGATCGACGCAATGACTTTCTGGGTTAATGGGTTCAGAAATGTGACAGCCAGTTATGGTACGGGCGGGTTTACTGATTATCACTTAGCCGCCTTTAAGCAGCGTGGGATTAAGCGGGTGTTGATCGCTTATGACCGGGATGAAGCCGGTAATACCGCTGCTGAAAAATTGGTTGAACCCCTGACAGAACAAGGGATGGCGGTGTATCGGATTGAAGTGCCCAAGGATATGGACATCAATGAATATGCCTTGTCAGTGAAGACGCCGGGCAAGAGCTTGGGCGCGTTAATTCGTAAAGCCAGTAAGTTAGGTGATGCGCTGCCAGTTGAGGTTCAGGGCGGACATATCGTTGACACTGAAACCGGGGAAATCCTTGATGTGACCAGCGTGGAAAACCAGCCAGCAAAACCAGCCGCCCGAGCAGAACCGACACCAGCAAAACCCGTCCAAGTTGAAGTACCCAGCGTTGAGATTCAGCCAACCAAACCAGCCGCACGAGTAGAACCGGCACCAGTAAAACCCGTTCAAGTTGAAGTGGCCAGCGCTGAAATTCAGCCGATTGAACCAGCCGCCCGGGCAGAACCGGCACCAGCAAAAACCGTTGACGCTGACGTTAATGATCATGAAGTGACGATCAGCCTGGCTAACCGAATTTACCGGGTTCGCGGCTTGGCCAAAAACCTCAGTTACGCCCAGCTAAAAATCAATTTACTGGTTAGAATTGCTGACCAAACAGTCACCATAGAACACGATCAGCCTTACCATGTGGATACGCTGGACCTGTACAGCAACAAGGCCCGTTATGGTTTCATCAAGCAAGCGGGTATCGAGCTTGGCGTAGCCGAGGATGTGATCAAACATGACTTAGGCAAAGTGTTGATGAAACTCGAAGAGTTGCAGGAGAAACAGATCACCGACTGCCTAGAACCCAAAGAACAGGTTGTTAATCTGACTGAAACCGAGACGGCAGAAGCGTTGGAACTGTTGAAGGATCCGACCTTGCTTAGCCGCATTCTTGCTGACTTCGACGCCTGCGGGGTGATCGGTGAAGAGACCAATAAACTGGTCGGTTATCTGGCCTGTGTCTCGCGCAAACTCGACAGGCCGTTGGCCATCATCA
Source organism: Alteromonadaceae bacterium (assembly GCA_965277695.1). GTDB lineage: Bacteria > Pseudomonadota > Gammaproteobacteria > Enterobacterales > Alteromonadaceae > JABSOG01. Next base: position 3,726 of record CBDIDQ010000075.1, read on the forward strand.
TTCAAAGCTCCAGCGCTGCCGGCAAAAGCTCATTAATGGATGCGATATTAAACCTGATCCCCGAGGAAGAAAAAATCCAGTACTCGGCCATGACTGGCCAGAGTCTGTTCTACATGGGGGAAACCAACCTGAAACATAAGGTGTTGGCCATCGCCGAGGAAGAGGGGGCAAATCAAGCCAGTTACGCCTTGAAGTTGCTGCAATCAGAAGGAGTGATCAGCATTGCGAGTACAGGTAAAGATGAGGCCACTGGCCAAATGATCACCCGAGAATACAGAGTCGAAGGGCCAGTGATGTTGTTCTTAACGACCACGGCCATCGATATTGATGAAGAATTGATGAACCGCTGTCTGGTGCTGACCGTGAATGAAAGCCGAGAACAGACACAGGCGATCCACCGGCAACAGCGTCAGCGCCGAACACTAGCCGGACTGTCTGGTAAAGTCAAAAAGAACCAGCTGGTGCATCTGCATCAAAATGCACAGAGGTTGCTGAAACCATTGGCTGTGGTGAATCCTTACGCCGAGCAATTAGGGTTCCTGGACAACCAAACCCGGACCCGGCGTGACCATGAGAAATACCTCAACCTGATCGACAGTATTGCGTTCTTACATCAGTACCAACGTAAGATGAAAACGCTCAGTGATAATGGGTCGGTAGTTCACTATATCGAGGTGACGCTCGATGACATCAGACACGCTAATCGGCTGATCCATGAAGTCCTGGGCCGGACGTTAGATGAGTTGCCACCACAAACTCGTAAGCTACTCGATCAGATTCGTCAGCTGGTTAGTGACGCCTGCAAAGCCCAGAAAATGAAGCAGGCAGACTTCCGCTTTAGCCGCCGTGAAGTACGAGAAGCCACCCAGTGGGGTAACACACAATTGAAGGTCCACCTTAATCGACTGGAGGATATGGAATACCTGCTGGTGCATAAGGGTGGCCGAGGTTCGACCCTCGTTTATGAGCTGCAATATCAAGGTGAATCGGCTGAACGCTTTATGATGGGCCTGATTGATGTAGACCAATTCATTACAAAAGACGGTTACGACACAAAGAAGTCGGGGATAAATAATGAGAAGTCGGGGTCAAGTCGGCCCCAAGTCGGTGCAGTGTCGGCCCCAAGTCGGCCTGATGAAACTAGCCTACAGCCCAGTAAAAGCAATGGTTCGGCCAGTTCATCGGCCTTAGTTGCCTGACAACAGATATAAGGAGAAAAAACAGCGGCTAATCGTATCAAAATCACAGGAGACTGATCATGGCCAAAGAAACCGATTGGCACCCCAAACAACAGCCTGGCGACCTCAGTGATCCGGATGGTTTCGCCAACCATCGGGAACGCTTCATTGAGTGGTTAGGCGTGATGAATTACTCAATTCGTACCATCGAGCACCGGGCGCGGCATATCAACTATTTTATCCTGTGGGCCGCTGAACGTGAGTTGTTACAGCCCAAAGACATCACCAAGCAAATACTGGAACGCTATCAACGATATCTGTATCACTATCGCAAGGACAACGGTGAACCCCTGTCTGCGGGTAGCCAACGAACACGGGTTGCATCGTTGCGGGCCTTCTTCAAACATCTGAGTAAAAGCAACCATATCCTGTATAACCCTGCTGCCGATCTGGACTTGCCCCGGCAGGAAAAACGCCTACCAAAGCATGTGCTGAGCGTTGATGAAGTCGAGACGATACTGAACGTCACCGACATCACTGATCCGATGGGCATCCGGGACAGAACAATCCTCGAAGTGCTGTACTCAACGGGTATCCGGCGCAGTGAACTGATTAACCTGCGGCTGTTTGACCTGGACAGCGAGCGCGGCACGTTGATGGTGAGATTGGGTAAAGGCAACAAGGACCGAATGGTACCTATCGGTGAGCGGGCCATCGCCTGGATAGACAAATATCGTTATGAAGTGCGGCCTGAATATGTGCAGAGCGAAGACCCTGAAACCCTGTTTCTGACCAAGATGGGCGAAGCGTTCAGCCCGGCCAGAATGACCCAAATGGTCAGGCGCTACGTGAAAAAAGCCGATATCGGCAAGAGTGGCAGCTGTCACCTGTTCCGCCATGCCATGGCGACGCAAATGCTGGAGAATGGCGCAGACTTGCGTTACCTGCAAGAGATGCTGGGCCACGCCAGAGTTGATACCACGCAAATCTATACGCAAGTCAGCATCAGGCGGCTGATCGACGTGCACAAACTGACGCACCCAGCCAAGTTGAGCAAAGATGCTCAAGCCATACCAGCCAGTGAAAACCAAGGCAAACAGGCATTGCTTGACGAACTGGCGCAAGAAACCGACGATAGCGACAGCTGATCCAAACCCCAAATATAAGCCCTATCAATCCAATCAAGCCCTGGCAGCGATGCTACCGGGGTTTGGTGGATCACCCTGAAACCGACTTCACTTAGTCGCTTTACCCGCCTCAAAACAAATGGCCTCTGGCGCTAAACCAAGACTGATCATCGACTTCACTTAGCCGCTTGACCCGCCTTAGAAATCGCGGCACACTGACGGCCCGAATGCACTTTATGACGAAAACCGCATTGGGGCCAAAAATGTTTATTGGTCAGATTGCACTGGGCCGAAATGGGCTGGAGGGCACGACTGCACTGGGCAAAACGGGGTGTGAGTACGATGGTTGCTCTGGGTGCTCTCCTTAGCACAGTGGAGGGAGTGAACCATCATTAAAACAACAAGGTACCTCATTAGGTCTTGATATTATACCGGGGGTTGGTTCCCTGAAGTCGATAGGTCAATTGTTTACTGGCCAGGATCTTGTTACCGGAGAAGAAGTTAACAGAGGGATTGAGTTTTTAGGCATCTTTGCTGGGTTACTTCCTGGTGGAAAAGCACTACTCAAAGGCGATAAAATTTTTGATGTCGGTGAGGCATCCCTGAAAACATTTAGGCAGAGTAGAAGTTTTTGGACTAATACAGTAACGTTTAAAGGAAATAAAGTTTTCCAACGGGGCGATTTGATTGATCCCAAACTAATTGATAGTGCTGGTAGAAGTAATATTCAAAGAATGCAGAAAGGTCTAGCACCAATGGGACCCGATGGGAAGTCGATGAACTTGCATCACATGACCCAACGTCAACAAGGCAGTATTGCGGAGGTGACACAATCTTTTCATAAAGGAAACCATGGGACTATTCACATTAACCCATCCAGCATTCCTTCTGGTATAAGTAGAAAAGCGTTTAACAAATGGCGTACTTCCTATTGGAAAAGTAGAGCCAAAGATTTTGGAGGATAAGTTTAATGAGTCTTGTTGATTTACATAATGCGTTTGATTTAATTGAAAAATATGATGGCTCTTTTATAGGTGAAAGATCTGTTGATTTAATCGCTAAAGCAGAGGAAGCCCTTGGATGTGAATTTCCACCTACATATAAAGAGTTTGTTAGTATTTATGGTTGTGGAGATATTGAAGGATTAGAGTTTTATGGACTAACTGACAGCAATTTTGATAATTCAGGAGTGCCTAATGCCGTATGGTTGACACTAGACGAAAGGAAGTCAAACTTCCCAGATAATTTGGTCTTGATTTATTCCATAGGTGATGGAAATTATGCAGCCCTCAAAGTTGATGAAATTTCAGAAGGCCAAGAAAACCCAGTTGTATTGATCTCCCCAGTTGGGGAAATACTTGAAGTGATTGCTAGTGATTTCGGCTCTTTCATGTTGGAAGAACTAGAGTCTGTAATCTAATTTCAATCAAAAACAGAGACGTCAGACAGGACAATGGATCCGGCGGGTTAGCAGACCTAGCCAAGAGCAAAATTAAGAGCAGAGCAAAGTCAACGTCAAAAGCAGAGCAAGATCAAAAGCGATGCAGGGCTGCTGGTCTCGCCGATCTGTCCGGCGTCTTGCAGATTGCCATTGGCTTCGTTTAATATTAGCGTCGAGATTCATCCCTGAAGGGCCAACCCGGTTCAGCCTTCCTTGGCTTCACTTACATCCCTGAAAAAGATCCAAACATTCGCTTCCTCCAACCCCACCCTGACCGCGCCACTTCGTGGCTAGAAGGCTCCGCTAAAATCTGCTATCGCAGGTGGCTAACGCCATTGGCTCATGCTTCGCCATCGAATCCCACCCACGCTATCGACATCAAACCCACCGATTTAGTCGGTGCTGCCAATCACTCGGTGGTGGTTGATTCGCTCGGTAAAGGCTTACCCGATTTGCTGTTCGTTTACGGTTGTTATAACCCGGTCGGCGGTTGCTCCGTCGGCACGGGCAGTGGTGCAATGCAAGGCAAAGCCAGCAAGAAGATTTACACCAACCGCAACTACGGTGCCGCAGCAGGCAATAACAAAACTGATTATCAACCCGCCAATATGCTGCAAAAAGTCACCAATGGTGTCGGCGTTATTAGCCAATGGGATTATCGCCCATTGAGCAGTGAGACATATCCAGATTTCTACCAAACCAACTTCACTGATGTAGTCGACGCTGAGCATTTTCATTTCGCCTCCAGCATGTACGCCGTAGCGAAATTCGAACAGAGCAATGGTATCGGCAGCCTCAACGCCATGACCTATCAATACCGTGGCGCGATGTACAACACCAAGGGCCGGGGCTTTCGCGGTTTCCGCACCATTATCGCCATCGACCACGCCAATGCCAAACAAGTCACCACCACTGATTTCTTACAAAAGTTCCCGTTCAGTTCACTAGTCGAATCACAAACCCTGACAGAACATAACAAAACCATCCCTTTTAGCCACACCACCAATGACTGGAAACAAAACCCCAAACATCTAAGTTCCCTTTATAATGCCAAATATCGCCAAATCACCTGCGATTTAGCCGCCACGATTTGCGACGAAAACAACCACCTCAGCCAACGCGACACCACCATCACCGGCATTGATAAATACAACAATATCACCGGGCAAACCCGGACGATAACCGATGAAAAAACCGACCAAACGACCACCATCACCACGGTTTTTGACACCGAATCTTGGCGCAATAAAGTCACCTCGCAGACGGTTGACAATACCGACCAAATCGTCACCACCCATTACGAAACCTACGACACCATCCACCGCAAACCCACTACCGTTGTGGTCGCTGCGGGCAGTATCGCCATCAAAGCCGCCAACTGCACCACGGCGGATTGCCTCAGCACCACCAGCGTATTCAACGCCAACGGACTACCCACTGACATTAACGTCGGCGGTCGAACCACCACCCTCGGCTACAGTGCTGATGGTTATTTTGCAGCCACCATCACCCAAGGCACTCACGTGACCACCACGCTAACTGACCCGGCGACAGGGGCAAACACCAGCACCACAGCCGCCAACGGCGTTGTCACCACCACAAGCTACGATACCTTAGCCCGACCAACCAAAATCAGCCAAACCGGTCAGCCCGACCGCCATTTACGCTACCATTCGTTAGCGGTCGCCAGCTATCAAGCAGGTACCCCGAAGCAAGTCAATCGCACCGATATATTAGGCCGACCAGTGCGCAGCGAAACCACCGGCTTTAACGGCGAATTGATTTATCAAGACATCAGCTACAACGCCCGTGGCCTCACAGCCAGCGAATCAGCGCCTTATACGGCTGGCGGCATCATCCACAACACCACTTATACAAACTACGATGTGCTTGGCAGAGCGGGCAAAAAAGTCACCCCGCAAACCAACGGCAATTTAACCGTAACCTACACCTATAAAGGCTTCAAGACCGACATCACAACCGCCGACCTCTCTATGAGTCGCAGCTATAACGGCCTAAAACAACTGGTACAAACCACCGACGCGCTTGGCGGCATCACTCAATATAGCTACGACGACGGTGGTAATCCCATCGCCATTGAAGATGCAGCAGGCAACATTATCAGCGCCCATTACGATAAACTGGGCCGTAAAACCTCGGTCGACGACCCCAACCAAGGCAAAACCACCTTCACCTACAACGCTTTCGGTGAACTCAACACCGAAACCGATGCCAATAGCGCCACTATCACCTATACCATGGATGACCTCGGTCGCGTCAGCCAACGCAATGCCAACGGCAGCATCGCCACATTCACTTGGGATACCCTGAAAAACGGCTTGCTGACCTCACACACTGAAAACGACATCACCAAAACGTTCCAATACGACAGCGCCGCCCGCGTCACCGCCACCACCACCAAAATTGATGCCGACAGCTACACCGTGACCCAAGCCTACGACGCCAATTATGGTCGACTCAAATCGCTAAAATACCCCAACGACTTGACCGTTGGCCTCACCTATAACACACACGGTTATTTGCAAAAAGAGTACAACGCCGCGTCAAACTACATTTACCGCGAAACCACCGCGCAAGACGTCTTAGGCAACATCACCCACGCCTGTCTCGCAGGCAGCAGCACCGCCCAATGCAATAGCAACGGAGGCTTCAATCTCACCGTCGATAACGAATACGACCTCAAAGCCGGACAAATGTTATCCACCCAAGCCACCGGTCACCGCAACGGTGCCACCGCGATAATCCACCACCTCAATTACAGCAGTTATGACAGCTACAGTAATCTGCTGACCCAAAGCAATCTCGTCAGCGGGCTTACTGCCACCGACACCTTTACCTATGACGGACTCCACCGCCTAACCAGCTCCACTCTCAATGCCGCAGGCACACAAAGCACCATCAATTATGGCTATGATAGTGTCGGCAACTTACTCAAAAAGACAGACTATTCAACCAACACCGTCGACGCGTATCGTTACCTCGCCAACAGCAATAAAATCAGTGAAATTAACCTCAAAGCAGGTGGCACCACCAGTTTCACCTACGATAAAAAGGGCAATTTAACCCATCGTAACAGCGCACTAGAAACCACGTACAACACCTTCAACAAACCACTCAATATCAAACGTTTAGGCGCTAATCTCGACTTCACCTACGGCGCTGACTTAGCCCGTTACAAACAAGTGAGAGTGGTCAATGGCGAAACCATCACCACCCACTATATCGGCAAATTGTACGAGGTTGAAAAAAAGGGTAGCACCACCACAACCAAAGCCTACATCAGCGATATTGCCATCGTCAGCGACAACAAAATCCGCTTCACCCTGCGCGACCGTTTAGGCAGTGCCACCACCTTCACCGACGAACTCGGCAATGCCACCGGCTATCGTCATTTCGACCCATTCGGCAAATCCATGAGTGGGTGAAGGGGTACGAAAGCGAGGGCTCGCAGCATTTGTATCCCCAGAAGTGGAGCCAAGGATGGCGACAGGATAACTTACAGGGAAGTGGGTTTCACTGATCACGAACATTTAGATGACGTCGAATTAATTCATATGAATGGCCGCGTTTATGATTATAATGTCGGGCGGTTTATGAGTGTCGACCCGGTGATCCAATCGCCGGCCAACTCACAGTCGCTCAACCCTTATTCGTATATTATGAATAATCCGCTGGCGGGGACTGATCCAACAGGATATACAATAGAAATCATTATAAGGTGTGGTGCAAATCAACCGGGTTGTGATGATCATCTGCCTGAATCAGATGATCCTGGCAATAAAGACGAAGGCGGGCAAGGCAGAAGTAAAGGCGGGCAAGGTGGTGGCTCGTCCTCCTCAAATGGCAGTCGAGGTGGTTCAAAGGGCCAAGTAGGTAATGCTAATAGTGGTAATAGCACTGATAATACAGACCTACTTTCTTTAAGTTCACGCCGGGGTGGAAATTCTGGAGGCGGAGATGGTGACGACAGTAGTTTTGCCGAAGTTGCTCAGTCCTTTAGCAACGGTGTCAATGAAGTCAATAAATTTGGTCGCTGGCTAATTAACGACGCAAACCAGCAAATAAGTCAGGGCGAAGGATTAGGGTCGGCTGTTTGGAGTCTCTTTGCAGAGGATGGTATAAATGCCTACCAGCAACTGACTGGCGGGGACTATGGTGGTGCGGTGTTCAGCATTGCAATGGCATTGATGAAGCCGGTTAAAGTTGTATCAAAGATTATAGACCCCAACATAATTCGCTTTAGTCAAAGCTCTGTAAATGACGCGGCTAAGATAACTAAAAGCATGAAAGCAGATGATTGGCAGGGTGATGCAATTGATGTCGTTAAAATGAGAGATGGTGGTCTAACGACACTGGATAATACTAGGGCTTGTTGACTATTAGACCAAAACAGACACGATGGATCTTACATCGGTATCCAGCTCAGCGCACATGCTAAGGCAATCATACTTTGGTAGTTCCGTTTAAGCTTATCATAACGCGTTGCGATTGCTCGATAATGCTTCAGCTTGCCGAAAAAATTCTCAACCAGATGACGATATTTATACAAACACCAGTCCATGTCCTCATTTCCTGTCTTACTATTTTCCTTACGAGGGATCATTTCCTGTTCCCGAATCTGTTGCCGCAGCTTCTCGCTATCATAACCCTTGTCTGCAATGATGTATTTACCCTTCGGCAGGCTTGCAATCAGCTCTGGTGCTGCCTTGCTGTCATGAACTTCGCCCCCCCGTAATATGAAACGCAATTGGCAGGCCATAGCTGTCGACAGCCAAGTGAATTTTGGTCGAGTTCCCTCCACGACTTTTTCCGATTGCTTCATTATCTGTTGAAACAGCGCCAGCGGCATGTTGATGGGCTTTGACGATGCTGCCATCAATGAATTCCCACTCAAGATCGGGTTCATCAACCAAAATATTAAATATATTCATCAGCTTATCTTTCATGGACCAGGTATTAAAACATTTATAAACACTGTTCCAGTGACCAAATGCCGCTGGTAAATCTCGCCAGGGACAGCCCGTTCGCATTCGATACAGAATACCTTCCAAAGTATTTCTTAGTCCGGGCTTGTGGTAAATCTTTTCTTGAAGCATTATAGGCAGCAGCTTCGACCAGTGGTCATCTGTGAGCATTGTACGGGGCATGGCAGTCTTGTGTTTTTGATTTTTGGCGAAAGAGATGATACAAGATTGCCACTTCTTTTTAATCCCTATTTTAATACCAAATTAGACACAACGGTTCTGTTTTAGTACAAAGGTCAACAGGCCCTAGGGTTCTGGCAGCATCCAGAGCAGGAATAAATGTACAGGCTAATGTAAGAAGTGCTTCAGATCTGCTACCAAACAATTTAGTAGAACGTTTTACCACCAAAAAAGGTGTTCCAACAACTTGGGGTGATGCTGTAACGCTTAGGGCTGGCAAACAATCAGCTGGCTGGCGTAAATCAGGGTCTACACATGGTTCAATCTTTATAGGGTCAAATGATTAGAAAAATATGAAAAGACTATTAGATAAAAATGAGTTGCCAGAATGGTTTACCTATCCAGCGAATTTTTTGCGGGTAGTTGAGCAAGAATTGCTTGATTTCGATCCTTGGATTGTTTTACAAGGAAAGCAATTAGTTACAAGATTTAGTGGAATTAAAGAGCGTTATCCAGGTAGATCGTTAATACCATTTGCTCGTCGAGAGGATAATGATGATGTAGCATGTTGGGACAAACAAAAGCCCGGAATTGTTGTTATTATTCATGATTTTTCCAGCCCTGGTTATGAAAATAAAGAGGAGTTTAGTTGCTTCTGGAATTGGCTAAGGAGTGCGTTAGAAGCAACAATTTCTTTTGAAGATTAAGTTACATTTCGGATAGAAATTGTGAGGGAACATGTTTAGTCAGCCACACATTATTGTTAGATAAAAAGAATGTGTAGCCCTGTTTGAACATGCTCCCTGAATCGACATTCAAGATAATGGGCTTCCCATATCTTTGACCAACCTTGCAGGCAGTATCAACATCTGTTGACAGATGAACGTGTTGACGTTGACCTGGTTTTAGCCCTTCCTTATTAATTGAATTGATAAATCTTGTTGCAGTTCCGTGAAATAGCTTTGAAGGTGGTTCTTTGGGTTTTAGCTCCAAGTCTATTTTAACCGAGTGTCCTTGATTAGCCCTGATTCTTAAACCATCATCTGAAACCTTAAATCTCTGCTTATCACTTGTTAAAACAACCTCTTTAATAAGCTCGTTTGATAAGTCTATTTGTGACGGTGATTTATCAATCAATTCAGAGATATCAGCCCATCCATTGGCATCTAATGCGATGCCTATATCTTCAGGACAATGCCTTAAAACAAAGCTTAGAAATTTACTCGCGCTTTTTATGTCTTTATTGGTTCGATCCACCATGTTCTCCAGAGCACTTCAAAATGATAATTGTCAGTCATTATACAGCTTTTATTGCTCATCACTTCAATACAAGCAAGAGAGAGTGGTCAATGGCGAAACCATCACTACCCATTACATCGACAAACTGTATGAGGTCGAAAAGACAGGCAATACCACCACAACCAAAACCTACATCAGCGACATTGCGATTATCAGCGACAACAACATTCGCTTCACCCTGCGCGACCGCTTAGGCAGTGCCACCACCTTCACCGACGAACTCGGCAACGCCACAGGCTATCGTCATTTCGACCCATTCGGTAAATCCATGAGTGGGTGAAGGGGTACGAAAGCGAGGGCTCGCAGCATTTGTATCCCCTGAAGTGGAGCCAAGGATGGCGACAGGATAACTTACAGGGAAGTGGGTTTCACTGATCATGAACATTTAGATGACGTCGAATTAATTCACATGAATGGACGCGTTTATGATTATAAGATCTCGGGGTCAGAGATCTCGGGGTCAGGTCTTGAATCGTGAATTGGTGATAATTCATTGATTTTAAAGGAGTAAAATAACAAGGTTCTAAATAAAATTACCGCTTTATTTGTTGAAATGCACGATTCAAGACTTGATAATCATATAGAAAGCTCCTCACCAAGCTACGATTAAGTTGTGTCGTCGAGAACACAAAATCGAGATCTAATGAGGAGCTTATAATGAAACTATACGGCGGAATTGACTTACATTCAAACAATAATGTCATTGTGATTATTGATGAAAAAGGTGAAGTAAAAGCGCGTAAGCGACTGGATAATGATTTGCTTGTGGTGCTGAAATATTTGGCACCATTTGCCACTGAATTGACCGGTTTGGTCGTTGAATCAACATTCAACTGGTATTGGTTAGTAGACGGATTAATGGATGCTGAATTTAAGATCCATTTGGCCAATACAGCGGCGATCCAACAATACTCAGGACGGTTCGACGCTTCGATTAAAACATGCTGATGACAATTCAGATGCTGAGTGGCTGGCTGAAATGCTCCGGCTGGACGTTTTGCCCGAGGTGCGTATTCTCATGAAGATGATCACTCATTCTCACCGAAGCTGATCGCCTGTTCTCATCCATGCTGATCACGCCTCGGTGTCATTTTGCGGTTCGGCAATAGTTTTAAATTATCCGCCCTGATCCGTCAAGACATTTGTTGTTTTTCGCATCGATTCTGTTCCAGCTAGTTCAAATCGTTGAGCGCTATGAATTAACCTGTCCATTATGGCATCTGCGTAAGTGGTTTCACCGATCAGTTCATGCCACTTTGACACCGGTAATTGGCTCATTAAAATCATCGAGCCAAGCTTATATCGGCCATCAATTATGTCGAGTAAGTCGCTACGATCTTCCTTCGTCAGGCTTTCCATCCCCCAGTCATCAATAATGATGATTGGCGTTGCGTTTAATTGATTCAAAAACCAGGCATAGCGACCATCACTGTGGACTTTTTGCAATTGCACTTGAAGCCCTTTTAATCTGAAGTAACGTATGGCAATACCTTGCTGACAGAAGTAGTGGCCAATCGCGCAACCAAGATACGTTTTACCACTGCCTGTTGCCCCTGTGATGATCAGATTTTGGTAGTGTTTTAACCAATGACCTTCAAGTACACTGCGCACCTTGGATTTATCTAGGCCGCGACTGGCGCGATAGTCTATTTGGTTTGGGTGCGCCAACAACCTGAATTTGGCCTGCTTGGTCAGTCGCTCAACCTTTTTTTGTTCTCTGGTTGTTATCTCTTCACCGAGTAAAAGCGATAGCCGATCATAAAAACTCAGGTCGCTGTATAAATCCGGTTGTTCTTCCTGACGCATTAAACTTTCTTTTATTGTGCTTAAACGCAGGTCTGTCAGTTGTTGATTTAATTCTAAATTCATTGTGATATTCCTTAGTGATAGTAATCTTGGCCACGGACATTGTCGTGTTCCAACTCGGCCAGTAAATCAGGCTGTGCAGGGCCATGCGCCACAATATCCAGATTGTTTTTCAGGATGATTTTGACATTGGCCAAACGGTAACCGCCCGTATCTAACGCACGCTGACAGGCCCCATTGAGTCGTTCTTTGGCGTATTGCTTACTCAGGTGAAGCACCCCCAAACAAACCCGGTAGCTTTGTTGCGGGTGTGTCTTGCTGGTCAATTGATACTCAACCCACTGCAAAACATATTCGCCTAGACTACCGGCCCAACGTTTTAATCGCTCAGGGTTCCACTGAGCATAATCTTGATGGGCTTTGGGCATATGTTCAACCTTGGTGCTATGACCACCAACGCGCTCAGATTTAAGGTGAGTCGCGACTTGTTGATTTTGATAATAAAGTGATACCGTCTGTTCGCTAACATGGGCTTCAATTTGTTTTTTGAGTAATCCATAAGGGACGGAGTAATAATGCTTTTCAACTTCAACATGGTAATCGATGTTGACCCTCACTTTTTTGATGAACGTGTATTGGTAAGCTTGTACTGGCAACGCCTTCATTGCTGGTCGCTCATAGGTGTTGTAGTGACTCGTTCTATCACCTGGCAGCTTTTGAAACGGCTTGGTGTTCAGTCTGACTAACAGTTCTTTAATCCTTTGATTTAATTGTACTAAAGTGTAAAAGGTTTCATGGCGTAATACGGCCATAATCCACCGTTCAACGATTAATACCCCATTCTCTGCTTTAGACTTGTCTTTGGGGCGTAGTGGTCTCGCAGGGATAATAGCGACGTTATAATGTGCTGCCATTTGTTGGTATGTTGGGTTTAAGTCCGGGTCGAATTTACACGCTTTGGTGGTCCCTGACCGTAAGTTATCAGGGACCAGTATTTCAGGTATGGCATTAAAAAATTCAAAGGCCCGCACATGACTCATTACCCAATCTTTAAGCTGTTGCGACTCTGTGGCTTCGGCGAATGTATAATTTGAGCCGCCCATCACAGCAACAAAGATCTGTACGCCTCTGAATTCACCCGTATCAGGATTAACGATGGGGAGCGTCGGTCCACAGTAATCGATGAACAGTTTTTCACCATATAGGTGGGTTTGACGCATTGAAGGTTGCTGACGACCAAGCCACTCTCTATAAATCCGACATAGTTGTGGATAACTATAGTGATTATCTGGATTGCGCTCGACATACTCTTGCCAAAGCAGTTGTTTGGTCACGCCTTTTCTCTTTAGCTCTTGATAAAACGCTGACCAATCGGGCAATGGGATGGCGGTTCGCCGTGATATTTTAGTTTGCCAAAAGTGCTGGCTTAATTTGATATCATCCCAATCTGGTGGTAGTGGCCAGCCTTTAATTCCGATGAGTCTTGCGCGATTGATGTAGTTAGAAACTGTCGCGGACGAGACAGATAAACGGTTTCCGATTTTACGATTTGATAGTTTACTTTCATATTTTAATCTAAGGATTTCTTTCAGTTTTCGCATTGAAATAGGCTCTGCTGGCATAGTGTGCTCTTTGGTCAAGGATAGAGCAAACATTATGCGGTTTTAACAAAGCAAAGTGACGAGATTTGAGCAACTTTTTGGTCATTAAATTGAATAAAAAGAGTGATCAGCATCAATGAGAATAAGTGATCAACTTAAATGAGAATGAGTGATCAGCTTCGATGAGAACAGGTGATCAACATCCATGAGAATATGCACGAGGGGTACATCTATCCAAGAGAGCTGCGATCAACCCGCGACCTGATGCGCAAACGAATGCAATTGGTGCAACAGTCGACATCGAACTTATTGGCGATTCAGGGGCTTTACACTCGCCACCTGAGTTACAAATTAAGCAACAACAGCATTAAGTTGTTAACTGAGGAAAAAGTTGAAAAAGATTTTGAGATGGCCAATGTCTCATATGCTGTGAAAAGTAATCTTGCAGTGATGTTATGCCTAAAAGAACACATAAAAGGCATTGAAAGTGAGTTATTAAAGCAAGTTAAGCTGACGCCTGAGTTCCAACAGCTCACCAGTATCGATGGTATTGGTAACATACTCGGATTGACGATTATGCTGGAAACAGGGGATATAAAGCGGTTTGATAAAGCAGGTAACTACGCGTCTTACTGCCGCTGTATCAGCGGCGCACGCTACAGTAACGGCAAAAAGAAGGGTAAAACGAATTCAAAGAATGGTAACAAATATTTGGCTTGGGCATTTACTGAAGCGGCTGGATTTGCGATCCGCTACAACAAAACCGTTAAAGCTTATTACCAGCGAAAAATGGCGAAGACGAATCAGCCATCAAAACAGTGGCTCACAAGCTGGCCAGAGCGTGCTTTTACGTGTTACGAGACCAAGTGCCATTTGAGGTAGAAAAAGCATTTTGTTAATAAAAAAAACAATTTATGAAACGAAAGTGGTTAAGGTGTCGAGCTAGCGAAGGGGTTGGATAAACCATTAGACTTGATTAAGCCTTCATCTTAACCGACCAAAGTTAGACTGTAAAACTGGGTATGCCCAAGGTCAGAGCCATTACGGGTTGGACTGCTTGCTTCGACAGGAGTAGAGCCATAGATTTGTTAAACGCTGCGCGGCAGCTGCTCTTAGAGCAGATTGCTCGCACAGAACTGGACTGAGTTTGGCACTAAAAAATTACTGAGGCTTGTAAAGCCAAGGGCAGAAGTCACCCATAGGAATTATGGTCGGCTTCACCGCCTTAATTCATAGGTGACCCTGGAGTTCCATGTTAGCAGATCAGGAAAACGAGGCTTGACCCCCGAATTTGACATGTTTTTTAATCCCAATCAATTTCAAAACCCTTACTTTCGAATTCTTTGGAGATATTTAACTTTATTCTTTGTCTATCTTCGTCGGTAACGATATCTTTTTCGAACGGTGGTTGCCATGAGCGAAAATCATCAAAATAGATGGCTATACCCATCGGGTCTGTCAACAATTCAGCTTCGATTAGTGCTTTATACTTTCCTTCTGTATAGACGACCTCTGAACGACCGTTCAATGACACCTTATATTTTTTCGAACTAAAGAACATATTTCATTACTCCACTAAATGATAATTAATGCCATTTCCTTGCTCTTTCAGAACGCCGTATTCTTTTCTCCAATCTCCTCTGACTTTAATACCCCTCGAAGAATGGAATACATCTACAGCTCCTTGTGCTCCCTTAGCAAAAGATATTGAAGCTTTTGACCATAGCGGTGCCATTATTTCCTGACTAACAAATTTACCAATAAAGCTTAAAGATTTGCCCTTTAAAGTCATTTCTAAAGTAACGGCTCCTGTTGCTTTGGCAAAGGTGGCTGCTGCTTTTTGTGCTCCTGGACCCGACCAAAAAACTTTCCCGGAAGATGCTCTTACAGTATTTGCTGATGCATTAGCTACGATACCCGCACCAAAAAGCCTTGACGCGATTTGAGTTGCCAGCGCATCACCACCAAAAAATAATCCCATTTGGACCAGAGGATGGTCCCACGCAGATTTATCGCCACCTGCCTTTATCCACTCTCTATAACCTTGTCCTTGGTTTTGCACACCGTGAATTAATCCATGTGCGCTTGTTGCGGTTGCACCGGACACATAATTTGTTCTGAAAGAGTAAGTATTACCATCACTATCAGAAGCTGCGTTTGCTCGTCCCGGTGCAGTTGATGTTTTGGCGGTTTCTTGTGTGGAGCCAATATCCATGGTAGTGGAACCACTTGAACCTCCTTTCGCATCCCCATGAAAGGTAGTTGAAGACGTCGCCTTTCCGTTTGAATAACTCGTTGAAGCGCCGGCAAATTTGCCATTGTTCAACACCGTTGCACTGGTTACACTGGTCACTTCACCTGTTTTGTCATTTGTTACGGTTGTTGTTGTTTGAGTGCCAACCTTCTTTTTAATCCGGCTTCCGGTTGTTGCTGCTTTAAGAACTTTTGTTTCTTCTTCTATTTTATAACCTGTTGGATCGGTTCCAGCCATAGGATTATTCATAATGTAGCTATATGGGTTTATGCCTTGACTATTACCGTCGCCCTGAATGAGTGGATCGACACTCATAAACCGTCCGACATTATAATCATAAACCCGACCATTCATATGAATCAATTCGACTTCATCTAAATGTTCGTGGTCAGTGAAACCCCGTCGCGTTGGCATCTCCATATCCAGCAGATTATTGGTCAGCCGTGCTGGGTCGAGCAATGCCCAGTCACCGTTCATCGGTTTACCAAACGGGTCGAAGTGGCGATAGGCCGTGACTTCGCCATTTTCATCGGTGAAAGTTGTTGTACTGCCTAAACGGTCGCGCAGGGTGAAGCGAATGTTTTTGTCACCCGCTTGATTGCCGTCGCTAACAATCGCCACATCGCTGATATAGGCTTTGGTGGTGATGTGTTGACCTTGGATTTCCACTTCGTACAGCTTATCAATGTAGTGAGTGGTGATGGTTTCGCCATTAACCACTCTGACTTGCTTGTAGCGGGCTAAATCAGCGCCGTAGGTGAAGTTTAAGTCAGCAGTTAAACGGTTGATGTTCAATGGCTTATTGAAAACGTTATAAGTGGTTTCCAAGCTGTTATTACGGTGGGTCAGGTTGCCTTTATTATCATAAGTAAAACTGGTATTGCCACCGGCTTTCAGGTCAACCTGACTGAGTTGGTTGGTGCCTGCGGTATAGCGATACGCACTGTTGCTGTCAGCCGAGTAATCTGTTTTCTTGAGCAAATTCCCCACGGCATCATAAGCATAATCTATCGACGTGCTGAAATTAGTCGCGCTAATACGCGATTGCGTCAGCCGATGCAGCTTGTCATAACTGAACTGGTCGTTAGCCATGATGCCTTCAACCAGATTATCTTGACGGCGTAAATTACCATAACTGTCGTAATCGTCATACGTCATATGATGCACAATCGCGGTGGCGGCGTTGCGCATCCCGGTCGCCTGGGTGGACAACATCTGACCACTTTTGAGGCTGTACAGGGTATCCGCCGTGAGGTTGAAACCACTGCTGCCACTGCCACAAGTTGCGGTGCTGCTGCCCGCCAGACAGGCGTGGGTCATATTGCCCAACGCGTCTTGTGCGGTGATTTCACGGTAGATGTAGCCTGAGTTGGCGTTGGTTTCTTGGTGCAGATAACCCCGTTCGTTGTAGTGCAAGCCCACCGTCAATTCGTTGGGGTAGGCCAATGATTTGAGGCGACCATAGTTGGCATCATAGGCTTGTGTGGTGGTGTAACTGTTACCGTCGATATTAATGGTGGTCGATACCGGGCGGGCCAAACTATCATAGCTAAAGCGTTTGCTGATGCCGTTTTCACTGTGTGAGGTCGGCAAGCCTTTTTTCAGCGTATCCCAGGTGAAATGAGCGATGCTGCCAGCAGCGTTTCGCTGAGTGACACGACCCAATGCGTCCATGTCATAACGAATGATGGCGTTATTGGCGTCGGTTTCTTTTTCTAACTCGCCAAAGGCGTTGTAGCTGAAGACGGTTTTGCCCTGATTTGGGTCGTCTACCCAGGTTTTACGCCCCAGTGCATCGTATTTGGCGAAAATAGCGTTACCTGAGACATCCTGTATCACCACCGGACTGCCGCCACCATTGTAGACGTATTGGGTTTTACCGCCAATCGCATCAACAGTTTGCACCAATTGTTGACGACTGTTAAAGGTGCGGGACATGCTCAGGGCAGAGCCGCTGGTGACGGTGGTGTCAATTTGAGTTGTCAGGCCAGCATAGGTGTATTTTGCTGTCAGGGTACCATTGGTTTGCGGGCTGATTTTTTGACCAGCACGACCCAATACATCATAGTCGCTATACGTGGTGTGATAGCTAGTATCTCCAGCGGCATAAGGGACTGATTCGCTGAGTGTCTGACCCCGGGCGTTATAACTGACGTCTTGATAAATCAGTTCACCAGCAAAGCCTTCGGTGCGGGTGCGTAACGTGCGGCCCAGTTTGTCAACATAGCGGGCGCTGGCAGGTGTGCCCGCTTGGGTGACTTCAACCATCATGATGGCAGCGGTCGGCGCATTATCGTCGCTTTGGCGATAGCGCATGTATTGGTTGGGATAACCCGCTTTGCTCACTTGCAGCGGTCGACCAAAGGCATCATAGGCGGTGTCGGTCATCAAACCATTGATGTCTGTGGTACGGGTGTTAGCGCCCGTCGCCGGGTCTGTGACAACGGTGGTGATATGGTTGCCGCTATTCAGTTGCTGGGTGACGGTCTTTGGAAAGTAATGGTCACTGGTATAGCTAAAGGTGGTGGTGCGTGTTTGTGTGCTGTTGGTGTCGTCGGTGCCGGTGAGGGTATTGCCAGTGACGGTGACAGTGGTCGGCAAGCCATAGGTATTATAGACAGACGAGGTACTGATGCAGTCGCTTTGTGTCGCACAGGCAGTGGTGTCCAGTGCGGTGCTGCCCGCAGCAACAACGACCGTTGAAGGTTTACGCTGGACGGTATCGTACTCCACATAATGCGTCGTGACGGTTTTCGCTGTATTGGTCTCGATGCCGCTGGCTGATACGGTGCTTGGCTGACCATCGCTATTGAGGACGGTCTGCTTGACGGTCTGCCAATCCACTTTATTGGGCCACGTGGCGCTGCTATCAAAGGCTGCTGTGACGGTGGTGGTTTGGGTGCTGTATTGGTCTTCCACCGTACTGACCCGACGGCTGACGTTGCCATATTGGTCAATATCGTCTGTGTCGATGACGGTTTGTGTTTGACTGAGGTTGGTGCCCCAACCACAACTCGTCGCCTGCAAATCACAACGGATACTGCGGGTCTGCGAATTGTAAAGGTGGTAGATATTGCTGTTACTGGCGGCGGCTTGATGCGTTGGATTACGTTGCCAGTCATTGGTGCGGAGACTCAATGGCACGATTTTACCCGCTGGTGTCACGGTTTGTGTGTCAATCTGTGAGCTGAACGGGAATTTTTGCAAAAAGTCAGTACTGGTGACCATATCGGCGTTGGCTTCGTCGATTTCGATAATGGTGCTGAAACCCCGGAAACCTCGACCTTGGGTATTGTACATCGCCCCACGGTATTGGTATTTGGTGGCGTTGAGGCCCCCGATACCATTGCTTTGTTCAAACTTGGCCACCGCATACATGCTGGAGGCAAAGTGGAAGTGTTCGTCGTCAACCACATCAGTGAAATCAACGCTGTAGAAATCCGCGTACTTATCACTGCTCAAAGGGCGATAATCCCACTGGCTGACGATACCGACGCCATTGGTCACCGACTGCAACATGTCATTCGGTTGATAATCGTGTTTGGTCGGCTCGGCGACCGCCGTGGCCCCGTAGTTGCGATTGGTGTAAATGGTGTTGCGGGCTCTGTCTGCCATCGGGCTGCCGCTATCGGGGGTTTTTATTGAACAGCCGCTATGTGCGTTGTAACAGCCGTAAACAAACAGTAAATCGGCTAATCCTTTACCCAGCGAATCAACAACCACCGAGTGATTGGCGGCACCGACTAAATCGGTCGGTCTGATTTCGGCGCTATAATCGCCATTGGCCGCTTCGATAAAGTGCAGCGCATCGTATTGATAAATACTAAAATCGGCGCTGGCCGGGATTTCATACAATTGGTCGCCGTCGCTATATTGCACATAGAGGTCATCACCACAGCGTGTATTGTCACCGATAATATCGCCTTCGACGGTATGACAGCCTTCAACAATCCGGGTGCCGGGCATAATCAATTCGATTTGACCGTCACCATCGACATCCATGGTTTTATAGGCCCCGCCGTATTTGGCCACTTGATGTTCTTCTGCGGCTTTGGGCTCATTGAAGTTCTCTGCCCGGATCACGTCTTTCATCGCTAGCGTTACACCTAAATTCACTGCGGTAGCAAAGGTGCCATTACCCTGATTGAGTTTTAAATACAGTGATGATGCCTGTGACCGTTCGGTCGTGTCGTCTGCCATCAGACCGACCCAATCGAGTAAACCATCGCCGTTAACGTCAATAAACTTGCTATATTCGGCTAAATTATTCCCCGGGACAAAATTAATGCCATAAGCGTCTTCAAAATCGACAACGCCATCAATCAGCCGGGTCAGTCGCAGGGTGGTGAGCTGTGGGGTGATGCGCTTGTCAGTGTTAAATGACGTCACCAAATCCGGCAAGCCATCCCCATTCATGTCCCCCATCACGGCGATCGTTTTCGCCAGTGTACTGCCTTTGTTGGTTAGGTAGGCCCCGGCAAATTTTTCAACGCCGGGGGTGTTATAAGGGTCGGTTTTATCGCCAGAATGCAGATACAAAACAAAGCGTTCGCCCGTCAGCATTTTATGGTTGTAAAAGATATCAGGCCAGCCATCGCCGTTAAAATCGGCAATCGAGAACATGGTGCCTTGTACGTCGTCCGGTCCGAGCGCAATCGTGGTGGCTAGCGGGACAGCCGCATCATTGCTGTAAAGAATGGTGAGGTTGTCACCGCCAGGGCCAACTAACCACTGATCGGTTTTACCGTCTAGGTCAAAATCAGCCGTCATGCATTGATAACCGCCGAGCCAGCTATTCGACAAACAGTTGGATACACCCAATGGATTCGGGCTGCTGTCACCTTCGGCGTTGAGGTAATAACCTTGCATATCTCGTACGCCATCGCCGTTGGAATCACCCCGGGGGATCACATTAAACAGGTTTTCGGCTGCCTTGCTGATGTTGCCGTTTAGATCTTCAACATCGCGTGCGGGGAATAACTCGGTGCCCGCACTGTCAGTCAACATTTCGGTTTTAAAGCTGATGGCTTCATCAGACCAATCGAAGGTGGTCGGCTGGTGACATAAGGTGCCGCCTTGATGGGCACAGGCAGTGATTGAACTGAGTAAGGTACGACCTGAGCTGCCGGAAGTGTGGTAAGCCAGCGTATAGTCGCGCACCGCAGTGGTGCTATTGATAAAGGTGCTAATGTTAGTCAAGCGTTTGGTTTGACGGGTTTTACCACCCGCCAGATAGCGGGTGCTGAATTGGGCTTTATCTTCGTAGGCAAAAGCGACTTTACGACCGGTGTCATTGGTGTAATTGATTTCGCTTAACAACATCTCGCCGTCACCATAGTCATGGTAAACATACGTCAGGGTGTTGTTGCCTGAGACGTCCGCTTCTTGATTCAGCAGCCAGCTCATCGGGGCGAGTGTTGCTGTTGATGCGAGTGCATCGGTGGCCTGCACTTGGTTTGTGATACCTTGTCCGTAGGTATGTTTACTGCCATTGGGCCGGGTTACTTCAAAGTAACTGTTGTCGCTGTTGATATCGCCGCCGCGCAGGGTGACGGTGACAAAGCTGTCCATTTCGGTGGCGTAAGTGGAGTTGATGTGGCCGTATTGCTCCGTTTTAAGCATTAAGCGTTGGCCGTTAAGACACAGTTTATCGGTGCTGATGTCATAGGCAATGCCGGTTGAGAAACCATCTTGTGCCCGCGTCGGCGCACAGCGGCTGATGGCACCACCTGCGGATAATCCCCAGCCCACGCCAGCAATACCATTACCGCTACGACTGCTGTAGTTTAAGGCGATGTTCGGTTGGACGCCGTTGCGACCCGGTGGAACCGCAATGGGGATGTGATAACTCGCCGCCCCCCCACTGACCGAGGCACTGCCAGGCATCGCACCAACAAACAGACCATCACTGGTACTGCCAGTGGGTAAGTCGTCATCGGGCACTGTGCCGCCAGTGGCTTCATACGGTTTGGGATCATTAATGATGCTGTATTGTGCTGTGGTGACCCATTCGCCACACACCGCTATATCATTACAGGCATTGACGCGGAAATAATAATAGCCACTCATCAGGTCATCCAGGTCCAATGTGGTCGCTGAGACAGCCTTGGTGACATCTTGCCACGCATCTTCGGCAATACTGGTCAGTGGCGTCGAAGTCGCGTTGACCACTTGTTGTACAGAAAAAGTGTCGCTACCATTATTGTCCCACCGCAGATTGAGACTAATGCCATCACTGCCTTTGTTCACTGCCAGTCCAGTGATAACGTTGGAGATCGCTCTGACTTGTGACGACACCCGCCAGTCACCACACATGATGCTGTTGTTATGACAACCTCTCACCCGAAAATGATAATACTCGGGGAATAAATGATTTGCCGCATAGAATGTCGCTGTGGTTGTGGTGACGGGCTGCCATGCACTATCACCAATCTGCTCGGCAGTTATAGGCGCAGAGGTGCCGACCATTTGCAGTTCATAATATTGGCTGTTATTGCTGTCCCATTGCACCCCAAAGCTGGCTTTATTGGCCCCAGCGGTGAGCTGTAAATTGCGCACGGCTGTCGGTATTTCACCAACCTCAATGGTGACCGTCGCGGTACGAGAGAATTTGATTAAGCCGTCATATGCCACTTGCAGGCTGTAGCTAAAGCTATCAGTCCCGGTAAAGCCTTGGTGCGGGGTATATTCAACCACCGGATTGCTTGAGGGTAGGGCACTAACGATGGATGCCTCGCTACCGCCGCCATTGAGCACCCGAATAGTGCCATGACTTGGACTGGCCTTGATCACTGGTATCAATTGGTGACTATCGGTTAACACCCCCCGGTGGTCATTGGCGGTGACATCGAGCTGGGTTGTGGTATTGGTTTGCACTGGCAGATGATCGGCCACTGGTGTTGGACTCGTATTGAGGTAGACGTTGGCGCTGTTGGAGGTTTTTTGACCGCCGACCAGCAGGTGATAGCTAAACGAATCACTCAATGGTGCATCACCATTGAGGGTATAGACCAATCGACCCTCACTATCGGCGACCACTGAACCACTGCTGCCTTGCGTATCCACCACCACTTGCGCCAAACCGGCATTGTAATCGTTGCTGCGCACATCCAGTATGATGGAGCCGTTACCCGCTGAGCTGATCAATGATTTTGTGGTTGTGGTCGATTGACGCGCTGCCGCGACTTGTCCGGTTTGAGCTGTCCAGTCGACAAAAGACACATCGTCGTAGGCGACAAAATCGGCGAAATCAATCGTTACGGTAGCCGTATTATCGGAGAGTTGACTGAGCCTATCGGTGACGCGATAGCTGAAACTATCGCTGAGTATCTCGTCGGCGAGGCCGATTGAATGATAGGCCATTCGACCGTTATCCAAGACTTCAACTGTGCCATGCGTTGGTGCCGCGACAATCGTTGGGGTCAACAATACAGTGTCTTCGTCCCAGTCGACATCATTAAAGGTGACGTTGATTTCATGGCTTTGGCCTTTTTCCAGGGTGATCCTATCATCAACAACAATCGGCTTGTCTTTAAGCAGTTTGTTGATGGTCAGTGTATCAATCAACACATAACCGCCATTGGCGGCACTGCCACCATGATCATAAGCCCATAATTCGAGTTGCAACACATCACTGCTGTTGAGCGAGGGATGGCTGTTGATCATCGCGTCAAGGTCAAAATCAAAGCCATGATAGTCACCGGCAGCAGTGCTGAATAAACCGGCACTTTGTTGGTCGCCGTTGGTACCATAACCGTTGATTTTTAATCTGACGTCGGTTTTTTGGCTGCTGCCATCGGGGATGTTATCGTCAAACGCCCAACCGGTAATATGCGCATTGCCCGGTTTGCCGAGAGCATAAGCATCAAGTTGACCATAAGGTATGGTGGAGTCGCTAAATAAGGTGATTGACTGGCTGGGCACTTGACCATTTATTTGACAATGGCTACCACATCCGGTGATAAAATAACGAAAACTGCCACTGAAAGGTCTTGAGGTGACGTGGGTATATTCAATGGTACGACCATTATCCAGGTAATTCGGTGTGCCGATATAACCTGCGCCACGGCTATTATGATTGGGTAACATCTCTGCAAGTTGGGTGTATTCATTGCCTTCAGCGGTATTACTCACCCGCTGTTCGGTGATAGCAAAATGGCTAGTACGTTTATCCGCTTTCCACCAAAACTGCACTTCATTACCATTGAGTCGATAGATCTCGGCGCGGTTGTCGGCTGTATAATACGTTGGCATTAAGGGCGCTACAGTGATCGTCTGGTCGTAGCTAATGGGGTTAGAGCACTGATGACTAAAGCAGTAGTTAATGCTGAAGTGATATTGACCAGGACCGGTGTAAGCGGTGAATGTGCCAGTGTCGATGGTGTCACCCGGGAAAAACAGGTCTTTAACAGTGAATTGCGTACCCGTGAGCTCAGCCAGTGGTATGGGGTTGGTGACGTTGTTAAAGGCGGTGTAAGGCACGTTGTCTTTTAACACGGTGAGTTGATAAGCGTCTGCCCCTTCAACCGCAGGCCAGTGCATTTTTAGGTCATAGCTGGCCAATACTGGGGTATTACCCGGTCCTAATGGGACGGTACGGGTGTCTTGCGCCAAACTGGAGTCTGTTGAACTCAGGGCCTGATGGTTAATCACCATGAATTCATTGGAGGTATAAACCTCGGATTTAAATGTTGAGTCAGCCTCAAAAGTGCTTAAATCACAGCTTTCATTGCGCATCATCGCCACGACATTGGCTTGGTAGCGGCCAGAAACCAGCGGCAGTTTAAGGTTGTTGTTATTGGCGGTCAGTGTGGCTTTATCATGGCAAGCCCACGCCGTTGCGGGACCATAACTGCCATTAAGCCAACTTTGGGTTTGGTAATAAATCGCGCTGGTGACACCAAAACCGTTGAGCTTAAGCACGGCTTCATGGCCATATTGAAAAGTATCAGCCTGTACGCTGTCGAGTTTGGCTTGGGGGATAAATACGGTGAGACCTTTAGTTTTAATCGGCACCCAAGTGGCAGCATTGGCGGGTGATACGATTAACGGGCTACTTACGACAACAGACAGACATAACACTAGCGCAATGGTAAAACGATCTATTCCTGACAGCATACTAATTCCTGTTTAAAGTAATTCTTTACAGCGAGCGCTGGATTTTAAAGCAACATCGGGTTAATAGCAAGTCAGTTTGTTAACAATGTTACTTTATTTAGGAAAACTGTTTTTTGTTCATTATATTACGGTTTATTTTTGTTTGAGTCGGTTTTAGCTGTGAGGTAGCCCACGATATTGATGGCGATAGATTCGGCCATTTTATCAAAACCGCCTTTATCCAGTTGCTTTAAGTACTGTATCTCTGCGCCTGTTTTTAATTGCTGGAGAACACCTGTCTTGATGTCATTAAATGTGTTGTTATCAGCTTTAAATTTCGGTTTTGTGCCATAGCGCAAATATTCAAAGCTGGTTTGTGTTTCATCACTGATAAATTCAATAATATCCAGCGGTACACCAATCTGTAACCAGCGCGAAATATCACCACGATGACAGCCAATAAACTGTGCCAGCTGAACATTCTGGGTCATGCCCATTGCAGTCAAAATTCGTTGGATCGTTTGTTCAGCATCCGCCCTGACTTTGGCTGGCTCTTTACCCCCTTTGTAGACCTTATCTTTGCGTTGTTCTTTTGGTTGATCTTCTGGTTGTTTTATTGATTGTTTTTTGGATGTCATAAAAACCTGCTAAATGATTGGCGTTATTAAATGCGAATGTATTCATATTTTGCTAACTAATTAGATCAATTAACTATACAGAGTTAGCGTATTTTGCTATCTTTTTCCCATTGAGGCAATACTAATTCAGTGATTAAGCAGCACGGGAAGCGCGGTAATATAGTGGAAGATGAATTTATTCCCTTTTAATGATACCATTCCAAATAAGCAAGAGAGTTTGACATATGACACCGATAAAAACCAATCTAAACGATATCCAAAAAGCCGCCGCTAAAGTGACAGCAAAAGCGCTTAATAAAACGCGACACAAAGGCAGTGCAACCAATAAACCCAGCGATAAACCCCCATTTTCTCCCGGTCATCCAATCAAGATAGTGGCCAGACATTTTAATGAAAAAGCAGTGCTGAAATTAAAGGAAATACGCAAAGAAGAAAATATGACGATGCGAGCACTAGCCGATGTCATTGGTACTCCTCATTCATTTATCGGTAAAGTTGAAAAAATGGATCGCCGCATGGATATTGGTGAATTTGTTGTTGTTTGCCGCAGCTTAAACAGAAACCCGGTTGAAGTCCTCGCAGCCATTATCTCCTCAGAAGACTCAGATTTGACCGTTCCCGTAGATAAATAATGTTCCGCAGCAAAAGAACAATCAAAGATACAGGAGCTAAACAATGAATAAAGTGAAATTCCAGGATTTACCCGAGTCAGTACGCAAAGTCACTGTGCGCGCTATCGTTGCCCGGATGTATCAAGCCTATCAAGTGACGACCTTTGAAGCCCTAGCGCAACAGTTTAATATTTCAGTGAGTACGGTGAAACGTTGGGAATTAACAGGTACGCTGCCAATGCAATATATTTTTCAATGCCATTGTGATACCGGTTTTGCTATGGACTGGCTAGTACAAAATACTCAATCTGTTTATATGGTGAAAAATGACCCTAGTGCGGTCAAAGCACTCACCAAAGTCATCAGCAAAGATTTGCATCAGGCTATCGGATTTCGATTAATCGTGGAAAAAAGTGACGGTGGTCTAGATAAGCTAGCTGCTCAACTGAGTACAAATTTGTTAGCACAAATTAACACCATGGAGTGAGTTAGATCAGAAATATCATGATCGCCACAACCATTATCCGCAATACTGAACTGACCGCGTGGCTTAAACAGGACAATAGGCAAATATTTTTACCTTTAGTGCCTGTTTGACTTGCCATCGCATAATATTTAGGGTTAAATGCCGTCGAGTTGTTAACTAATGGTTGCTACTTTGGTCGTTTTTTACATCGCCACATTTTATTTTTACGAGCAAATAGATATGAAGCAGGGGTCATAATAGTGAGGATCATATGGAACTAATAGTAGAAGTGTCAGGCATTGTGATCATATTGCTGATAATGACACTAACCAATAGCAAACTGTATTTATTGGCCGTTGAAGATGTCTTTGGTCGAGATCCGATGGCTGCGGATGAACCTTATTATACCCTGACGGAATTGTCAGAGAAGCTCAGAGAAGCACGTAGAGAAGAAGCCCGTCAAGCCAAAACAACCGCAGAATCATGTAAGGTACTCGATTCTGCTTGGATCGACAATGTTGTTTTCAGACGCTTAAATAACGGTAAAGGTTGGCTTGATGACGACATGCCATTAACTGAGATATCATCATTCTCGATTAACGCCACTGAGAGTGATCACTATGACTCAAGTGTCGACTCGGTAAATGTGATTCATATCCACGATCATCGACAGTCTTGATTAACCGATATTTAAAGGTGGCTGGTATTAAGGTAGTCGACTAAATCCATAGCGATGGTAGTGGCGACCTGATCAAAGCCTTCCTTTGTTGTTTGTTTTAACATTCTGAGTTCCTGCGCCGCTTTTAATTTTTGACTAACCCGGGTTTTGAACCCACTGAATGTGTCGGCATTTGCTTTAAACTCAGGATTTTTACCATAGCGTAAATACTCAAAACCAACACCGCTCTCACAACTGATAAATTCAATGAAGTCCAATGGTACGCCGATACGCAACCAGCGAGAAATATCGCCTTTGTGACAGCCGATAAAGTCTGCCAATTGCACATTTTGCGTCATGCCCATTGCTGTCAATATACGTTTAATTGTTTGCTCAGCATCAGCTCTGATTTGCGCCGGATCTCGATTGGCTCGCCAAATTTTATCTCGGCGTTGCTCTTTTGGAGACTCTTGTGATGTCATATAAAAACCTGTTAAGTTATTAGCGATTAAATGGTCAATAAATGGCCAGGCAATGATTAGTTGAACTCAGCAAAAAAGTCCAACATTGAACTGATCGCCTGGGTCCTGATAGGGTCAACTTCAAAAAATACTTCATGTCTGGCACCCGTTAATACCCGTTTTTCACAGCGCTCAGCAGCTTGCATTTTATTGCAAAACTGGTCTTGGGCATCAAGGTTAACGACTTCATCATCACCCGCCTGCAATACCAGTAATGGGGTTTTGATTTTATCCAGATTAGCATATAGCTGCTCAATGGCGCTCAGCGAAGTAGACAACCACTGAAAAGTGATACCGCCTAATTGTAGCGCGGGAATTTGTTCGTTTTGCTGACGGAACTGATGATACCTGATCTCACAGTGAGTGAGCTGATTTTGCTCAAACGGTACCCAATGGTAATCTTGCTGGTTGAAAAAATAGTCAGAGGAAGTATTCGCCCGTTTTTTCCACCAAATCACTAGGCGGATCAGCGGTTTGGCAATTAACATTGGTAATTTACCCGGGTTAAAACCGTACATCGGGGCAGACATGGTGGCGGCAGCAAAATCCTCGGGCCGTTGTTGCAGATATAAGGTGGCTATGGTGCAACCCATAGAGTGACCGAGTAATAACCGCTGGCCTTGTGCTTTGGCTGCCACGATGTGATCGTAAAAATCTATCAAGTCATCAACATAATCTTGAAAATCAGCCACATAACCTTTTTGCGGATGGTCAATTAGCTGATCAGACAGCCCTTGTCCACGATGGTCGATAATAAATACCGCATAATTTTGTCGGTGTAAATCAAAAATTAATTCCTGATATTTAAGATAACCCTCAGTGCGCCCGGGAGATATCACTATGGTGGCTTTAGCATCAGGGCAAAGTGTATAGGCGTAGGCAATCGAGATGCCGTCTTTGGTGGTAAAGTGACTTTCAATCACTGAGTTTTGCCAAAACGGCAAGATCCGTTGGCTGTAATGTTCGGTTAAACGACGAGCAGATGATAATTGGTAAGGTTTTGGCATTGACTGGTATTTTCTTATATTGGCCGTTGATCGATTAATTTTGTCGGTGGCAAGCTTTAATCATATAGTCATTCACCAATCGTTACAAACCGGGCTGAAATGAAAATTGCACTTTTGTGCTGCTGTTCATACTATCAAGTTTCTATTTACCCTGAGGATCGCCCCGTGAAAGCTATTACCCGCTCATCGTTTATCTTCTTTGTCGCCTTTATTGTCGCCTTCATTGTTAATGTGTTTGTGGCAAGTTCCTTGGTGATAAGCGCCCAAGCTTATGAAATGGATTATCAAATTGATGTTGACCAATCATTAGAGCAGTTTCAGGTTAAGGTATGCTTTGATGAGCATGTGCCCAACGCTTTATATAACGGGGCGTGGAATGATAATCGCTGGTTGAAAAGTGCGTACAATGCCGATGGAAAATCATTAAGGGTTAGTGATAACAGGATGCGGCTGCGAGGGGTAAAGCCTCATCAATGTATTCGTTATGAAGTGCAGTTATCGAGTGATCATCAACGCCGTCGCAGTAGTTACCGGGCGGGTAATGATATGGTGTTAAGTAATAATATGTGGCTGTGGCAAGCAAAAAACATTACCGCCAAGGATAAAGTTAATCTCACTTTTCATTTGCCCAAAGGCTTTAATATTTCGACCCCTTGGACTGCCAAAAACACCAAATACAAAAGCCAATTTTCTTTAACACCAACGCCTTATAGTTGGGATAGCCGGATTGCTATTGGACAATTCAAGGTCACGTCGGTTAAAGCCGGTCGGCAAACCCTGCAAGTGGCAATATTAAATAGTAGTGATAAGCGCAAGCAAGAATATATTGATTGGATCAGCCAAGCCGCAGGCGCTATTGCCGGGCTTAACGGCGATTTTCCGCTAGATAATGCCCAAATCCTGATCACCCCAATTGGCGCAAAACGAGAAGCGGTACCTTGGGGAGAAGTTCAGCGCGGCGGTAACGCCTCAGCACATTTCTTTGTCGATAGCTTCAGACCAATCCAGCAATTTAAGGACGATTGGACCGCCACCCACGAATTAAGCCACATGCTGGTGCCGTTTATCGACCGCGACGAATTATGGCTGTCAGAAGGGATCGCCAGTTATTATCAAAACGTCGCCCGCGCCAAAGCCTCAATGATCAGCGCTGAAACAGGCTGGAGCAAATTGTTGGCGGGTTTTTCACGCGGTACCAAAGCGGCAAAAAAAGAAAGCCTGAGCAACAGCTCAGCCATTATGCAAATGTACTGGGGTGGTGCCGCGATGTATTTGATGGCAGATGCCGAACTGCGTAAACAATCGAATAACCAACAAAACCTCGCCACCGTATTGGCTCAATTTAATCGTTGTTGCCGCCCCAGCACAACTCGCTGGAGCGGATTAAAATTGATGCAGAAATTTGACCAGTTAAGTGATACAAAAATATTCAGCCGCTTGTATCAAAGCGAAGCACAAGAGCGCCGTTTTCCAGATATTATGCCGTTGTTATCAGATATGGGTATAAAACGGCTAAAACTAAAATCTGGCCAGCGGCTGAGCCCGGCGGCATTGGCGATTATGCGCTAGGCTTGGTGGGGCTTTTAGGATAGTTAAAGTGAAATTATGGCAGTGACTTTAGAACAATGTGTTATTATCTTGCTTTAATTTTGGAGGGCTTGTCTAAGGACTCTAGTTTTTTACAAAATTGAATTTTTAACTCACTGATAAATATTTGGCTCCAATCAAACAAGGTAACAATGTGGTCTTCGTAGATAGGGGATTTATTGAATTAAACAAGATGTGTGCATAAATGCACTGCCTATGAATTGTTACCCTATATGATGTTATTTGGTCAGAGGTAAATAATTTTTTTCCAGCAAACTTAAAATATCGCAATGGTAAGATTTAATTTTTATGAAGCGCTCCATCTGTAGTAATGAATGGCTTAAACAAATAGAAGCCCCTGATTATCATCTCTTTACAAAGCAAATTGATATCGTTGATCTTTTCTCTGGATGTGGAGGATTGACTTTGGGTGCATTAGAGGCATGTAAATATAATGGTATAAGTAGTTCGATCCAATTGGCTGTGGAAAGTAATCCAATTGCAGCAGCGACATATCAACGAAATTTTACTAATGATTTGAAACATTTATACGAAGGAAAAATTGAAGATTTAATTACTAATAATCCCCAAGAAAAACTGTCTAAGTCAGAAAACGAATTAAAGGCAAAAATACCGAATGTAGACATACTCTTGGCTGGCCCTCCTTGTCAAGGGCATTCCCGTTTAAATAATCATACTCGTTCCGTAGACCCCCGTAATGCTCTTTATTTAAAAGTAGTTAGGTTTGTAGAGCTGTGTACACCCAAGTTTATTGTAATTGAAAATGTACTTAATATAAAAAACGATGCAAATAATGTACTCAAGCAAAGTTCAGATTTATTGGAAGAAATGGGTTACTTCGTCTCTAATTTCAAAATTAAAACCGTGGATTTTGGCATTGCGCAAAATAGAGTAAGGAATATACAAGTTGCTTCTTTAAAGCAATTCAATATTTCTCTGGAGTTGTATAAATCATCCTCAGTATTAAGTGACGTAATTGACGATATAATTGACAATTATGAGAAATCGTCTGATATATTCGATACACCTTCAATTACAAAGCATAAGGAACGTATAGACTACCTCTTTGATAATAACTTATATGATTTACCTGATCACCTAAGACCAGATTGTCACAAAAAGAAGAAGCATACTTATCCAACGTCTTATGGACGGTTAAAATGGGATGAGGCTAGTACAACTATCACGCGTGGGTTCAGTACTATGGGGCAGGGACGATTTGTGCATCCATTGAGAAAGAGAACACTGACTCCGCATGAAGCCGCTAGAATCCAAGGGTTTCCTGATTATTTCAAATTCGATACAAATCAAAAGCGAGGCGAGTTACACTTAATGATAGCAAATGCGGTTCCTCCTAAAATTGGTGCTATGCTCGTGGATCAATATCTTTATCATTATGAGCATAACAATAAAACAATAATGCGGCAGACTGAATTAAGCTCTGAAGTAGTTTAGATCTTTACAAACTTTTCATTTATGAAATCTCGCCGCTAGTCAAAGACAAGAATATTAAGTAGTAGGAAATTAAAATGAACCTCGTAGATCTTAAAAGACAACTCAAACGAGCCAAAATTGATAGTGAAAAACAAATAATTCAAAGCCAAATTGTTAATATTACAGACAAAGCTGAAAATCATATTAGAAATGCGGGGAGAGATATAAATTATACTATTCGAGAATGGTCAATAGAGATGATATTTAAAAAATATTCCGATGGTTTGGAAACCGACGAAAATGAACTATTCATACCAGACTACCAGCGAATATATAAATGGTCAGATAAAGTTTTGTCTCGGTTTATTGAGTCTATTTTATTGGATTTCCCTATTCCATACTTATATATAGCCGATGTTGATTCGCCGGATGATCCAGAGCTGGATGGGAGAATTGAGATTATTGATGGTTCACAGCGCATTAGAGCATTACATTATTTTGTTGATAACCAAATAGCATTAACTGAGTTAAAGGAGATTACAGAGTTAGAAGGGTTTAAATTTGAAGATTTAACAGCATCAAGACGTCGCCGTTTTTTAAGAGAAACCGTGCGATTGGTTGAGTTAAAGGGCGCTGTTGATGAGAGTACGCGCAGGGATTTGTTTGAACGAATAAATTCTGGTGTTAAGCGATTAGAAGCCATGGAAGTCCGCCGAGGATCGCAAGAAGCAAGCTCTAGGTTCTATAAAGAGGTTCTTTCAAAGTGCGCTAAACTTGAATTGTTTGAAAAGCTGGCACCACTTTCTGCAATTAAAAAAGGCAAGGCAGACCATAATGAGCTTGCACTTCGCTTTTTTGCCTATCTTAATGATCTTGAAAATTACAGTGGGTATGTAAAACAGTTTTTGGATGATTATCTTGGAAGAGCAAGTAGGATGGATAATGATGAAGAGATTCAGAACTTTAATACAGAGTTTGAAAAGACTTTAAAATTCATTGATAAACATATTGAATTGGGATTTAAAAAAACAATTAAAAGCAAGACAACGGCAAGAGCCAGATATGAAGCGTTAGCTGTGGGTACGGCGCTCGCATTACGAGAAAGTCCTAACTTGGAACCTGCGATACCTGTATCAAGTTGGATCACTTCAGAAGAGTTTCAAAAAGTAGTTGGTGCTGATAGCGCCAATAATACATCTCAGTTAATCCGTCGTATTGAGTTTGTAAAAGAAAAGCTTCTTGAGGGCTAGTGTTATGAATGACATAATTCAAGAAGAATTTGATGCTCGACAATCTGATCTTGATGCATTAATCGCCCTTACAACTTTAATTGATAAAGGCAAAACACTGTGTATCAAAGATGAAAATGGCGATGAAGCGGATAATTTGCTGGTTAATGATCAGCTACTCAACGTGTTAAAATCGGTTATTCATATTGTTACTTATAATCAGGTTGAATCAACGATGAGAGGCTGTATTGAAGCGGTTTATGACAATATGGATGATAACGGTATTGGCTACGATAAGTTGAGAGATGATGTACAAAAGGAGGTGCTTTCTGGGGTATTAAAGGGATATCAATCGGGTAAATCATTACATAAAAAAGTGGGTAGTGAATTAAACCTTAAAGCACCTAAGGTATCGCTAAATGTAAAAACAGTATTTAGTGGTAATGTAACTCGTGAAACATTCACCAAGATTAAAAATAGTTATGGTTTAAAAATTAATGCGCCCGGAGATGCTAGAGATGGACAAGATCTTGGCAATTTGAAAAATGCCCGAAACGATTTAGCGCACGGAAATATTTCATTTTCTAAATTTGGGGCTAAAGATAGCTTGGATGAGTTTGTCGCCATTAGTCATCGAACCAGTAGTTATCTTCAGTCAGCAATATCATCTTTTGAAGATTATATTGATAATAAACAATACCTTGCTACGGTAAGGATGGACGCTGAGAGCTGATGTCACGCGTCCCTATGGTCTATTATTCACCTGCACCAATTTTAACCAAATCACCACGATGGCGAGGGTTGATTTCAAAATGATCGTCAAACTCGCTGCTTAATCCGCTCAGGCTGACGGTTTGACCCGGCACTAACCATGGCACGTTAAAGGGATTTAAATTAACGGTTGAAGGTATAAAAATGGTGATTTCTCCACTGCCATCGTCCATGTTGAATTTCCAGCCATAAGGCAAGTCATCAATCGGATTTGAGGTCACGGTGCCTTTGACATTGACTAGCAAACCTTCGCTGTGATTGTTGATATCGCCAGTGTTGAATGCTGTCGGTTTAATATGTTTGGCACCGCCGAGTGTTTGTACATCAGCAGCATCTGCCGATAACATCAGCTGGTTAAAACTCGAACTTAATGTGCCAGTGACAATCACCCGCTGGTTTAGCGTTAACGCCGGGTTGCTTGCTACGCTAACATAAATGCCAGCTGCTGAATCTTGGATGGCAAAACCTTGATCAAAAGAAGATCCGGTAAACTTTCCGGAAGGGACTGTGACATAACCCTCAACCGTGACTTGTGTGCCAATATTCTCAGAACGCGCATCATTAATACCTTCAGCTTTTGCTGGTGTTATTGCACCGATGCTCAGAGCCATGGCCATTACTGGTAACATTTTCATATTTATTTGCCTTAGATTTTGTTTATCTTGTTGGTGTGTCGGTTCAAATCCTATGTCAGTGTTCAGTGCGGATCAATAGCAAATAACCTACATTACAGACATGATGTGAGCGCTTACACATGAGTTTGTAAGACATACACGATATTGTTTAGCCGTAATCATCGCTGGACAGCGGGGCGGTAAAAACGTTATAAAACTCGTCCGAACTTTTGCCAACCAGCGGTATCCCAATGAAAATAAAAACGGCCCTTACGACCCCTTTTGTAGCGGTTTCGACCATTGTTGCTTTGTTTTTTTCTCCTGTTGTACTATCTAAGGTCAATTTTGCGGCTAAGGTCAATCTTGAAGAAGCAACCATTGCACAGTTACAGCACCAGATCCGCAGCGGTGAGCTGAGCAGTGTGGCGCTGGTGCAGTATTATCTCGATCGGATTGAACAGCATGATGATAACGGGGTACGTTTAAATTCGGTGGTTCAACTGAATAAAAATGCCTTGAAGCGAGCCCGGGCTCTGGATGAAGAGCGCAAAGTGAGTGGTGTTCGCGGACCTTTGCATGGTTTACCAGTGTTGTTGAAAGATAATATCGATACCGCTGATGGTATGGCGAATACCGCAGGCTCATTGGCATTGCAGCACAATTATCCGGCCGATGATGCCTTTTTGGTTCACCAGTTGCGCAAGTCCGGGGCTATTATTCTCGGTAAAGCTAATTTGTCGGAATGGGCAAACTTTCGCTCAACTCACTCTTCAAGTGGTTGGAGTGGATTATATGGTCAAAGTAAAAATCCCTATGATACTTCTCGCTCTCCTTGTGGCTCCAGTGCTGGTTCTGCCATTGCGGTGGCGGCTAATTTAACCATGCTGGCGGTAGGCACCGAAACTGACGGCTCAGTGACTTGTCCGGCGTCAATGAATGGGGTGGTCGGCATTAAGCCTAGTCTTGGTACTGTGAGCCGAGACGGCATTATCCCTCTTGCCCATAGTCAGGATACGGCTGGCAGCATGGCTCGAACTGTGACTGATGCGGTGCATTTATTGGCGGCTATGACAGGTGTCGATAAGCAGGATGCCGGGACGGTGAAAACTGTGATTGATTATGTCAGTCACTTGCAGACTCAAGGACTTAAAGGTAAACGGATCGGCATTGTACGTAATTTGATGGGCTATCATCCGGGTGTTGATAAAGCCTTTGAAGCCGCTGTTGCGGTGTTGAAAAAACAAGGCGCAATCATCGTCGATAATACTGATATCAAAACGGTCGGACAATGGGATGAAGCTGAGTTTGAGGTGTTGCTTTATGAGTTTAAAGCGGACTTGAATGACTACCTGAGTAAAACCACTATTGCCATGGGTCAACCTAAGTCTTTGGCTGAATTGATTAAGTATAACGAGAAGCATCAACAACAAGAAATGCCTTATTTTGCCCAAGAGTTGTTCGTCATGGCACAGGCAAAACAACCATTGACCGATAAAGCTTATATTGCGCACCAGCAAACGGCTAAACGCCTCAGTGGTAAAGAAGGCATTGATGCGACGTTGAAAAAATATCAGTTGGACTTGTTGATTGCACCCACTGCTCAGCCTGCTTGGAAAATTGATAAAATTAATGGCGATCATTATATGGG
Source organism: Alteromonadaceae bacterium (assembly GCA_965277695.1). Classification (GTDB taxonomy): domain Bacteria; phylum Pseudomonadota; class Gammaproteobacteria; order Enterobacterales; family Alteromonadaceae; genus JABSOG01. The sequence goes on from CBDIDQ010000075.1 coordinate 39,898, forward strand.
ATCGGCTTCGTCAGCAGCGGCGACCAGTGGCTATCCTCATATCACAGTGCCGATGGGAATGGTTCATGGTTTGCCGGTTGGTTTGTCTTTTTTCGCCGGGTTTCTCGAAGAAGGCAAGCTGATTGAAGCCGCTTTTGGTTATGAACAAGCCAGCTTGCAGCGGGTGAAGCCTGAACTGTAAAGGGATAGTAATTATTCCAATCGCGGCAGAGACGCTTCGCTGCTGCTCCTACAAGTTATCCACAAGTTGAATAGTTACAAGGGATATAGCTTTTGGCAAAGAGTGTTCATTGGTTATTGACAGGAGCTGCTACAGCAGAAGTAACGGAAGGTGACACCGGTGGCTCTATAGGTGGTGCTTTACAGCTCAGGCTGTCAAGCCAATCGACGATGGCGTGTTGATATTTCAGCTGCCATAGTTTAGCTGCTTTTTCTTCACTGTAGCCGTCATTGACTACCAGTGCAGAGGCTTCTGAAATCATTTCATTGGTTAAAGAAATCTTTTGCATCAGTTGATGGACGCAAGGCCAACGCTTTTTTAAGCCAGGCCAAGCAGCTTTTCTTAACCAACCGCTAATAGGGTTGCCGCAGTCCATGGGTAGATGAGGGTTAGGCCCCCATTGTGGGTTTGATTCACATTGTGGAGAATAGCGGGGAAATTCAACGAACTTGCCTTTCATTCGGGCATCGACCCAATTAGGTGTCCAGTTGAGTAAAACGATAGGTTGGCGTTGTTCAACAGCTTGTTTGAGCTTTTGCCATAAGGCTTCGCTGTTATTGAAACGTTCAATAATGAAGTCGAGTTTTAAAGCGCGAATGAGATCGGCGTCATTATAATTCCATGGGCCGCTATAATAGACACCTTTGGTCGTTTTTTTATTTTTGTCGGCAAACAGAGCTGCACAACGATTTAACGCTTGCCAGTCTGGTAAACCAGGACATAGGGCTTCGACATATTCTGGGTACCACCATTCTTCTCTGACGATGGCTTTATGATTACCCATGTCGTCAATGTGCTTTTTTTCTACCATAGAATCAAAACGCTGGCGCATTGAATACCCCCAGACTTCGATTTGCAGATGGATGATGCCAATACGTAATGCACCCCATTGGTCTTCAGAGTGGATCTCTTGATAATGGACTGGGATATCCAAGCTTTGAATCAGATCCCCGAGCATTTTGGACATTACCCGTTGGCTCGACCATTCGTTTAGCGGTAAAACGATAGCTTGATTATCTGGTACGCGATCAGCGTAGCAAGCAGGGGATGCTAAGGTGAAGAGGCTAACAAGGATGAAGCTTAGTAAAGTTGTTCGCATTATAGACAACAGCATTTAACTTATTTGATTTTAAGTATAGTTAGCGATAGTGGCGTTAGCTAGTTCACCTTTGGGTAATTTCTATTATTCTCACGATAAATTAGGTCAATATCGACAAGAGAAATAGGCAAGTATCGGCTATTATTGTTACCATCGGTCGCACAAGTTTAATCATTAATGGCTGACACTGACCAGCAGTGGCAAATACTGCGCTGGTCAATCACATTATATATAAAGAAGGAAATTTCCGTTTCGTGTTGAGATATATCACTAGCAGCTCAAATAGCCGTCGTAGCAAGTGTGGCAAAAGAATGAATCCATTTTTGTCGGCGTTGTTGTATTTACAGTTGTATCTTTCATTGGTTTTTATGTCGTTTTCTAGTGCTGCCGTACGTTTTGTTACCGAAGTGATGTCCCCCTTTCAGATTAGTGAAGGTACTCAGCTCAGCGGTTTTGCTGTTGAAGTGATCGAAGAGATCAAGCAAAAAACCGGTATCAGGGGGAAAATTGAAGTCTATCCCTGGGCTAAGTCTTATAATATTGCGCTTAATGAAGCCGATGTATTTATTTTTACTTTAGTGAAAACCGATGAACGTTTGACCCGTTTTCAATGGATTGATGAATACCACACTGCTACTGATAGTTTTTACGCCTTAAAATCCCGCACCGATATTAAAATTCGTTCAATGGCTGATGCCAAACGTTATGTCACTTGTATTCCACGTAATGATGTTGGCGAGCAGCGCCTGATGAAGTTGGGATTTAGTGAAAAACACCTTAAAAAAGTCGCTTTTCAAGCCCAGTGTTTGGGCATGTTATACCGGGATCGGGTTGATCTGAATTTATTTAATCATCATGGTATTCAAAACCTATCGAAAAAATTTGATGTTGATCCAGACCAGTTTCGCCGAGTGTTTGTGGTGTCAAAAGCGGTGATGGGGATTGCGGCGAGTAAACGCACCAGTTCAGTTTTAGTCAATAAAGTGCGCAAAGCGTTGACCGAAATCAAACAAAGCCGCCGTCATCAGCAGCGGATCCATAAATGGTTTCGTAGTGACAGGAAAAATAAACCTCGCGGCAAGAGCAGTAATTAAGAGCAGTAATTAAGAGCAGTAATTAAGAGCAGTAATTAAAGCACCAATTAAACGACATAAAAATCAATATAATAATCAAGCAATATAATAATCAAGCAATATAATAATCAAGCAATATCATAATCAAATAAAGGGAGTGATGCTTTTGATCACACTAATCAAAAAGAGTGTCCGGTTGACGGGATGGGTTTTGCTGCTGGGATTAACGGCTTGCAGCGGGATCAGCCAAAATAAACAGCTAACAACACAGGGTTATCGCCATTTCAACGTGTTGGCGGTGAATGATGTTTATAACATTGAGGGTACTGATGCAAGACAGTCGGGTGGCATGGCCCGTTTGCGCACCTTGCGGCGACAATTGAGCACAGCTGATCAGCAGGTGTTATTACTTCATGCGGGGGACTTTCTGTTTCCATCGTCTATGAGCAGTCAGTTCAAGGGCGAGCAGATGATTGATGTGATGAATCAGCTCGATGGTGATGAGAATGCTTTTGATGATCGCCTATATGTGACTTTTGGCAACCATGAATTTGATAAAGGCGCGATGAAATACGCCCAAATGATCAATCAACGGATCACCGAGTCTGATTTTTATTGGTTGGGCAGTAATGTCAATCTGACTGGGGCCGCAGCTGGTAACGCTGAGGGGTTTAAAAAATCCTCACTGACTCAGGCTTTAACCACGATTAATGGCGTTAGGGTCGGTTTGTATAGCATCACCACTAATATTGCCATTCCTGAATACGCCACCATTGATAATGATTATTTGAAGGTGTCGAAACGTCATGTTAAGGCATTAAGAGCACAAGGCGCTGAGGTGGTGATTGCGGTGACTCATTTGCGTATGGATGAAGACCAGCAGTTATTAGAACAGCTGGGTAGTGAAGGACCTGATGTGGTATTTGGTGGTCATGAGCATAATCGTCAGTATGTTTGTGTTGGCAAGCGTTGCGTGATCAAGGCTGATGCGGATATTCGCAGTGCGACGATTGCGTCGATATCGGTTTCACCTGCGGGTGAGGTTGATGTTAGTCATCGTTATACCTTGATTAAGGATTCGACTATTGAGGCGGATACTAAGGTTGAACAGCGCACAGCCTATTGGATAGACCGTTATGAGCGTAAATATTGTAGCGATAATCAACAGCCTGCTGGTTGCTTGACTAAAGTGATTGGCAAAACTGCGGTCGAATTGGTCGGCGAAGAGTTGGAGATCAGGCGATTTGAAACCAACCTTGGTACTTATGTTGCTGATCAAATGCGCCTTGCGTTTGATGAGGTCAAACTGCCCGGTGATAAGAAAGTGCAAATTGCTTTGGTGAATTCTGGCAGTTTGCGGCTTAATCAAAACATTCCGGCGGGGGCTGAATTGAATCAGTGGTATATCAATGGCATTTTTCAGTATCCAGCTAAATTACGGGTGATTGAAATTAGCGGCAAAACCCTCAAAGCGGTGGTTGATCACCAGATAGAAGAGTGGTCAGGTGTGGGTTGGTGGTTGCAAAGTAGCGGGATCGTGTTTCGTCATGATGTTGCAGCTCAAAGGGTAACTGATTTGAGTTTGGTTGATGCCGATGGTCAGTTAACGGCGGTGCAGGATGACGATAAAATTGTTGCGGTAGTGAACAATTACATCAGTAACCCGGCTGCCCGGGGTGATCAGGATGGTTACGATATGTTGAATTTGGATAATGAGTTGGTTTATGGTGACAAGCTCATTGATCTTAAGGCTTTTATCATTGAACAAATCGACAAGGCACATCAGGCAGGTCAGGCGATAAATCCAAAACTGCCAGGACGAGTATGTAACAGCACCCGGCCAGATTCGTTTTGTGTGTTGGATTGATATTACCGCTGTTTTCAAGTTAATTTGTGCACCAAGTGCACCAGGTTTTGTGGGTGGATCTGGATTTGAAACCGTAGTGTGCATTCTATGCACGAGCTAATTGTTACTGCCCAAACCATACCAGTTTAAACATCACCACACCACAGGTTGACAATAACATTGGTTTGATAATTTTACTGCCGTTATGGAACACCATCCTGGAGCCGTAATGAGCGCCGATCCATTGACCAATTGCCATCACCAGACCAATCCGCCACATTACGCTGCCACCGACGATAAAAACCCCCAGTGAAGAGATATTGGCGACCAGTAATAATACTTTAGTTTGCGCGGTGGCCTTGGTGAGGTTGTAACCGAGTAGGGCGACAAAGAAGATGGCAAAGAATGAGCCGGACGCAGGGCCGAAAAAACCATCGTAAAAACTCAGCACTGCGACGGCTACCAAGGTTAGTGCACCAAGCTTGATGCGTTGACGGCGATCTATATCACCAATGTTGGGTGAAAATAATAAATAAAGCGCGATGATACCGACTAACCAGGGAATGTATTGCTGAAGGCTTTCGCTGTTGACGTGCTGGATCACGTAGGCACCGATACCGGCACCGATGAATGAGGCGAGGATTAACCACTTCATCGCAGTGATATTGAGCATTTTATGCCGCCAAAAATAGTTGACGGCGGATAGCTTGCCGAAGACACCTTGGAGTTTATTGGTAGCTAGCGCTTGAGCGGGGCTGAGTCCAGCCATCATCAATACTGGGAGTACGATAAGGCCACCAGCACCGCTGATTGAGTCGATGAAACCGGCAATAAGTGCGGCAAGAAAAAGCAGAGTTAACAGGTCGAGGTTTAGTTCCATTAGAAATTGGTCCTATCATTAGTTTAAGAGATCGGACAAGCGCAAAATCAAAGTTATAATTTTGTTAATCATTTGAGAGCAGTTTTTCGCAAAGGCAATCTTAATTCGATGCTTGTCACCCATCAGCTGGGGGATGTTTTTTTCGGCTATCACCATTCAGTAGAGGCAGGTTATTTTTCTTGAAAAGGCAAGTAAAGCGGTTTTCTGTGTACAGAGAGTATGCATAGAAAATGCGTACAAAAAGCTTGCCAATTAAACAATAAAACAAGATGGATTTGACTGAACAGCGAGTTCTTGAAACCCCACTGTGATAACCTTAACTATAGTCAATAAAACGACTTTTTGCTGAGTTAAAGCAAGAATAAGTCAAAAAAACACAAAAAAAAGCTAAAAAATGGCGATTTATTTTATCGGCGAAAATGGTGATAGTTGTAGTGATTATCGTAGTGATTATCGTAGTGATTATCGTAGTGTTAGTATTGATGGCAGTTGAAGGTACTTAGACTTGACTGGCGCTATATTTTTACTGCCGGACAATGCTAGTATTGAGCCGTTTTTAATTCTCCCATTATCCTGATGGATGCGATAGATAAGACCGATGAGACAGGTAAAAAAGGCATAATAATGTTAGAAAAATTATTTCAACTGAAGGCGCATGGCTCGGACATTAAAACCGAAGTCCTTGCGGGTTTTACCACATTTTTAACCATGGCCTATATTATTGTGGTTAATCCCGATATGTTGGCGGCGGCGGGAATGGATTATGGTGCGGTGTTTACCGCCACCTGTATTGCGGCAGCGATTGGCTCGCTGATCATGGGGTTGTTGGCTAATTATCCGATTGCGCTGGCACCGGGCATGGGAGTGAATGCGTTTTTTGCTTTTGTGGTGGTTAACGGCATGGGTCACGATTGGCGGGTGGCGTTGGCGGCGGTGTTTTTGTCCGGGGCTATTTTCTTATTGTTGAGTTTGTTTAAAGTGCGGGAATGGATTGTTAATAGTATTCCAATCACACTGCGCTTTGGTATTTCTGCCGGGATTGGTTTTTTTCTCGCGTTAATTGCGTTGAAAAACGCCGGTATTGTGGTTGATAATCCGGCGACGCTGGTATCGATGGGTAATGTATTGGCACCGGCCAGTTTATTGGCATTGGCAGGATTTGTGCTGATTTGTGCGTTGGCTTATCGCAAGGTCACCGGGGCGGTGATGATTGGCATTGTTGGTGTCACCATCGCCGCTTGGTTTTTGGGGCTGACCGAATATAACGGGATTATGGCTCCACCGCCAAGTATTGCACCAACCTTTATGGCGATGGATTTGGTTGCGGTATTAGATTTGAGCATGATCAGTGTGGTATTCACTTTTTTATTCGTTGACTTGTTTGACACCTCAGGCACCCTGATTGCAGCGGCTCACCGTGGCAACTTGTTAGATGAGCAGGGCAAACTACCGCGATTGAAAAAAGCCCTGATGGCGGATAGTATCGCTACTATGTCGGGCGCAGCACTGGGCACCTCAACCACCACCAGTTATATCGAAAGTACCGCTGGTATTAATGCCGGTGGCCGCACAGGTTTAACCGCAGTGGTCGTGGCGATGTTGTTTCTACTGAGTTTGTTCTTTGCACCATTGGCCGCAATGGTGCCAGCCTGTGCCACTGCACCTGCGCTATTGTACGTCGCGGTGCTGATGTCAGGTGGTCTATCTCATATCGCATGGGATGACATCACTGAGGCGGCTCCAGGGGTTATCACCGCGTTAATGATGGCTTTCACTTTTTCAATCGCCAACGGCATCGCCGCCGGGTTTATCAGTTATGCCGCGATTAAGTTGTTAAGCGGTAAGTTTAAAGAGTTGAATATCAGTGTATTGGCGATTGCCGGGTTGTTTGTGGCGAAGTTTATTTGGTTGTAATTCTGTCAAACAAAAAGGCAACCCGAAGGTTGCCTTTTTTAAATACAAATCAAAGAGATGATTTATAAATAAGCTTTTAAAATATCAACTTTGTCGGTGGCTTCCCAAGGGAAGATATCGCGACCGAAGTGGCCGTAAGCAGCCGTTTGTTGATAGATAGGGCGTTTAAGATCAAGCATTTTGATCAAACCGTGTGGACGCAATTCGAAGTGCTCGCGAACCAGCTCAATCAATTTGTCTTCTGACAGTTTACCAGTACCGAAAGTTTCGATGCTGATAGAGGTTGGCTCAACCACACCGATGGCGTAAGAGACTTGGATTTCACAACGATCGGCTAAACCAGCAGCAACGATGTTTTTAGCGACATAACGTGCGGCGTAAGCAGCTGAGCGATCAACCTTTGAGGGATCTTTACCAGAGAAAGCACCGCCACCGTGACGAGCCATGCCGCCATAGGTATCAACGATGATTTTACGACCGGTCAGACCACAATCGCCCATTGGACCACCGATAACAAAACGACCCGTTGGATTGATGAAGAATTTGGTGTCTTTGGTGATCCACTTTTCTGGCAATACTGGCTTGATGATTGTTTCCATCACACCTTCTTGCAAGTCTTTTAATGAGACGTCTTCGCTGTGCTGAGTTGACAATACAACCGCATCAATACCAACCGGACGACCATCTTCATAAACAAAAGTCAGCTGACTTTTCGCATCAGGACGCAACCAAGGCAGAGTGCCAGCTTTGCGAACGTCAGCTTGCTTTTTTACTAGTAGGTGAGAATACTGGATCGGAGCAGGCATTAATTCTTTTGTTTCGTTACAAGCATAACCAAACATCAAACCCTGATCGCCAGCACCTTGCTCTTCAGGTGCAGCACGGTCAACACCCTGATTGATATCAGGAGACTGTTTACCAATGGTGTTTAAGATGGCACAGGAATCGGCGTCAAAACCCATTTCTGAGCTAGTATAACCGATGTCACGGACGGTTTTACGGGTGATTTCTTCGATATCGACCCAAGCTGAGGTGGTAATTTCACCGCCAACCATGACCATGCCAGTTTTTACATAAGTTTCGCAAGCCACTCGGGCTTTGGGGTCTTTCGCTATGATCGCGTCAAGTACGGCGTCGGAGATTTGATCGGCAATTTTATCCGGATGCCCTTCAGAAACGGATTCTGAGGTAAAAAAACGTTTAGCCATAATGGGTCTTCTCTGTTTTGATTGCTAATTAGTGTTCACCGCCTTTAATATTAAGACGATTTTCAATTATTAAGTACATTGCTTAATTATTAGCTATTCTAAGGTATTAGTGTAATTGATGTATAGAACTTTCTGCTTCTAGACGGCTAAAACCTGTAACTAAACTTTACCTAAAGGACATCGGACGAATTTGCTGGTGTTTTTATTTGCTTCATTGCGTGGCTTAAGCGAAAATACGCCCAGTTTTTCAACTGTCTTTTTTGTTTAGCGTTAGTATGGCGTTATGGATGCCAAACCGCAGAGAAAAAAACAGCTGCTTTATAAAGCCCAATCAATCAGGAGTAGTAATGTCATCTCGTCAAGAATTAGCCAATGCGATCCGTGCACTTAGTATGGATGCCGTACAACAAGCCAACTCCGGTCACCCGGGTGCCCCAATGGGGATGGCAGATATCGCCCAAGTGCTATGGAATGATTTTCTTAATCATAACCCAGCCAACCCTAATTGGGCCGACCGCGACCGTTTCGTTCTTTCTAACGGCCACGGTTCAATGCTTATCTATTCCTTGTTACACCTAAGCGGCTATGAACTGTCTATCGACGATTTAAAAAACTTTCGCCAATTACACTCCAAAACACCTGGTCACCCAGAGTACGGTTATGCGCCAGGCGTTGAAACCACTACAGGTCCATTAGGACAGGGCATCACTAATGCCGTGGGTATGGCGATTGCCGAAAAATCATTGGCTGCTCAATTTAATCGCGACAATTTTGATATTGTTAATCACTATACTTATACCTTCCTTGGTGATGGTTGTTTGATGGAAGGCATCTCTCACGAAGCCTGTTCATTGGCTGGCACCTTGGGCCTAGGCAAATTGATTGCGTTTTGGGATGACAATGGCATCTCTATCGACGGTAATGTCGAAGGCTGGTTCAGCGATGATACGCCAAAACGTTTTGAAGCTTATGGCTGGCATGTGATTGCTGGTGTTGACGGTCACGATCCGGCAGCAATTAAAGCGGCGATTGAAGCGGCTCAAGCTGAAACCGGCAAACCAACCATGATTTGTTGTAAAACAGTGATTGGTTACGGCTCGCCGAACAAATCTGGTAGCCATAATTGTCATGGTGCACCATTAGGTGGTGACGAAATTCAAGCCACTCGTGAATTCTTAAACTGGCCACATGCACCATTTGTTGTGCCTGATGATATTTATGCTCAATGGGATGCCAAAGAAGCGGGTCTTGCCAAAGAACAAATCTGGGGTGAGAAATTTGCTGAATATGGCCATAAATACCCTGAGTTAGCCAGTGAGTTTAGCCGTCGTATCGCTGGCGAGTTACCCACTAACTGGGCTACTGAATCTCAAGCTTATATCGACAAGCTGCAAGCCAACCCAGAAAAAATCGCTACCCGTAAAGCCTCGCAAAACTGTTTAAATGCTTATGGTCCATTATTGCCTGAGTTCATGGGTGGCTCTGCTGATTTGGCTGGTTCGAACCTGACGATATGGTCTGGATCCAAAGGGTTGACAGCAGATGATGCCAGCGGCAACTACATCTTCTACGGCGTACGTGAGTTTGGTATGTCGGCAATCATGAATGGTATCGCTTTACACGATGGTTTTGTTCCTTATGGAGCTACTTTTTTGATGTTTGTTGAATATGCCCGTAACGCGGTGCGTATGGCGGCATTGATGAAAAAACGCAGTATTTTTGTTTATACCCATGACTCAATTGGTCTGGGTGAAGATGGTCCAACTCACCAAGCGGTTGAGCAGGTTGCTTCATTGCGCTTGACGCCGAATCTGGATAACTGGCGTCCGTGTGATCCGGTTGAATCTGCGGTTGCTTGGAAAGCGGCAATTGAACGTAAAGATGGTCCAACTTCATTGATCTTCACCCGTCAAGGTTTACCACAACAGCCGCGAACTGCCGAACAAGTGGCTAATATCGCTCGTGGTGGTTACATCTTGTCTGATGATCAAGGCACACCTGAGGTGTTGCTGATTGCTACTGGTTCTGAGGTTGAGCTGGCGATGGCGGCTGCGGTGACATTACGCCAACAAGATCGTAAAGTTCGCGTGGTTTCTATGCCTTCTACTGATGTCTTTGATGCCCAAAGTGCTGAATATAAAGAGTCGGTATTGCCTTCAGCTGTAGTAAACCGTGTAGCGGTTGAAGCTTTGATTGCAGACTACTGGTATAAATACGTTGGCTTGAACGGCAAAATCATTGGTATGACGACCTTTGGTGAGTCAGCCCCGGCTAATGAGTTGTTTGAATACTTCGGCATTACCACTGAGAAAGTGGTTGAAGCAGCGGCTTCATTCTTCTAAATATGTTCAGGCAGCCCTAATAATGTAAGTAAACGGGGCTGCTTTTCTATGAGGTTTAGTTAAATGCCAATCAGAGTTGCAATTAATGGTTTTGGTCGTTTTGGTTGTATTGACCGTAATGTTTTACGTGCCTTGTATGAAAGCGGGCGCAACTTTTATGAGGTTTAGCTAACATGCCAATCAGAGTTGCAATTAATGGTTTTGGTCGTATTGGTCGTAATGTATTACGTGCCTTGTATGAAAGCGGGCGTAACAGTGAAATTGAAGTGGTAGTGATCAATGAGCTGGCTGAGCCAAAAGCTATTGCTCATTTGCTGAAATACGATACTGCTCATGGCCGTTTTGGTTTTGTTGTTAAGCTCGATAATAACACCCTAAATGTGGCGGGTGACAATATCGCCTTGATTTGCGAGCCTGAATTAACTCAATTGCCATGGCAAGCATTTGATATTGATGTGGTGCTCGATTGCACCGGCGTTTATGGCTCTCGTGAAGACGGCGAAGCGCATTTAGCACAAGGGGCCAAAAAGGTGATTTATTCTCACCCGGGGGCTAACAACCTTGATGCCACTATTATCTACGGCATTAATCATCAAAGTTTAACGTCTGCTGATCAGATTATCTCCAACGGTTCTTGTACCACTAATTGTATTGTGCCAGTGATTAAAGCACTAGATGATGCCTTTGGCATTGAAAATGGCACTATCACCACTATTCATGCGTCGATGCATGATCAGCAAGTGATTGATGCCTACCACAAAGATTTACGTCGTACCCGAGCGGCCAGTCAGTCGATTATTCCGGTGGATACACAGTTAGCCGCTGGTGTTGAGCGTATTTTACCAAAATTTGTCGGTCGCTTTGAAGCGATTGCAGTACGAGTGCCGACCATTAATGTCACCGCGATGGATTTGAGTGTCACCCTCAATAGTGAAGTCACTATCGAGCAGGTGAATCAAGCGATTGTGAAGGCACAAAATGGCAGTCTCGAAGGGATTTTAGGTTACACCGAAGAACCACTGGTATCGGTGGATTTTAATCACGACCCTCATTCGGCCATTGTTGATGGTAATCAAACCCGCGTCAGCCATAAACGGCTGGCTAAATTGCTGGTGTGGTGTGATAACGAGTGGGGTTTTGCCAATCGGATGCTCGATACCACGGTTGCTCTAATTCATAATTAACACTCACACTACCGCTAATAGGCCAGTGGGCTGTTCAGGTTGTTTGGAGCGCTTTGTTCTTTAAAAGCAAAAGATTATTCACCACGGAGACACGGAGAAGATCAAAAGCAAAGCGGGTTGGGAGTCTAGGGCGTTTTTAAACTAACAATTATCAATTATAGAAAGGGGTTTTCATGTCTGTCATTAAAATGACTGATTTAGATTTGACGGGTCAGCGGGTGCTTATTCGCCAAGACCTGAATGTGCCGGTAAAAGACGGCAAAGTCAGTTCTGATGCGCGAATTAAAGCGTCGTTGCCGACCATTAAACTGGCTCTGGATGCTGGGGCTAAAGTGATGGTGATGTCGCATTTAGGTCGCCCGGTTGAAGGCGAATTTAATGCTGAATTCTCGTTGCAGCCTGTGGTTGATTATCTCAATGACGCGTTGGATGTGCCGGTACGTTTGGTCAGCGATTACCTCGATGGTGTTAATGTTGAGGCCAATGAGTTGGTGATTTTTGAAAACGTGCGGTTCAATCCGGGCGAAAAGAAAAACAACGACGAGCTGGCGCAAAAAATGGCGGCCTTGTGTGATGTTTATGTCATGGATGCTTTTGGCACCGCTCACCGGGCTCAGGCGTCAACTCATGGCGTGGCTAAACATGCACCGGTTGCTTGTGCTGGGCCTTTACTGGCTGGCGAGCTTGAAGCACTGGGCAAAGCCTTGGATAAGCCGAAACGTCCGATGGTCGCGATTGTTGGCGGTTCAAAAGTCTCAACCAAATTAACCGTGTTGGATTCTTTGTCGAAGATTGTTGATCAATTGGTTGTTGGTGGCGGTATTGCCAATACCTTTATTGCAGCGGCTGGGCACAATGTGGGCAAATCGCTGTTCGAAGCGGATTTAGTTGACGAAGCGAATCGATTGACTCAAGCGGCACAAAGCAATAATGGCAGCATTCCTGTACCTAGTGACGTGATTGTTGCCACTGAATTCTCAGAAACAGCGGTGGCGACACTAAAATCAGCGACTGATGTGGCAGATGATGATATGATTTTTGACATCGGCCCGGATTCAGCGGCAGCTTTGAGTGAGATCCTCAAAAATGCAGGTACAATTGTCTGGAACGGTCCGGTTGGGGTGTTTGAATTTGACCAATTTGGTGCAGGCACTCAAGCGATAGCCGAGGCGATTGCGCAAAGTGAGGCATTTTCGATAGCGGGTGGCGGTGATACGCTGGCGGCGATTGATAAATATGGCGTGGCCGACAAGATATCTTATATCTCGACTGGCGGCGGTGCATTCCTTGAGTTTCTTGAAGGAAAACCTTTGCCAGCGGTAGAAATGCTTGTGGCCCGGGCAAAATAAATGTTCGATTATCAGGGATGCTGTGAGCAATGTTTGGTTTTTACGCTCAAGAAGCATCGGCTACGGCATCAGGCTTAGGCTGATAATTGTTATATAACTGTTTATACAAAAAAGTTAGAAAGTGGAGATAACGACATGGCTTTAATTTCAATGCGTCAGGTATTAGATCACGCCGCAGAGCATGACTATGGTGTACCAGCATTTAACGTTAATAACCTTGAACAAATGCGCGCCATTATGATGGCTGCTCGTGATACCGATAGCCCGGTGATTGTTCAGGCTTCGGCTGGTGCCCGCCAATATGCCGGTGCACCTTTTTTGCGTCATCTGATTTTGGCGGCGATTGAAGAGTTTCCAGAAATCCCGGTGGTAATGCATCAGGACCATGGCACCACACCAGCGATTTGTCAGCGCTCTATTCAACTGGGTTTTAGCTCGGTAATGATGGATGGTTCATTGTTGGCAGATGGCAAAACCCCTTCTGATTACGAATACAATGTTGACGTGACGCGTCGCACCGTTGAAATGTCACATGCCTGTGGTGTTTCGGTAGAAGGCGAGTTGGGTTGTTTGGGCTCACTTGAAACCGGTGAAGCGGGTGAAGAAGACGGTGTAGGTGCAGAGGGCATTTTAAGCAAAGAGCAAATGTTGACTGACCCGGAAGAAGCCGCTGATTTTGTTAAGAAAACCGGTGTTGATGCATTAGCGATCGCTTGTGGTACTTCACACGGTGCTTATAAATTCAGTCGTCCACCGACTGGCGATATTTTAGCGATTGACCGTATCAGAGCTATTCACGAACGCATTCCGAACACCCACTTGGTGATGCATGGTTCTTCATCAGTACCACAAGAATGGTTGGCTATCATCAATGAGTTTGGCGGTGCAATTCCAGAAACTTATGGTGTGCCAGTGGAGCAAATCTGTGAAGGTATTAAACATGGTGTAACCAAAATCAATATCGATACTGATTTGCGTTTGGCCTCAACCGGTGCCATCCGTCGTTATATGGCGCAAAATCCTGCTCAGTTTGATCCACGTAAATATCTGCAAGTCGCCACTGATGCGATGTACGGCATTGTTAAAGCCCGTTACGAAAGCTTTGGTACTGCTGGTAATGCGAGCAAGTTCAAAAAAGTCATTTCGTTGGAGAACATGGTTTCTCGATATGATTCTGGCGAGTTGGATCAGCAGATTAAGTAAGTTTGTTTTGATGGGTTAGCTGTTATTTGCATCAAAATAAGTGGCTAACCCGGCGTGACTTGAAATAACTGAACCTTGTCATCGGGTATAACCAGCGTTATACTTTTGTGATGAAAACTGCAATATCTATCCCTGACCCCGTATACCATGCTGCTGAAACGTTTGCTCAGCATCTTGGTCTTTCCCGTAGCGAGCTGTATAGCAAAGCTGTCCATGAATATATTGAATCACGCAAAGCGCAAGCTATTACTGAACAACTTAACCGTGTTTATGCTCAGGAAGATGGGACCCTTGATAGTGAATTAAATCAGATGCAAAGGTTGTCATTGGATGAGGATGACTGGTAATGCATCGGGGTGAGATTTGGTGGGCTTCACTAAGTCAACCAAGAGGTTCTGAACCTGGTTATGATCGGCCTGTTGTTATCATTTCTGCCGATGAGTTCAATAGGGGCGGAATAAACACGGTTTGTGTTGCTGTTATCACCTCAAACAACCGCTTGGCGGAGGCTCCGGGTAATTTTAAACTCAGTGAACAAAGCTCTGGTCTCAGTAAAGATTCAGTAGTGAATGTGTCGCAAAAACGTAACTATTCAGCGTGTGGATAAACGATCCTTCTTGGAATAACGAGGTTGAAACCTCGTCTACGGCGTAGAGGAGGTTTCACCCGAAAGTGTCGGAGCATTGTATTTTTTTTCAGGTAAAAATGTAAACCTATCCCCTAATCTGTCCATCTCCCACCACAATAAACTTCTCTGTCGTCAATGACTCAACACCCATAGGGCCGTAAGCGTGCAGTTTGCTGGTGGAGATGCCTATTTCTGCGCCTAGGCCAAGTTCGCCGCCATCAGAGAAGCGACTGGAGGCGTTAATCATCACCACTGCGGAGTTGATTTGCTTGAGGAAGCGTTGTGAGGCTGTGGTGTCTTGGGTGACTATTACTTCGGTGTGACCTGAGCTGAATTTTTGGATGTGGGTTATGGCTTGGTCATAGTCGTCAACGATTTTAATGGCGATTTCGAGTGCGAGGTATTCGGCGTCGTAATCGGCGTCGGTCGCTAGTTTGGCTTTATCGAAATATTCTAGGCTTTGCTCGCAAGCATGAACGGTAACGTGTTGTTCGGCGAAGGCTTTGGCCACTTGTGGCAGAAATTTACTCGCAATATCTTGGTGCACCAATAAAGTTTCAAGGGAGTTGCAAACACCTGGGCGTTGCACTTTGCCGTTGAGTAAGATGCTTAAGCCTTTGTTTAGGTCGGCGGCTTTATCGACGTAAAGATGACAAACCCCTTTGAAGTGTTGGATCACTGGCACTCGGCTGTTTTCGCTGACAAACCGAATTAGTCCTTCACCACCGCGAGGAATGATTAAATCTACACTGTCGGTTAAGGTCATCAATTCGCTCATGTGCTTGCGATCAGGGTCTGGCACCACTGAAATCGCGGCAGGGTTGATGCCTTTGGCTTCAAGTGCCTGATGCAGACATTTGGCGATAGCTAAGCTCGATTGTAACGCTTCACGGCCGCCTCTTAAAATAACGGTATTGCCTGCTTTGAGGCATAATGCCGCCGCATCGGCAGTGACGTTGGGTCGGGCTTCATAAATCATCGCTATAACGCCCAGTGGAATTTTCATTTTGCCGACTTGAATGCCGTTGGGACGAGTGATCATTTGATTGATTTGGCCAATTGGGTCGGGCAGGGCGATAATTTCTTCAATGGCAATGGCAATGGCGTCAATACGCTCGGGCGTTAGGGTTAAACGGTCAATCATCGCCGCTGATAAGTCTTGTTCAGCAGCTGAAACCAAGTCTCGTTTGTTGGCGGTTAAAATCTCATTATGGCTGTAGCGCAAGTTGTCAGCCATCAACTGTAAGGTCTGATTCTTCTCGGTGCTGGATAACACGGCCATTTGATTGGCCGCTAATTTGGCCTGTTCAGCCATGGTGGTCATTGAAAATGTCATGAGATGCTCTGCTTGTTAGATAATTTAATTCGGGTGTCAGTTGGTTAAAAAGTGTTAATCAGTTAAAAGCGCTAGGTCGTCACGGTGGATCACTTCGTCGCTGGGACAGTAGCCAAGAATGGCGGCAATTTCTGAGCTGCGGCAGCCTTTAATGCGGTTCAGATCCTGTGAATCATACTGCACTATGCCCCTAGCCACCACCTGATTGGTCTTGTGGTCAACCACATCAACCGCCTCGCCTTTAACCCAATCACCAGTGATGGCAATAACGCCAGAGCTGAGCAGCGACGCACCTTTGTTTTTCACCGCGTTTACTGCGCCATGGTCAATAATGATTTGGCCTTTGGCTTTTAAGGTGTAACGCAACCAGTGCTTTTTCGCTTTGGTTTTGGTTTTAGTTGCTCGAAATAAGGTGCCGTTAGGGGCACCTTGCAGCAAATCTTCAAAACTCTGGCGTTTAAAGCCGTTAATAATCAAGGTATTAATGCCGTGTGACGTGGCATTGTCGGCGGCTTGGATTTTGGTCAACATGCCACCTGTGGCGATTTTGTTGGTGGTGCCACCCGCTAGGGCATAAATAGATTGATCAATGGTTTCGACCTCGGGGATTAAGCGAGCATCTAGGTTTGACTTGGGATCTTTATTAAATAAGCCATCAATATCTGAGCAGATAACTAAGGCATCGGCTTCGCCTACTAGGGCAACTAAGGCGGCTAAGTTGTCGTTATCACCGACTTTTAATTCTTGAGTGGCGACAGTATCGTTTTCGTTGACTATCGGCAGTATGTCATTAGCCAGAAGTTCGCGAATGGTATTTTTAATATTGACGTAACGTCGTCGGTCTCTGAGATCATCGTGGGTTAAGAGAACTTGGGCACAAGGAAAGTCAAAAAACCGCTGCCAGTTGGCCATCATTTTCATTTGACCTACCGCTGCCATCGCCTGCTTCTGTGCAATAGTGGGTGTATTGTCACCATTGTTTAAGGCATGTCGCCCAGCAGCGACACTGCCAGAAGAGACTAAAATGACTTCTTTACCTGCACTGCGGCATTGGGTAATAAAGTGGGCAATAGCCAATAAATAACGGCCGCTAACCGTTTCACCATCTGGGGCGATAAGGGCACTGCCGATTTTGATTACGATACGATCCCAATTGGGTAGGTTCACGGTAAATCCTGAGTTACAAAAAGCTGCTGATAAATGAAAATTGCAAAGCATCAAATTTTAACAGCCTGATAGTGAATAGATAGGGCGAGTGGCAAAAATATTGGCTGGTGGTCATGCAAATAATTCAGGTGTAAATAGTGACAATGGTGGTTGGTTATTTACCGTTGCTATGGCTTCCTTGCCCAGCTAGGGTTTCATATCACTTACCAAATAACGATTTGAGTTTATCGACTTTTTTCTTTTGTTCGTCAGTCAGCTTGTCATCCAGTAATTCTTTGAGTTTTTCTTTACCTTTGCCTTTGGCGAGGGTTTTCAATTCGGCTTTTACATGTTGACTGACTTGAGCCAGTAGAGGTTTAAGAATGGCTTTGGCTAATTCGTGTGGCGCGAGACCTTTCTCTTTGTCACCGATGTTGGCGAGGTCGATGGTGGGCATGTTGAGGGTTTGTTCGCCGAGTTGTTCGCTGATTAATTGAATGTGGTTGTTGGTGAAGGTGATTTTTTCAATCATCAAGCGCACATCGGTTTTCACTTGTGGGTCTTGGGGCTGTTCTGTGTTACTCGCTGGAGGCGCTGCGTTTTGCACGTTTTTGGCGAGGGTATATAAGTTGAGGTCTTGTAGGTTTTTGTGTTGAGCGATGAGTTTGGCACCGTCGACTTTTATTTCTTTGATCACTATCACTTCGTTTAACAGTGATTCTGGGTCAACTTGTAGCGCGACTTGATCCATTAAAAAAGCATAGGCGCTAGAGTATCCTTGAGGGTTGTCTACTTGCAGGCTATGTAATTCGCCTCGTCCGCTACGCAGGGAGACTTCGACTTTGGCTAATTTAACTGGGGTTTGGGTGGTTTGACTACCAACAGATTCAATCGTCTGTTTGATGATTTTGTCGAGGTTTTGTAGCGCGATAAAAGAAAAAATAGCGCCAGCGACCACGAGCACAACCAGAGTGATGATTATTTTTTTAAAGGGCATAACGATATTCACAAACATTCAACAGATTGCCGCTAAGTATATACCAATATTGGTCGTCTACCCTTGTTTTACATTGATTTATTGGGGATAACTGGCGGTTAAATAGGCTATTTTTATCATTACCTCACAAGTACAGCGCTGTCAATTGAATAAAACTGGGGTTGGGCTGGCCTAATTTGTCACTAAAGGCTAAAATGCCCCCAAATTTTAGCTAACACAGAGAAATGATGATGATCCACGACAATATTGTACAGACCATAGGCAAAACGCCATTAGTAAAATTAAACAACATGTCTGCCGATTTTGACTGTAATTTAATAGTTAAATGTGAGTTTATGAACCCGGGTGGTTCAACTAAAGATCGCATTGCTCGTCAAATGATCCTCGACGCTGAAAAATCAGGACGGATTAAAAAGGGTGATACACTTATCGAAGCCACCAGTGGTAATACCGGTATCGGTATGGCATTAGCAGGCGCGGCATTGGGATACAAAATCGTTATCACCATGCCAGAAAAAATGAGTAAAGAAAAACAAGTGGTGATTGAAGCCCTAGGCGCAGAAATCATTCGCACACCAACTGAAGCGGCCTGGGATGCGCCTGAATCTCATATCGAAGTGGCGAAAAAAATCCAGCAAGAACGCGAAAATGCGCACATCCTTGACCAATATGGTAATGACTCTAATCCGGCTGCCCATTTTGATGGCACAGGCCAAGAAATTCTCGACGACATGGCAGGCCAAAGCATTGATATGGTGATCATGGGTGTTGGTACTGGTGGAACGTTAACCGGTATAGCCAAGAAAATCAAAAGCGAACATCCTAATGCCATCATTGTTGGTGCCGATCCAGAAGGTTCAATTCTGGCAGGTCCAGCAGAAGTTAAAACCTATCATGTTGAAGGCATCGGTTATGATTTCATTCCAGAAGTACTAGATCGCAGCATTGTTGATCGTTGGGTTAAAACTAACGATAAAGAATCGTTCAAATTGGCTCGTCGTTTGATGCGCGAAGAAGGTTTGTTAATTGGTGGCTCATCAGGCTCTGCAATGATGGCAGCCTACAAGGAAGCTAAGTCACTTAAAGCTGGTCAAAACTGTGTGATTGTCCTGCCTGACGGTATCCGTAATTACTTGACCAAGTTTGTTGATGCCGATTGGCGTAAAGAGTTTGGTTTTGATGAATAAGGTTTCATGCAATTAACAATTAACAATTAACAATTAAGAGCAGAGCAGAGCAGAATCAAAACAAATAACGTAAGGAGGGTTTTTGTACCCTCCTTTTTTGTTTTTATATTCCATTGAAATTCTTTTCTAGCTTGCACAAAACCACAGCAGAACTATTTTAATCCTTTAGTTGTGCACATATGCACAGCTCTTGTGTCTGCTTCCCGCTTTTATAATCTGACAAACTCAGTACAATAGCTTCATCGGTTAGACGCAGAGCAGCAGCTGGTAAGAGCTGGTAAGAGCTGGATGAGAGGTGATTATGATTAAAAATACTAACAGTAGTTATGGCCTGATAGCTATTGCGTTGCACTGGGTAGCGGCGGTTTGGATTGTCGGTTTGTTTGTGCTGGGGTTATATATGGTCGACTTGGGTTATTATGATGATTGGTATCAAACTGCCCCTCATTGGCATAAAAGTTTAGGCGTTTTATTGGCGTTGGTGATGGTGTTTCGAGTGTTGTGGCGGCGATTGAATCCCAAGCCGGAAATCACCGGTTCAGCAGCGGTAAAAAAAGCCGCTGAGGTCGTTCACGGATTGTTGTATGTGTGGATTGGATTGGTTATTGTCAGTGGTTATTTGATTTCTACCGCTGATGGTCGGGCAATCGAGGTGTTTGGTTGGTTTAGTATTCCAGCATCTGTCACTGGTATTGCCAATCAGGAAGATATTGCCGGTCTGGTGCATTTTTATTTGGCCATTGGGTTGATTTCTTTGGCTGGACTTCATGCACTAGCAGCGATTAAGCATCAGTTTTTTGATCGCGACGGTACGCTGACTAAGATATTGAAAATTAAACGGGAAACTCCCGTAGATTAAACGAGTATGAATGACATTATTGTCATCGCCATTTTTATATAACTATTTGATTTAAAAGGTTAACTATGTTCAAAAGTAAAATGTTCAAAAGTAAAGTGTTCAAAAGCAAAACGCAATTGATTAAAACCCTGATCCCGGCCTTGGCTTTGTCTGTCGCTTCAATGCAAGCCAGTGCAGCGGATTATGTCGTCGATACTAAAGGCCAACACGCCTTTATCCAGTTTAAAATCCAGCATTTGGGTTACAGCTGGTTGTTGGGTAATTTCAATAAATTTGAAGGTAAGTTCAGTTACGATAGCAACAAAGTTGCCGACACTAAAGTGGCTTTGACTATTGATACCAGCAGTCTGGATTCAAACCATGCATTGCGTGATAAGCACCTTAAAAGTGAAGACTTTTTGAATGTTAAAGCTTTCCCTGAAGCAAAGTTTGTCTCGACTAAAGTTGTCGATAAAGGTGGTAAAAAATCAGTGTTGCACGGAGATTTGACTTTACATGGTGTAACTAAAAATATCGCTATTGATGTTACTGAAATCGGTGGTGGTAAAGATCCATGGGGCGGTTATCGTCAAGGTTTTGAAGGTACAACGACGTTTGCACTGTCTGATTTTGGCATCACAACAGACTTAGGTCCGGCGTCGAGAAATGTAGAAATGTACCTGTCTATTGAAGGTGTACGTCTTTAAGTAGAAGGCAGCAGTTAAAAGATAAAAAGGGGCGTTAAGCCCCTTTTGTTTGTGCGTTACTTTTTGTTTTGACGGGCTTCAAAAGCAGCCATTTGTTCTGGCGTCGCTTTAGTTTGGTGGTTTTCTTTCCATTCGCCATAGGTCATGCCATAAACTTCTTCCCGAGCGACTTCTAAATCCATCTCTTCACCGAGTTGTTCTGCTTCGGCTTTATACCATTTACTTAGGCAGTTACGACAAAAATCGCCAGCGATCATCAGGTCGATGTTTTGGACGTCTTTGTTATCATCCAAATGCTTTAAAAATCGACGAAATACCGCCGCTTCAATCTCTGTTTTTTTAGCTGTGCTGTCAGTCATTTTCTACTCTCTGTTCACTTCTGTGTTCATTGCCACTAAAACCAGGGGCGGGGATCTGTTTCAGTGCGGTAATATATCAAGTCATACCAGTGATGGGCAAGCTCGATAGGCATATAGGGGATAGTCAGACGTTCTGAGGCAAGATAAATCACTAGAGTCGCTAAATTACTGCGTCGCTGGAGTGGCGATTGTTTAAGTACGACTCGTTGTACTTTAAATAGCGGGAATAACACCCGTCTATTGCCAATAAAACCACGAGCGATGTAACCATAATGATCAGTCAGGCCAAAACGATAACGGCTCCAGCGTTTGACGACTAAAGGGTAAAACAATGGCGCAATTAACCCGATGACGGCAAACCATCCGATATTACTGAGGTAAATCAGTATCGAGGACAACAGTAATACGGGCAGTAACGCTTTTAAACACCAGGTTTTGATGATGTAACGGCGGCTGATCGGTGAGGTGAGGATATGTTTGGGGCTGTTCGGATCGACAATTGCGATGATTTGTTCGCATTGTTGTGATGTTCTGGCTGGCACCAGAAAATTGTTCGCTCGTTTGCCCGCGCCACTGCCTGATCCGGATGTTTGACGGCAGATCAGGTTTTCACGCTGCAAAAAAGCGCTGATAAAATTGCTTCTGCGAGAAATCGCCTGAATTTTACTAAGGTTGAGTGATTCTTCATGGGTGTTGATCAAACCACTTTTACGCTTAAGCGTGTCTTCGTTTAAAGTCAGTTGATAATGATGGAATTTGACAATGGCACCTGCGATTGAAATCAGCATTAAGACCATAATAATGGCAGTTATCAGCATAGTGGACATGGCGAGTTGAGAGGCGACAGTATCACCAAACCAGTCGCTAATCAGTTGAATTTGCTCAGCAGAAAGCGATTCGCTGATGGCTTTTTTAAATTGACTGTAAAAAGTTGCGGTGACAGCCACCAACCAAAATATGCTGTTGTTGGCGATGCCATAACGGATCAGATCAGCCGTGGAGACGCTGGTAATTGCTTGTTGTGGTAACGATACGTCTTCACTCGTTGTTTGGGGTGTTATGCCCTGTTCTTTAAGCTGGTTTTGGTGGTGCAGAATTTGATCACGAATTTGATCAGCCAGAGCGGTTGATATGCCAGCAAGATTGCCCTCATCCCCTTTGGCACCTGCTGTTTCTATCATCAAGGAGACTAAGCCAAAAGGACGAAAGTAAAATGGTTGGGCAATATTGATATTTTGAATGCGCTCGAAGTTGATCACTCGGTGCTTGCGTTTGAACACACCTTCGTCAATTAACAGTTCATTGCCATTAATTCGATAACGAAAAAACAGGTATTGCAAGACTGCACTGACGCTCATCAGCGTGGATACGCCAATGGCAATGTAAATGACCATGTTTCCTTTGTTATCTGAACTTAAAATCAACAGCAGCGCTGGTAGCAGGTTAGTAAGACCGTCTTTGAGAAAGATGCGAATGAGCCGGCCAATATAGAAGATCACTGAAACCGGCGATAATCGTTGCCATTTTGCTAATGAATCAGTCATTTTCTGCAGCCATGATCGAAGTAGCATCAGGCTGACTGGTTTTATCCAGAATGAAGGCGCGCAGCGACTCGGCTGTGGCCAGTGGTAAACCCGGTATTTTTAAATCAACGCCACTGCCACCGGCTGTGAAACATTTGATTGTTGCAATATTATATTTTCGTTCTAGTGGTCCATGGGTTAAATCAATATGCTGAATGCGATTGAAAGCAACGGCGGTGGTTGTCTGCCAGAGTATGCCTTCGAAGAATAATAAATCGGCCTCTCGCAGCGCATAACGTCGGCTTTTGGCGATATAAAAGCTAGATATGAAACTCGATAACGCAATCAGTGTATATATCGTCCAAGCAATATAAACGTAGTCAAATAATTGTCCGACAAACGTTAGTCCGGCGATGGGCAAGCTCAGGAGTATCAAGGTCGGTATCGGTTGGGTTAGATTGAGCCAAGGATACGTGGGATCTAATGTGGTGAAGCTTACTGCGGAGACTTGCGCAAGCGCATCGACGTTCAATTGCTCATTACTGAATGGGGTCGTCATGCATTTACTCTTGTTATGTGTCTTGGACATTGGGTGTGAGTTATCATACCGCCGTGGTTAATTTTTTTCTTTGTTTTTTGCTGGTTTGGCGAAATGGGTCACTTTAAAGGGCTATTTATTTTCGGATCCAATCAAATCAGGGTTACATTTAATCGTTTGAAACACGCGAATGAATTCGCGTCTACCGCGTAGACGAGGTTTCAACTTCGTTAATTTTGACATTAATTGCATATTTATCAAATACAGAGTCGGGGGATACAAAAAACTTTAAATGATCGTTTGACAGCGCTGGAAAAGTGCTAATAGATTCGTTACACTGTTTACATTCGATCAATCCTGATCAACCGAACCCAAGTCGTAAGCGGAAAGGATCATCAGTCTAATTTAGTTTTCCCTGATGATCCTTTTTTCTTATTAACCTGCTTATTTAGCCCTTCGTTCAATCATCTTTTTTATTTTATCGAACAAACCACATTAACGAGGTTGAAACCTCGTCTACGCTGTGGTGTATATAAGTGTGCGTTTTATGCTGGACTCGCTTCAAGCCAATCAATGGCTTCTGATTTTGAGGTAAAAGGAGAGAGGTGATAACCGTTGAGGCAGGCGGTGTTATTAATGATTTGGTTGGGGTTATGGTTAGTTTCTTTGCTTAGCACCGCAATCTGGGCATTTTTTAGGGCAGGTTTATTGGCGAGGTAACGACCAAAGAATTCTTGTTCTTGCTTGGTCATGGTGTTGATAACCAGTCTGACGTCGATCAATAACCTGACCGTCATCGCTGGCGTTAATCTATCACAGACTTCGAGCACGGTGGCGAGTCTTTCATCGAGACTGACTTCGCCGATGTAAACTACCGTTATTATCGGAGAATCATCAGAAAATTCTATACTGTGAGGCATAACAGCTGTCCTTAATCCGTTGATTTATGGTGATCGATGGTTTGTTAGTTTGAGCTACTCAGCTTGTATTCTGCTTGGTTTGTGCAGTGGTAACTTGAGTATAAAGGTTAAACCTTGGCCCTCTCCACTTAGACATTCAATTGTCCCCCCAAGCGACTGATTGACAATATTATAGACCAAATGCAGCCCAAGTCCGGCAAAACCATCACATCTTTTGGTGGTATAAAATGGGTCGAAAATGTGTGCCAATGCATCACTATCCAACCCTTTACCATTGTCTGAATATCGCAATACCCAATGATCGGCTTTTTGTAACGTCTCTATAACAATATGACCAAATGGCGTACTACAAAACCCGTGTGACAGGGTGTTATTGACCAATTGTGACACGATTTGGTAAAGATCGCCCGGGGCACATTCAACGTCAAAAAAGTCGTTGTCGACCACTGTGATCTTGTGCTCGGTGTCTGCGAGCAACGAATTAAAGGTTGGTATTGTTTCCATTAGGTATACAGGTAGTTCGATGATCCGCCATTCATGTTGATTGTGGTCAACCGCCAGTTGCTTAAACGTTTGGATCAGATGAGCGGTGCGATGAATTGAGCTTTCGACCAGCTCGTTGGATTCCATCAGTTGCTGCAAGCCTTTTTTCATTGAACTGACGGTGAGGTTGCGATCATAAAACAATCCCTGTAAATGCTTGATGGTTTCTGTGCTGTGACTGGCTGCCGTTAATGCGATACCCACGGGGGTATTGATCTCATGGGAAATACCGGCCACTAGATTGCCCAGCGAAGCCATTTTCTCTGATTCAACCAATTGCTTTTGAGCATTTTTCAAGGTGCCTAAGGTGGTGGATAGTTGGGTATTCTGATCGGCAAATTCCTGAGTGCGCAATTTGATTTTGTTTTCAAGCTCGGTGTTTAGTGTCTCCAGTTCTTCCTCATGACGTTTAAGCAGCGAAATATCTCTGAGTGTGCCGCTTAAGCGAATGGGTTTATGATTTGCTGCCCGGTCAACGACTTTGCCTTGGTCGGCAACCCAGTGCCATTCACCATTTTTGGCTTTGAGCCGATATTGGGCTGAATATTCAGCGGTGTGATCACACAGTACTTCATCGACTTCATGTTCAAATAGTTGTAAATCGTTAGGGTGGATCAGTGATTTAAACGATTCAATGGTAGTCGCTATTTTTTCTTCACCATAACCTAAAAAATGAATATTGGTACGATATATTTCATTACCATTGATATCCCAATCCCATAGGGAGTTATCAGAACCCCATAAAGCCAGCTTCATCCGTTCTTGTGATGATTCAATTAGGTCTACATAATGAGCCCGCTCTTTATTGAGGGTAAATCGTCGCCACTGTATCACGCCAATCAGCATAAAAAATAACAGGGTATAACTGGTATAAGCCAGTGTTGAGCGGTAAAAAGGTGGGTGAATGGAGATCGGGATTGTCAGTATTTTCTCGTGCCATTCGCCTCGTTTAGTCGCAGCTTTGGCATGAAGCGTGTAATGACCCGGAGGCAATCCGGTGAAACTGATCGTCGATTTATTGCCAAAGTTGCGCCATTGGGGGTCAAATCCTTGCAAAAAATACGCATACTGGTTTTCTTCGGGGGAACGATAGCCCATGGCTGAAAACGAAAACTGCAACCAGTGATCAGAATGAGCCATATGAATGCCTTTTTTTGGCAAAAACAATACCGGGTCTTGTGAGCCGACTTGATAACTCGACAATATCATTGCTGGAGAAGTATTGTTTAGCACCAGCTTTTGTGGGGCAACTAACGTCCAACCATCTATGCCACCAAAGATGATTTGACCGTTCTCAAGCTTGAAGCTGGCTTTGCCGTTGAACTCTCGCACCAGTACGCCGTCTGACAAACTGAAATGGTTATATTTATGGGTTCTGGCATTAAAGTAAACGATGCCATTATTGGTCGATAACCAAGGGTTGCCATTATTGTCCAGTTCAATGGCATAAAAATAGTTGTCCGGTAATTGTTTGCCTGAGTAGCTGATGATATGTGGGTCTAGCGGTTGGCTCATGTCTACTTCAATAAGTGCACCATAGGCTGAGATATAGAAATTACCCTCAGTGGTCATGCTAAATGAACTTAATTGACCGTCAAAAGCTCCACTCAGTGCAATGCTGTCGAGTACTGGAGCCAGTAGCGCGTCTTTGGTCAGTCGATAGATGTTTTGATTGCCCAGTATGTATAGTGTGCCGTCGGTGTGTTGGTTGATTTTACGTAATCGTTCTTTGGCGTCTGGTTGGTTGGGGTCGTTTAGTGGCAGACGAGCGAAATTATCGTTAATCGGGTCGTAGCGTAAAATCGCGCCAAGGTCGGTGACATACATGATGCCATCTTGGTCGATAAAAAATTCTCTGCCTCGGGTGCGTGGCCCGGTTTCATTGTCTGCTGAGGCTGGGTAAAATTGGCTGTGGACATTATCTGGGTCATCAACAGAAAATCTGACAATCCCTTCATTGGTGGTAAACCATATTTGGTTATTGCTGTCCGCTGCGATATCTGAAATATACGGTACTTTATCAGGATTGTGTTTTTGATAGGCGTGGATGGCTTGCGGGGTAAAATTCTGATCGGCTTTGGTATTGAGAAAGTGGCGTTTGATACCACTGCGGTTGGTGGCAAGCCACAGGGTATTGTCAGACCCTTTAGTGATGGCAGTTATATCATTATTGAGCAGGGCATTTTCGCTGTGATTGTAAAAAGTTCTCATGGCCAATTGGCTCATCGACAGGCGGTCCACACCGACGCCTTCAATACTCACCCATAATAGTTTTGACTGATCTTGCATCAGACTCAGCACATTATTACCTGACAAGGAATATTCGCTGTCAGGGATACTTTGTACGCGTTGTAATTCTCTACCGCTGGATAATTCAACCAATACCAGTCCGAGGTGTCGGGTACCGAGCCAGACCGCATTATTATCGAGTAATAAAATTTCATTAACCGAAGATTGGGATTTGTCATTGAGGCCGCGCCCTTTATTGTGGTTTTGCGGTTGCTTAGTTGTCGATGCTCTGGGCCAAATTTTATCTAGTCGGGTGAAATCTTCTGATAAGCGGAATAAACCATCTTGTTTGCCGACTAAGGTGTATTGACGGTTTACTTTTTTGATGATCACCGAGCTGTTAGTAGCGGCGCTGACTTGGATCGGTAAAGTGGTGATTTCTTGGTTGCTTTTATCGTATTTGATCAGTTCAGTGGTGCGGCGGCTGATGATTGAGTTACCCATGCATGATACGTTGAGGAAGCGTCGATTTGCCGCAGATGGCAGAATGACTGTCCAGCTGCCGTTGGTCAAATCTAGTTGGTAGAGGCCATTTTTAGTGGCTGCCCAGACGGATTGATCGAGGTCTTGGCAAATTTGATAAAACGGGGTTTTATCAATGCTTTTATTACTGAAGCCGCCAGCAGTGAACTGTTGAATTTTTCTGAGTTGCTGATCAAAAACATATAAACCGTTGCGGTTGGTGGCAATTAATATTTTGCCGTCGTGGCTTTCGAGTAGTTGATTGACTCTGAATTTGGCAATGGCTGAGTCGACTTCACCGTCGATGAGTTGAACCAGCTGTTTGAGGTGTAATCCATCGAAGGTTTGTACGCCAGCTTGTGTACCCAACCAAATTAAGCCCTGACGATCCTGAATTAACCCTTCGACTGAAGATTGCACTAACCCATCTTTGAGCGAAAGCGTTTTAACGTCGTACTGCTGCGCTGACATACTCATTGGAGCCCCGTGCACTGGCAGACTATAGATGAGCAGACTTACAACAAAACAGAGCAACGGCAGGAAGTGAGGCATTTTACCCTATGAATTAACAACTTAACAGATTGTTAATTAAAGAGCATTTAAGGATAATCTTCAAGTAATAGTGTCGCGTTTTCAGCTTTCATCCATAAAAAGCTGACTCAAACGACAACAAAAAACCGTAAAGCGTTAATTACCCCGACTTTACGATTTAAACCTTACTACTGAGATAGGCAAAGGCGGTAGTAAATGCTTGCTCCTGAAATTTTTTCAGCCCGGTTTGGTTAAATTCAATGGTAAGTTCAGTTCTTTTCAGGCTTTCTTTGATGGCAGAGGAAGAGATTAATTCGACGTTGAGTTGGTCAGCTAATTGTAGGCTGGCTTCGAGTTTGAATCCGGCAGCACCACCGGCAAATTTACCTCGCATGTGGCGTTCGCGGATGATCACTTTGTCGATTTTATAATCGGTCATCAACTTGGTAAAAGTCGTTTGAAAATAGCGCAGTTCATCGCCATCGGCTGGGTTTTTAATGGCAATTTTAGGCACTCGGCATTCAGGAATAGAAAATAGTCCTTCTTTGAGTTCGAGTAAACTGATCACTGCTTCATTGCCTTTTAATTCAACGCCACAAACCTTCATAAATACCACACCTTTTTTAACCTTTGAGTTGGGCGCATATTATAGGTGAAACCTGATACAATTGCAGCGAATTCAATTGTATCGAACACAGTAGCCTGATGTTTACAATAAACTAAGACCACAAGCGGGAAATTTATGATCAACAATGACGTATTGCGACAGTTACGCTATGCCCTGAAACTTAACGATAAACAAATGCTAGCGATTTTCCAGCTGATGGATTATGAAATTGATGAGAAACATTTGCATCACATCATGCTCAAAGAAGAAGAGAGCGGGTTTGTTATGTGTCGCGATAGTGTGATGTCATTGTTTCTTGATGGTTTGATTATTCATTATCGCGGTCGACAGGAAGGTCAGGAGCCACCACCGGTGATGAAAAAAATCACTAAAAACGATATTTTACGTAAATTGAGAATTGCACTGGAGTTCAAAGCCGAAGATATGCTGGATGTGCTGGCATTGGTTGATTTTCGTTTATCAAAACCAGAATTGTCGGCGTTTTTCAGAAAACCCGGCCATCGCAATTATAAAGAATGTGGTGATCAGGTGTTGAGAAACTTTATTGCTGGTTTGGTTAAACGTAATAGAACCGATAAGACTTGATCAAATTAACAATGAATAATTAACCACTAACAATTAACCACTAACAATTAACCACTGACAATTAACCACTGACAATTAACCACGTAAGAGCAGAATCAAAATAGGGTGGTGTGCGGGCGGCGTCCGTGCCCACCCGGTCTTTACAATTGTATTTCTATAGATTGTCTGTCGGCATCAGCCATACCACTGACCACCAATAAAAATGAGTTATCAATCATCCGCTCAATCTCATTGTGCGGAATCGTGTCATCCAGAATAACGGTATTCCAATGTCTTTTATTCATATGATAACCGGGAATAACCGAGGGGAAAATATCGCGCAGTGATACTGCTTCATCCGGGTCGCATTTCAAGCTTAACCAGTAAAAATCACTATCTTTACCTTGGGACAGGGTAGCGAACATTTTGTTCTTTACCTTGTAAACTTTGACGTCTGAACCAAAAGGGTGGCCTTCAACTGCTTCGGGTTTGTTCAGCAGGTAACTTTGTGCCTGTTCAACGTTCATTCATTATCCTTTGTTTATATAGATTGTTTTTGTCTTATGTCTGTTAGCAAGTGTGATTGCCACGGTGTTATTTTGGCGGATAAATTACCCGCTTGACAAGCCTTTTTTACCCGCTCGACGCCTAACTTGGATATGAACCCGGCTTGAAGGCGTTTATTATGGTGCGGTGAATGCCAAACCAGAGAAAAATCAGCATCCAGTAATAGAAAAAATTAGCTGAAGTTTGAAAATCTTTGACATTGCCCGACTGTTCTTTATAAGACAGCAGTCTGGCGTTTTTCCCCAGTTGATAAACCATAAAGTTGTGATGCCAGATGGCGGTTGCAAAAGGCGGATCCATGGCTCTGGCAATGGTATTACAGCTGCTGCGACTCAAGTTTAGCGCAGTAAAAGTCATACTGTTTACTTTAATTTCTAAGTCGTAGGTATAGCTGATGATGTCAGTTTCACTATCTTCGTGTTCGAATTGAAAACACTGTACGCTATCTGGGGTGACGTCATAACGATGAAGATGATCCAGCTCGGGAACCTGATAACGTTGACCGATAAATGCGATGAACAGTAAATGGGCCAAAGCAAAAATGATAAAAAAGATCAAGCGATGGCGTTCTTTATTCGGTCCGGTAAAGTCAATCGACAAACCGACAAATTCATTATCGTCATTATCATTATTTCGATAATTGGAAAATCGACTAAAAATGTTTGACATCACGTCATTTTCTTAAATGAGTCATTTATCGCAGCATAGCACATCATTTGGTGAAGCTGAGCGGCAGCGGCTAATTAAAGCGGATTTGGCGGGATTAATTGGTTAAAAATCCCATTAAGTAAAATATAGATTTGCTAACACTTTTTCGCGAACTGAGCGCATTTTTTATTAGGTTTGCATTCGGGTTGTCGCCTACACTTACCTGTTGTTTAAGACACCAGTTTGAAAAACGCGAATGAATTCGCGTCTACGTTTGCCGCTCTGTCGTAGACGAGGTTTATAATTGTGATCTTAATTTGCCCATGCTCAGAGCGTCAAAACTAAAAGATAGAGGTTGATATACATGAACAAACCCCGCCAACACCGACCGTTTCATTGGCTTTTATTGAATATGAGTGTCATTGTTTTTTTGGCTTCATTTACTGTTCAAGCTCGCCCTGCGACCCCGGTTAATGTGGTGACGGCGGCGATTAGTGAAATATTTCCGACGGCTTGGGCGTCCGGGTCTGTGGTCAGTAATAATGATGCCGAAATTGCCGCGCAAGTCGAAGGCCGTCTGGTCAAAGTAGCCAAAGTTGGTGATTTGGTGAAAACAGGCGATGTTATTGCGCAAATTGACGATACGGTTATTCGTTTAACCTTTAAGGAACGTGAAGCGGCTGTCGGCAGTGCCAGACATAACCTGCGATTTTTAAAAACTGAAGTCAAACGTAAAGAAAAAATGGCCAAGCAAAAGTTATTAAATCAAGACGATTTAGATCAGGCGATTAATGATCGCAATATCGCCAGTGCTGATTTATTGGCAGCTGAGGCCCGGTTGGGACAAACTCAACAACAATTAACATTTACTCGTATTCTCGCGCCCTTCAGTGGTGTGGTTAGTAATCGCCTCAGCAAGCTCGGTGAAGTGGTTAGCAATGGCAGCAAAGTCATTCAATTAGTCGAAACCGACAATCTCGAAGTTACCGCACAAGTTCCGCTGACTGTTTTTCATTTTTTACAGCAAGGCGATAGTCTAGAAGTCACCTCTGCACTGGGTAAATTCTCGGTCAAAATTCGCGCTGTGGTGCCAGTGGCTGATACTCGCTCGCATTTAATGGAGTTGCGTTTAAGTCTGGCTGATTCTGGCTGGCCAGTTGGCTTGGACGTACGGGTGGCAGTGCCTAACGGCAAAACCCAAAAGGTATTGGCGGTGCCCAGAGATGCGGTGGTATTGCGGCGTGAAGGTAATACGGTGTTTAGAATTAATGCCGAAAATAAAGCAGAAAAAGTCGCGGTGACATTAGGTATAGCATCCGGTTCGCTGATAGCGGTGAGTGGCGATCTTAAAGCTGGCGATAAAGTGGTGATCCGGGGAGCTGAACGCTTGCAACCGGGTCAGGCGGTAGCGATTAAAGACAATAATGATGCATTGGTTTCATTGCAGTAAATAACGAATTAACAGTTAATAATTATTCTCCAACCTCGAAGGTAAGGCAGGCAATGAAATTAACCCATCTCTCTTTAGGCAATCCGACGGCAGTGGTCGTGGGGATTTTGCTGGTGATCTTATTTGGTCTGATCAGCCTGTTTCGTTTACCCATTCAATTAACGCCCGATGTCAGCCAACCGATGATAGTGATCAGTACTGACTGGCGGGCAGCGGCACCAGAAGAAATGGAAGCGGAGATTATTGAGCGTCAAGAAGACGTATTAAAAGGGCTTCAAGGGGTGGAGAAAATGGAATCTTCCGCCAGTCAAGGTAGCGGTAATATCACTTTGCGTTTTCGTACTGGAATTAATCTTGAACGTTCATTGATTGATGTAATGAACGCTTTGAATCAGGTGCCGAGTTATCCGCCAGATGCCAATGAACCGGTGATTTCGGTGGGTGGTAACAGTACTTTTACCGCGATCGCTTGGTTTGCATTAAAACCATTACCGGGTAATGAGCGGGATATTGCCAGTTATCAGGATTTTGTTGAAGAAAGTGTTCAGCCCAAGTTGGAACGAGTGCAGGGGATCTCACAAACCAATGCTTTTGGCGGTTTGCCTAGTGAAGTTAGGGTGACATTTGACCCCTATAAAGCCGCTTCACTGGGATTAGATTTGCCTCAGATCGCGGCTAAAGTCGGCGGTAATGATGATGTGTCTGGCGGGATCAGCGATGTTGGTCGACGTAAATATACTTTGCGTTATGCTGGCAGTTATAAAATCAATGAAATTGAGGAGATGATCCTCGACTGGCGCAGTGGCAATCCTATTTTGTTGCGTGATGTGGCTAAAGTCGAAATGCGCTTACAAGATCGCACCGGTATTTTAACCCTTGATGGTGAGCCTGCGATTGCGATGAATGCTCAGGTTGAGCAGGGTGTTAACGTCATGGAGGTGATGAAAGGTCTCAAAGGCACAATGGCAGAGCTTAATAATGGTCAGCTAAAGCGGGCGGGTCTTGAGATGATCCAAATGTATGATGAAACCATTTATATTGGCCGCTCAATGGATTTAGTGCGTAACAATATGCTGCTTGGTATCTTGCTGGCGGTTGCCGTATTGTGGTGGTTCTTACGAAAATTTCGCGCCACCTTGGTGGTTGGTGTCGCTATTCCGCTGTCTTTAACCATCACTTTTATTGCCTTGTACGCCACTGGCAGAACCCTGAATATCATTTCTATGGCAGGTTTAGCATTTGCCGTCGGCATGGTGCTCGATGCTGCGATTGTGGTGTTGGAGAATATTGTTCGACTGCGAGAGCAAGGTAAAAAACCTGCCGAAGCGGCATTGCTGGGAACCCAACAAGTGTGGGGCGCATTGGTGGCGTCAACGATCACCACTGTGGCGATATTCCTGCCGATTGCGTTTTTATCTGATGTCGCCGGTCAGCTATTTGCCGATTTGGCGGTTGCCATAGCGGTTGCTGTGGTGGCCTCTTTGATTGTAGCTATCACGGTATTGCCGATGGCAGCGACCAAACTACTAGGCGAAGTTAGCGAAGATGACCCTCATGCTCATTGGTGGTTGGCTATTACTGGGGCTGTGATGTCGTTGACTAAAACCCGGGCGAGACGCTTATTTTGGGTGTTCGGTTTGATGACGCTTTCTATCGGTGGGACTTGGTTGTTGATGCCCAAAGCAGATTATTTGCCTAAGGGTAATCAGAATTCGTTTGGCGCGTTTATTTTGCCTCCGCCGGGGATCAGCTATCCGGCAGCCAGAGAAGAAATGTCTGATGTGATTAATGCGCGGTTAATTCCTTACCTCAAGGGCGAAAAAGATCCGCATATTCAACATACTTGGATGGGGTTTTTTGGCTCTTTTGGTTTTATGGGCGGACGCGGTGAAAATGTCGATGATATTCAAAAAATTGTTGGGGTGATCAATAGTGAAATGCTGGCCGGTTTTCCTGACACCATTGCTTTTGCCCAGCAGTCTGAAATATTCAGTGGTCTTGGTGGTGGTCGAGTTATCGACATTGATATTCAAGCCAATGATGTCGATGAGATGCTGACAGCGGCCCGAGTAGGCTTTGGTGCGGTGAGTCAGGCGTTACCCGGTGCGCGAGTGCGTCCGGTCCCTGGCTTGTCATTGGCAGAGCCAGAATTAAGATTGATCCCCAATGAACGTAAAGTGGCAGAGGCGGGTTGGAGCAGAAAAGACGTTTCATCGATTTCGCGAACCTTGGGTTCGGGATTATATGTGGGCGAGTTTTTTAATGGTCAACGGCGCTTAAATATCATGTTGCGCAGTGAAGAATGGGATACCCCAGAAGAACTGGCGAGCATTCCTTTTTATACACCAGAAGCCGGTGTGCAGGCGATTGGTGATTTAAGTACCATCATTCGTACCGCAGGACCGAGTGAAATCCGCCGGGTTGACCGACGCAGGACAATCACTTTAAGGGTCACGCCACCACAGGGGGTATCACTGGAAGAAGCGGTGACGATATTAAAAGAGCAAGCGGGTCCGGCGATTTTAGCCCAATTGCCTGAATCTGGAAATATCACTTATCGTGGAACAGCGGAGGATTTAACCAAAGCCATCACCAATCTAAGCCAAAGTTTTATCCTCGCATTGGTCATTTTGTATTTGTTAATGTCGGCATTGTTCCGTTCATTCAAAGACAGTTTACTGGTGGTGCTGATGATCCCACTGGCAACCGTTGGCGGCATCGGACTGTTACGCATCACTGATGTGCTTATTTTCCAACCTCTGGATCTGCTGACTATGATTGGTTTTATCATTCTGTTGGGACTGGTGGTTAACAACGCTATTTTGTTGGTTTATCAAACCCGAGTCGCTGAGCGAGAAGGAAAGTCCCGCCATGATGCGGTAGAGCAAGCGGTAAGATTACGTCTGCGACCTATTCTGATGAGCACCCTGACCAGTATTTGTGGCATGTTACCGTTGCTGCTTATCCCAGGTGCGGGTGCCGAGTTATACCGGGGAATTGCAGCAGTGATTGTTGGTGGTATGTCGGTGAGTACGGTATTTACGCTGATTTTCTTGCCAAGCTTGATGCGCATGGGCAAGGCGCAAGCCGTTGAAGATAAAGACATTTTGGATTTAAAGGCGGTGTGAGCCTTAAAAGAGTCTGTCAATCAATTGGTGTGTTTACGATGCTGCAATTACGCTGGCGGGTGGGCTGTTTAGGTTTTTGGCGCGCTTCGTTCAAAAGTCAAAAGCATTATTCACCACGGAGACACGGGGACTCGGAGAAGGTCAAAAGCATTAAGGTTTTTTGCTTTTCTCCGTATCTCCGTGCCTCCGTGATAGTAAGGTTTTTTTAAAGAACGAAGCGCTCCAGTAACCCTGATCAGCCCATCCGACCATGTAATGTCGCTTTTTCGACGTTTAGTGCTTTATTCTTTTTACTACCCAGAAAAGTAATTACCCACCGAAATTTTGTTTAAAGCGGTCAAACAACGATTTATCACCTTCAGGCTGTGGCTGGCGGCCTAAAGGATTAAAATCTTCAATGCTTTTATATTGTGGTTTTTGGTGTTTTTCAAACTCACCTGAAAAAGTGCTGAAACCATAATCTGCTGACCATTCATCAACATTATCAACCACTTGTTTAATTGCGTCGACAATGAATCTGGCTTGGGCGTCGGTGGTTGTGGGGTGTAGTGATACACGTACCCAACCTGGTTTTTGGGTGACGTCACCTTGATTGATTTGCTCTGTAATGCGATTGGAGGTTTCTTCATCTACGCCGAGCAGGATATGACCATAAGTGCCTGCACAACTGCAACCGCCACGAGTTTGAATGCCAAATCGGTCGTTCAACAAGCGGACAATCAAGTTATGATGAATACCAATGACATACAGCGAGACAATACATAAACGTTCTTTGCGATTATCTTCAAGCAGGTGAATTCGTGGATGCAGTTTTAATCCGTCCATCAGTATATTGGTGAGTTCTTTTTCTCGCTCAGCGATATTTTTCACTCCCATAGCATCTTTGACTTTGATCGCCAACGCCACTTTGATGGTTTGTAAAAAAGCCGGTGTGCCGCCGTCTTCACGAACCTCAATGTTGTCAAAGAACTGATGTTCACCCCAAGGGTTAGTCCAGGTGACAGTGCCGCCACCGAGTTGATCGGGTACCTTGTTGGTGTAGAGTTTTTTATCAAATATCATGACGCCAGAACTGCCGGGGCCGCCAAGGAACTTGTGCGGTGACAAAAAGATAGCATCGAGTTTTTGCAATGGGTTGGCGGGATGCATATTGATATCGACATAAGGTGCTGAGGCGGCAAAATCAATAAAACACAGACCGCCATTTTTGTGCATGATCTCAGCCATTTGATAATAAGGCGTTTTTATACCGGTAACATTGCTGCAAGCGGTAAATGAGCCGATTTTTATCGCCTTATCGGCATATCTGGTTAAGATTGCTTGCATTGCTTCTAAGTCTGGTAAGCCATCTTCATTAGGCGGGATCATCTCAACCGTGGCAGCACATTCGTTCCAAGTAGTTTGGTTGGAGTGGTGTTCCATGTGAGTAATTAATATTAGTGGCTTTTCATCATCGCGAATGTCAACTCGCTGTTGCCATTTCTCGGGGATCCGTAGCCCCAATAAACGCTGAAACTTGTTGATAAGTGCGGTCATACCGGCACCACCACACATGATAACGTCGTTATCATCGGCATTAACATGATCTTTAATACATAACTGGGCGTCGTGATAAGCCTTGGTCATGGTGCTGCCAGTTAATGTGGTTTCGGTATGAGTATTGGCAACATAGGGGCCAAGTTCAGTTAACAGATATTCTTCTATAGGTTGATACAGCCGACCTGAGGCGGTCCAATCTGCATAAATCACCGGGATATGTTGATCATCATCGGTGGCAAGGGTTAAGTCGTTTCCTACGATACTGTTTCGATACACTGAGAAATAGGCTTCTAAAGACATAAGATCACTTTTCAATACGAGTTATAAGATATAACTTAAAATTATAACAGTTTTTTCTTTTCAGAATACAGTTTTAATGCGCCTAAACCACGGTTATTTTTATCGCTGTACTCGCTGTATTTATAAGGTTTTCAGAGGAGTTTTCAGCGTCTCCTTAAAGGGCATTGAAAAAGACAATAAACAGGTTAGAATTAGAAGACTAGGACAATCGGACTGAACATGTATTATTTAATGTATTATTTAATCTTTACTTTACTTCTGTTGACGGGAAACATAGTAAATATGGCCAAGCATTACCATAAATTAAGCTCCACTTATGAGTGAATTTGTTAAATTAAAACATCGACTAGCATTACGACTGGCGCGTTACACCGTGTTAGTGGCATTTTTTATTGGTTTGTTGCTCAGCTCCATTCAGGTTATTGATGACTATCAGGGTCAAGAGATCCGCATCGACGAAAACATTCGCCGTATTCTGGTTGCCAGCAGCCCGCCTGCCAATCGTGCAGTGAGTACCTTAAATGAAACAATGGCCGAAGAAGTCGTCAATGGTTTATTACAATATGCTTTTGTTACCCGGGCTGAAATTAAAGATGAACAAGGACAAACCCTCGCTGTTGCCAATAAAGATTTGTTACCCTCCAATACCCGCTGGTTTACCGAAAAAATAACTGTACAAAGTAAAGATTACACTTTTGAGCTGCAAACGGCGGAGTATGTCAGTGGTGGTCCTGGACACTTGTTATTGAAGGTGAATATGGATCAGGCGTTGGGTCCGTTTATTGACCGATCATTGATTGTGGTATTGTCAGGTGTGGCAAGAAACATCCTGTTGGCTTCTTTACTGATGGTGATTTTTTATCTGGTATTAACCCGGCCATTAGAGCGATTATCACGACAATTTTTAATGGTCAGAGGAAAAATACAGATAAACCAGGATGCTGAACAGCGTTTGCGGGTGTCGGTTAAACATGAAAAAAATGAGCTGGGGCTGTTATGTGATGCCGGCAATCAGTTTATTGAAACGGTGCAACAGCTGTTGCACGATAAAGATCAGTCAGCCAAAGCACTGAAAACCAGCGAATTACGGTTGTTGAAATTGATTGATCGTATTCCTCAATTGCTCGTGGCACAAAATCAGGCAGGCGATATTTTATTTGCCAATCAACAGTTTGCCGATTTTTATGGGCAACCGATTAAATCGATTCGTGATTTTAAAATGGCAGGCTGCCCAAAAGAGGCGGCTATGTTGGGTAAGAGCCGACTGGCACATTTAGGTGCCTGTGAATTGGAAAAAGTTCGTGACAAATCGCTCAGTAGTAATGAAGTATTACATGTTCACGAATTGATCTTAACCAATCATAACGACCATCCTTTTACCTTTTCGATTCAGGCCGCACCTTTTGAATATTTTACTGAACCAGCAACGTTGTTGGTGGCCAGTGATATCTCTGAACAAATCAAGGTTAAAGACCATATTGCTCTGCTAGCTAGCCATGACACTTTAACCGGATTGCCCAATCGAATGCTGCTTAATGATCGGCTAGAAGTCGCTTTGGCGGGTTGTCGGCGCAGTCATGAGTTCAGTGCAGTGTTATTTCTCGATCTCGATCACTTTAAAAATATCAATGATTCACAGGGCCATGTGGTTGGCGACGAAGTGCTTAAAGAAGTGGCTAAAATATTAACTCATACCATTCGTAATAATGATACGGTGGCGCGGTTAGGTGGTGATGAGTTTGTGATTTTATTGCAGGGTTTATCAAAAGATGACCATGCGGCGACAGAACAAGTCAGCAAGGTTTGTGACAAAATTATCGAACATATTTCACAGCCAATTCATGTGTCGGATAACACCTTACATATTGGTGTTAGTATCGGTATTGTACTGTTTCCTATGTATGAAGAGAGTCAGGATGACTTGTTGCGTTATGCTGATACCGCGATGTATCAGGCCAAAGCTCAAGGGCGCAATCAGGCGGTGTTTTATCAGCAAGATATGAGTTTGGTGGTGGAGCAACGTCATACATTAGAAAATGAACTACACCGGGCGTTGGAACAACAACAGTTTGTGATGTATTACCAGCCGCAAGTCGATCAAGACGGTCATATATTTGGCTTTGAAGCGTTGATCCGCTGGATACATCCGCAAAGAGGTTTGGTACCGCCGGATGAGTTTATTCCTATTCTAGAAGCCAGCGGGCTGATTTTACCGGTCAGTGAATGGATTGTGGAGCACTGTTGTGAACAAGTGGCGTTATGGTTAGCGCAGGGTTTTTGGCAGCCGCATTGGCATGTGGCAATTAACATTAGCCCAATGCAATTTTATCAGGACAATTTTATTACCTTGTTACAACAGGTGATCACCCGTAACAGCATTGAATTTCGGCATATCTGTATTGAGATCACTGAAACCGTGGCAATAGACAATATTGCTTTCACCGCCTCTCGTTTGCAAGAGATCAGAAACCTAGGGTTTGCCGTGGCACTGGATGATTTTGGTACCGGTTATTCATCACTGAGTTACCTTAAAGACTTGCCAATGGACATTTTAAAAATCGACCGTAGTTTTATTAAAGACCTTGAAGAAAATCAAAAAGACCGAGCTATTTTACAAGCCATCACTGGTGTTGCACAGGCGCTGTCACTGTTAGTGGTTGCAGAAGGGGTCGAGACCAAAGAGCAAATGAAAATCGCCAGTGATTATGGCGGCCAGTATTTTCAGGGCTATTATTTTTACCGCCCGATGCCAGCAAATGATTTGCAAGAAGTATTGTCAGCTGCCGTCGATACCAACGCCAGCTCTAAATTGGATCCCTCTTTAACCATCTAAAACCAATGAAGTGGGTCATTGACCCTCAACATTCACGAGGTTGAAACCTCGTCTACTTTAATCGACAAAGCGAATAGCTTGTTCTATCCAGTTTGTGCCTCGTTAAGTTTTTGAAACACTCCCCGCAGTGCCGCTACGGCGGCTTTCTTGCCAGACAATCCCGATTCACTGCATAGCTGCGACCAACTTTGCTGACGTAAAACCTTGCTAACCAGCAAACCTTGTTGTTGCTGGTTCAAATGTGCGGTGTGGCCTTGCGCGATAGCCAATAAGGTCAATTGCCATAATGCCCGTGTGGCGAATTCGTATTCGCGTCTGTGTTGAGTGAAACTGTTTACATCCAGTAATTGTTGTGGGGTTAAATCGGCAAGGCGTTGAACTGACTGCTGTTGTAATAACTGAATGGTTAATTCAGGGTTGAGCAGTGGATAAAATTCGCTTAGCAAGCGGGGGAGTTCGTCGTCGAATTTGTTTTGCATTGCGTTGAGTAAGGTTTTGGCATCGTCGTTTAAAGCTCGTAAAACCACTGCTGAGTATTCGTTGCTGGTGGCTTCGACGGTAATACCTAAGCGGACGACTGTCATTTGATTGTGTTGCCAGAAGCGCAGCAGGTTACTGGTAGCTCCGAAGCTGGAGCCGATAAAGTCGATTTTTTGCTGTTTTAACTCAGTATCGAGCTGTTGTAACAGCTGTGAGCCTAAACCACGACCTTGTAAATCCGGATGAATAGCAATGCGGATCACCCGAGCATAACTGAACCTTGGTGCGGTGATAAAGCCGCTGTGAGCGCTCAGGGTTTGTGGTAGTAAATGGCCTTTGGGACGGCGCTCGCCTTGCCAGATTTGCTGGCATAAATCTTTAGCTAAGTTGCCTTCGATGGCAATTAATGCGGTGCCGACGATGGCTTGATTGAGGGTGAGGGTATAAAGCTGAATATTCGCACCGTCGAGCAAATGCCTGAAATCGTTAGGGCTGGTTTTGTAGTGGGCGAGAGTGAGTAAACCAAAGATTTGCGATAATGCTGCGGTGTCTGTTAACAGTTTGTCTCTGTCCCAACGGGTCAATAATGCTGGTTTTTTTGTCGGCTTTTTTGTCGGTTCTGTTGTCGACTCTATTGTGGCAGCCTGTGCGTTGAGCATTAACGCCTGATTGATAAATTGTTCCAGTGGATCACCCTGTGCCCAGCGAATAGGTTGATCCATGGCGTAGGCTTGCCAGTTGGGTGTTAGTTGGTTGAGGGTCTGTTTAAAGCGAATTTCAAAGCCGCGTCCGGTGCCTTCATAACCATGAATGGTGCTGGTGAAGACAATGCGAGAATACTGTTGCAATAGTTGAGTTAACATCGGTGCAGGAATAGCGGCGGCTTCGTCAATCATCACCAAATCAGCGGTATACTTTTGCCGAATGAGTTCGTCAGGGGCGATAAAACGGATGCGACCTTGGGCGGTAACCAGCTCTGTGGCGGTTTGTTTGATGACAGTGAGCATCTCAACTGCCCGTGCAAATACCGCGCTGACAGAGGCGACTTGCGGCGCACTGATAATGACATTTTGCTTACTGGCAAGCAGCAACTCACTTAGTGCAACGCCGAGTGCACTGGATTTTCCTCGGCCTCGATCTGCGGTTAGCACTAAAGGCCGACGGCGGTGACCAGTGGCGACTTTTTTTATCTTCTCAACCGCGATTTGTTGTTGTTCGGTTTTATAAACCGGATGGGTAAAAAGCACTGGTTTTTCAGTGGTTGTTAGTTTTGGCTTAATTGGCTGCGTTGCTATTTGTTCAAGCAGCAGGAGATTGTTATCAGCCCGCATAGTATTGACCAAATGCCGGGTGAGTCTGCTGTTCGATTGTTGCGGCCAAGTGTCTAAATCAGGGCATAACAGATAACAGACACCGCCCGCTTTTAAGGTGCCCGTGATAGCTCCGAGTGCATTCAAGTCAATGCCGTCAAAGCCATTGATAATCAGTTGTTCACACTCCTGACCCAACCAGTGTAATACCTGTTGGTTTTTAACCGTCGTCACACCAGCTGGCGCTTGCTCACCTAACCACAGGCCATGCAGTGGAGCAGAATAATGCTCCAGCTGCTCTAGGCACCAATCCCACTGACCTGAAATGACCACCAACAGACGATGGTGGTGTTTGATGGACTGTTTAATGGTTAACTGTAAATTGTTAATTATTAATTGCTCTTAAACTGCCGTCAGTGGTGCCAATTCGGTCATCAACATTTTGGTGCCGGCACTATCAAAGTTAACTTGCACGATGGAGTTTGCGCCACTGCCTTCGTAGTTCAAAATAGTGCCTTCGCCAAATTTGGGGTGTGATACCCGTTGACCCAAATTAAAACCGGTCGATTCGAAAGATTCATGACTGGCTGAGGCGCTGAAACGTCCTGCCGGGCGACTGACCTTAGTGCTGAGGCGAATTTCTTCGATACATTCGACTGGTAATTCTTTGAGGAAGCGAGACGGTCGGTGTGACTTTTCTTGACCATATAAGCGACGGCTCTCAGCATGACACATAAAGAGCTTTTCTTTGGCCCGGGTGATGCCGACGTAACATAACCGTCGCTCTTCTTCGAGTCGGCTAATGTCTTCATTGGATTGAACACTGGGGAACATGCCTTCTTCGACACCGCTCATAAATACCAGCGGGAATTCTAACCCTTTGGCTGAATGTAAAGTCATCAACTGTACTGCGTCGTCAAATTCATCGGCTTGTGATTCGCCCGCTTCCAATGCCGCATGGGATAAAAAGGCATCCAGCGGAGCCATGTCTTCATCTTCTTCAGACGGCTCATAGGTATTACAGGCGGTGATTAATTCGTCCATATTTTCTAGTCTAGTTTTGCCTTTTTCACCTTTTTCGGCTTCATACATGGCGCGTAAACCCGAGTTACGCATAATGATGTCGGCTTGTTCATGCAATAGCATGTTAAGGCAGTTGTCTTCGAGGCTGTCGAGCAACTGTAAAAAGGCGGTGACAGCATTGGCTGCCCGACCCGAAAGGTCTTTGTGTTGAATCAAATGGTGGCAAGCGTCAATCAGGGTGCAACCTTGATCTCTCGCAGCATCTCGCACCAGTTGTAAGGTACGGTTACCGATGCCACGAGTTGGAGTGTTGATCACTCGCTCAAAAGCGGCGTCATCAGTGCGGTTGGCGATCAGGCGCATATAAGCCAGGGTGTCTTTGATTTCTTGGCGGTCAAAAAAGCGTAAACCACCATAAATGCGATAGGGCAAATTCTGCTGTAATAGGGCTTCTTCGAGTACTCGCGACTGGGCGTTGCTGCGGTAAAGGATCGCGGTGTCTTTGAGTTTTTTACCGGACTCATGCCATTCGTTAATTCGACTAGCAATAAAGCGGGCTTCATCAAGCTCATTAAAGGCGGTATATATGCTAATTGGCTCGCCCTCGTCGCCATCTGTCCATAGGTCTTTGCCCATCCGACCATTGTTATTGACGATCAGTGCGTTGGCAGCTTTGAGAATAGTGGCGGTGGAGCGGTAGTTTTGCTCCAGTCGGATGGTTTTGGCATCCGGCAAGTCTTTAAGAAAACTATGTAAGTTCGCGACCTTGGCACCACGCCAGCCATAAATCGACTGGTCATCATCACCTACCGCCATCATATGAGATTGTTTGCCAGTCAACAGCCGTAACCAAGCATATTGAATGGCATTGGTATCTTGGAATTCGTCCACCAAAATATTGCTGAAACGCTGCTGATAGTGAGCCAGAATGGTCGGGTTGTTGAGTAAGACTTCATGTGCACGTAACAGTATTTCGGCAAAATCTACTAGTCCGGAGCGATCACACGCTTGCTGATAGGCTTTATAAACCTGCAACATGGTTTGTTCGGTTGGATCAAACGCTTGAATATGCGCCGGACGCAATCCTTCGTCTTTTTTACCGTTGATATACCATTGGAATTGCTTTGGCGGCCAACGTTTTTCGTCTAGCTCTAGCGCCTTACATAAACGTTTAACCATGCGTAACTGATCATCAGAATCAAGAATTTGAAAGCTTTGCGGCAATTTGGCTTCGTTGTAATGCATCCGTAAAAAACGATGAGCCAATCCATGAAAAGTACCAATCCACATGCCTTTGGCAATACTACCTGTGATATGCTCGACTCGCCCGCGCATCTCAGCGGCCGCTTTATTGGTGAAGGTGACAGCCAAAATGCTGTAGGCGGAAATTTGCTCCCGGCGCATTAACCACGCAATACGGTGAACTAGCACTCGGGTCTTGCCACTGCCTGCGCCTGCGAGGATCAGCATGTTTTGCAATGGTGCAGAAACAGCTTCACGCTGT
Organism: Alteromonadaceae bacterium; assembly: GCA_965277695.1. Lineage (GTDB taxonomy): Bacteria > Pseudomonadota > Gammaproteobacteria > Enterobacterales > Alteromonadaceae > JABSOG01. The sequence goes on from CBDIDQ010000075.1 coordinate 84,194, forward strand.
CTGTCGTTAAGGGAGTCGATTAAATCTGTTACATCCATGGGGAATTTTGCAGTGATAAAAAAATGATGGGGTATTATCCAGTGATCTGACGATGAAAACCAGAAAATTTGCCGTCAAAGCCCTGTTTATCTCTGATAGGATCAGGTTAAGATCACTGGATCACCACTAAAAAATTGATTGTCGACGACTGTCTGGGGTAAGTTTAAGCCTAAGAATTTAATGCACAGAAAAATGAATCCCCCTGAGAATATGTTCATGGGTAGGGTCTAAAATATTGTTCAGACTGTTATGTTTAAAACAGGGATAGACTATACTTGCGTTGATAAGACACAATGCTGGCTTATTTTGACGTGATTAAAGTCAATATTACAGGAAAATAATGGGCGGAATAGTGGCAAAAATAGTGGCAAAAATAGTGGATAAATAGTGGATAAGAAACTCCTGATCATTGAAGACAGCAAGCCAATTGCCAAGATCCATTGGCATATCGCCAGACGGATCGGATTGGATGCCACTGTCGCTTACTCTTATGCTCAAACAACGCAAATCCTTGAAGCCGAACAAGACTTCTTTTGTGCTGTGGTCGATTACAATCTGCCAGATGCCTGTAATGGCGAGGCGATTGATTACGTCGTTGAGGCGGGGATCCCGGTGATTGTCATGACCGGGATGACCAATAATGAGGTTCGCGATGCGATATTGCGACGCTCAGTGATCGATTATATTCCCAAAGGCAATAAACAAGCCTACCAATATCTCCAGCAATTACTCACTCAACTGCTACGTAATGAAAACATCAAAGTGCTGGTGGTGGATGATTCTGCCATTTCACGCAGTTATATCTGTAATCAATTATACCGTCATAATTATCAGGTCTATGAAGCCGTTGATGGTTTTGATGCGCTGCGGGTGTTAGAAGAGCATGACGATATTAAGCTGGTGATCACCGATCAGGAAATGCCTAACATGGATGGCATCACCCTGACTGAACATATCCGGCAAAAAAGAAGCAAAGAGGGTTTGGCGATCATCGGCATTTCAGGTTCGTCAGATAACTCATTAACAGCCCGATTTATCAAAAGTGGGGCAAACGATTACCTCCACAAACCCTTTTGCACTGAAGAATTTAATTGTCGTTTAATGCATAACATTGAGTATATCGAGAATATTGAGACCATTCGCCAGCAAACCAACAAGGTAGAGAAGCATAATAAAGATATGGCGGTGCTCAGTGAAATTGGTCGGGAGATCACCTCTAGTCTAGAACTTGAACAAATCCTCAACAAAATCTATCGTCATGTTAATTCGTTGATGGATGCCCATGTGTTCAGTTTGGGCTTATACCGTCCTGAGCAGGAACTGATTGAATTTAAAGTCAATATCGTTGGTGGTCAATGGTTATCTGAATACACTTTGCCGATGGGTAAAGATGATTGTCTGGCGGTATGGTGTATTAGAAACGGCAAGGAGGTGATTTTGTCAAATACTCAAGATCACCTTCATTATATTGATCACATTGCCGACCCTTGCTCAGAAGTGAATACCGAAGCATTGATTTATCAGCCTTTATTGGTGCAAGAACGATTAATTGGCTGTTTATCGGTGCAGAGTGTCAACATCAATGCTTATAGTGACTATCAGCTGGATATGGTACGAACTATCTCCTCTTATGCTGCCATTGCATTAGATAACGCTGAGGTACATCGAAAACTTAAAGAAAGCCAAAATCAATTGGTGATGCAAGAAAAAATGGCTTCGCTGGGTACCCTGACTGCTGGTGTTGCCCATGAAATCAACAATCCCACCAATTTTGCTCATGTCAGTGCGCAAAACCTCGAAGTGGATTTACAGCGTTTTCAAACGTTTTTATTTAGTTTAGTGGGCGATGAGGCTGAGCAGGAAATTCTCGACAGCTTCACTGAAAAGTTCGAGCCGTTATTTAAACATCTGGCGACGATCAAGGATGGTACTGAGCGGATCAAAGGCATTGTTAAGGATTTACAAGCGTTTACCCGCCATGATGATCGTGGCAAAAACCGGGTTAGGGTGGTTGAGTGTTTGCAGTCGACGATTAAACTGGTGCAAGCCAAATATCGTGAGACCGCTGAATTTGCTATGGATTTTACCTTCGATCCGGAGATCATGTGTTGGCCGGCTCAGTTGAATCAAGTGTTTATGAATTTATTGGTGAATGCTTGTCAGGCTATTTTGTACAAACAACAGCATAAACAGCAACAAGACGATAACCCCCATGGCTTAGTGAATATTCAGACTTTTAGTGAAGAAGAAAACGTGGTGATCGCCATCTCAGATAATGGTTGTGGCATGGATCAGGTGATTTTGTCGAAGCTATTTGAACCGTTTTTCACCACCAAAGAAGTGGGTGAGGGCACGGGGCTGGGCTTGTCTATTTCATTTGGCATTATCAAGAAACATCAAGGCGATATTTTGGTTGAATCGATACTGGGTCAAGGTTCCACATTTATTATCAAACTACCTTGTTTAGCCAACTAACTTAACGTTAATACTGGGCTTTTCAAGTGCAATAAAAGTGATCAAGAGGCTATCGAAAGCTTGGCCTGACGTGTTTGATAAGTCACTGATTTACGTTAAGATATGGCGAAGCTAACATAACGTATCTAAGTGGAATGACAATCAGTATGGATGGTATGGGACTAATGAACACGCAGAGTAACCCTTATGAAATAAACATCAGGCAGCAAAAAAAATCACCGACAATCGGTCGTATGAGCTTATCGCTGGTGTTGTCTGTTGGCCTATCATTGGCCTTGCCATTATCCTCAGCATTGGCTGAGCCTGCCATCATCAAGGCAATAGCGCCAGACACCAGTTCAACTATTACTCCAGACACAACTGCCCAAACTGACGATTCCTCTATTTATCAGGCCGAATTTTTTACCCAATACCGTCCGCAAAATGCGTTAGAAATGATTGAACGGTTACCGGGATTTTCTTTTGATCAAGGCTCTAGTGCCCGGGGATTTGGCGGTAATGCCGGTAATGTATTGATCGACGGCTCACGTCCCACCTCTAAATCGAGTGGTTTACGTGGTGCGTTGGTGCGTATTCCCGCCCAGCAGGTGTTGCGGATTGAAATTCTTCGTGGTGGTGTCAGTGCGGGCGAAGCTGCCGGACAATCGATTGTTGCCAATGTAATTCGTTCTAATGAAGGCACCAGTGGCACGTGGGCGTTCAAGGCGCGACAAACCAAGGGCACCAGCGTGGAATCTAACATCGAAGCGGCGCTCAGCACCCGGTTAGGTGGTTGGGATACCTCGTTTGACACCGATATTGGTGCTGATCCCAACAATCGCACGGCGGTGGTTGAAACGCGTGATAAAGATGGTGAGTTATTATTCGGAGCTGATGAGACTTTTCCAGCTTATAACGAATGGGTCTTCATTAATGGTGAAGGGTTTCGTGATTGGAATGACGGAAAGCTGACCCTTAATGGTCGAGTGGGAGGCGATACCTGGTATGGCGATACCACCCGGTTTATTTATACTGGACAGCTGCCAAGTGAAGCGCTTGATCAAAACGGACCTGATGCGTTTTGGCAGTTAAACGAAAAAAACAAATTCAAGGTGGCGGAATTCGGCGCTGATTGGGCGAGAACCTCTGATCAGTGGAAAACTCGGTTGATTAGTTTGGGTTTGATTGAAGAGAGAAAAAACAGCTTTCAATTTCATCAACAGGATGAGGATGGCTTGGTCAGTGATGCACTGTTTGATCAGCAGCGACGTAAAACCGAATTTGTTGGCCGGGCGACTTATGGTCGGGTCAGTGGCTCGTCACTGAAACCTGAGTATGGCATTGAAGTGGCTAATAATCGGCTTGATACCAATGCACTAACGGAGACAGGGCCGATTGATGGCAGTGATGTGGTGGTCGAAGAATGGCGTAGCGAAGTGTTTGCCACTTTTGTTTACGAAGCCAGCGAAAAACTGACCTTAGAGGGCGGTTTAACTGGCGAGTTTTCACAAATTGAAGTGACCGGGGACTCTAATCAAAAACAAACTTTCCGTTATATTAAACCTCGGGTGTCTTCGACTTATAAATTCAATGATGATATGCGCCTGACTGTTGAGGTTCAACGTACTGTTGGTCAGCTCGACTTCACTGATTTTGCTTTTAGCTCTGATGGTGCAGACAGCCGGACCACAGCGGGTAATCCTGGGTTATCACCAGATACTAATACTGAGTGGATGAATACTTTTGATTGGAGTTTCAGTGAACGTGGTAGTTTAAAATTTAGTGCTTTTTATCAATGGCGCAAAGATATTCTGGAGCAGATTGTACTGTTTGAAGAAGATGGTGTGGTTGCACAGGGGTTGGGTAATGCCGGAGATGCGCGTTTTTGGGGTTTGACCACCGAAGTCAACTTGCCGCTTGATTGGCTGTTACCTAATGGTTTGATTGAAATTGTTTATCAACACCGTCGTGCGGATTTTGATGATCCTATCATTGATGACGAAAGAGCGGTGAACTGGTTTACCCCTAATTTTCTGTCGTTTGAACTGCGCCAGGATATTACTGATTATCAAATTGCCTGGGGACTGGAATATGACGGCAGCTTTACTGACACTACTTTTTTGGTCGATGAAGTGCAAACATTCGAGGGCAATAAGCGGCTGGAGTTTTTCATTGAAACCACTCGCTTTTTTGGGGTTAAAATTCAGATCGAAGTGGAGCACCTAAAGAAAGGTCATTTTAAGCGCTCTCGATTGTTTTACGATCAGACCCGTGGCGGTGCTTTGACAGGCAGCGAAGTGTCACGGCGTACACGTCGCCCTGAGTTGAAGCTGTCTGTTACAGGGACCTTTTGACCATGCTTTAACGCCTTTTTACCCGGAAATTTTACCAGGAAATATTTACAAGGAGATATTAATGCGGGATTTATCTGTCAAATACGGCCCATGGGCTGTGATCACTGGCGCTTCATCTGGGATTGGCAAAGCGATTAGCAAACAACTGGCGCAACAGCGGTTTAAGCTGATTTTGGTGGCGCGTAACCAAGCGAAATTAGTGGATTTACAACTTGAGCTGGAAAAGCAATATGCTATTGAAGTGAAAGTGCTGATTCAAGACTTAACTCAAAGTGATGCTTGTCAGCAGCTGGCGGCAAAAACAGCGGATTTGGATGTTGGTTTGCTGGTGGCTAGTGCAGGAGCTGAGACTAATGGGCCGTTTATCGACAACGATGAACAACAAGAAGTCGCGTTACTAGATTTAAATGTTGTCAGCACCATGTGTTTGAGCCAGCTGTTTGCTAAACGGTTTGTCGCCCGGGGTAAAGGCGGGATACTGATGCTTTCGAGCTTGTTTGCTTATCAAGGGGTGCCTTATGTTGCCAATTACGCTGCTAGTAAGGCATACGTGTTAGCGCTGGGTGAAGGCTTGAATGTTGAACTCAAGCCGTTGGGGGTGGATGTCACGGTTGTTTCACCGGGTTTGACTGATACGCCGATGACTCAAAATGCCGCGATTGATTTTAATAAAATGCCAGTGACCAGCCATACGGCTGCCGAGGTTGCTAGCATTGGACTCGATGCCTTAGGCCATCAAGCGACAGTAGTGCCAGGACTCATCAATAAAATGTATGCTTGGAAGAATCGCCTAGTGCCTCGCAGCTGGCCCGTTAGATTGTTTGGTTATTTGGTCAAACGGGCGAGAGGGGATTGAAGGTTGAATTCTCATCTACGTTCAAATTTGTCGTAGACGAGAATTCATTCTCGTTTTTAAGGATACATGTAACCCGGTTTAATGGATAACGGTTATTTACAAACCACAAGGAGAAGGTAGTGGCGGGTTATTTGGCGCTACGTTGTCCATATGCGTGACGTTTTGGCTGCGTAGTGCGGCGACTTTGCCTTGCACTTGAGCGGTGGTTAATACATCGTCAACCTGATGGAATACCCAGTCGATATCTTCTTGATATTGACGTTTCTCTTTAGATTTCACCGGGCCGTTAGAGCCATCTGCGCCCTCAGGCATAAACCACAAATTAAAGTTGATTGACATCGGCACTTCTGGCGAGACTTTTTCGCTGTGTTTAGACAGCAATACGCCGTCAACATAGTAATCTACGCGGTCATCATGAACATTTAATACCAGTGTGCGCCAACCCGCGTAACTGCCGGGCTTACGGGTATATTCATTAACTTTAGTCCATGGGGTTAACTGGAAGGTTTCCCAAGTTGTTGACCACATTGCCGGATCGTTACCCTCACCCCAACCGCCATTAGGCAGGTATTCGAAGTCGGTTTCGCTGTAATCCAAATCCATCGGTGCTTTAAGCGGGCTGATGGCATAAAACGTCTGGATCACTTCATCACCATCAGGGCCAAAGGTCGGTTCATCACGGAAAAACACCCGCGCGGCATAAGTGCCTTTAAGGTATTTTCGCGCATGACAGAATTGAGTATGAACCGTATTTTCACCACTGCCATCTGTGCTTGAGGTCATGCGTACAGCACCATTTTCGCTGCCGTTGATATCCTGATGGAAACTGATACCACTGTCTGACCAAGTAGCACCGGCAATACCCGGATGACCAGTTTGTGTCCGTGCTTTCCAGTTATTGGCATAAAAGCCGGTTAAATCACGATAATCAAAATCATCAAAAAAGACTTCGGCACTGGCTAACTTTGTTGCAGTTGCTTCTGTTGCCGCTGTTGTAGAAGTGGTCGCGGTATTACAACCCGCCAATGCACTTAATACACTGGTGGCGACTAGCGCACCGATGAAACCGTGTTTACTTTTACTGAATTTTTTACCGAACTCATTATTACCTAGCATAGACATCTCAACTTAACCGTTAATACAAGCTGCTATTATCAGCATAAAAATGACAACGCTGTCAAGTTGAGTTTGTTGCATAACTTACCCTTGGTGTTAAATTTGAAGCTATGGTGACTTTAAATTATAAAATAAATAGGTATGTTGCAATATTTATTAAAAAAGCATTTGGCTTTTTACTTTTATTCTATACAATACATCGGCAGCACGGTCGGGCTGATGTTACTACGGATATTATGCCTGCCTTGAACCCCTTAATTGATGTTTTGGTTAGCGAAGTCAACAAGCTGATAAAATCAAGACTTAAATTAGCTAGAGCACAAAGCAAAGAGAAGTAACTTGACTTGTTAAATTTATTCTATACTATACATCGCAATCGCGCCCAGACCGCTGATGTAACCATTATTTTGGTTGTATTATGTTTGGGCCTTCTTGTATCTGGAGGTTATTAAATTGGCCCTAGAGAATGCTAAACCCTTCCAGCACTACGATCAATTAGTATCATTACTCTGTAATAGAGGCATGATGGTAGAAGATCCACAGCGAGCAAAACGAAAAATTTCCCAGGTAGGATACTATCGATTAAGCGGATTTTGGTATCCCTGTAGGGAAATTGAATTTGATACCAATGGCAAAGCGATACTTTTTCAGCGTAAACCGAAACGCCTCAATAAGTTTATGCCAGGCACAAGTTTCAATGATATATTCCTTTTATATACTTTTGATAAACGTTTGCGTTTATTATTGTTAGATGCCATAGAAAGAATTGAAATTAATATACGAACGACTATTGCCCATGAATTAGGTCAAGTTGATGAGCTGGCTTATCAAAACCCGAAGTTTATCAATCCTTCTATGCTCAAAGACTATTACCAAAATGGACAGATAAAAAACGCCTGGTTTGATTGGTGTAACCGCCAGCGGTCAGAATTATCCCGCAGCAAAGAAGACTGTATCGTGTGGCATAAAAAAAGCGATAAAGAGCTGCCTATTTGGGTCGCTGTTGAAGCTTGGTCTTTTGGTACTGTCTCTAAATACTTCGAATTATTAAAAAGATCACATCAAAACGTTATCGCTTCGCGACTAGGGGTCAGCAACCCGGCTCTGCTTGTGCGCTGGCTACAAAGTTTAAATTTACTCAGAAACAGATGTGCGCACCATACCCGAATTTGGAATCAATCACAAAACAACCCTTTGGGTATTCCTGTTGGTAATACACAGGATAGCCGTTATTTTTCTCGTTTTAACTTAAGTGATGATAGCAGGAAAAAACTATATGGCCAGATAGTGCTAATTTGGTACTTGGTTGAAAACGTGGGTCCTAATTCTGATTGGATCCAGCATGTCATTGAAGAAATTGATCAATTACCCGATTTACCGATTGATTGCCTGGCGGCATTAGGTATACCTTCAACAGGGTTATCTATTGATCTATTCCTGCCCGATGGTTCAGCATAGTCGTGATATTTTTGTAGACTCGTCGATTAAAAAACTTGCTTTATTTTTAAATTAATACAAAAATGTATTAATACTTTTTTGTATTAATTTGTTTTGAGATAAATTTAAAGCATCGTTTTAGAGAAGCACCCAATGAAATTAGGTAATGTTGCTACGGGTCGGCATTTTTACAATCGAACTGAGGATTTAATTGAACTCTGGGAAAAGCTAGCCGACGACCATTTAACCCTTGGCGGTCCACGGCGGCTGGGTAAAACCTCGGTTTTGCATAAACTCGTCGAGCAAGCCCTTGAGCAGGGTTATCAGGCCGAAGTTGTTGATGTTCAGGGCTGTGATACCGCGCAAACTTTTATTGATGTCTTAATTGATAAGCATCCTACCCTCGACAAAATGCCGACATCACTGTCAGACAAAATCCCCTTAAAGTCCGTTAAACTGCCCGGCTTTGGTTTTGATTTGAAAGAGCAACAGCAAAAAACTTGGCAGCAAACCGGGGATTTTATCATGACCCAGTTGGCGGCGAAGAAACACTTGATATTGGTTGACGAATTTTCAATTTTTCTGGAAACCCTGTTCCAACGTAATCCCGATGAGGCGGTTGATTTTTTAGGCTGGTTACGGCGTTGGCGGGTCAAGCAAAATCAGCAATGGAAGTTTGTTTTCACCGGTTCAATTGGCTTGCACGCTTTGTTGGAAAAACATGGGCTGGAAGCGGAAATGAACGACTGTTTTGATTATATTCTTGGCCCATTCAAACGCAAACATGCCATCGCCATGTTGCAACATTTTGCCGCCGAGAAACACTGGCTGCTTGATGAGGCTGACGCTAAAAACCTGTGTGACAAAATTGGCTGGCTGTCACCATTTTTTGCCAACTTGTTGCTAAATGAATCCATTGCGGTGGCAAAAGATCGAGATGATGGAATTATCACCGAGCAAGATATTAATCAAGGTTACGAACGTCTATTAGCTTCACGTTCAGGCTTTAGCCATTGGGAAAGCCGCTTGAAAAAACACTTGTCAGCTGACGAGTTCACCTTCTGTGTGGCCATTCTCACTGACATTTGCAAATCAGCAGATGGGCTTAACCTCAGTCAACTTTCTTCCCGTTTGCAACGGTTACAGGCGGATGTTGAAAAACGCGAGCAGTTGATTAAAAAACTGCGAATTCTCCTCACTGATGAAGGTTATCTGTCATCACCGGACAGCGACGGTAAAGTTCACTTTTTATCTTTTCTACTCAAAGACTATTGGAAGCGCAATCATGGTTAAACCTTCTTTATCTATAGGCTCTTTACCTCAGGGGATTGGCGCGGTAGCCAAATACAACCCTCACTTGTGGGGGCCGGAAGAACTCAAAGCGATTTTCGTTGCTCGCCAGCAAGAGCTAGCTTTGCTGACTCAAGCGATTAGAGACGCTGAACCCGAGTCGAGTCCACAACATATTTTGCTGATTGGTCAGCGGGGCATGGGCAAAACCACCTTGTTGCAACGCATTGCCTTGCAAGTTGAAGAGGATGAAGCCTTAAGCAAAGACTGGCTGGCACTGAGATTCCCAGAAGAGCAATATACCGTTAACAATCTCGCTGAATTATGGGGTAATGTGCTAGGGGCTTTGGCTGATGCGCTGGAGGCTAAAGGCGAGTCTACCGTGATGATTGATCAAAACCTGCTGATACTGGAGAGCCTGCCTGTTGAACAGCGTGAGCAGCAAACGCTGGCACTGATTAATCAATGGTGCGAAGAGTATCAACAACGTTTATTGTTGCTGATTGACAGCACTGATTTGTTGTTTGACAACCTCAATGACAGCAAGAAAAGTCAAAAAGACGCGGTTTCAGTCAACTTATGGCGATTGAGAAATACGCTGCAAAATAACCCTAACCTATTTTGGTTAGGTGGTAGTTATCAGGCATTGGAAGGCAGTGATTTGTATCACGATGCCTTTCAGGACTTTTTTCAAATGGTCGAACTCAAACCGCTAACACTGGAAGAAATCCAGCAGGCGATGCGAGCCATGGCCCGTGCTTTTGGCACTGGTGGTGGTTCAGAAGGTGCAGCAGGTGACGCTGCCGAAGCGCAAATTAACAAAGCATTGACTGAGCGTCCTGAGCGATTAAAAACCTTGCGCCAGCTGACCGGCGGCAATCCTCGCACGACTGTAATGTTATTTGAACTCTTTGCCTCCAGCGGTAACAATCAAGTGCGCAGTGATTTGGAGCGCTTGCTGGATATGATGACGCCGCTGTATAAAGCCCGCCTAGAAGCGCTAGCTGATCAACAACGAAAACTCATCGCTCATATTATGGAAACTTGGCAACCAGTGTCTTTGGGCGAATTAGCAAAAATCTCCGGCATGGCAAACACCAAAATTAGTCCGCTGTTGATTCGAATGGAAAAAGACGGTTTGATCATCAAAACCCCATTGCCCAATACCAGCCGGGCAGGTTATCAAGCGGCTGAACGTTTCTTTAATATTTGGTATTTAATGCGCAATGCCCCACGGCGTTTAAAGCTGCGTCTGGCCTGGTTGGTTGAATTTATGCGAATGTGGTATAAGCCAGACGAATTGGAAACCATTGCTAATCAACGAATGCGCCGTCATTCCAAAGGTCGCCCAGAGCTGGATGATTTGGAATATAGCCGGGCAGTGGCTTCTGCCATGCCGCCTGAAAGTCAGGCCCGCCGTTTGCTAGATTATCAGCTGTTTAAAGAGCTACAGGCGCAAAAACAAAAACTGAGTGAGTTTTTTGATTTTGATGGCGATGACAAACCGTTTAAATCTATTGATGACTATTGTCAGCGTTTTGAGGCATTACGGCATAAATTAATGCAATTGCCTTTTGCCAAAACCGAGCAGGAGAAAACTGACTTTTGTGAGTTAGTGCTGACTTCTATAAATCTGTCAATGCAGCAAAAAGAGGTTATGGTGGACTCGGAATTATCCGAATCCAATTTCTCTGAAACTATCGAAATACTGCAAGATGAAGCGCAGCAATGGGAGGAGAATATGGGTGAGGAAGGTTTCGCTCAGTTAAAGGATTTAATCCTTAATCAGGATTTTTATCTCGATTTTCCGGATAAAGATATCGCCAGAATTCAAATTAAAGAACACTTAATTGGATATCGGACTTTTTATTGGCATATCGCTAATGCTTATTGGGATAAATTCAAAGATGACAGTATTGACGAGTTAATTGTGATTGGGTTAAAACAGTCACACAGTGCTGTTAGTCATTATAATTGGCATGAGTTTGAAGGGCTCTTACAGTCCAGACTTAATAGCTTTCAGGTAAGCGAGGCAATTACTGAATGGTTTGAGTTGGATTTGAATGAGGCCAACCAATATATTCTTGTTTTTGTTGGGTATTTATTTGAGGTTACATTAAACCGTTTTGAACAAGCCGAACAAGCCTATCGAAAAGCGATTGAATTGGGTGGTACAGATTCAATCGTTTATTGCAATTTAGCTCGTTTATATGCTGCCCAGCAAAAGGCTGATGAGGCAACAAAAACATACCGAATCGTTTTAGAACATATTGATAGTGAATCAGAGCAATACCTAATCTTACAATCCCAGCTTTGGCTAAATAACACTGATTCAGCCAATCAAGCATTAACCCAATTAGCTGAAAAAGCCTCGCAAGGCGAAAACTTTATGTTCTTCAGAATCAAAGAACAATGTTGGGAATGCCAGCAAATCGGCCGGGGCGAAGCACTGGCTGACTTGATGGCAAACAATGCTTACGCAGAATTCCTCAAACCCTTTGAATTAGCCTTGCGCACGGTCAACGGCGACAGCGAAAGCATCAAAGGGGCTGCGGTGGAAATTCAGCAATTGGCAGAAGAGGTGGTATTGGAAATCCGTAAGCGGCTTAAATCGTAGGCGGTGCATTTATGTCGAAGTGTCGCACCACCGTTTCTGTATCGAAGCCATCAGCCTCTGCGGATAAATGACACCAAACAAGGTAGGAGTGAGCTCCAGCTCACGATTAAATGGCGCAGCCGTTTCAAAAACGTTGCGCCGAGACGTTGCACCGCTTCGGCACAAATCACGAGCTGGAGCTCGTTCCTACTAAGAATTATCCACAAGCTAAATAATTACACCTTAAACCAGCGCCGTCTCAAGAATAACGTTGCTATCCTCTAGGCTGATATCACCATGCTCACCCAATTGCGTTTGCTTATGCTGCTTGAGGCTGGCGATGATCGGCGCGATGTCGGCAGCACTTAAACCGGCATCTTGTAGCGAAGTGGGCACTTGCATTTGTTTGAAGAAGGCAACTGTTTGTTCGATAGCCGCATCAATGCGTTGATCAACTGTGCCGTCGGTAATGCCGAAGATACGTTCGCCATATTGCAGCAGTTTGGCTTGTTTTTGCTGACGACGCTGTTTGAGTACTGCTGGGAACATAATGCTCAGGCTGCGGGCATGGTCGATGCCGTGCAGGCCGGTTAATTCATGGCCTATCATGTGACTAGTCCAATCTTGTGGTACGCCTACGCCAATCAGGCCGTTTAATGCTTGGGTCGCCGACCACATAATATTGGCTCTGACCGCCAAATCATCTGGTGTCGCTAGGGCTTTAGGGCCTTCTTCGATTAAGGTCAGTAATAAACCTTCGGCAAAGCGGTCTTGCACTTTGGCGTTTACCGGGTACGTTAGGTATTGTTCAACCGTATGCATAAAAGCATCAATGACACCATTGGCGGTTTGTCTGGGTGACAGGCTGAGCGTGGTTACCGGGTCGAGCACGGCAAAAGCGGGTCTGAGTACGTGTGCACCAAAACCGAGTTTATCTTCACCACGAGAGACCACTGAACCACAGTTGCTTTCGGTGCCCGTGGCTGGCAGTGTCAGTACACAGCCCAGTGGCAGTGCACGGTTGACGCCTGCGCCATTGGCTAACATATCCCACGGATCATCGCCCTCACCTGTATAGAGCGCAGCAGCGGCAATAAATTTGCTGCCATCAACTACTGAGCCACCACCAACAGCCAGCAGGTAATCGAAGTTTTCAGCTTTGATTTTGGCCACTGCTTGCATCAGCGTATCGTATTGCGGATTCGGTTCAATGCCTGAAAACTCGCCCCACAGATGATTGTCTAGGGCTTTGACTACTTGGTCGTAAACCCCGTTATTTTTGATTGAACCGCCACCATAGATCAGCAACACTTTTTTGTCAGGGGGAATTTCATTGCTGATGGCCTTAATTTGGCCTTCACCAAAATGAATGCGAGTGGTATTTTCAAAAGTAAAATTGTCCATTGCTGTTGCCTCTGGTGAAGTATTTTAGTCATTATTGAGTATAACTATTGATTTAAAGTCTGTTTTAACACTGCCGTTATGCGGCCAGATGGGCTGTTCAGGTATCTGGAGCGCTTTGCTCTTACAATCAAAAGCACTCACCACGGAGACACGGGGGCACGGAGAAGGTCAAAAGCAAAATAGTTATTTTTCTCCGTATCTCCGTGTCTCCGTGGTCAAAATGTGTTTTTTAAAGAACGAAGCGCTCCAGTGACTGGGAAAGCCCGTCAAACCCTTAAGACATTGACAATTTTCATTTGGCGAAGCCATTACATCAACGGTTTACCATTCAAATTAACACTGCCGGACTGACCGCTGAGCTTAAACAGGATTTGCTCGTCTTTTTCTTCAAGCATTTGCTGTTCGAGCAGATTGTCGATGACCTCTTCTTGCATTTGCGCCGACATCATTAATAAATCTCTGGGAACTTGACCTTCGGCGGTATAGCTCAATGAGGCGATGGCGGCTTGCGGGTTAGCGGTGAATGTGGCTTTGTCGAGTGCGGCAAAATCAACATTGGCGGTAATATCGACTAATCCGGCAAAGGTCTCGACTTTGGCACTGCTGACGCTGAAATTGATATTCTCTGCCAATAAATGACCTAAAGCCGCTAGCACAAAAGCTGGGTCTTCTAAATTAGCGGTGCTTGATTGCAGTGCTTTGGTGTATTTCTCCAGTCCGGTGGTGCCCATATCAAAGGAGAAATCAAGTTGCACGTCTTTGAGCATAGTCATTGGCATCGTTGGGTTACCGACTTTTGCTACGCTTAATGCGCTGGTTAAATTAGTCCGAGGATCAGCCATTGCAGCATCCATGTGCCAAGTCAGTTGGCTGAGCATCTCAGCTTCTTTATCAGGGCCTTTGATGGTCATTGAAGCCAGTTTGAGATCAATATTCTGACTGTTGAACAGCCCTAAAACACTGCTCTGCGGCTCTGTGGTGGCGGCTACTGCTGGTTCAGCTTCTTGAGCCGTAAATTGAGGAGCAAGGTGAGCGGTGGTGGTAAATGACAGCTGCTTTAAGCTAACCGTGTCACCGGGTTTACTAAACGTTAATTGGCCAATGTTGCCGTCAACACTCATGAGCTTTTTATTGATTAGGCTGTGTAAAGATAGCGGTTCAGTGCTGACAGTTAACGGCTCACCAAGTTGGTCGGTGGTTTCTAGTTGTAGTCCTTGAAGGGTAAAGTCAGAGGTGATCTGATAATCGCCGCTAAGAGAAAATTTTGCTTGAGTCACTAAGGTGGTTAAAGGCTGATCTTTTTGTTTCGCTTGTGGCTTGAATTTAGTGGTGAATTGGGTAAATTCGTCCTTGGCTGTGCCGCTATATGCGGTATCGATAGCAACACTGAGAAAGCCATGACTGAGCTGGTTATCAACTTGTAAATCAAGTTGATCAGTGCCGATGAGTTGTTGCAATGGAGCCATATCAGGCGTGGTTAAATCGACACTGATATTAAAACTGTAAGTGGAACTATAAAGACCGCTTTGGTGAGTCGCTTTGCTGATTTGCAATTGGTGGCCATAACTTTGCTGTGTTAAAGCAAGGTAGTCATCCATGGCCTGAGCGGCATAATAACCACTAAGATAAAAAGGAACGATAGCGGCGGCAGCACCGAGTAAAACGGCACCAGCAATGATTTTTTTAGACATAAATATCCTTATTAAGGCGAAAAGTGAAGTGATTAGCCCGCACTTTGCCACAAATGCGGCTAACAGGCAAAGATTGTTGGGCGTATTCGAAAAACGACGGGCTTGCTGATACAATGACGCGGATCACCAAACAGGCCACAGCCTTTGTGCCCTATAATAATGTAAACAAGGTAACTGATATAATGACGCCGATCACCAAACAGGCCACAGCTGCTGTGTATCATCGTAAACCAAACAAGGTAAAAAAATGAATCAAACCGAACACCCCAAACCCGGTTTACTATTGGCATTAACGCCAGTTGTCTTAACACTGTTTGTTCTCGGTATTCAGCTGTTTTACTTCGCTGATTTTACTCCGCATATTCCCATTGCTATTGGCTTGGCTATTACCACGCTGGTTGGCATGAGGCTGGGATTAAATTGGCACGAAATCGAAAAAGGCGCTTTTCATGTTATTCATGTGGCTTTGCCTTCTGTCTCTGTGTTGATCACTGTAGGCATGATTGTCGGGGTTTGGATTGCCAGTGGCACAGTGCCTACGCTGATTTATTATGGGCTGAAATTGCTTTCACCAGAAATCTTTCTCGCCGCCAGCATGGTGTTGTGTGCGGTGGTTTCAGTATCGCTCGGTACTTCATGGGGTACGATTGGCACCGTTGGCATGGCATTGATGGGCATTGGTGCAGGTTTTGATATTCCAATGTACTGGACGGCTGGCGCAGTGGTTTCAGGTGCTTTTTT
>CBDIDQ010000076.1:0-35315 GCA_965277695.1 Alteromonadaceae bacterium
TGTTGTTTGCTCACCGAGCGCTTCAACCGAAATGCCTTTTAAGTCGGCGACAAATTCCGCTACTTCTCTTACATAAGCCGGTTGATTTTGCTGACCGCGATAAGGCACCGGCGCTAAATAAGGCGAATCGGTTTCAATCAACAAGCGATCCAGTGGTACTTTTTTCACTACCTCACGTAAATCAGCGGCATTACGGAAAGTCACAATACCAGAAATCGAAATATACAAACCCATTTCAATACCTTGTTTAGCCATATCCCACTCTTCTGTAAAACAGTGAAACACCCCACCGGCTTTTTCAGCCTGATGCTCGCGCATAATATCCAGCGTGTCTTGCTGGGCACCACGGGTATGAATAATTAACGGCTTATCGAGTTGATTGGCCACTTTAATGTGATTAATAAAGGATTCTTTTTGGATTTCCCGAGTTTCAGGGGCATAGAAATAATCCAACCCGGTTTCACCCACGGCGACAACACTATCGTTGGTAGCCAGCGTTAAAAGTTCATCATACTGATACAACTCATCCTGATTGAGTGGATGTACGCCGCAAGAGGCAAAGACGTTATCAAAGGGGGCGATGGTTTTAAGCATCTCGGGGAATTGTTTCAGATGGACTGAAATACACATAAAATGGCTAACACCACAAGCCATCGCTTTATTCACCACTTGGTGGATATCCACACCGAGTTTTTCAAAATCCAATCGGTCGAGGTGACAATGAGAATCAACTAACAAGAACAGCTCCTGGCTAAAAATTTTAATCGCCAAACAGTTTAACTTATTGGTTTCATTCGGACTATAGGTTTGCTGAACTCTTTTGACCCACAAAGCCATTAAATAACTAGTGCATGGGGTTTTATTGACCCAGTTTTTATCGATGCAAAGTCTAATTACTGGGCTTTAAGCGGCTTTTAGAGGGTGGTATTTTATTTGCTTATGGGTTAACCAAACAGCAATCACAAGTTCAATACCATGCAAAAAGATCAAAGTGCTCAGCAAAAGCGGGCTTCGATAAGTCAAACCCAGACACCTCCACAATCGCCACAGCAATCACCACGTCAATCCCGCAGTAATTCTGTTGTCAGCCAAACCAGCGATGCGTCAGAGCAAACGGAAGCCCAGATTGCAGTGACTCAATTATCAATGGCCAGATTTCAGGCAGGAAAAGGTCTCATCTATGGCCTTGAGACTAAACAATATCCCAAAAAAGACCGAAGATACTACAGAGCTGAGTTAAGTTATCTTCAATCGCCAGGCTTTCAAACCGTCGATCAACTGAATGGACAAACCAGAAAAGGCAAAGACAATGGCATGTTTCCCTATGATCACGATAACGGCTACCCTCAGCCATCACAATTACCAGATTTAGGAGATAAGCAGAAACAAGATGAGCTTATAGCCCACGTAACCCACCAGTCAGCAGTGGAAAATCGGTTCCATCCCACGGTCCGTTATGGCGCATTGCAACGTAGTAGTGTCCCCGATGGGGTTGGAGACCGTGAAGATGTATTAATAAAGCGCAACAATCGAGCAGCATTAACCACCCAAGAACCGATAGTCATGGATATTGATGGGCTTAAAAACCCGCGTGACAGTGGGGTCAGGTACACCGAATCCGAAATGCGGTTTATTGGCAGAAATCAACATCGATTACAAAACATTAGCTTTTTTAACAATGGTGACACCGCAACCGATGAGGAAGTGACACAAAGCCTAGCAAACTACAGAGGTCGCTCTGCCAGTGATGTTGATGACGATAGATATTTTTTGACTGCACAAAACCCACCAATGACCAGAACCAACTTTAAATTGCCGCCAAGCCCACCGATGTCAGGTGCAATGGGTCGCGACAGATCGGATTCAAGTCCCCGCTTTAGTTCTGACATCGATCCTAATGGTATACTGCTAAGTCAACACCTTAGTGAGATATCCTCAGTGCCACAAACGCCATTGAACAGCCCCAGAAAAGGCGCGAAGAATGGCGGTTTCGGCTTACCGCCCTTAGACCTCAATGCCGTGAGTAATGCCTTCAGTCAGCCTATCGCACCGGTGCAAAGTCAATCAGCCATGGTTCAACAGACTTCAGTGCAACAGCCTTCGATACAGCAGCCGCAAGCATCGATACAAACCAGTGTAGAGTCACAAATGGCGACGGTTAATACAGTGAGAAAACGCTCTGGTAGTGGCAGTGATATAGTTTAATATCAGGCACTAACGCTTTGCATTTCGACAAAATCTAATAGCTCGTCTTTGGTTAGCTCACCTAACCCTAACGAGGCGAGTGTTCTGCCTTCTTGATAGAAGTCTCGTGCTAAAATGCCGCCACACACTCTGATAAGACGATCACACTCAGGGGTGTTAATACCTAACTTTTTGCCTAGTGAGGATAATAACACTAATCCCATCGGCACATCTTCGGTGATATAGCGATTATCGAAGCTGTAAGGGCCAGGCGGCGATGACATTTTATAGCTTTCAAACACTTCTCTAGGATCTTGTTTAAGATCTTCTTCATTTCTAAATAAGCAGGCGTTTAAATAAGGAATGGGTTCACAGCCTAGTGCGGTTAACACCGCCATTTTTTCTGCGTCTAATTTTTCTATCATTAACCAAGCTAAGTCAGTCGACAGTGCGTCTCTATACATATACGGCACTTCGTCAGGATGGTGTTTGGTACAATACTCAAGCATCGGATACATCACATACATGCCGATGGTATGAACGATGATATTAGGATTATGTAATGCGGATTCGAATATATGTTTTCGAACATTGTTCATTTTAATGTTATAGGCAGGAAACAAACGGGAGGCTATGGCCATTCCTTCGTCTGTTTTTGATGCTGGGAAAAATGCCAGCGAATTTCTCGCATTTTTAAATAGCACTTTCACTGTACCCGGTGTAACAACTCTGGCGTCATTAGGCGTCGATTCACCCTCGGCAAATATCGGATGATTATCACATAATCGGTCATAAAAAATACTACCAGCATAACCAGGAATTAACATCACCAACTGATCATCTTGAAAGTATTTCGCAATCTTTGCTGCTAACGCCTGATGATAGGTGGTTTGAATAAAAATCATCACGACATCTGCGCCCTCAATGGCTGCTTTAGGGTCGCGGGTGATCATGTCTAAAGGTTGAAAGCTTTTTTCGGCATCATCGCCGCTATCGGTAAATGGTCCATTCTTGGTGTTATCAATACAATATATCCCTTTATTGCTTACCATCGCTTCAAAATGCTCATCATGAGTAATACGGTTCGAAGTCTTCAATAGTCTAACTTTATGTCCTGCCTCAGCAGCCATAAACGCACAAGCAGAACCCGCATTACCGGCTCCGACTATAGTGATTTTCATTTTTTTCCTGTCGATATTTAAAGATTTTATTTCAAAGGTCGGGAAATTAATTTCCCTAGGAAGAGTAAAATTGTGGGGATTGAGAAATGTGTTTGATGCCAATCACTGTCGCCAACAATAAAGTGGTTAATAGCGATCCATCGGACGTACTATAACCTATTTTAGTGCTGCCGTCATAAATCATTTCAATAAAAACTTGACTAAACAGACAGAAATAAGATGAGTTTTAACTGAGACAGTGATGACGATCCCCACTTGAAGAGACCTTCGTAGTTTTCAACTATTTCTGGCTCAATATTCACGAGGTTGAAACCTCGTCTACGCCAGAGCGGATACGCCGTAGACGCTAATCATATAATGACATTTAAGGGTTCTGACCATGTTACGTCATTTAGGGTTGCAATTACGCTGTCCAGATGTAGGAGGGGCGTCCTCGCCGCGATTTGTGTCAAAGACACAGCAGTGTTGCCTTCGTCAACAATCGCGCCGAGACGGCCCTCCGACAAAAAGCATCATCAAACTGTTACCTTGTTTAATCGGAGCCAAACAATGAGTTATATGTGATAAAAGCTATAAAAGAGGTATTGGTTAAATCTTGCTTTTTTATTGTTGTTGACATGAATTTACCTATTTATTGGTTTAAAGCGCTTCTGCGGAAACATTTTTTTCTGGACAGAGTGGTCAAAACGTAGGGTAAATAGGAACTGTTTTCTATCACGATGATGTTTTTATAAAAAATACTAGTTAAGCGGTTGAAAGTGGTTGATTTATAGGGTACCGTGTTCGGAATTGAGGTCTGAAATATTGGCTTTTACCGTTTAATAAGCTGTCGAACTAATTGATTCAATTACTAAAATTTATGTGCCAATGTCCAAAATGTAATTCTACAGATACACACAAAGAAAAATATAGCTGAACAAACAGGAGCGATTTAGTTTGGCTCTGCGAATATTCCATGTGTTAAACTTATTTTATTATAACGAATAAGGTTAGAGACTAAAATGCCAACTTTAGATGACATTATTACAACGAAAAGAAACTCATTAAAAACAGATCGATTAGATATGTCTTTTGGTGAATTGATGAGTTTATTTGATGATGGAGACTTATTTATTACGCCAGAGTATCAAAGAGTATTCAGGTGGACTTTATTTCAACAAACTCGTTTTATCGAATCCGTTTTATTAGGTATTCCTATTCCACCAATATTCGTTGCCGAAGACGATAATGGTAAATGGGAAGTTGTAGATGGATTGCAAAGAATATCTACAATTTTTGCCTTTTTTGGTGTTTTGGATGCGGTTCCAGAAAAAAATAAAACCATTCTTTCTGAAGGTGAAATGATTAAAGAGCTGGAAGGGAAAGGTATTAAAGATATCTCTTTAAAATTAAAAACAACAATAAAAAGATCTGTTTGTCGAGTTGAAATAGTACGCTGGGACAGTAGAGAAGATATTCGATATGAGTTGTTTAATCGATTAAATACGGGATCAAGTCCTTTATCAGAGCAAGAGATTAGAAATTGTATTTTCCGTTCGTACTCAGTAGATCTTAATCAAGTTTTACGCGATATTGCATTAATCCCTGAATACATTGAACTGATAAGCCCTTCGAATAAGAAAAAAGAAGAGATGTTTTTAGAAGAGTTAGTTTTACGCTATTTTGCGTTTAAACATTTAGATGGAAATTTCAAAACTACTGTTCCACAATTTTTAACTGAGTTTATGAGAGATGTATCAAAAGGCATTAAACCTTTTAATATTGAAAAGGAAAAAAATGAATTCATTTTATTTGTTGAGTTTTTATTAGACAAATTCGGTAAAGATGTTTTCCGACCAAAAGGAAATTTTGCAAATCATATATTTGATTCATTGGCGTTCTCCGTACCTAAAAAATACACTTCTATTTCAGGAAATGAAGCTGAAATTGAAGTGGGAATAAAGGCGTTACTGATCGACCCTCAATATAACTCCATTGGCACAAGCACATTCTCTAATATGAGAATACGAGCACGCATGGATCGGGCTATGGAGATTTTTGATGGTACCGCATAGTTTAGTCGATGAAATTCAGGAAGATAATAATTGGCGTGATGGGGAGTTAGCGGTATTCAAGAAAAACCCCCAAAATGTTGATAAACTTCTTTGGAGTAGAATGTGCCTGCCAATGATATATGCGCATTGGGAGGGTTATGTAGTTAGCTCTCTTAAGCTGTTAATTAGCCATTTGAATGAATTAGAACTTTCTCCAAACGAAGTACCAACGAAGTTGGTTGTTCTTGGCTTGGGTTCTAAATATAATTCATTAAGTGGTAAGCAATCATTTGATCAAAAAATTGAATTTACAGATAGTTTCAAAAAGCTTTTTCAAAAAGCACTTAAGTTTAAAAAAACTATAGATACAAAATCTAATTTAAATAGTAAGGTTCTTAAAGAGCTATGTACGATGTTTGGTTTCGATTTTACAGTTTTTAGTTCTGTAACCGCTGATATAGATCTAATTGTGACATTTCGTAATAAAATTGCGCATGGAGAAAACTCTATTCTTCCTGTATCTGGCAGTATAGATAATTATGTATTATCGATAACCAAGGCTACGGATCTTCTATTAGTAGAAATAGATAACTTTGTATCAAACAAAAACTATCAGTTAAAAGTTGCATAACGAATAAGGTTAAACTGTATAAGCGACCCAACCACGGGTCGCCTCTACACCAAATAAGAAAAACCCCAACTTCCTTAGGCTCCCTTAACCTCCCTTAGTCTCACTTAGGCTTGACAAACTTAAGCGTAAACCGATCACTATTGCCTGAAATGCTTTTACGGCCCACTTCATAACGCAACTCATCATCTGGACGGGCATTGACATCGCTGTAATCGGCCAGAACAAAACCGCTTTGTTGCACATCTTTAATCACCATTACCGGGTCTAATCGACGACGGTTTTCGCCGTTGTCTGACTGCATATGTCTGCGGTTATGGTCGATCACCGCATAAACGCCGCCGGGTTTTAACGCCTCAAAAACCGCCTTGTTGATATTGCGACGACTCGCTTGCGTCAAATTATGGTAGTTACGAAATGTCACCACCATATCGAGTGGCTCAACATCGAGGCTGAAAGGTTCAACATCAAATGTGGTTGTCAGCTTGACGGTTCTACGTCCTGTTGGCACGTCTATCAATGTCAGTTGATTCGACGACAACAATTCAGGATGGTATTTTTTCACCAAACGGGTGCTGACCGCTGAATATAACTTGCCTGAGTCTTTTAATACTGCCGACAAAATGTTGGAGTACCACGCCCTGCCCGGCATCAGTTCAAGCACCTTCATGTCTTTTTCAAGCCCTAAAAACGCCAGGGTTTCAGCTGGACGACGATTGCGATCTCTGGCCTTTTCACTGGCAGGACGTCGATCTGATTCAATCGCCTGTTTGATTAACTCGCTAGTCGTCAACTCAGCGCTACTGTTGCCATGGTTATGCGCTTGAGCTGATGACATCAAGCCAACACTTAATACAATCGCAGCTGACAAGGCTGTCAGCTGTTTGTTATTTTTTTTCATTTACCACTCTCTTTTTTAGCTTCTTTTTTAGCTTCTTTTTTAGTTTAGGGTTAAGACTGCTCAACCCCTTCCTCAACCGTACCCTCAACCGTATCCTCAACAACAGGCTCCGATGAGGTATTTTTAAAATAAATCAAATAAAGCGCAAAACAGGCAACTGTTGCAGTGATCGCCATCATAAAGATTAACAACTGTGGTGCAACGTGATCAGCAACCAGATAAATCACTAAACCCGCTAGCGGCAATGACAAGCTGTTAATGACATAGAAAACCCCCATCACTGAACCAAATTTGTCTTTAGGTACCAGTTTGGCCCGTTCAGTACGGTTGAAAATATTGTAAAATGAAAGTCCCAATAAATAGCAAACAAACAGTGCAACATAAACATAATAGTTAGGGGCTAATACCATGGCGATGCCGCTGCCTAAACAGAAAATGCCGCCAAATAAACCCATTTGATTAACACTGATTTTCTTTAAAATCCATGGGATCATCAATAATCCCAATACTGTGGCAACACCACCGGCGGTGTTAAGGTAACCAAAATAGACTTTTTCCATGCTAAAGGTTGAAACCACAATCGCTGGATTCAAACCCATGATTAAACCAACCATCAGGTTGAAAGAGGCGTTCAATAATACAATGCCTTTAAGCCGTGGGGTCTTTTTAAGAAACTCCATACCAAACTGAACACTTTTAATAAACGAGGTTGCGACTGCACCGCTTTTCTTCAAAGTACTAGTGATAGGCAAAGTGGCGGTAAAAGCAATCATGAAGATACAACCAGCAATCATCAACAAGGTATTGTTATCCATCACGGTAGACGCTATGCCAGCCAATACGGCACCCAACATCATGCTAGACAGCTCAGCTGATTGCAGCATTGAGTGGTATTTGGCCATTTCTTTGTCTTTAAAGTTCACCGAGATCAGAGTGTCCGCTGAGATTTTGACAAAACCCATTAAAAAGGCACAGATACTGGCTAATAACGCCATGATAATAAACAGGTTGTCTGGGAAGCTTTGCAGTAAAAAATAAGCCAGCAAACATAAAAATGCACGAATAAGGTGAGCGTAACGATTGATTTTGATCGCACTGAAACGGTCAATCATATGCCCTGCTAATGGGAAGGCAAATAAAGCGGGTAACCACTCAATACTCATCAGTGCCCCTAATGAGGAAATGTTACCTTCGCTTTCGAAAATCATCAAAGGAATAACAAAGAGCAGAAACTGTGTCGCGAGAAACGACAAAAACATGCCTGCTATAAAAATTTTGGCTCTTACCGGGGTCATAATACCTTTTTACCTAAAGTTTGGGGCGAATAAAAAACAAAAGCGAGACTGATGTCTCGCCTATTGACTACATTATTTATAATCTAGTGTGCGTCAAGCAAAGCCTGTTCTTTGGCTCTGATCAAGGGTAATACTAGGGTACAGAAATATTCCATTTCTAGTGGTTGTGGCCAGCCCGAGAGGATAAAGTCGGTCACCCCAACGGATTTGTATTGCATGATATAATCAGCCACTTGCTCTGGCTCACCGGCTAATGCCAGTGACGGACCGCCACGAAAACGCACCGCACCCGTCCAAATCAAATCATCAACCCAATCGCCTTTGGCTTCTTTGGCAATATTAAACACATCATGAACCGCTGTTGAATCACAGGTTTTCATGTATTCCGCCACAGTACCAGCCCACTCTTCATCAACGCCATCCATCATGTCGTCAATTTTGGCTTGTACTTCGGCTTTGGTTTCGCGCACGATAGTCGACATTCTTAAACCGACGCTGACACCCGCTTCTACTGCTGGTTTGATTTTGTCGGCAATTTTCTCAACGGTATCGCTATAACGCAACAAAGACACTTTGCGCTCAATCGCACATTGCATTGAATCCAGCGAGTTACCGCTCAAATAGGTTTCAGGCATGTCCCTTTGGGTATTGTTATAGCCAATATGCAGCTGTCCTTGCTCGATATCGTAATAAGTGCCTTTGTGATCGACTGGCTTTTCAGTCAACCAAAACTGCTGGCAAACATCGATGAATTCATCCAATCGAGTCAGCCGTTCATCTTTGGCTAAGTGATCGCCATAGTATTTTTGCTCGACTGGCGAAATGCCAGCTAGCAGGTTTAATGTCACCCGGTTATCACCGAAGGTTGACAAGGTGTTGACCATTTGGACAAAAGTCGTCGGGCTGATTGAGCCTGCGCGATAGGCGAGCAAGAATTTGACTTTTTTAGTCTCTCTGATCAAGGTCGCCAGATAAACAAATGAATCCGGGGTGTGAAACCCCACGCCGACCAGTAACTGTTCGATACCCAACGCTTCTGCTTTTTTCGCAACACTGATCATTTCATCAATATCCAGTGTGCCTACCGGACGGGCATCGGAAGCTTTTTGTTGTGATACAACCGGAAAGCTCCAGTGAAACCGCAAGGGTATATCTGATGAGGTGGTCATGTAAAACTCCTTAATAATCTAAATGCTGGTGCGGGATCAGGCGGCCTGATACACCCGATGCCAATGAGAAAACTGCACCACTTTTTGGCTGACTTGCGCAATACGTTTGACCACATCTTGATCAATAATTTGATTGTGCTCATCAACGCTCTGATAGCTTTTGCCAATAATCACTTGCTGGGGGATCACCATGGCATGAAGCGCACCCATAATAGTGGCTAAGCCATTAAGGGTTGAGGTACCGCCGCTGGCACCACCACATACCGCCATCAAACCGACGGCTTTATGTTCAACTTCATCTTTGGTCAAAAAATCCAGTGCGTTTTTCAATACGCCACTGACGCCGCTGTGATATTCCGGCGAGGCAATAATAATGCCGTCGGCTTGACGAACTTGTTCGATAAAGGCATCGACCTGAGGATTGTCCGCTTTGGCCTGGTGACTGAAAAAGGGCAAATTTAGGCTGCTCATCGGGATCATCACCGCTTTGCTGCCACAGGCTTCAATTGCTTGTTGTGCCTGAGTTAACATGATTTCACTTTTGCTGTTTGGATCC
Source organism: Alteromonadaceae bacterium (assembly GCA_965277695.1). Taxonomy (GTDB): domain Bacteria; phylum Pseudomonadota; class Gammaproteobacteria; order Enterobacterales; family Alteromonadaceae; genus JABSOG01. The sequence goes on from CBDIDQ010000076.1 coordinate 9,948, forward strand.
AAACTGCCACCTAACACTACAATTACTTTTTCCATGCGGACTTCTCTCTTTATCGTTATCGTTTGAAATTTAAATGCTTAAGCGCCAAGTAAGGCGGCTTCTTTCTCTCTGACCAAAGGTAATACGCCGTTGGCAAAGTTTTCTAGCTCTGCCGCTTGCGGCCAGCCAGAGAGGATGAAAGTCGATACCCCCGCTTGTTTGTATTTGATAATGTAATCAGAAACACTCTCAGGTGTGCCTGCCATCGCTAATGCCGGGCCACCTCGAAAAGGTACCGCACCGGTCCAGATCACATCGTCAATCCAGTCACCTTTGGCGGCCTCAGCACGCGCAAAAACATCTTTGATTGAGGTTGAATCACAGCCTTTAACGTACTCAGCTACAGTTTCAGCCCATTCGGCGTCAACCCCATCCATCATCTCGCCAATTTTTGCGTCAACTTCTGCTTTAGTGTCACGAATGATCATCGACATTCTTAAACCAACATCAAGGCCCATGTCTACACCCGGTTTAATGTGTTTAGCCACTTTGTCATGGGCATCACTGTAAATTAACCAAGCACCGTTATGGTTTTTGGCGCAAGTCATTGAGACTTCGGAATTACCACTGATAAACAGCTCAGGCGACTGCCTTTTGGTATTACAGTAACCGTACTGCAACATGCCATTTTGAATATGATGATATTTGCCTTTGTAGTTGACCGGTCCATCGCCGTGCCAATACATATCACAAATATCGATGTACTCATCAAGGCGGGCATGACGGTCTTCTTTGGCCAGATGATCACCGTAATATTTCTGTTCTACTGGCGAAATGCCAGCCAGCAAGTTGATGGTTACCCGGTCATCACCAAACACCGACAAGGTATTGACCAGTTGCACGAATGTCGTCGGGTTTACAATGGCCGCGCGGTAAGCAATCAAGAATTTGATTTTTTTGGTTTCACGGATCAGCGTGGCCAAATAGGCGAATGATTCCGGGACATGGAAACCCACCCCGACCAATAGTTGCTCAATGCCCAATTCTTCTGCGCGTTGGCAAAACTTGATCATCCCGTCGATGTCAAATGAATCGGTCTCTCTGGCACCGGTCGCATGGGTTTGGCTAGAAATAGGCAAAACCCACAGAAACCGACATGGTGTGCTTATTGCGGTCATATAAAACTCCTTAAAATTACATGTATACTGGCGCTGTCTACAATCCAGACAACTGCTCTTTACTGCTTTTTACTGCTCTTTACTGCTTTACTAAGTTGTGTCCTGACAGCGAATTAACTCGGGTCCAAATCAACAACTTGTTGATCAGCAAGCATTTCAGCCCCTCTGATCACAATCGCTAAATTGGGCGACAATTCACCTTCAACCAAAACATATTCTTGATGGGCATCATTCACCACCGTCACAACGATTTTATTGGCCTTGTTATCAGCATCAATCTGATAAACAAAAATGGCTTGCTCACGATTAACCAGTGCATCCCGAGGGATTTGCCAAGCCATGGTGTGCTGTGCGGTCGAAAACACCACTTCTACCGGCATCCCTATTGGTGTTGCCAGCTCAGTGGCTTCAATACGCACTTCAACCATCCGGGATAATTCATCACCCACTTGCACCATAGCTCGGATCTTACCCTCAACTGAAGCTTGATCCATTAACTCAATCTGTACCTGAGTTGTTTGCAAATCGACTTTAGCTGAATCGGATACCGGCAATTTGGCGCTGATCTCTTTACTTTGAATATCCACCAAAGTCAAAATACGCTCGCCCCGTTCAACAAAAGAACCACCGACTTTACTGCGTTGCACGACCTGACCATTAAACGGCGCAAGAATTTGAGTTCTGGATAATTCCAATGCTAATCGTTGTTGCTCTAGTTGGGCTTTTTTCAAACCAAACTCTAAGTCACTTAACCCTCGTTTGGCGTCATCGAGTTTTTGTGCTGAGGCACTGTTATCTTTAGCCAGTTTTTCGACCCGAGATAATTCGCGTTTGGCAAAAAACACCAATGAGGTCAACTGTGCGACTCTAGCCTCTTGGGTTTGCAGCAATAATTTGTCTTCGGCATCATTGAGCCGAGCAATCAATTGGCCTTTTTCGGCCAGAGTACCCACCTGGGCGACCCATTCGAGTTTACCTTCAAGCTCGGTCGACAGCTCTACTTCTTGCACACTGATCACCTGGGCTGATGCCCTGAATTCAGTCGACAACGGCATTTGTTTAATTTGGCTGACAGCCACCAACGGCGCGGCAAAAGCGCTGCTGATGAATAAGGCTGATACGGTCAACATTGCTTTAAGCATGACTAGCATCCTTTAGTTCGTGGTTGTTGTGATTGTTATGGTCGGCTTTTTTTGCCCCCAGTAACAACAAACAAGGAATAAGTATAAGGGTGAAGAACAAACTAAAGGTCATGCCGCCAACAACCACCGCCGCCAGCCCCCGATAGATTTCAGAGCCAGTGCCCGGGTTCAGCAATAACGGCAACATACCAAAAATGCTGGTTAAGGTGCTAACCAAAATCGGTCGGAAGCGATTTCTCACCGCACGGTATACCGCATCTTCAAGTCCCATGCCCTCTTGTTCAAAATCACGGCTGGCAGAGACTAACAAAATGGCGTTGTTCACCACCAAACCAATCAAGATGATGAAACCAATCATGGTTAACAAATCTAGCGCTTGATGAACCAACAAGTTTAAGCCATTGAGCATCAATACCCCGCCAATGGTCGCCAATGGCAACGTCAGCGCAACAATAATGCTCTCTTTAAATGAGCCTAGCATCGCCGTCATGATCAAACACAACAGTGCAATAGCGGTGACAAATAGCATGATTAAATTGGTCACCGCATGATTGAGTTTATCCGCCGTTTTACCTAGCAAGATATCACTGCCCGGCGGTAACTCAGCCTGCATTTGCGGCACCAATGCGGTGATTTCTGCTACTGCTTTACCTAGTGTCATCTGCTGTGGTGGCACAATCGTTAATGAGATCGCCCGGCGACGGTTAACCCGTTTCAACAACGTCGGCGAAGTGGTTTGTTCTAGCTCAACAATACTGCCGAGATAAATTTGTTTGCCCAAATCAGTCACCAAGGGCACATCGAGCAATTCGCTCGGCGAAGACAGCGCTGCAGATTTGAGCATTTTATCAATCCGGGTTTGACCGTTGAAATACTCACCCAAATATAAACCGTCACCTAAAATCCGAATAATGTCCTGCACCTGTTGGAATGACCAACCGCTTTCACCAAGCCGATCTTGACGTACAGACAAACGCAGTTCAGGCTGACCAGCACTGATCGCCGGCGATGCCCGAACAACCGCGCCATCTAAGCGGAGTTTAATCATCTCAATGATTTTCTTGCTGCCAATCGCTAACTTATCGAGTTCTTCGGCCTGAATATGAATGGTGAAACTGCGGTTACCACCGAACTTGCCAGTAATAGACCCTTGTGAACTAAAGGCTTGGGTATCCGGAAAACCAGCGGTGATCTGTTCTTTGATCAGCTGGTTCAACTCACCGATTTTGCTCTGGTCGGTGGTGCGTGATGCCATCGACATAACACCCGGCGACACCGCAATATAATAATTCAATAACTCGGGAGATTTTTTGCCATCCATATAAGGCTGTAATCGCTCAGCCATCGGTGTGGCAATCTCTTTTTCAATCAAGTTCAAATGGGCACCCGGTGGAAAACGCATAAAGGTATTAATCGAATCTTTGCGTAACGGCGGTAAATAATCTAAATCTGGCAGCATAAAGCTAGTAACAAAAATCGGTGACAATACCAACACCAAGATCCAACTCATACGCTTGCGCTGGCTGCCGGTTAATTTGCGAATAAACTGCTCGGCGCGGATCCAACGTTGCTGGTCCTGTTGTTCTGCTGATCCGGCGGTGGTTTTAACCGCATCAACACCAATAGCACTGAACATTTTATTGCACAGCACCGGAATAACAAAAACAGCCACCAACAATGACACCGATACCGACACCGCGATGGTCAAAGCCAAATCAGCAAACAACTGCGCTGCTGGATCATTGGTCATCGAGATCGGCAGGAATATCGCCACCGTGGTTAATGTTGAGGTCAACAGCGCCCGCCAGACTTTCTTGGTGCCGTCAACACAGGACTGAAACACACTCTTGCCTGCTTCCATCTGATGGGTAATGCTTTCGAGCACCACAATCGCCGCGTCCATCACCATACCACTGGCAAAAGCAATACCCGCCAATGAAATTACGTTGATGGTACGGTCAAAGGCCGACATAAAAATAAACGTCACTAGTAATGAGATGGGCACACTAATGGTGATCACTAAGGTCGGTTGCCAGCGGCGGAAAAACGCCAGCAAAATTGCCATCGCCATAAAAATACCAATGACGATATTGGAGCTGACCATAGTCAAAGCCCGGTTAATGAATACCGACGGGTCAAAAGACTTTTCGAGTTTCAGCTGATGTTGCGCCAAAATGCCGTTATTCAGGCTGTCCATTTGAGTAAACACTCGGTCGAGTGTTGCCAGGACATTCGCGCCAGCTTCACGGGATAAGCGCAAGCCAACCGCTGATTTACCGTTGAAAATAGCAAAGCTTTCACGTTTACCATTGGCAATGTCTACAGTGGCAATATCTTTAAGCCGGATAGCCCGACCATTACGCCACTCTAATACGGTTTGCTCCATTTTCTCTGGGGTATCAGCCCCAGACAAACGAATAACAAAATTCTTGCGGCCCACTTCAACCGTACCACCGGTGATATTATCTTGGTTTTTTAATGCGCCAATCAGGCTAGGTAATGGAATAGATAAGGCAGCGGCTTTAAGTGGGTCGATGGTAATTTGCAGCTCATGCTCAGCACCAATAAAGGTTTGAACCCCAGCGACACCTTGAATCGATTCAAGCTGTGAGCGTACGCTCAGTTCGACCAGATCGCGATAGTCGTCAACTGGTTTATGGTTACCGTCAAGTTTGCGTAAAAACAAAAAAACCAGTGATTCAGACGAAGACGCCGAGGTCACCTGAGGTGGCTCGGCATCAATCGGAAATTCTTTGACGTTGTTGAGTTTACTCAGCACTTTAACCAGCAATTCAGTTTTGTTGATACCAGCGGCAAAAGATAAACTGATGGTGCCCCTGCCCTGATTGGCGGTGCTGACCATTTCTTCAAGACCCGGGATATCGCGTAATACCCGCTCTTGTTTTTCAAGAATATTGGCTTCGACCTCAAATGGCGAAGCCGAGCGCCATAAGGTTTCGACTTTCAAGGTTGGATGAGTGGTATCCGGTAGTAACTTAATCGGCAACGCCAATAAACTTTGCAATCCAATCAATACAGCAATAATGGTAATGACCACGGCCATTCCCGGTTTACTCACATTTGTTGAAATCAATTGCTTGCTCTTCTGTTGGCTAAAGGGTTGTGAATTATATGATAAATTACGCCGCAGCTCTTTGTCTTCTTTGCGGTTTGCGTTTTTCCGCTGGTTTTATCACGATGTCACCGCGTACTCGGCACTGACATGCCAACCGAATAGTCTCTGGATTATGGCCCAAGAAATTCAAAAACTTGGTTTCTCTTTTCTTCTGTGGGGCGATATTTTCGCCACCTTCGGCCACTTCAATCGCACAAATGCCACAAGCTCCCGAACGACAACCAAATTCGAGGCCATTAACCTTTAATTCTTCGGCGTCGGTCAAACAAGCGTTGGTCGGCAAGGAAAATTCCTCATCGGTGGTTGTGATACGAACTTTATGCATTTTGTTTCCTATTTTCATTTGCTGTGTTCAATAATAGCGTAGAGGCGAATACATTCGCGTTTTTAATCACGAATAATCAACAACCAGATATTCATCCAGCAATTCAGGTAAAGTTACCAAATCACTCGCAATAGTATCAACGCCGACTTTCCACAGCACATTGAGAATAAAAATGCCGCGCTCAGAGTAGGGCAATTTAGATCCATTAGCCATAGGCGTATTAAAAATTAATGGCGCTGGGTCGATGCCATCAAAGTGGATCCCCTCAAGGGTCCTGCCCGGCTCGCCATAACGACATAAAAATACGGTGCCGTTTTTAACACTGTTATTGGCGCGACGACGGCTTTCACGCAAACCACTGAGTAACGTCACCAAATTGTCTTTGCTTTGTGCATCAGTACAACATAATGAGTTGATCCACAGTTTCATCACCGAATAACCTTCGGTAAAAATCTCTACACTGTCATTGATAAATGAACCGCCCATGCGGGTGTTCACTTCAATAATATCCCAGTGATTATTGGCGCGGTCAAAACGGGCTTCAATATGATAAGTGCCCTGATCTAACCCCAGTGCATTGAGCACTTTGGCAATGTACTGCTCACCACCGAGTTGTTCCTCATCGGTTAAATTAACCGCTGGTAAGGTGGTGGTCATTTCTAATGTTGTGCCCATGCTCTCTTCGAGATATTTAGCATGAGTCCCCACCACATAACTTTGGTTATCAACCACAAATGCTTCAAAACTGAACTCTTCACCGCTGATAAAACGTTCAGCAGTAAAGCCATATTCGCCGTTGAAAATGGCGGCGAACAATTTATCGCTTTTCATTTGCTGTTGCAACGCTTCAATCCTATCCATGGTCAAATCGTCGGTTAATCTGAAGCAAGCAAACGACCCCGCTCCCCGATTTGGCTTGATAAAATAGTCATCACCAGAGGCTTTAATCTGTGCCAAGGTTTGGCCGTTAACTTCATAACAATGGGCCTGACTTAGCTCACTTTTGAGTAACGCGTTACGGCAGCGATGTTTGTCCATCGTCAACGATAGCGCCGCTGGGCTGACATCTAGGCCGGGCAACTGCTGATTTACCGTGGCCATCATGATGCGGTAGGATTCGTTGGTCGCCAAGGTCGCTAAAACCTCATAATCCGGGGCGGCTTTGGCTAACGCCATATCAACATCTTCACGACGGATATTATCGGTTTCACCGACCCAGACGTGTTCGCTGTGTTTTTCTAAAAAAGCTAAATCTTCGGCTGAACGAGGGGTCGAACTGACCACCAAACACGCCACGTTAAGGTCTTTTAATGCAGCCGCCATGGGCTCAATAAATGTACGGCCCTGGTGGGCCATCACTAATAAGGCTTTCTGCTTCATGCTACTTTTGCCATCTCTTCAATTTCAATTTCGGTTTCAATACTAAATTGCGCCATCACCTGATTAACATCTTTAATCAGTGAATCATGGCAATCATTGGTAAATAACAAACGACCGGATTGCAAGGTACAATAGCCGCCTTCATGCACCAAGGTACTGCCAACCTCTGGAATATATTGACGTGAAATAGACGCTACGCTGTCACTGAAATCAGATACCGAGGTGACCGTGCAAGGCAACTCAGCGGGTAAGCCGAAAATCAACCAAGCCCCGTATTGTTTCACTTCAAAGGCCACTTCATAAGTGTCATCGAGAATTTGTTTGATCCAATGCTCAAAGACATTTTCACCGCTGACGTCTTCAATCATATGTGGCACATCGGCACCACCGAGACGAGCACCAACTTCAAGAAAAACCAACTCGTCTTGATCAGAGTGGAACAACTCAAAGTGGAATGGACAGGTTTTTAAATCCAGTGAGGTCATGCATTGTTGTACAAACACTTTAATTCGGCTGGCCAAATCGCTGCTCTGATCAATAACCGCAGCCCCTAATGGTGCACCTGTGGTGAAATCCAGACAGCTATTAAAGTAACGATGGGCAATTGCCATGGTGACTTTGCCATCTTTATTGATAAAACCATCGATATGGAATAAATCGCCAGTGATAAACTCTTCGACTTCCCAGCCTTCGCCATCGACATTTTCCATCTGGATCAACAACTCGGTAACGTTATTAATTTTAGACACGCCTTTACTTGACGCCCCATCAATCGGTTTGATCACCAGTGGGTAGCCGTGTTTTTCAGCAAAAGCGAGCGTTTGTTCAGTGGCGGTTTCAGGGTGTAAATGAATAAAATTCGGCGCTCTGAGGCCATCTTTGTGCAGTAATTGTTTCATTAAGACTTTATTGCGAGCCCGTTCAATCTCGTCAACTCTGGCACCATGGATATCGTATTTATCCCGTAAAAACGCCGCTTGGGTCAACAAGTTTTCAGAAAAGGCAATAATTCGGTCAATCGGACCATGTTTAGCAATCGCTTGTTGTGCTAGCGTATCGAGCACTTCGATATCAAAGATATCTTCAACCTGATGTAGGTCAAAGTCATAAGCTTGTGGATCGGCGGTGATCGCTGTTCGACCCCGGGTGTTGACAATATAAGTGACGTTATTGGTTTTATGACAAATGAAATCTTCATAACGCACCAATTCAAAATCCCAACGTTTAGTGCCTGGGTATCGCCAAAAATTATTAATAATAAGTATATTCACCGTTCACGCTCCTGAGATTATTTTGTTTTTACTATTTCCAATGTTTACTACGTTTAATACTTTGCGCCTTCGGCATACATCACCGCTCGACGCTTGTTCCTACAGTTACTATTTTTTCTAACGCGCTAACCAACGCCGTCATGGTTGCTTCATCCATAATCGATATACGGACTAAATCGCTGCGCTTGTAGGCATTCATCGGCCTGACAATGAAACCCGCTTCGAGCAGTAAAACCGCTAAGTTTTTCTCACCGGGTTGGGCGATTAAAGGAGATTTGATTAACACAAAGTTGCCATCACTTTGGTAATACTCCAGTGATAGGCGGTCAAACTCACGATACAGCAAACGTTTGCCAGCATTGACCGTGCTTTGAATCAATTCGAAATGGGCCTGATCATCCAGCGCAGCCGTAGCGGCATCGATTGCCAGCCCGGCGATAGGGAAAGGTCGCTGAATGCGATTCATCAGGTCAATCAACAACGGATTGGCAATACCATATCCGACGCGTAATCCCGCCAGACCATAAGCTTTGGAGAAGGTCCGGGTGATTAATAAATTAGGGTAGTCGTTGACCAAAGCCAAACCAGAGCGCTGGGCTTGGTCGGTTGCTGGGTCAGCGGTAAATTCAACATAAGCTTCGTCGAGGATCACCAATACAGATTCTGGCACCGCTTGCATCAAGGCATTCAACTGTTGATGGTTTAAGGTTTGCCCCGCCAAATTGGTCGGGTTATCAATCACCAATGCCGCCGTATTGATATCACAGGCTTGCGCCAGTGCGACCGGATCATGACCAAACTCAGGCGTACTAGAGACGACTTTGCATTGCAAATTGGTGGCACCGGCTAACAACGGATAAGCCGAATAACCATATTGTGAACAGACTAAATTGCTGTTGCCAGTAGAGAACAAACGTAAAGCGATTTCGAGCACATCAATCGAACCATTGCCGATGATCAGCTGATTGTGATCAACACCATTGCGTTCGGCTAATAGCTGGGTAAAAGCAAAATAATCAGGATAAAGTTGAGTTTCACTAGCCGCTTTATTAATCGCCTCGCGCACTTTAGCAGAAGGTATCACTGGTGCTTCATTGCTGGATAACTTAAAAATCTCGGTTAAACCATGCAAACGCATTGCCTGTGCTGAGGTCATACCTGCTTGATAAGGCGTAAGGGCGTTAATTGCTGCGGTGACTTTATCGCTGAAACTCATCTTTAAATCCTGTTTACTCATTTGGCTAAACGGTCTGGTTATACCGTCTGTTTAAACTGCATAACCCGTTCGTTTTGACTCTTCTAGTGATTTGGTCAAATGAGCGCCCTCTTGGACTTCATAGATTGAACCAAATTCACGTTCAGCCAAAGGTAATGGCACATGCTGAGCGGTGACACGAGCAACTCTTGAAGCCTTGCCTCTGAGCAACTTAATGCCCGGTTCGTTATGGGCGGCGTGCGGACCAAAATAAATCGGCATCGCATCAGCAGCACGATAAGCTGGCAAGAAAGTGCGGCGAGGACGATCAGACTGATTAACCTCAGACGAATGGAAGGTTAAGGCGTGCAAGAACACCACTGAACCGGCTTTGGCTTCAAGGTAAACCGCTTTGTCTTCTTCAACGTTAGCTAAAATACCTCGGAAGAAACCGTCAAGGTCATGATTTTGCAAACCTTTTTTATGTGAAGCCGGCACCACTTTCAAACAACCGTTGCCTTTGTCAGCGTCGTCGATGAAAATCAACGCAGTCAACAAATCACTGTTAGTGTGTGGGTAATAAGAAAAATCTTGATGCCATTTGACCACACTGCCCACTTTAGGGCCTTTCATGTTCAACTTGCTGTAATGGAACAAAATGTCTTCGCCAATCAAATCTTCAATCACATCAAGGACTTGTGGTGCTTCTGACATATCCTGAAAGTGTTGATGCTTTTTCGTTGGTGACCAGATACGACGCGGCGTATTATCATCGCCAGGCTCCATTTCAGCGTTGCCACCGGCGTCTAATACTTCACCGATAACCGCACGAGCTTGCTCAATAGCTGCCTGATCAAACAAATTCTCAACAACCAAATAACCGTTGTCTTGATAAAACTTCACTTGTTCTGTTGTAAGTCCCACTTTCATCACCCTTTCATCACCCTTTCATTACTATTTCTAAACTGTTCGCCGCCAAATCACTGATTGACGGCGAATAACACTGCTAATGCCGATTAAGCACGTTTAGCTTCGTCGTCCATTTCTTCGACTTCTTCAAACTGTACTTGCGCCCGAGAGAACTCGTCGAAGAAACCTGGGAATGAACAAGACACATCGTTGTAACCATCAAGGAAGTTAGGGTTTTTACAACGTAGTGAAGCCACAAACAAAGACATAAAGATACGATGGTCGCCCCAGCTTGACAGCTCAACGTCACCTTCGTAACTACCCGCACCTTTGATTTCGAAACCGTCATAAACATCGCCGTCTTTCAAAATGGCGGTGATATCAACACCCATGGTTTGCAACTCAGACACCATCGCTTTGATACGTGGAGACTTGTGCAAACGGGTGATTGAACCACCGATAACTCGGAATGTACCTTTTACATAGGTACCAATGGCGGCCAATGTAGGAACGATGTTAGGATAATCGCTAGCGTCAAACTCAAAGTCACCTTCAATTTGGTCGAACTTGTTGATCAAAGTGATATTGTCATTCACATCATCAAAAACCACTTCAACACCCAAAGCTTTAACCACTTCGATAATCGCTCTTTCGCCTTGCAAGCTGTTGCTGTTCATGTTTTCAAGTACGGTAGTACCTTTAAACATCGCAGCGGCAGCGACTAGGTAAGAAGCCGAAGTGAAATCACCAACAATGTGATGATCAGTGGCTTTGTACTCACCCGGATATACCGTGATGCTTGAGAAATCATCAGCAACGTCTAACTTGATGCCACATTGCGTCATGGTATCGATAGTTTGCTTGATGTAAGAAATAGACAGCACTTCACCAGTGATATTGATTTTGGTTGGCTTGGCTGCCATTGGCGCTGCTAATAAAACAGAAGTGATGAACTGTGAGCTGATGTTACCCTGAATAGTACACTCACCGCCTTGCAGTGGATGACCCCAGTTAGCCACCGGACCTTTACCAGGCTCGGTGATACAGCTGATTTTTGCGCCTAACTCGTCAAGAGCGGTAAACAACGGCTCCATTACCCGGCCACATAAAATCTTGTCACCTGAAATAACCGATGCTGACGGGCTGAAACAAGTCAATGCAGTCAATACGCGAAATACCAAACCAGAACCTAAGGCATCGATAACACGTGCATTAGACTGCAGGTTACGACCCACACCAGTGATTTCCAAATAACCATCTTTATCTTCGATAGTCGCACCGATGCTACGACAAGCGGTTTTCATGGTTTCGGTTTCGAGACAACGTAAGTCGTTATACACTTTCGATACCCCTTCACATAATGAAGCGGCGATGATCGCACGTTGTGTTTCAGGTTTAGACGAAGGCACTTTCATAGAACCGGCGATAGTGCTTGTAGGGGTGACTTTAAGTAACATTGACAAAAACTCCATAATTAATATTTTGCTAAAATTTTCTTATAGCAATCCCTAACCATTTCTTCATGGTCGGGGATCTGTGGTGATTAGTATTGTTTTATTTGGCTAATGAATATTTTATGAGCCGGTTTTATAAGCTTGCTTTATAGGTTTGTAGCGCATCTGCCAGTTTATCTGCGCCAAACAACATTACATCTGTTGCCGGCAGACCGGTTTGTGCTTCAATCTCTTTGATGTATAACGCCGCCGCTGCTTTATCAAGGCCGCGACAGTTAACACTAACAGCAACAACTTTGGCCGTTCGTTGACAGCTAGCCAATTGTTCGTAAAGGGTTACTAAGGTTGGTAACGGTAAGGTGGCAACATGATCCCAGTTTTTATGTGCAGTTAAATGAGCTTCGTGGCACAAAATCAACGCCTGTGGCATACCGCCGTGCAATAAACCCAAGGTGACGCCGCTATAAGCCGGGTGAGAAATCGACCCCTGCCCTTCGAGCACTACCCAGTCATGATCTTTAGCGCTATCTTTAACCAAACGCTCAGTGACACCAGCGATAAAATCAGAAGGTACCGCATCAACCGCATAACCGCTGCCCGAGATATAAATGCCGCCCTGCCCACTAGCGGCAAAGCCGATGTTAACGCCCCGGTTTTTCAAGTTAGCGACCAACTCAAGTGACGTGGTTTTTTTACCCACGCGACAATCAGAGCCGACCGTATGGATAACAAAGGCATCGACTTCATCAAGATTCGCTTCATTGGTTTTTAAATCTGCTGGTGGCTCTTTGGTATCCCAAATCAAGCTGCCAGTCAATTTGGCTAGCTCAGCCAACTCGGCATCTTTACTGATCCGATAGTGCAAGCCACTAACAACATTCATTTTGCTTTCGATAGCAAATTTAATAACATTTCGATAATCTTCTGGCAGCTCGTTGGAGTACAAGCCGGTGCCAATCATTAGCACTTCTGGTTTCATATCGAGGATATCAACAATAGAATTAACAATGGGAATATCGCCGCCATAACCGAGTACATCTTGCACCGTTTTACCGGCATTTTGACGGTCAATGACCGCGATACAATCTTGCTCGTGATAGCGTATAAAAGAGGTTGCGACTTTACTTGTCACGGCGCTGAATTTATCTTGCGCGTATATAGCAATGCGTTGGTTTTTTAGATTAAACATTAAATTTCATTCCTAAGCCTTATATTACTTCAAATCAGCTAGTCAGCTCATCCCTTAAACATTTCTGACTCCTGTTTAAATCTCAGTACAGCGACTGAATTCAGGGAGTCATGACAGAATTATTACACATTTAACACATTTTTTTTGGCTAAAATCGTGCTTCTGCAAATCGGCGGCCATTGTAATTTAACGACTATAACCTGTCAAGAAGAGGTCCTTTTGTCTAAGAAGATGTAACAAAATGAATTAAAGAATTTAAAGACGATAATAGAGTGGTATTTATCACTATCTATTAAAATAAATCATTAAAATACAACAGCTTAGTTATTTAAAAAAAATAAATATTCATATTGGGAAGTGCGCACGTAGAATTTAACCAACAATCCATATTTAGACCAAGACATCGCAATAAAACTATTGTAACTTATTGATTTTAAACTTGAATTTTAATAAAAGGGTGAAAAGTGGACAGCTTTTGGCCAAAAAAACATAATATGTTCCCTCGTATTTGTCACATTTTGTGTCTAACGGCAATACAATTTGCCAAAAATATACAAATAATGCTTTAAATTCAATAGCTTATGTTTTGTGAATTTGTTAATCAAAGGTTATTAAAAAGGAAGTGTGAATTGCTTGTCACTGTTTTCAAATAAGGGTTTTTCTGACCGTTCTGTCAAGCGATAAACGGTCACTTTTTATCAGCACAAAATGGCAGTGACTCGGGTAACGGTCTTAACATTTCTATAACATAGCAAGTGGATTGAATTTAAATAACCACTGTTACGGTTTTATTTCGATTCATAACCCATATAGGGGTGATTTAGAATTAACCTTGATCATCCATTTGGGGGGATGAATTGACCACTAACAACCCGACTAATGCCGTACTAATCATTATCAACATGAATATCCACGCCGCAGTGACACTGAGCCAGTCAGCGACAAAACCCACCGCTACAGAGAACAGCACCACCAACACCATGCCTAAGAACTCGTAGAAGCCGGAGATCCGGCCGATTTTATCTTTACCCACCACCTGCATCATGTTCGCCAGTCTTTCGATTCTGATCAGCGCATGACCCGCTGCAAAAATGAATAAGAAAACATAAGTCGCGATGATATTGGGTAAAGCAAAAATACCGACGCTGGCAAAACAAAACAGCACAAAACCACTGATAATTTTTTGCTCTATTGAATATTGGCGACGATCTAACAACCGCGATATCATCGGTGCACTGAATGCACCTAAACCAAACGGTACCGCCATCATCGCGTAATAGCTGGCATCAAGTTTCAACAGATATTCGATGTGCGCGGGATATAAGGTATTTTGCGCCAATACCAGTGCATAAGGAAACATCGCCAACAGGTTGAGATAAAAGAAGGTTTTATCGCTTTTAATGTAACTCAGGGTAAACTTGATATCACCGATGATGCCATGAGGCGGTGCTTTTTGTGTTGCCGCATTAGCCGGGTTGGAGGTATCAGAGGCCACTTGTTGCTGCTGAATGTTGCGGCCCAGTTGCCAAAATAAAGCTGCCGCGATAATGAAAGTCAATGCATCAATAATCAATATCCAGCGGATGTTATCCTGTACTAATAAATACGCCGCTATACCACCAGAAAGAAAAGTAATAGATTGCCGACATACTTCGAGCTTTTTACTTAAAGCGCCATAATCTGCTGCACCGACAATACTTTGGCCCAAAGCGATACGGGTCATTTGATCGGTCATGCGGATCACCACCGATAATATAGTGATCACAATGAGTGTCGCAATTAGCATCGTGTCTGGAAACATTGAGATCAATATCAGCGCCGTTAACTGCATCAAAGCCCCAAACACATTAACGTTACGCATTAGCCAGGGTTTATCGAAGCGATCAAGAAAAGACGAAACCACTGGCAGCAATAAAAAACTGGCGACATAACTGGCGGCAATCAAACTGCCAATAATGGCCGAGCTTTGATAGGTTTTTAATAATACCCAGTTAATTGCAATCAATGTGACGCCAGTGCCAACGCCTGACAGCACTGCACAAAATAATAAAATGCTCAGGTTTTGCCGACTATTAATCGCTGCATTGGACATGATCATAACTCCAAAATAATTTCATAAACCAAGGCAGCATATTTATTTAAGCTGCTTGGTCTTCGACTTGACCGACTGTCGCTTCGTATAATTCACGGAAATACATTGCCATGATCACTGTCACGTCATCAAAGTATTTCAATACGGCATCTACATCTTCTTCTTTCAAGATCAAATAGCGCAGGATACGCCACATTTCACCAGCGTGATCATCACCTAAATCAGTATTGATGTGAGCCAGTTGACCTTTGATTTTGTCTTCACCCAAGGCATCTTCCATCGCTTCCATTTGCTTCGGTGTCAGTTTCGCCGTGGTGTACTCAACCAAATAGCTCGATGCAACAACACCCAGTGGACTTTCGTGCTCACTGATGAAGTAAAAGAAGCCTTCTAACAAACGAGTTGCTAAGAAAGGTTCTGATGCCAACAACTCTTCTTCTGTTACACCGATGGCGCGACAATCTTGCATGAACAAACTGTCGTGGTTCATTTCATCAGCTTGATACTCAGCATATAACTGGGCAGCGTCTGGCGAAATTTTAGTGATTTCGTGTAACGCTTTACAATGGGCAGCACGACCTAAACGGATCCGCCATACATGCTCCATGGTGTGGCGACGATACCAGGCGCTATCGATGTTTTTACCTTCAAGATGACTGGCATAAGGTACGGTTTTTTTCCATTCAGCCATGATAATGTCCAAATGAGCATCCAAACGTGCTCTTACCGCTTCACCATCAGCAAGGCTATAAAATGGTTTAGGTCTGTGAATACCGCATTTTGTCACTCGGTTCATGCTTTTTTCCTATTGTAAAAGATGGTTATTCAAGTATTTGTTAAATTGACCAACATTATCTCGTCTGCTGGCAGTTCATTAGGATATAAAGGCGCTGGCGGCTTTATTATAGAAAACTGTTGATTTTTAAGATTAAACATCAACTTGCTTAGCTAAGCCTAATATTACTTTAAATCAGTCTATCAGCTCATCTCTCAAAGATTATCAACTGGCTTATAAATCACCGCATAATGACTGAATTTACGCCATATTTAGCAAAAAACTTTGGCAAAAAAATATTCATTTTGCAAATCGGGGCCATTGTAATTTAACAGCTTTATGCTGTCAATAAGGGGCTATTTTATTCGAAAAAACATAGTAAAATGAGTTATAGAAATCAACCATGGTAAAAGCGCTTTGTTTATGACAATTTTTTAATAAAAAATATTAAAATACAATGACTTAATTAAAAAAATAAAATGATATGTTTTAAGCCATTTTACTGAGCGACAAGCTGCATATTTTTCACTAACCACCCATATAGGGGTGAGTAATAATTAACCGTGATCATTCATATGGGGTAATAAGTTATCGTACCATCAGTAAAAATAGCCCTAAAAACACTATTCATAGCCAAAGTTTAACGTTATAGTGCGCCGAATTTGCCTCAATCACTTTAACGGAAAAATAATAATGACCCGTTTTGCCAACTTATTGCTGATACTGCTACCCTTTTTTGCCATCGCCGACAACCCCCATGGTTTAAGCGAATCCCACTACCAATTCATTCGTGGTGATTTTAACCATGACGGTCAACAAGATACCTTCGCCCTCGCCCGCAAAAAGAACAAACATCACTATGTAGTTTTTGCTGACGGCAAACGACAGAAGATCAAAGCCAAAATTGGCGGTAAGGATTGGGATGCTGAATCGTTTAGTGTTATCGCAGATAAGAATCTCATTCGATTGCGCAATGCCAAAGGCGGGATTGACGAACATGAGATAGAAGTTGATACAGACCCTTGTACATCTGCCTGTGGTCATCAGAGTTATAACGTCAAAACGGGTGAAACCAGTACGATTTATTCATTAACAGCTGTACCTGCAACACCAATCTATTATCCCGGTACCCTCGGCGGTAATTACAAAGCGGTTTATACCAGTTATACCGTCAGCCTGCCGAGCGTCTCCGGTGCAACCAATTATCAGCTGTATGAATCCGCGCATAATTCCACTTCACAACCTGCCGATAGCCAATATCAACGGGTTTATACCGGTTTATCTACCGTTGTTAATCGGGTCAATACCAATTCTGGTTATCGCTGGTTGCGTTATAAAGCCTGCAATTCGGGTGGTTGTTCAGGCTTAAGCCCGTGGCGACGATTATATATTTATGGCACACCGGGGATCGTCAATAACCTCAGTGTTTCTGCTCCGACGGTCAATGTTGGGGTTAATTTTTCTGTCTCGTGGACGCCTGCTGCGGGTGCGGTTGATGGTACCACTTATAGCGTTTATCAAGCATATAACGGTAATGAAAGCACGGTGTATTCTGTTACTCGCAACCATTGGAGTGAGAGCAGTTACAGCTACTCAACCGCACAATATGTTGGTGGCAGCTTTCGTTATCGGGTGCAAGCCTGTAGCCCTTCGGTGGGCTGCGGTAGTTCTGTTGTCGCTAATCAAACGGTGATTGCGCCTAATACCGCGCCCGTTGCTAATACAGATTATGTGGTGATCAATGAAGACACGCCGAGCTACATCAATGTGCTCGGCAACGATACTGATATCGATGGCGATGCCTTGTTGCTTGATTTATATGGTGCCCCGAGGCATGGCACGTTTAGCAACATCAACAACCAAGTGCGCTACGTGCCTTTTAGTAATTTTAACGGAGACGATTCGTTTAGTTATCGAGTCCGTGATGGCAGCACGGTTTCAGCACCTGCTGTGGTATATGTCACGGTTAATTCGGTGAATGATTTACCGACGGGTAATGTGGTTATTTCAGGTGTGTTGAGCGTCGGGCAAACCCTAACTGCCAGTCATAAGCTAGCGGATGTTGAAGGATTAGGCACCATCAGTTATCAGTGGTACCGAAACGGTGCTGGTATTGCTGGCGCTATCGGCACAAGTTATTTACTCAATAATAATGATGCAGATTCTACGCTCACTGTTAGAGCGTCTTATCGCGATGGCGGTGGCACAATGGAAAGTGTCACCAGTGTAGCAACGGCGGTAATTAAAGCCGCAGTGCCCGGTTGGCAGCAGCTCGGACCGATTGAAGTCGCTGATACAACCGTTAATGAACCGACATTAGATGCTGTGAATTTGTTAGCTTCATCGGTGAGTGGCAATGCTAGCGTGGTCGGCGGTCAAGCCAGTTATCAAATTCCGATTGCTTTACCACCCGGTCGTAACGGTATTCAGCCGTCAGTTTCTCTCGGCTATAACTCTCAAAATGGCAACGGCATTGTCGGCATGGGCTGGTCGCTAAATGCGGGTGGTGCGATCTCACGTTGCGCTCCGACCTATGCGCAAGATGGCTTTAGTCAATCTGTTACTTTCACCAATAAAGACCGTTATTGTCTCAATGGTCAACGCCTGATTCTGGTCGACGGGGTTTATCGCACCGAAATGGATAGCTTTGTTGTCGTCACCCCAACCCCTGATGGTTTCAGCGTCGCACGACCTGATGGTTCAACCGCCACTTATGAAAGTGCTGATGTGCTGGGTTGGAAAATCACTCAAGAGTCTTGGTCTGGCGGTAAAAACACTATTGATTATGTCTACGAAGAAACGGATGCAGGCGAGCATTTATTATCAGCCATTCATTACACTGGCAGTGATGGTGTTCAGGGTGATCGCAGTGTTCAATTCGTTTATGAAGATAGAGCCGATAGCCGTGAAAGCTACATTGCGGGTCGTAAAATCGTCAGCCGAAAACGCCTCAGCACCATCAAAACCATTATCGGTGAGCGCACCATCAGCAGCTATAAACTGGTCTACCAACAAAGCGGTGCCAGCCAACGTAGTTTGCTAAATAGTGTGCAACGTTGCGGTGCCGAACATTGTACGCCTGTCAGCTCTTTTGATTGGTCAGATAGTTTAAATTTTGCCGCAGCGACACCATTAAAATTTGGCGGCGTTGAGATTTACCAACGTGTTAAAACCATCGAAAAAATCATGCCTTACGGCGATATCGACGGCAATGGTACAGCTGACTTCCCCGGTTATATGGTCAACGCCGAGCAAGGGAAAACGGGCACCAACACCCTGACAGTCAACGATTATTGCCGCCGCATTGCGACCACGTTGAACTACGATTGCCAACAAGCAGACATTGATTTAGATGGCAAAATTGACCCGTTCAACTATCAAAACGGTTATCTGAACATTGATTATTCCGGCGATGCGCTCGGTTATGTTCAAACCAATATCGCCATTGCTGCCAAAGCGAGCGGTGAAGACAGAGGCGATAGTATTAATAGCCTACAAGACATTAATGGCGATGGCTGGCCCGATGCGGTGGTTTACCGACATAACCCAGCTGGCACTGCTGAGCTTGAAATTTTCGTCCATTCAATGGATGGTTTAGCACCTTATGCCGCCACAGGTGAGATACTGCATTCTTTCGATAGCGAAGTGGTTAACACTAAAAGAGTGCTCAAAGAAAACGCCACGTTCGCCGGCGATTTTGACGGTAATGGCTTAGCAGATTTAGTCATCACCCAAATGAACGGTCCCTTGCTTGCCGCCATGCCGATGGGTCAGCCACGGACGATTAAACACAATCACAGTACGCCGGAAACCCTGTCATTCGTTGATAGTCCAGCACCTGCCAGCCCGGTATATGACGGCAATGGTCAATTCTCGTTTTTCAGCTATTTCATTGATATCAATGGCGACGGCTTAACCGATGTGCTCGGCTGGAAAGATCAACTGCTGTCGATTCGAATCAACTTAGGCAATGGCAATTTCAAGGATTGGCAAGATCTCAGCGATACCACTTTACTCGCCAAATCATCAGTTGAAATCGATTTTGGTGGTGGCGGTGATACTGAAACGGTGAACTATCCAAAATACTTCGCTAGCCTGCAAAGCGTTGATATCAATAATGACGGCATTAACGAGCTGCTAGTGCCCGGCAAACGGTTAATTACTGCTTGTAACGGTACTCGTTGTGGCGACGAAATTTACGCCCGTTCAACTTCAATTGTCGATGCTAAAAAGTATGATGATTCAATTTATCAATATGACGCGATTTCCTTTGAATTGCAGGCTGATGGCAGCTATCAAGCAACCAAATCCACCACTAACATTATTGCCCCAGCCACCGAACTGGCATTTATCGATGCTTTCGGCGATGGCAATCTCGATGTGATTTTTAACTACGGTCCCCGCACCAATAACAGTATTCAAAGTGACACCATCTTTAACCATAATTACGGTGCGTACATCGTGCGAAACTATGGCGCGGGCAGCGGCGCAACCACCAGTGATTATGCAGCGGTTGATTATCTCAAATCGGTGACCGATGGTGCGGGAAACCAAGCCCAATGGCATTATCGACCGCTTTCAAGCGGCGGTGATTTCTACCAAACCGATCACGATTACGAAGGTGGCGGCTATCTGCATTTCACCTCAAGTATGTATGCAGTGCAATCATTCAAACAAAGTGACGGCATTGACGGCCTTAACGACACCCAATATACCTACGCTGGCGCGATGTATCATGTGCAAGGCCGAGGCTTTACCGGCTTCCGCACCTTGGCTGAAAAAGACGTCGCTCGGAATATCATCACCACCAGCACTTTCGAGCAGAAGTTCCCCCGCGTCAGCCAGTTGATTTCACAAACAAGCCAAATCGGTGATACCACTATCGCCAGTCTAAGCAATACCTGGCTGGATAATCCTGAACACACCATCGCCAACATTCACCACTGGTACACCAGTCAGTCGATTCAAAAACAATTTGATTTAGCGGGCGTTGCGTTATCAACCCAAACCAGTGATTTCAGCAATATCGACAGCTGGGGCAATATCGGCAAAATAACTACCACTATTGATACGCTTTCAACCACCATTAAAGAAATTGATTTCGCCCCCAGCGATTTAACCAGCCAATACAATTCAATCAAAACCACCACTGGCGATCAATGGCAATTACTCACCGTCGACAGCTGGGATGGCACTCATTTCAAACCAACCAAAACCAGCTTAACCGTCAGTGGCAGCGAATGCGCCCACATCAGTGAAAGTACTTTTAACAGCTACGGTTTAACCAGCTCAATCACCGAAACCGGGCAAAACAGCGCTTGCGAAGACTTAACCGCTCGCCAAACTCTATTCAGCTACACCGATGATGAATATTTGCCAAACAAAATCACCAACGCGCAAAGTCATGCCACCAGTTTTGTTTACGATATGGGTTTTGGTGTAATCACCAAGCAAACCGACCCTAATAGCATCGTCACAACCACCTCACTTGATGAAATTGGTCGTCCGCTGTCAGTCACAACAACAGGCTTTCCAACCGAATATATTCGTTATTTAGTGGCTGGTACAAATTGGATGACCCGCACAACTCAGGCAGGCGCTCCGACTCAAGCGGTCTACACCGACAGTCTCGGTCGTAATGTACGCAGTGCGATCCAAGGCTTCGATGGCACTTATGAATACGTCGATAAAATCTACGACGGTCTAGGTCGCCTCACCAAAGAATCGCTGCCTTATACGGTCACGCCAAACTACACCGAATTTGGCGATTTCGACGCTCTCGACCGTCCGGGTTGGCGCAAACTGCCTCACGGGTTACAGTCTACTTATAGCTATAAAGGTCTGAAAACTGAAATCAGTGTTGGTAGCGATAGCCGAAAAATGTCCCGTACTTATGCTAGTTTAGGTTGGTTGCTTAAAACGACTGACGCAAAGGAAGGCACCAATGAATTCACCTATGATGACGCAGGTCGACCACTCACCATTAAAGATGCCAACAGCAATACCATCACGGCAACATACAATGGTTTCGGTCACAAAACTCAGGTCGACGACCCAAATCAAGGCATTACGACTTTCGCCTATAACACCTTCGGCGAGCTAGAAACGCAAATTGCCAGCGGTGTGACTCAAGCCTTCACCCGTGACGGATTAGGCCGAATCACCCAAAAAGACACCGCCACATACACATGGGACACCCTCAAACAAGGCTTGCTAACCAGCGAAACAGACCAAGGTATTACGCGAACCTATGGCTACAATAGTTCGCTGCAACTGAGCCAATTATCCGTCACCGCCGATGGCGTCACCCGCACCATTAAACATCAATACGATAGTATTCTCGGCAGGCCAATCGCACTAGAATATCCCAATGGTTTAACGCTGAAATACAGCTACAACGCCCAAGGTTATCTGAGCAAAACCAGCAACGCCAATTCAAATTATATCTACCGTGAAGTGACAGCCATCGACGCGCAAGGCCATATAACAGGCGCGACACTGGCCAATAATTTGATGTCACAAAGCAGCAGCTTCAACGAAAGCTCTGGCATCATGAGTGCAACATCTGTCACGAAAGGATTAACCCAACTACATGGCCACACCTACGCAGAATATGACGAATATCTCAACATCACAGCCGAAGTCAATAACCTAACGGGACTAAGCAAATCCTACAGTTATGACACGCTTAATCGCCTGACAACCTACACCACGAGCAACACTTCACCCGCATTTAGCTTGTCAGTTAACTATGCCCATGATGCCGTCGGTAATTTGTTAAAGAAAACCGATTACAGCGCGGACAAAGACAGTGCCTACCAATACTGCGAAGGCACCAACGCCCTATGCATATTAGAAAAAGCCAGTGGTCAAATCGTCAATTTCACTTATGACGACCGGGGAAATCTAATCAACGGCGATGGATTAACCTTAACTTACAACGCTTTAAACAAACCCCTGACCATCACAGGTCGCAACGCCACCACCCAATTCACCTATGGCAGCGACAATGCTAGAGCCAAACAAACACGAACGATTAGTGGCCAAACGAGTACCACCTATTACATCGATAAGCTGTTCGAAATGGACAACGATGGCAGCTGGCGGGCGTATATCGATGATATCGCGGTGCTTAGCTGGGCACCTGAGCAGAAGCATAAATTGCTTTACACCTTGCGCGACAGGCTGGGCAGCGCAACCACACTAGTCAACCACGATGGCCAAATCACCAGCCGCCGCTACTTCGACCCTTTTGGCAGAACTTCATCCGCCAGTGCCAGCAACAGCCAATTCACTGATTTATCAATCACTAACCGCTATCGCCGAGGTTTTACTGATCACGAACATTTGAATGAACAACAGTTGATCCACATGAATGGACGCGCGTATGATTACAACCTCGGACGATTCTTGAGTGTTGATCCGTTTATTCAAGCACCAAGCAGCACCCAAAGTATTAACCCGTATTCGTACATTATGAATAACCCGCTGGCGGGAACTGATCCAACCGGATACGTCAGCAAATGTAACCAGAATCCGACTTGCCAGATGCAATCGTTTTTTAGTTCGGTGGGTAGTGGCGGGTCGAGCTTAATTGGTAATTTGATGGGCCGATTGAAAACCACGCTGGCTAATGGGCATGACACCAAACAGGCCAAGAAAGCGCAGGAGCCTAAGGCGGCTGCTGAGATTCAGTCTCCAGCGGCGGTTGCTGAGGGGAATGAGCACAGTGGGGGGAGTGGGAGCTATAGAAAAGACAATATTCATGAGGTATCACAAGGATCAGGTCGAGCAGCTACTGAAAGTGAGAGTGAAACGGTACTTAATAATTTAAATCCGGCTAAAATAAAGCTGAATAAATTTATCAATGTATTACACAGCCAAGAAGGTGACGATTTCCAAAAAGTAATGAATGAGTATGGCTTTACTAATGCTAAAAATTTTGAAGACACCAGAAATTTCTTAATCGATCAATCAAGAACAGCGATCAATTTAATAAATGAGTATATGCAGGAACCAAGTAAATTTTACTTTAGCGCTGCACCGGGTAACGCCACATATCCCAGTAGAATTGGTTTTGGGGCGAAGTTTTTTCATCGAAATTCTACACAACATTTGCGTACTTCCCTTGTTGTTCATGAGTTTAGCCATAAGGTTTGGACACCTGCTGAGACACAATTGGATAATAGCAGGCAGTCGTATTTGAAATTAAAATCAATATCTCGTATTGCTCGAACTACGAAAGATACTGATTTGAGGAGCTTCTTGAAAAATAGCTCATATAGATTTGAATATTCAGTAATGGGAGTTAAATAATGAAGACAATATTAATGACTTTAATTTTTCTATTTTCAAGCTTTTGGGCTCGCGGCTTAAGTCTTTCATCTGGCCCAATAGATTTATTCATTTATTCATTTTGTTTAAAAACAGATAAATGTGAGTTTTTCATAAAAATCGAGAATAAAACCAGCTATTCTATTGGGTTAAATACAAATCAAATAACTGAGGCTGGAGTGGATAGTAGCTCAATAGTTGTTTTTGATGCTGAGAAATACTCTCTATTGGAAGAAAATAGTAAGGATGTTTATCAAGCACTTATACCATTAAAAACAGCTATACCGCGCCAGCATAAAAATATACAAAAACAAGAATATGTCCTTCAATTAGAACCCTATAGTAAAGTTGAGTTTAAAATAAAAAATGTAGATGAACTTTATAAGCTTGATGAAGGCAAACTGTATATTGCTAAAATATTCTTACCTGTTGTTGATATCTTTATTAACGGTGAATACGTTGGTTTCAAAACGCTAAAATCGAATTTTAGTGAATTTGAAAAACTAGAGTCACCTGTTTTAGAGGATAAAAAGAAGTGATTATGATTACAGTGTAAAGGCAGAAAGAAGGCAGAAAGGGGGTCAAGTCAGTTGTTTAATGAGACTTTTCCTAACAAATTGAATAATAAGTACTTTAATTTATCACCGCGTTAAAAAGCCACAATTAAGGAACTGTGCGGCTACAACCAAGTAATTTAAAAAGTCTTCTTAAATGACTGCTTTTGTCCCTTTTTAACCCCAAATAAACATCGACAATTAGTGGCCAAACGAGTACCACCTATTACATCGATAAGCTGTTCGAAATGGACAGCGATGGCAGCTGGCGAGCGTATATCGACGATATCGCCGTCCTCAGCTGGACGCCTGAGCAAAAACACAAGCTACTCTACACTCTGCGTGACCGACTCGGCAGTGCGACAACATTAGTCAATCACGACGCTCAAATTACCAGCCGCCGCTACTTCGACCCTTTCGGCAGAACTTCATCCCAGCCTGCCAGCAACAGCCAA
>CBDIDQ010000077.1:0-9113 GCA_965277695.1 Alteromonadaceae bacterium
AAACCCGCAACTGATGTCTGTCTTTGATCAAATCAACAATAAATACGGCAAGGGCAGTGCCAAGTTTGCAGTTGAGGGCTTTAAACGAGAATGGACCATGCGCAGCGAACAAAGGTCGCCAGACTACACCAGCAAATGGGATTCGTTGATTAGGGTTTGACGGTTAAAGTAATTCAGCCGCTTGAACATTAGGGTCGTTATTAAACATCTGATATGTTGTAACATACCAGATGTTTAATTAACAATTTAAGCAAAAAAAATTAAAATACTATGTCAGCAGTTAGTTATTATTAACCCTGCATGAATATATCGAAATTGCATGTTATAATACTTGTCATGAAACAAGTAGATTTAAGAACCCTTAGCCCCGAGTCTCGACTAGAATTGAAGAAGGTTTGCCTTCGCCTTTACAAGAAGGGAGATCGTACAAAAAAAGTCATAGCCGAAGAGCTTGGTCTTCGCTATATCACGGTATCGGAATGGTTACGTGAATATAAAGTATCGGGTCAAAAGTTCACCAAAGAAAAACCACGCGGACGTCCATTAGGCGTGGGACGAGACTTAACACCCAAGCAAGAAAAACATATTCAGAAGTTGATTATTGACAAGACACCAGACCAGTTAAAGCTTGACTTTGCACTGTGGTCAATCAAAGCAGTCCAACAATTGATTGATGATGAATTTTCAATTGATTTAGCCTATCGTACCGTCTGTCTTTACCTTAACCGTTGGGGTTTTACCCCTCAGCGCCCAGTCAAACTTAGCTATGAACAGCAACCCGCTCAAGTTCAACAATGGCTCGATGAAGATTATCCTGCGATTCACCAGCGTGCCCAAGATGAAGACGCAGAAATTCATTGGGGTGATGAAACGGGTATTTCGAGTCAAGAACATTATCCTCGCGGTTATGCCCTTAAAGGGAAAACGCCTGTTTTAGCATTATCTCATGCTAAACGTGAACGAGTTAACATGGTGTCGAGTATTACTAATCAAGGAAAACTTCATTTCATGGTCTATGACGATAAGTTCACGGCTCAGGTTTTCATCAAATTTTTGAAACAATTAGTAAAGCAATCATCTAAAAAGGTTTTTTTGATTGTTGATAATTTACGAGTACATCATGCTAAATTAGTTCAAGAGTGGTTAGCGGGTAATACTGAAAAAATTGAGGTCTTCTATCTGCCTAGCTACTCCCCTGAACTTAACCCAGATGAGTACCTCAATTGTGATTTAAAGCGCTCGATGGGTGCTGATAAACCGACTCGAAAAAAAGGCGATATTGCTAAAAAACTGGATAAGCATATGAATTTACTTCAGCAACAACCTCAAAGAATTCAATCTTACTTTAAGCATAAAAAAATTAAATATGCCGCTTAATAATTACGAATATTTAATGCAGGGTTAATACTAGCGTATGAACTCAATTATCTCACCGAACAAAAAGCAGTTCGCAAACCTTGTGATTTTCAAAATTCAGCGTTAGACAACAACTGCAACGACTAATCTAGATAGAAAAATATGAAACTTAAAGAAATACCGGCAAAAATCATCAAACGACTGTCACGCAATGTTTTTCAATTCTTTGGTATGGATTCAATCTCTCGCATCAAAATTATCAAGAGAAACGACCTGCAAGAAATTGGCTCAAAATTCGGTGGTTGGGTTGTTCCAACTAGCCTAATTAATCAACACTCAGTTTGCTATTGTGTCGGCTGCGGAGAAGATATCTCTTTTGACTCTGGATTGATTGATCAATTTGACTGCGATGTTTATGGCTTTGACCCGACCCCACGCGCCATTGAGCACGTTGAAAATACGATTGGACAAAACCCCAAATACCATTTCTATAAATTCGGGTTATGGGACAAAGAAGATACGCTAAAGTTTTATACCCCCAAGAACCCAAATCATGTTTCCCACTCTTTACTAAACCTTCAAAAAACTAAAGATTATATCTCTGTCAAAGTGAAAAGGCTTTCTTGTATAATGGAAGAACTTGATCATAAGAAACTCGATTTTCTTAAGATTGATATTGAAGGCGCTGAGTACAAAGTTATTGAATCCATCATTGAAGACGGTATTGATATAAACGTTATTTGTGTGGAATACGACGAATGCTTTAACCCACTTGATAATAAATTCAAAGATAGAATTAAATCCTCCATAAATAGTTTAATTGCAAATGGCTATTCATTAGTATGTGCTCAAGGTGATGGCAATTACACTTTTGTAAAAACGCCATCATTAACTAGCCTGCCATAGCAAACTACGACAAGGGGTCTAAACACATATACAGCTTACGCTTAGGACGCGGTATGGGTACATGTTGAATGTCGATATCCGCATTGGAATGCAGCGAACATTGAAACTTCAACAAGAATTGATAGACGAATACTTTAGCCATTATTTGCGCAAAATGCATACCAATACATTTGTGGGCGCCGCCGCCATAGGGTACAAATAAGTAGCGATGCTGTTTGTGTTCCGCTCTATGTGGGGAAAAGCGCTCAGGGTCAAACGCATCAGGGTCTTTCCAGTACTCGGGCATGCGGTGAGTAAAATCTGGTGAAGTGCTGACTGCCGACCCTCGTGGTATCTTATAACCTTTGAATTCAACGTCGTGCATCACCTGCCTTGGTATGTAAGGAACGGGAGTGTGTAGGCGCAAAGCTTCGTCAAAAGACCAATCTATTTCAGGCATTATTTCCATATCATGGTAACCCAGACTATCCTTATTAACAGCCTGACAACCTTCACGCAGTTGTTGCTGCCATTGTGGGTTTCTAGCAAGCTCGTACAGCAGTGTAGTCATTGAACTAGTGATAGTATCGTGAGCTGCCATCAACAAGAAAATCATGTGATTAGTAATATCCGTATTACTGAACTGCTGCCCCTGTTCGTCCGTTGCATGACAAAACTGCGTAAACATATCGCTGCCATTAGACTGCTTTCTCTCTTCAATGCGCTCATCAAAAAAACGCTCTAAATACTGACGACCCACTACACCCTTGCGATAGTTAGTACCGATTAAGGGGTATCGAAAAAAAGCGATGGTCGCGTTCACAGAATCAACAAAAGCCTTATTGACCTTGTCCGCTTCGGCACCTGGTTCTATGCCAATAAACACGCGAATGGCATTATCCAGCGCCATCTTCTTGACCTCTGCATAGCATTCGAACTTAGGTATTTTCTGCCAACCTTCGAGGCTTTCTTGAACCGTGGCATTCATGCCATCCACATAAAATTGCATGGCTTCTTTGCGAAAGGCTGTTTGCATAATGCGTCGATGAAACTTATGCTCATCAAAATCTAACAACATCAATCCGCGGTTAAAGAAAGCTTTCAAATTATTATTCCAACCACCGCGGCTGGAAAAAGTATTGCCTTTGTTGACCAACAACAGTTCGTTGGCATCCGGGCCTAGCAAGCCAATTGAATCCCTGCCAAAACTTTTGGTGCGCGCAACATAACCGTACTTCTTGTATAGGTCCATCTGTAATTTGCGTGAATCCCTGATAAAGCTAAAGGTATTGCCAATCAACGGCAAGCCATTCTCGCCGGGCAAATGAGCTAAATCTTCCGAGGGAGGTAAACGTGGGTAAGTTACAGTCGCTGTCATAGTGCAGCAAGAATAGACAACTTTACTATTTTGCGCAACAAGACAAGTACTTACTAGTACGACTTAGCGTCTAGACTGAACGCATCAATCAATTCACAAAGAACTGAAACTATTATCTAATGCGTGTGTGGTTTGCGGAAGCCGATGTACCGAAAGGGTAGCAACCATGTCGCTAGAGCAATCTAGTTCCTACCGATGGAGGAATAATCAAGAGGCTCGGCGTCCCTTTATAACCCCCTTTTCAATGCTCAGTGTTATGCCTGCTTGAGGATTGTATTTTAATTGCCAAAAAATATACCACCCTGCGTGTATGACGACACTTAAAGTGTCGTCATACAATTGTAACGCGCCAAAACCAAAAAAGCCCTAGAGCTGATCTAAGGCTTTAAAACATTGATTTGTTTATTGAATTTGGCTCCGCCTGCTGGGCTCGAACCAGCGACCCAATGATTAACAGTTTTAAATAGCATAGTTTTACCAAACATGATAAAATTGTATCATGTATTACAAACCCATATAAATAAAGGGATTAAGATAGATAATAACTTTATTAAGTTTTATTAAATACTATGTCTTTTTACCTCTAGTGTGTCCCCAACGTGTCCCCAAATACCACAGATGATTAAAAGGAATATCAAATTAACAAAAAAAGTGATCGCCTCTCTACCCTCTCCTGAAAAGGGAAAGCGCGTTTATTACACTGATACAGAACTGAAAGGACTTTGGCTATGTGTCACTGGCGCAGGTTCAAAAATATTCCTAGCAGTTAAGCGAGTAGATAATAATCCTAGAAGAATAAGACTAGGTGAATTTCCTATCATGCTGCCCGAGCAAGCAAGAGTTAAAGCACAGCGGATATTAAGTGACATGGCTAGTGGCGTTAATCCAATTGCTAAAAGCAAAGCTGATAGCTTTAAATTAAAAACCTTGTCGGAACTGTTGGATGATTATATTAGTAAGCGCTCAGCAACTAAGTTCAAAGCGTCTACAGGCAATGGCTATCGACAAATAATAAAGCGTGAGTTTCCTGAATTTTGGGAGAGGCCATTCACCGACATAACTAGGGACGTTGTTAGTGACAAATTTACTGAAATATCACTAAAAAGTAATGCTGGTGCAAATCAAGCGATGCGAATCATTAGGGCGCTATTCAAACACGCAATGTCTGAGCGAGATGATACCAATACACGAATAATTAATGAAAATCCTGTAAACGTTTTAAGTGAAGAACGCAGATGGCATGATATTAAACCGCGCAATCGAATTATCGCAAAAGAGGAATTATCAAGCTGGCATAAAGCTACACTGGAATTAGAAAACGAAACAGCCAGAGATTACTTCTTATTTTTATTATTCACAGGCTGTAGGCGAGAAGAAGCATTGCAATTGAAATGGTCAGATGTCAGCTTAAAAAAGCAACAATTCACGCTCCATGACACAAAGAACCACCTAACTGTGAGTTTGCCAATCAGCGAGCAATTGAAAGCTATTTTAGAACGCAGAAAGAACATAGCTGAAGGTGATCATGTTTTTAATAGCAGCAGTTCAACAGGGCATTTGAAAGAGCCAAAAAAACAAATCAACGCTATTACTAAAAACACAGGCATTCAGTTTAGCAGTCATGATTTAAGGCGCACATTCGCCACAGCTGGAAATCGGTTAGTGCCCTATTACACTCTTAAAAAGTTACTTAATCACAAAATATCAAAGGCGGATGTCACCGCAGGTTATGTTGAGCCTGAACAATCTGAACTATTGGAAGCCACTCAAAAAATATCTGATTATTTTATGGAGATTGTTAATGCCTGAAAATAAAGAGTTTGAAGAAGGTGAGATTGTCTATCCAACGGGGTTTAGTACTGATAATTATAAATTTCTGGATATGATCCAAGCCAAAACAATTAGATTTATTGAAACCAGATTTGTCGCAGCGCACTTTGACGGATTACCAGAAAGAAAATCATTAGCTCGAAAAAATGCGGAAATCGTTTGCGAAGCAGCCTCTAATCAAGTTTTAACAAAGTTATGGAGGGCTCTAAATGAAGCTAGCCTTCAGTCTGAATTTGTTGACATTTTGGCAGCAGCATTGGAATATGAGACACGTCCTAATATGAGTGAATCAGAGGCGGATGAATGGAGAGCAAGCCTTGTTATCCACATCGAAAAAACAATAAAGCTAATTGATGAAACGCCTAGACAAATGGAGAGCTTTTTTCAGCATTTAGACGAAAACTCTAGGAATTACTGTGGTCATTATGTCGACTACCTCAATCTTAGACCCTTGAAGAAGTACTTAAAATCCGCAAGAAATTGTAACTATCAGCCGAGCTTGAATGGGTATTTGAAGAAACGCACTTTTTTTGTTTGTGTGGTATGGAGATGGATAACCTTAAACGGGTTTGACCAACAGCGTGGCTTTAAATCATGGATATTGAAACTAACTAATGTGATTTTTTCAGAGAACGGGAATGCTAATGGCGAACTATCTTTAGTCGCTTTCAACAAGATGATTAGAGAACAGGATTAAGGGTTAAGTTTCACCAAAAAAACCTTCAAAAGTGCATCTTATATAACGATTGATCAATGCCTATTATGTGTACTCCTTAATTACGAGAGTACACAATGAGTCGATTAAATAACCCTGCTGAAACGTAAGCGATCTGTTAACCCCATAGTTTACCCCTGCTTAACTTTCAGTTATTTTTTGATTTTTTGGAACACATCAGGCATGAGTTTTTCAAAATCATCGGCTGTCTCTGCATCAGGGATGCGCTCTAAAGCCCATCGCAAGTATTGATATGGATCGACCTGATGCGCTTTGACCGTTTCAATCAGGCTGTATAGGTTGGCACTGGCTTTGGCCCCTGCTACGGAGTTTGAGAACAACCAGTTTTTTCTGCCAATCACAAAAGGACGAATAGCATTTTCAGCAGGATTGTTGTCAATAGGGTAACCGCCATGGTCAAGGTAACGAATAAGGTAATCCCATTGGTTGTGTAGATATTGTAAGGCTTTACCCAGCGCTGATTGTTTAGTGACCTGTTGAAGAGATTTGTTTCTCCATTGTTCAATCTGATCAATGATGGGTTTAGCATGTTGCTGTCGATACGCAAAGCGTTGGTCTGCTGTACTGAATGTTGTGACGACCTTTTCAATACGATACAGTTTTTGTATCCAGGCCAGTACTTGGTCTGCTTTGCCTGTTTTGCCTTTAGGTTGTTGGCGCTGTGCATCAACAAATTTACGTCGTGCATGGGCCCAACAACCGAGCCTTGTCATCCCCATTGTATCAAGAGCATTGTAGCCACTGTAACCATCGACCATAACGGCTCCCGAGTAGTCAGCTAATAGCTCATCGACCACCTCAGCACTTCGATTGGGCGCATAATGGAAAAACACATAAGCATAATGGCTATTAGGTGGGTTAGCCCGTTGAACCCACATATAACGTTTCTTTTGAGCTTGATTGTCCGGCTCTTTGAGCACTTGAACCGTGGTTTCATCCATATGAATAACCGAGGCATTTTGGATACGTTCCTGGATAAGGTTTATCAGTGGCTGGAGTAGCTCACTACACCTAATAATCCATGTGGCCATGGTATTTCGTCCCAACTCAATACCCAAACGCCTAAAAATGGCTTCCTGGCGATATAAGGGCAGTCCATCAGCATATTTACAGACAATGAGATAAGCCAATAAGCCTGCACTGGCAATAGACTTTTCAATGGGTTGTTTGGGTTTGGCCGCCGTTGCCATATAGGATTGGCAACAAGGGCAAGCATATTTTCTACGAATATGTTTCTGCACTGTAATTTGTGCAGGAATGATATCAAGCTGTTCGCTGGTTTCATCACCAATGTGTTTTAACTGTGTTCCATCAACTGGGCAGACTTTCTCCGATTCAGGTAAATCGTGGATGATTTCTTCACGGGGAAGCTGTTCGGGTAACGGAATACGACCGCCCTTTGTATTACGCTGGTAACCTTTGACTTCAGTTGTTTCTGGCTCAGCCGATGCAACGATTTCTAGCTGCTCAACTTCATCAAATAATTGACCTTGATAAGGGTTAAGCTTTTCACTACTTGAACCGTATTGCTTTTGACGAAAAAGCTGTAGCAGCTCCTGGTACTGTTGCTCAAGTTGTTTAATCCGCAGGTTTTTATTTTTAAGTTCTACATCCTTGTTTTGCACTATTTTTAAATGCTCCAACTGTGAAATAACAGGTTGGTTGGATTCTTGTGCTACTGGTGAATTCATGCCGATTATTATAACAAAATCAGCTATTTAATTCACTTTTTAAGCATTAATCAAGTGTTTATCTATGGATAAATGAGGAGTTAAATGTTTGATGTTCAAACCCCTGAGTAACCAATCCAATTGTTCCGAGGTAAAGCGGATAATGTCATCGTTTAAATGCTTGGGCCAATGAAATCGTGACTGCTCAAGACGTTTGTACCATAGGCAATAACCATTGCTATCCCAGTACAATATCTTTAATTTCTTACGATGGCGGCAACAAAATACAAACAACGAAGGCGACATGCTATCCAATAACATGGATTGTTCAACAATCAATAACAGACCATTAATCGATTTGCGAAAATCAACAATACCTCGATGTAAATAAATGTTGCCTTGCCATTCCCAATTCATGATAAACCCCTTAGAAGCTCTGATAACCAATGAGCCGATGTCGTCGATGGCAGAGTCAGTTGAGATGAATGAAAAGACAATTGCAATTGAGCTCCTGATGGACTAACTGAATCACCTATAGCAACTGGAATAAATGTCGATGGCGGGCGTTTGACCGACAAGGCTATCGATCTTGTCCGCGGGTAACCCAGTTGACGCCGTTTCTTACTAAAGTACTGCTCATCAAGTCCGTGGTGGTAACAGAAAGCACGGATGGTTTGATTACTATCTTGGTGTTCTTTGATTAATAGTTGCCACTCTTCAGGGCTACGACGTATCCCTTTATCTTCGCTTCTTGGTCTCATAGTGATTCTCGGTAATAATGGAGTAAACACTATCAGAACAATCTAATATTTAAACAACTATGGGGTTAACAGATCGCTTACGCTGAAACAGCAAAGCAGTTAGGCATCCAAGAACCAACCCTTGCAATATGGCGCAGCACTGGCCGCTATAATTTGCCTTTTGTCCGTATTGGGCGACATATAAAATACAAGCAATCAGATATTGATGCGTTCATTGAGAGTCGGACAGTTAAGCAGATGGAGGTTTCGTAATGGACCAATTAGACCCAAAGAAATGGGGCGACACCCCAAAAGAATGCGCCCCATCGTATGATGCTCGTTCTCATAGCAAAGCAGTAGCTTTAACTCCACAAGAGTTGAACCAACTATTGGAAAAACTGCCGAGATCAGCGCGACAAATAAGGCGACTTGTTTTACACCTAGCATCAGGTGAGAAGTCCACTGTGAGCTGTAATGTAAAAGCCTGCAGTGTGAATCTCTCTGATTTGTCCATCAAG
>CBDIDQ010000078.1:0-28601 GCA_965277695.1 Alteromonadaceae bacterium
AGCGATGAAAATAAAGTGCCAAGGTTATCGCGTTAGTCTAGACTCTTTAATACTTATCACTGATAATGCTATACGATTTATACACTTAGCAATTAATTAATTAATTAAGGGAAAGAGCACTGTTATGCAGCAAACAATGGGTAGTGCGTTTTACAGAAATTTCTTGGGTCATGCGCCAAGTTGGTACAAGCTTACCATCATCGCGTTTTTGTTCCTAAATCCAATCCTCTTTTATGTTAATCCCTATGTCGCTGGTTGGGCATTGGTATTGGAATTCATCTTCACCTTGGCGATGGCGCTGAAATGTTATCCCTTACAGCCCGGTGGTTTGTTGGCCATGGAAGCGCTGTTTTTGGGCATGACCACGGCGGCAAGCGTTGAACATCACATACTCGGGGCTTTTGAAGTCATCTTGTTATTGGTGTTTATGGTGGCGGGTATTTTCTTTATGAAAGGACTATTACTGTTTATCTTTACAAAGATAGTGGTACGTCTTGAATCAAAAATTCTCACCTCTCTTGCCTTCACCTTTTCGGCGGCTTTTTTGTCAGCATTTCTTGATGCATTAACGGTTATCGCGGTTATTATCAGTGTCGGCACCGGGTTTTATGGGGTTTATCATAAGGTCGCTTCCGGTAAAGAGCATCATCATACTGATCACGATCTCAGTGATGATGACCATTTTGATACCCCGACCCGGGAAGATTTGGAAAATTTCAGAGGGTTTTTAAGAAATCTGCTGATGCACGCAGGCGTTGGTACCGCACTTGGTGGGGTAATGACCATGGTGGGCGAGCCACAAAACCTGATCATTGCCGAGCAGGCAGGTTATGATTTTGTCGAGTTTTTCATTCGAATGTCACCGGTCAGTATACCTGTATTTTTTGCTGGTTTAGTGGTGACAGTACTCGTTGAGAAGTTCAAAGTGTTCAGCTATGGTTATCAAATTCCGCCTAATGTCCGGGCTATTTTATCGAATTTTGATAAAGAACAAGATAAAGCCCGTACTCAAAAAGATAAAATGAACCTGTATATGCAAGGCGTTGTGGCGATTTGGTTGATTATCGGTTTGGCGTTTCATCTTGCCGCAGTGGGCTTGATTGGTTTGTCGGTGATTATTTTGGCGACTTCTTTAACTGGTATCATCGAAGAGCATCGTCTCGGTAAAGCGTTTGAAGAGGCGTTACCTTTTACCGCTTTATTATGTGTGTTCTTTGCGGTAGTGGCGGTGATTGTTGATCAGCAATTATTTAAACCTGTGATTGACTGGGTACTGACATTTGATGGCAAAGATCAGATAGCGATGTTCTTTATGGCTAACGGGTTGTTGTCGATGATTAGTGATAATGTGTTTGTCGGCACGATTTATATCGGTGAAGTGACTGCTGCGTTGCACGCCGGTAACATTACTCGTGAGCAATATGACTTGTTGGCTGTTGCTATCAACACTGGTACTAACTTGCCAAGTGTTGCTACGCCAAATGGTCAGGCGGCTTTCTTGTTCTTGCTGACCTCAGCTATCGCACCGCTATTAAGACTGTCATATGGTCGCATGGTATGGATGGCACTGCCTTATACCATAATGCTAACGATTGTTGGTTTGTTCTTTTCTTACAATATGCTCGAAAGCTCAACCAAGACCTTGTATGAAAAAGGACTGATTAAACATCATGAAGTGACGCTTGGAGAGCCTGCTGATAAGGGCAGGCATCACTAGGCTTCGCGAAATTAATAATTAAAAGCAAAATCAAAAGCCTCTGCATTGCAGGGGCTTTTTTTCGACCATGGAAGGTCGAATGCCTGGGTGCAGGAGCACAACGCAGGTAAACGACCATGGAAGGTCGAATGCCTGGGTGCAGGAGCACAACGCAGGTAAACGACCATGGAAGGTCGAATGCCTGGGTGCAGGAGCACAACGCAGGTAAACGACCATGGAAGGTCGAATGCCTGGGTGCAGGAGCACAACGCAGGTAAACGACCATGGAAGAAGGGGTACTATGCAGGTTACGCTGGTCGCTTCAGTCAGACGCTGCAAGCAACACTTTATCCCGCAGCCATTTGTTAGCTGGCTCTTTATCGACATTCATATGCCAGTATAAATGGATGTCAATACTGGGCAGTTCAACTGGTAGCGGAAAAATCGTAATATCTAACAATTGGCTAAACATATTGGCGGCGGTTTGTGGCAAGGTCAGTAACATGTCATTGCCAGCGATAACACGACAAGCAGAAAACAGATGTTGGCATCTTAAGCCGACTTTGCGTTGTAAGCCTAATCGACCTAATTCAAAATCTTCAATACCCGGACCCGCCGTGCGGGATGACACCAGCACATGGTTCATATTCAGATAGTCCGGTAAATTCAGTCCGTTTGTTAACGCCGGGTGATGATGCCGGGCAACGACCACTAGCGGGTCTTGTGCAATTTGGCTGTGTAGAATGTTTTCACCGACTGGTAACAGAATATCAATGGCCAAATCAATATCACCGCTGGCCAGTTTATTCTCTAATTCATTACGTCTGACCCGGTTGCAGGTGAGGTTGATGTGTGGCGACTCAGTGCTCAATTGACTCATTAATCGCGGTAAATACGAGGCTTCTAACGCGCCGTGCAATGAGATAGTGCAATGCTTGCGGGATGTTGATGGCTCAAACTGTCGTGATTGAATCAAACTGACTTGCAGTTGATGCAAGGCTTCACGCACATCGGCAATGACATTTTTGGCTACGGCGGTCGGGCGCATCTGATTGCCCTGACGGGTGAATAGCGGATCGTCAAAATGGGTGCGAAGCTTGGCTAAGGCATGGCTGACAGCAGGTTGCGATAGGTTAAGCACTGTGGCGGCTTTAGTGATATTGCCTTCACAGTAAATCGCATCAAAAACAGTGAACAAGTTTAAATCAATTTTCATTTAGACAGGCCATCGAAGGGCTTTATAATTTATTCATTATACGAATAGTTGTTCATTAGAACTATTCATTTGTATAATTTTTATCACAGTATTAGCATACGCTGTCACTGTATTAACGGTTAAAAGCAAAATATGGCAGCAATCTATTTAATTCGTCATGGTCAGGCCTCTTTTGGTCAGGCTGATTATGACCAGTTATCTGAAAAAGGAGAAAAACAGGCACAAATGCTCGGCCAGCATTGGCAAGCACTTGAGCTTCCCGGCAAGGTTTTTGCGGGGAATTTACACCGTCATGAACAAACCCGGGACCATTTTCTATCTGGCTTAAAGCAAGATAACCTGCCTGTTGCTAGCCATACTGGCTTTAATGAATTCAATCATGTTGATGTGCTGATACGCTATAAACCCCAGTGGCAAAATCAGGATGTAATGCAAGCCGACTTGGCGCAACACTCGGACCCTAAAAAAGCGCTATATCTGGTATTTGAACAAGCCATATTCCGCTGGATGTCCGGTGACTATCAAGACCAATACCAAGAGAGCTGGCAACAATTTAAGCAGCGTTGCGTTGGTGCCCTTAATGAGCTGATCTATCAAGAATTAGCCCATGAGTCGGGTAAGGCGTGTGTGGTGTTTACCTCAGGCGGTCCGATTAGTGTTATTATTCAGCATGTTTTAGCCTTGGATGATCAACAAGCTTTGGCTATTAATCGGCAGTTGAAAAATACCGGAGTGACCAAATTATTGTTTTCAGCTGAGCGCCTGAGCATCGATTATTTCAATAGTTACAGCCATTTATCCGTGGCAGGTAACCACTGGGTTAGTTCTTTATAACTAACAATTAACAATTAACTTAAAATCAAGAGCGAAAAAAATGACTAATAACCAACTGTTTGATTTAACTGGCAAGGTCGCCTTGGTGACTGGTGCGAGTCGTGGTATTGGCGAGCATATTGCAAAATTACTGGCACAAAGTGGTGCTCACGTTATTGTATCGAGCCGTAAAATTGAAGGCTGTCAAGGGGTTGTTGATAGCATTGTTGCTGAGGGTGGCAGTGCACAGGCGATAGCTTGTCATATTGGCGAAATGGATCAGATTGACGCTTTGTTTGCTGCGATCACTGAACAACATGGCAAGTTGGATATCTTAGTCAACAATGCTGCTGCTAATCCTTATTTTGGTCATATCCTCGACACTGATTTACGCGCATTTGATAAAACCGTTGATGTTAATATTCGCGGTTATTTCT
Organism: Alteromonadaceae bacterium; assembly: GCA_965277695.1. Lineage (GTDB taxonomy): Bacteria > Pseudomonadota > Gammaproteobacteria > Enterobacterales > Alteromonadaceae > JABSOG01. The sequence goes on from CBDIDQ010000078.1 coordinate 4,163, forward strand.
TTATGTCGACGGCGGGAGCCAAATTGATGAAAGCCAACGGTGGCGGTGCCATCGTTAATGTCGCCTCAGTTAATGGCATGGTACCCGGAGATTTTCAGGGCATCTATTCGATCACCAAAGCCGCAGTTATTTCGATGACCAAAGCCTTTGCCAAAGAGTGTGCTGAATTTAATATTCGGGTTAATGCGTTATTGCCTGGCATTACCGATACCAAATTTGCTTCAACCCTAGTAGATAACCCACAAATATTAAAACAGGCGATGGCCCATGTGCCAATGAAACGAGTGGCTCAGCCCCAAGAGATGGCGGGTACTGTGTTGTATTTGGTTTCTGATGCGGCCAGTTATACCACCGGTACCTGTATTAATGTCGATGGCGGCTTTTTGTTGGTGTAGTGCTGCGCGAAATTAATAATTAACAACGAGTAACTATTCAGCTTGTGGGTAATTAGAGCTTGGGAATGAATATTGTGAATATCTTAAGGGTTTGGCGGGCTTTTCAAGTCATTGGAGCGCTTCGTTCGAGGTGTCGAACCACTTAAAAAATAAAAATATTTGACCACGGAGACACGGAGATACGGAGAAAAACAAAGTCAAAAACCAACGAATTTAAATTTTTGCTTTTGATCTTCTCCGTGCTTCCGTGTCTCCGTGGTGAGTGTTTTTGATTGTAAAGAACGAAGCGCTCCAGATACCTGAACAGCCCAGCAGCTCGTATAACGGTAGTGTTAAAAGAAAAGCAAATCAAAAGCTTACAAACTGGCGTGTAAGGTTATTTGATTAATTATTATTTTCTAATCCCCTTAATGCCATAAAGGAAGATAAATGAATTTTAGTTATAGCGACAAAGTGAAAGACTTGTTAGCGCGTGTTGAAGCGTTTATGGCTGAGCATATTTTGCCAGCTGAAGATGAGATGCATCAACAAGCGGCGGCAGATCCATGGTCAACCCCGCCGTTGATGAACGAGCTTAAAGCCAAAGCCAAAGCGGCTGGTTTATGGAATTTGTTTCTGCCGCCAGTGTATGGCGACTATAGCCCGGGATTGACTAGTCTGGAATATGCCCCGTTAGCCGAAGAAATGGGTAGAGTGTTGTGGGCATCTGAGGTGTTTAACTGCGCCGCACCCGATACTGGCAATATGGAAGTATTGGCCAAATATGGCAGCGAGCAACAGAAAAAGCAGTGGTTAGTGCCTTTATTAGCCGGAGAAATCCGCTCAGCTTTTGCCATGACCGAACCGGATGTGGCGTCTAGTGATGCGACTAATATTGAGACCCGGATTGAACGTGATGGCGACGAATATGTCATCAACGGCAAAAAATTCTATATCAGTGGCGCTTGTCGCAAGCAATGTGAAATATTGATTGTGATGGGCAAAACTGACCCAACTAATGCCAATCGTTATATTCAGCAATCACAGGTATTAGTGCCGATGAATACCCCTGGTGTGAAGGTGATCCGACCGATGACGGTGTTTGGTTATAACGATTCGCCCGAAGGTCATGCTGAAATTCATTTTGACAATGTGCGAGTGCCAGTTGAAAACATTATTGTCGGCGAAGGCAAAGGTTTTGAGATTGCCCAAGGTCGTTTGGGACCTGGCCGTATTCATCACTGTATGCGCTCTGTCGGGGCGGCTCAGCGAGCGTTGGAATTGATGTGTAAACGCGCCAATGAACGGGTTGTTTTTGGTCGTCCGATGATTAAGCAGCAGTCAGTACGAGAAGATATTGCTAAATCGGCCTGTCAAATCGAGCAGGCTCGATTGATGATTCTAAAAACAGCTGACAAAATGGATTCACATGGCAATAAAGCCGCCAAAGACCTGATTGCGATGATTAAAATTGTTGCACCAAATATGGCCCTTGATGTGATTGACCGGGCGATCCAAATTTACGGCGCAGCCGGTGTTGGTCAGGATACCTTTTTGGCCCATATGTTTGCTGCACAGCGGATCTTACGTCTGGCTGATGGCCCCGATCAGGTTCATATGATGCAGTTAGGCCGTGATTTAGCCGCCCGTCAGGTTTAATACATAATAAATTTAAAAGAGAAACACTTAATGTCACAACCGTCACAACCTGATTCACTATTTAGCGCAGCAGAACTGGCGCAGTTGACTACCTATTTAGAAAGCCATGTTGCCGATTTTAAAGGTCCGATCACCTTGGATAAGTTTGCTGGTGGTCAGTCGAATCCGACTTACAAGGTCAACGCGGCTTCTGGGGTTTATGTGTTGCGCCGCCAGCCGCCGGGTCAATTATTAAAATCTGCTCATGCGGTCGACCGAGAATATCGGGTGTTGGATGCGCTCAAAGATAGCGATGTGCCAGTGGCTGAGGTATATCACCTTTGCACCGATACCGACGTTATTGGTTCAATGTTTTACTTAATGGCATTTTGTCACGGTCAGGTGTTTTGGTCACCTTCGTTAGAGGAGGTTGATGATAACGCCACCAGAGTGGCAATGTATGACGCCATGAACAAAACCCTGGCGGCGCTGCATAGTGTTGATATCAATGCCTGTGGTTTGGCGGATTACGGCAAGCCGGGTAATTATTTTAAGCGTCAATTGAGTCGTTGGACTGCTCAGTACAGTGCGTCTGAGTTGCAAAAAATCGCCGCTATGGATGAACTGCAAAGCTGGTTGGCAGCCAATGAACCAGAAGATGATGGTCGGGTGTGTTTGGTGCATGGTGATTACCGCTTGGATAACATGATGTTTGATGGCAAGAGTGAAATTATCGCCGTACTGGATTGGGAGCTGTCGACGCTCGGTCATCCATTTGCCGATTTAGCTTATCAATGTATGCAACTGCGTCTACCGCAAGGTTTAGGTGGGGTTGACGGATTACACGGGGTTGATCGCGCTGCACTGGGCATTCCGTCAGAAGACGCTTATGTCGCCCAATATTGTCAGCGCATGGGGTTAGAGAAAATTGATAATTGGACGTTCTGTTTAGCGTTCAGTTTTTTCCGTCTGGCAGCGATTGTCCAAGGCGTGGCCAAACGGGCGACCCAGGGTAATGCCTCCAGCAAAAATGCCGCCCGATTAGGCGCATTGGTTGAACCTCTGGCGCAAATGGCGTTGGATGTGATTAGTGAGGCGTCACCTTGAATCGGGGTAAAAGCTTATTCACCACAGAGGACGCAGAGAAGAGCAAAAGCAAAAGATAAAAATTGAGTGTTTTAAGGTTAGCAAAATAAACAAATTTAGCGGAGAGATAAAGTGGACTCATTATTAGATTTTAGTTCGAAAGTTGTGTTGATCACCGGCGCTGCCCGAGGTTTAGGCAAGGGGTTAGCAGAGGCATTGGCTGAGCGCGGAGCCAAGTTAGTGATTGGCGATGTTGATGAAGCAGGTGTTAGAGATGTCGCGGGCGCGTTAACTGAAAAAGGCGCTGAGGTGGTGGCTTTGGGTTGTGATGTATCTGTTAATGCTCAATGTAAAGCCATGGTTGATGCTGCGGTTGAGACGTTTGGTCAATTAGATATCGCGGTGAATAATGCCGGTGTTGCCCATCCTTTGATGCCGTTACATGATATTGAAGAATCCTTAATGGACAGCCAATTTAACGTCAATGTCAAAGGCGTTCAGTTTGGTATGCGCCATCAAACCAAGCAAATGTTAAAGCAACAAAGCGGTGTTATTCTTAATGTCAGTTCAGTTGCCGGTATTACCGGGGCGGCATATTTGTCGGCTTATGGTGCGGCGAAACATGCGGTCATTGGTTTGACCAGAGCGGGGGCGGCTGAATATGCTCGGCATAATATCCGGGTTAACGCGGTGTGTCCTTTCTTTACCTTGACTAGAATGGTCACTGATATGTCTGATAGTGAAGAACAAAAAAGCATGAGTCGAAGAACCCCAATGGGGCGTCTTGCTCAGCCGGAAGAGATCGTCTCAATGATGTTAATGCTGTTATCCCCAGCCAATACTTTTATGACGGGACAGAGCATTGCCATTGATGGCGGCGTATCTGCGGTCTAAACCCGTTTAATCTGCAAAGCTAAGCCAAACTAAGCCAAATAAGAAAGAGCCATTCAATGAGTCATAATATTACCTTAAACCAGCCATTTAGCTTGAAAAATGGCACTGTGATCAAAAACCGATTGTTCAAATCGGCGATGAGTGAACAGCTGGGCACCAAAGACCATAACCCTTCCAAAGGGCTGGCTTATCTTTATCGAACTTGGGCTAAAGGTGGTTTGGGTTTGTCGATCACCGGCAATATCATGGTTGATCGCAACGCCTTAGGTGAGCCCAAAAACGTGGTGTTGGATGGAAAAAGCGACCTTGAACCGTTCAAACTGTGGGCCGAAGCCGGCAAAATCAATGGTTCACATATCTGGCCACAGCTGAACCATCCGGGTAAGCAAATCCCAAACTACATTACTAAAGTACCAGTGGCACCGTCAGCTATCGCGCTTGAAAATGGCTTAGAGAAAGGCTTTAACAAACCTCGTGCGTTAACTGAAAACGAGATTTACGACATTATTGAAAAGTTCGCTACTGCTGCCGAGTTGTCTAAAGCAGCTGGATTCACTGGGGTGCAAATTCATGGCGCTCACGGTTATCTAGTCAGTCAGTTTTTGTCGCCCAGACATAATCAGCGCACTGATCGTTGGGGTGGTTCGTTAGAAAACCGAATGCGTTTTGTCTTGGCGATTTATCAGGCTATTCGTCACAGTGTTGGCAGTGATTTCCCGATAGGTATTAAGCTTAATTCTGCTGATTTTATGCGTGGCGGTTTTACCGAAGACGATTCAATGGAAGTGGTTCAAGCGCTGGCCACTGCGGGTATTGACCTGATTGAAATATCCGGCGGCACCTATGAAAGTCCTTCGATGATTGGTCATAAAATGAAGCCGACTACACAAAGTCGTGAGGCTTACTTTCTCGCTTATGCTGAAAAAGTACGTGCGCTAGTTGATACACCCATTGTGGTCACCGGTGGTTTCCGTTCGGCAGATGGCATGACAACCGCATTGCGAAGCGGCGCAACAGATCTGATTGGTCTTGCTCGTCCCTTGGCTGTCGACCCTTATTTGCCAAATAAACTGATGGCCGATGGCGATCACAGTATCAAGTTAAGAACCCTGACAACCGGTGTCAGAGCGGTTGATAAAATGGCGATGCTCGATATCACTTGGTACGAATTTCAACTGGCGAGAATGGCCAAAAGAAAGCAGCCCAATCCGAAAATGAGCGAGTGGGGCACTTTCTTTAAAACCTTGGCGGGTGCGGGAATGTATGCGTTCAGGAAGCGTCGGGCTTAGCTGAAAATCGCGATGGTCCGACACTTCGGTGAATTCGCGTCTACGGCGCATCTACTTTGCCGTAGACGAGGTTTCAACCTCGTTATTGTTCTATTAACACCACAACGGCCTGGTTTTTCTCGGCGGCATCTCTGAAAGTGACAAAGTAACGGTCTCTGACTAGTTCATAGGCATCTAAGCTGAGTTCACCAGCGCGTTGGGTGACGGCGGCGATAATCGCTGCGCCTGCTGGTGACGCCATGTCAAATTCATAGTTTTGTTCCATCACACTAAATAAATCGGCCACCATCGCCGCCGGAAAAAAGCCAAAACTGCCACTGATATCAGCATCCGGTGGCAATACTTTGTTTGGATAATAATTGAAACTACAAGCGGGCAACAGATGTGCATCGCCTGCGACACTATCCCAAGCTTCTATTGCCGGGATAAACCCTCGCATATTCAGTTCAATAGTCTGCCAGCGAATGGCATTGGCATGGGTGATCTGTAGCAAGGTTTGATATTTGCTTTCATCGTTACCGTGCAGCTGTGTTGGGTAATGGCTTTCGTCGATTAAATACAGATGAATTAAAGCGCTCATGTTGTTAGGTCCTTTTTATGCGGCTAGTCGATTAAAAATAACGGTAAATAAAGCGATTCAGTGCTGCATTGCCAGCCATGCAGTTGTTTCCCGAGCTTGGCCATAGTCAGGGCATTCAAGCACATATAACCTTCTTCCATATCGGCTAACTCACCAAATTTGCATTCATCAGTATGCCATTTAATGGCCTTATCAATACTTGACTGCCATTGGTTTTGATTGGCTTGAGTTAATGCCTGTATGGCTTGTAGCAATGGCAGGATATACTGCAACACATCTTTGTCTTTGGTGTTTTGGGCTTCATTGATGGCCTGATCAAGCTCTGCGGTAGCGACAGACTTGGTACAGGCAAACTGCTTAAGTAGTTGAATATAAAGCAACATGGCATGATAGCTGATACTGCTTAAACGGATTGTCGCTGTGGATAATTGTTTGAGCAGTTCGTCATCGCCAAATAAAATGACTCTGTTCAGGTCTTGCTGGATAGTCCAGCCATTATTGGCTGTTTTAAGTTGTGGATCGAAGCCGAGTAAAAAGCAAAAAGGCGCGGCCTTGATTAAGTCAGGTTTGACTTCATTATAGTTTTCCAGTGCGTAGTTGGCGTAGGCCAATTCGGTGTATTTACTCGCGAGGACAAATACAGCATCTTTTTTGGTTTGTTGATCGATATCTGGATCATTGAAATGCGCCAGTCTTATTTCCAATACTATTGGTGCTTTTTTGAACAGGCGTTCGGTATTAATTTGATGTTTGTTTAGTTGTAGCATGGTCACTTTTATTCCACTGGTAAGGGTTTTAATATACCACCAGTAATTTGACCATTATCGTTAATGGCTTCAATTACTAATTTATTTACTTTCGGGTCTCCCCTTTCTATCGCATCGAATAATTCCTCTGACAGCTCAGCACGCCCGGCGATTTTACTCTTGTCCATCTCTTTGAGTGAGTTGTTTATCCATTTGTTGGTCATTTGATCGCCTTTATCAGCGCCTTTTGATAGCTTGGCTCCAGGACCTTTGGCTTCAACAATAAAGTATTCGCTGATATTGTTCTGACTGTCACGCTTGAGCCAAACCTGATCAAAACCTCGACCGGGACCAAAGCCCAGCACCATTTCAGCGGGTGGTGGCGGTGTGGCGAAGTTTTTCTCCATGAACATTGCCGCCCCACGCTCACCCTTGGCTTCGGTAATTTTACCTTTAAAGCTACCCTGACGTCGGGCAGAATCATTATTTTCGATAGATTCTCGTAGCTTGGTACGATATTTTTGTTCGTATACTTCAACTTCTTTGTAATGGTTTTTCAGGTTAACATCGGGTTTGATGATATACCCTTTGGTTGGGCGATCTTTTTCGATGGTTCGGGTTTTGGCTGACTGGTCGGTGATGCCTTGATTGGTGTTTTTCCTAGCCTTGCTGCTTAATGCGTCATTTACCCGGGTTTGCAGCGCTTTTATGCCGTCGCTAATACCCTGATCCATGCGTTTTTCAAAAGCAGCGAGTTTATCAGTCATCTGTTTAATTGAATCAACCATTTTGCTGTTCAATGTCCAGTTGACCACTTGGCTGTTGCTAATAGCGTCGAGTACGGCTTTGATGGTATTGAGTTGTTCTTTAGCCGCTTTGGTGGCTGTATTAGTTAAATCCGCCCAGTCAATACGCCGTAAAAATTGTTCAGGATCTCCTTTGCCCAGTTTTCTCAGTACGGCAAAAGCGGCATCAAGTGTGGCACCGACTTTTTTGATCAGTATTTTTAACACCCCTTTAAGGGCGGAGCCCAGTATTGGCACCAAACCTATTGCGGTGAGACTCAGGGCTATCCAACCATTAGTATCATTGGCGTCATCATCGTCAGTCAATATCATGATATTGGCAACCAAATCCCTGGCGTCCATGATTTGATCAACCACTGGCAGCATTGAGATCACTGTGCCGACGACAATTTGCGCGGTGGTGGGATCTTCATTGAAATCACCTTGTAAAGTGCCCCAAATCCAATCGCCCACACCAGCCCCGGCGTTGGCGGCGGTAGTGATGGCTTGATCTAATAACGCCCGATCTCCACTGTCGACCATTGCAACGGCTTGTTGTGGAGATATTTTACCCAACAACGGATTGACTGTGGTGTTATTCAGTGGTTCATAATCACGGCTGTCTTCACCAAAACTGACGGTAAAGCTACCCTTTGGCATGTTTTCTAGCCTGATTTTGCCTTCATTATTGAGGCGGCCTTCAAATTTGGCACCACTGCTGGTGGTCAGCCAATAGGGGGCATGTTGCACTGGTTCATCGTCTTGATAGCGGTATTCCAGTTCAATAAAATGGCTGACGGTTGTTTCGTCATCGTTTTGTGGCTCAAGCGGGCAGTACATGATTACTTGGTCAATGGATCCGTCGCCCATCAAAGCGATATCTTTTTCCATGGTTTGCAAGGCATTACTATCGTTTATGTGCTGGTATGGTGGTGTGACGGCTGATTGTATCGTGCTTAATTGTTCAGTTGCCGAGTGATAAACCTGATTGATTGTCGAGTCTGTTAGCACTGGTTGTTTTAATAGCTGTCCTTGTGGCAGGCTGGGATTATCTTCAAGGTTGTTGCCATGAACGAGTGTCAGGGTGATATATTTGCCGATACTTTGTTTGTCAGTGAGGTTTTTGGCTTGGGCTTTTTTAAGCGTTTGGGCAACAAAATGCTCAGCTTCAGACTCACTGAGTTGATTGTAGTGATGGGGTAGGTTTTGCTGTAATAATTGAGCAATTTCTTTTTCAAAGCGGGCAGCTTGTTGTTTCTGTAAAGATGCCACTCCATTGCTGGTCAGTGCTAACATGGTGTAGAGCCTTTATTATTGTTAGTGGTGCTTTTAGTAATTGTGTTTTTAGCGGTATTATTTTCAGCGATATTATAGCCAGCCCATTTTTTTTAGCTACTTTTATTGGCCGTTGTTTCAGTGAAAAAACGGTAATTGATGGTTTTCTGAGCGGTTTAGATGGGGATCATCTATAATCCCTACAGATGCAATCCTCTGAACGCGCAAAAGATAAATAAAATGACAGGCAATGGTACTCAAACACCCAGTGAAGAAACCCAATCACCACAACCGCTATTGAAAAAGACTGCGCCGATCAGGCAAGTGTTGCAGGCGGTATCGGATAAAGTGCCGATGGTTGCGGTGATGACTGCCTTTGATGAGGTGGGTAAGCTGAACTTTTCGACTGAAATCGTTTTTGCCTTTCAACAGCTTGGTAAAAACGCCTTGTTAATCAATGCGATTGATACCCACATCAGCACTGAGAGGATCGATCAGGCTGATATGCTGATTATTGACTGTCCTGCTGGCTCTAATCCTATTACTACTGGTGTTGCTGATCATGCCAATATTGTGGTGGTGACGCTATCAGCCTCTGGCGCACTTGAAGCGTGTGCTGAACTGCTCGCCAGTCTGCACCAAAACACTCATTACCATAAACCGTTTGAAATGGTGGTCAGTCATGCGGCTGATCCACTCAAAGGAGAAGCGGTATTTGATGCGTTAGAAAAAGCAATAGCGCCGTTTAAAATACCCATCAATCAGCTGTGTTTGCTGTGTGAAAACTCAGCTATCAGCACACTGCGAGAGACTTTCCATCAGGTTGCTGAGTTTATCGATCATCGTTTGTTTTAGCTAACACTCTTTTCAATGGCGCTAAATGCGCTTCAAAATGCCGCCATTGCTCGGTGGCACTTTTATAAATCGGTTGGCGCACTTGCTCAGAACTGGGGGTTTTAATCGTACGTTGGGTTTTATGAAAATCAACACAAGATTGTTCAAATTCTAAACCACAAAAATCAAGCATTCTGCGCACCTGCTTCTCTAGGTCATCAACTACATCTTCATGGTTCACGGTTAAGACAAAATCGGGTAATACCTCATGCCAATGGGCCATTAATTGTAGATATGCTTGGTAATAACGGCCAATATCATCAAGGTCGTAGCTGAAGTCTTGCCCTTCGGCGAACAACTGCTTAAAACCGCTAAAGCAACACGCCATAGGTGCTCGTCTGGCATCAATAATTTTGGCATTGGGTAAGATTAAACGGATCAGTCCGATGTGGAGAAAATTGTTTGGCATTTTATCGATAAATAATGGCGCTTGCTCGCGATAGACCCGAGTTTCATCAATAAACTGTTGGCCAAAGCGTTTAAAATAATCTGGATTAATGGTGTTTAGATTTTTCGGATATTGGTTTTCTTTATCGTTTTGGTTTTGGCTTGGGTTATGGTTGCGACCGCGTAACCGTGAAGCCAAACCTAAAATATTGTGCAACTCCATGGTACCGTCAACTTGACTGTGCGAGGCCAGTATTTGTTCAAGTAAGGTAGAGCCTGCCCGTGGCAAACCAACAATAAAGATCGGATCGGGTAGGTTGAGTCCTAAATCGCCACGCTGGGCAAATAATGCGGCAGAGCAGTATTTTATTTGCTCGGCGACTTGTTGTTCGATTTTAGCAATGTCGAAACCACTATGAGTACGCTGTAACTGATTGCCTTGTTGGTAAGCGTCAAAGGCTTGGTTGTATGCTTGCCTGTCTTCAAAAGCTTTACCGATAGCAAAATGCAGCTGAATTTGATCAACTAGCGCAATGTCTTCACGCCCTTGTTGTGCCTGCATTTGCGCAATTTCGTCTGCGCTAAAACGATAGGTTTTGGTATTGGCCAAACTCCAAAAAGCATCACCGTAACTGGGCTTTAATTGATAGGCTTTTTGGTAAGCAGCAACCGCTTTGGCGATGTCACCTTTAGCTTTAAGGGCATGACCTAGCTGTAACTGAAAGCCTGCAATGGACTGATCCTGTTTGGTGTTTTGCGTTGTCGCTTGTGCTATGGCTTGGTCAAATAGGGTAATGGCTTGCGCGATTTCTCCTAATCCCGTTAAAACATTGGCTTTGGCTACTTTAAAACTGAGGTTGTCAGGTTGTTGTTCGAGCAACTTTGCAACTTGCTGCGCTGCGGCTTTGTATTTGCCTAAGCGAATCAGTAGGTTGAGATATTGAGCGCGAGCCTGAATATGCTCAGGGGCTAACTCAAGGGCGCTGGCGAGTAAAAATTCAGCATCATCATAAATTTTCAACTCTATGCCGATTTCAGCAAGCAAACACATGCCATCAATATGGCGTTTATTGTTTTGCAAAAAATGTCGGCAGATTTGCTCGGCTTTTAATAATTTTCCTTGCTGCATTAACTCAGTTACGGCGAGTAGGGCGGGTGGTAATTTTTTCAGCCTAGCCAATTGATTGGCAGCGTTTTGCAGCGCCTCTGGTTGCTGGTTATCGCGATAGATTGCAATTAACGCTTGCCAGCTAGCCACTAAGCTGGAGTTGAGTTTTAGCGCCTGTTCAAATGCAACTTGAGCTTGTGCTGGCTGATGTAATGCAAGGTAAATAAAACCTTGTTCTTGATTCGCCCGGCTGTGTGTTTGATCAAGTTCAAGTAATACCTTAATACTGGCTAATGCTTGGGGCAACATTTTGGCATAACGCTGGGCAACGGCGATTAAATACTGTAGTTCAATTTGATTTTGCTTATCGCTAGTTTGTTCGAGTAGCTGTGTGCTTTGATTAATGGCCTCATTGAACTTTGCTGTTTGGATCAATTGTTGAATTGATTTTAATTGTGTCTCAATTGCGGCCGGGGGGATTTGTTCCAACGACTTGGCTCCAGGTTAAATGAAGGTTCTGATCATATTGCGTCATGTATGTAGGAGGGGCGTCCTCGCCGCGATCTGTGTCAAAGACACAGCAGTGTTGCCTTCGTCAACAATCGCGCCGGGACGGCCCTCCTACAAAAAGTTATGGCTTATTAATAAAAGTCATAGGACACTCTCAAACCAATAGTACGAGGTCTATTGCTCACCACTTTTGGGGTAAACTGTTGGGTATCAATATATAATATTGCCGATTTATCGGTTAAGTTGTCGATAAATAGCTCCACTTTCCATTCGTCGTTAGTGATACCAAAGCTTAAATTGGCCACCGCGTAACTATCTTGCACATAACGACCACCGGCAAAGGTTTGGCCATTACTGTCTTGATAATTGACGCCTGAGTAAATCTCGGCTTCTCTTTCAATGTTTAACCCGGAACCAGTGCCATAAATTAAATTAGTGGCATCTTCTAGCACATAAGCATCCATGGTCATACTCGCCAGTCGGTCTCCGGTGTAACTGACTGAGGCGTTAATATAACCGGTGATATCGTTAACGATAGGGAAGAAATATTGCGCCTGTAAATTACCTGAAAACTCAGCTGAATAAGGCAGTTCACTGCCCACAGCCGGAGCAATACCTATTAGCTCGTCATTAACAGAGGTTAGCTCTGTATCAATCAAGCTAAAGGCACCGGAGATCACCCAGTTATCACTGGCGACCCAAGTAAAGTCACCATCGATGCCCTTAATTTCAGCGTCACCAACGTTATCAGTAAACACCAAGAAACTGATATTGGTGGGGTCAAAGCGTGAGGTTTGCAAGTCAGATATTTCTGAATAATAGGCAGTGGCATTGAAGCGTAAGGTTTGATCAAACAAGGTGGATTTAAAGCCAAGCTCAATGTTATCTAAACTATCGGTGGTTGAGTACACCGGAATGCGAAAACCATCAAAGGCTCCTTCTTGGTTTTTCGCTGAACCGCCACCGACCCGGTTGGTTACCGGCGGCCTAAACCCTTCGGAGTATGAAGCAAATAGCATCATTTCGTCTGACACTTTCCAATCAATCGATGCTTTGACGATCGTGTCATCGACGGTTAACGTGCCACTATCATCAAGCAAGTTGGTTTCTAACTGACCACTGGCGATAGCAGCTTGAATGGCGGCGGCTTCTTCTGCACCAAAAAACTCGGTTAAGGCTTCAACACTGCCATCACCAAAGGCTCGTAGCCTACCACTAACGTCAACCGTGGTGGTGGCCCCTTTAAATTTGTCATCAATTTCATACCAGCGAGCACCAAAACCGGCGGTGACGGTATCGGTGATATCAAACTCTAACTGACCGAAGACGGCGATCTGATCAATGGTGTGGGTGATATCATTAACAAAGCTAACTTCTGAAGAGAAAGGTCCACCATCACTGTTCACGCCTTCACTACCAGCTAGGGTTCTTTGCAAATCAGAAAAGAAAGGTAAATCTGTATTGCCTAATTGAAACTGGCCAACTGATTCGACTTCTTGAGAATCATAAAAAACCCCGGCAGTGACACGCCAGCGGTTTTCAGGCGAGGTATTTAGCCGTAACTCATGGGTGATGCGCGAAGTATTGGTTTGTTCTTTATAAAACTTGGTTGGGTCAACACATTCTTGTGTTTCAGGGGTTCCGGCATAGTTACAGGCGTAATAGGCGGCAAATGAACCACCATTGGTATAGCCGGTGTAATCAATGGTTGAATCTATATCTCTGTCGAGATAACCACCGGTATAAACCACATCAAGATGTTCAAGCCGACCTTCTAATGTCCATGTGGTTAAGCCAAAATCATCGTCATTACCCTCTGGTACAAAACGGTTGGTGGATGACTCTCCCGCAAGGTTGGGGTCATAAGCAAATACCCCTTCGGTATCAAGCGTCTGTTCGGTATGTTGAACCAATAGCTCCCAATCATCATTGATTAAATACGATAAGCCAAAACGGGCACCGGCGTAGTTGGCGGTGTTAAAGTCATCTTCGACTAAGGTATCATTTTTTGGTGCTGTTACGGGGACGTTTTCGGGATTGGTTAAGACCCCACCCGATACCCGGCTGATGACCACGGCACTGCCCTGATAACCGCCTTGACCCGGCACATTGAGGATATTGTCTATCCAGCCACCTTGGTGGTCATTGTAGACGGCAACGCGTACTGCCAGTGACTCAGCTAAAGACATATTAAAATAGGCTTCAACAGAGTTACTCATATCGCCACCTTTGGTGGTGCTGGTGCTGGCATCAAAGCCGCCAGCAAAACCATCATGGGTCGGCTTGTTAGTGATTAACCGTACCGTACCCGACTGAGAGCTGGCACCAAAAAGTGTGCCTTGTGGCCCAGGCAATACCTCTACACGCTCAACATCGGTGGCGTAAATATCTAAATTACGCCCTTGCATGGATACCGGTTGTTCGTCTAAATAAAAGGCCACAGAGGGTTGTAAGGCTTGCACCGATGATACCGCAATACTGGTTTGGGTGGTTGCCGCGCCGCGAATATAGATTTCATTTTGCCCGGGACCGGTGCCCTGAAAAACTACGTTGGGTAAGAACTCGACATACTCACCAAAATTAGAAATCCCCAGTATTTCTAAGCTATCACCGGTTAATGCGGTAACAGTAACGGGCACTTCTTGAATGGATTCAGTACGTTTAGTGGCGGTGACTTGGATTGTTTCTACTTTGGCTTTTTCTGGCTTTTTTGCTTCCTCAGCATAGAGGGTGCCTGATGCTCCTATGGCTGTTAACACAGCACAATGCAGCTTAGTGAATTTCATTTTGATTATCCCTTGGACTTTCGATTATCTTTTGAATTGATATGATTAGAATGCTAACTAGTTTTAGCTTTTATTATAGTCTAACAGCAATTATGGCGTTATTCAAAATAAAGCCAATTATAACTGATAAGGCTTCTAAAAATGCATAATTGACCATGAATAAATAATAATTAATAGAAAGAACAACAACTTATACATTGATTAATCTTATTGTTTGATTATCTATTATTTTCCAATCAGCTAACTTACTAAATATCTATGTTGTATACACTATTGTTTACAGCGGGGTTTAATCAGATATAATATCAACTCAAATTAAATTTAGGGGAATAGTTTGACTTCATCCGTCAACAGTCAATTAAATAAAAAGGTATTTGTCAGTGCCTCATCAATTATTATTGCACTTTTACTTTATACCGCAGTATTGCCGAAACAAGCACAAGCTGCGTTTACCTTTATTCAGGCAGGTATCGTTGACAATGGTAGTTGGTTTTATGTGTTGACCATGGCATTTATCTTCTTTTTTGTGATTTTCTTAGGTTTCTCTCGCTACGGTAGTATTCGTTTAGGGCCTGATCATTCCACCCCGGATTATTCATTAGGCACTTGGCTTTCGATGTTGTTTGCTGCGGGTATGGGGATAGGTTTAATGTTCTTTGGTGTGGCCGAGCCATTGATGCATTATTTATCCCCACCTACGGCAGAAAAAGGCACAGTTGCGGCGGTTCAAGAAGCGATGAAAATGACTTTTTTCCACTGGGGGTTACATGCTTGGGCGATATATACCGTTGTTGGTTTAGTATTAGCCTATTTTAGTTATCGCCATAATTTGCCGCTGACATTACGCTCTGCTTTATATCCCTTGATTGGCGAAAAAATATACCAATGGCCAGGCCATTTAGTCGATATTTTCGCGGTTGTCAGTACAGTTTTTGGGGTGGCCACCTCACTGGGTTTAGGTGCTTCACAAGTTAATGCCGGGTTTGGTTATTTGTTTGATATTGATATTTCTACCATCAATCAAATCATCATTATGTGTGCGATCACTGCACTGGCCGTTATTTCCGTGGCGACGGGCTTGGATAAGGGGATTAGAAGACTCTCTGAGGCCAATATGATTTTGGCTGTTGGTTTGTTAGTATTGGTTTTGGTACTTGGCCCAACGGTGTTTTTATTGAAAGCCTATTTGCAAAATATGGGCGATTATTTTGCTGATATTGTCCATAACACCTTTAATTTATTTGCTTATAAGAAAACCAATTGGATCGGCGGCTGGACCATCTTTTATTGGGGTTGGTGGCTAGCATGGGCACCTTTTGTTGGTTTGTTTATTGCCCGAATTTCTCGTGGTCGCACCATTAGTGAGTTCATATTAGGGGTGATGTTGATACCCTCGTTATTTACCTTACTGTGGATGGCTATTTTTGGTAATAGTGCGATTGATTTGGTGCATAACCAAGGGGTCGCGGCTTTAGGCGATATGGTCAGTCAAAACTCGTCAGTGGCGTTGTTTGTTTTTCTTGAAAACTTCCCGCTCACCTCAGTACTTTCTTTTCTTAGCGTGTTAATGATTGTGATCTTTTTTGTCACTTCGTGCGACTCTGGCGCGATGGTGGTTGATATGCTGTGTTCACACGGCAGCAATGAAACCCCGTTATGGCAGCGTGTTTATTGGGCGGTAGGTATTGGGGTGGTGGCGTCAATATTGTTGTTGGCAGGTGGGCTTAATGCGCTACAAACCATGACGATTGCCAGTGCCTTGCCTTTTGCTATGGTGTTAATACTGGCGATTGTTGGTTTGATTAAAGCGTTAAGAGTGGAAGCGTTTAAGCAAGAAAGCCAGCTGATAACGGCCATTCCTTATTCAAGCAGTGATGATAATGATAGTTGGCAAATGCGCCTAAAGAACATTGTGGATTTTCCAAACAAGAATAATGTCAATCAATTCATCAGTCAAACAGTCGAACCAGCATTGAATTTATTTGCCAAAGAGTTAGAGAAAAATCAAATTAGTGTCGAGATCTCACATCAAGATGGGCTGCGCTTAATTGTTGCCCATGGTGAAGCGCAAGAGTTTGTTTATCGAGTATTTGCGCGAAAATATTCACAACCGGATTTTGCCGTTGAAGCCGATGACGATGAGCAAAGTTACTATCGGGCAGAGGTTCACTTGGTTGAAGGTGGTCAAGACTATGACATTATGGGTTGGTCAAAAACAGCGGTGATCAATGATATTATCGACCAATACCATAAGCATATGCACTTTTTACACCTTCAGCGTTAACTCTTTGGCGTGTCAGCTTTAATAATACTGCTGGCGCTTATGGTATTGAGTTCTAATAATGGTGCGGCATCTATTTCATTAGCATCCATCATATCTGCGAGCCGTTCAACTGAGGATAGCAGTTGTGATTGTTCCCATTGGGCTAGGTTAGAAAAGTTGGCAATGAAATGCTCTTGCAGTGCTTGTGGAGCCTTGAGCAAAATAGCTTTGCCATTTTCGGTTAAATAGAGCCCGACCTTGCGTTTGTCATGGGTGTCGCGCACCCGTGAAACTAGATTTTTATTTTCTAATCGGTCAATAATATTGGTAACGGTAGCTGGACTTAAATTAACACTTTTTGCGACTTGGCTTGAATTCACCCCAGCAACTTTGTCTATTTCGAGCAGAATTAATAACTGTGGGCTAGTTAAGCCAGAGGTCTTACTCAGTTGCTTTGAATGTAAATCGATCGCCCTGATCACTTTTCTTAATGCAATTAATAATTCTTGGTGTTTTTTCATTGCCACAGGCTTTAACTTTCATTTTGTTTGGGATTACACATTGGCGCTTAGTTTAATCAAAATTAAAAGCACTGCCTAGACAAATTATTAATGTATTCAGTTTATGCACATAATTCGCGGGTAGGAGCGAGCTCCAGCTCGCGATTTATGCCCGGTGGCGGGTTTTGCTAGCCAAAGCCATGGCCAAAAATATCATTGGGATGAATAAACACCCGAGAATCGAGCGTGACAAACGCCTCACCGGTGATTCGGGGGATGATTTGCTCATTTTCAATTCGCACACCGCCTTGAAAAATACTGCCGATAATACTCTGTTGCCGCCAGATTTGGCCCGGCTGCAATCGCTCATCAGCCACTAAACACGCCAGCTTTGCCGAGGTGCCAGTGCCGCAAGGTGAGCGGTCGTACTGTCTGCCCGGACATAACACAAAGTTTTGACTATCAGCGATAGCGGTATCGGTGGGTTGACCAAATAGTTCAATATGGTCGACGGGCTGATTATCTTTGCCGGTTATTTGCTGTTGGTCCAGCGCATTTTTCACCCGCCAAGTATAATCTAGCAGTTGCTCGGTGTTATCAAGTGTCAGCGATTGACCATGATCTTTGACCAAGAAAAACCAGTTCCCCCCCCAAGCAATATCACCAACCACGCAACCTACACCTGCTACGTCAACGCTGACATCTTTGGCGTATCGGTAGCTCGGTACGTTTTCAATGGTGGCTTTGCTGGACGATAACAGGTTAACTTCAACCACGCCCACCGGGGTTTCAATCCGGTGGATGCCAAGGTCAATCTTACCCAAATGGTACAAGGTGACCGCCAGCCCGATGGTGCCGTGACCACACATGCCAAGAAATCCGGCGTTATTAAAGAAAATAACCCCGGCGGTATTGTTCGGGTCAACAGGCTCACACAACACGGCACCGACCATAACGTCAGCACCACGAGGTTCGTGAATTAAGGCGGTACGAATATGATCGAAGTCCTCGGTAAAAACCTCAAGCCGCTCAGCCATGCTGCCCAGTCCAAGATCAGGACCGCCACTGACAATCGTGCGTGTCGGCTCGCCACCGGTATGAGAATCAATAATACGCATTGTTTGATTCATGTTTTTACCTCTGCTCTTTAAATTAATTAATTATTAATTTGGCTAAGCCTTAAAGGTTGGCGGTGCTCCACTGCCCATCAATTAATCGCCAAGTTTCACCATCAGGATTGGCGTCTTGCAGCTCGGTTGGCAAACGGTGTTGACGCACATTATCAAAACACTTCAAGGCACCAAAACGTTTAACCGCTGCGGGCAAACCCACGGCAGTGAAACCCGGATGACCACTTGAAGGGAAAGGACCGCCATGGTTCATTGCAGCGGATACAGCCACACCGGTTGGCATTTTATCGTTGATCACTCGACCTACTTTTTGCCGTAATACAGGCTCAATCACATCATAATCGGCATCGTCACTGCCATCGCTGCGTGAATAGATACAACCGGTCAGGTTGCCTTCTAAAGCACTGAGAATTTGTGCGGTTTGTGCGGTTGATTCACTGCGAATAATCAGTGATGCATTACCAAACATTTCTTGTTGCAAGTTAGCACTGTCGGCAATAAATTGCTCACCGCTGACACTCAACAAAATATTGGCGTGACAGAAACGTGCGTCGCTTTTTTCGCCTGCTGGCGTTAATAAGCTGGCACCGGCATTAATTAATTGCTCAGAAGTCGAGGACAAGTGTTCGGCTGAATTGGCAGCCAATAAAGTGCCGACAGGTCCGCTGGTGAATTTTTCACCGACTATTTTAACAAAGTGATCGCCAGTAGGGCCGGCTGGTACCACCAATAAGCCTGGTTTGGTACACAATTGACCTGCTGCCATCAAACAACTGGCGCTGAATTCATCAGCAATGCCCGTACCGTTTTCTTTTATCGCGCCGTCTAAAACCACCACAGGGTTGACGCTGGATAATTCGAGATAAATCAGTTTGCCTGCGTCATCGGCAGCTTTTTTCAGGGCCAAGCCGGCAGGTCTTGAACCGGTAAAACCAGTGGCAGCAATACGCGGATCGCTGACCATTTTGCGCCCAGCTTCATGAGACATTGAATAAATCAGTTGCACGGTAGCATCAGGCAAACCGCTGTCTTTGGCGGCAGCATGAGCCAGTTCAGCCAATAAACGGGTGGTGCCAGGATGTGCTGGATGGGCTTTGGCGATAACCGGATTACCAGCGGCAATCGCTGCGGCAAAATCGCCACCAGAGACACTACCAAAGGCAAAAGGAAAGTTGTTTGGTCCAAATACAGCCACTGGTCCGATGGCTTGCAGCATAGAGCGGATGTTGTTTTGGCTGTCGATAGTTGGCGTCGTCCAGCTAGATTCGCGAGCGGCTTTAGCGGCTTGGCGTAATTGTCCAATGGTACGGGGAATTTCAATATCAGCCAGTCGAGGTGAAGCGGGCAAACCGGTTTCAAGGTGAGCCATTTCGACTAATGACGAGCTGTTTTGTTCGATGCGCTGGGCGTAATTTTCTAAAAACTCGGCCATGGTAGCACGAGGCAAAGTTTGCATTTGTTCAAACGCGGTGGCGGCGGCACTCAGTGCAGCATCGCAATCTGACCAGTCAGAAACCGGATAACTTTCAGTTAAGGTTTCGCCGGTGGTGGGGTTGGATGGCTGAAACTGGCTGACCGCATTGGCTGCTGACCAGCTGCCACCAATAAGTATTTTTTGCTTTGTCATGGTTTATTCCCTGTAAGGAGTGATTCTCTCTCAACATTAACGAGGTTGAAACCTCGTCTACGGCAGCGTTGATGCGACGTAGACGAGAATTCATTGTCGTTTTTCAGGTGATTAATTACACTGTTGGCTGTGTTTCAACGGCTTCGCGGTAGATGCGTTCAACATATTCGCGTTGCTCGCCGCTTAATGGCAATCTTGGGGCACGGACTCTTTCTGAGCCACGACCAGCCAACTGTTCGGTTAATTTGATACATTGCACCAAAGTAGGAATGGTGTCTAGTCGCAATAATGGCATAAACCAACGCCAAATTGCCAATGCCTCAGCATATCGACCTTCTTTAGCCAGATTATAGATAGCGACCGATTGCTTAGGGAAGACGTTAGTCAGACCGGAGATCCAACCGGTAGCACCTAACATCAAGCTTTCAAGGGCGATATCATCAACCCCACCGAAAACCACAAAACGGTCGCCGAATTCACGGAATAGTTCGCTGATACGACGAGTATCTTCGGTGGCTTCTTTAACAGAGACGATATTGGCTTCTTGTGCCAGTGTTCTCATGCCTTCAATCGTTACGTCAACCCCATAAGTGACTGGGTTGTTGTAAATCATGATAGGTAAACCGGTGCCACGAGCGACTTGCTGATAGTGGTTAATGGCTTCTTCTTCGGTTGAGCGGTAAACCATGCCAGGTAATACCATCAAACCGTCGATGCCGATGGTTTCAGCATCTTTGGCGTATTGTACCGCCAGTGCCGTGGTGGTCTCTGCAACGCCCGAAAGTACTGGGATACGACCGCCAACAGTTTCAACGGCGTTACGCATCACATCGCGTTTTTCGTCAGCACTGAGTGAACAGTTTTCACCCACTGTGCCACAAACGATAATGCCATGAACGCCTTCTGAAATTAATTGCTCAAGCATCTTTGCGTTTTCCGCATGATTGATTGAGAAATCCTGATTGAATTGAGTTGTAACCGCAGGATAAACCCCTTGCCAATTAATTTTCATGTTTGAATCCTCTTTTGCTTGTCAAAAATAGCTGTCAAAAATAGCTGTGAAAAACGTGAACCTGATTGCATACTGCGGTGCAGTGATGCAGCTTGGGGTAAATAATAACATGTTATTGTATACAATCAAGTCATAATTGATCATAATAGTAAAATAATTTGCTGCCCTCGTTAATAATGGCAATGAAACGGCGGTGAAAAGGCAATTCAATTTAAAAGAGAAAAAACATGACTAAAGCAAATATAGGTGTCGGTATAGGTGGTGCCACTGAGCAAGATATGCTGGCCACTTTAAGCAATATGACCGCAGATGTACAGCCAATTGGTATGGCTGAGTACCAACAGCGGATTGAACGGGCACAAGCCTTGATGCGTGAAACTGGATTGGCAGCGGTTTATTTGAATGCCGGTACCAATTTGTATTATTTCACTGGCACTCGGTGGTTTTCTAGTGAACGTTTGGTGGGGGCGATTTTACCGGCCAATGGTGAGTTGAGATATATCGCGCCGCATTTTGAAATTGATACCTTAAAAGGTTTTATGCAAATAACTGGTGAGGTGTGCGGTTGGCATGAAGATCAATCGCCTTATCAAAAGGTGATCGCTACATTAGCTGAGATGGGCATCACCTCTGGTCAGGTTGGTATTGACGAATCGGCGTCCTTTTTTGTTTTTGACGGCCTGCGCGAAACTGGCGCAGATTTCGAATATGTCAGTGCCAAAGCCGTCACGGCAGGTTGTCGGATGATCAAATCAGCCAATGAACTGGCTTTGTTACAGCGGGCGAAAGATATGACACTGGCAGTACATAAAGCAGTGGCGAAGATTCTGTATGTCGGCATTACCACCGAAGAAGTTACTGATTTTATTAATCGGGCGCATCAAAAGGTCGGTGCTAGTCGTTCGTATTTTTGTATTGTGTTATTTGGCGAAGACTCTTCTTTCCCTCATGGCGTTAAAACAGCGAATCCCTTGGCGTTAAATGATATGGTGCTGATTGATACGGGTTGTCAGCTCGAAGGTTATAACTCGGATATCACCCGCAGTTATGTTTATGGCGAGGCCAGTGAATACCAGCGCAAAATGTGGGCGATTGAAAAAGAAGCTCAGGCCCAAGCTTTTGCTAAAGCGCAAATCGGTGTGCCTTGTGGTGATGTTGACACGGCTGCTCGCAGTTATTTGGCACAGCAGGGCATGGGACCGGATTATCAGGTGCCGGGTTTGCCTCATCGCACCGGTCATGGCATTGGTTTGGATATTCACGAATGGCCGTATTTGGTGAAAAATGACCGCACACCGTTGGCAGCGGGTATGTGTTTTAGTAATGAACCAATGCTGGTATTGCCCGGTGAATTTGGTATTCGTTTAGAAGATCACTTTTATATGACTGAACAGGGACCGAAGTGGTTTACCGAGCCGTCTTATGCGATTGATGATCCGTTTGGTGGCAGTTGACTTAGGGATGGCATTGGCACTACCGTTATGCAGGTCGATGGACTTTTCAGGTCATCTGGAGCGCTTTGTTCCTTACAAGCAAAGGCATTTTTACCACGGAGACACGGAGGTACGGAGAAGGTCAAAAGCAAAAAATAGCGTTTTAATAGTTTAGAACAAAACAGAGGAGCAAGCCTGTGGGCAGAATGATTGTAGATGTCGCCGTGATTGGCGCAGGTATTATTGGCACTAGTATTGCCGAAAGGTTACAGCATGAAGGTAAGCGGGTAGTGCTGATTGACCGTGAAGACCCGGGAGCTGGGTGTTCGAAGGGCAATGCCGGGCATTTTGCCAGTGATGTTATTTTACCTTTGGCCAATTTTGAAACCTTATTAAAGGTGCCAAAAATGTTGCTCGATCCATTGGGACCGTTATCAATTAAATGGGGTTATTTTCCCCGTTTGTTGCCTTGGTTGATGCGTTATGCTTGGGCGGCGATGCCGCATAAAACCCGGGATACAGTTGACGCGCTTAAATTACTTAACCGACCGTCGATCAGCCGTTTTGAACACTTGCTTGAGCGTACCGGGTTAACCGATTTAATGACCAAACGTGGGGCATTAACGGTTTACACCTCAACCGCAGCGATAGAAAAAAACCGTCGACATGCCGAATTTGTCCGTCAACATGGGGTGAATGTGCGGCAACTCAGTGGCGACGAAGTGCGTGAATTAGAGCCCGCCGTGGCTGATAGCATCATCGGTGGGCTGTTTTATCCGGATACCGCGCACACGATTAATCCTTATCGCTTGGTGACGTCGCTGGCGGATAGTTTTACCGACAATGGCGGTGAATTTGTCCAAAGCGAAGTGCAGTCGATTGATGTCAGTGAGTCGTCGCAAGTTCGTTTGAAAACCAAAGGTAAAGATATTTTGGCTAAAGAGGTGGTGATTGCCTGTGGTGCCTGGTCGAAGCAATTGGTCAAAGGGGTGGGCCATTCGGTACCGCTGGAAACCGAAAGGGGTTATCACCTGATGTTGCCTGCGGCTAAAGTGGCGTTGACCCGTCCAGTGAGTTCTTATGAGCGGTCTTTTGTGATGACACCGATGGAGCAGGGGTTGCGTTTGGCTGGCACGGTTGAATTGGCGGGTTTGGAGGCGGATGAAAATGACGCCAGAGCCCAAGTGTTGTTTCAGCACGCCAGAGAAATTTTACCTGAGGTGGATAACAGTGAGGCGCAAAGCTGGATGGGCCATCGACCGTCGTTGCCTGATTCACTGCCGGTGATTGGCCGCTCACCAAAACATGACAGGGTATTGTTTGCTTTTGGTCACCAGCACCTAGGATTAACCCAAGCAGCAGTGACCGCCGATTTGATTAGCGAGGCAGTGTTTCGTTTGCCTCATCAGGTGGATATTACGCCGTTTCGGGTCGATCGGTTTTAGCTCGGTTTAAGTTTAGTTTTGAAATCAAAATAGGGTGGTGCGAGGGTAGGGAGACTCCGCCAGCTATTGTCGAAATATTTTATTTTCCTGTTAAAGTTCTTTTATCCATGTCGCCTCTGGCGGAAACTCTGATAGCACATCAATACAATCGGTGATTGTAATGACCGTGTAGTGTGTAATACAACAATCTTGATAGAAGCCAAGACTCTCTTCGTGTAACCATTTTAACCAAAATGAATTGTCAATGAGGTATAAACTGTTTTGAAAACCGCCAGTTCTTCGCCATGTTCTTATCCGATAGCCTTCATCCATATTTCGATAACACCATACCCATCAAATAGTATTTTTGCACGTCTTTCATTTGGAGCAGGACCGAAATAGGCTCTTATTGTAATCGCTAAACCGTCATCTGTATCTGTTACTTCTTCAATAATTACTTGACCGGATAGGTCTGTTAAAGGTAGCCATTGTTGGTATGCTTCGTTAGTTTTCATAGATGATGTTCTTAATATTCATATTTAGTTCATGTTGTTTATACTTTTTATGCGATTAACGCTAATCGTGAATATTGTTTAATATCACATTCAGGCTCAAAACTGCCGGTGTGAAAAGTGGCATTAATTTCAATAGCATAAGGAAATGAGCTTGATAGAATGGTGATTTCCTCACCGTTTTTA
>CBDIDQ010000079.1:0-10119 GCA_965277695.1 Alteromonadaceae bacterium
TTCGAGTTTCTCAAAATCTAGACTAACTTCGTTTAAAGGATAGGGAATAAGGCTGTCGGCTTCTATTTCGATTTGGCCGGCCAGCTCTTCATCGTTAAGATTGACATCCATATAAATCACTTTGGAGATCACCGTTTGACCAGATACCGCAGCCACCGCATAAGCGGCCTGTTTGGGGATTTTTTTGCGCACTTTAGCAATAACCCGGGCGACGGCTTCAATGTCTTGGATTTCCCGATCAGCCAGTAACCCTTTGGGCATTGGCTCAATGGCAAAGGCATCCAGCCGATAACGATCTTGTTGATGACTCAACAAAACAGCTTTGACCGAGTGGGAACCAATATCAATTCCAACCATCATGGGAATTTGTTTTTTAAATAAACGACTCAGCATAGTTTGGCAGCAGCATAGTTGTTTTTTATAATTATTCGTAAAGGTTAGTGCTTTTTACTGTGAATAAAAAGGTTTAATTGATCTAATTCACGGTATAATGCCCGCTATCCATCGGCATTTACCCATTTTACTCTTAGGCGATTGTGTGGCTATCCTAAACAAGTTACTAAAAATTACGCTTGCCCTGATCATTCTCGGTGCACTTACCGTTGCAGCAACTTATGCTTATATTTACGATGAGCTACCAAGTGTCGGCACATTAAAAGATGTTCGGCTGCAAACACCAATGAAGATTTACACCGCCGAAGGCTTGTTAATCTCTCAATATGGTGAGAAACGACGGATCCCCTTACGCTTGTCAGAAATGCCCCAACCTTTAATCGACGCCTTCTTAGACACCGAAGACAGCCGTTTTTATGATCATCCAGGCATTGATATTATTGGTATTTTTCGCTCAATCATCGCCGTTGCTACCACTGGCAGCCTGAAACAAGGTGCCAGTACCGTCACCATGCAGCTGGCCCGAAACTTCTATTTGACCCGAGAAAAAACCTTCATCCGCAAAATCAAAGAACTATTTATTGCCCTGCACATTGAGAGTCTGCTGAGCAAAGATGAAATCCTCGAACTATATCTCAACAAAATTGCCCTAGGTCATCGCTCGTTTGGTGTCGGTGCCGCCGCCCGAGTTTATTACGGCAAAGATATCCAAGATTTGACCCTAGCTGAAATGGCCACCATTGCCGGTTTACCCAAAGCACCTTCAAGTTTGAATCCGATCAGTCGTCCACAACGCGCCAAAAAACGCCGTGCCGTGGTCCTCGGTCGAATGCTGGCAATGAAACATATTGATCAAGCCACTTATGAAGACGCCAAAAACCAACCCGTCACCGCCTTCAAACACGGTGCCGACATCGAAGCCAAAGCACCCTATGTGGCTTCACTGGTCAATGATGAAATGCTGCGCAACTATGATGACGCCTACACTGGCGGCTACAACGTTTACACCACAGTGCCAGCCAAATTACAGCTCGCCGCGCAAACAGCTGTGGTTAACAATCTGCATTCCTACGATGAACGCCATGGCTATCGCGGACCAGAAACTTACTTGTGGGAACAGCCTGAGCCAGAAGAAGAAGTCACTGATAAAACGGCTGAAACATCGCTAGACGCTCAAGTTCCAGCACCTGAAGTTCCTGCACCAGTCAAACCGAATCCTAACGCGTGGACCACAGCACAAATCAATGAACATCTAAAAACGCTGAAAACCTACGATAGCCTGACCCCCGCCGTAGTCACTTCAATCGCCGAAAAAACAGCCACAGTACAGTTAAACAATGGCTCAATGGTCACCCTTAAGTGGAAAAACCTGAAATGGGCGCGACCATTTATCAATGATAATCGTGTCGGTCGTCCAGTCAAAAGCGTCGATAAAATCTTTTATGACGGCGCACTCATTTGGGTCAGACAAATGCCAGACGGTGACTATCGACTATCACAAGTCCCCGCCCCCAGCGGCGCTCTGGTCGCGATCAAACCACAAAATGGTGCGATCCAATCGATTGTCGGCGGCTACAGTTATGAGCTAAGCCAATACAATCGCGCCACTCAAGCAAAACGTCAGGTCGGCTCAAACATCAAACCACTGATTTATTCTGCCGCCTTGAGTAATGGCCACACCCTCGCCAGCTTGATTAATGACGCCCCAATTCACCAATGGGACAAAGAACTTGGCGTCGCTTGGCGACCGAAAAATTCACCACCACAATACGATGGCCCAATCCGTATCAGAGTCGCTTTAGCTAAATCAAAAAACGTAGTATCTGTGCGCTTACTCAAAAGTGTCGGACTAAGCAATGTGGTGGATCATATCGAAAAGTTTGGCATTCCTAGAGACGAAATTCCGCAAAATGATTCACTGGCACTCGGTTCAGCCTCATTAACGCCGCTACAAGTCGCCTCCAGTATCGCCACTTTTGCCAATGGCGGTTATTTAATTGAACCTTATTTGATTGACCGTATCGAAGACGCTGATGGCAAAGTCATTTACCTCGCCAACCCATTGGTCGCTTGTGAACAATGTGAACATGAACTCAACGACTCACCATCACAAAAACGCCAAAGCGGTGGTGATTATAATAGTGCAGAGGCTGGCAGCAATGGCGAAAGCGAAGTCTTCACCCCGGTGATCCCCGCCGCCAAAGTGATCAGCACCCAAAACGCCTTTTTAATCAGCCAAGCCATGACCAGTACCATTTGGGGTGGCGGCAACTGGTCGAGAAACACCGGCTGGAACGGCACCGGATTCAGAGCGCAAAAACTCAAACGCAGAGATTTATCCGGTAAAACGGGCACCACCAATGATGCCAAAGACACTTGGTTTTCAGGTTTCAACAGCGAATTAATGGTTACCACTTGGGTCGGATTTGATAACCCTTCACGCGCCTTAGGTCGGGTATCCGCAGGTGCCGAGGCGGGTGCCAGAACAGCCCAACCAGCATGGATAGAATATATGAAAACCGCACTAGCCGACGTTGAAGAGCACAGCCTGATGATCCCCGAGGATGTGGTTTCAGTACGGATTGACCGGGAAACTGGCTTACTGGCCACCGAATATGACCACACTTCACGATTTGAATACTTTATCAGTGGCACCGAGCCGACAAAGTACGCCAAGGCAGACGCCGAGCCGCAAGTATTTGATAATGACGGAGAAGGTAAAGTCAGCGAAGACGATGAATTATTTTAGTCTCATGGTTTTGCCGCAACACACAATATGATAAGTTACCCGCCAGCGCCCAGATGATAACGAAGAGAAACAGCAAGGTATTAGCATGACGACAAAGTGGAACGGTGAATATATTCACCCCTATGCAGAACACGGTAAAAAAACCGAACAGGTAAAGAAGATCACAGTCTCCATCCCGGTTAAATTACTCCAGGTATTAACTGATGAACGCACCCGAAGACAGGTTAATAATCTGCGTCACGCCACCAACAGTGAGTTGCTGTGTGAAGCTTTCTTACATGCCTTCACCGGTCAACCTCTGCCTGCTGATACCGACTTAGCCAAAGCTAATCCCGAGCAAATCCCTGAGGCTGTTAGAGCCATTTTAGAACAGATGGGCAAAGAAATTCCCACCATTAACGAAGAATAAGGCTCCGTGGAATGTAACTATTGTCAATGCCTTAAGGGTTTGGCGGGCTTTTCAAGTCACCGGAGCGCTTCGTTCTTAAAAAATAAGGGCACCAATCAAACAGGGTAACAATTGATAATCAAAAAACGTGATGGTCCGACATCTCGGTGAATTCGCGTCTACGGCCTACCCGTTCTGCCGTAGACGAGGTTTCAACCTCGTGAATGTTGAGGATAACTGTAACCTTAATTTGCTCTATATGGTCGGAGCCAAAATAAGTAACTATTCAGTTTGTGGATAACTCATGGTAGGAGGGGCGTCTCACCGCGATAAATGGCGCAGCCATTTCAAAAACCGTTGCGCCTTCGGCACAAATCGCGCCGAGACGGCCCTCCTACATAGTTTGGTCTCATTTATCCACAGGGCCATCGATTTCGCTGAATAGTTACAAAAATAAAAACATTTTGACCACGGAGACACGGAGAAAAACAAAGTCAAAAGAAGAACAAGCCCTTAAAACAATCGTTGCTTTTGACCTTCTCCGTGCTTCCGTGTCTCCGTGGTGAATGCTTTTGCTTGTAAAGAACGAAGCACTCCAGATACCTGAACAGCCCACTTACCCACATAACGATAGTGCAACAAGAAAAAAGGTGCGTCATGCGCACCCTTCATTGTTAATTAAGCGAACCCTTACTCCATATAATCCGCAGGTAACGCCACAGAGGCGACACCCGAATCAATCGCCGCTTGAGCAACGGCTTTAGAAACACGCTTAAGCAAACGCGAGTCCATCGGCTTAGGAATAATATAATGTTTACCGAACGTCAGGGAATCACTGTCACTGGCCGCTAGCACGTCCTGAGGCACCTCATCTTTGGCTAATGCTCTGATAGCATGAACCGCAGCCACTTTCATCTCATCGTTAATTACACTGGCACGTACATCGAGTGCGCCTCTGAAAATAAAGGGGAAACATAAAACATTGTTAACCTGGTTTGGATAATCAGAACGCCCTGTTGCCATAATCAAATCAGTACGGGTTTGGTGCGCTAATTCAGGTTTAATTTCTGGATCAGGATTTGAACAAGCAAAAACCACCGGTTTATCAGCCATCAACTTCAAAGCATCAGCAGATAACAAATTAGGACCAGATACACCAACAAACACATCCGCTCCTTCCATCGCATCTTCAAGTGTGCGTTTATCAGTATTATTGGCGAATAATTTTTTATATTCGTTCAAATCTTCCCGACGAGTGTGGATCACCCCTTTACGATCAAGCATGTAAATCAACTCTCGTTGCGCACCACACTTGATCAGCATTTCCATACAAGCAATTGCCGCAGCACCAGCACCAAGACAAACAATTCTAGCATCACAGATTTTCTTACCTTGGATCTCCAGCGCATTCAACATCCCCGCCGAGGTCACAATGGCAGTACCATGTTGATCATCATGAAAAACTGGCACATTACATTCTTCAATTAACCGACGCTCAATTTCAAAACATTCCGGGGCTTTAATATCTTCAAGATTAATGCCGCCAAAGGTGTCGGCAATATTGGCAACCGTGGTAATAAACTCTTCTGTACTTTTATGTTTAACTTCAATATCAAATGAATCAATATTCGCAAAGCGCTTAAACAACAAGGCTTTACCTTCCATCACTGGCTTTGAAGCCAAAGGTCCGAGGTTACCCAACCCGAGGATCGCAGTACCATTGGTGATCACAGCTACCGTATTACCTTTTCCGGTATAGCGATAGGCATTATTCGGGTCCTCAGCAATGGCTCTAACTGGCTCTGCAACACCCGGACTATAAGCTAACGCCAAGTCTGTCACAGTCTCGGCAGGTTTGGTTAATTCAACGCAGATCTTTCCTGGAATAGGAAATTCGTGATAATTTAAAGCATCTTTTTTGAAGTCTGACATGGACAATCTATTTCCCTGGTTCAAGTGGCGGTTACAGCGACCAACATTACGCTTTTTGCGCAAAATTACAACCTAGAAAACCACTTATCCATGTCTTTCCCCCGGCTTTATTATGCACTTTTAACATATCCCATAACCTGAAAGTATTTACCAGTACTACTGCTCCATACAGCCATTATACGACCTGTGGGTGGTTATTTAGAATAGATGAATAACTATTTAATAAACTTGAATGGGGGTGTGTACAATTGCCATGCGTCCCCCGAAGTGTCGGACCATCACAATTGCATTCGACCATCCCTGGCTACCTGCGTCGTGCTCCTGCACGCAGGCGTTTTTAACAAACTGCAATGATGACTGGTGGTGTGTACAATTGCCATGCATCCCCCGAAGTGTCGGACCATCACAATTGCATTATTACATCCCTAGCTACCTGCGTCGTGCTCCTGCACGCAGGCATTATTACATCCCTAGCTACCTGCGTCGTGCTCCTGCACGCAGGCGTTTTTAACAAACTGCAATGATGACTGGTGGTGTGTACAATTGCCATGCATCCCTTCGCAATTGCATTATTACATCCCTGTAATAAAAAAAAGCACCCGGTGGGTGCTTTTTTAATAACGATTGTTGAAGAATTACTTCTTGCCCAACACACCGAAACGTTTGTTGAACTTATCAACACGACCGCCTGAATCAATCGTTTTCTGCTTACCAGTATAAAATGGGTGGCAAGCTGAACATACGTCTAAACGGATGTCTTTACAAACAGTTGAACGGGTAGTGATAACATTGCCACAAGAACAAGTTGCTGTGATCGCTGTATATTCCGGATGGATTCCATCTTTCATTGGAAAAACCTCTAAGTTAGGCCACATCGCTCTCCATCACTGAAGATGGCACCATGTGTTGTTAATAACGGCATCATTGGCTTACACCAATAAACACCAAATTTGGGTCGCGAATTCTACAGCATGTTTTTTGCCTTTACAACCACCCGAAGAATAGTTTTTTTAATTGCCATCTATCAAGTGCAGATTCTCCCTTGCCTTTACCTGATTTCTTGCTACTATCAACTTCCACAGCGGACAACAGCACTCAGGGACACTGGTATTTAATAACAACTAAACCAAAATGAGTACTCTAAATGTTAAAAATAATGGTAACTATTCAGCTTGTGGATAAACAATCCTTCCGGTGGGCATCGCTGGCGCTCTGCACCACCCAAAAGACTGTAACTCCAAAGGTTATCACAACTAGTTGATATTTCAGTCTTTTGTAGGGTGGTGTCACGGAGTGACATTTAGCAGAGCGCAGCGATGCCCACCTTTTGTGGATAAAAAAGCTCGTGCTCAAACTTACCCACAGAATTATCAATTACGCTGAATGGTTACATCGTTGGCAACATAATCCGCTGAACAGTCTAGGACATAACTATGTACAACAAGTCATTCAACAGAGGCCCTAACGATGAATAATACAAAAATATTACGAATATTAGCTATCATCTTGGCCTTGTCCATTTGCAGTTATTGGCTTGTCATTTCACCACAAACTTACGCCACAGATAAGGATGGAGTGATCACAAAGCCCATTTCTTCTATCTATACGCTAGTCCAAGGCTCGCCGACCAGTATGCTCATTCCCTACCCTGTTGAAACCATGAATTAGAAAATCAAACACTGAGTGATTCGGTGGAAATTGCCCCAGTGCAGCTGGGACCCCGATTTATTCAATCCCATCATACTGAAAACTTGCTAATCATGGGCAAAACAGATGATTTCGGTCTCTTTAAAGGTAAATACATTCATTTGGGTAACCCCAATCAAGTGAAATCCTTTAGCCTGCAAACCACCAATTTTTATGCTTATATGAGTTCACATTGATTGAATAAAAATGATGAACTTATCTTTATGATCATCGTCGGCACAGGAACACCAGAGAAGATAGGCTTCCAGGCTAAAGGTTACTCCCTCACCAAAGAACAACCTGTTGAAGTCAGCATGGCTGATGTCAAGTATGCGCAAATATATGGTAGCCCCGGTGGTAATTTCAGAAGCGCAGATCCCTTACGCGGTGTGTTTGCTAATGGCAACAAAGCCATATTCAATTACTATAAAAAACTCGATTTAGGTTGGACCTACCCAGATGACTTTATTATGCAAGAACGAGAAACTATCGTCTTAGCCATCAACAACCAATTTATTCGAGCGTTTAGCTCTCCTCAACGAGTAAAAAAACAAACTGACGGTCAGTTGGTAAGTGAATTGAAAATTCAAAACAAACACACCGGACAATGGTCATCAATTTTGTTCAATGGTAACGCTAACGGGTTTAGAGCCTTTGGCCCATGGATAGCCACAGAAGAAGGTTATTCAGGCGCTGATAGGAAATATACCACCAGCTACGATGGCAAATACGAATCAGCAGTCAATCGCTTTCAAATTGATGACTACCGCCTCACTGGCATCCTCTACCTAACCCACGCCATCGACAAACGCTTCATCACCCTTGACACTCACGAACAAGACAGTGAAATTCTACTGGTTGATAATAATCGGGTTTTCTATCGGGCAGGTGACGAATTATATGGCGCTGATATTCAAGCCAGCAGCTTGGTTAATAACCAGCTGCTAGCCAAAGATAAGCGCATAGTTGATGTGCATTGGATGATGGCTCGCGACAAATAACCAACTTTAATCCAATTACTAACAGCCTGCTGTGCGACCGACTCATTAAAATAAATCGGAATTTTCCGCATCACTATATGAAAAATATTAGATCAACTAACTTAAATTAATACCACTTAAAAATAAATCCCAATCATATAAATAAACTCCGTTTCTTTTTTTGACATTGCTCCGAATTGTTCTATTCTAATAAATCGTTGTATTGAAATACGTGTCAATTTCATTTGAAAATATAATTAAAAAAAGGATGAATAAATGTCAAATAATCAAGAAGAACAAACGACATCAGCTAGCGATGATGAAAACAACCCAAAAAAACCACTAAAACTTAATATTAAAGAAATCCATTACCCGATTGGTATTTTTAATAAGGACGATGCTGACAAATCATTTTACCTCGGCAGAAAAAAGCAAATATCACGTTTGGTCAATATATTAACCATGTCTAGCGGTCATTCATCGACGCTAGTCACTGGCCATCGAGGTGCAGGGAAAACCGCATTTGTTTATGAGTGCATTCGCCGAACAAAAAGCTTGGCGATTGTACGGTTTATGCAGGAATCTCGACTAATTAGATGGATTAACTTGTTTCTATTTTTTATCGTGATTTTGTGCTTTAGCCGTTTATTAACAGTAATATTAGGTAATTTCGTGTATATTAAGGATAGCTTTTTCACACCGATAGCTATAATTGCAGTTACGATTGTTTATTTTTTCACTCTTATGTCAAATAGGAGCAAAGAAATATTTTTTAACCATAATAAAGATGAGGATAGTAATGGTGGGCATAATAATCTAGAAAATAGAAGAAAGCCATTGATAGATGTATTCAAAGAATATTCTAAAATCTCCCTACTATATTTAACGAACTTATATGTGTTGGAGTTATTTATATCAATCCACATTTCCCGTTACCTTTCCATGGATGATATTTTCAAGTGGTTGTTATTTAACACCCTAACAGCACTTTTTTTTCTTGCTTGGTTTACATATCATGATGGATCACTATTTTTAAAACAATTTGCTGATCCTCAACCTCTGAAACAAAAAAATGTTGATAAAACTCGTCGTAGTTTTTTCTATGGGTTTCTTAAATTTTGGACTCCCACTCTTGTAGTACATGTCAACTTGGGGTTTAACAACATTTCTCATAAAACAGTCATCAATGCACTAGTTACCGGACTGAGACATGAATACCGTTCCACTTTCATATCTCTGCTTCGTTTGCGATTTTGGGTATTTTTACTCATCCCTCTACTACTGGCTGTGCACACAGCAGACAATGCAGAGGATTGGTATATTGACCGTATAACTAGAAGTGATGAGCATCGCGTTTTTCAACACAATTATAATAAAGATGCCCTTGAAAACATTCAATCGCTGTATCCTTTACTTAAAAAAAATAACAAAATCACGCTTGAAGAGTTAGAAACTATCTGCGATGTTTTAGGCTACACACTAATAACTGACCAAGAAACCACATGTACTAGCACACCAGACATGGATGCTTGGAATAAAGCTAATACAAATGCAACTTCGCCAAAAACCAAAACTGAAACCAAAACTGAAACCAAAACTGAAACCAAAACTGAAACTAAAACTGAAACTGAAACTGAAACTGAAACTGAAACTGAACCAACTAAAGCTAAGGAAGCCGCTCTTCAACTAGACACCGGATTTCTTGGTTATAAAGATTTATTAGGTAAGCATGATTTTCTCAATAAGATAATGATAGATGCTAATCTCTCGGACCATAAGAGACAGAACAAGTTGTCACATAAACAAGATCATGATGAAAGTCTCTTAAGAGATATCATGCTAATTGAAATCCCCTTTTTTTTTATCGATATTGACAGCAAAATTCACCCTAAAAAAGACACAAAACCATTCCCGAATAGTCACTTTTCAGTGCTAAAAAAACCTTTCTATGCACACCGAACCATGGCTTATCTTATTTTTTTGGTTTCTAT
>CBDIDQ010000080.1:0-50964 GCA_965277695.1 Alteromonadaceae bacterium
ATTCCTGATATCAATATATTGGTAACCATAAAGACAGTTGTGACTGTTAATGCCACTGTAAATCGCATTGATGGTTAAATCGGACGATAAATGTCCCTCGCCAATATCCTCAAAGTTGATCACTTTAGCCAAGCTCTGTTTTAAGTTCTCGACAAAATCGACACTGGTATCTAACACATCGTTGATGATCAAGTCGGGTTGTTGCTGATTAACCGTGTGATATAAAGTCGCTAAATCCGCCATTAAAGCAACGTCATCTAGCCCCTCATTATGAAAAAAGTCGAAGGCTTGTACGCTACCGGGCATTAATAAAATCTTTCTCTCGCTGCTTGACATCGCGTTATACAGTTCGAGGATCCGATAACAATGACCAAGGCCAATGCCTTCGAAACCTGCAACAATAAAAATGACTTTTCGGTGTTTCATCGCCCACTCCTTAAGGTGCTGTTGTTACTATCAATGATAAGTATTGTTTTTGTTAAATTTTACAATTAAACATTTCAAATTAACAAATGTTAAATAAATGATAAATAAAACGCTCAGCTGTTTTGTTCATTAATTAAACCTATGTGATTTATAAATTTAATTATAAAAATACTATTAATAGTTAATTTTATAATTAACGTGTGAATCGAGTATTCCTCGCTGATGATGCTTAATTTATCAACATTATCGGCGTCCACAAGCTTATTGGTTTTCATTACTCAAATGACAGCGTTGTCATCCAGTGGTGAGAATATTAACGAAATTTAAACATGCTGTAAAATAACAAATTGTAAGCAAATATTACAATGAATTAAAGTGTTGATATTATTTAGGCTTGATATGCGGGTGGGGTTGGTGGTGTAAATTATAACTTTTTCGGGTTTGCTGACGAACGATACATTTATGAAAAAGCTTGTATTTCGATATCTATTCATATCTAATGCGTCCCTTAAAGTATTCGTTGAATAATCATTTAGGTGGATACGGGGATAACTAATGTCTATTCAAATGAGTGATAACAACAGCCCTTCAAAAAATGTGCTAATTATTATGCTGAGGTTTGCTTTAATCGAAATACGATCTACCGACAAATTAGCATTAGCGAAAGCCTTGGCGGATATTTTCCACAACTTACCTTCTCACTTGGTATGTAAATGGGATGACGAGTCAAATGTACAGGCATATGAACAAATATTAAGTAAATCTAAACGATATAAGTTAGTAAATTATATTTTAGAATTACGAAAATCTGCGGAAAATTCTTTGAATACAAAGATCGATGCTGAGTAAAGCGATTTTGACAACAAAATAGATAATGAAAATGGGATATTACAAAAAATTTGTGACGATATTTTTATCGTTATTCTTAAATGTGGCTCTGGCAAATGAAGTTAAAGGAATGAATAAGATCACCGAAATCTTAAGTCTGCCTGAGGATAAAATTGATTTGGCTACTGCCAAGTTGGTGATCGACAAAATGATTGATCCCACCATTAACATTCAGCAGAACTTGAATAAACTCAATAAGATGGCACGGCAGGTTAAAACGATTATCAGTGATAAAAGCACTGAAATGGATAAAATGCTGGCTATCAGAACATTCCTCTATGAAAAAGGCCGTTGGAATGACCATCATCCGTTTCAATATGACCTTTCCGATCCATTAGGTCAAAGAATAGCGAACAAGTTATTGCCGAATTTTATTGATAATAAATTAGGTAATTGTGTGTCCATGCCTCTCTTGTTTATTATTCTAGGACAAAAATTGGCTATTGATATCACCGCATCAACCGCCCCCTTACATCTATTTGCCCGGTTTACAGATCATGCCACAGGTAATATTTTTAATATTGAGGCCACCAATGGTGGCAACCCGACTAGGGATGTTTGGTATATTCAGCAATCACTGATATCAGAGCAGGCGATCAATAACAAAGTTTACTTACAGAGCCTCAACGCAAAGGAAACCATTGCGGTGATGTTAATGGCTTTGGCACAGTACTATCACCAGAGCAGTCAATACGAAAATGTTCTCAAGGTAGCGGATGTAGCACTTGAACATTACCCCAATTACACCTACGCCATGATCCAAAAAGGCAATGCTTACAGTAAATTGCTTAATCGTCGATTGGCCTATTTGGCTGAAAGCGGCTATAAAACCGCAGCAAATCTACCACCGGGCGAAAAAGCCAACCTTGATGCTTTGTATGAAAATAATCTGGCATGGTTTGAAAAAGCGGAGTCGTTAGGTTGGCGTCCACCTTCAAAAGAGACTGAAAAAGCGTATCTAGAGGTGGTTGAACAAGAGACTCTAACAAATGTTAAATAAAACACTCAGCTGTTTTGTTCATTAATTAAACCTATGTTATTTATAAATTTAAAAATAAAAATACTATTAATAGTTAATTTTATAATTAACGTGTGAATCGAGTATTCCTCGCTGATGATGCTTAATTTCTCAACATTATCGGCGATCACAGGCTTAATGATTTTCATTACTCAAATGACAGCGTTATCATTCGGTGGTGAGGATATTAACGAAATTTAAACATAGTGTAAAATAACAAATTATAAGCAAATTTTACAAAAAAATGAAATTTTGATATTGTTTAGACTTGATGTGGCGGGTGGAAATACCACCCATTTCAGAACTAAATCTTGTCTTTGTTACGGTAGGTAATGATGGTTTTATCGTCGCGATGTTAAGGCTATCAATGGTATGATGTTGGATGTCATTATATAGCTGAATGGAATAAAAAAATGATATGTCATAAGTGTAACGCTAAATTTGGTTCACCCAAGATAGAAGTTATTAAAAAGGGAGGCAGACTTATTGGTGGTGCTAGGGTAGGGGGTAAGGTTGTTGGCGGTACTATAGTAGGGGGCAAAGCCGTTAGCAGTAGCTTTAGTTGCCCTTTTTGTGGTGCCGGATTGAAAACCCGTAAGAGGTTCTGGGCGTTATTAGCTGTACTTATTGCTTTTATCGTATTTGCTTTTTTACAATAAATTTACTGTATATAATTATAGTGGATATGTGCGAGATGACCATTATTTGAGCAACGTAAATTAAGATTAAAATGTTATAAAACAATAAATTATGAGTATTTTAGGGTATAAGTAAGGGGAGGATTAAATAGATCGTATTAACAGGATATTACTTTTTTTATAAACCCCAGAACAGCCTAATTTATCGTCAATATCCTACATTCCCTATAGAAGAATTTAATATAAACAACATATAACACCACCTGTGTGAGTTATAAGCCATAGACATATTTACCCCATGTGGTGTATAGTTCCTGCGCCCCGAATGAATGAGGGGTATACATTATTAGTAGATTACCTAAGGAATGAAGTTATATGTATCGTAAAATATTATCTATGGTCGCCGTGTCTTTGGCACTTGCACCAGCAGCACAAGCGAATGACATTACCTCAACTGACATCACCTCAACCCATATCAACTACCATCAACCTGAAAACCTTTATAAAGCAATCGACCAGCAAGTTAGAGCGTTTGATTTAACCACCCAATTATCGGCTAAGCTGAACACTCAGCAGAAAAAAACCACTAAAATCACTAAAGCGACGCAAGGCAAAAACCAAACTGCCGCTAAAGCCACCGTTGAGTTGGCTGCTGCCAGTGAGTTATTGCTCAGTGATATTCATTTTAGTGATCCCGGTATGCAAGCTTGTATCACCAGTGAAGCCAACGCTCATAGCTGGACGTTTGCCAGTGAAGTGGCTGGGCTGAATTGTAGAAGTTTTGCGATTTACACCCTCGGTGGTCTAGAAAACCTCAGTCAGATGTTTTATCTGCATTTGGACAACAACAACGTAACCGATCTTTCGCCACTGGCTGGGCTGAACGGTTTGCAATATTTGACCATGAACAATAACCAAATCAATGACTTGAGTGCTTTGGATGGTTTGACTGAGTTAATTTATGTGCTGGCTGATAACAATCAAATCAGTAACGTGACTCCGCTTTCGGGTTTACAAAAGCTCAAACGATTACATTTGTCATCCAACCAACTGGCCAATATTAGCGGTATCTCAACATTGTTAGACATGGAGTATCTGTTGTTGGATCACAATGCCATCAACGATATTTCACCATTGGTCAATATGACACAGCTTAAAACCCTGTTTTTGCACGACAATCAAATTGATAATATTTCTGGGCTTGATACGATGTCGGTACTGGATCGACTGAATTTATCAAACAATCAGATCAGCGATATCAGTTCAATTTCAACTCTAGACCAGCTTGATTGGTTATTATTGAGCAACAATAATGTTACTGATATTAGTGCATTGGCCAATAAACCAAAAATGACCTTGCTTGATTTAAACCTCAACCAAATCACTGATATCTCAGTGTTGTACACTAATTTTGAGCTTAAAACCTTATATCTGGCTTTTAATCAAATCACTGAAGCTGACTTATTGGTTAACATTAACAAGTTGCAGACCTTGTTGCTCCAGAGCAATCAGATTGAAGATTTGCTGATCATGCAGGAAAGCACCACTGCACTTAGCTATATCAACTTAAGTTACAATAAGTTAACGACGGCAGAACACTTGTTCTCCTTGCCTTTTACTCAGAGAATTGATATTTCGGGTAATAACAATCTACCTTGTTACCAGCTTGACCAACTTAAAGCCGAGCTTGGTGCAGAAAAAGTGATTCACAACGGTACTTGTTTGGATATCGAAGAACCGATAATGCTTGCTGACTTGACTTACTACGATCTCGACGTGATAGTTTGTGTGACTAACTACGCAGCAGACAGAGGCTGGAAAACGGTCAGTGAAATGACGTCATTGAACTGTGAAGGCAGACCACAATTTTCATATGTCGGACTTGAGCAATTAACCGCATTGACTGAGTTATATTTAGGTGAAACCGGTGCCTTCGATTTGTCGCCACTGGCTAGTTTAACTCAGCTCAAAACGCTTGATGTCTCAGGTAGTTATATCACTGATATCTCTGCATTGGGCAGTTTGACCAACTTAGTGACACTTGATGTCAGTGATAACATGATTGAAGATATCACCCCGTTGTTTAATCTCACTGGTGCGACTCAGATTGACATGACGTCTAACGACGGTGTGCTTTGTAGTGATATCGACGCGCTGGAAAGTGCACTTAGCAATACCACCATTCAATCCGGTGTTTGTGCCTTGTAAATTCATCAATTAATAAAATATCACACCGGCAAAATAATCGCCCGGTGTGGTATTTTCCGCGTTATTAATCCATCCTTGCGCTTATCTACTTCCAACCTACCGAATTTATTTCACTAAAATCATTGACCGATAATATTTTTGTGTTAACTTAACGCTCTGTAACTAAAGCGAAGACGTTAGTTAAATAAAGGTTAAACGCCAGCCATAAATAAACTGTTGATGTCAAATTCAACAGCAACATCCCCAAAAAAAATAAAATGGAAACATAATGAAAACCAATCTGATCAAAAAAAACAGTAGGCTAATTGCCTGCCTAGCCTTTTCACTCTCGTTATCACCAATCGCTCATGCCAAGCAGACTGTACTCAATCCGCTTGATGGTGTGACTTTGCAAGATATCATGGTCGAAATAAGGAGTTATCGGACATGTATGGACAAGGCTCAAAACACAGCCAAAAGAGGCCGAGCGGCTTATAACAAAGCACAATCACAGCAATGTTATACTGCGTTTGTGGGCCTTGAGCAATTAATGGATAAACAATCGCTGAAGCGGATTGATAATTTGAGCTGGCTCAGATGGCACAAACAGGCCGTTGGCACAGGCTTTTCTGTTGAACGTATCCTAAAAAATCCCACTGCGCTGATAAGCGGGGTGGTAAAATGAAAAGCATTCCATTTTACCTTCAACTGATCACATTTGTGTTCTTTTTCGTCTTTAGCGCTGTGGTGAATGCGAGTGGTGGTTTAACTGGCCCTACCTCTTCTACTACTGGCAATTATACTATTTCATCAATAAATAACGCTTGTGGACTACCATCAACCACATACCGTTTGATAGAAAATAACAGAACTATCAAGACCGGATGTGTCGTATCAGAATCTTTCACCAACAAACCCTCGGGAACCTATGTCTACAAATTAAAGGAGTGTGAGTACGATAGTGAGTTTGGCCAGGAGTTTTGTTTTACTGGCGCTAACCACACAGTCGTTGTTTCCACTGGCAGCACGCAAAACCCCAATGGTGATAATGATGTCCGGCTGGGCCATTATGATAATGATGGTTTGATTGATATTTTTGTCGACTCTACTGTCAGTAACCCGTATGTGTTGCGGCAATTGAGCAATAAAAACTTCCAGTTGATAACGGGTTTACTTTCTTCTCAAGTCACGACTTATTCCAGCTGGCCATTGGTGACAAGCATCTTGGTTAACTTAAGTGATTTTAATGCCGATGGCACGGATGACCTGATGCTGGTAGACGTATCTAGCCATATTTTTGGTGCTAATGATCAGGTGATTTTTTCGCAATATAATGGCAGTGCTTATACTCATCCGGTTTCTGTTAGTGCGCTGACGGCTTCAAAACGCCAGTTTCTGGTAGAAACGCTGGGCCTGTCACAAGACCCAGATTATTTACTCAGAACCATGATAGAGCAAGGTGCGTATTCTTTTATTTCTCATGGTTTCGCCGTTGGCTATTTCAATACGGCTTATCTCCAGCTCTTCCAGATGGCCTATAACGGCAACGCCTACGTCAGTTTGAATGATAATCCATACGATAGCAGTACGGCTCCTTCGAATTGTGCGATTTATTATTGCCAATTTAATACTGTCGGCGGTCAGTGGACAATGTACGTTAACGCTGAGGTAATTGAAACAGTCTTTGATTATTCTATTTTTGATGCAAAAACAGTGGTACTGGCCAGTGAAATGGACAAGGTTGAAGCGGGCACTTCAACGTTGGATAACTTACTGAATATTATTGAGGGTGTTGTTGGCCCTGTTTTATGTAGTGGGATAGAAACAGATCAAGTGGAGGTTTTTGATTCTGTTCATAACTTTGATTATTTTAAGACCAATACTTGTACTTTTGCTGTTTTGGCGAGGTATCTTAATGGTTTCAATTTTAAGGATATTATTAATGAAGGACGCAAACGTATTCAATTTAGAGTGAGTAAAATACGGGATCAATGGTGGAAACCGTTCTATCATGCTTCAATTAGCCATAGCTCAGAAGAGCAGTGGTTAAGTGGAGTTCCTAACGAGGGTTATACAAAATTACTTGGTAAATTAAATGCCAAGAGAGATGATCCTCTTTTAACGCTATTCGCTGGTTATATTACGGGAGCCCAAGATCCTGATGTCGCCTTTGCCAAGTTATTAACTGCTGTAAATTTTTATGCTGATGGGTTAGATTACAGCATCAATCCACTTCCGCTTACATCTTCCTACAATTCAAATAGTTTTGCTCAGGGGCTTGTTGATCTTTTAGTCCTGCCGATCCTTATGAGGCACCCCGTGGGACTCGTACTACTGACATTTTGATTAATTCTGCTAGGCTTCCCGGGCTTTATAAGGCGGTGCCTAAAAGTGAGTTTGGTTTCTAAAGTTTATAATGATGTAAAACACATATATTATTTTAATAATAGGGTCGGCATATGAAAGCTATATTTCTGGTGGTGCTTGTCATCGCAGGTATTATTTATTACGACTACTGGGAAGATATAAACAATAAAGACAGCAGTAGCTGGAAACAGCTAACGCTCTATAGTATTCGCCTTGAAGGGGATGAGTGGAAAAAATTGGATATCCGTTTACCGCCAGAAAAGAATGGTCGCCTTGATGTCATTGAATATAAAATCGCTATACCATACCGTTATTATTTAGAGCGGGAGCTGTATATCATTGATATTGAAGTCAATCCTACGGCGCATATTGGGTCGACCAGCTTACAGATAGTAACGACTCGTCAGTCTGATGGCCAGATATTGAGTGTCGAAACAAGCTGGGGTGGACGTTGCGGGCTAGTCGGAAATATAACTAAAGCAGGAAGCTGGGATAGCGACTTGGATAAACTTCAATCCATGGGTTATCCCTATTTTACTAACCCAAAGTCAGTTGGGTTTTTATGGTACAACGGTATGAAATACTGTAAAGAAGGATCGTCAGAAACGATTGAACACGCTTCATCTTTTCCTATCATAATGAAAATATACGATGGCTTGGATCTGATTGGTGAAGAGCAAATCGATTTTGAGATTTTCGAAAATGGCATTATGAAATATATTCTCATGCCTTGATCTAAAAATGGTATATCTATTCAGCATAATTGCTGGATAGATATAATCACAAAAGAATTCATTCAAATAATTGAGGGTTTGAAGTGATTACTTTAATTGTTGTTTTCGTTGTTGTTTTAATACTTGGTCTTGCGAAAATATTTATGCCTAAAAAACATTATATGAAGTTTGTATTGATAATTTCGTGTATTGTTTCAATGATATATTATGATTTTTGGGAGGACGCGCAAAATATGTATAGAGATCGCTGGCAAGAGATGACCCTTTACAATATTCGGCTTAAAGGAGATGTATGGAAGCGGTTGGAAGTCAGGCTCCCCTCAAAAGCAGATCATGATTATAGTTCATCAAAATACGACGTTAAAATAGCACATCGCTACCAACTTGATCGAAAGAAATATACTGTTAATGTTGAAGTTAATCCTAGTAATCATGGTTGGCAAACAACACTACAGATCTTAACTGTAAGTAAGCTCAACTCACAAGTTTTGAACGTTGAAGCAAGTTGGGCGGGTAATTGTGGCTTAATAGGAAAAACGAGTAAAACGGGTCGTTGGCAGACTCCATTAGATAAAATTGAGTCTTTGGGCTATCCATTTTTTACAGATCCCAAGGCGATTGGTTTTGCTTGGCGACCCACAAGGAGTTTTTGTACTGATGATAGTTTGGAAACACCAGAACACGCTTCATCTTTTCCTATCATAATGAAAATATACGATGGCTTGGATCTGATTGGTGAAGAGCAAATCGATTTTGAGATTTTCGAAAATGGCATTATGAAATATATTCTCACGCTTTAGGTTAAATAGTCTTTTGCTGGCATTTTTTCTGGCATTAACAGGGTATCAACGATAGATTAACGGCAAACAAAACCAATTTACACCAACAGCCAAAAGAGTCTGAAAATGTCGATACTTTCCTTGATAAATAAACCCTTAATACCTACCGTACTATTTATTTCACTAAGCCAAAGCGCCTACGCTGATGACGGACCGCCGGGCACTGATATCTATGTTGCCGATATCGGCCAAACTTCATCCGGCTCATACCAGCTTGGCACGCCTGAGCAAATTACTCGTCGCCATGGTTATGATAATCAACCTTTCTTTTTACCTAAAGGGAAGGGCCTGCTTTACACGGGCATATTGCAACAGCAAGATGGTGTCTATCAAGCCGATAATTTTGCTTATGATTTTGCCACTAAGCAACACACTAACCTCACTAACAGTCAACTAAGTGAGTACTCACCGACTTTAATGCCCTTTAAAATTAACAACCAAGCGGCTTTTTCGGCGATTGTTGTCGAAGACGATGGTAAGCAGTTTCTGTGGTCATTGCCTTATCATTCAAAACATCAGGCAGGACGCCTTATAGAAGCAGAGCCAGTGGGTTATCACGTTTGGGGTAGCAAACGAGATTTAGCGATGTTTGTGCTTGGCGAACCTCATACGTTGCAATATCAGGCGACGATTGATGGTACGGCTAAAGTTGTCGCACAAGATATTGGTCGCAGTTTGCGTTATGTGGCAAAACGCGACAGCTTTAGTTTTAGCCAACTTAAGCTTGAGGGTAAAGATACTTGGTGGTTATCTGAATATCAGCCAAAGGGTGATAAAGTTACGGCGTTGGTGCCGTTACCTGAGGGCAGTGATTATTATACCTGGCTCGATGCTGATACGGCGGTGACAGCGGTTAATGGCGTATTGCATACGTGGCACTATCAACGCAGTAAGGATGGCAAAAGTGCGACTGTCGCAGATTGGCTTAAGTGGGCTGATGTATCGGCTGTCTGCACCACTAAAATCACTCGACTGGCGGTGGATGATAAACAACGCAAACTGGCGTTTGTCTGTGATGAATAATTGGCATTATAACTATAAACAGGAGAATGCATTATGCAAACGATGATTATTTGTTTGGCT
Organism: Alteromonadaceae bacterium; assembly: GCA_965277695.1. Taxonomy (GTDB): domain Bacteria; phylum Pseudomonadota; class Gammaproteobacteria; order Enterobacterales; family Alteromonadaceae; genus JABSOG01. Next base: position 10,181 of record CBDIDQ010000080.1, read on the forward strand.
ATCAGTGCTTTACTGCCATTTTTGGCGAAAATACCGGTGGCCATAGCGATGAACAATAAAGGGGGTTACGACAATAAACACCCTCGCTCACAACAGGCCGATTTAACTGGCTTTGGTGCTCGGGCATTGGCGGCTCATCAAAATGCGTTTGAGGCGTTGTTGATATTTGCCACAGCGGCACTGACTGCTATGGCTACTAATAATGTCAGCGGTTCGATTGAGGTCGCGGCGATAGTCTTTGTGGTGGCACGAGTCGGTTATAACATTTTATATCTAATCAATCAGCATATGTTGCGCTCAACAGTGTGGACCGTTGCTATTGTCAGTTGTTTTTATATCTTCTGGCAATGTCTGTAAAACATTTAACAATAAGGTAATAGGGTAGATAGTCATGCATATTTTAAAATTATTCAATCTGTCGGCGGCTTTGCTGCTGACTTCGTTACTGGCATTTTTTCAGGTAAGTAAGGCATCAGCCGAGGTCGCTGAACAATCAGCGCAACACTTTGTGGTGAAGCATAGTTTTACCACTCAGCGCAGCCCTGCGGCGGTATATCATCAGTTTGGTCAGGTTCAGCGTTGGTGGGAGCCGAGTCATTCCTTTGCTGGCATCGCCAATAATTTGTATTTTAATTTTGTTGATCAACGCTGCTTTTGCGAAAAGCTAGCGGATGGCGGGTTTGTCGAGCATTTAGCGGTGATCCATGTGCAACCTGAGAAAAAAGTGGTGTTTAGCGGTGGGTTAGGGCCGTTGCAGGAGCAGCCTGTCAGTGGCAAATTGATATGGCAGTTTAAACCCGTGGATAAAACAAGTGATAAAGGAACGCAAGTGACACTGGAATATCGGGTATTTGGTCACATCGTTGGCGGAATGAAAAAATGGCCTGTTGCAGTCGACTTCGTACTGGGAACTCAGTTGGGTAATTTGCAGAAATTGTTAGAATAATTGTTAGGATATAAGACAAACATGCTGATATCAGTTTTTTGTTGTTGATTTGGTGAACGATTGAATAGATCAGGTGTTCTAGGTAATTTGCAATATCGGTCTAAAGCGGTCAATATTTCACCGATTAATGCATAATGCAAATTATCCAATTGCAAAACAAGAATCGAACGATCGGTCGGTGTTTTTTGGGAACCCAAGTGGTTGTTTTTACAGCATTTTTACCTGTTAACTGTTGAAAATTAAGTTTTTTGTTGGCACGTTCCTCGCTATATAGCGGTCAGGAATCGCACTTAATTTAATCACCGATTTTGTCGCTATGGATGAGTGGTATGGTGAACATTTATACAGTAAAACAGGATAACTTATGAAAAAACTAAGTTTGCTAGCATTAGCTTTGTCGGCTTCTGCGCAGGCAACGGATTACACTTATGTCGATGATCCATTGACAGGGTATGACTCCTTTGGGAAGCCGCTTGCAGCCGTTAATATCAATGACAATTTACCCCCTGATATTCTTAATAACATCTATAGTATGTTGCCAGAGTCGGCCGAAGTTAACCCGGCATTTATTGCCCCAGACACTTTGAGCAACATTAGTATTGGTACTGATGTCACTAGTTTTGCCGAAGCCCATGTGACTTTCTTAAATGAAGGTGCGGGTTATCGTAATAGCTTAGGTTATTTCGTTTATGAGACTGCTAATCCACCGGCCACCAGAGCTGATATCAATGAACACGTTATTATCTTCCCTAATGCGTCTAATCCTGATGCGGGCAGCATGTCTCAAGGCGATACGGTTGATTTGAACATTCAGCTGTTGGGTGGTCAAACCCTAGGTTTCTTTGTTGTACCTAATGGGTGGGGCTATAACGGTCATGATTCCAATATTAAAAATGATGGCCCTTGGGGTCAACCGTTTTACAGTTTGGCACATCTAAACCCTGAATCTATGAATGAGCAACGTCATAACGTGGTGTTTATTGATCCGGTGAGTGAATTAGTGGCGATTGGTTTTGACGATCAGTTTGTCCCTACCGGTGACAAAGATTTTAATGATTTGTTATTCTCTGTTAGGGTGACACCTTTTGTTGCTATTGACGGGGTTAATGACGACGGCTCGGTTGACGGTGGTTACATTCCACTAGGACAGGGCAATGAAGATGAAGACACTGAGATCATTAGTTATTACCCTTCTAAGAATGGTCACGCGACCATGATGTTTGAAGATTTATGGCCATTGATTGGTGATTATGACTTTAATGATATGATCATGAAGTATAGCCTTAAGCGGACTTTGGGTGCACAAAACAGCCTGAAACGTCTGGAAGGCACTTATATTGTTCAGGCTCAAGGTGCCGGTTACTCTAACGGTTACTCTGTGCATTTGCCTGGTGTTGATAAAAGTAATATTGCTGCTGTCAGTTTAACTAAAAATGGCGTACCAGTGACTCATGAAATTGTTGAAAGTGCGGCAAGTGAAACCATTTTGGTTATCACGCCAAATATCAATGCAGACGTGATCACCACTTGTGAGTTCTTCCGCACGATTCAAAACTGTCAGGAAGATATTAATCTGACTTATGAGTTGGACGTAAGCATGATTGAGCCTGTGCCATTAAGTGTTGTTGGTCAACCGCCTTATGACCCGTTCATCTTTGCGGTTGAAAGAACTTACCACGGTAGTTCTTTCTTTGGTGTTCGTCCTGGCCGTCAGTGGGAACTTCATCAGAAGCATTTCCCGGGCACCAGCTTGTTTAACACCGATTACTACAACCTGGAAGCGGATATCTCTAACGATAGTGTCTTCGATTACATCAATGCCAACAACATGCCTTGGGTTATCAATATTACTGATACTTTCTCGCATCCGGCAGAACAGCAAGATATTAGTGAAGTTTACCCTGAGTTCTCTCAATGGGTTGACGCAGGCGGATTCGCCTTCACTGACTGGTATTTGCGTAGCAAAGCCGACACTAGCAAGTTATACGAATAAGGAATGGGTAAGATGAAAAACAAACTTTTTTTAGCCGCCGCACTGGCGTTGCCTGTAGCATTGACCTCTATGTCTGTTACGGCTGTTGAAACTGAAGACCTGTTCGTTGACAGTACCTTTGATTTTAGAACCGATCGCAATCTGTCTTTGACGCTGACCGAAAAGCCAGCAGGCAAAGGTGTGGTTAATGTATATTACGGTTATGACTATCATGATACTGCCAAAAATGTTTATTATCCGGATCATAAAACTCGCGTATTGCATTTTAATACTAAAGCGACGGATAATGTTCAGATCCAGGTGAATAAAAACTGGCAATATCTGATTGTTGAATATGTACCGACCGATGGCCAAAGCCGCGAACAGTACAAAAAGATTGATTTGACCACTGCTGACAGCCTGTATTTTAATTTCTAAAATTCAGCTTGTTAATTGAAAAGGGCAGCCATTTGGCTGCCTTTTTTTTATTTGTTTTTTTATTATCAATGGGTTTACAACGGCGCAGCCGTAACACCGCAATATCGGGTATTTGCAAAACTCCTTTGAAACGTACAATATTTCGCCAATAAATGCAAAATCAAAAACAACCCATTGCAAAACAAGAATTGAACGTTCGGTTTGTATCTTTTTGGACCGTAAGTTATTGTTTTTATAGTATTTTTACCTGTTAGCTGATTTAATCATTAAGTTTTTTGTTGGCACGTTCTTCGCTATATAGCGCTCAGGGATTGCACTTAATTTAATTACGGATTTTGTTGCTATGGGTGAGTAGTGTGGTCAAATATTTAATAGTAAAAAACAGGATAACTTATGAAAAAGCTAAGTTTGCTTGCATTAACCTTGTCGGCTTGTGTACAGGCAACGGATTACACCTATGTTAATGATCCATTGACAGAGTATGACGCCTTAGGGATGCCGCTGGTATCGGTTAATGTCAATGACAATTTACCCCCTGACATTCTTAATAATATTTATAGTATGTTGCCAGAATCCACTCAAGTTAACCCGGCATTTGTTGCCCCAGACACCTTGAGCAATGTCAGTATTGGCACTGATGTCACTACTTATGCCGAAGCTTTTGTGACTTTCTTAAATGAAGGTGCAGGTTACCGTAATAGCTTGGGTTATTTTATTTACGACACTAATAACCCACCGGCCACCAGAGCAGATATTAATGAACACGTTATTATCTTCCCTAATGCGTCTAACCCTGATGCGGGCAACATGTCTCAGGGCGATACGGTTGATTTGAAAGTGCAAATTTTGGGTGGTCAAACCCTAGGTTTCTTTGTGGTGCCTAATGGTTGGGGCTATAATGGTCACGATTCCAAGATTAAAAATGATGGTCCTTGGGGTCAACCGTTTTACAGTTTGGCGCATCTAAACCCTGAATCTGTCAATGAGCAACGCCATAACGTGGTGTTTATTGACCCGGTGAGCGAATTAGTGGTGATTGGTTTTGACGATCAGCTTATCAACACCGGTGACAGAGATTTTAATGATTTATTATTCTCTGTTAGGGTGACGCCTTTTACGGCTATTGACGGCGTTAATGACGACGGCTCGGTTGACGGTGGTTATATTCCACTAGGACAGGGTAATGAAGATGAAGACACTGAGATCATTAGTTATTACCCTTCTAAGAATGGTCACGCGACCATGATGTTTGAAGATTTATGGCCATTGGTTGGTGATTATGACTTTAATGATATGATCATGAAGTATAGCCTTAAGCGGACTTTGGGTGCACAAAACAGTCTGAAACGTCTGGAAGGCACTTATATTGTGCAGGCTCAAGGGGCGGGTTACTCTAATGGTTACTCAGTTCATTTACCGGGTGTTGATAAAAGCAATATTGCTGCTGTTAGCCTGACCAAAAACGGTGTACCAGTGAGCCATGAAATTGTTGAAAGTGCGGCAAGTGAAACCATTTTGGTGATCACGCCCAATATCAACGCAGATGTGATCACCAGTTGTGAATTCTTCCGCACGATCCAAAGTTGTCAGGAAGATATCAATCTGACTTATCAATTGGACGTGCGCATGATTGAGCCTGTGCCATTAAGTGTTGTTGGTCAACCCCCTTATGACCCGTTCATCTTTGCGGTTGAAAGAACTTACCACGGTAAATCTTTCTTTGGTGTTCGTCCTGGCCGTCAGTGGGAACTTCATCAGAAGCATTTCCCGGGTACCAGTTTATTTAACACCGATTACTACAACCTAGAAGCGGATATCTCTAACGATAGTGTCTTTGATTATATCAATGCCAACAACATGCCTTGGGTTATCAACATTACTGATACTTTCTCACATCCGGCAGAGCAGCAAGATATTAGTGAAGTTTATCCAGAGTTCTCTCAATGGATTAACTCGGGCGGGTTTGCCTTCACACAGTGGTATTTGCGTAGCAAAGCCGACACTAGCAAGTTATACGATAAGGAATGAGTCAGGTGAAAAACACACTTTTATTAGCCACCGCGTTGGCGTTACCTGTAGCACTGACTTCAGTGTCTGTTATAGCCGTTGAAACTGAAGAGTTGTTTGTTGACAGTACATTTGATTTCAGAACTGATCGCAATCTGTCTTTGACTTTGACCCAAAAGCCAGCAGGCAAAGGTGTGGTTAATGTATATTACGGTTATGACTATCATGATACTGCCAAGGATGCGTACTACCCGGACCATAAAACCCGAGTACTACACTTCAATACCGCAGCGACCGATAGTGTGCAGCTTCAAGTGAACAAAAACTGGCAATATCTGATTGTTGAGTATGTACCAACCGACGGCCAAAGCCGCGAACAGTACAAAAAGATTGATTTGACCACTGCTGACAGCCTGTATTTTAATTTCTAAATCAGGTCAAGGTAATTAAAAAGGGCAGCCATTTGGCTGCCCTTTTTGTTTGCGTTTGTAGCTGGGTAAATCAATAACAACAACGAGGTTGAAACCTCGTCTACGGCAGGGCTGGTACGCTGTAAACTTACTGCCAATAACATCAACCAATAACACCAACCTATAACACCAACCAATAACACCAACCTATAACAACGTCTGCCAATCACCGTAGACGCGAATTCATTCGCGTTAGGGAGCCTAGGCGACTGTAAACCGCCCGCCAACAAAAGCCCATAACAAAACGTGTGGTTCGACGCTTCAGATAAATGCGCCGCTTACGCTCAACAAGCTTATCATTATGCGAATGGGGGTCAATACGTAAAGAAAATAGAAAAATTGTCTGTTGCAGCTGACGTCTAGTTGGGAACTTTTGTTAAGCAATTTGCAAAAAATGTTAGAATATTGCGATAATTATTAGAATAAAGGCAATAAAAACTGATATCAGCTTTTGTTGTTGATTTAGCTACCGATTGAATGGACCTTTTTTAATGGGTAATTTGCAAAATCACTCTGAAATGCACAGTATTTAGTCAATAAATGCAAAATGCGAATAAATCCATTGCAAAATCAGAATTGACCGTTCGTTAGATTATATTGGGGAATTTTGTGCGGTTTTTTTCGTCACTTTTACCGCTTAACTGCTAAAAATTAAGTTTTTTGTTGGCACACTCTTCGCTCTATGGGAAGTAGGAATAGCATTTAACTTAATCACCCGCTTTACTGCCCAGGAAGGGAGATGTGGTGAAATATTTATATAGTAAAAACAGGATAACTTATGAAAAAGCTCAGTTTGCTTGCATTAGCCTTATCGGCTTCTGTACAGGCAACGGATTACACCTACGTTGATGATCCGTCGACAGGGTATGACTCCTCGGGTAAGCCAGTTGCAGTTGTGAACACCAATGGAGAATTACCGCCTGATATTCTTAATAACATCTATAGCATGTTGCCAGAATCTGTTGTTGTAAATCCTGCATTTGTTGCGCCAGACACCCTGAGCAATATTAGTATTGATAATGATTTGGTTAGTTATGCCGAAGCCACAGTGACCTTCTTAAATGAAGGCGCAGGTTATCGTAACAGCTTGGGTTATTTCATTTATGAAACAGCCAACCCACCAGCCACTAAAGCGGATATTAATGAACACGTCATTATTTTCCCTAATGCGTCTAACCCTGATGCGGGAACAATGTCGCAAGGTGATACCGTTGACTTGAACATTCAGCTATTAGCTGGTCAAACGCTAGGTTTCTTTGTTGTACCTAACGGTTGGGGTTTTAGAGGTAATGGTTCGACTATTCGAAATGATGGTCCGTGGAATACACCCTTTTATAGTCTGGCACATTTGAATCCTGAGTCGGTGACTGAGCGACGTCATAATGTGGTATTTGTTGATCCCGTGAGTGAGTTGTTGGTGATTGGTTTTGACGACCAGTTTATTCCCACTGGTGACAAAGATTATAATGATTTGTTATTCTCTGTTAAAGTGACACCTTTTGTTGCTATTGACGGAGTGAATGACGACGGCTCGGTTGACGGTGGTTATATTCCATTAGGCCAAAGCCCCAATGATGATGGCGAAATCATCAGTTATTACCCCACCAAAAATGGCTATGCCACCATGATGTTTGAAGATTTATGGCCGCTGATTGGCGATTATGACTTCAATGATATGATCATGAAGTATCGTCTTAAACGGACATTGGGTGCGCAAAACAGCCTGAAACGTCTTGAAGGCACTTATATTGTTCAGGCTCAAGGTGCGGGTTACTCTAACGGTTACTCGGTGCATTTACCTGGCGTTGATAAAAGTAACGTTGCCTCTGTTAGCCTGACTAAAAACGGCGTGCCAGTGAGCCATGAAATTATTGAAAATGCGGCAAGTGAAACCATTTTGGTTATCACACCAAATATCAATGAAGATGTGGTAACTACTTGTGAGTTCTTCCGTACTATTCAAAGCTGTCAGGAAGATATTAATCTGACTTATGAATTAGATGTAAGCATGATTGACCCTGTGCCACTCAGTGTTATTGGTCAACCACCGTATGACCCGTTCATTTTTGCGGTTGAAAGAACATACCACGGTAGCTCTTTCTTTGGTGTGCGTCCAGGTCGTCAGTGGGAACTTCATCAGAAGCATTTCCCGGGTACTAGCTTGTTTAACACTGATTACTACAATTTAGAAGCGGATATCTCTAACGATAGTGTCTTTGATTATATCAATGTCAACAACATGCCTTGGGTTATCAACATTACCGATACCTTCTCGCATCCGGCAGAGCAGCAAGACATTAGTGAAGTTTACCCTGAGTTCTCTCAATGGGTTGATGCAGGCGGGTTTGCGTTCACTGATTGGTATTTGCGTAGCAAAGCCGACACTAGCAAGTTATACGAATAAGGAATGGGCAAGATGAAAAACAAACTTTTTTTAGCCGCCGCTTTGGCATTGCCTGTAGCATTGACTTCGGTGTCTGTTACAGCTGTTGAAACTGAAGACCTGTTCGTTGACAGTACTTTTAATTTTAGAACTGATCGCGATATGTCTTTAACGCTAACCCAAAAGCCGGCAGGCAAGGGTGTGGTTAATGTGTATTACGGTTTTGAATACCATGATACTGAGACTAATGCTTATTACCCGGATCATAAAACCCGCGTATTGCATTTTAACACTGCGGCCACTGACAATGTGCAGTTCCAAGTGAACAAAAACTGGCAATATCTAATCGTTGAGTATGTACCAACCGATGGCCAAGGCCGCGAACATTACAAAAAGATTGATTTGACCACCGCTGACAGCCTGTATTTTAATTTCTAAATCAGTTCAGTCAGAATGAAAAAGGGCAGCCATTTGGCTGCCCTTTTTGTTTGTTTGTTGGTTTGTAACTATTTAGCTTATGAATGTCTTAAGGGTTTGATGGGCTTTTCAAGTCACTGGAGCGCTTCGTTCTTAAAAATAAAAAAACATTTTGACCACGGAGACACGGAGATACGGAGAAAAGCAACTATTTCGCTTTTGACCTTCTCCGTGCTTCCGTGTCTCCGTGGTGAATGCTCTTGCTTGTAAAGAACGAAGCGCTCCAGATACCTAAACAGCCCATCAACCCGAAAGACAACACCAAATTATACTCTGTTGGCTTGTGGTACACTTTCATCCATGAAGCCCTGCAACATCGTACATCCTGTACTCACCTCAGCGAACTGCGAGCAGCAAGTATGTGCTCGGTTTCGCTTCGCCTCCGTGGTGAATGCTTTTGCTTGTAAGGAACGAAGCGCTCCAGATACCTGAACAGCCCAGCTGCCGCATAACGGCAGTGCTAAAAGAAAAAGACTTTAAATTGTTCGTTTTTTTATTTAAACGCTTTCAACCAAATCAGACAAACCCACCGCCTGAACATCGGCGTTGTAATGGGTTTTGACTCGTTCATAAGCATTCTGGGCCATTGTATCGACGTCTTCTGCCGACATTTGACAAAACTGAGTGATCATCTTAGCGAGGGCCGCAGTGTCTTTGGGTTGCACTCGCATTCCGGTCTCTTCGGTGAGCATCTCTTTGACGCCCATGAAATAAGTGCTCAGCACAGGTAGCTTTAATGCCATCGCTTCTTTAACCACCACAGGTCCGGTATCTCTGTCGCCGTTAGGAGCCATTTCAAATGGCACCACCATGGCGGCATAGTGATGACTGTTGTTGATCAGCCAAGTTGATTGTTTGGAGCCTAAAAAGTTCACTTGGTCTGTCAGTTGATGTTCTTTGGCATAGGCAATAAGGTCTTCACGTAATACCCCGTCACCGACAAAATCAACGCTGGGTCTGAGGGCCGATTCAATCATCTTCAAGGCATTCAGCAGGGTGAATAACCCTTTGGTTTCACACAAGCGGCCGATGAATAACAGTTTTTCTGCGGTTCTTTGTGCTGGGGCTGTTGCGGGTTGGCTGAAACGGTCAGTCTCTACGCCGCAATAAACCAGTCCGGTATTGGCTTTGGGTGCCAACTGCTGGAAGTACAGCTCTAAATCTCGGCAAACGGCAACAGCAAAGTCGACAGTGTTGAGTTTTAGGGTTAAATCTTGTGGGGTGGCATAAACATCATAACCATGGCCAACAAATGATACTGTAATGCCGTAAAGCCTCGCAGCAACAATGGCAGTGGCGGCAGTGGCTTGGGCAAAGTGAGCATGTAAATGGGTGCATTGGGCCTGATGAGCGAGGTAAACCAGTTTTAAGGCGTTACCCAGTAGAGATTTAGTGGGTAAACCGCGTTGTTTGAGGGCAAAGCTAAGGGCTTTAAATACACCGGGTTTGATTAAAGGCAGTGCTTTGAGGGCGATTTTGCGGCTGTGATCGCTTAAGTAGATGGTTTGTTCTTTTAAACTCTCATCTCGCTGCTGGTATTCACCGCCATAATGACGAAAGGAAAATGGTTGAACTTGGTGGCCTCGGCGTTGCATCGCCCTTATTTCTGTACTGATGAAAGTTTCAGACAGGATGGGGAAGCTAGATAATACATAACCGATTTTTTTCATAAAGTTTTCCTATTTTTGTTAACTGTAATCAACTGCGCCGTCCGTTGGCACAATCCGCTTGGCTTTATTCGCTCTCTCTGGCAATCGCTCTGTAGGCGATATCGTTACGATAATACACCTTGTGCCAACTGATGGTTTTCACCAGTTCATAGGCATTGTGCTGAGCTTGGGTAACACTATCACCTAAAGCAGCTGCACACAATACCCGTCCACCATTGGTAACGATATTGTCGCCACTTGTGGTGGTGCCAGCATGAAAGATTTTGCTCTCGTTGCTGCCATTGTTGAGGCTAGTGTTGAGGCTAGTGTTGAGGCTAGTGTCGAGGCCGCTGATCACATCACCTTTATTGTAAGCATCCGGGTAACCACCCGCAGCAAGAACCACACCAACAGCAGCGCGAGGGTCAAAATCAATATTGACTTGATCTAATCTGCCATTGATAGTGGCCAAAGATAATTCAACCAAATCTGATTGTAGCCGCATCATGATAGGTTGTGCTTCCGGATCACCAAATCGACAATTGTATTCGACGACTTTAGCGGTTCCATCAGCGGCAATCATTAAACCGACATAAAGAAAACCACTATAAGGGTTACCCTCAGCTGCCATACCTGTAACGGTTGGTTCGACAATATGTTCCATTACCCAATCGTTAACTGCCGGGGTGACTACGGGGGCGGGAGAATAAGCGCCCATGCCACCGGTATTCGGCCCTTTGTCACCGTCATCGCGGGCTTTGTGATCTTGTGATGAAGCAAAAGGTAGAATGTTTTTACCGTCGGTCATGACAATAAATGAAGCTTCTTCACCGACCATAAATTCTTCAATCACCACCTGGCTACCGGCCTCACCAAATTTGTTGCCAGATAACATGTCGTCAATGGCATCAAAGGCTTGTTGCTCGGTTTGTGCAATGATCACGCCTTTTCCCGCTGCCAGACCATCTGCTTTGATCACAATCGGTAGCACACCGGTTTTGATATAAGCTTTGGCCGCTTCAATTTCGGTGAAATTTTGATAAGCGGCGGTGGGGATATTATGACGGGCTAAAAAGTCTTTGCTAAAAGCTTTAGAGCCTTCAAGTTGAGCGGCACCCGCCGATGGGCCAAAGATGGTCAAACCCGCTGCGTTAAACTGGTTAACGATACCCGCAACTAATGGGGCTTCTGGGCCGACAATTGTCAGATCAATGCTGTTGTCTTGGGCAAACTGGCGCAGGGCAGGGATGTCTTCTGCGCCGATGGCCACGTTTTCAAGCTTGGCTTCGGTGGCGGTGCCTGCATTACCTGGAGCGACATAGACAGTAGTGACTTGTTCAGACTGGGCAGCTTTAAATGCCAGCGCATGTTCACGACCGCCGCCGCCAATAACTAATACTTTCATTTTTGTTTCTCTTTTCAATCTAACGAGGTTAAAACCTCGTCTACGGCGAAATTAATGTCTGAAATGACGCATACCGGTAAAGACCATGGCGATGTCATGTTCATCGGCAGCAGCGATAGTTTCGCTGTCACGCATTGAACCACCCGGTTGAATAACTGCGGTGATACCGGCTTCGGCCGCTGCATCAATACCATCTCTGAATGGGAAGAAAGCATCAGATGCCATTACTGAACCTTTCACTTCGAGGTTTTCATCAGCGGCTTTGATACCCGCGACTTTAGCACTGTAAACTCGGCTCATTTGGCCTGCGCCGACGCCGATGGTCATATTGCCTTTGGCGTAAACGATAGCGTTGGATTTGACGAATTTGGCGACTTTCCAGCAGAATAATAAGTCGGTTAACTCTTGCTCAGTGGGTTGACGTTTAGTGACAACTTTAAGGTCATCCAAGCCAACCATACCTTGATCACGGTCTTGCAGTAAAACACCACCAGTGACGCGTTTGATATCGGTTTTGCTTGATTTACCTTGCCATTGACCACATTCGAGCAGCCGCACGTTTTTCTTTTTCGCCACAGCGGCTTTTGCCTCGGCACAAGCGCTAGGGGCAATAATGACTTCAACAAATTGACGCGAGACAATCTCGGTAGCAGTGGTTGCATCAAGCTCGCGGTTAAACGCGATGATGCCGCCAAATGCCGAGGTTGGATCGGTTTGGAAGGCGCGGTTATAGGCTTGCAGAATGTCTTCGCCTAAAGCGACACCACATGGATTGGCATGTTTGACGATGACACAAGCGGGTTGATCAAATTCTTTAACACATTCTAATGCCGCATCAGTATCAGCGATATTGTTGTATGACAAGGCTTTACCTTGCACTTGAGTGGCGGTGGCGACGCAAGCATCTTCAACATCGGCTTCAACATAAAAGGCGGCGTCTTGATGAGAGTTTTCACCATAACGCAACTCTTGCTTTTTAATAAATTGGGCATTAAAAGTACGAGGGAATTTTGACTCGGTTACTTGGTCTTCAGCAGCACTGGTATCGCCATAAGCGGGCAGCATGGTGCCAAAGTAGTTGGCGATCATACCGTCATATTGTGCAGTATGTTCGTAAGCGGCAATGGCTAGGTCAAAACGGGTTTTTGCCGTGGTGCTGCCTTGGTTTTGCGCCAACTCAGTTAATACTCGGTCGTAATCACTGGCGTTAACGATGATAGTAACGTCTTTGTTGTTTTTTGCTGCGGCACGGACCATGGTTGGGCCACCGATATCGATGTTTTCAATCGCATCTTCAAGGGTGCAGCCTGCTTTGGCTACAGTGTCAGCAAAGGGATATAAATTGACCACTACCATGTCAATGGCAGCGATATCATTTTCGGCCATGACGGCTTCGTCAGTACCACGACGACCAAGAATGCCACCGTGAATTTTCGGGTGCAGGGTTTTTACTCGGCCAGCCATAATCTCAGGATGTCCGGTGTGCTCACCGACCTCAATCACTGGAATATGATTATCGGCCAGCAATTTAGCTGTGCCGCCCGTAGAAAGTAGTTCTACCCCTTGGGCACTCAGTGCCCGAGAGAATTCAACAATACCAGTTTTATCAGACACGCTGATCAGCGCACGACGAACAGGACGAAGTGTATCCATTACTTTTTATCACCTCAAAAGAGAAAAACAAATTTATGTGTGGGTTTGATTGTGCAAATTCCAAGCGTTGATTGTCCGGTCTGTTGTCGTTAAAACACCCAAGTGCCTTAGCGGAATGGCAACAGGTTCTGGATTACTGTCCGGTTCATGACTGTTATCCGGTTCATGACTGTTATCCGGTTCATGACTGTTATCCGGTTCATGACTGTTATCCGGTTCATGACTGTTATCCGGTTCATGACTGTTATCCGGTTCATGACTGTTATCCGGTTCATGACTGTTATCCGGTTCATGACTGTTATCCGGTTCATGACTGTCTGAAATTCGGCCGCATGATAACAGAATTTTGTCGTTGGAGCGAGCTCCAGCTCGCGATGGAATTTGCAAATAGCTGGTTATGGGAGGTGTCTCGAAAATAATTGGAAGGTTGTGGTGACTGGCAAGTTACGGTCGCCAAAGCTCCCCATCACGAGCTGGAGCTCGTTCCTACCAATTAAATCCAATTTAATCCACCAAAAACAAAAAAAGCACCCCTAAGGATGCTTTTTCAACAAAAAACGATGTTGCTGTAGTACCAGCAATTGTTTTTTTAATTCATGCCGTAGCGCTTTAGTTTCTTACGCAAAGTACCACGGTTGATGCCTAACATAATGGCTGCACGAGTCTGGTTGCCACGGGTATAGGTCATGACCTGTTCTAATAGTGGCGCTTCTAATTCTGAAAGTACCAAGTCATATACACCTTCAACGTCTTGACCATTAAGCTGCATTAAGTAGTTCTTAACCGCTTTTCTTACCGCGTCACGTAACGGTTGTGGTTTGTCCTGCGTTTGAATATGGGCATTGGTAATGAAAGGATAAGTTACGTCTTGATCAAACATTGTTCTCTCTTTTTAAAGTTAAATTGCAAGTTGAAAAAAATAACGGTTCAGTGCGTCAAGTTGCGCTTGGGCAGCCTCAATCGCATTAAATTGTCTGCGAAACGATCCGTCTGGATCATGTTTTTGTAAATACCAAGTAATGTGTTTGCGGGCTATGCGAACGCCCGTAAACTCACCGTAAAATTGATGAACATTGCTGATATGCGTGAGCATAATCTGCTGAACTTCCTCAACTGAGGGTTTAGCCAATAATTCACCGGTATTAAAATAGTGCTCAATCTCCCGGAATATCCACGGTTGACCTTGCGCCCCTCGACCAATCATGATCGCATCGGCATTGGTATATTCAAGTACCTGCCGGGCTTTTTGCGGCGAATCTATATCACCATTGGCAATCACCGGAATTGACACCGCCTGTTTGATGGCTTTAATGGTGTCGTACTCAGCATTGCCTTTGTACATACAGCTTTTGGTGCGGCCATGTACAGCCAAACACACAACGCCTTCTTCTTGCGCAATTCGGGCAATTTCAACCCCATTGCGGTTTTGCGGATCCCACCCGGTGCGAATTTTTAAACTCACCGGTATGTCAACCGCCTTCACTACTGCCTGAACAATTTCTCTGACTAGTGTCGGATGCTGTAACAGGGCAGACCCTGCCAGCTTTTTATTTACTTTCTTTGCCGGACAACCCATGTTGATATCAATGATTTGTGCACCATTGAGCTGGTTATGTATTGCCGCCTCGGCCATTAACTGCGGATCGGCACCAGCAATCTGTACGGAGCGAATACCCGCTTCATCACCGTGTACCATACGGTTCTTCGATTTCTCGGTCTGCCAAACCTTGGGGTTCGACGATAACATCTCTGAAACCGCCATCCCGGCTCCGAGTTGCATACACATAGTTCTGAAAGGTCTGTCAGTCACTCCTGCCATCGGCGCGACAATTAAATTATTGTCCAGTTTGTATGAGCCAATTTGCAAAACGGTGACTTTTCCTCAAGTTTTTCAGTTAACAAAGTGATGATTTTCTTTAACTACACTTTAACTACGCTATAACGATACTCTAACTACAATCGCTCAAAAAAAACACAGTTTGTTTTAGAGGGCGCTCAGTTTACTGGTTTTTTGGCAAAAATCAAAGGTTATAATTTAAACAAAAGTGGTTTTTTTTTAAATTATGCTATTGACATTTGCCATTCACGTTTCTAAACAAGGTTTTAATGCTTAAATAGGTAAATTTGTTATACAAAAATTATACAAAACACATACAAATAGTTCATTAAATGTAAACTTTAGCTTCATTTGCACTTCAACAAAACGGAATTAAATGTAACAAAAAAGCAACTAAGTCATGATGTTTACCGTTTTCTATCTCTTTTTACCGCTCACTCGGATCCATTCGTCCATGGTTTTAATCGGATCGAGCTGACAATTTTGCTGGTAAACCGCTGTTAATGCGTCAGCCTGAGCCTCTAAAATACCAGATAGGGCAATGTCAGCATTTGGCCGAGCATAAGCGGTGATCACCCCAGCCAACTCTTTCAAAGGCCCTGCTAGGATGTTGGCAACGACGACATCGGCTTCAAGCTGTGGCTGGTCTTTTGGCAAGAAAAGCTCTAATTGATCGACTACACCATTACGCTGCGCGTTGTCACGACTGGCTTGGATTGCCTGAGGATCGATATCAATACCAATCACCCGTTTTGCGCCGAGCTTGATAGCAGCGATGGCCAAAATGCCAGAGCCACAACCAAAGTCGACCACGGTTTTACCGGCCAAATCGAGACCATCAAGCCACTGGAGGCATAAAGCGGTGGTAGGATGAGTACCAGTACCAAAGGCTAAACCCGGGTCAAGCAGGATATTAACGGCCTGTGGGTCTGGCACTTCACACCAGCTCGGACAAATCCACAAGCGCTCACCAAACTTCATTGGATGGAAATTGTCCATCCATTCGCGCTCCCAGTCTTTATCTTCCAGCGCTTCGATTTTGTAACTCAACTGCTTAGCCAAAGCCGGTTGCTGCTTTAAATAGTCGACTACTACATCCATATCCTGATTAGCGTCATATAAACCCATTACGATGGTATCCGCCCAATATTTCACTTCACCCAAATCAGGTTCATAAATAGGGGTGTCTTTAGCATCCATAAAAGTGACTGACTGCGAACCGGTTGCACTCAGATAATCACTGATCTGCTCGGCGTTTTGTTCATTGGCATGAATGCGAATTTGTATCCAGGGCATCAGGTTTTTCCTATTGTTTGGTGGTTCAGGCGGCGCGGATTATATACGATTGCTGTAAGGAATGAAAATTTAATAAAAAAGGTTTTGCTTTATCTCCGTGCCTCCGTGTCTCCGTGGTGAGGCTTTTGCTTTTGACCTTAAGAACGAAGGACTCCAAAAACCTGAAAAGCCCACATGACCTAGCAGACAACTCTAGCTACTAGCTAGCAAGAAACGACATTACAGGGTCGGATGGGCTTACCAGGGTTTCTGGAGCGCTTTGTTCTTTAAAAGCAAAAGCTGACTGCCACGGAGACACGGAGATACGGAGATACGGAGATACGGAGATACGGAGATACGGAGATACGGAGAAGGTCAAAAGCAGGTTGAAATTAAGGGCTGCCATCCATGGCTGTCCTCGTCAGGCTTAATACATGCCTAACTTTTTCTCTAAATAGTGGATGTTAGAGCCACCATTTTGGAAGTTTTCATCAGCCATGATCTCTTTATGCAGTTCGATATTGGTTTTGATACCATCTATCACAATCTCATTGAGCGCATGGCGCATACGAGCAATCGCAACCCCACGGTTTTCACCATAGGTGATCAGCTTGCCAATCATTGAGTCATAATGTGGCGGTACGCTATAACCGGCATAAATATGTGAATCCCAGCGGATCCCCAAGCCACCCGGTGGATGAAAGCGGGTGATAGTACCCGGTGAAGGCAGGAATGTTTGAGCATCCTCAGCATTGATACGACACTCAATCGAATGACCCTGAACCTTGATATTCTCTTGGGTAAGGGATAAAGGTTGACCTGCTGCAATGCGCAGTTGTTCTTTAATGAGGTCGGTGCCAGTAACCATTTCAGTGACCGGGTGCTCAACCTGAATACGAGTATTCATTTCGATGAAATAGAACTCGCCATTTTCAAACAAGAACTCAAAGGTGCCTGCGCCACGATAAGCAATATCAATACAGGCACGGACACAGCGATCACCAATAAACTGTCGCATGTCCTCAGTAATACCTGGTGCTGGGGCTTCTTCAACCACTTTTTGATGACGTCGTTGCATTGAACAATCGCGCTCACCCAGATGTACCGCATGACCTTGGCCGTCTGAAAGTATTTGAATTTCAACATGACGTGGGTTTTCGAGGAATTTCTCCATGTAAACTTGATCATTATTAAATGCAGCATCGGCTTCAGCCGAGGTTAGCTGAATAGCTTCAACTAAATCTTCTTCACCACGCACGATACGCATTCCCTTACCACCACCGCCACCAGAAGCTTTGATGATCACCGGATAACCAATGCGCTTGGCAATGGTCATGTTCTTTTCACCTTCAGCAGGGTTTAACACCCCATCTGAACCCGGTACGCAAGGTACACCAGCCTTTTTCATTGCCTGAATGGCAGAGACTTTATCGCCCATCAAGCGAATACTCTCGGCACGAGGGCCAATGAATATGAAACCGCTGCTTTCAACTTGTTCGGCAAACTCGGCGTTTTCAGCCAAAAAACCATAACCCGGATGAATGGCGATCGCATCAGTGACCTCAGCGGCAGCAATAATACGAGGAATATTGAGGTAGCTTTCAGTTGCGGATGCTTTACCAATGCAAATGGATTCGTCAGCGAGTAAAACGTGTTTGAGCTTTCTGTCAGCGACAGAATGAACGGCAACGGTTTTAATCCCCAGCTCTTTACAGGCACGCAAAATGCGCAGGGCAATTTCACCCCGGTTTGCGATGACCACTTTATCTAACATAATTTTGCCTTCTGCTGGGTTATTCAATCACAAATAAAGGCTGGTCAAATTCAACCGCGTCTTCGTTCTCTACCAGTATCTGTTTGACCACACCGGCTTTGTCTGATTCGATTTGGTTCATCATTTTCATCGCTTCAATGATGCACAAGGTTTCGCCAACCTTAACTTGCTGACCAACTTCAATAAAAGCTTTACCACCTGGTGTTGCTGAACGGTAGAAAGAACCGACCATTGGCGAGCGTACAATATGACCGCTTAGCTCAGCTTCAACCGAAGTGGCAGGCGCGGCTACGGCGGCGGCAAGTGGTGCTGTGGGTGCCGATGCTGCGGCAGGCGCTGCCATCTGCATTGGCATCATCGGCATACTGCCAGCAGGCACACCACGACTGATGCGTACTGACTCTTCACCTTCTGAAATTTCTAGTTCATTAATGCCTGATTCTTCAACCAGTTCAATGAGTTTTTTAATTTTGCGAATATCCATGATATATCCTGTTTGTTGTTCTTCACGTAAAAGTAAATGTTGCTAGTTTGATTGCTTTTGCCGATAGCTCACTGCCCCTTGCAAGGCATAGCGATAACCATCTGCACCCAAACCGCAAATCACGGCTTGGGCAATATCTGATAAATAAGAGTGCTGGCGAAACGCTTCCCGTGCATGAACATTAGATAAATGTACTTCTATAAAGGGAATGCTGACAGATAATAAGGCGTCTCTGATGGCAACACTGGTATGGGTGAAAGCCCCAGGGTTGATAATGATAAAGTCGACGGCTTGAAAAGCTTGATGAATACGTTCGATAAGCAAATGTTCAGCATTGGATTGGAAGTGACTTAATTGCACATTAAGGTCGCTAGCCATTTTACTGGCGTAGGCACTAAGGTCTTCTATAATATCGTCTAAACTCTGTGAGCCGTAGATTTCTGGTTCGCGTTTACCCAACATGTTGAGGTTGGGGCCATTTAAAACCAAAACTGTAAACTGTGTCGACATAATCCGCTAAATATTCCGTCTGTGCTGAGAACGTCTATCATACTCGCATTTTTTCAATATTACCCGTATTTTTAGTGCTGGTCAGGCCATTTTTTGTCAGTTTTTCGTGGTTTTGGGACGTTAACGGTGCGTTCGGCGATAATCGCCGCAAACTACTGGTCCAATCAGCGAAGTTTTTTTAATTAAATGATGATTTTGAAAGCGCAGGTATTAGGAAAGTACGTAGGGAAAAAATTCATCCCTACGCCTAAGGTGGGTCAAAAGGTGATTCAAAAGGTGGATCAATTTATAGCTTTAATACGCGTAACAAATGTTGATTGAAGTTAGCCGCATTCATAAAGCCAGTGACTCGCTGCTGGTTCATCTCTTCGCTTTGGCGATTGAAGAACAGTAATGAAGGTAAACCGAGAATGGAATAAGCTTCAAGCAGTTCAAGGTCGGTATCGGAGTTTTTGGTCACGTCAGCTCTGAGCAACACGAATTTGGCCATTTGCTGTTTTACCGTTGGATCAGTAAAAGTGTATTGCTCAAACTCTTTACATGCCACACACCACTCAGCATACAAGTCAATTAACACCGGTTTGCCCAGCTGCTTGGCAATAGTCAACTGCTGGTTTAATTCTGCCAGTGAAGCGACATCGATAAACTCTCCATGATCAGCTTCGACGATAGCGCCCTGCTGATAAGACGCTGGTGTGCTGAACCAAACTTGATGCAAGGTGGTCGCTGACAAGAAAAACAAACTCATAGCGAGGAACCAAACGCCAGTTTTGGCTTTTTGTGATTGTAGTTGTTGGTGAATGTAATAAAGGTATGCACACAGGGCAAAGGATAAGATTGCTGCTGCGGTGAGGGTATAAGTGATATCAATAATACGGTCGAGCAATATCAGCGGCACTGCCAGCAGTAAAAAGCCAAACACGGTTTTGATCGCATCCATCCAGCCACCGGCTTTAGGCAGTAATTTACCACCCGAGGCACCGAGCACCAGCAATGGCAAACCCATGCCCAGACTCAGAATATAAAGGGTGATACCACCGATAAACAAGTCGCCGCTTTTGGCGACATATAATAATGCGCCGGACAATGGTGCGGTAGTACAAGGAGAGGCGATAAGACCAGAAAGAGCACCCATCATAAATACGCCACCGAAGCTGCCGCTTTTTTGCTTGTTACTGATGTTAGTGACTTTCTCTTGCCATTTTTGCGGTAAGGCGATTTCGTACCAGCCAAACATTGATAAAGATAATAAAACAAACAATAAACTCAAGCTGATCAATACGGCTGGATGTTGAAAGTACGCCTGAAATTTAACCCCGGCACTGGCGACGACCAATCCTAAACCCGCATAGGTAATAGCCATACCCTGAACATAACTCATCGATAACATGAAACCATGTTTGGTGGAGAGGTTGTTGCCTTGTCCGGCGATAATACCAGTTAAAATAGGATACATTGGGAAGACGCAAGGGGTGAAAGCTAAACCGACACCCAGACCAAAGAAAGCCAATAAGGTCCAAAATAATCCGCCACTGGCTAAATCACCTGCTAATTCATTTTGTTGAGAGACTGGTACACCTGAGTTATTGGCGGCGGTCATTATGCCTGGGGTGGCGCTATTGTCTGCTAGACCTGCTTTTGTTCCAGCCCCTTTTGGCGCAATAAGTGGCATCAGCTTTTTGGTTGGTGGGTAACACAAACCGGCATCAGCACAGCCTTGGTACTTCACTTTTATTTCGCTATTTTCGCTGATATTGCTGACCGGGATTTTAAGGGTGAGCTGATGTCGGTAGACGTGGCTGGTACCAAAGTACTCGTCTTCGATGGTTTCACTGTAAGGAAAATCAATTTCGCCGACACTGGCACCGGTGGCAGCTAGCTTGATTTTATCACGGTATAAATAGTAGCCCTCTGCGACAATCCAGTTGAGGGTTAGCATTTCACCTTGTTGTTCAAATTCAAAAATAAACGCTTGATCAACCGGAAGGAATTCAGGCTCTTCATCGCTTTTTACCATATCTTCAAGTGAACTGGCGGTGTCAGATAAAAATGACGTGGCTTGGCTTGGGGGGCTTAATGACAGTAAGGATACTGACAATATTAAGAACAAAAACAACGGGCTGATGAACTTCATTTTTTAGCTGACCTATTTCAATCCAGTGGGTGAATACGTGTTACCGGGGTTTCATGTGTAATGAACAGACCGGGCATGTTGAATTATTTGTTCAATGAGTAGGTATTGGGTTGATTATTCCTCACCAATAGCCTACGGCTCATATCGCTGGGTTAGGGTAACACAGGCGGCCAAACTTGCACTAATCAATCGCGATAGACGCATTGAATTTTGACTAAATGCCACCATCTAATGCAACAGGTTAATTGACTAGGACAATTCTCAGGTGGTGCTTGGTGTTTAAAATTTTATTTTTGTTATTTCTTATCGTGCCAATTGTTGAGATTGCTATTCTGATCCAACTCAGTGAAGTGATTGGCGGCTGGCCAACCATTGTTGTGGTGATCATCACCGCTTATGCTGGAGCCAAAATGGTTAAGCTGCAAGGGTTGCAAACTTTTGCGCAAATTCAGCAAAAGTCGGCATCTGGGCAAATGCCGACAGAAGAGTTATTTAGTGGGGTGTGTATTTTGATTAGTGGCGTATTGCTGCTAACACCGGGTATTTTGACTGATGTGTTAGGTTTTTTGTTGCTGACACCTGCGGTTCGTCAAAAAATGGCGGCGGTACTTAAATCTAAAATTCACCTGTTTGCCACAGGAAAGTTTACCGCTGGGCAAACCGGCGAATCTGGGGACAACGCTTTTACCTTTACTTCGACAGCTTATCATTCACACGATGAAACTGAGGTTATTGATCCCAGTGGACCCTCTGATAAACCAAAAAACCCGATTGATGCGCCAAAAAATGTCATTGACGGGGAATTTCAACGCAAAGACTAAAAAAATGCCTTAACCCCTTGTGTTAAATCTAATTAGCCCCATTTACTCAAACAACCAAATTAATTGTACTTTGGCCGCTGTGACTGTGTTGCAGACACAACGGACAAAGTACTGATATTCATTATAAATCTCAGGAGATATTGAAGGTGAACATACGTCCTTTACATGATCGCGTTATTATCAAACCTTTAGAAGAAGAAACTAAATCAGCTGGCGGCATTGTCTTAACTGGCTCTGCTGCTGAAAAACCGACTCGTGGTGAAGTAATGGCTGCGGGTAATGGTTTTGTGCTGGAAAATGGCGAACGTCGATCGTTGGAAGTCAAAGTTGGCGATACCGTTATCTTCGGTTCACATGTTGAAAAAGCCGAGAAAATTGATGGTCAGGAATATCTGATCATGCGCGAAGTCAATATTTTAGGCGTCGTTGAAGCTTAAGCTCACGTAACCTTTTTTGAAAATTAATTTACAGGATTTTTAATATGTCAGCAAAAGACGTACGTTTCGGTGAAGATGCCCGAACAAAAATGTTAGCCGGTGTCAATATTCTTGCCGATGCAGTAAAAGTAACTTTAGGTCCAAAAGGCCGTAACGTAGTTTTAGACAAATCTTTTGGTGCGCCAAGCATCACTAAAGATGGTGTTTCTGTGGCCAAAGAAATCGAACTAGAAGACAAGTTCGAAAACATGGGCGCACAAATGGTTAAAGAAGTGGCTTCTAAAGCCAATGACGAAGCGGGCGACGGCACAACAACCGCAACTGTTTTGGCACAATCCATTGTCAGTGAAGGCGTTAAAGCCGTCGCTGCGGGTATGAACCCAATGGACCTGAAACGCGGCATCGACAAAGCGGTTATTGCAGCGGTTGAAGAGCTTAAAGTATTGTCATCAGCCTGTGAAGACAGTAAAGCTATCGCGCAGGTGGGTACTATCTCTGCTAATGCCGATACTGAAATTGGTGAGATGATTGCCCATGCCATGGATAAAGTCGGCAAAGAAGGCGTGATCACTGTTGAAGAAGGCCAAGGTCTGACTAACGAGCTTGACGTGGTTGAAGGTATGCAGTTTGACCGTGGTTACCTTTCTCCTTATTTCATCAACAATGCTGAAAACGGCACTGTTGAGTTGGAAAGCCCATTCATCTTGTTGGTTGACAAAAAAGTTTCTAACATCCGTGAATTGTTGCCTACCCTTGAAGGCGTAGCAAAAGCCAGCAAGCCACTGTTGATCATTGCCGAAGACCTTGAAGGTGAAGCATTGGCCACTTTGGTGGTGAATAACATGCGCGGCATCGTTAAGATTGCAGCTGTTAAAGCGCCTGGTTTTGGTGATCGTCGTAAAGCGATGTTACAAGATATCGCGGTATTGACTGGTGGTACTGTGGTTTCAGAAGAGATTGGTCTGGAACTTGAAAAAATCACTATGGAAGATTTGGGTTCAGCCAAACGCGTAGTGATCACTAAAGATAACACCACTATTATTGATGGTGCTGGCAATGAAGATAATATCAGCGGTCGTGTAGTACAGATTCGTCAACAGATTGAAGATGCTAGCTCTGACTATGATAAAGAAAAACTGCAAGAGCGTTTAGCTAAACTTTCTGGCGGTGTTGCAGTCATTAAAGTTGGTGCTGCTACTGAAGTTGAAATGAAAGAGAAGAAAGCCCGTGTTGAAGATGCACTTCACGCGACTCGCGCAGCAGTCGAAGAAGGCGTTGTTGCTGGTGGTGGTGTTGCCTTGGTTCGCGTTGCGGCTAAAATCGCTGATTTAAAAGGTGATAACGAAGATCAAAACCACGGTATCAAAGTAGCCCTTAAAGCGATGGAAGCGCCAATGCGTCAAATCGTTTCAAATGCTGGTGCCGAAGATGCAGTTGTGGTTAATCAAGTAAAATCAGGCGAAGGTAGCTATGGCTTCAACGCCGCTAACGACACTTATGGTGACATGATTGAAATGGGTATCCTTGACCCAACCAAAGTGACTCGTAGTGCATTGCAGTTCGCTGCTTCAATTGCTGGTTTGATGATCACCACCGAAGCGATGATTGCTGATAAGCCTAGTGACTCATCAGCTGGTGCCGCACCAGATATGGGCGGCATGGGCGGTATGGGTGGCATGGGCGGCATGATGTAAGCTCGCCGCTTAGCTAATCGCCAAGCCTAAAATATTAAACCCCGGTCAGCTGACTGGGGTTTTTTTATGCTTATATCCTTCAGATGCAGGAGCATTATGTAAGGATTCGTTTTAAGCGGTGTAGATAAGGTATAATCGTCAAGCGCAATAAATCCACCGAGGTACTTATGAATATTTTATCAAAGTTAACAATTGTTATGGCAGTAATAGGGGCGCTATTTATTTCGTTTAGTCCTTTGGCACTGCCTGTCGCTCCGCAAGACTCACAAGTTACTGTACAGTGGCAAGAGCCAGAAAATTACACCGATATTTTGTCTGGTGATCAATCCCGGCTATATTACCAAAAACGTGTTTTCTCTAACTTCGAAAAGTATTTTGCCAAACTATCTCGACGTTTACCTCAGGGCTATCAGTGGAATATTAAGGTCACTGATATCGATTTAGCCGGGGATATCAATAACGCTTATTCTCAGGGGCATCGTAAGATCAGAGTGATTGGCCGGTTATTTAAAACCAAAGTAGCATTTTCATACCAACTGCGGGATGCACAGGGCAGGGTGGTTGCTGAGGCTGATGAAGTACTTAAAGAAAATATGATAGAACGGTTTCCGCGAATTGCGGTGAAGCAGGGTTCATTTGCTTATGAGAAATACATGATCAAACAGTGGTTTAATAAAGTGTTGATGGTCCAAGTTAAACCAACGTAGCAATTTTTTGATAGATGGCAATAGCTTCTTGGCGGTTAAGGTTACCACTAGAGGCTGCCCGACCAATAGAAGTGGAGACTTGAATAAACTCATTGGATGGCGCAGGGGGTTCTTCTGCGGGTTTGCTGCTATCGATTTGCTGAGCACTTTGCGATCTTTTTTGTGCTTCTGGATTAAGGCTCACCCTATCAGCGAAAAAGCCAGTAAAGTCGTTGGTTTTTTTGGAGACGACAGCCGCTTCGGCCTCAGGAAAAGGATTGGGATTGGCAGCATTAAAGGTCTCTGCCACGGTGATATCATTGGATACGGTAATAGGTGAAAACATACGCTGCCCCCTACTGGTTAATATAGCTCAAAAAATGAACGATTTCAGCAAAGCAAGAGCAGCTGGTTAGATTGTTTAATAATTAAGCCGCTGTTGTTTAATTACTATTAATGATATTTTTAAGGGAACCCAATACTTTAAGTAATTGTTCCATTTTCTTTAAGATTAACGCCAGCTGGTTTTCGTTGCTGGTGTCGAGTTTAAACTGTTCGATATCATCAGCAAGCTCTGAAACATAAGGGATAAAGGCATTGCCAGTGGTGCTAAATAAACTGTCTTGCGGGAAAATACTGCTGAATTTGGCCATACCTTGTTTCTTCAACGCGGTAATTTTCTCATCGCCATCCACTGCTTTACGATAAATTTCCTGCATACTCTTTTCTAAGTGAGGTAAAATATTTTTCATCTTGATTAAAAACCACTAAATTTATTAAATGTTGCTAAAGTTTGTCGGCCAGCTGCCGATACCTTCTGTTAGCCGGGTATTCTATGTTTTTTTGTCTGAATAACCCAGTGAATTAACTACCAACTGAAACTTTAAAGAGGTCATTATGCCATTAGCGCCATTGTC
This sequence comes from Alteromonadaceae bacterium, assembly GCA_965277695.1. GTDB lineage: Bacteria > Pseudomonadota > Gammaproteobacteria > Enterobacterales > Alteromonadaceae > JABSOG01. The sequence goes on from CBDIDQ010000080.1 coordinate 36,150, forward strand.
ATCGCCATCGGCACCAGCTAACGTTGATCCCAGTGGTGAGGCCATTTCAGCTTCACTAGCGAAAAAACAGCAAGTCATGGAAGGAAAAGCTGCGATGCAGCTGCTGCAAACCGCAGGTCAAGTTGCTACACCTAAACCGCCGTCAGGCGCATCAGGTCACAATATTAATATCGTTGCCTAGCCTAGTAAATGAGCTTAGCTTAATAGATCGGTGTTTTACTCGGTTGCCCACCGATTTCTCTGACCAGTTTGGGAATAAGAAATCCGGGCAACTCAATCAATAGTCGGGCCATTATCGCTTTGGCCTGACTTTCTTCCACATCAAAATGCGCCGCCCCTTCTACTTTATCCAACAGATGCAAATAATACGGCAATATACCCGCCGCAAAGAGCTTTTCACTTAAAACTATTTGGCTAGTTACATCATCATTAATATTCTTTAATAACACCGCCTGATTAAGCAGGGTGACACCCGCTTGTTTGAATTTAACTAAGGCATCAGTCAGTGTTTGATCAACCTCATTGGCATGGTTGATATGCAGTACCATGACGCAGTTAAATCTTGATTGCTGCAAGGTTGTCGCCAGCGTTGTGGTTAATCTATCAGGAATGACGACCGGTAACCGGGTGTGAATGCGCAAACGAGTGATGTGTGCGACGCTTTCCAACTGCTTGATAAACCATTGAATATGCTGGTCATTAGCCATCAATGGATCACCACCACTTAAAATCACCTCATTAATCTGTGTTTTGTTTGCAATATAATCAATGATCTCCAGCAGTTTGGTTTTATTGATATTATTGTCCTGATAAGGAAAGTGACGACGAAAGCAATAGCGGCAATTGACGGCACAACCACCGCGAAAGACAATTAATACTCTCGATTTGTATTTATGCAGCAGACCCGGCAATTCACTTTGTTGCTCCAGCAAAGGGTCATGGGTGTATCCAGGGGTTTTGGTAAATTCGTCCTGACTGGGTAATACCTGCAATAATAATGGGTCATTGATGTCTCCCGGTTTCATTTTGGTGATAAACGGCAGAGGAACCCGCATCGGAAAAAGCTTTTTGGCGCTGATTGGATCGGCAAAGTCGTCTGGATTCAGCTGTAATCGCTTTAATAGCGTAAGTGGGTCGGTAATAGCATCGGCCAATTGCTTTTGCCAATGGTGCGTGGATAAGACAGGTTCAATAAAAATGGCATTGTTGGGCATGTGTATCTGACAGCTGTGACGTTGGGGCCGGGATTATATCATCTCCACAGGCGATGATCGGCAAATTACCCGTCGATTGACGAGACAATAACAATTCTTTTGCAAATGCCCCTGCAATGGACGGGTTTTTTAGGTATCATCACGCAACTAAAAAATCTTTGAAATTGAATTGTAGAAGGATTGTTATGGCGACTTTTAGCACCAACGAATTTAAGGCTGGCTTAAAAATCATGCTTGATGGCGAGCCGTGCCACATACTTGAAAATGAGTTCGTTAAACCCGGTAAAGGCCAGGCATTTAGCCGAGTTCGTATCCGTAAGTTGATCTCCGGTAAAGTATTGGAAAAGACCTTTAAATCTGGTGAATCTGTTGAAGCCGCAGATGTACTGGAAACCGAACTGGATTATTTGTATACCGATGGTGAGTTTTGGCACTTCATGGATGCTAAGTCCTTTGAGCAATTGGCCGCCGATGTTAAAGCTGTGGGTGATAACGCTAAATGGTTAGTTGAAAACAGCCCTTGTACTGTGATGCTGTGGAATGGTTCGCCGATTATTGTCACTCCGCCTAATTTTGTTGAACTGGAAATAGTTGACACTGATCCGGGCTTAAAAGGTGATACCGCTGGCACAGGTGGTAAACCAGCCACATTGAGCACCGGTGCGGTAGTTCGTGTGCCGCTATTTGTTCAAACGGGCGAAGTAATTAAGATTGATACCCGCAGTGAAGAATACGTTTCTCGTGCTCAAAAATAATCAATGCAACAATCTGCTGCAATAAAGCACTGGCAACCCAGTGCTTCCATCGCGGTGTTAAAGCAACGGGCGAAGATACTAACAACCATTAGGCAGTTCTTTCAGAGCAAAGGCGTGATGGAAGTCGAGACCCCTTGTTTATCGCAGGCTACGGTGACTGACTTGCATCTTGTCAGTTTCACTACCGAGTTTATCGGACCGGGCTTTGCTCAAGGCAAGACCTTGCATCTGCAAACCTCCCCCGAATATGCAATGAAGCGATTATTGGCGTTTGATAGCGGATCTATTTTTCAAATCAACCGGGCTTTTCGTAATGAAGAAGCCGGACGCTTTCATAACCCCGAATTCACTTTGCTGGAATGGTACCGAGTAGGCTTTGATGATTTTGCCTTGATGGCCGAAGTTGATGAGTTGCTACAACAGGTGCTTAATTGTCCTAAGGCTGAGCAACGCAGCTATCAGTCGGTATTTCAGCAATATCTTAATGTCGATCCGCTTAATACTTCTGTGGCAGCGTTAAGAGCCGCATCAACACAACATGGTTTGGGTGATGTCGCGGCTGAGGAGACTAACCTTGATACCTTGCTACAATTACTGTTTAGTCAGGTGGTTGAACCACAGATAGGCCAACAAGCTCCCTGTTTTATTTATCATTTTCCTGCTAGTCAGGCGGCGTTGGCTAAGCTTCATCCAGCAGACAATCGGGTAGCAGAGCGTTTTGAAGTGTATTTCAAAGGTATTGAATTGGCCAATGGCTTTCATGAGTTGACCGACGCTGATGAGCAGTTAAGGCGGTTTGAGCAAGATAATGCCCTGCGAATGGCTGATGGGAAACAAGCTAATAAGATTGATCACCACTTAATTGATGCACTACGTGCGGGGTTACCGGATTGTGCGGGGGTGGCACTGGGGATCGACAGACTAGTTATGCTGGCATTGAATGAAACGTCGATTGATAAGGTATTGGCATTTGCTGTACAGCGAGCTTAAGCTTTTTTGGCCCAACCACAAAAAATTAAATGATATAACATCACAATTGTTATATAATCACATTTCTCTTGTCAACACTCACTAATCACGGAACAGAACCTTGATAAATGCCGCTAAAAACTTACTTGATAAAATAGGCATCGCAGCGACTTCATTATGTGCGATCCATTGTTTGTTACTACCGCTAATGCTCCCGCTTTTTCCTTTGATAGGTGCCAGCTTTTTGGCTCAGGATGCGTTTGAACAAGGGTTTTTGGCGATAACTATGGTGTTGGGGTTTTTTGCGCTGTATTCAGGCTACAAACGTTATCATAATCGTCTATACCCTTTTAGTTTACTGTTTTTAGGTGGTTTTATTTACTGGCAGAAAGACTTGTTTGGTGACGCTGCGGAACCCTTTACAGTGATGATTGGTGCTCTATTGGTGGTAGCCGCCCATTTAATCAATATTAAATTAACCCGCCGTTGCGCTGATTGCTAGGACGGGGTACTTTTTAAAACAATTCGATGTCGTCAGCGGCATCGGATTCGTGCATTATCTTCTTATACAATTCTAGTGCTTCTGCTGTTGTTGCTCCATCCATTATCGCGTTATACATCACATGTTCAGCATCAAGCGAATAAGAGCTTTTAATGTGCTCTCTAAGAACTTTCCATCCCAATGGATCATTTAAGTGATCGTCATCTTTTATTAACTCAGATAACTGTTCCAGACTGGTGGATACGTGTTCCATACGTTGACTGAGGCGGTCATAAAATTGAAAGGCAACAATGGCGTTATCTATTGTTGATGACATGCTGGTGGCTAGCTCATTTATTTCCTCTTTGGATTTGTGTTTTTCGGCGTCCTCACTGGATAGCGATTTTACATTGCTGCAAAAATCGGCCAGTTGTTGAAATGAATCAGTCAGTGTACTTACTGAGTTATCTCCATCTGTCAGGCTAGTATGAATTTGGGTGATTGATAAACCCAATAATTTTGCTGTTTCGGCACGAAAACACCAAAGTTCTTTTAAGATATCTTTTTCCTCGGAGGACATTGTTAATTAGATCCCTGTATTCCAGTGGCGGTTTATGAAGTGGCTTAAGTGATAGGCTCAGCCCATACCCATAGCTTCAAATATAGAACGTCAAAGTGATAACTTCAAATAAAAACTTCAATTATAGTAATAACTTAGATTGATTGCCGATAATTCAATTATTGCTCAATAAAGTCAGTATGGGATGGTCGTGGGGTTAGCTAGGTAATGGCTGACTACAGGGAAAAATGCTTCCTGTAGTCACAAACTGTTTAATTGATAGGGTTAAATATCAGAAACTGAATCTTGACATCATCCGTTGTAAGTCAGCAGCAAGATGCGCCAGTTCATGGGTGACGACTTCAACCTGTTTGGAGTTTTCAACAGTGACATCAGAGGCGACTTTGATATTCTCAAGGCTTTCACTAATATCCTCGGCAAAAGATCGCTGACTCTTGGCTATCGTGGTGATCTCCTGATTTTTTAGCGAGATATCAATAACGCCTTGGTCAATGCCATTTAATGCACCACCAGTGTTTTCTGCCAGCTTAACATTCACTTGGGCTCTTTTCTCACCCTGAGCCATAGCATGGGCAGTGGATTTAGTGCCTTTTTGCAGTTGTAAAATCAACTTCTCAATTTCTTGAGTTGAGTGTTGGGTTCTTTGTGACAGACTACGAACCTCATCAGCAACTACCGCAAAACCTCGCCCTTGTTCACCCGCCCGAGCTGCTTCAATAGCGGCATTAAGTGCCAGTAAATTGGTTTGATCGGCGATTTCCTTGATAACATCCAGCACTGATTCGATATTCATGCTGTCTTTTTCGAGTTGGTTCATCTCTTGTTGGGCTTGCTCTACCATCACAACCAGTTCGTTAATATTCAAAATACTGTCCTGTACGACGACTTTGCCTTCTTTGGATTGCTCCTGACACTTGGTGGCAGAATCAAAGGCACTTTGGGCAGAATTGAAGACATTATTAGCCCCGTCTGTCATTTGTCCAATCAAATCAACCACTGTATTCGTCTCTTGCTGTTGACGCTCTATATTGCGATTGGTTTCTGTACTGGTGGCTGAGAACTCTTCGGCAGAAGAGGCGACCTGAGTGGCCACCATGGAAACCTGCTCCATGATTTTGGCCAGCGCGTGGACAGAATCATTAAAGCCGTTAAGCACCTGACCAAATTCATCCTGCCTGTCAACTTGGCAGTCAATTTGTAACTTGCCTTCGGCAAACTCTCTGAAATGGAACAGTAATTTGTTAACTGGGCCAGTAATGGATTTGGCCATGAAGATACCTGAGGCGATAGAGAAAATGATAACAATAAAAACAGTGAAAACAATGATGGTTTCAGATTTTGAACGAATATTATCGGCATCTTTGGCGTGACCTTGCATCGTCGATACCGCCATTTTGGTCAGCTGAGCTATTTTGTCAATGCTCGAATCAAAAGTGCCTGAGCTTTCTCCAACGATCAGTGCTAGTGCGTCTTCTTTGAAGAAAGATTTACTGTTGTCAATGATTTCTACACTAAATCCAGAATAGACGGCCCATTCTTCTTGGTAGGCTAGCAGTAAATCTGCCATGGCTTTGTCTTGATTGGCTTTGGCTTTTTTGATCTGTTGTTCGATAACACCAAGTACTTGTTCTTCAAGCGCTAAGACATCTTTTTCGAGTTGTTCCATGTCATCCATCTCGGGTGTGCCGACATGGGTGATGGTTTTCATCCTGTGCTGGTTAGCTGTATCTTTCAATTCATAAAAAGTGAATACCTGTTTGGCATCAATATTGGCTACATTTAATGAGATCTCACTGACTCGACCAAGATTTGAAAAGCTCACGCTACCTAAAATAATCAATCCAGCGATGATTAAACCAAAACTTAGCAGTAGTTTTATCTTTAGGGTTAAGTTATTCAAGAAAGTATTCAACGACATTCCTTAACTGTTTTAGGGAGGCCAAGACCTCCCTTTATTAACAATTATTTATATTATAATTTAATCAGACGAGTAGTTAATTAGTGACTGTGATTTCGCTAGCGAACGAATCATCAGCAAAGCTGTCGATATCAATGGCTTTTTTCATCACGCCACTTTCAACAGCTAAGTCCATAATCACTTTCAGTCCAGGTTTATCATTATTCAAGTTAACATAGTTAATAACACCCAAGTCTTTGTTTAGGCTGGCTTCAATCGCTGGTACCGTATGAAGCTTAATGTAGTTGCTATTAACCAGTTTGGCGATATCGGTCAATGCCGGACCACCGGAAGCCATCGCATCCTGAATGTCTTTACCTGCTTTATGAACGTAGTGAATCACTTCTTTTAATGCTGCTGCTTTGTTTTTAATCGCATTGTCAGAGGCAATAATAATGCACTCTACATGGCCTTTATCTGATTTTATAACATCCTTGGAGTACCAAACCACTTTACCGTAACCACCATCTTCCACTATTTGTGCCCATGGTAATGATTGTTCGAATGAAGCCGCTAAACCATTTTTACCCTGGTTTTGGATATAAGCGGGTGATTTTGGTGGCGCAACTGCTTTGGCAATGACATCTGCTTTACCACGACCAACGGCCATGGTTTTACCATGATCTTTGAGATACTTATATAACACCACGGTATGGGTAGATTGTAATGAAGGTACACCTGAGATACTGGGACGTTTTTTGTCTGTGACCCACTTTGATGCGGCATTGGCAAAATCAGCGGTGGGTTTACGTTTTGATTTGTCTGGGTTTAGCGGGATATCTTTGAGGAAAATATCATTAACCGCCAATGCATTACCGTCGCGGTGAACCAAGCTGACCCATTTGAAATTGGGTTTTTTGGCATACATGTTCATCGCCAGTGGTGAAATGATGAAAGCGATGTCGGCTTGCCCGGACATGAATTTGCCAGATAGTGCTGGCCAGTTTTTCATCATTTCGACACTGTAATCTGCGGTTTTCATTTCACCGGCATATTTATGGTGGGCCACAATGGCAGGATAATGATCAGCTAATGGGATAAAAAGGCCGTGGATTTTATCTTTGGCAATAGCTGCTCCACTAAATAGCAGACTTGCCGTTACAGCCAAGGCCGTCTTGCATGTAAATCTTTTGTTAAACATCGCATACTCCAGTCAACATTCTTCGGCAGTGCCGATTAGGTGTGTTTCTAAGCCGCTCAAAGCGGATTAATAATTGAGTCACCCGAGCGGTGACTGACTATCGATAATCAGGTGAACTTTACCGCTGATTTTATGCTCTTCCGCTATCGACTACGATCCTCAATGATTCCTTTGTCTCCTCCAATAGTGTTGCCTGAATAATGACTAGCTAAACACTGTTGACCCCACTTAAACTTCGCCAAATAATCAATAAAATCAGTTGACTGCGAGGGTGCCTTGAAACATTAAGTCTAAGTGTAGACTATAAATTCTGAGGTATGCCAAAAATTTAATGAAATTACCTTTACTGAATCTTTTTGCAAATGGTACATCGGATCCAAGGCGCTTAGACATCCTGTTTGACTAAGGATTTTAAGTGTAAAAATAAAGGCTTAAGTGATCATTGTCAACTTAATTTATGCGCAATTTCAGGGTTATCTCTAAGTTATAGGGCCGAGCAATCATAGTTAATCGGTCGAATGATTGCCCATTGGCTATAAAGTAGTTAAATTAGGTAAAATTGCCGAAATGCTCACCCATACGGGTAACTTTCCCCGGTTGGTTTTGCGGCAAAAATTCGATAGTCTGTTTGGGAAAAATGGCCACAATGGTGGAGCCCAGTTTAAAGCGGCCCATTTCTTGACCTTTTTCTAGCTGGATTTTATTGCTACCTTGAGTGTCATAGGACCAGCGAAAAACCTGTTTTCCTGCTGGGGGCGTGACGGTGCCGGCCCACACAGTTTCAATACTGGCCACTATGGTTGCACCGACCAAAACCATGGCCATTGGGCCTATTTCGGTTTCAAAAATGGCCGCAACTCTTTCATTGCGGGCAAATAGGTTAGGGACGTTTTGGGCGGTTAAGGGGTTAACTGAGAACAAATCACCCGGTATATAGACCATTTCTTTAAGCGTACCAGCCATCGGCATATGAATGCGGTGATAATCTTTGGGAGCCAAATAGACGGTGGCAAATTTGCCACCCTGAAAGGGTTCAGCGCTGCTTTCACTGCCGCCGAGCAGTTCAATTAGGCTATAGTCATGACCTTTGGCCTGAAAAATAGCATCGTCGACAATATCACCGAGTTGACTGATAGCACCATCGACCGGATGGACAAAAAGTTGTTCTCCTTCGGCAATTTCTCTAGCGCCGGGTTTAAGCGCCCGGGTAAAAAACGCATTAAAGGTTTTGAAGTCGCTAGGCTGAGTATACTGAGCCTCATCCATATTAATTTTGTATTGTTTAATAAAAGCGGCAATGGCGGCTCGGGTTAGAAAACCGGCCTCAGCGGCAGCAAACTTGCCGGTTAAACGCGATAAGGCGTGTTTTGGCAGGGCATATTGCAGAGCAATTTTGATTTTGTCTAAAAACACTGTTGACTCATGATGATAGGGTAATTGGCCGCCATTTTAACTGAACGGTGGCCAAATACCAATGCAATGGCTGTGTTAGCGGCTATGGGCGGGTTTATTTAATTCCATACTTTGTAAGATACGATGGTAGCTGTCAAAGCGATGACGATGGATTTTGCCTTCATCTACGGCTTGACGAATAAGACAACCGGGGTCGTCCTGGTGTTTGCAGTCTCTGAATTTACAACCTCCGAGATAATCACGAAACTCTTTAAAGCACCAAGTTACCCGGTCAGGATCCAAATGCCATAAACCAAATTCCCTGATCCCCGGGGAGTCGATTAAGTCGCCACCGCTGGGAAAGTGATATAAACGAGCGACTGTGGTGGTGTGTACACCGAGCTTACTGTTTTGCGAGACTTCGCGGGTTTCTATATTGCTTTGTGGCAGTAAAGAATTGGTCAAAGAGGATTTGCCAACGCCAGATTGGCCAACAAAGATGCTCACCCGGTCAGACAGCAAGGTTTGGATTTGTTCCAATCCTTGTCGGGTTTTGTTGCTGACGAGGTGGAATGAATAGCCTATTTGGCGATATAGCTCAATGTAAGTATGGATTTCGTCTTCTTGTTCAGGGCTAAGCAAATCGGTTTTATTGAGCAGTAATATCGGTTCTATTTCTACATCTTCGGTGGCGACCAGATAGCGGTCGATAATATTGGGGCTGAAATCAGGCAAGATAGCAGAGACAATGATGATTTGGTCGATGTTGGCGGCAACCGGTTTTATGCCGTCATAAAAGTCTGGGCGGGTTAATACGCTATGGCGGTCGTGGACCGCTTCTATTACGCCTTGTAGTTGATTTTCTGCCACTTTGGCCCGACGCCATTGTATTGCGTCACCACAAACTAGACTGGTGATGGTGCGACGGATATTGCAACGAAAAATGTTGCCGTTGCTATCTTCGACATCTGCGTGTTGTCCATAGCGGCTGATCACTGTGCCGGACTCTTGAGGCCCGAGACTGTCTTGAGACCAGTCGGTATCGGGCTTCGCTTGTTTTTGCAGACGTTTTTTGTGATTGTCGTTTACCCGTCTTGATTGGGTTTTGTTGAGCTTTGTTTTTTTTGCCACGTTTGACCAAATTTGCTATTGAAATAAAAAACTGTAAGTTGTTGCTAAATTTTGATTTTCTCTTAACAATTAAGAGTATATGATATACCGAATGCATTGGGATCGGAAGGATTTCAAATTACAGGTTTAACTATGGCTTTAGATGAAACAAATTTAATTTGGCTGGATTTGGAAATGACGGGGCTTAATCCTCGCACAGACCATGTTCTTGAGTGTGGCACAATCGTAACTGACAGTGAGTTGAATATTCTCGCCGAAGGTCCGGTGATCACCATCCATCAACCGGATGAGATCCTTGATAACATGGATGAATGGTGTATTAACCAGCATGGTAAAACCGGATTGACCGATAGGTGTCGCCAAAGTACTTACAGTGAAGCAGATGCGACACGTATTACGATTGATTTTTTGAAACAATATGTTCCCGCTGGCAAATCGCCAATGTGTGGTAACAGTATTTGTCAGGATCGACGTTTTATGTTTGTTCATATGCCTGAGTTGGAGCAGTTTTTTCATTATCGTAATGTGGATGTCAGTACGGTAAAAGAATTGGCTCGGCGCTGGCGTCCTGATTTGATTCAGAAAATGAAGAAGGTTGGGGTGCATTTAACGCTTGAGGATATTCGGGAATCAATCCAAGAAATGCAACTGTATAAAAATGAATTTTTTATTCTCGATGAAGATTAAATCTTACCATTAGATCCTTTGCTGACAATAAAAGTAAAAAGCGACATTTTATGTCGCTTTTTCTGTTTTTGAAATAAATGGTTTCGGCATTAATAAAAAGCTTGCCAGCGGTTACTGCTGGCGCTTATAGTGAGTTTTTATCTCATCAGACCAGTTGGATTATGAACCCCTGTAATAAATTAGGCCGTATTGTTAGTCGTATTAATCGTTTTTCGCCCCGCTTTCGTCAACCATTGATGAGTTTTGTGTTTGGTCGGGTGATTAAGTTTGCGGGTACTGCCAGCATCAGCATTCCCCAGTTAGAATTCAAAGCCTCAGTCTTGCAGTTAAAAAATCGTCGTAAAGTGCAAAATCATATTGGTTCTGTTCATGCGGCTGCTACAGCGTTGCTTGGTGAGTCTGCGACTGGCTTTTTGATTGGTTTGCATATCCCTGATGATAAAATTCCGTTGCTTAAATCTATGCATGTGGATTATGTCAAACGTTCTCAAGGCGACCTTATAGCCAAAGCCACTGTTACCGATCAGCAGATTGAGCAGATGCGTAACAGTGAAAAAGGTGAGGTTAGTGTTAATGTGGTAGTTACCGATGAAAAAGGCAATCAGCCAGTTAACTGCGAGTATATCTGGGCATGGGTACCGAAACGACGTTAAATTAGGTTTATTGTCGATTTTGACGGGTTGCACCCATCCTGCGGTATGCTATCTTAAGTTGATAGTCTTACCAAGTCACCTGTTACCCAATGGAAAAATCATTAAAAAGCCCTTGTGTCAGAAATTGTTGCCTTGATGGCAAAGACATTTGTCTGGGCTGTTTTCGTCATTTGGATGAGATCATTGGCTGGACTCAGATGACTGAAAATGAAAAGAAAGCTGTACTGGCGCTTGCCTCTGAACGTAAAGGCAGTTATAAAAATTTGATGAAGTTTCTATAGGTAACCCTTTAGGGAATGATTAAAAAAGTCCTTATTATTGATAACTATTCAACATTGGCCATGCGGGTTAAATTGTTGTTGGAGTTACAAAACTGTGAAGTGACGCTGGTCAACGAGGGGGACGTTGACAATAATGAGTTTGATGATTATTTTGACTTAGTGGTGTTTGAATATTCGATTCAAACGACGCTGGTGACCCATTTAAAGTCAGCTTTTCCGTTTAGTGCTTTTATCGTTTTATCTCCTTCCCCTGATTCTATGCCATCGTCAAAACCACTTTTGGCGGTGCAGCAGATGATGCCATCCATTTCCATTATTTATTCTTTTTTCACCAATAAAGACATTCTTGCTCAGCTCGATAGTGTGCTCGAACTGGCACTGAGTTCAGATAATTTACCATTACCTAAAATTTTGGTTGTTGATGATAATCAACAGCGTTTAACCGATTTAAAAAACACCCTCTCTGGGGCCAGTCTTGAAGTGGTGACGATGAGCGATTTGAATGAGGTGAGCCAGCAGTGTTCATCTCTTAAAATGGTAGATATTTTGGTTTGTGATTTTCACATGAATGAATGTACTGGTATTGATGTCTTTCGTGAAGTTAAGCACCACTTTAAGAATTGCCAGTGCATTTTGCTGACATCTAGGCAACACCATAATGTGCTAATCGACGTTATCCGAATTGGTGTCAGCGAGGTGCTCGAAAAACCGATTTACGAGCATGTATTATTACAGTCTATTCACAAGTTATGGCAAACCCAATTGTTGAAGCACAACAATCATGACTTGATGGTACGTTTGCAAGAGACGTTGGATGTATTGGTAGAGCGGGATATTTTATTGCGGGTGTTATATAACAGTACGCCGGACGGTGTGATGGTGGTGGATGAGAAAGGCAATATCCTAGAAACCAACACTGCCTGTGAGCAGATATTTGATTTTGCTAAAAATGAGCTGATTAAATTACGTTTTGATCAGGTGTTGACGATTAAATCTATGGCCTTACTTAATCGTGAACTTCAAGGGGAGTCGTCTAGCCAGACTTTTTCGCTGGAGCTAGATGGGGTTAACAAGCATCAAACGATTGTGCCTTTATCGGTTTCTTTTAGTCAGATTAATTACCACGGACGACGGGTTTATGCTGGGATCATGCGTAATATCAGTCGTTTTGTTAATCAACGGGATATGTTGGAACAACAAAAAGAGTTACTTGAAGTGAAAGTAACTTTGCGTACCAAAGCCTTGGAAGACGCTAAAAATATAGCTGAACAAGCTAATCGGAGTAAGTCTGAGTTTTTGGCTAATATGTCCCACGAATTACGTACACCGATGCATTCGATTTTGAGTTTTGCCCGTTTTGGCGCAGATATGCTTAACAGTGATAAGATTAAAATCGAAAAACTCAGTAAGTATTATTCCCGAATTATCACTAGTGGCAATAAATTGCTGAAACTGCTTAATAACTTGTTGGACTTATCTAAATTGGATGCAGGAAAGTTCCCCTTTGTTCCTGTTATGGCTTCTGTTGAAGGTGCTATACATCATGTACTTCAAGAGATCTCTGGATTGGCTCATGAAAAGGGCTTGGATATCACCCTTGATAATCGTTCGATACATCCGTTGGTTTGGTGTGATATTGAACTGGTGCAGCAATTGGTGCGCAATCTGCTGGCTAATGCTATTCGGTTCAGTCATGAGGGTGAACCTGTTAGAGTGGCCATTGCAGATTGCCAGATTAATACGCCTAACGGGGTGGTTGAAGCAATTGAGTTGACTGTGTGTGATGTCGGGGTTGGTATACCTGAATTAGAGTTAGATCAAATCTTCAAGAAGTTTGCGCAAAGCAGCATGACCAACAAAGGGGCCGGTGGCACCGGTTTGGGTTTGGCTATTTGTAAGGATTTGGTGGGATTACATCAAGGCAAGATATTTGCCAGTAACAATGCTGCGGGTGGTGCAACGTTTACGGTAAGATTACCGGTTAATTCTCCTGTTGAGTAATGGTCATTGATATAGTCCAACAGATAAGGGTAAAGATGTTGATTAATCTCGTCTATAGTTATTTCAGAAACGATGTTTACAAATAAACAATTAAACTTTAATTAAAACGCTAAGGGTATAAACAATGAGCCAATATATTGTGCTGGCAGTAGATGATGAACCTTTTAATCTGGAGATCCTCGAAGAAATTCTTGAAGACGATTATCGTTATTTTAGCGCAATTAGTGGCCCCGAATGTCTTAAGATTGCATCGGAACTCAAACCCAATGTGATTTTACTTGATGTCAGTATGCCTGATATGAATGGTTATGAGGTTTGTCGTCAGTTAAAGAGTGATCCGTTGACAGAAAACATTCCGGTGATGTTTGTTTCAGCTCGTGGTGCTTTGGATGAGAGAATTGAAGGGTATAATGCCGGCGGTGAGGACTACATTGTCAAACCGTTTGCTCGGGAAGAGCTGGAGGCTAAATTAAAAGCCTTGTTTAAAATTCAAGATCAGCAAAAAGAGCTAGAAACCCAAGTTCAGCAAGCAACGGATATGGCGTTTAGTGCAATGTCCAACAGTAGTGAGTTGGGGATCGTGATGCAGTTTGTTGAGCGTACCAAAGAATTAAAAACCATTGATGATTTAAGTGAGGCGTTGTTGCAAACGTTGTCGGCTTACGGTTTGGCGGCTTCGGTTGAAATGCGTCTCAAAGACGGACAGCTGCGTCATTCTAGTTCTCATGGTGCTTGCTCGCCGATTGTTATCGAGTTATTTTCTTTGCTTAAAAACAAAGGGCGCATTTATTCGTTTGAACCGAGAATGATGGTGAATTACCCGCAAATGGCGATTTTACTGATGAATATGCCTCAGGGTGACGAAGATAAAATGGGGCGGTTACGTGATCATTTGTGTTTTCTCGGTAGTTCGGCGGAGCAGTGTTTAAATGCAATATTGACTGCCAATGAGCTGGCAGTGCAGAAGAAAACGCTGAAAGAAACCGTTGGTTTGGTTAAAAGTAAATTCGAAGAATTAGTTTGGGTACTCAATGAGAGTCATGAAGTCAATGAGTCGATTTTCAGAGAGTTACAAGTGCAATTTGAGCAGAACATTCCTAGTATGGGTTTAGAAGAAGATCAGGAGCAGTATATTTTCCGTTCGCTGGATAAATCTATTCAGAAGTCGTTTGCCAGAGAAGACCTGCTGATGAATATTAAAGTGACTTTTGGTGAAATCAAAGAAGACTTAGGTAAACTGATTTTGTCAGATGATGAATAATTTTAAACGGCTCATTAACACCGCTAATAAACCTCCCACCTACACATAGCAAAGCATGTTACAGAATGTCCAGTAATTTTTGTTTTGCTATTGTATCTGATTTGACCATAGGCTAGTATCGCCAGTTGCGCTGTTATTGAACGAATTACAGCTGTACATTAGCCCCACTATGGATCTTTTTAGCAATCAGGAATTTACTCATAGGATTGGCATTTTTGCCCATCCTTGTTTTATCTTTTGCGCTGACATCGACGGCTTTTGCCGCTGATAAGGGCGTTAAACAGAGGTATCGGCACTGGCTAATTTAACAGC
>CBDIDQ010000081.1:0-24425 GCA_965277695.1 Alteromonadaceae bacterium
GCCATACTCAACCCCACAGTCGATAATCATTTATCCCATGAAGACAATGTAACCGCATTAAAAATCGGCAAAGCCAATCAACCGATTAGCATCCAATTGCCAATCGCCGCTTTTATACTGGCGGTATTTGTCGCCATGGTGGTCAGTTTTACTTTTTATTTTGAAAGTGAAAAATTAATTAAAAAGCAAGAAATTAATCAGTTACGCATTGAAAGCGCATTGGTAGAGCCGTTGCTCGAACAGCTTTATCGGCAATCATCTAGTGATCTATTTTTTCTTTCCCACACCCCACCCGTTCAGGGGTTGATCAAAGCCATCAATATAAACGATAGCGTTGACTATATGCTGTGGCAGGGACGGCTCGAACAGATTTTCAGTGAAATGCTAAAAAGCAAGGCGATTTACACCAATATCAGCTACATCGGCATCGCCGATAATGGTCTAGAGCTAGTCAGTGCGGTCAACAATGTCGGTGGAGTGCGAACCATACCGGTATCACAACGCCAAACTCGGGCCAACTCCCGCCATTTTCGCAACACTATTGAACTCAACCCCGGTGAGATCTATTTCTCGACCATTGAACTGAACCGCCAACACAACAAAATCATGCTCCCACACCAACCCGTAGTACAAGTGTCCACCCCCATTTACAACCCGACTTCAGGTAAGGTTTTTGGCACCGTTGTCATTCACGTCGATTTTGGTTCTTTTATTGAGCAGTTAAAAACCAGCGCCCTGACTGACGTTAATTTATATCTCGCCAATCAAAACGGTGATTTTCTTGAGCATCCAGATAAACGGCTGAATTTTGGTTTTGATCTCGGTCAACGTCACTTGTTACAACAGAATTTTCCCGAATTAGCCAGTATTGTTAAACAAAAATTACCCAGCAAGGGGTTTAGCGATTTAATCGATAATCAGGGCAATGCCCATGCCGCTTATTACCGCGTCATTGACCTGACAAAGTATGGCAGCGAACATCCTTTATTATTACTGTTACAACCGCTACGGGCAGGCGTTAACGTTGAATTACAAAGCTTTCGTAACCGCAGTTTGTTGATTGGCATTTCTCTTTCATTTATCGCATTAGCATTATCCGTCGTTGCCTCTCGGCGGGTCGCCCAGCCGCTGATGCAAATGACCAACGCGGTGCAAGAATTTGAACATTCAGGTCAATTGCCTGCCTTGCCCACCCACTCTACTGACGAAATTGGCGTATTGGCCCGAAGTTTCCACAACCTATTTATTCGTATCAATGACTCATTAAGGGCACAACAACGCTCAGCAAGACAAGTTCAAGAATCTTCCGATCAGCTCCAAGCCATTCTCAACTCAGCAGCCGATGCCATCATTACCATTGATACCGACGCCAATATCATGTCTTTTAATACCGCTGCCGAAACCATGTTTGGTTACACTGAAGCAGAAATTCTCAATACTTCAATAAACGCTTTGATGCCCGCTGGTTTCGCTGACAAACACGATGGCTATATAAAAAAGTATCTGGAGAGCCACATCAGTAATGTCATCGGCGTTGGCCGTGAGTTGACAGGCCGAAGAAAAGATCAAAGTATTTTTGCCATACACTTAGCCATATCAGAAGTGACCACGGCACGCGGCAAATTGTTTACTGGCATCATCCGCGATATTAGCTTTCAAAAACAAGCAGAATTACAGCAAAGCCAAAGTCTGTCATTACTCGAAGCGATTTTAGAATCAACCGACAATGGCATTTTAGTCACCGATGAATCAGGTCAAACACTACGTTCAAACAGTCGCTTCGCTGAAATGTGGTGTATTACCGACGAATTGGTTGATCGCAACAATGCCCAAGATCTACTTGAACACATTCTCAATCAACTGATCGAGCCGAAACAGTTTGCCCAAAACATTGAATCTTTGTACGCCGATACGGTGACCGAATCATTTGATATGCTGCACTTTAAAGATAGCCGGGTTGTCGAGCGGATCTCACGACCAATGACAGTTAATGGCAAATCCTCCGGACGCGTCTGGAGTTTCCGCGATATTACCCTGACCAAGCAAACCGAACAAACCCTAATAGAAGCCAAAGAAGCCGCCGAAAATATCACCCGTTACAAATCAGAATTCCTCGCCAGTATGAGTCATGAAATTCGCACCCCAATGAATGGTGTGCTGGGCATGTTGGGCCTGCTGAGCCATAGTGACATGAATAAGCAGCAACAACATTATTGCAAACTGGCCCATTCTAGTGCCGAATCGCTGCTAGTGATCATCAATGACATCCTTGACTTTTCGAAGTTTGAAGCCGGTAAACTCGAATTGGAGATCATCGACTTTGACCTACACACCCAGCTAGGCGAATTCGCTGAGTCAGTGGGTCATCGGGCACAAGAAAAAGGGTTAGAGCTGATATTAGATCTCACTAAAATCAAGCATTCACTAGTTAAAGGTGATCCCGGTCGATTACGCCAAATATTAAACAATTTGGTCGGCAATGCGATTAAATTTACCGAGCACGGTGAGATCATCGTAAGAGCTTCTGTAGTTGATGCCAACGATGATCCCGACGATGACCAACTTAGATTAATCTGCTCCATCAGCGATACCGGTATCGGCATCGACTTGGACAAACAAGCCACGTTATTTGATTCATTTACTCAGGTAGATGCTTCAACAACCCGTGAATATGGCGGCACCGGACTCGGTTTGGCCATCGTCAAACAACTATGTGAACTGATGGGCGGCAGCATCAGTGTTTGTAGTCAGACGCATCAGGGCAGCTGTTTTGAATTTAATATTTTGCTTCAATCCAGTGAAAACTCCCAGCAAGTCATGCCTCATGTCAACATCAATGGCATGGCCATTTTGATTGTCGACGATAATGCCACTAACAGGGAGGTATTACGCGGTCAATTGGCTTATTGGGGCGCAATCGTCACCGAAGCCGCAGATGGACCAACAGCGCTGCAACGAATGAAAGAACAGCAACATGACCCAATTAACCCCCAATTTGTTGCCGCCTTTATTGACATGCAAATGCCGGGAATGGACGGAATGGCATTAGCTAGGGCCATTCGTGCCGAGTCAGAATATGGCTCACTGAAAATGGTGATGATGACATCAATGAGCAGCCGAGGTGATGCCCAGCTGTTTGCCGATGCCGGTTTCAGCGCTTATTTTCCCAAGCCCACCACCACCGCCGACTTATTTGATTCATTATCTGTGGTCATCGCCGGTGGTGTAGCACTGTCTCAGGCTCAACCGCTGGTCACTCGCCATTATCTAAACCAATTGCGCTCTGCCAGTGCTAATAACACCCATCCTGACGACGAGCCTACCACAGTCGCCAAAATTCATTTTCCGCCGGGTATTCGTCTACTGCTGGTAGAAGATAATTTTATTAATCAAACCGTGACCCTAGCTATGTTAGAAAAACAAGGACTACCCTGTGATTTGGCCAACAATGGCATTGAAGCGTTAGACATGTTGGTAAAAACGGCTCAAGTCAGCACCTATAACACTTAACACTTAACACTTAACACTTAACACTTAACACTTAACACTTAACACTTAACACTTAACACTTAACACTTAACACTTAGCACTTAGCACTTAGCAATTAGCAATTAATTATGGTCAAGCACAGGTGGTTTTTCATCGGTCTCGGATTCTTCTTCTGTTTGTTCTTCTGTTTGTTCTTCTGGGGGTGGCTTTTTCTTTTCCGGGGCTGGGGTATACACCGGGATACGCACTGGACCAATGCCAACCGAAGTAGAGAGGCAGCCACTGAGCATTACGCTCAGGGCTGTTAATGATACCATCAATAGCTTATTAGCCATCTTGTTGATCATTTTGTTAGCCAAGGTTAGAAGTTGCCCACAAAACCGCCGAAAATTTCATCGTCGTTATCTTCTTTATCACTAACGGCGAGAAAGACAGAAAAAGTGTCATTAATCGCATAAGTAAGGGTTGCAGAATAATCGTACCAATCTCTGACGTCATTATCTTCAATACCGTAATGTAAATCTAAAGTGAATTCATCAGACAATTCAAAACTGGTATTAGCCTCAATATAGTCATATTCAGCTTCACCATCGTGATAGCTCAAACTAAACAGATTAAAATCAGCAGTGACATGAACTTCGTCTTGCTCGACATTACGGTGATCAAAACGATACTGAATAAAACCCACTTCAAGAGCAAAATTATCATTGAAGGTATGGCCATAACCTGCATATAAATCTATTTCAGTACCTAAGGTTTCATCGGAACCGCCCCAAATACCGGCATAAAAACCGTTATAACCTAAGTCAACGCCACCCTGAATAGACATGTCGTCTTTAAGATTCCAACCACGCCATATGTATTTGCTGTATAACCCCACATTAGCAGTAATATCCAACTCACTGTCTTGTGCCAACGCTACGCTTGAAGTTAATGTACTCGACATCACCACACCAGCAACAATACCCTTAAAAACAACACCTTGTATAACTTTTTTCATCATTCATCCTCATTTTTATTACTATTAGGTGTAGTTTAATTTGGCTGTAAATGCCAGCATTTTTATATCAATTGGTTATATATGCCGCATAATGGAGCAAACATACGATTGCATTTTAATGCATAAATTTCATATTTCCATTCTGGTAAGCATGTATTTGCCGATTATTGTTATTTTTTAACCATACCACTAAGCCAGGTGGTATCCACTTTGTCATGTAGCATGAAAATATGCCCTGGCGGTGCTGCTGCGCCATCAGGGTTAGTCGCCAATGCAATGCCACCAGCAATAATCGATTCAACGGTTTGAGTATCAATTTTTATCCCAGAGAACACCCCGGCTTCGACCTTAACGCCGCTGGCATTCCAAAACTTACTATCCAAGGTCACCAGATGCTGATACTTAGAGTCGACTTGTGCTTCAATCGCCACATGCTGATTGTCAGCCATCAGGCTCACCGCCGTCACTTCACCAATGCTTAACTGCTTATACAGAATAGGAGCCCCAGGTTTAACAGACCCTAGCTGAGACGCTTTTAAGGTAATCGCTAAGCCCTGTCGGTAAGTCAGATTGCTTTGATTCACCACAAATTGACGCTGCAATGCGCCAGTGCCCTTATCTACCGCCAACGAATCACCAAAGATACTATTGGCAATATTTTTGATATTACTAATTCGAGTGCGTGGCTGAACCAGCCAATACAGGCTGTCACTGCGATTAAAATGCTCGACATAGGCGTTATCTAATTTCACTTGAGCTTTAACCCCACTCAAGTCCGCCAGCAGCTCAACACTCAGCACTTTACCTACCGTATGGTCACGATACTTAACCGCAGCCCCTGCCTTGATGGTGGTTTGCTGATTGATTTGCAGCGTGATTAATTGCTGATCATGCTCAATCGCTGCCTCATTGGGATACAGGCTAAAGGTCTGTGATTTTTTCGCCAACTCGGCGGTTTCATCCGGCTCGCTCATTTCAATGCCACCGCCAAGCATCGATAACAGCGGCGCAGCGGTAAATTCAAAGCCGTGTACATTAGCTTTGATATCTACCGCAGGTTTGATCCAAAAGTCAGTATTAGCGCGAATAAGGGCGGCAAACTTGGGTTTAATATTAATGGTGATGGTCGACCAATCAGCACTTTTATCCAAACTGACCTCACTCACCCGACCGACAGCAAACTGTTTGTAATAGATGGGGCTATTGAGCTTGGGCGATAACAAGTCTTTAGAGCGTAGTGTGTAACTGAGCGCACCACTGTCGAGTTGTGCCAAAGCCGCATCTAGGTTTTTGTACAAGGGCAAACTTACAACTCTACTTTCGGAACCGCTTTCAACACTGGCATCAAATGGTTGTGCAGGCTCATCACTATCACCAAGATGAACACCGATACCCCCGCTGATTAACTGTTTAACCGTGGGAATATCCAACTGAACACCGCTAAGTTCAGCATTAAAGTGAATACCGCTTAAGTTATAAAACAGGCTACGTTTATCGACCATTTTTTGATATTGCGGATAAATCAACAAGTCCAGTTCAAACTGGCGGCTCTGAGTATTAAAGTCCAACCATTGCACCTGCCCTATGCTCTGGTTACGATAAAAAACCTCCGCACCTTTATCTAAACCATAAGCATCGTCGCTGGTTAGCGTCAGATGTAAACCACTTTTCGCCCATTTTTTATAAGGCGCTTGATCAAGCACTTTGAATTTGGTGGCAGGCTCACCTGTACCCGGCGACAAGCGGATCAGCGTGCCTTTAATCAATTTACCAACATTAATGTTATCAACAGAAATACCCGGTTTTTCTAGCCAGAACTCGGTATTCGAACGCATCAATGACACCATATCCACAGATAACTTGGCGGTGCCGATAAGGTAAGCAAAATCAGGCCCCCAATCGAGCGAATCAATCGCCCCGACCTGTTGCTGATCTAAATAAATCGGCGAACCCACGCCAATCTCCGCATCGGCTGAAAACGTCAATGCAATTTCTAGTGAATCTCTGGCCGCATCAGCACCAGCATACAAGCGAAATGAACTATATTCATCGGCATCAGCAGAGTTCTGTGGTGAACTAAAAGCAATACCGCCAATCAGCATCGCCGCCACGCCCGAAGATTCGACCTTAACACCAGACAAATCAAACGAGGCTTTAATGCCTGAGGTATTCCAAAAACGACTGGCCCGTTTCACCAAACCATTGTATTTAGGCTCAATGGCAATCGTCACTTCGACCGATTGATGATCATCACTGAGTAATACATCTTGCACTGAACCTACCTGAATATTGCGATGATAAATCAAAGAGCCGGGATTAACGCCAGCCGCATTGGTTGTCACCAAATGATATACCAACAGCCCTTTAGGAATTTCAACCTCAGGCTCAGTGACCAGCGCTTTAAAATAACGGGTTCGATTGCCCGCCTTGGCTTCTTCATCCCCTTTCATTTGAATATAAGCGCCAGAAAACAGCGTATCTAAACCAGACACCCCATTAAAACCGACGTTGGGTTTCACCAGCCAGAAATTGAGCTTGTCAGTGAGGTATTTGGCGGTTTCTCTGTCCATTTCAATACTGGCCAGCACCCCACTACCATCTTCGAGCACCGTTAATTTTTTCACCTTACCGACTTCCATTCCCCTGAATTTAACAGCGGTTTTTTTCGCCACAATGCCAGTAGCATCAGGAAAAGTAATGGAGATCTGAATACCGGCATTAACAAAATTTTTGTAGATCAACCAAAACGCCAAAATCAACGCAATGATCGGCAGCAACCAGACGGTATAAGCGACTGAGCTAGTTTTTATCTTTGGGCTGGGGTGATCAAGTTCCATTGGTTTGCTTTTCCTCAAGCTTTTGATTTTGATATTGCTTTTGCTTTTGCTTTTGCTTTTAATTGTTAATTTGGTGAAGCCTTGTCCCATAACAAGCGGGAGTCAAAGGCATTAGCCGACAGCATGGTCGACAATACCAGTAAACCAAAGGCCATGGTTGCAGGTCCGGCTTCGACACTCATCTGGCCAATATCGAGCAACACTATCATGATTGAAATGACAAATAAATCCAGCATCGACCAGCGCCCAATCCACTCAATAAAGTGAAACATCGCAGTGATGCGGCGCGGTGATATCGGGGCTTTCATATAGACACTGATGTAAATATACAACAAACCAATGATCTTAATGCCTGGCACTATGATGCTAGCAACAAAGACGATAATCGCAATCGGCAGCATGTTCGACTCAACCAGTGAGATCACCCCGGACATAATAGTATCCGGCTCCAGCACACCAAAGCGATTAATAATAGTGATGGGATAAATATTAGCTGGCACGATAAATAGTGCAGCGGTGATCAGCCATATCCATGCCACCCCCATACTGTTAGGCAGTCTTTGATGCAAAACGCTATCACAGCGATAACAATGACAGTCTTTAATGCTATTGAGTGAATGGCAATCGTGACACAGCACATAACCCAGTTGCGCGGCAGTTTTCATTGGGCGAATGTCCTTGATTTGGTGATCAGTCGCCATAATGCGCGTTTATCATAACTGATAAACAATTTGTTGATGCACACCGCCAAACCAACATAAGCCAATAAGCCGATTTGCATATCGACTTCACCGACATCTTGCACTTTAAAGATGGTGACAAAAAAGCTCAGCAGATAAATATCCATCATCGACCAGTCCCGTAATTTCACCAGCACACGGACACAATACTTTTGTAGAAAAAACAAGGCGTCATAGTGACGAGCCACCAGTAAAGTAGCAAAGATACTAATAATCAATGTGGGTACAATCAAACTACAAAATAACACAATGGCAGCGGTCATCAGTTTATTTTGCTGGAACAGCAGAATAATGCCTTGAAACACCGAAGTCGCCTGCACTGAACCGGCGATATCCACCGACACTAGTGGATAAAAATTGGCAGGAATATAAAACAGCAATGCGGCCATCACTGTCCATTTTAAAAAGGAGGCATCAAAACCATGTTTGTGTTCGACAGTTGAGTGGCAGCGCGGACAAATACTATATTGATTAGCAGCCATATGATGACGCTTGATGATTAAATCGCAATGAGGACAAGCCGACAGCACTTTACGATACAGATAACAGTGCGCTTTATCGTACTCTTTACTGTACTCTTTACTGTACTCTTTACCCTGTTGGGCTTGATCCGTCGATGAATTAATAAGAAGCTCGCTACCAATTAAAAATATTGCTGAACCAGAAGGGTCGCTTAATCCCGGCAAAAAATCAACTCTCAATCGGCTCTCAACCAACTATCAAGTGATAATGAATCAACTATCAATTGACAGCCAAAAAAACCAACCGCTCAAAAATCAACCGTCGCCAAATGCTTGCCGTGCTGCTATAATGCGCAGCCTTTTTATTTGTTGTTGATATTTTAGTCTATGCTAGCTAATCCACTGCTAAAACCTGAACGCCCATTGTTTTCTTATCCTTATCCTTTCTCAGAGGAAATCGCTGGAAAAAGATCAAAGCTGTCAAAAAATAGCAAAACCGCCCGGTTTTTGCCAACTTGCCGCAAAGAAATGGATGCGTTGGGTTGGGATAGTTGCGACATAATCATCGTTACTGGCGATGCTTATGTTGACCATGCCAGCTTTGGCATGGCGGTGATTGGCAGAATGCTTGAAGCCCAAGGTTTCAGAGTGGGTATTTTGTCTCAACCGGACTGGAAAAACAAAGACCAATTTATGACCATGGGCAAACCGAATTTATTTTTTGGTGTTACCGCTGGCAATATGGATTCGATGATCAACCGTTATACCGCTGAACGAAAATTACGTCACGACGACGCCTATACTGCCGGTAATGTCTCAGGAAAACGACCCGACCGTGCCGTCACCGTTTATACCCAACGTTGTAAAGAAGCATTCAAAGGCGTGCCAGTGATCATTGGCGGCATTGAAGCCAGTTTACGCCGCATTGCCCACTACGATTACTGGTCTGATATCGTCAAACGCACGGTTATCTTTGATGCCAAAGCCGACATTCTGATTTACGGCAACGCTGAGCGCCCACTGGTTGAAATTGCTCATCGTATTGCTCAAGGCCAAGATGTTAAATCCATGGTAGATATTCGCGGCACTGCGGTGATCCAAAAGACCCCGTTACCGGGCTGGAAAGGGGTTGATTCGCAAACGCTAGACAAAATCGGCAGGATTGACGCCATTCCCAACCCTTATATTACCGAAGATACCGCTTGTGCCACCAACAAAGAAAGTGAGCCGGCCGAAGCTAAAGCCGTGGTGATCCAACCGCCCAAACCCAAACCTTGGGAAAAAGTGTACGTTAACTTACCATCATTTGAAAAAGTCAAAACTGACAAAATGCTCTATGCCCATGCTTCTCGCATCTTGCATCAAGAAACCAATCCAGGTTGTGCCAGAGCTTTAGTACAAAGTCACGGCGACCGAATTGTTTGGGTTAATCCACCGGCCTATCCGCTAGAAACCGACGAGATGGATGCGGTATTTGATTTACCGTATGCCCGGGTGCCTCACCCCAAATATGGCAAAGAAAAAATTCCTGCTTACGACATGATCCGTTTCTCTATCAATATTATGCGTGGCTGTTTTGGTGGTTGTTCATTCTGCTCTATCACCGAACATGAAGGACGGATTATTCAAAGTCGTTCAGAAAAATCAATTGTGCGTGAAATAGAAGCTATCCGTGATGACGTGCCCGGTTTTACTGGCGTCATTTCTGACCTTGGCGGCCCTACCGCCAACATGTACAAATTACGCTGTAAAAGCGATAAAGCCGAATCAACTTGTCGTCGATTGTCTTGTGTCTTCCCCGACATCTGTGGCCATATGGACACCGACCATCAGCCAACTATCGACCTTTATCGCCAAGCTCGTGAAGTCAAAGGGGTGAAAAAAGTCCTTATCGCCTCGGGTGTGCGTTATGACATTGCCGTAGAAGACCCACGTTACATCAAAGAGTTAGCCGAACATCACGTTGGTGGTTATTTGAAAATCGCCCCTGAGCATACCGAAGAAGGCCCGCTGAACAAAATGATGAAACCCGGCATGGGCAGCTATCAGCAGTTCAAAGCGCTATTCGACAAATATTCTAAAGAAGCAGGTAAAAAACAATACCTGATCCCCTACTTCATCTCAGCCCATCCTGGCACCACCAATATGGACATGATCAACCTAGCGTTGTGGCTAAAAGAAAACAAATTCAAGCTCGATCAGGTGCAAAACTTCTATCCATCACCACTAGCCAACGCCACCACCATTTATCACACCGAAGTCGATTCGCTGCACAAGGTATCGAAAAAGAGTGAAAAAGTCTCAGTGCCAAAAGGAGCTATTCAACGCCGCCTGCACAAAGCCATTTTGCGCTACCACGACCCAAAAAACTGGCCACAAATCCGCGAAGCCCTCAAAAGCATGGGCCTAGCCCGTTTGATTGGCAAAAGCCCACAGCATTTAGTGCCACCAGAAACCAGAGACGAACTGAGTCGACATCGCGCCAAAGGCAAAGGAAACAATCAGGGGCAACGCGCTGTGACTAAGCATACCAGCGGGCAGTTTAAATATGGTAAGGCTAAGCCTAAGACAAAAACAAAGACAAAAGCGGCGTAGCACCGGGTGAGTTAGTTTAGAAACAAATGCAACGTAACCCACCATAGCGGTCATTACGTTGCCAGAGCCAAATTAATGATTCGGATCTACCGCATACCCGCTCTACAATAGACGCGAGTTCACCGAAGTGTCGGACCATCGCGTTTTTAGACGGCTAATATGTCACCCTATTTGATTGGATCCAGCTTTTTTATCCACAAAAGATGGGCATCGCTGTGCTCTGCTAAATCTCATCGAACCGTGCCAACCCCCCTTCTGACTGGCCATGGTCAACCTTTCATCAATATATTAACAACGACATATATAACGAGGGTTATCCATTTGCAACCGACCGTGAATATTCAAATTTCGGGGTTTGATGGCAACCATGAATATTCAATTCCCAAGGTTTGATGGCAACCGTCGACATTCAATTCCCGAGGGTTTGGTGGCGACCGAAACAACGCGTGGGCATGAACGCTATTGTGCTCCTCGACAACTGCTCCTGCGTTGTTCTACCTACAGGCGTCCTGCCTTACAGCGCCTTCCCCCAACATCCATGTAGGTGAAAAAACGTGCCCACCCTACGCTTTTCATCGACGTTGAGTATTTTATTCCCGGGGTTTGCAATCAACCATGAATACTTCCTATACTACGGCGTCACTAAAGCTAATAGCATTTGGAACAATATGCCAAACAAGACCCCCCCCCTTTATCGTCAGATTAACCACCACGCTGAGCTGGCTGTTGGCCTTAAGCCTGATGTTATGGCTGCCATTACCTGCCATTGCCACCCAGCCGTTTTTTGATTTTGAGGCGATTGGGTATGAGCAGGGTTTAGTTAATACATAACTCCACCAATGCCAACAGTTTAAGCCAAGGGCAAGTGCGCGACCTATTCAAGGACAGCAAGGGTTTACTGTGGATTGGTACCAACACTGGTGGCTTAAACCGTTATGACCCAAAGCAAGACCAGTTTAACCACTACCGCCATGCACCTGATAACCCGCAGAGTCTGAGTAACAATAACGTCAGCGCCATATTTGAAGATTCGCTGGGTATTTTATGGATTGGTACTGAAAACGGGGGACTAAACCGCCTTAACCCTGCTGACAATAGCTTCACTCACTATCGTTTTGATGAGGCAAACCACCAAAGTTTAAGCGATGATTATGTTTCAGCCATTCACGAAGACTCACTGGGCAAGTAGTGGATAGGCAGCCAAAATGGTCTTAATGTATTTAACCGCCAACACCAGACCTTCAGCCACTTTACCCATTCGGCCGAAAACCATACCAGTCTCAGTCATAACACTATTAATACCCTATTCACCAGTGCAGACGGCAGCGTATGGATTGGCACCAATGGCGGTGGCCTTAACCGCTTTAACCATCAAAGCCAGACTTTTACCCGTTACCTCGCATAAAAGCCTTGATGATTGTTGATGTGTTTGACATTGGTATTTACCAGCCCATTAACCAACGTATCCTGTTTAAACTGGCCATTGAAGACGACGAACGTTCGCCAAAATTTTCCTATATAATGGACGATAAAAAACGCCCCGCCGTCTGGTGTGTTGAACATCAACAACCGTTGATAATGAATGATTTGGACCTTGATTATCCACGTTATTTTGGTGGGATGCCATTGCCAAAACCAACAATTGGTAAACAAGTGGGGTCGCTAATGTATTGGCCACTAATTGTTGGTGAGCAAGTCATTGGGGTACTGACGGTACAAAGTTATCAAAAAAACGCCTATAACCAGCAGTAACAATTGGTACAATCCGAAAAAATGGCCTCTCTCGGCACATTAACCGCTGGTGTCGCCCACGAAATCAATAATCCAACCAACTTCGTGCATGTCAGTATGCAAAATCTCGAAGTCGACCTAGCTAAATTTCAACAGTTTATCGTTGACCTCGCCGGGGAAGATGCCGATGAAACCATTCTTGACAGCTTCCGCGAGCAATTCAGACCCCTTTATGATCACCTCAAAACCATTAAAAACGGCACTGAGCGAATTAAAATCATCGTCGAAGATTTAAGAACCTTCACCCAGCTCGATGCGGCCGAGCAAAAAACCATGGTCATCACCGAGTTGCTGCAATCAACGCTGAATCTGGTACAAACTCAATATCTCGAAGTGGCCGACTTTATCACCGAGTTTGAGGCCACCCCGTCACTTAACTGTTATCCCGCTCAGCTAAATCAAGTCTTTATGAACCTTATCGTCAACGCCTGTGATGCGATTAAAAGTGCTGATAAAACAGCTCAAGGACAAATCCACATTGGCTGCCGACAACACCATGAGATGATTGAAATCACCATCAAAGACAATGGGTGCGGCATGAGTGATGAAAGCAAAACCCAGCTATTTGAGCCGTTTTACACCACCAAAGACGTCGGCGAAGACACCGGATTAGGCTTGTCAATCTCCTGGGGTATCGTACAGAAACATGGTGGCGAATTAAGCGTTGAATCTCAATGGGGGGCTGGTAGTACGTTTGTATTGCAGTTGCCACAAACCAGCCGCTCATAACCAACGGCGGATATTCAAATTTCGGGTTTGGTGGCGACCGAAGTGATTAATCCACCAAGCCACTTCTCAACAATCTTACCCGCTCGACAGTTAACCCTGTACTGGTGGCAATTTGCTCATCGCTGAGCAAACCCAGTGACAGCAGGTTAATGGCGACTTCTTCTTTACCTTCTTCCCTACCTTCTTCCCTACCTTCTTCCCTACCTTCTTCCCTACCTTCTTCTCGACCCTCTTCTTTGCCCTCCAATTTACCTGACACATAACTGGATTCATACAGACTGGCTTCACGGCGCAGTTTACTGATATGAAGCTCATAGTCGGCTTTTTCGCTGGGGCTGAGTTTGAGTATATCCAATTTTTCTTTGGCTTCGAGCAGCCCTTTGGCGTGGAAACCCTCTTTAATCTCTTCATGTTTCAAAAAGTAAATCCACTCATCGAGCGTATCGGTGGCGATATCATCGAAGTTTTTAATATTGATGATGTAATGTTCAGGGAAGATATCAGAAACTTTTTCTTTGCTAAACAGCTTTTTCTGGGTTTCGTTAAGTGCCAACTCCGATTGATTGTGAATGCCGATAAAGCGGGTGGTGCCGCGATAAATATAATCGTCGCCCTGACAAAAATCAAAATATAACACACTGATAGAAATGACTTTAGCGACATCAGAATAGTTCAATCCAGCATCAAGGTGCTCACCCACAGCCTTAGCGGTGCCAAATAAAATTCTGAATAAAAAATCTTGCTCTCTGGAGTATTGCACCTCAATTAAAATCAGCTGTCCATTGCTGTCCTTAACCTTAATGTCGACCCGGTTTTGTTTGTTTTTTTCGCTGGTTTTATCGCTCTCACTTTCGAGGACCTCAACAATGGTGATATCAGTGAACAATAGTTCACTGAGAAAACCTTCGAGAATACCGAAGTTTGCTCTGCTACGCAGTAGTTTTTTTATCGCCCAGTCAAAACTAATTAGTTTACGGCTCACGGTCGTACTCCTGAGGTTGAACAATACATGATAAATGCAGATCGAACGGCTATTTTAACAATATTCAACGCCGATGAGCCAGCCAAATATAATGCCATCACCCGACCTGTTTGCAATCGACCGTAGATAATACCTATACTATCCCTCTAAGCTATCCCTCGAAACAATGTCACTAAAACCACTGACTGTTGAACTTTCGGAAAAACAACAATATGCCAAACAACACCCCCCTTTATCGTCAGATTAACCGCCACGCTGAGCTGGCTGTTGGCCTTAAACCTGATGCTATGGCTGCCATCAGCCGCCATCGCCACCCAGCCGGTTTTTGATTTTAAGGCAATTGGGGCTGAACAAGGTTTGGGGAATTCGTATGTGTTAAAAGTTATACAGGACCGTCAGGGGTTTATCTGGGTGGCGACACAAAATGGCTTATACCGTTATGATGGTTATCAATTTAAGGCTTTTTTGCATGACCCTGAAGATCCGACGTCACTAGCAGGCAATTATATCCAACATCTTTTTGAGGATAGTGACGGGACACTTTGGGTCGGTATTTGGCATGGCGGTTTCGCCCAATATCACCCACAAACCCAAACCTTTACTCGTTATCTCCATGACCCCAAAGTCAGCAATAGTCTAAGCAATAATGAAGTCATGGCTATCACCGAAGACAATAGCGGCAAACTATGGATTGCGACGTTAGGCGGTGGCCTTAAAAACAAAACCCATCGCCGTTGACTCGGGCCATCAACCACACCAAACAAATCACCCTGAGCCACGAGGATAATGTGTTTTCTTTTGAGTTTGCCGCACTGCATTTTACCGAACCGAAAAAAAAACCAGTACCAGTATAAACTAGACGGCTTTAACAGCGACTGGGTTACCACCACTTTTGACAACCGTCGGGCCACTTATACCAATTTACCCGCCGGGGATTATACCTTCCGGGTGAAGGCCAGTAATCATCAAGGGGTTTGGAATGATAAAGACAAAACAATCAAATTGACCATGAAACAATCAAATTGACCATCACCCCTGCCCCTTGGCGCACTTGGTGGGCATATGCCATTTATGCGCTGCTCAGTAGCGCTTTGGTGGTTTATTTTGTTCGTCAGCAACAACAAAAAACTCTAGATGAAAAGGCGCTTAACCAAAAATTAAAACAACTGGACACACTCAAAGATGAGTTTTTGGCTAACACCTCCCACGAATTACGCACCCCACTTAACGGCATTATTGGACTGGCCGAATCCTTAATGGATGGTGTTGCTGGTCAACTGCCAAACAAGGCCAATCAAAATCTCGACATGATAGTTTCCAGCGGCAAACGACTGTCGAATCTGGTCAATGATATTCTCGACTTTTCCAAACTGAAAAACCGTCACCTGATATTAACCACCCGGCCCGTTGATCTTTATAGTCTGACCGAAGTCGTACTCACCTTGTCAAAGCCACTGGTAAAAGATAAAAACCTGACATTAATCAATAACATCCCTTCCGATTTGCCGGCGGCACTGGGCGATGAAAACCGTTTGCAGCAAATTTTGCATAATCTGGTGGGTAATGCCATTAAGTTTACCGATACAGGTTCTGTGACTGTCACTGGAGAAGTTGAAGAAAACCAGCTGACCATCAGCGTTAAAGACACCGGACAAGGCATTGATAAAAGCCAATTTGCCACCATTTTTGCTTCATTTGAACAAATCGAAGGTGATGCCCAGCGCAGCCACAGCGGCACCGGATTGGGGTTATCGGTCAGTAAGCAACTGGTAGAATTACACGGCGATACCCTTAGCGTTGAATCGACAGTCGGCCAAGGCAGTACCTTTCGTTTTACTCTGCCCATTGCCGAAGAAAAAGCCGCTGTTAACACCAGTCATACCGTATCGCGCCTGCATTTATTTGAAGAAGACGAGCCTGTTTTTAACACCAGCAATGATGGCAGTCACTGTCGCATTTTACTGGTGGATGATGAACCCGTGAATCGCCAAGTATTGCACAATCATCTATCACTACAAAACTACCAATTAATTGAAGCCGCAGGCGGTGAGCAGGCACTCAACGCAATTGAAAACGACGGCCCGTTTGACCTGATTTTGCTCGATGTGATGATGCCTAAAATCTCTGGTTATGAGGTGTGCAGCAAATTGCGCGAAACCTATCCGGTTAATGATTTACCAGTGATCTTTTTAACCGCCAAAAATCAGGTCGCTGATATGGTGCAAAGTTTTGCCGTGGGGGCCAACGATTACTTAAGTAAACCGATCAGCAAACATGAGTTGTTGACCCGAGTTACCTACATGGATGTAGGTACTTAGGTTTTGCCGGGAGCATAAAACCTGCGAAACCCATCTTAAATTTTTGGGTATTCATCGTAATCTTGAAGGTAAAGTTAAAGAGCGCACTGCCGAGTTGGTCAATACCCAGCAACAATTGGTACAATCCGAAAAAATGGCCTCTCTCGGCACATTAACCGCCGGTGTCGCCCATGAAATCAATAATCCGACCAACTTCGTGCATGTCAGTACGCAAAACCTCGAAGCCGACCTGTTGAAATTTCAACAGTTTATCGTTGACCTCGCCGGGGAAGATGCCGATGAAGCCATTCTTGACAGCTTCCGCGAGCAATTCAGACCCCTTTATGACCACCTCAAGACCATTAAAAACGGCACTGAGCGAATTAAAATCATCGTCGAAGATTTAAGAACCTTCACCCAGCTCGATGCCGCCGAGCAAAAAACCGTGGTCATCACCGAGTTGCTGCAATCAACGCTGAATCTGGTGCAAACTCAATATCTCGAAGTGGCCGACTTTATCACCGAGTTTGAGGCCGCCCCACAACTTAACTGTTATCCTGCTCAGCTAAATCAAGTCTTTATGAACCTTATCGTCAACGCCTGTGATGCGATTAAAACGGTGGATAAAGCTAAGCGAGGACAAGGGCAAATCCACATCGGTTGCCGACAATATGACGACATGATTGAAATCACCATCAAAGACAATGGGTGCGGCATGAGTGATGAAAGCAAAACCCAGCTATTTGAGCCATTTTATACCACCAAAGACGTTGGCGAAGGCACTGGTTTAGGTTTGTCAATTGCTTGGGGTATCGTACAGAAACATGGTGGCGAATTAAGCGTTGAATCTCAATGGGGGTTGGTAGTACGTTTGTATTGCGGTTGCCAAAATGCCCAACGGTGGACAATACACCGTAGGGTGGGCACGTTTTTTAACAGTCAATTACACCTACAGCAACGCAGGCGATTTAACCCAACTCATCGCTGGCAACGTTACCCAAACCTACGCCTACAACAGCAATCATCAAGTAACCGCTGAAAGCTTGAGTATCGACGGCAAAACCTTCTATCTCGGTTATGAATACGACAATCTAGGCGGCTTAACCGCGCTAAAATCCCCCAACGCAGAAACGCTTAACTTCACCGCCAACGCCTTTGGCCAACCGAGCGAAGCCAACATCGTTAACGGGCAAACCCACGTCTCTGCTGCCAAATATGACCCTAACGGTATCCTCAACAGCTTCACCATCGGCAACAAAAACTACGACTTCACCAACGGCTACGATAGCCGTGGCAACGTCACCAACAATGGCTACCGATGCTTCAACTTCAACCGTGTCAACCAACTCTCAAGCTCAGATGGCAACAGTTATATCTATGACGGACACAACCGCCGGGTCAAAACCATTGACAGCCAAGACACCAGTTACAGTGTTTATGGCTTCGACGGCAAAATGCGCCATCGGGTACTCAACGGCAACTGAGTCAATTATATTTATCTGGGCGACAAATTAATTGCCAAAGACGGCATAATGCCTCTCGACAGTAAACCCAGCGACAACCGCCAGCATCATCGACCGTTTGGCGAAAACATTGAAGCGCCGAAAGATAATGTTGGTTATACCAGCCATAAGTTAGATACTGACTTGGGCCTGAGTTACATGCAACAGCGCTATATGGACCCGATGCTGGGGCGGTTTATGAGTAATGAGCCAATTGACTTTCGCGATATTCGCAGTTTTAATCGCTATGTTTATGCTAACCCCTATAAATATACCGATCTGGATGGTAACAATGCGCTTATAGCTGGTTGTGCGGCTGGCCCTAATCCAATGTGTGTTGCAGGGGGACTCTTCGCAGTTGCTGCCGTCTACCACGGTGTAAAAGGAACAACCGAGGCGATTCAGGGATCGCTTAGCAATAATAAAAAAGAGGGTAATTATTCAGAATGGGTCAAAAACAGCTGAAATATCATCGCTTATTGCCTAATTGCTGGTGCAGAAAAACCTTTAATCAATATCGATTCAACATTCACGAGGTTAAAACCTCGCCTACGTCAAAGTAGATACTTGACCTTATAACGATATTACAACATTGATGTTAGTGATGACTTACTTGGGAAGGCTTTAAAAATGGTGCCCCGTCGCTGACTTGAACAGCGGACCTGCCGATTATGAGTCGGATGCTCTAACCAACTGAGCTAACGGGGCTTTATGATGTTTACTGTGGCTTGACGACTGAACCGCGTATAGCAAATTAAATGCGCGGTTCGTGCGAAAACGGTGGGCAGTATATGCAGTTTTATCGCCTTTGTCACCACTCAATTAAGCGCTTTGGCAATTAATTTACTTGTTCGGTGATTTAATCTTCATTTTGCCCAGTTTTAATCGCATCCGTGTCTATCTCTACCACAACGGGTAAATCTAAACAAATCGCTAATCCGCGCTGTTGCTCATGGCAAAATGAAACATGACCCATCAGTTTATGTACCACTTGATTATAAACAATCGACATGCCCAACCCGGTACACTCAGAACCCCGTTTGGTGGTATAAAACGGCTCAAACAAATCACTGTGCTCGGTGGTGTCAAGCCCTACACCGTCATCAGCATAATGTATGGCTACCATATTTTGCGCATTTGATGTCACTTTAATGCTAATAAGCGCTTGAGTTTGTTCAATGCCAGCATAACCATGACGACAGCTATTGTCGATCAGTTGGGTTAATACGTCGGCCAGCATTTTTGGATACGACACCAAATCAATCGCTGGTGAGCAATCACACTGAATGTCGATATTCTGCTGATAGAGTCTTGAACGATGAACTTCAATAACTTGACTGATAAGCTCTGCCAAACTGAATCGCTGAGGCTGATCTTCATCAGTATTCAATGACAAGGCTTTGAATTTGTGCACCAGTGAAATTGACTTATCAACATTGCTTTGCAATAACTCAAAACCCATCCCGGTTGAATGCTCAAAATGATTAAGGTCCTGACGACTCAATTTTTTATCATTCAACTTGCCCACCAACTGGGCAATATTGTGCTGAACCTGAGTTAACGCGGTAACCACGACCCCAAGCGGAGTATTTAATTCATGCGCCACCCCCGCAACTACACCCAACAAAGAAGCCATTTTTTTCGATTCAATCAGCTGGTCTTGCAATCTTTCAAGCTTCTCTAACGTCTCAGTCAATTCGGCCGTACGCTCAATCACCCGCTGCTCCAACGCTTCATTTAATTCGGCCAGCTGGTCTTGAACTTGTTTTAATTCATGAACATCCTCTACCGTGCCGACAATCCTTTGAGCCTCTCCCTGAGCGTTTCTCGATACCACTCTAGCTCGCCTACGATACCAGCGCCACTCCCCTGTCGCACTGCGCTCCCGACTGGTGAAATCAAGAAACTGAACCCAATCACGACGCACAAACAAGGCAATCACCGCTTCAACATCATCCGGATGAGTATCTTGTCGCAACAACTCTTCATCAAAGGGATAAAACCCAGCCTCACGGTTGGCAGTATGCTTGTAATTAGAACGGTACATAGTGCCATCGGTTAAATCCCAATCCCACATTTCACTATTACTACCCCACAATGCCAACGACAATCGCTCCTCGCTAAAATGCACCTGACGAAATTTTTGCTGCCGTTGTCGCATAAAAGCGCCAATAATCAACACTACCAACAAAACATACAAAACATATGCCCACCATGATAACCACGGCGGTGCGATCACCCGAATAGACAACTCGGTGATCTGCTCACCCCAAGGCTCGTTATGACGCCGAGCCCTGACTTTTAAGGTATATTGACCCGCTGGTAAATTGGTATAAGTCGCAGAGCGAGATTTGTAATCAGTGGTGATCCAATTGTCACTGTGCCCCGCCAACTGGTATTGATAATGATAATGTTTAGGATTGATATAATTGAGTGTCGAAAACTCAAACGAAATTAAATTCTGTTGATATGACAACACAACCTCGTCAACAAATGGCAACGCACGAGGTAAACCATAGTCATTTTGTGACCCCGATGACTCATCAGACAAACGAATAGGCACAGGGTTATTGGATACCCGCATTTGGGTTAACGTCACCGCAAGCGTGGTCAAATGGCGAGTCACTTGTTGCGGATAAAAATGATTAAACCCATTACTACCACCAAAAAACAACTCCCCTTGTGCAGTCTTGGCATAAGCGCCAAAATTAAAATCATCCGCCTGCAAACCATCGGCCGTATCATAATAGGTCAATTCCCGAGTGTGTTTATTGAGATTAATCAACCCCTTGTTGGCACTCAACCACAAGCCATGTTTCTCAGTCTCAAGTGCCACATAAATCGCCACGTCTTGCTTAATAAAACGTTCCACTTTACCACTAGCAATATCTACCCGGTCTAAACCGCCAAGGCTGGCGACCCACAATCCACCATCCAAGCTCTCGGTTATCGACATCAACGCATCATTGCTCAAACTCGCCGGATTGTCAGGATCATGTCTGAAATGAGTGAAACGGCCAGTTTCGCGATCCATTTTATTCAAACCACCACCATAACTGCCAACCCAAAAATTACCCTGACTATCTTCTAAAATCGCAGTAACGCCACGCTCACCCAAACTATGCGGATCATTCGGATCATGGCTGAAATGAATAAACTCGCCTTTTTGCCGATCAAACAAATCCAGCCCAACACGGGTTCCCGCCCACAAGTTATTCTGCTTGTCGACATAAACCACCATCACCTGATCGTGGCTCAAACTGGCTGGATTATTATCATCATGCTGATAACGCTGCACTTGCTGAGCTTCAATATCAATCGAATTGAGTCCGTGACCAACAGTCCCCAGCCAAAAAAAGCCCGGCGACGCTTCAAGGATTGAATAAATCTGATCACTAGATAATGAATTCGCATTGCCCGGTTGATGCCTGTAGCTATTGAACTGACCAGTTTGCCGATCATAATGGGTCAAACCGCCGCCATCTTCACCCAACCAGATATCGCCGTCATGACTTTCGGTGATCGCCCAAATATTGCTGTTGCTGAACGAGCCCTGGGTATTAAAACGGTTATGCTGCACGTGATGAAATTTGACTGAATCAATATTATGCTTGCTGACCCCTTGCGCAAATGAACCCGCCCACAACACATGATCAGCCGATATGGCCAATGAGCGGATCGCCGAACTGACCAAACCATGTCTACCACTGCCATCAGCCACAATTTGAGTAAATAACCCGCTGCTTTTATCCAAAATATTTAAACCATTATTAGTGGCTATCCACAATCGTTTGAATCGGTCTTCAACAATCGCATTAACCGTATTATCACTTAGGCTTTGACGATCACCCTCCAGATGTTTGAAATGAACAAAACCATCGGTGTCCGGATCAAAGCGGTTCAAACCATTGGCAGTGGCCAACCACACGTTTTTGTCAGCATCAACAAAGACCTGTTTAATCAAGTTATGGCTGATACTAGTAGGGTTTGTCGGGGCATGTATATAATGAGAAAACGTTTGACTATCAAGATGATAGCGATAAAGACCGCCACCTTCCGTGGCTATCCAGATATCACCTGCGGGACCTTGGCTGAACGACGAGATTTGACTGCCACCAATGCCCGTCTCTTGATCAATCGGTAAAGCAATAAACGAAAACGTTTCGCTATCCAGATCCATAATCGTCAACTCATCCTTGGTGCCGAGCCATAATTGCTGATCATTAAGTTGAAAAATGGCATTGATGCTACTGCGGTGAATATTTTTGGGGTTATC
Organism: Alteromonadaceae bacterium; assembly: GCA_965277695.1. Taxonomy (GTDB): domain Bacteria; phylum Pseudomonadota; class Gammaproteobacteria; order Enterobacterales; family Alteromonadaceae; genus JABSOG01. Next base: position 22,700 of record CBDIDQ010000081.1, read on the forward strand.
CGGATTGTCGCGGTTGTGACGAAAGTGTTCGAAGCGTTCAGTTTGTGGATCAAAGCGATTTAACCCACCGATAAAAGTGCCCAGCCACAAATTACCCACTTTATCTTGATAAATACTCTTAACCAAATTGCCTGATAAAGTACCTGCTTCACTGGAGACATGACGAAACATTCTAAAATTATAACCATCAAAACGATTCAACCCCTCCTGAGTACCAAACCACATAAACCCCTGACGATCCTGGTAAATACTGGTAATGGAAGACTGCGACAAACCATCTTCAATGTTATAACTATCAAAGCGCAAAACAGCCTCAGCGTGAGCACTCAGTAGCACACTCAACAACAGACTCAACAACAGACTAAAAAACACGCCAATCAAGCCAATAACAAAAGAGTAACAACGTCCCATCTAAGCGCCAGACTGTTAGCACAACATCCCCCAAGTATAGCGGCGTTCTGCCGTTGCCGGAGGATTTATCCCCGCTTGTACTGGTTTGATAACCCTTATACCCGCCATTTATCTTGGTACTAACTTATGAGCTAAGGTTCTATGCACTATTAGATATTTCATTTGAGAAATTCACCGATTTTGCTATACTGCCTCCCCGTCTTAATCAACAACTCCTTTTTTCAATTTCCTAACATTCTTGGGTTCTCATGACGACTAGATATATCTTTGTGACGGGTGGTGTAGTTTCATCATTAGGTAAAGGCATTGCAGCCGCTTCTTTGGCCGCAATCCTTGAAGCACGTGGTTTAAAAGTAACGATGCTTAAATTAGATCCCTACATCAATGTAGACCCCGGGACTATGAGTCCCATTCAACATGGTGAGGTATTTGTTACTGATGACGGCGCTGAAACCGATTTGGATTTGGGCCATTATGAGCGTTTTATTCGCACCAAAATGACCAAATTAAATAACTTTACCCAAGGTAAAGTATATGAAAACGTACTACGCCGCGAACGTCGTGGTGACTACCTCGGCGCAACTATTCAGGTTATCCCTCACATCACCAACGAAATCAAACGCCGGGTCATCGAAGGCGCAGAAGGTTTTGATGTCGCCATGGTCGAAATTGGCGGTACTGTTGGTGATATCGAATCGCAACCGTTTTTAGAAGCCATTCGTCAACTCGGTGTAGAGCTAGGCCGTGAACGGGCGATGTACATGCATTTGACGCTGGTGCCTTACCTTGCCGCTGCCGGTGAAGTGAAAACCAAACCAACCCAGCACTCAGTTAAAGAATTACGCTCCATCGGTATTCAGCCAGACATTTTGATTTGTCGTTCCAGCGACACCATCCCCGCCAATGAGCGAGCTAAAATTTCACTGTTTACCAACGTTGAAGAAAAAGCCGTTATCTCGTTAAAAGATGTACCCAGCATTTATCAAATTCCAGCTTTATTAAAATCTCAAGGGCTCGACAAGCTGATCTGCCGTCGTTTCCATATTGAAGCACCCGAAGCGGATTTGTCTGAATGGGAGCAAGTGCTTTATAAAGAAGCCAACCCAATGGGTGAAGTTAACATCGGCATGGTGGGTAAATATGTTCAGCTGCCAGATGCTTATAAATCGGTGAATGAAGCACTTAAACATGCCGGACTGAAAAACCAGCTTAAAGTCAATATTCACTATGTTGATGCCCAAGATGTTGAGAGCAAAGGCAACGAATCGCTAGAGCAACTAGATGCGATTTTGGTTCCTGGTGGTTTTGGTGAGCG
>CBDIDQ010000082.1:0-43548 GCA_965277695.1 Alteromonadaceae bacterium
GTTTTGGTCTCACGAGAGCATCATGGTGACACCTCATATTTCAAGTATTACTGATCCCCGCTCTGTTGCACCTCAAGTAGTGGAGAATTATCGACGCATGGAAAAGGGTTTACCGTTGTTACATCAGGTTGATATTTGCTTGGGTTATTAGGTCAGAGTTATTAGGTCAGGGTTATTAGGTCAGGGTTATTAAGCGCCGGATTTGAAGCGTCCTTCAAATCGGCTTTTTAGTTGCTGATAAAATGATTAATTACAAGATGATTAATTGAACTACCGCAGTAAGCACTGTTGCAGAGGCTGATAAAATACAGGCTACGCCTGCGCAAATGTTTGAGGTTTTTTCTGCTTTCATAATTATTCTCTCTTTTGTTTTTTCTCTCATTAAAGGCAGTTTAGTAAATGTTGCTAGCTTGTTATTATTATTTGGGATTACTGTATCCACCCGCTGAAACCAAGATATTACATCTATGCAACAATAGCCAGTGTAAAAAACAAAAAATAGTCATTTTAAGGTGAATCTTTCTCTATTTAACGGCGTAAAAGTGGCCAAGCTAGAGTTGAATTACCATTTTGAAAACTATATTTTTATTATTTTTCAATAAGTTATAACAAAAGTTAATAATCGTGGTAAAGAGATTGCGCTATTTTATTTTAATTTGAATAAAGTTGTAAAATATTTAGATTTATTAAATAACTATGAATAAAAGAACAATAAAATGGTTTCGTTTGTACCTTATTGTAGTGTAGAAATGATAACCGCAATGGCACTGCTGCTGCACAAAGTGAGAATGGCTGGGCGCATAAATGTTGGTTTAAGGTGCTTTTTGAGCTTTAAGCCAAGCCAGAAGCCAATCATTGAAGTGGGTAAAAATAGTGCGGCATACAACCAGCTGGTTGTGGTGATATAACCAACTGTGCCCATACCTACCAGAGAAATAATGCTCCCGATAAAGAAGTAAATTGATAAATTGGCTCGCACCACATCGCCGTGTTGATGTTGATATAACAGCGCTAATGGTGGGCCGCCAATGCCGGAAGTGGTGCCGGATATGCCTGAGAAAAAACCCGCAATCAGGTGGTTTTTTTTATTCGGCAACACCGAAAACTTGAATAAACTCAATAGCACAGCGGCTAATACGGCGATGGCGATAGAGATATTTAACCCGGCTTCACCAAAATAGGCCATTAAACCCATGGCGACAGCGGTGCCCGGCAGTCGACCTATGATCGCCATTTTAATCACCGACCACTGCACATCATCTTTATGCACCCAGGTGGAGGCTACTGATTGTACTAAGGCAATCATGACGATAGGGGCGGGCACCATGGCGGGATCAATCAATAATAAAACCGGCACACTGATAAGGGCAAAACCAAAACCGACCGAAGTTTGTATTGCACTGGCAAATAAGACGGTGAAGCAAGCGATAACCAAAAGACCCGCGTGTAAATCAAACATAATGATCATTAGCCTTTGTTTTATGCTACACAGTTGAAAACGCTATTGTGCCAGCTAACAGCACCAAAGTGAAATTCGGCTTTGATCCAGCGGTTTTGATCTAGGTGCTTGGAACCATTTGACATTTTGTCCGATTAATTCCAAGCTTAGCTATTAATTTATTATTTTCTGGACCTTAATGCCTATCCGCTGTTGTTTTTTCATACTAATCATTGCAAATCTATTGTTCTTACCTGTAGCTCACAGTTGTGAATTGAAAGTGCGCACGTTTGCTTTTCCACCGTTGGGTATGAAAAGCGCCACAGGTCAATGGCAGGGTTTGGATATGGACTATACCAAAGCGTTGCTGGAACTGGCCGGGTGCCGTTATTCTTTTGTTGATATTCCTTGGGCGCGAGCGGTTCGATTGTTAAAGCTGGGACGCGTCGATTTGATGCTAAACGTCTCCAAAACCAAAGAGCGTGAACATACCTTGCATTTTGTCGGCCCGCAACGAGATGAAGTGATGCGCTTTGTCAGTCGTAAAGGTAAGTTTCCTGTTATTAGTCAATGGCATCAGATGGAAACCTTGGAAGGGACGTTAATGCGTCAACGGGGCACCTATATTGGCGAAAGGCTTGATCGGGTACTCAATAAAAACTTGGTGCTCAAAAACCGCATGGTGACTTTAGCCTATACCGATGTCAAAATTGAATTATTGGCAATGGGCAGGGCAGATGGTTTCTTTGCTGAAAGCTCCTATTTATATCATCAATTAAAAACCAATAAAGCCTTCTCTATTGTCGAAGTTCATCCCTTGGTTATCCATCGCTCTGCGGTTTATTACGCCTTCAGTAAAGCCAGTATGAGCGAGGCGGATATGAAAAAAATCAATAGCGCTTATCAGCAGTTGGCAAAAAGTGGCAAGCTGGACAAAATCGCCCAGCGTTATTCGAAGTATTAAGCTTTAAACAAAACACCTCAGTAACCTTGCTTTCACACCTCAGCCAGCGGGCTGACATAGCCCTCAGGTTTGACTGCCAGTACATCGCAGTTGATTTGGTCCAGCACATGCTCTGCGGTGTTGCCGATGATAGCGGCTGAAAACCCAGTGCGACCAATGGTGCCGATGACTAATAGTTCAGCGTCAATTTCGGCCGATATTTGTGGGATGACATCTTCTGGCAGCCCTTCAGTGGTGTGGGTTTTATCCTCACTAATATTGAATTCTTCGGCCAGAGCTGCAACCGCTTTTACATGATGCTCTTTGACCACTGAGTTGTATTCGCTGGGGTCAAACTCAGGAATTTCGATAGCAATGTTAACTGGAGTGCCCGGATAAGCATTGACTAGATGAACTTCGGCGCTGATTAAATCAGCGAGATAGGCAGATTCATTGATGATTTTTTGGTTTAAAGATTTGTGGTGGTCGGCGTCGCTACCTGTGTGTACTGCTGCGAGTATTTTGCCGTTTTCGGCCCATTCATGATCTTTAACCAATAACACCGGACAAGGACATTTGCGTAACAAGTGCCAGTCGGTTGGGGTGAAGATGATTGATTTTAAGGTGTCATGCTGATGGGTGCCTTTTACTACTAAGTCATAATCGTGTTTTAATGTGGTTTCAATAATGGCTTCAAAAGGACGATTGTGCCACAGTACGTTAACAAAAATATCAATGCCATCAGAGAACCGTTGGTTGATAATCTCTTTGATCCACAGTTCTCTATCTTCAACCACCGCCTTACGCATAGCATCCCGTTCAGCAATGGATAGCATGGTGGTCATTTCATAAGAAAAATCATAGATAGATAAAAATGCAGTAACACTGGCACCGCTCGCTTTGGCTAGTACTACGGCGCGTGCCAGCGCATGTTGGGATTCATCGTCAGGGTCAATAACGACCAGGATATTATTTAAAGCATTCATGTCTTTCATCTCCACAGGCAGGACTAGGTGTTTGATTTCACGTAGTTAACTTAACTCAATTGTAGCCAATCAGTAAAGATTTGATAGTTGAGTATTAGATATAGATCAAAAAAGCATGGTAATAAAATAGGTTTAACTGCCAGCAAGCTTTAAAAATGAACAAACTGCTCATTTGTGCGGCTAATCACCCAAAGTGATAAACGGCAATGTCCTACACAACTTGCGTCTTTGACTACTTTCAGATTTTTGGCTAAAAACTATACTAGTAACCGTTGATATACATGAATAAACAAGTTCGTAAATAAATAGTCATAAATGGCGACTATAATCGTAAAAGAATTGCAAAACAGATTGGAGATGCAAAGATGGATTTAAACGAAAGAACAGAATTGGTACATGAAGCGGTAAAACGTTTGGTCAGAACCCCCGCAATTAACAATGTATTAAATTTTTATGAGCGTACCCACATTCACAGCGATATGGAAAAATATGTACTCGATGAAGTTAAACGCTTCAATCAGGAAAGCCATCACAGCAAGTAGTCAATAAGACAAGCCCCTCATTTTTATCTCGCTTTATTTGCTCAACCATTCGACGGTCATAGCAGCAAATAAAGCGGGTTGTTATCCTCCCGTTTATGCTCCCGTTGATACTTTATTCAGGCTTTATTTTCGTCTTAAAAAAGTTGTTAATTGTGTGTTTCCCCCTAGACTTAAGCCCTATATCAATTTGCCAGCTAAGGCAATTAGTTTTGTTTCAAAATGCAAATACTCCTAATAATTATGCTGGCCTTGTTGCAATGCCGTTTACGTAAAGGTAAAGTTGCGACTAATTTTTATCAGTTAATTGTCTGCACATAACGTTCACCGACTTAAAATTTAAGAAAGTAGAGATAAGTATGTTAAATCCAAATAACGCAACTGTATCGGCGGTGAATACACCGCATTTCATTGAGAATGGGGACTTGGAAATACCCATGTTTCAGGTGTTAAATGATGACGGCACGGTTATCGAGGGGGCTGAGTTGCCTGATATCGATAAAGACACCGCATTGAAAATTTATCAGACGATGCAATTTGTTCGTGTTTTAGATGATCGTATGGTCGCAGCACAAAGACAAGGGCGTATTAGCTTTTATATGCAATGTCTCGGTGAAGAAGCAGCTATTACTGCCAGTGCCGCTGCATTGGCCCAAGAAGACATGATCATGTCTCAGTACCGCGAACATGCGGCATTACGCTATCGTGGTTTTACCCTGCAACAGTTTATGGATCAGATGTTCTCTAATGAACAAGATTTGGGTAAAGGCCGTCAAATGCCGATCCACTACGGTACTGCCGAATTAAATTTTATGACGGTTTCTTCGCCGTTAGCGACGCAAATTCCTCAAGCAACCGGTTATGCCTATGGCCAAAAGCTGGCGGGTAACGGTGAATGTACTATTTGCTATTTTGGTGAAGGTGCGGCATCAGAAGGGGATTTTCATGCCGGTTTGAATATGGCTGCGGTGCAACAGGCACCGGTGATTTTCTTCTGCCGTAATAATGGCTATGCAATTTCAACCCCGGCGGCTGAGCAGTTTGCTGGCGACGGGATTGCCAGTCGAGGTATTGGTTATGGGATGAAAACTATTCGTGTTGATGGCTCGGATACATTGGCTGTTTATTACGCCACGCAGTTAGCTCGTCGTTATGCCCTTGAAGAACACAAACCAGTATTGATTGAAGCCTGTGCTTATCGTTTGGGTGGTCATTCGACTTCTGATGATCCAACTGGTTATCGTACCAAAGACGAAGAGAATGCGTTTAGAAGTAATGATCCAATTGAAAAATTCAAGCAGTGGTTGCTTGGTAAAGACTGGTTGAATACCGACAACGAAGCCGCCGAGGCCGAAACGTTGCGTCAGGATATTCTTGCCGCCGTTAAAGTGGCTGAGGTTATTGCCAAACCTAACATTGATGATTTAATCACTGACGTTTACCAGCAACCAACCCCACATCTGCAAGCCCAGTTAGATGAATTAAAACAACACATTAAAAAATACCCGGATGCCTATCCAGTGACCGCAGGGAGAATTGCATAATGGCTAAAATGAATATGTTACAGGCGATCAATAGCGCACTTGATATCGCCATGGCTGAAAACGACAAAGCGGTTGTTTTTGGTGAGGACGTGGGTATTTTCGGTGGGGTGTTCAGAGCAACTGATGGTCTGCAAAAGAAGTATGGTCGGGCACGTTGCTTTAATACGCCATTGGTTGAGCAGGGTATTATCGGTTTTGCCAATGGTTTGGCAGCGCAAGGCGCAACGGCAATTGCCGAAATTCAGTTTGCTGATTATATCTTTCCAGCGTTTGACCAAATCGTTAATGAATCAGCCAAATTCCGTTATCGTTCAGGTAATGAATTTAATGTTGGTAATCTTGTGGTGCGTACACCTTATGGTGGTGGTATCGCCGGTGGTTTGTATCACTCACAATCGCCAGAAGCTTATTTTGCCCATACCCCGGGATTGAAAATAGTGGTGCCACGTAATGCTCACCAAGCCAAAGGGTTATTGTTGGCATCAATTAGAGCTAAAGACCCGGTGGTTTTCTTTGAACCAAAACGTTTATATCGTGCCTCTATTGGTGAAGTTCCTGAAGGCGATTACGAGTTGCCGTTAGGTAAAGCAGAGATTGTCAAAAATGGCGATCAAGTGACTGTTTTAGCTTGGGGTGCCCAAATGGAAATCATTGAAAAAGCAGTTGAAATGGCTGAGCAAGAGGGTATTTCCTGTGAAATCATTGATTTGCGTTCTATTTTGCCGTGGGATGTGGATACGGTAGCGCAGTCGGTGCTCAAAACTGGTCGCTTGGTGATTAACCATGAAGCGCCGTTGACCAGTGGTTTTGGTGCCGAGATTGCAGCGACAATCCAAGACCGATGTTTCTTACACCTTGAATCGCCAATCATGCGGGTGTGTGGGCTGGATACGCCATTCCCATTGATGCATGAAAAAGAATATATGCCTGATCATCTTAAAACCTATGAAGCGATAAAACGCTCAGTCAATTACTAGGAGCTTGGTTATGTCGAAAGATTTTATATTGCCTGATATTGGCGAGGGCATTGTAGAGTGTGAAGTTGTTGACTGGCTTATCAGTGAAGGCGATTTCATCAAAGAAGACCAACCTGTTGTTGATGTGATGACAGATAAAGCACTGGTACAAATTCCATCCATGTACAACGGCACGGTTGATAAGCTTTATTATGAAAAAGGCGATATTGCTAAAGTACATCAAGCGCTTTTTTCTATTATTGTTGCTAATGAAGCTGCGCCCGTAGTTGAGGTTGTAGTTGAGGCTGCGCCCGTAGCTGAAAAAGCAGAAGCTGCTGAGACAGTCGAAAAGGTTGAAGCGGTAAAAGTGCAAAGTCAGGCTGGGAAAACTGCCGGTAAGAGAGTCGAAGACTTTATTTTGCCAGATATCGGTGAAGGCATTATCGAATGTGAAGTGGTTGACTGGTTGGTCGCAGAAGGGGATTTGATTAAAGAAGATCAGCCTGTTTGTGATGTAATGACAGACAAAGCACTGGTACAAATTCCGTCAAAGTACACCGGTAAAATGGTTCGTTTGTATCATCAAAAAGGTGAAATTGCGACCGTCCATAAACCGCTGTTTGCGATTGAAATTGATGGTGACGATGTAGCTACTGCTAATGTTGCTGTGCCGACAGCTGAGGTTGTTGAATCAGCAACAACTGCGGTACTTGTTGACAGTGTACCAGAAACTGTAATATCTCAATCTGTTACCAAGACAGGCAAAGCGATTGCCTCACCAGCGGTACGTCGTTTTGCTCGTGAGCAGGGTGTTGATATTGCTCAGGTGCAAGGCTCGGGCAAAAAAGGCCGAGTGTATAAAAATGACATCATCAATCATAATGCCCAACCTGTTGTCGAGAAGGCTCCAGTAACGGCGTCGCTGCCTGCTGTCACCTCTGGATTTAATAGTGGCGGTACTCGTACTGAGCCTATCCGTGGTATTAAAGCGGCGATGGCCAGAGCCATGGTAAATTCGGTGTCGACTATTCCGCATTTCACCTATTGTGATGAAATTGATATGACCGACTTGATTGTATTACGGGGTCAACTCAAAGAGGTTTATGCCAAGCAAGATATTAAGCTCACCATGATGCCTTTCTTTATGAAAGCGATGTCAATGGCATTGAAAAAATATCCATTGGTTAACAGTCAGGTTAATGAGGCTTGTACTGAGTTAACTTATATTGATGATCACAATATTGGCATGGCCGTGGATTCTAAAGTGGGTTTGTTGGTGCCTAACGTCAAGTATTGTCAAAACAAGAGTATCGTTGAGATTGCCAATGAAGTGACCCGTTTGACCAACTCAGCCCGTGACGGCAGAGTTGATCAGCAGGATTTGAAGCTGGGCACTATTACCATTTCAAACATTGGTGCGCTAGGCGGCACGGTGGCAACGCCAATCATCAACAAACCAGAAGTGGCGATTGTGGCCTTAGGTAAACTGCAAAAGCTGCCACGATTTAATGATGAGGGTGAAGTGGTTGCCCGTTCAATCATGCAAATCAGCTGGTCTGGTGACCACCGGGTGATTGATGGCGGCACTATTGCTCGTTTCTGCAATCTGTGGAAGGACTATTTAGAGCATCCTACTAACATGTTGGCAGAGATGCGTTAACGCTTTGTTGAGTATCAAAAAAGGCAGCCTAATGGCTGCCTTTTTTAATTGGCTCCAATCAAATAGACATTCACCACTCTAAGCTTGGTCTAGGCTTTTGCCGACCCCAGTTTTTGTTATAGGGTTTGACATGTTAGAAAATCAGCCTAGTATGAAGTTGTTATAGTAAAAAAGGGCAAACTAGTTGAAAAGCTAGGACGCAAAATTTCCGGTCTAAGGGGAAACCTAAGATAGCGGGGTCGTCGTAAGTTTGAGAAGCTATCGTAAGCAACTATATCCATAAAAACGATGGAGTCTTTATAAAAGGAAAAACATCATGATTTATCAAATGATCTATTCACCTGCGTTACAATTTAATTTGTTTTCAAAATTAAAACTGTTAATTATTATCCTTTGTCTTTTCTTTCCTGTTTTAGCCAATGCCCACTCATTGTCAGGGCATGTATATGGAAATTCAGCCGCATTAGACAATGTGACACTTGAATTATTCAATTCAGATGACGCCTTAGTCAGTTCAACAACCTCATCGGTTGATGGTAGTTACCAATTTTCAGAAATATCCCAAGGTGATTATACCGTCACACTCACGCCGCCGCTGGTGAGCCCATTTCAACACCATACCTCTGGCACTTTATCTGTCTCTGATGATGTGATACATGATTTCAATTTAATCAGTGCAGGTTATACGGTTAGTGGTTTTGTACGAGATGCTATGGGTAGAGCGGTTAGCGACGTTGCAATAAAGGTTAGTCACACATCGTCTCAAGATGTATTGGCGTCTTTTCAAAGCAATGCTGATGGCTACTATGAAATGGCTCTAGCTGGCGGTGATTATAACTTTGAAATAGAGGCTGACTCGACTTCTCGTTATCCGGGTATGCCTTCCGCATCATTTTACCGCTTTAGCGCCAGAAATATCACTGTATCTGCTGATTTAACCTTGGCGTTATCTTATCCTATGTATCAACTCTCTGGGTCAGTTGTCGATCATAACGGCGAGCCGGTTTCTGGTGCAACCATTTCAATTCCTTCGATAAATTCGAACGCGGGTGAAGAAACTTATTCTCTTTATGAATTAGGCACATTAACCAATGAACAAGGGGAATTTACCCTAGCTTTATTTGAGCATGATAACTATTCAATTATCATTAAACCGCCTGCGGATAGAACCGATATTGGTTTAACTACGTTTACTGGTTTTGCGGTTTCACAAGACAACGCTGAGCAATTTACCTTAGTCGGTAGTTATGTTGTCAGTGGTTTTGTACGAGATGCCATGGGTAGAGCGGTTAGCGACGTTGCAATAAAGGTTAGCCACACATCGTCTCAAGATGTATTGGCGTCTTTTCAAAGTAATGCTGATGGCTACTATGAAATGAGCTTGGCTAGCGGTGATTATAACTTTGAAATAGAGGCTGACTCGACCTCTAGTTATCCAGGTATGCCTTCCGCATCATTTTACCGTTTTAGCGCCAGAGATATCACTGTCTCTGCTGATTTAACTCTGGCGTTATCTTACCCTATGTATCAACTCTCTGGATCTGTTGTCGATAATAACGGCGAGCCTATTTCTGGCGCAACTATTTCAATTCCTTCGATAAATGCTAACGTGGGTGAAGAGACTTATTCACTTTATGAATTAGGTACATTAACCAATGAACAAGGGGAATTTACCCTAGCTTTATTTGAGCATGATAATTATTCAGTCATCATTAAACCACCTGCGGATAGAACCGATATTGGTTTAACAACGTTTACTGGTCTTGCTGTTTCACAAGACAAAACTGAGCAATTTACCTTAGTCGGTAGTCATGTTGTCAGTGGTTTTGTACGAGATGCCATGGGTAGAGCGGTTAGCGACGTTGCAATAAAGGTTAGTCAGACATCATCTCAAGATGTATTGGCGAATTTTCAAAGTAATGCTGATGGCTATTATGAAATGAGCTTGGCCAGCGGTGATTATAACTTTGAGATAACGGCTGATTCGACCTCTAGCTATCTAGGTATGCCTTCGGCTTCATTTTACCGCTTTAGCGCCAGAGATATCACTGTCTCTGCTGATTTAACTTTGGCGCTCTCTTATCCTATGTATCAACTCTCTGGATCAGTTGTCGATAATAACGGCGAGCCAGTTTCTGGTGCAACCATTTCCATTCCTTCGATAAATGCTAACGCGGGTGAAGAGCATTATTCTCTTTATGAATTAGGCACAATAACCAATGAACAAGGGAACTTTACCCTGGCTTTATTTGAGCATGATAACTATTCAATCATCATTAAACCGCCTGTGGATAGAACCGATATTAGTTTAACAACGTTAACGGATTTTTCTGTTACACAAGACATGAATCAAACATTCTCGCTGGCAAGCAACGATACAACTGCACCAGTTATCACTGCTCCGGTAAATGTTGAGTTTGCGGTCAGTAGTCTTGATGGGATGTTAGCAATAGAAGCCGCCATTGCCGCCTTCTTAACAGGTGCAACCGCAACAGATAACTCAGGTGAAACCTTAACGGTTACCCACAACGCGCCTAGTATATTCCCCATCGGTGTAACCACAGTGATATTCTCCGCGACTGATTCGGCCGGTAACACGGGTACGGCTACGGCGAATGTGACAGTGAACTTTGTTGATCAAACAGCCCCTGTGGTTCAAGTGCCTGTCAGTATTGTATTAAGTGCAACCACTGATGACGGTTTAGCGGCAACTCATGCTGATATTGTGGCTTTCTTAACGGGCGCAACGGCAACGGATAACTCAGGTGAAACCTTAACCGTAACGAATAATGCGCCTAGTACATTCCCCATCGGTGTAACCACAGTGATATTCTCCGCGACCGATTCTGCCGGTAACACGGGTACGGCTACGGCGAATGTGACAGTGAACTTTGTTGATCAAGCTGCACCTGTGGTTCAAGCGCCTGTCAATATTGTATTAAGTGCAACGACTGATGACGGTTTAGCGGCAACTCATGCTGATATTGTGGCTTTCTTAACGGGCGCAACCGCAACAGATAACTCGGGTGAAACCTTAACCGTAACGAATAATGCCCCCAGTACATTCTCTATCGGTGTAACCACAGTGATATTCTCTGCCACCGATTCAGCCGGTAACACGGGTACGGCTACGGCGAATGTGACGGTAAACTTTGTTGATCAAACAGCCCCTGTGGTTCAAGCGCCAAGCAATATTGTATTAAGTGCAACGACTGATGACGGTTTAGCGGCAACCCATGCTGATATTGTGGCTTTCTTAACGGGCGCAACCGCAACGGATAACTCAGGTGAAACCTTAACCGTAACGAATAATGCTCCCAGTACATTCTCTATCGGTGTAACCACAGTGATTTTCTCCGCGACTGATTCAGCCGGTAACACGGGTACGGCTACAGCGAATGTGACAGTGAACTTTGTTGATCAAGCTGCACCTGTGGTTCAAGCGCCTGTCAATATTGTATTAAGTGCAACGACTGATGACGGTTTAGCGGCAACTCATGCTGATATTGTGGCTTTCTTAACGGGCGCAACCGCAACAGATAACTCAGGTGAAACCTTAACCGTAACGAATAATGCGCCTAGTACATTCCCCATCGGTGTAACCACAGTGATATTCTCTGCCACCGACTCAGCCGGTAACACGGGTACGGCTACAGCGAATGTGACAGTGAACTTTGTTGATCAAACAGCCCCTGTGGTTCAAGCGCCTGTCAATATTGTATTAAGTGCAACGACTGATGACGGTTTAGCGGCAACCCATGCTGATATTGCGGCTTTCTTAACGGGCGCAACCGCAACAGATAACTCGGGTGAAACCTTAACTGTAACGAATAATGCCCCCAGTACATTCCCCATCGGTGTAACCACAGTGATATTCTCTGCCACCGATTCAGCCGGTAACACGGGTACGGCTACAGCGAATGTGACGGTGAACTTTGTTGATCAAACAGCCCCTGTGGTTCAAGCGCCAAGCAATATTGAATTGAGTGCAACCACTGATGACGGTTTAGTGGCAACCCATGCTGATATCGCGGCTTTCTTAACGGGCGCAACCGCAACAGATAGCTCGGGTGAAACCTTAACCGTAACGAATAATGCCCCCAGTACATTCTCTATCGGTGTAACCACAGTGATTTTCTCCGCGACTGATTCAGTCGGTAACACGGGTACGGCTACAGCGGACGTGACGGTGAACTTTGTTGATCAAACTGCCCCTGTGGTTCAAGCGCCAAGCAATATTGAATTGAGTGCAACCACTGATGAAGGTTTAGCGGCAACCCATGCTGATATCGCGGCTTTCTTAACGGGCGCAACCGCAACAGATAACTCAGGTGAAACCTTAACGATTACCCACAACGCGCCTAGTACATTCCCCATCGGTGTAACCACAGTGATATTCTCTGCCACCGATTCAGCCAGTAACACGGGCACGGCTACGGCGAATGTGACGGTGAACTTTGTTGATGAAGCACCTTACTTTGAAACAATCGATGATATCGAATTATTTGCCAATGGGTTTAACACTAATATTCTTAAGCATATCAATGTGGTTGCTTTTGATGATATAGATGGGGAAATAGCGGCGTCAATTGTCGGCGATCATACGTTACTTTCTGGTCGTCATATCGTAGTGCTATCGGCAACAGATAGTAGCGGTAATACCACTTTTGCTGAAGTGATTGTTTATATCCATCCCAAAGTTTCTATCACCCACGCTTATTATGTTACGGCAGGAGAGAGCGTTAATGTTGCCATTGAACTCAATGGTCAAGGTGCGCGTTATCCTATTACGGTTTCATTTGAGGTAGAAGGCGCAGGGACTGCCGAAACCAATACGGTAACCATTGATTCAGGTAGAGTAGGAAGCCTGATTATCCATTCTAATAGTGATGCAACCAATAGCGATAATATTAAAGTACAGTTAACCGATATTGACCATGGCTCGCTAGCAAATAACGCGACGAGTGTGATCAATATTATTGAAGCCAATGTCGCCCCAACCTTTATTTTTGAATTAACACAACGAGGTAAACAAACAGACATTATTGATGCCAGTGGTGGCAATGCCACATTATCTATTGTTATTGATGATGTGAATCGTTCAGATCAACATAGTATTGTCTGGTCTAGTGCACAGGACATTGCAGGTTTATCTGATGCTGAGAATAAAAATAAACTCAGTTTTTCAGCAACGGATTTACTGGATGGCACTTATCAGGTGTCTGTTACAGTGACGGAGTTGAATACCGATGATACATTTGAAGTCACTGCGACGAAACAGTTTTCTGTACATGAGCAAGCGGTTGAGTTATCCCAAACTGAAGACTCAGACAACGACGGTATCGTTGATAGTGAGGAGGGCACATTCGACACTGATGGTGACGGTATTGCTGACTTCCAAGATAATGATGATGATACCAGCCGTTTACCTAACGGTAATAACGCCCTTATTCAGGTGCCTTACGGCATCACACTTAGTGTCGGTAAGTTATTGAATAGTGCTAAAAGAGGGTTGGCTGATAATGTGCTTATTACCACCGCAGACTTGGAACAAGAAACCAACCATCACAATGCCAGTGATAGCAGTTATGAGCATCAAAACGATATCGTTAACTTTACCATTACAGGTCTGCCATTAACGGGTGAAAATGTTATGGTTGTATTGCCTCTTGGTCACAATAAAACCATTCCTGGGGAGGCCATCTATCGTAAATTCCATCCAGAAAATGGTTGGTTCAATTTTGTTGAAGATGACAATAACCAAATTTTCAGTGCCATGAAAGATAGCGATGGTAATTGCCCTGAGCCAAACTCAGCGCTATTTACGTTTGCTTTAACCGAAGGAGATGAATGTATTCAGTTATTGCTCGAAGATGGTGGGGCAAATGACATTGATGGCAAAGTTAATGGCATCATTGAAGATCCAGGTGTGCTTGCATTGGATCCTGTTAATGATAGTCCTGTGATTGTGTTAAAAGAAACTCAACTGGTTACAGATGAGCTTACTTTTGTGGCCTTAAACGCAGTAGATTCGTATGATCCTGAAAATAAAACCCTGAGTTTTAGCTGGAGCCAACTCTCAGGTACAGCGGTGATATTAGCGAGTAACAACTTAGCGACACTCGAATTTACTACTCCAGATATCACGCAAGATGAAACTTTAGTCTTTGAACTTGCCACAAGCGATGGTGTAAACACCAGCAAAGCTCAAGTTTCTGTGCAAGTAAGATATATTAATCAAGCGCCTGATGTGTCAATCAGTACTAACAATTCACAAGTCATGGAGAATACTACGGTTGTATTAACCGCTCATGCAGAAGATAAAGATGGCCAAAGTTTAACGTATCAATGGACGCAAATGTCAGGCGTTAATGTGACGCTATCTGAAACGAAATCGACAGCGCTATCGTTTACTGCACCTGAAGTAACCAGTCAAACCAGCATAATCATGCAAGTAACCGTCTCAGATGGCTTGATTGAAACCAATAGCCAAATCACCTTAATCGTCAATAATAGCCAAGAACAAGTATCTAATACCGAGAAACCAAGCGGTGGTGATAGTGGTGGAGGTAGTATCTTCCATTTATTATTGTTATTCGTTGGTTTGTTGTATATCAAACGAAGGTAAAAAGGTAAAAAGGTAAAAAGGTAAAAAGGTAAATCAGTGACGCAATAGGCATGGGGTGGCCGCTTATTCAATAATCAGCAGTTTTAACGCAGATTTGTTGATTAAACGGCCATAGCCTGAAGTGAAAATAACACTTTAGGGGCATATTGAAGATTATCATGTTGAACTTCAAAGCAATGAAACTGATGGTGGTTCGTACTATTATAAGGCTGGGGATAAATCTCGCTGGTGGACCTTCGATCAAATGATGTTTTCCTCTGGGTTTATTGGTAACTCAGACTGGCATTTAGATGAAAGACGGACCAAGTTACTAATAATAAAGTAGCGATCTTAATTCTGAGCAGAATGGAAATGAGATCACCCACAAGGGGAATAGGTCGAGCTGTCTATGGTGGTCTTGAGGATAAGCAATATCAGGCAATCGCTGCAAAGAGATTAGGTTCTAATGCAATCGTAACAATATGATAATGATCGGGTGAGAGTGAAGTAATAAAACGAGGCAGCCCAATGGCTGCCTTTTTTAATGATTAATTATTCATCCATCCTTTATGCTACGCCGCACGTTGATGTTGCTGAACAAAACCGGAGCGGGTGGTATTTAATCCATTAATCAACAACTTCAATTTGCGTTGATAAAAGCTCGGGGTATATCCTTTGCCATTGGCGGGTAATTTGATGGCGAAGTTCAGTAGTTTTTTCTTCAACCATTCGATATCTTCTTCGCTTTTGGTTTGATTGAATTCGCGAGCGATGGTGATTGAGATCGCATTGGTCAAGGTTTCTAGTTTCAACACGTTTTGCTCGTTAACTGGTTGGTTAACAAAAAAGTTGTTGGCGATAGCGTAGAATTGTTTGACGCTAGCAGGGCGAATAACCCGTTGGATGGCATAGAGTTCGAGCGTGGTTTTAAAAACGGCCTTGATATCGCTAACACGAGTGGCGTATTGATCGTATACGGCTTGTTGTTCTTCGTTGTGTTTTTTCTGCAAGAAGGCACGGTGGCAACGCCAATCATCAACAAACCAGAAGTGGCGATTGTGGCCTTAGGTAAACTGCAAAAGCTGCCACGATTTAATGATGAGGGTGAAGTGGTTGCCCGTTCAATCATGCAAATCAGCTGGTCTGGTGACCACCGGGTGATTGATGGCGGCACTATTGCTCGTTTCTGCAATCTGTGGAAGGACTATTTAGAGCATCCGACTAACATGTTGGCAGAGATGGGTTAATGCTTTGCTGAAGATAAAAAAGGCAGCCTAATGGCTGCCTTTTTTAATGGTTAATTTCTCTGTCCTCATTCAAGCGTTATCTGAAAGCTGGGGGGTCAGCTGTGGTCTACCACAATCACTCTTATTTCGCAGTCAAAGATGGCAAACTAACAGCTAAGATAATGTCTTACAAAACTGTCAAATCAACGCCAGCACTCGGTCACGATTGTAGGTGATTGCCTATAGTTTTCGAAACATCCTTATTGTACCATTCTGCCCGGTTCTATGACCGTCCAGAAAATGACCGTTCAAAAAAATGACGGTCCAAAAAACAAAAAAATTTTAACAGATAAAAGAAACCTATCAATGAAAATTAAAAACATCTCAATGATTTGTGCAGCTGTCACTGGTGCACTAACAATGTCCGCTAACGCCGCAAACCAAAATGCCACTGCAACACTCAATGCAGCACAGATGGTGCAAGGTTTTAGTTCAAACGATATCAACTACATGTTGAACCTTAACAACAACACACAAATGAAAGCGGCCAAAACTGTCAAGGTAGGTAATGGCAAAACCAAAGTTCGCTTTCAACAAGAATATAAAGGTATTCCTGTATTTGGTCACAGCATTGCCGCAGACCGTTCAGCCATGGGCGCACTGAGTAATGTTTCAGGTCAAATAGCAGACTTAGACAACCGCATGATGAAAACGAAAGCGAGAATTTCGCCAGACCAAGCCATGGGCAAAATTTTAGGCGACGTTAAAGGCGCGACCAACAAACAAAATCAAAAGTTCTATCTTATCCACAAGGGTTCACCCAGACTCGTCCATCGTGTCTCTGCTGTTATCCATGGTGTCGACGGTCCTTCACGCCCTACTGCTTTTGTTGATGCGGCTACAGGTGAAGTTATCTCTCAATATGACAACATTCAGTTTGCCAGTGCGACAGGCCCAGGCGGTAACACTAAAACTGGTCAATACAACTACGGTACTGATTTTGGTGCTATGGACGTCACCACCAGTGGTTCTAACTCAATAATGAATAATACCAAGGTTAAAACGGTTAACTTAAACCACGGTACTACTGGCAGTACAGCTTACTCTTTCGCTGGCACCAACAACACTCATAAAGCCATTAACGGTGCTTACTCGCCATTAAATGATGCACATTATTTCGGTAGCGTTGTGTTTGACATGTATAACGCTTATGTTGGCACTAATCCATTAACTTTTCAGATGGTCATGAAGGTCCACTATTCAACTTATTACGACAATGCATTTTGGGATGGCTCAGCAATGACGTTTGGTGACGGATATTACGCTTTCTATCCACTGACCAGCCTCGATATATCTGCACACGAAGTTAGCCACGGTTTCACTGAGCAAAACTCAGGTTTAGTTTACGACAATATGTCAGGTGGCATAAACGAAGCCTTCTCCGATATGTCTGGCGAAGCTGCCGAGTACTATATGAACGGCACAAATGACTGGCTTGTAGGTAGGGATATCACCAAAGTTGATTATGCATTACGTTTTATGGACTACCCTGGAATAGACGGTAATTCCATTCAGCACGCTGACGACTACTACACAGGTCAAGACGTACATTACTCTTCAGGTGTATATAACAGAGCGTTCTATCTATTAGCTACAACCCCTGGTTGGACGACGCAATCAGCTTTTGAGGTTATGGCATTAGCGAACCAAATTTACTGGACTGCTAATAGCACATTTGATGAGGGGCTTGTGGTGTAGAAGCAGCAGCGATTGACAAAGGTAATAATGTAGCTGACGTAACAGCTGCCTTTGCCAGTGTAGGTGTGACTTGTGGTGGCGTTTATGATGTATCTAATACCATCGAAAATATTGACATGAACGTTAAAACATGGAAACGTTATACATTAGACGTGCCAGCAGGCGCTGCTGAAATAGGCGCGACGACCTTAGGTGGTACAGGTAATGTTACTTTGTACCTAAGGCACATTGAAGAAGCTACATATACTCTATATGATTGTCGTTCGAAAACAGATAATAACTTAGAAACTTGTACTGTCACTAACCCAGCAGCGGGTATTTGGCATATAGATGTACGTGCGCTTAAAGGTGATGACGTCAATGATTTGATAATCCATTATGGTTACAACAATTAAGGTTGTTTTCACTTAAAATGTGATTGAAAAAAGGAGCTTAATGGCTCCTTTTTTACCTATTTAACATAGGTTTTATCACTCACTGAGGTTGTCTAGCGGAGCAAGATCGGTGATCAGATTGTCAGTCAACTGCATCTTGTTCAAAGGGTCGGGTGAGATTATGGACTACGGCAGTGACATCAAGCTTGTCATTAACCGTACTGGCAAATAAAAACGCTCTATCCGGATGTTTTTTATGGTGTACCCTGTACTTTTTCATCGCGCTAAGTGAGTCGTCCACTGCATTCACTACGCTGATATTTTCAAATATTCGCTTGTTTTCAACATTGTGGGCTTCTACTGCTTCCAGCACTACCCATTGACTAGGATACGTTTCTCTAACTTGTTGCCATATCATAATTATCCACCATTAACAGGTTGTGGTTGCTTAGTCGCAATATTAATATTTATTGGTTCATCCAGCAGTAGTCGCATTTTTAAAATATAAAAATACAAAGGGGTCGCTTGATTGTCGATCAAACGACCTGACTCCATGATCCTGAAATTCACCATTCGAGACCTAGAGTTTTCTGTGGTCAGTTTTGTTAGCTGTTTAGCATTTTGACGGCCAACGTTAAAAAGATACGGCCAAAAGTGAAAGCTGGGTATTCGAAAATTTACGGATGAAAAAGTAGCGTGAAAAGCGTATTCTAATAACAAACCAATGACCAGAACGGATTATGCCATGCCAGTAACAGACTATGCTCAAGCCCTATATGAAGAAATTGATCAAACACCAGCCGAACACTTGGCAGCTTTGCTGAATATTGTTCATACATTTAGAGAAAGTGTCAGCGTGAAGTCGCCAGAGCCAAATTTAGAAAAAAGTCTGGAACAGGCGTTAAAGGAGGTTCAATCAGGCGAACTTCATGATATCGAGACTTTGTGGGACGGGATTGATGCCGAATAAAGTTCAGCTTACCTATCCACCTGAATTCAAACGTAACCTGCCCTGCGTCATTTATCAAAAAAATATCGGACAATAAAAAGTGATTTAACACCTTTACTTCATCAATTGGAAAGTGGGGAAACGCCTGGAGAACAGATCCAGGGAATGGGCGCAACACTTTACAAAGTCAGGGTTAGAAACAGCGATAGTAATAAAGGAAAGCGCGGTGGATATAGGGTTATTTATTATATCAAACGAAAAGACCGGATAACTTTGCTTGTAGCCTACAGTAAAAATGAACAATCAGACGTTTCATCAGCCAGTCTGCATACCCTGATTGATAAATATAAAATCGAATGATAAAAACCAAATCACCTCTATAGCGAAGTCAGCTTTTCCTGTGGTAATGGTCTCTTCACGATTAAAGCCACTCAAAAAATCTATAGAATATGTTGGTGTGTTACCAAACTTGGAGTCGATGAGCGGATTTGACGACAATTCATTAGTCGCAAGTTTGTAAGCTGGGCTATCTGAAAACCCCAACCAGCAGAAGCGGCCACTATAAAAAACCGTTGACGAAACGAACAACCTGCCGCCAACACCAAAATATTAATACGAAGGTTGGTTGAACCCGAACCAAGGCAGGATGAGGGGTCAATTGCCCGTTTAATAATACTAAAAGTACATATGAATAATATGGCCAAAAAACCGACGTTGTGCTCCTGCACACAGGCATCCTTACATCCTTGTAATGACAATGGCTGCCTTTTTTAACTGTTAATGACTAACTATTAATTACTACGCCGCACGTTGATGTTGCTGAACAAAACCTGAGCGGGTGGTATTCAATCCATTAATCAACAACTTCAATTTGCGTTGATAAAAGCTCGGGGTATATCCTTTGCCATTGGCGGGTAATTTGATGGCGAAGTTCAGTAGTTTTTTCTTCAACCATTCGATATCTTCTTCGCTTTTGGTTTGATTGAATTCGCGAGCGATGGTGATTGAGATCGCATTGGTCAAGGTTTCTAGTTTCAACACGTTTTGCTCGTTAACTGGTTGGTTAACAAAAAAGTTGTTGGCGATAGCGTAGAATTGTTTGACGCTAGCAGGGCGAATAACCCGTTGGATGGCATAGAGTTCGAGCGTGGTTTTAAAAACGGCCTTGATATCGCTAACACGAGTGGCGTATTGATCGTATACGGCTTGTTGTTCTTCGTTGTGTTTTTTCTGCAAGAAGGCATAAGCGGCAATAAAACCAAGGCTGGCAGTGATTAATATGGCTAAAGTAAGATTAAACATGATACGGCTCCGTTTTTATCTCAAGTTGTTTATTAGGTTAATTTTGTTATCGGACAAGCCGCTGAAAACATGAGAAAAAAATTAAACCGCCGAGATTAAGCTGGATTAAAAACCCAGTTTGTTTTTGCTTTTGACCTTCTCCGTATCTCTGTGTCTCCGTGGTGAATAATGCTTTTGATTGTTGAACGAAGCGCTCCAGAAACCCTGATAAGCCCAGCAGACCCGGTAATGGCGTTAATCTGCATGTCCTGTCTTTGCGGTCGATGGGCTTTTCGAGGCATTTGGAGCGCTCCGTTCTTTAAGAACAAAAGCATTACCACGGAGACACGGTGGCACGGAGAAAAGCAAAATCAAAAGATTTTAAAAACCTAAAAAGTCCAGCGGCCATGCAATGGCATTAAAAATCACTGTTCACTAACCCACGGCGGTGACAATTGTATGTTCACCAATCACTTCCCAAGTGACATTAAATTGATATAACCGCACACCATAGCTTTGTTTTTTATCACTATTTTTTTTGTAAGCCGGACGAGGGTCTTCGATCAGCAGCTTCTCAATTAGGCTTTGCAGCTGAGGATATTGTTGTTGATGTTGTAAACATTGCGCTTGTGCATCGGCGGTGAAAGAGACTGTCATGGTATTAATAGGCCGTTCGTCGGCAAAACCGCCCTTAGCCGTTGAAATGATATCTGAATAGGGCAGATAAGGTTTGATGTCGATGATTGGGGTTTGATCAAGCAAATCTACGCCGCCGAGGATTAGTTCAACACCTTTGCTTGAAGTATTCACTTCGAGCAATTCAACCGCAGACATGCCAATGCCGTTGGGCCGAAAAGTCGAGCGACTGGCAAACACGCCAACTTTTTTGTTACCGCCCAATCGAGGCGGACGAATAGTCGGTGTCCAACCTTTGTCAAGATTTTCGCTGAACATAAACAATAACCATAAATGGCTGAATTGACTCAGTTCACGTACGCAAGCCTCGTTATCATAAGGCGGCAATATTTGTAGTCGACCAATGGCTTCGGGCACTAGTCTTGGTTGTCGCGGGATGGCAAATTTTTCTTTAAAAGGAGAATGTAAAATTCCCAAGGTGTCAACGCTAAAGCTTTTATTGTTCATATATAAAACAGTTACTCGGTTTAGTTACAATTAAGTGGCGAAAGAGTGAAAATTTAACGAATCAGTGGTTGAAAAGTTTCACGATGCGAATATATTAAACGGCTGTTCATCGAACAATAAAATCAAGATAAAAGCATGATAAATCAATCCCCCCGGATATTTAAGGAGATCTTTCGATTATGATCGTCATTGATCAGTTAAGTAAAACGTTTGGCGATTTTGTCGCCGTTGATAATCTGTCGTTTTCAGTCAAACCCGGTGATGTAGTCGGGTTCTTAGGCCCTAACGGCGCAGGCAAGTCCACCACCATGAAGATGATCACTGGCTTTTTAGCCGCCACTACTGGCAGTATTAAAGTGTGTGATTATAATATTGACTCGGATGCGCAAGCAATCAAGCAAATGATTGGCTACTTACCCGAAGGCGCACCGGCTTATGGTGATATGACCGTCGCCCAATTCCTCGATTTCATCGCCGATGTGCGTGGTCTGTCAGGCGCAGAGAAAAAACAACGATTACAGCAGGTGATCAAAAGTATTGAACTGGAGTCGGTGTTGTATCGTCCTATCGACGATTTGTCTAAAGGTTTCAAGCGTCGTGTCGGTCTAGCTCAGGCGATTATTCATGATCCCAAAGTGCTGATCCTCGATGAACCAACTGATGGCCTAGACCCCAATCAAAAACATCAGGTCAGGCGGCTGATCCAAAACCTGTCAAAAGACAAGATTGTGATCATTTCAACCCACATCCTCGAAGAAGTGACCGCTGTTTGTAATCGGGCAATCATCATTGCAAAAGGCAAGAAGCTGTTTGACGGTACACCCGATGAACTTTTGCTGCAATCCAAATTCCATCATGCCGTAACCGTTGAGTTTGCCACTGTGCCACCTTCATTTGATTCATTAACGGCGTTGCAGAGCGTCAGTGGGTTGGAACAAAACGGTGAGCAGATCACGGTTTTTTCAGCAAATAACGAGATTATTTTTAACGATGTGTTTAGTCACATTCAGGCGCAGCAATGGCAAGTGAATGGCATTTACGCCGAAAAAGGCCGAATGGATGATGTTTTCCGCCAATTAACCGCCCGGGAGCAAGCATAATGAATATGGTGTCGATTATTTTTAAACGCGAGTTTTCGTCGTTTTTCTCCACCCCGGTGGCGTATGTGTTTATTGCCATCTTCTTGATCATGAGTGGTGTATTCACTTTTTATATGGGCAATTTTTACGAAAGAGGGCAGGCGGACTTATTGCCGTTTTTCAACTTTCATCCTTGGTTGTATTTGTTTTTGGTGCCCGCGATGGCGATGCGTACGTGGTCGGAAGAGCGCAAAAGCGGCACTATCGAATTGCTGATGACTTTACCAATCACCGCGTTTGAGGCGATGTTAGGCAAATTTTTGGCCGCTTGGGCGATATTGGGTTTGTCTTTAATATTGACGTTTCCGCTGTGGGTAGTGGTTAACTATCTTGGCTCGCCGGATAACGGCATTATCGTCGCGGCTTATTTTGGCAGTTGGTTGATGGCTGGGGCGTTTTTATCCATTGGTATTTGTATGTCAGCGTTATCAAAAAGCCAGGTCGTGGCGTTTATCCTCGCGGTTGTGGTGTGTTTTATCTTTGTCTTAAGTGGTACCGGTTTGGTGCTGGATGTGTTTAAAGGTTGGGTGCCTATCGTGTTATTGGATACTATTGCCAGTCTGAGTTTTTTACAGCATTTTGAGGCCATTTCTAAAGGGGTGATCGCGTTAAAAGACGTTGGTTACTTTATTATTCTCATTGCTGCCTGGTTATATGCTGGGTTGGTGATCATCGAACAGAAAAAAGCACAATAAGGCGCTGATGATGAAAAATATTACCAATTCAATCGGATTATTCGCCATTGGGCTGCTATTTATCGGCTCGGTGTTACTCAACAATGTGTTGTTTGACAAAGCCCGAGTCGATTTGACCGAAAACAGTATTTACTCCATCACTGATGGCACCAAAACCTTGCTAAGCCAGCTGGATGAGCCAGTGAATCTGTATTTCTTCTTCTCTAACAAGACTTCACAAGGCATTACCTCGGTGCGCAATTATGCGGCTAGGGTGCAAAGCTTGCTGGAAGAATATGAACTGTATAGCGACGGCAAAATCAAACTGCATATCATCGACCCCGAACCGTTCTCTGAGGCAGAAGATCGAGCAGCGGAATTTGGTTTGTCAGCCCCGAGTGTTAGTCAAGCGGGTGATAGCCTGTATTTTGGTTTGGGTGGTTCAAACGCGCTAGATGAACGCCAAATCATTGCCTTTTTTGACCCGCAAAAAGAAGCATTTTTGGAATATGACATTTCAAAGATGATCCATCAATTATCTAATCCTGAGCCAATCAAGGTGACGCTGATCAGCAACCTTAATATGCAAGGCGGACAAGATCCAATGACGGGCCAAGCAACACCGTCTTGGGCGGTATTGCAGCAGCTGGAGCAGTTGTACGCCGTTGAATCTGTTGAACCTACAGCGTCGGCTATTCCTGAGGATACTAGCGTATTAATGTTGGTTTATCCGCGAGATTTCAGCGAGTCATTGTTGTATTCGATTGATCAGTATGTGTTAAAAGGCGGCAAAGTGGTGGTTTACGCCGACCCTCATGCCGAATCTGGTGCGCAGCAAGATGGTCATGCGCATAGCACTAACAGCTCAGAGTTAGACAAATTGTTCAAAGCTTGGGGGGTTAAGTTTGACCCGACCAAAGTGATTTTGGATGGCGCTAGAGGGTTAGAGATTCAAATGCCATCGGGTAACATTGGTCGTCATTTAGCTTATGTCGGTTTAACTCCAGCTGATATTAGCCCAGATGATGTGGCGACGGCTGATTTAGAGTCAATCAATGGTGCGTCATTTGGTGTGCTGTCTCAGCTAGAAGACGCCACCACCACGTTTGCGCCAATGATGAAAACCTCGGCTCATACCAGTCAAATGGAATCGATGTTGTATGTGATGCAATCACGTAATCCTGAAATGATGTTGAAGGCGTTTGTTTCTGACGATAAAACGTTAACCGTCGCGGCCAGAATATCCGGCAAGGCTAGTTCAGCGTTTGAAACGGCACCTGAGGGTGTTGATGCTTCGACCATGGTCAAACAAGCCGATGATATTCAAGTGGTTGTGGTCGCCGATACCGATATGTTAACTGATCAGTTTTGGGTCAGTCAGCAAAACTTCTTTGGTTCGGTGGTGTTAAGCCCGTTTGCTAACAATGGTGATTTTGCTACCAATATCATCGAAAACCTTGGTGGCAGCTCAACGTTAATTAGTGTTAGGGGTCGGGGCAAATATACCCGTTCATTTGACGTGGTGGATGAATTGACGGTGCAAGCCGAAGCCAAATTCCGTGAAAAAGAGCAAGTGCTTGAAGACCGTTTGACTCAGATTGAAGAACAATTGAGTCAATTGCAAACCCAGCAGGGGACCGATGGCGAATTAGTGTTAAGCCCAGAGCAAGAAGAGATGGTGGAGACCTTTGTGCAGCAAAGAATCGCAGTGCGTAAAGACTTGCGTGATGTGCGTCATCAGCTGGATAAAGACATTGAAATGTTGGGCACTAAACTGAAGTTTATCACCATTGTATTGATGCCGTTGTTACTGACCTTGATGCTGGCCTTTTTTGCCCGCCGTCATCGTCGCCGAGTGATTTTATAAGGGAGATTATGATGGATAAAAAAGCATTTACATTGACACTCGCCGCAGCACTGGTGGTGACGGCGGTTGGGGTATCAATCAACCAGTCACAACAAGGTTCAGCCGATTTGGATAACCCGTTGTTGTTAGCCGGGCTCGCCGATGGTGCCGCCAGTTTAGCGCAGATCAAAATAGAAGCCTCAGGCAACAAGCTGATTGTCGATAGTCAAAAACAGCAAGATAAGTGGGTGATAGACAATCTAGGGGCTTACACTGCCGATACAGCACAATTGGCGAGCTTGATTAATGCCCTTAAAGACGCGCACAAGGTCGAAGCGAAAACCGCAAAACCGGCCTTGTTTCATCACTTGGGTTTGCGGGATATTAGTGATCCGCAAAGTCAGGCGGTGTTGGTTAGCTTGTCTGGCGGCGGTAAAACCTATCAGTTGTTGGTTGGCAATAATGCTAAGAGCGGCAAGGGTCAATATGTGCGTCTGATGGGAGATAATCAAACTTGGCTGATTGATCAACAAATCACTAAGCCAGAAAAAGCCGAGGATTGGATCAACACCAAATTGTTTGATTTTAGCTTGGCTGATGTTCAGTCGGTCAGTTTGTCAGGCAAACATAGCTATGTTTTGACCAAAGCCGATAAAACCGCCCAAGCCTTTGAATTGGGCAGTATTCCCCAGACTCATAAGCTCAAATACGACTCGATCCTCGATGCGTTGCCGCGTAGTATCGCCACACTGAGTTTTGAGCAATTAATGCCAGTGGCTGACTGGCAAACCAGTATTGCCGCTGACAGCCAAACGCTGGATGTGCAGCTGTTTGATGAGACTCAGGTTAAACTGATATTAGCCAGCGTAGCGGATAAGTATTATGCCCATATTAAAGGCGATAATGCCTTGTGGAATAACTGGGTCTATGAAATCAGCGAGTATAGTTATAATCAGTTGGTGAAGGATAAGGTTGCGTTTTTTGATGTGATTGAGAACGATAAGTAGGCAGGTTGAATCTGTTATATTTAGATAAAATGACATTGCCATCATATGGGGGCTTTGTAGTAAACTTTTCGAACGACTCACCCTTAGCAGGGTCATTAAATTGACTACTGTTTTGGGCGGAAAAACCGCTTAATTGCGGTTTTTTCATATCTAAGGGTTGGCAATTGTTGATTTTGTCGATAGATGTAGATGGGTCGACTGCACGGATGCTGGGCAATGAAGGGAGCCTGAATGTTACGAGTAGCGTGCGCTCTGCGCACGGTTTTAATCTTATAAAACAATGGCTTACCTTAGTTTTTGTTTTGGTTTTGGGTTTGTGCGCTGAGCGCACACTACGATAAAAATGCAATTGATTGACGCAGAAAACCCCTACTGCATAATATAAAGCTGAATAAACCCGGCAATCATGCCCAGAACAGATCCCACGACAATCAATTTCCACTCATCAGCCTGATAAGCCGGGCGTAACACACCTTCAAACTCTTCTGGTGTTAGCGCCTGCATCTTCTCGCGCAGGTCGGTTTCGATGTTCAATGCGGTGTTGGCGTAATCATGGGCGTATTGGAGAAACTTCTCTGAATCTTCAAAAATCCGCTGGCTCGCCAGTTGCTTCATTTGATAATAGTTGTCGCTGCCGACACCCATGGCGAAGTAGGGCTGCCCGACGTTGATATAGCGGTCAATCGCATCGTTAACGTGCAGTTCAATGAGTTCAAGTAACTGTGCCGAACCAGAGCCGTGCACGATGGCTTTGGTGATCACCTCAGCGTTAAACAGTTTCGCTTGAATCAGTTCAGCATAAACCCGGGATACTTCGTCTTGACGTTTTAAAAACATGCCTTGAATTTTGAGCGGACCTAACTGTTTGGGTTGTTTGGGTTCAAATATGATGTGCAATGCTATCCAATTGGTGGCATAACCAACGATTAAACCGCCAACGGGTAAAATCCACCAGATGGGATAAAAATACCAAAAGACCATAGTGATCAGGCCAAACAGAAAGCCAAAATAAGAGCCAGATTTAATGATAAAAGGAAACTCTTTGGCTCCGGCTTTGAGGAAAATTTCATTAATGAGGGTAGGGTCGTCGGTTAGCTCTTTAACCACAATCTGTTTGATATCGAGAATTTCAACGACATTATTTTGAAAGTCGCTGACCATGTTTTGCACCACATTGGGAATATCCATCTCAATGCGTTTATACAGCACGTTTTTGCCTTGTACTGGCAACATTGCCCACAGTTTGGGGGCGGTTTCTTGCATCACATCGTTGATGATCCGGCGTAAAACCTGATTGAGTCGTCGTTCAATCAGTTTACTGACTTCATCAGCGTCGAGCCGGTTAGCTATTTCTTCAACACTGAGCAGCCGTCCGAGCACTAATTCGACCTCAATTTCGGCCATTTCACGGGCCTTGGCCGGAATAATGCCTTGCCAGCCAAAAATTGGTCGAATACCAATAAACTTAATGGGGTAAAACATCATTTTGACGGCGAGGAAATTAGTGAGCCAGCCAACAAAAGCACTGATCACCGGAATGGAAAGTAACGCGATATTTTGCAGGATAAATGACATTAACGGTTATTTTTCTCAAGTAAGGTTAAAATAAGGATTAAAAAGTGCTTAGTTTTCAGTGTAACTGGTGAAAGTAACGACTGGGCTTAGAAGAGTCAATCTAATTTTGTTAAAACGGGCAATTGAGTGTCCTTTTGTCATCGACGGTGGCAGAATATGTGCCAGTTTAAAAGCAGGCCAAATCGACGATGAAAACCGGGCAAACCATTTGTGTGGGAATATACCAGCGCTATCAGTGCGATTATATTGGTACCTGTGTTTATGGCTTTTTGTCTGAAAAAACCGTTGTATTGGTCATTGTTTAAAAAACATTTTGGCTGGCATTTGCTTGCCAGTGTCGCTTACGCGCTGTTGCATGTCACCATAATGGTTGCCCTACGTAAATTGATTTATTTGACTCAAGATCAGAGTTATCAGTTTGGCCATCTGCTGAGTGAGTTTTTCTACGAATACCGCAAAGATGCCGCGACCTATATTAGTATTGTGATCCTCACTTATAGTTATCAGTTTATTGTCAGTCGTTTGGTGGGCGAGGCCAATTTGGTTGAAACTGAAAAATCAGACCGAGTTAAACCTGTCGCGTCGTTACCGTGACGATGTTAAATTACAACTCGAATAATTACTTTTCAATATTTACGAGGTTGAAACCTCGTCTACGGCAGAACGGGTAGGTCGTAGACGCGAATTCATTCGCGTTTTTGATCAGTTGTTATCCTATTTAATTTGCACCGAATAATTTTATCCCAGCTTTTCATCCTCGCTTTCATCCCTGAGTCCCACCGCTTAGCCCCAGCCCTTGTGTGTTAAGCCTTTAGCGGTTTTATTCCAAGATAAAAAAGGCGATAAAGAGACTATCAAAAACGTTAAGGATTTAGCATGTCTGATAGTAGCAATCACAGTAGCAAAGCAAAGTTAGTCACCCTGTTCACCCCCGACAGCCATAATATGCCGACCCGCCGATATGATTTGGACGGCTTAAGGGTGCTGGTTTTTGGCCTGTTGATCTTGTATCACATCGGCATGATGTATGTCGAAAATTGGGGATTTCACATTAAAAGCAGCTATTTAGACCGTCCGTCAAAGCGCTTGAGTTACCTTAGTGAAGCGGTTTACAGCTATTACATCGTGCATCAAACCATCATTATCGCTGCCGGATATGAGCTGTCGCAACTGGCATTAGGGCCTGTGGTTGTGACTACGGTGGGGTGTTTCGCCAGTTATGAGATGGTCCGTCGTATCGAATGGTTACGGCCTTTCTTTGGGCTTAAATTGCGTGGTGATTATAGTCAGAAGTGGCAAACGGCATAAGTAGGCGAAGGAAGTTATCTATAAAGGGTCAAGTATGACCCCGATAATAGGCGTTAATTAGCAGTTACAAAATTGATCGACGCTGGTACTACAAAAGAGAGGGCTGGTGGGGATGAGTCCACCAGCAATCTTTGGTGTCATTTCTGCTGGCAACGCTTTGTTATCTTGAGAAAGGTTTTTGATTTTCTTTTTGTTTAATTTTAATTTCATTTTTATTCCTGTTTAATAAAGGTCAATTGTAGCAACCAATGCTACCGTACCCACTGATATTGCTAAATAAATTGGCAGAAGTCAATCAATCTGGGTTAGGCGGCGTCAGGTTATCGCCCTCATATTATGAGCGCTGATGTTTTCGAATATACCGCGATGATCTCGCAAACGATTAAACTTAATATATTAACTTCTGAACACAACTATTTAACAAAAAAGGTTAAATGACGAACCCTTTTAAAGAGTCTGTAAATCGCTGTGATAAATTTGTGATAACTATGTGAATTCATTGTGAGATGTTTTAACAAAAAGTCCGTTAGCATGGTCACTGTTTTACACAAATTGTTTAATTGTTTTTGTGCACAATTAAACAGCAACTATTTACCAGCTATATTAGGACTTTTTAACCATGTTTTACCCAAAAATAACAACAAGGCTTTTAACCACTTGTACCTCTGTGGTTGTTGCTTTAACAGCCGCAGCGTCAGTGCAAGCGAATGCCGACCTGCAAAAAATGACCCTTTCACATTTAACCGATCCGGTGACTCAGGATTTGTATACTTTGTGTCGTGTCACTGATGTTCAACGTAGTGACGCTGGCACCATCGGCTTTGTTAAGTATGACCAAGGCTCAGACCAACGTCTGTGTTATACCAGAAAATTCCCACTAAGACAAAATGACACTGGCTCAGCGGTCTATGAGGCAATTTATGCGGCGGTTGATAGTGGAACCAATAATGCGCGAGTGACTGAGCAAAGTTTTGACGCCAGTGATAATCGCACGATTGCCACAGTGAATCAAATGATCAAGGCCGCTATTGAGCAGCCTAATGCGTTTTTACCACTGGATGCTGGCAACGGCAAAGCCCTGAACCTTGGCAATGGCGAATATGCTAACTTGTTATGTCGTGCCAATAACATTTATAAAACGCTGGGTTATCTGTCGGCGGCGCAAGACGGATTATATTATTGCTATACCATGGGGTATACCAATCCGGATAGCTCCTTTACTGAATCGTCATTCTCAATTATTTATTCAGATAACAGCAATTATATCCCGGGCATTATTGCTGCTGAAACGCCAACCAATATGGTCGATCCGGCTAGTATAAAAGAAGTGCAATTCCATTTTGGCGAAATGTGGGCAAACAATTCAACTAGTTCAGTTGAGTTTAAATTTGACGTTGACTTAGACACTATGGTGATCACCTATCCACCGGGCACCATCGACGAAATTACCAGCATTTGGGGGGCTAATTTTAGCTTAAGCCGTGATGATAGCGGCGATACCTTGAGGTTGGTCAAAAAACCAGAGATTGACTACCAAGTCACGCAAATAGGTTTTAACCTGAAGCTTCAAGCTAACATTGAGTTTCGCAGCCTGAGCACGGTTGATACTGTGCTTAATGGCGAAGTGGTCAAAATCATCAATAACGGCATTAAAGCTGATCAAGTCGCTGAGGCTCCTTTGCCAATCTCTGGCTTTGATCCATTCCCTAAGACTTTGGATGATCAGGTGGTTACCCGTTACTCCGGTTCACGTGCCACCCATAAAACCTTTCAGCGACCAACTTATACTGATGAGCAAGGCAACCAGCAGGAATATCTAATTGGTGGTTATTACACTGACTGGGGGGTTTATCCTGATACTAGCTATACGCCCAATCAATTGCCGGTTAATAACTTGAACTTTATTCAGGTCTCTTTTGCCGCGATATGTAGCGAAGGCGATGCTAACAACTGGTTTGGTAATGAAAGTGCCACCGCCGAAGCCAAGCCTAAAATTGTTGAACTGTGCGCAGGTAAACCAACCGGCACCATGATCATTCCAGATCACTTTGCTCATTATGCCAAGGCCGATATGAACCTGCCTGAATGGGAACGTAAATGGTATGAACCTGCTTATCATGTGCCGGACTATATGCGTTTTGTCCGTAATCCGTTTACTGAATTGCCCAGCAAAGCGTTTTTTAATGTCGGTGACAAGCAGCTGGTTGAACAGGACGGTTATGATTTTGCTTGGGGATTGAAAAGTGATTTGTCTCACTACGACAGAGTACTTAACCGCCATGGCAAAAACTTTAATATGTATTTATCTATCGGTGGCTGGACATTAAGTGATCCATTCCCGGTGATCGCCGCTAATCCGGGTTACCGGGCGGCATTTATTGCCAGTGTGATGAACTATCTGAAACTCAATCGCCATATCTCTGGGATTGATTTGGATTGGGAATTCGTTGGCGTAGATGGTGCCAAAGCGGGTGCTATGGGAGCAAGAGACACTAATAATCATACCAAACTGGTGTATGAATTGCGGCGTGCGCTTGACCAATTAGGTAGTCAAAATGGCACTGATTATCAATTAACCGCTGCGATTGGTACAGCACCGAAACATTTGAGCAAGGTCAATTGGAACTCAGTGGTGATTGACGGTGAAAGCTATCCGGGCATTGCCGATATGTTAGATCATATTTTTATGATGTCATATGACTACTATGGCGCATGGGACACTAGGGTAGGGCACCATACCGCTTTATATAACAACGGCGAATTGGTTGGTCACAGTGTTGATAGTGCAGTTCAGTATCTTAAAGGCATTGGCGTGAATTCACGCAAAATCGTCATCGGTTATGCCGGTTACGGCCGTTTATGGGCTAATGTGCAAGCTTCACCAGAAAATAGCGAAGACAGATTCACTTTCCCTAATCAGTCTTTGGGTATCCATCCTGGTGAAATCGGCACTGTCGAAGCAGCCAATGTTGCTTGGCGTCATATTAAAGCCACCGCTTATGATAGCGCTGGCCAACTTAAACCCGGTTACGTTTTTGTTCGAGACAATAAGGCTAAAGCTGAACATCTGGTGGCAACAAACTTAGATGACAACAGCAAGAATGTGGTTGTGACTTTGGATACACCTTGGTCAGTGCAGCAAAAAGCCGAATATGTCAAAAACCAACAGCTCGGTGGTATGTTCACTTGGGCGCTGGATAATGACAATGGTGATTTGCTCAATGCCGCCCATGCCGGTTTAGGTAGCCGAAAACTGTTTGATACCATGAAACCGAGCGCAAGAGAGAACTCATTGATTTTGTATCGTTCAAAAGAAGCGGAATATTGTTCTAACCCCAATATCAAGTTTCAGTATGGCGTTAAAATCTTTTCAAACATCATCTTGGATTTCTATACCTTTGGTGGCAAGAGCTTGATTGACGCGTTGCAAAGTACTGCGGATTTATTGTCTGCGGCTTTGTCGACCAACAAAAGTGTGCATGATTTGACCGATGCAGAATGGCAGGAGTACTTTGATTTACTGCAACAAGCGAAAAATATGGATGGTACCGCCACCAGTTTGGACATGAGTAAATTGAACAAAACCGATGTAATCTCTGCTGCTAGTGATGCAGGCAAAAGCTTTGCCTTTATTGGTGCTGACTTGTTGTTCTCACCGCCGGTTATCGCCTCATTTGGTTTATCCGCAGCTCAAGACGCCATTTGGGATGCAATAACCCCACCGCATGAGGATTATTGCGGACGGATCACCAGAGACACTTTAAACCCATGGGAACAAATAGGAAAAGACTTCCCGTCACTAAAAGCTAACTTTGGTTACTAAGCAAATTAAGTAAATAAACCTGATGTAACTGAGGTAAAGCGCCTTTTTTTAAAGGCGCTTTTTTTTGTTTATGCCGCGCTATTTGAAGTACACAGTGGTTGAAAGGTTAGTTTAAAGCCTAGCGATTTAGCGACCTTTGCAACGGTGGCAAAGGTGGGGTTACCGTCAGATGATAGGGCTTTATATAATCCCTCTCGGGTTAATCCTGTGTCTCGGGCCAGTTGGCTCATATTCCTGGCTCTGGCAATAACGCCAAGTGCGTGAAGGATAAAAGCGGTATCATCTCCTGCTTCTTCCAGACAGGCTTCGAGATATAATTGAATATCTTCTTCTGTTTTCAACTGTTCTGCCGAATCCCACCGGGTCGTTTTAATGGTCATTATTTAATCCTCCAGTTGTTTTGCAAGGGCTTTGGCTTTGTTGATATCGGTCTGCTGACTGCCCTTGTCGCCACCGGATAATAAAATCACAACTGTATTGCCATGTTGCACAAAATATATTGTGTAACCTGGTCCATAATGAATACGAAGTTCACTAACACCTTCCCCTATCGGTGTGGCATCACCCAAATTACCCATTTCTATGCGATCAATTCTAACCTGAATACGAGCTTTAGCTCGGCGATCTCTTAGGCTGTCGAACCACCGGGAAAACGCAGATGTTTTGCGAACCTCAATCATTTGTTAACCATAGTTCACACCAAGGTTGATTGTCAACTGTAGTTAACAGACTGAACGGGTTAGGTTGCGTTGGAAAGTGGCTGTTATTAAAGAGAGTGAACATAAAACTAATCTGCTATCCGGCTAAAGTGGGACAATTATTGAAGTAGCTAAAGGATTTTTGTGGCCCATGGAGACACAAGAAGTTCTTTCAACATGAAAGGTAATTGTATCAATATAAGACTTGAAAAACAATGGGCAATTCAATGTGAGACTGTCGTGGTAGAGCTACAATCGCTGCGTATCCCTGCCGACAATCTGTTGTAATTGGGCTTTTAGCCTTTCTCGTTCGCCACTGCCCACCGTTGAAAAGCGTAATAATGGCAAGTTCATTTGTTTGAGAATGGCGTCTTTTTGTTTATCCCTTTCCTTCTGTCATAATCACCAACTGACCGTCATAAAATTTCTGATTGCAAAAGTCAATAATTTTGGGATGACAACGATAATGCTCCTTTAAAAGTGTAGCAGGGGCAGTATTGGCAAAAATAGTGTTAAGTGATGACAACAGACTTTCATGCAAATAGCTGTAACCTGGTTGGATCTGAAATTGCTGATCAATGGTGCTGTGTTCTTTGCTGATCAGGTTCTCTGGAATATGTGGCAGTTGCTTCAAATCGCCAACCACCACCATATTTTTAGCGCATGACATAGACAAAAACCCTTTCAGCAAATCCACCTGCGAAGCTTCATCGACAATTAGATAATCAAACAATGCTGTGGCGCTTTTATTGTTAATAATAGAATCTGTTGTGCTTAAAACTACGGGAAATCGCGCTAAGAATTTGATCTGCTGTACTCCCGAGTCTAGCAGCAATAAAACCCAATTTATTTTTTTCCAGCTTCTCAAGCACATTATCTATCGCCGCATTATTGCCCGCGACAACGGCGACACTCTTACCTTGCAGCACTAAATTGGCAATGATGTTGAGAAGCATTAATCCCAAAAGGAAATAAAGGTGGCATTGTCAGCTGGGTTTGCTCGGGTTGTATTGCACCGACAAACTGTCCCACGACAGCTGTATCAGGGATCACCTCCAGTTTTGTTTGGTAGTAAAAATTTAAGTGAGGTGTTTTGATTTTCATTAAATTGGCGATATAGCGGTAGTATTCAGCCAGCGGTTTAACACGATCATTCTTGGCCAAATTAGTCATAATTTTTACGTTTTCATATTGCTCCAGTCTTTTATGATCTCCTTTAAACAAACAAATGTGTGGCCCAAAAACAATCGCTGAATCCCATATTGTATTATCGGCATTATTATTTTTAATATAGATCAACGCATTAGTGATATTAAGTGGCTGTGGCTTTTCAAAATATCGAACTTTACTTTCATTATATGGATAGGTTTTACCTGCACCAAAACGAATATTGTAGCGGTTACCAGACTTATTTATTTCGCTAATTTTTTTAGTGTTATCTATCCAATCATCCGCTGTTTGTTGATAGGTCAATATAAGTACGCTTCGTTCATTCACTTTTGTTATACCACTCTAAGCTCTTCTTCAACCCCGCTAAGCGATAAGTTAGGGAGACCGTGAAACCGTTAATTACATGGTGGCGTACTTTACTACGGTTCATTAGGTGGTAAAAGGCGTTTTCATATTCAATTCATTGCGGTCTTGGCATATATAAAGTGTCGCCTGTAACAACGATTGCCTGCTAAAACTATAGTTAGCTGGCAATAGCTGCTATCATGTCGTCCTTATTTATTCTATAGGAACATCAATGTCGAAGTTATTTTTTCAAGGCCGTATCGATCCAAGGCAGAATCACGAACGTTATGGTTACAATCCTAACCGCAATCTTAAACTGGGTTCAAAAGCTAACCCGTTAACTTTAAGTGTTAAAACTGAAGAGCGAGAAGCACAAATCGTAGTGATTTTAACCGAACACTCGCTTTTTGCCGATATTGATGTGAACTTGGATGTTGATGAAAATATTGTTGAGCTGGACGCGGTGCTTAATAAACCTAAAACCCAAGTATTTGAAAAAACCCCAGATAGAAATGATCCATGCTCTTGTGACAGTGGCAAGAAGTACAAAAAGTGTTGTGGTAGATAAGTGCTGGTGACAGAGCAACAAGCGGTTACAATCTCTGTCACGATTGAGTTGATTTCACCTGATCGCCGAATAAGGGTCTTTAGCGGCTAGATAAGCCAGTAACAAATTGCGGTCATCTTGTTCGTCGAGCCAGGCTTTGACTTCTTTGAGTTTGTGGTATTTTTCTTCACCAAATTGGTTTAGATAGCTGGCGCTGAAAACGGCGGTGGCGTTCTGTTCTTTGATGTTACGTTGCCATGGGGCGGTGAAGATTTTATTGAGATTGCCAGCTAAACCTTCGCTTTTAATCAGCTCCCATTCGCCTTTGTCCAGCCACACGCCGTTA
The DNA here is from genome assembly GCA_965277695.1 of Alteromonadaceae bacterium. GTDB lineage: Bacteria > Pseudomonadota > Gammaproteobacteria > Enterobacterales > Alteromonadaceae > JABSOG01. The sequence continues at coordinate 35,883 of CBDIDQ010000082.1, forward strand.
ATGCTCGGGCTGATGTCGATACGGTGATCGGTGTCTTTGGAGATGCGGTATTTGAGCATGATCACACCTGTTTTTGGACACAATAACGCGCGTTTGGTCTCTTGGGCATCGACATCTTCGCTGATGGTGGCACTTTCTGCTTCGGCAATGTCGATAGGGCTGGCATATTCTAGCCAACGTAAATAATCATGCAAATAGACCCAGTTGCCACCACAATTATCACAGTTGTGGGAGGGGAAAAGGTCGTCTAAATAACCCGGGACTAAGGTGCCTTGCTTACAACTTGTACATTTCATGTTTTTTTCCTTCATTAATCATTCGACTTGCTTTGATCGCTTAACGAGACCGAAGCGGCCAAATATTTGTTCTTTTGTGCGGGTTGTAGCTCTTCTACCAGCGACTTAATGATGCCTTGGAATGTCGCTGCCATGGATGATACCAGCTTTTCAACATCAGGCATCACTTGCGTGATATTTTCTTTTAATGGCGGTTGTAATTGCGTCGCTTGCGCACTTAATGCGTCTAATTGCTGAGCTAAACCACTGACATCTTGTTGTGATCGTGCCAATAACGCCAGTAGCGGTTGCAGCTGTTCAAACGATGGTGTGTCAGCGACTGTTGCGGTGGTTTGGGGTTGGCTAAAGACTGTTTTGAGGTCAGGCCATTTTCAATATAACTGATGTTGAATACCGCTTCTTTACCACCAAGTACGTCACCGAGATTATAGATGTCGGCCCGGTTGGCAAGCATGTCGGGGATTTTGAAGGCTTCACCGGATTCGGTGTAAGGGTTGCCAGACATCACTACGCAGAATTTTTTGTTGTAACTGGATAAACAACGATAATTTGCCTAATTTTCTTTTAATTGCTATATCATTAATTAAAGACCGTCACCCGTCAGTAAACGGTCTTTTGGTTTTGCTCTTAATTGTTAATTATATAAAACCCCTAAAACCAATCACCCTGCATATCATAACTACTACTATCAATGTTCTTTACTAACGTCGCCCAGTGTGCGGTTTTGGGCAGTTCACAACGAATAAAAAATGTCAGTGCCTGTAACTTGCCGCGATAGAAAGGGATATCGGTGTCGTGAGGGCTGTTTTGCAGCGCCTGATTGGCGACAATGCCTTGTTTGAGCCACATCCATGCCACTACAACATGACCAAACAAGTTGAGGTAGCTGACTGAGTTGGCAAATACTAAGTCGATGTTTTGCTGTTGAGTTGCGCCAAGCACTTGTGTGGTGGTTTCTTTGAGTAGAGCAATTGCGGCTGTTAGGGCCTCGGCATGGGGTTTTAATTCGGCTTGGTTTGAGGCGATTTCAATGGTTGTTTTCATCGCGAACAATACCGCTTTATAACCGGCAAAATTATCCATGGGGACTTTGCGGCCTAATAAATCTAGCGATTGAATGCCGGTGGTGCCTTCATGAATGGGGTTGAGGCGGTTATCTCGATAAAATAGTTCTACCGGGTGTTCGTTGATATAACCGTGACCGCCGAGTACCTGGATGGCTAAATCATTGGCTTTGGGGCCGAATTCTGCTGGCCAACTTTTGACGATTGGAGTGAGAAAATCCAGCAAAGTATGGGCTTGTTGGCGCTGCTCAGGCGTTGCTGCGGTTTTTTCATCGTCAGATAATTGGCTGGCATACAGGCATAAGGCGAGTGCTCCTTCGGCGTAGGCTTTTTGGGTCAACAACATGCGTTTGACGTCGGGGTGCTCAATAATGTTGACGGCGGATGAATGGGGGTCTTTGTCTGATAACAATCGTCCCTGCGGTCGCTCTTTGGCGTAATCGAGTGAATATTGATAACCAGTCAGGGCAAGCGCTGCGGCTCCGCTACCGACCATTATTCGGGCTTCGTTCATCATGTGGAACATGTACGATAACCCTTTGTTTTCTTCACCGACCAATTCGCCGATGGCACCGTCTTTTTCACCAAAATTCAAGGCAGTTGAGGTATGGCCGCGCCCGCCCATTTTGTGAAATAATCCGGCCAAGGCGACTTCATTACGCTCGCCTGGCTTGCCGTTTTGGTCAAGAATAAATTTGGGCACAATGAAGAGTGAAATGCCTTTGATGCCTTTGGGGGCACCTTTTACCCGTGCTAATACTAGATGCACGATGTTGTCGTTAAGTTCGTGGTCGCCACCGGAGATAAAAATTTTGTTGCCGCTGATACGGTAACTACCATCAGGTTGTGGTTCGGCGGTGGTGGTTAAATCGGCCAGTCCTGAGCCTGCACCGGGTTCTGTCATCGCCATGGTGCCAGCAAAACGACCTTCACGCATTGGATGTACCCAGCGTTTAATTTGCGCTTCACTGCCATGGGCTTCAATCAGGTTACAGTTGGCGTGGGTTAGACTGATGTAGCCAAGGGTCATACCAGCGGTGGCTGATAAATAAGACATGGCGACGCTAGTCACCACTTGTGGTAGTTGCATTCCGCCAATTTCATAATCGGTGGTGGGGGCGGCAAGTCCGGCGTCATAAACGGCTTTGAGAGCGGGTTGAATTTCGTCGACCAGCTGTATTTTCTCACCATCAAAGGTGGGTTCATTAATATCAATTTTATGACGAATGGGCAAAAAAACTTTTTCGGCGATGGTTTTGGCGGTGTTGATGGCGGCATCGAAAGTTTCTTTACTGTGGTCAGCATACCGTGGTCGTTGGGTTAAGGCGGTGACGTCGAATAATTCATACAACATAAATTCAAGGTCGCGATCATTTAGAATGGGAGCTGGCATTTTTTATTTGGCTTTTTGTTAAGAAAGTTTGCCCATCACTGTACTTGATTGCGATCTGTTATACAATCTGACGATATTTATCCCTATGGTGAGCAAACCATGGCAAGAAAATTACCACCTTTACATTTGTTGCAAATATTTGAAGCCGCTGGTCGACAGTTGAGTTTTAAAAAAGCTGCCGAGGAGTTATTTGTCACGCCGTCGGCTATTAGTCATCAGGTCAAGGCGTTGGAAGAACACTTGGGCATTGCTTTATTTAAACGGCTGACTCGCGGGGTGCAGTTGACGCCAGCGGGGGCCAATTATTTGTTGGTGGTGAAGGATATTTTTGAGCGATTAGACCACGGTACATCGGCACTGAAACAACGGTTTTCATCCCAATCACTGCGAATATCGACCATTCCATCGATTGCCAGTAATATTATCATTCCTCATTTGGGGCTGTTTCAGCAGGCTTTTCCGGATATTGAATTGCGCATTGAAATCAGTCTAGATTTGATTGACTTGCGTTATGATGAATGTGATTTGGGTATCAGGATAGGTGATGGAGATTATCCCGGATTACATTGTGAAAAGCTTTTTGATCTGCTGGTGACACCGATGTGTTCAGCCCAATTTTATCAACAACATCAACTGCAAAAACTTGAGCAAGTGGCTACTGTGCCGCTGATCCAATTCTCTAGCATGGAGAATAGCTGGTCTGGTTGGGGCGAGAAGGTTGGAGTGAGTGGTATTGGGTCAAAACCGATGTTAAGTCTTAGCTCTTATGATGCGGTAATGCAGGCGGCACAGCAGGGTTTGGGCATGGCACTGGGGGCATTGCCACTGGAAAATCTCAATTTAAAAAATGGCACGCTGGTCAGACCATTTAAGACCTTAACTCTTTTTCCACAGGCTTGTTACGCGGTTTGTCGACCTCACGATCAGCAGCGTCGCGATATCAATGTGTTTATTGACTGGTTCAGGCAATTGGTTGCAGCGGATACTGGAGAGTAAATAAGCTTATGGATGAATGATATTCACCTATATCCGTAATATTTTACGTTTGTCCAGTGCTGATAAAGCTTTTATAGTGAGTGCCAGTTCAACAGGCAGTTCAGTTTAATCATTTAGAGGCAACATATTATGAAATCAATCAAACCAATTTTCACCGTCATCCGCTGGTTAAGTGTTTTTGCTATCATTGCCGTATTAGGGATGGGATTTGTCATGCCAGTGTCTATCAGTCAGGCATTTATTGTAAACCCAGTATTGCTGGTGATACTGATGGGTACTTTTGTTTACTGTGGGATTAAACTCGATGCCATCATGCCGATGGCTGAAATTGAGCAGTGTTCGACCCTGCATAAATGGCAGGCTGCGACTGTTTAAAGTCCGCACTGGTGCGAAGCTATGTGCGCACTTTTTACCAACTGTGCAGCTATTTGCTCAATATTTTGCAGCAGATACAGGGTGATTAAAACCGCAATAGCCCGCTGCACTGCTATTTTCTTTCCAGAGCACTTATCCTCGAACTAATGGCACAACATTTGCCTATTGGCGACGGCTTGTGGTAATAAATCACTCTGGAAGAGAAAATGCTCACCATTACAAAAAAACAAATGCAAATAGTGCAAAAGTTACCTGAGGATACCGAACATATCCCGGTATTATGCCAACACTTAAAACAAAATCATGGTCTTTGCATCAATCAATTATCTGATGACGCGCTGACAGAACAAGTCAGACAAGCCGTCGATATTGCTCGTGCTTATGGTCTTCAATCGCAAAGAGATATTTATGGTTTTGTGACGCTTGAACTCACCCAATGCAGCGGTTTTCACCAACATAGAAAAGTACAACAGTTGTTACGCAGCACTGACGCTAATCCAAATAGGCGGATGCTCTGGTTAGTAGAAAAACTGCCAGGATACATCTGGGCGGAGGTAAGCCAATGTCATCAGTAATATCCCCTTGTGCGGCAAAACTTTCACCCCAAATAGTCACCGCTTCGCTGTTGTTAGATAGTGATGCAAACTTATGTGACGATGTGTTTGCCAACCCTGTGCAACAATGCCCTGACAATCCTGATGAGATCAGCGAAGTCATGCTTGATAAGATAAAACGTCAGGTTGATGATAAATTATTATGTGAATTGATGTGTTGTTGCACCAAAAGTCCCAATATTGGTGCTAAGGCAAAAACCAATCAAAAGCAAGGTTGTGTGGCTAGTACGGTCGATTTGGCTGGTCAGGCGTTAAATAATAAAAACCGTTACAAATCAGAAATGTCTTATAATATGGATGTTTTTCCACCCACACCGTTTATGCACCGTGATGGCTTAAAACAGCATACACTAGAAAAATCTGAATACTGGCAAGGGCGAGCACGAGACGAAATTCCTGGATACAAACCTAAAGCGGGCCTTGTCCGCCGCCCAGATATTATTATCGTCAAAGATGCCGCTAAACCCCCGTATCAAGACAATATTGATCGGGTTATCGAAATGAAATTCAAGGGTGACAAGCTCGCAGAGGGTCAAGCAAAGGCCTACGAGGTTATTGCAGGTGGTGATGATAAATTAACCATTGTGCAAGAAGGTAAAGATTGTCATTGCGCTGAAAATGAAGGTGAAAAGATAGATATTTCCATACCTATACCGGCAGTGACAGAAGCTGATGAGCCATCAATTGATTGGGATGCCGCCATTGAAACAATTGGCTGGTCCACAGTAACAGCCATAGGTGTGGCGGCAACGGTAGCGGCTGCACTTATACCTGTTGATGGTCCTGTCGGTGAAGTTGCTGCTGGTTCAGCGACCGCAGCAGCTGCCACCAGAACTACCCTTGCATTCAGGCGAATTTTCGCCAACCCCAAAAATTTAATTCCTGATCCCGCTTTTTAATGCGGCCAAGAGAACAATAAAATGAACATACCACCACAAGGCATCAAACCTGAAGATTTAGACAAAATTCAAATTCAGGATAGCGACAATGAAACCATTGCCCGAATGGGCATGTTAGTCACCCTTTATTTTGAAGAGCCCCATGATAAAAAGCTCAGACTAGCCGTTGGTCAATGTATTGAGGAATATTATAATTTAGTTAAATCGCAACTAAAATGGGTAGGCAGTGAAGCTTTAGGTACCTATAAATTAAATAATTATACCCTACCTTCGATGGCGAGTTTAATTAATCCGTTGGATGAATACGATCCTTTTGAATTGATCATGACGGGTGCAGACAAAATTCAGCAAGCCAGTGCTTATAATTTAAAAACGTTATTAGAGAACAAACGAAGCTATAAACTCATTGGTTACCTCTCAGTGACTTTTCCGATGGAATTTTTAGCGCAACAGCCCAGTGGCTTCTTTCAACGTTTGGTGCATGACTGGTGTCAACGGCTTTCGCCATATCATGGTTACGCTGGATTGGGATTAATACGTAGCGCTGAATATGCATCAGCCAAAGCAGCCGGACCGTTACTTTTTCCTCTGGTTCGTCGCTTTCCCGGACTTGAAATTGATATGCCCCTGTCTCATTCTCGGCTTTGTGTTGATGGCATTAAAGGCGTGAATTGGTTAACGATACTCTCAGATACTTTTTTGCAAAAACTGGGAGGACAAGCGGCTTTGCAGTCGAAATTGGATGAGGAGTTTTTATTTTATGATTATCCAGGGGGGACCATGATCCAATCCGGTGAATTGCCCCAAATCGGTGATATGGAGCAAAATAATATCCCTGAACATTATCAAAAGCTCTACCGTTTGGTTAAGCCCGTTCAAGCCGAATATAAAGATAGTATAATGCGCACACCAGAGGACGTCGACGCTCGTGAATTTGCTCAACAATGGTTGCATCGCTTTGAATGATCACTAATTACGTTTTTTTCATCTCATTTAAACCTTTTGCGTTTAACCTCAGTCTTAATGGTCAACAAAACGATAGTTGTTATTATTTTTAAGTTAAGCCAAGGAGATTTACCCGATGATAAAACCATTACAATTGCTCAGCGTTGCCACTTTCGCCCTGTCACTTTTTGCTACTAGTGCACAAGCAAAAACCGTCGATAAAAGTTTTGATGTCAGTGCTGGTGGTTTGTTGAAGTTGCAAACCGATGTGGGTGCGTTGCGGATCCGCTCTCATGATAAAGATTCTGTGTTGGTTGAAGTTGATATCGACGGCAGCAATGAAGATAAATTTGATGTGACTTTTGATACCAGTGGCAATGATGTTAGTGTTAACGGTGAGTTGGAGCGCAGCAAAAGTGGCTCATGGCGTGGCAATAATTTACGTGTGACCTATACCATTACGGTCCCTGAGAGTTATAACCTTGATGTCGATACCAGCGGCGGTTCAATTAAAATCAAAGACTTAAAGGGTGATGTTAACGCTCATACCTCAGGCGGCTCAATTTCATTGGGTCATATCGATGGACTGGTTACGGTTAAAACCTCAGGTGGCAGCATCACCGTTGAAGAAGTAACAGGCACTATCAACGCAAAAACTTCCGGCGGCAGCATTAAAGCCACTATTTCTCAACAACCCACTGGCGATAGCGTATTAAAAACCTCGGGCGGTTCGGTCACCGTTTATTTGGCGGATGATATTGCCGTCGACCTGAGTGCTAAAACTAGCGGCGGCAGAGTTCGCAGTGATTTTGAAGTGAATGGCTCGGTTAAGAAAAAGTCCATTAAAGGCACCATTAATGGCGGCGGTCCAGACTTGATTTTGAAAACCAGCGGCGGCAGCGTCAAGGTCAAACGCTTGTAGTCATGGTAGCCAGCCCCGTTTGTAATTTGGAAAAATCATAATCACAACTGTGATAAAGACCAAAACCAAACCTCAGCCGATCACCCCGGTGATCGGTGAATATCCCTACCGCTCTTAGTTGCTCTGCTAACACCGCAACCGCCTGAGGTTCCAGCTTAAAAG
>CBDIDQ010000083.1:0-18889 GCA_965277695.1 Alteromonadaceae bacterium
ACATTGCGAACCATGGTTATCAACTAGGGCTTGCTGTACCGGGTGCAATACTTCGCCATTTTTTAAATGTTCCACGGTGATCAACTGCTTGCCGTGCAAACTGCCAATAAAACCGATACAAGCATTCACCGATTTGTAGGATAACGTCTCCTCGTCGACCTCAGCTAAAACCACAGTACAAGCCCCGCAATCGCCGGAGGCACAGCCTTCTTTGGTGCCGGGCAAGTGTGCAGTGTCGCGCAGGTATTGCAAAATAGTGAGATTAGGATCGCAATCGTTCAATGTCACGAGTTGATCATTGAGTAAAAATGCAATGGTGCTATCAGTCATCTAGTCCTGTCCATTAGTCGAAACAGTTAATTATTAACAAGTTAAAAACAGCGCAGTAAACATTAAGAAAAGCATACTTTGACTCAAAGGCAAACCCTCAAAGACAAGAGTCCGGCTGCTGTGCTATCGAATGGTGATTTTAACAGCTTTGAAACCTGGCACAAGTGTCAAGTTTTAATAAGCTGTGCTTTGATCTGACTTTTATATTAGTATGACAGGCAGATTTATGATGGCGAAAACCAATCAATAAACTCATACAAAAGAAGAATAAACCAATGACTCCCTTAAAAACCACTCTACTGTGTCTCATCCCACTCTTAGCCTTATTGGCCTATCTACTATTCTGGCCAATCCCAATCAACCCGGTGGCTTGGCAAGCACCACAAGGACAAGGTTTTGTTGACGACTTCAAAGCCAACACACTGCTGAGCAATATACAGTTGAGCAATACCGAATTCATTGATATTTCCCCTCACCAAGGCGCAGAAGATTTCGCTTTAGACAGCAATAAAGCTCTTTACACCGGAATTCTTTATACAGGAACGTCCGACGGCAGCATTTTGCGAATATCAACCGATGGCAAGGTCGAGAACTGGCACAATACGGGTGGCCGACCATTAGGGATGGAGTTTGACCAGCAAGGAGATTTAATCGTCGCCGATGCCCATTTAGGTTTATTGCGGATTGACCCGCAGGGCAAGCAAAGTGTATTAACCGACAGTTATGAGGGTAAACCATTTGGTTTTACCGACGATTTGGATATCAGCAGTGATGGGCGAATTTTCTTCTCGGATGCCAGCAGTAAGTTTGCTGCCAATGCCAGTGATGAACTGCTGCAAGCCAGCTTGCTCGACATTATGGAGCACGGCGGGCATGGCCGGGTCTTCGTTTACAATCCGGCTGATCAAAGCACCCAATTACTGACTGCGGGAATGAATTTTGCCAATGGTATTGCCGTCAGTTTTGATCAGCAATCGATTTTGGTCAACGAAACCGGCCATTACCGGGTGCTGAAAATAGGCATCGGTAAGAGCAACTTTGGCAAAAGCGAGGTGCTCATTGATAATCTGCCGGGCTTCCCCGACAACCTCAATAAAGGCCAAAATGGCCGCTATTGGCTGGGCTTAACCGCACCGCGCAATGCCTTGCTAGACAATATGTCTGACCACCCATGGTTACGCAAAATCGTGCAGCGACTGCCCGCATTTTTACATCCAAAACCTATTCGTTATGGTCATGTTGTGGCAATCAATGATGTCGGTGAAGTCTTGCAAAGCCTACAAGACCCTACAGGACAATACGCCAACACTACCGGGGCGACCGAAGTTGGCGGAAAGCTTTATATTTCAAACCTTGGTGAGACCACCGTTGCCCGGCTCACTATCAAAACAAAATAATAAAAGCAAAGAAGTTATAAATGCAACTTCAACAAAGCATCGGTATAACTGGTTGCTTGCTCCCGATACCACTTGCTGAACAACCACTTCTCGCCTTGGCGCAATTCAACGCCCTGATGCAATGACAGCGGCAACGGATTGCTTTGGGCATCGGTATTATTAAATATCAACAAGCGGCCTTTTTCACCTTTGACTGACTTTTCTAGTCGCGGAAATGTGGTTTCTCCTCCAGCCTGTTCATCTGGCGTATTTAAATAACACAACACCGTTTTAACCCGCTGACCACCATCTTTCATGGCGAGCACACGACCCGGATCGTTAGGATGAAAGAAGTCATAATGGGCCTTATATTGCTGACCTTGCTGGTAACGCAAAATATTAGGCAGTTCGCCATGACTGATGGCAATGCCACTGACATTGGCAATTCTGAATTCAAAATCCAGCAGCAGCCAATCTTCATGAGCAGGCAGTAATTGGGCGAATTCGCAATTTCGCACTTCACTTAATATCTGCTTTCCACTGTCACCATCGACTACTTTAGCGAGTTCAAGTTCTTCGCTAGCCCTTAGCTTTAGCCACTCACAATCAAAATCACTGAGAAAATGGTCAATCGTGACTAGGTTGATTTCATCAGCAATCACTTGTGGTTGATAATCTGGCGGTGATGGTCTGGTCAGCAAAGTAAAATCAACATCGCCTTGCTTTGATTGTGACTGTGATTGGGGCGTCAATCCTAATGCACTAGTTAATGCTGCAATAGTTGCGTCTTGCTGATGCTGACTGAGCAGTCGTGCCGCCTGCTCATCATGACCGAGTTGATAAAATAAACTCACCGCAGCAATCACCGCAGCGGGTTCACCAGCTTGGCAAGCAAGTGTTAAATGGTCGGCAAAATTCAGCGGGATCTCCGGATGAAAATACGCCAACATCGCCACTCGGTAATTGGCACCGGGCATTTTGTGCTCAGCCAGCTCCAGCAAAAATGCCACGCCCTGCTGAGGGTTTTGACGTAAGGTAAAATCGGCTTTGCTCAATAATGCGGGCGGATAATGGGCTTTGAGCAGCGGCATAAACCATTGCATCATCGGTTCTTTTTGGCTGCAGTCATAATAGTAATGAGTGAGTTTTAATTGGGCGTCTAGGTCACCTTGTTCGGCCAATTGCAGGCACTGGGGTAAATTAAATGGCTTGTTCAACTGACTATCCTCAGATCCAAAAAGGCAATGTAACCGGGCACATAAAAGCCGTCAACCATTTTACGGTGTTACCCCTGAGCCTTTGTGGCATAATCATTCACCATTGCTCATCATCCTACTTGGCCGACTTAGCTGACCTATGACAAAACCTAGCCCAGATTTATTCGAACCCAATGAAAATGCCGTAGACAAAACCCTTGAACCTTGCCCCGACTGTGGCGCTGAGCTGGTGATCCGCAACAGTAAAAGCGGCCCATTTATCGGCTGTTCAACCTATCCCGACTGTAATTTCATTCGGAACATGGGCGATAATCAGGTGGCGGTGGTCAAGCTATTAGATCAACCCGCCTGCCCAGAATGCAACAGTCAATTAGCGGTAAAAAACGGTCGTTACGGCATGTTCATCGGTTGCACCGACTTTCCTGCCTGTAAATATATCGCCCATTTGGACGAAGAAGAGGACACCGGAGTGCCTTGCCCGTCGTGTAAAAAAGGTGAGTTATTTCAACGTAATAACCGCTACGGCAAAACCTTTTATGCTTGTGATGCTTATCCCAAATGCAAATATGTGGTTAATTTCAAGCCGGTATTACAAAGCTGCCCCCAATGTCAGTGGCAAATTCTGATTGAAAAGCAAACCGCCAAAGGGTTGCAGTTGCAATGTCCACAAAAGAGTTGCAAATACAAGGTGATGGCTGATAAATCGTGATTTCACACAGCCATTACTACGAGATATGGTAACCATTTCTATCAGCACTAAACGGTGCATGAGAATGCTCCATTTTTCCTTGGCAATGCATACATTTCATTTTTCAATCCTCTTAGTCAATGCGGAAGAAAAAGAATTTTCTTTTTCGCACTTGCCAAAATATCTTTATACATCTGACTTTTTGGCTCCGACCATATAAAGCAAATTAGGGTTACAGTTATCCTCAACATTCACGAGGTTGAAACCTCGTCTACGGCAGAGCTGGTAAGCCGTAGACAGAATTCATTCGCGTTTTTTTGATTATCAATTGTTACCCTGTTTGATTGGTGCCGACTTTTTCATACTCAAATTTAATTTTAACGACTTAGCTATTGGCATCACTATACCCGATATTAATTAGCAGCGGAACTGGCGATGCTTCGGCTTCGCAGTTGCCGCGCCACAGGCTAGTAAACCACCCCGTAAATCCGTATAATGCCCGGCGATATTTATCGTTAACTTAAAGGGCTGAGATTATGACCACACCATTTGTTGCCATCCTGATGGGATCTGATTCTGATTTACCAGTAATGCGTTCGACTATCGAGGTATTAAAATCATTCGATATCCAATTTGAAGTCAAAGTCACTTCTGCCCACCGCACACCTGCTGCCACCCATAGTTATGTTACCGACGCCGAAGCCAGAGGTTGTGAAGTATTTATTTGTGCTGCTGGTTTAGCCGCGCATTTAGCTGGTGCCGTTGCTGGCATCACCACTTTACCAGTGATTGGTGTGCCAATCGACGGCGGTCCATTAAAAGGCCAAGACGCTTTATTATCTACCGTAATGATGCCAGGTGGCGTACCGGTTGCAACGGTTGCGATTGGTAAAGCGGGTGCTAAAAATGCCGGTTATTTAGCGGCGCAAATGTTGGCTGTTGCTGACAAAGACATGCGAGCTAAAGTTAAAGCTGACCGTCAGAAAAATGCAGAAGCGGTAATGGCTAAAGATGCTGCTTTACAAGAGATGTTGAAAGATCTCTAAACTTCAGAGCAGCAAAGCTAAAAGCATGAGTAATAACATCACAATTGACTCGGCGATAATCGCCGGGCTGCATCAGGGCGATGTTATTGCCTATCCCACCGAGGCCGTTTTCGGTCTCGGTTGCGATCCGGATAATCGCGAGGCGGTTTATCAACTACTCGCGATTAAACAACGACCTGTCAACAAGGGCCTGATTTTGATTGCTGCCAACTACCAGCAACTTGCCCCTTACATCGATGAAACTGCGCTTTCAGCACAACAAAAAACCACCGTACTCGCCAGCTGGCCCAGCGCAACAACTTGGGTTTTTCCGGCTGCCACAGACACACCTAAATGGTTAACTGGTGATTTCGATTCTATTGCCGTCAGAGTCAGTGCGCATCCGGTGGTTCATCAATTATGCCAGCAATTTGCCAAACCGCTGGTATCTACCAGTGCCAACCTCAGCCAGCAGCCTGCGATCAGTGATTTTGATGAATTACAGCAACAGCTGGGTGAAAAAGTCGCTCATATCGTGCCGGGCAGTCCCAATCCCGACTTACAGCCCTCAAAAATCATTGATGCCCTAAGCGGTATCATTTACCGGAGTTAGGCTTATGCCTGAAAATAACGTGCCCAAAAACCAAGTCAATATAGAAAGTGTCAAAACCTTTTTACTGGCCCTGCAAGACAAAATCTGTGCAGCCCTTGAAGGTGCAGATGGCAAAGCAAAGTTTATCGAAGACAACTGGCAACGCGAAGCTGGCGGCGGCGGACGCACCCGAGTATTAACCGGTGGCGATGTGATTGAACAAGGTGGCGTCAATTACTCCTACGTCCACGGCGACAACATGCCAGCCTCGGCGACGGCTCACCGTCCAGAGCTTGAAGGTCGATCTTTCCAAGCTTGTGGCGTCTCTTTGGTGATCCATCCTGAAAATCCCAATATCCCCACGTCTCATGCTAACGTGCGTTTTTTCATCGCCGAAAAAGAAGGTCACGACCCCATCTGGTGGTTTGGCGGCGGCTTTGATTTAACCCCTTATTACCCGGTAGAAGAAGACGTGATCCACTGGCATCAAGTCGCCAAAGACTTATGCGACCCGTTTGGTGAAGCAGTCTATCCAAAATACAAAAAGTGGTGCGACGACTACTTTTACCTCAAACACCGCAAAGAAACCCGAGGTGTTGGCGGACTATTCTTTGATGACCTAAACGACGCCGGATTCGAACAAAGCTTTGCCTTCATGCAAGCCGTAGGCGAAGGTTTCCTCGACGCCTACCTGCCGATCATCGAACGTCGCAAAGCCACAGCATTCAGCGAACAACAAAGAGATTTTCAACTCTATCGCCGTGGCCGTTATGTCGAATTCAACCTAGTTTATGACCGTGGCACCCTATTCGGCCTGCAAACAGGCGGACGCACTGAATCAATCCTGATGTCACTGCCACCATTAGTGCGTTGGCAGTATAATTATCAACCCGAGCCGGGTTCGCCTGAGGCTGAGCTTTATGAGAAGTATCTGGTGCCGAGGGAGTGGGTTTAAGGCTTCGCACAACAATTACGCCAGCCTATATGTTGCCAGTAGTGTGCACTCTGTGCACAATTTTAATCATATAAAACAACAATTTAGACCGGTTTTTTTGACTTTGTGCGGCCAGCGCACACTACAATAAAACACTATTTAATTGTTACCTAATTTGATTGGTGCCACAATTTTAATGCCAAATAGTGATGAAAATCGACCACACTTTTTTCCAGCTCCACCAGCGTGCCGCCTTTACTCATGGTTGAGTGCATTCCCCGTTGCACCCGCTCGCAAATCCATTTGTCCTCAGCAAAAAATGCCTCAGTAAATGCTTTACTTTGCTTGCCTTCCTTAAACATCGATTTGGGAAAAATCGCCCCGGAGCGAACCACACAATTTTCGCTACCATCGGGTAACACATGGATCCAAGACAAAGAATCGTAGCCCAGTATAGCGACAAAAGAAGGGGCTAATGTAATTACGAGATAATGATCATAAGCCTCAGGGTAATTGCCCCGTAGCCATTTGGTTAATTTACCCGGTTGCTCTGACGGTTGACCGCCAGTGATAGTCCATTGCGCAGAGCCAGCCACATAATATGACAATTTGGTTGGTCCGACGGTTTCCAGCGTCTCTTTATGCACTTTAAATACGTGATAAGCTTCCATCGCATTTTCCATCGCCACTTTCCAATTGGCTTGCCAATGTTCCATCAATCCACCGTCATAACTGTCAAATCGCTCAGGTTCATAAACTGAAATATACTTGTCTATCCCAGCCAACCGTTGCGACAATGATTCAGCCTCACTATCAAGATTAATAAACACCAACCCCAGCCAAACTTCTAAACGAAACTGCGGCAAACAATGCTGAGCTTTATCAATATTAACCTTGCCCGGCATCGGCACTCCGAGCAAGGTGCCTTTATCATCATAACTCCAGGCATGATAAGGACAGGAAATATTTTGCCCCATCCGACCAAAGCCATCATCCAGCAAAGGCGTTCCCCGATGACGACAATTATTAGACATCCCACGCAACTGTCCATCCTTGCCACGGATCAGTACAACCGCTTCACCCGCCAACTCAAAAGCAAAGTAATCCCCCACCTGACTCAGCGCCTGCTCCGCGCAAACAAAAATCCAATCCCGACGAAAAACCTTATCCGCCTCCAGCTGAAAAACCGCCTCGTCGTGATAAACCCCAAACGGTAATGCTTTAGCCTGCGCCAAAGGAGCCGCAGCCTGTTGTTGATACAAAGAGAGTAATTTGTTCATGGTTTTGCCTTGGTAAATAATCACTGAAAGCTGATACGTGCCAAGTTACATTTAAATGGTTTACGTTTAAATAAAAATGAACGCGTATTGATTGTTAATTTAAATGAATACAATTAAGGAGCCTTAACATGACTACAATACAAAGATCACCTACCTTGCCCGTTAAACACCCTGACCTTGTATTCAAAGAACGCTGCCTTGATACGCATCAATTATCAGTCACATTTGCCGCTCAAAAGCTTCATATGAGTCGTAAACAGGTCTCTCTTTTTGTCAATGGTAAAAGCCGTGTTTCCATTGAACTAGCCAAGAAGCTACAGATCGCCACCGGCATTTCGACAGAATTTTGGATTAATCGACAACAAAAATATGATTTACACCAATCACACTCACTCGAAGTGAATGCAGAACCGCTTTATGCGTTTGGGTAGCTCTACAGATAACGTCTACAAACTCGAATCAATCGCCGTAGTCTTACGTAGCGGCGAATACTCCTACATTAGCCTTGAAACAGCACTATCACAGTATAGTATCATCAGCCAGATGACTATCAACACGCTAACCATAATAACCACAGGTAGAAGCCAAACCTACACTAATACCTACACTTATCGGCAAAGTAATCATCCACTGCGCATAGCCACGCCTGCATTAGCTTTAAATGATTTAAAACGAGTGCAGCGTAATTGCTGATTTGTGGATAAGTTTAAGCATGAGCTTTTTTTACCCACAAAAGGTGGGCATCGCTGCGCTATAGCGACAGCCCGGTCTATAAATGTCATCGAAGCGTCGAACCATCGTGACACTACCCAAAAAGACTGTAATATCAAATAATTACAATAACCTTTGAGGGGCAGTCTTTTGTAGGGTGTGACAGAGCCCCAGCGATGCCCACCGGAAGGATTGTTTATCCACAAGCTGAATAGTTACCAACATTTAAACTATAACGGACTTGATTGAGAAAATAATATCAATTAAGGTAATGTTCACAAAACCAATAATAATATTCATTTTACTTAAGGCAGCTCATGACATTCAGTGCTTTCCTTTATACTTGTCGTTAATGAGGATGCGAAATAAAGCCACTAATGTGTAAATAAACACCCAATAACTACTTATTGTAACTTTTTTTACTCATTAGTTTGAGTTCCATCAAACGGCTTGTTAAACTGTTACTACCTTCCCGTCAGCTTGATACTCACTACCTCCATGAACTCGCTGCAATCAGACAAACTGGTTAAATCACTCGGTCAATTAGTCCGGCAATACCGTACCGCTGAGGAATCTCAGGAAGTATTTGCCCAGCGACTCGGTATCAGCCGCAAAACTCTTAGTGCACTTGAAGACGGCAAAGGCGGTAAACTCGCTACTCTGTGTGAAGCTTTGGTGATCCTCGAACTCGATGGACCATTTGCTGATTTGGCCGTTGATTTAATTGACGATATCAGTGGCACCAAACTACGCCAACGCAAATCGAAAAAGCAGGAGTTACTAGACAATGATTTCTGAGGCTTATGTTTTTATTGACGGGCTAGAGGCCGAGCCAATAATCTGCGGTTTATTCAAACTCAATACCGAACAGCGTAAAGGAAGTTTTGTTTACGGTAAGTCCTATCTGGCACACCCCAAAGCCTTCGCTATCGACCCTCTGCGCCTGCCTTTAACCGACCATACAATCACTAACACTTTGAATAAAGGCGTATTTGGCGTTCTCGCAGACGCCGGACCCGATGCTTGGGGTAAAAAGTTAATCCTCGGTTTACATACCACCAAACCCCAAAACGACCTCGAATACTTGCTCGCAGGTAGTGGTTATGGCGTTGGTGCGATCACTTTTAGCTTGTCAAAAACCGCTGCTAAACCTAAGCACAATAAAAACAGCATGACCCAATTATCCCAATTAATACGCCACAAGGAATTAATTTTACAAGATCAACAATTAAGCGATGAAGCCAAAAAAGCCTTCGAATTTGGTCAAAGCATGGGCGGAGCCAGACCAAAAACCCAAATCAGCGATAACGGCTTAGTGTATTTAGCCAAATTCAATCGTCCAGATGATCTATTCAACGTGGTCAGAGCGGAACATGCCACAATGTCGATGGCTCGTGAACTTGGCATTGAAACCGCCAATACCCGAGTAGAAACCACACCACACGGTGATGTCTTACTGGTTGAACGATTTGACTTAGATAACGGCAGACCTGCCGATCATTTTCTCAGCGCCAATTCTATCATTCAAACCCGCAAAGTGGCCGAAGCCGATTTAAGCGGCACTTATTCATACGGCCAACTGGCCGAATTTATCCGCCACAAAAGCGCCGAACCACAACAAACCACAGAGCTGTTCAAGCGAATGGTCTTTAACGTTTTTATCGGCAACACAGACGACCACAGTCGCAACCACGCCATGTTATATTCACTAGCCACTGCCCGCTGGTGTTTGAGTCCAGCCTACGACATCACCCCGGTGAATTCATCCGCGATTCATGGCATCGGCATCGGTGAATTTGGCCGACTCGGTACCATTGAAAACCTGCTTTCCCAAGCTAGCAGGTTTGGTATAAATGCAGCCCAAGCAAAAAAAATCATCAATGAAACCCGTGAATATTGCCGCCACTGGCCCGAATTATTTAAAACTCTGGCCAATATCAGCACCGCCGATTTGGAACGCCTCAAAGGCGTCATTCCAATAAAGCTGTAACATCTTGACCCACAGGATCATCTAATAGGGTGTTTATCAAGCCAACCTATCTCCTATTACTCTCACTGACATCAGAAAAATAATGTTATAAATCAATGATTTATTAAACCTGACAAGCTGGCACAACTATTGTCTGCTTCTGCTTAATACGCTGACAAAACCGATCTCGTTGACAGGAGAAATACCCATGCAAAAACGATTTACCAGCTAGAGATCCCGACGTTGGGCCTCACGGGCCAAACAGGCGAGGCGGTCAGTTAGGGGCGGGACCATTTTTCGATAATAGCATCATCGATGGTGGTCATGCAGCGGCAGGTTTCGTCCACGGTCAACAAAGCACACCGCAAAACACTCTGGTACTCGCAGGCCGCATTTGTGCCTTCCCATCACAGCCAACAGCAAGATGGTTTCCTTAACTTTTCGTCTGAAGATCACACCACATTGCCCACCCCGATTCGGCTAACCGTCATTTACAACAAAGGGCCATTCTACCCGGCGCACGAGGACCTTTAGATCTCCAGTTTGACGCTCGTCAAGGCACCGGCGCAGGTTTCAACCGTGGACAATTGAGATCGATTCACCAGCACAATACAACAGCCGGATGCCTCACCAGTAATATCAGCCACACCGAGTCGGCAACGGCGTTTTTCAACCGGGAGTATATAACTTGAAGCAGGCGCAACCCTTTGCTGTGTAATTAAAATTATTTAATCATTGACATAAATCTAATGCTGTATATAATTCGCACAGCTTGAAAGTACGCCTGATAATTATTTATACCATTTCGATGTTACACTATAAGTCTTAAGCTTTAGTCGTTCGTCCTGTTACACATATTTATTGCAACAAATTTAAGCAGACCGCCTCTCTCACCATTGTGATAAGGCTTAAATTACTCTAGAAAAAATAGGATGACACACATGTCTACTACTACCGGCACTGTAAAATGGTTTAACGAAGCAAAAGGTTTTGGTTTCATCGAGCAACAATCTGGCCCAGACGTTTTCGCCCATTTCAGCGCTATTGTTAGCGACGGCTTCAAAACTTTGGCTGAAGGCCAAAAAGTTGAATTCAAAGTAACTGAAGGCCAAAAAGGTCCTCAAGCTGAGAACATCGTTGCGCTTTAATATTTAAAGCATCCTGCTTAACTGGCAACAGTCAAGCGGGCAACAAATTAAAAAAGGCGAACCTGCAAAGGTTCGCCTTTTTTGATTGCTTGTTTGTAGCAACTATTTACAGCAACTGCTCATAGCAATTCAGATGCCGCTGCAAAAAGTGCAGCAATTTGCGCATTTTTATTACGTTGCCGTTTGATTTCAAACCATACCGTTGCATGATGCCGATTATTCAAATCCTTCTTCCTTCGTGCCAATTCCTGTAATGTTGCCCCCTTCAATTCTTGGATTAATAAAAGCATCATCACCCTCAACGGGTGCTACAACTTCATCGGCAGCAGAGTCTTCACAATAATTACACCGTCGCTGACCAACGCACATTTTATCCAACTTAAGGCGAATTTTTTTAAACTGTGGCCTACTCTTGCTATCCCATAGGTCCTTACCTTTCTGGACTTTTTTGGCATAAGTCAGCTGCTCATCAATCTTCTGTTGCTTATTATCAAGATAAGTTATTACCGTTTGAGGAAGTAGCACCTCTGTCATCTGCAACATAACACGCTCACTTTATAGTATTCATTGAAGTGCCAAATATCGACTGCAAGCTGGCACGTTGCTCAACTTGCGTCTTATCAAGCTCACCTTCTGAGGCCAGATAATTCAGTTCAGCCAACTCATCCAACATTTCCTGCGCTGTTTCAGACCGTTCAATTTGTTCGCCAAATGCACCCGAGCTTAAGGCTTCAAGCATATTGCCATACACCAGGCGTTGATACGCCACGCCAGTCAAACGCCCGCCAGTATCTGGCTCACCCGGTTTGGGCAATTGCCAAATAGAGCCATTAACAGCCCCCTGACAAACCAGTGGACTATGAGTAGAAACAATAAACTGAATACGAGGAAAATGCCGGGTCAACCACTGACCAATACTGCGCTGCCAACTGGGGTGTAAATGAACATCAATTTCATCAACAAAAACCACACCCGGATAATCAATTTGGCTAAAATCCGTCGAAAACACCTCATTAGTTTGATAACAACACACAATCTGCCTAATCAGCTCCAGCATCATGCTCAATACGGCACGATAACCATCGCTTAACGCCTCAATGCCCAACTCGACGCCAGCCCCATCAATAAAAATCACCCCGTCAGAATTAACTTCTTTCATTTTTACATTGTTCGGCAAAAAATCAGGCTGATTCAAAAAACGCTGCACGTTATTCAACAACTTGCCATCAATTGAATCAGCATCTTCCAATTGCTTGAAGCGTAACTTTTGCAACCACTCCAAAGTCGCCGTCAAAGCAACATCTTCGCCGAAAACCGACAGATGCCTAGCCAATAATGGCGCTGAATGATATAGCTCTTGGTAGTCATTGCCACCACTAAAACGCCTGAAAGGACCATAAGACGCTGCAAACCAACCGCTGGATCCAGTCCAGATATTCCTTTTTGGTAACGGCTGCGAGTCCATATCAACACCACCACTTTTCGTTATGATAGCGGTAATACTTTGTGTTTTGCCATCAAATAACCCCGCCTCTTGCCATTTATCAACACTATAGTCAGGCACAATATCCAATATTATCTGGCCTTCATCCTGACCTTTGGTTACCCAGCTGGCAAATGGCAATCGGGTCTTATACGCCTCTTCTTTGCCAATCAACGCCAAAGCGGCACTGCGGATAAACGATGATTTGCCAGCGCCATTATCGCCAAGCAATACATGCCAGCCTGCCGGATCTTCATTTTCATCCAACTGCCAAGTAAATTGATTGAATGACTTGATGTGCTCAAGTACTATTTTTTTAATATACATCATCCACCCCGTAAAATTTCCAGTCGCTCTATGACCAGCTTGGTTCCAAACTGGTAGCAGTTTACAACAATCACCTACTCAAACCGACACAAACTGGAAAAATGCCTAATTTGCCATGGAGAATACCAATCTAATGCCTACAAATAATGATTTTGTATCATACACTATGCTAAAAGAAATCATTAGCATGAACTCACCAAAACCCCGCCAAAGCGCCAAAACACTGGGGAACAGCGCAATATAGGGTTGACAAAACTAGGGCTTTCCAATAGTTTATGCGTCTGATCTTTTCTATGCTGGGCAGGTTGTTTTTAACGCATTACACCGTTAATTCTATTATAATTAGCGACCATAATTAACGACCGTTCAAAAAACCAACACCACCGTCACCAGTCATTAAGTCGATGGACTCAGGATCACCGCAGTCCCATTGAGATCAGGGCTTTTGACATCAATGCAAACCAATTAGGGCACACAGACAATGAATGAGCGCGTAACGCAACATGGCTTCGAGGTTAATTCTCAGTTATATAACTTCGTCAACCAGGATGTATTGCCTGGCACGGGCATCGACGCCGGAGCCTTCTGGAAAACATTAACCGACATCTTCACCGAATTCACCCCACGCAACCGTGAATTACTGGCTAAACGCGAAAGCCTGCAACAACAAATCGACGCTTGGCATACCGACCCGGCCAACACCCCATTAGATCAGGGTAAATACCAACAGTTTTTAACTGACATCGGCTATCTGGTCGAAGAAAAAGAAGACTTCTCGATCACCACCGAAAACGTCGATGCAGAAGTCGCCACCGTTGCTGGTGCACAGTTAGTAGTACCACTGATGAACGCTCGTTATGCCCTAAATGCAGCAAATGCTCGTTGGGGTAGCTTATATGACGCACTATACGGCACTGATGTAATTTCTACTGACGATGGTGCAGAAATTACCCGTCAATTCAATCCAGCTCGTGGCGCAAAAGTTATCGCTTATGCGCGCAATTTCCTCGATAGCGCCGTGCCATTAGCCAGTGGCAGCCACAGCGATGCAACCAACTACAGCGTTAATAATCAACAACTTCAAGTCACCTTAGCCAATGGCGAAGTCACAGGCTTAGCCGATGCTGACAAATTTGTCGGTTATCAAGGCGATGCAGCAGCGCCTTCGGCAGTTTTATGTCGTAACAACGGCTTGCATTTGGCTATCCAAATTGATGCTGAACATGCTATCGGCAAAACTGACCCAGCTAACGTTAAAGACGTATTAATGGAAGCCGCCCTGAGCACCATTCAGGATTGTGAAGATTCTATCGCTGCTGTTGATGGCGAAGATAAAACCGCAGTTTATCGTAACTGGTTAGGTTTGATGAAAGGCGACTTGGCAGAAAACCTCGAAAAAAATGGTAAAACCATTACCCGTACATTAAATGCCGACCATAAATATACTGCTGCCGACGGCGCAGAAATCACTCTGCCAGGCCGCAGCTTGCAGTTTATTCGTAACGTCGGTCACTTGATGACCAATGATGCGGTTTTAGCAGCCGATGGTAGCGAAACACCAGAAGGCATTCTTGATGGCATCATCACCAGCTTGATTTCAGTGCATGACCTTAAAGGCAACGGTCAACACAGCAACTCACGCGTTGGCAGCATCTACATCGTAAAACCTAAAATGCACGGCCCAGAAGAAGTGCAGTTTACCTGTGACTTATTCGGTCGCGTTGAAGAAGGTTTGGGTTTGCCCGTCAATACCATCAAAGTTGGTATTATGGATGAAGAGCGTCGCACCTCAGTTAACCTTAAAGAGTGTATCCGCGTCGCCAAAGAACGTGTGGTATTCATCAACACTGGTTTCCTTGACCGTACCGGTGATGAAATTCACACCAGTATGCTAGCAGGCCCAATGGTTCGTAAAGAGCTGATGAAAGACGAAAGTTGGATCTCCGCTTATGAAGCCCGTAACGTTAACATCGGTTTACGTGCTGGTCTTAAAGGCAAAGCACAAATTGGTAAAGGCATGTGGCCTGTACCAGACCAAATGGCTAACATGATGACGGTCAAAATCGGTCATCCTAAATCTGGTGCTAACTGTGCTTGGGTTCCTTCACCAACAGCGGCAACTTTACATGCCATGCACTACCATGACGTGAATGTTGCTGAGGTTCAGGAGCAAATGCTTAAAGCCGAAGATACCACCAGCCTGACTGATTTGATCACCATTCCATTGTTGGCTGATCCAGCTAGCCTTAGTGCAGCAGATATCAAAGCTGAACTAGACAACAACATTCAGGGTTTACTTGGTTATGTGGTGCGTTGGGTTGACCAAGGTATTGGTTGTTCAAAAGTGCCAGATATCCTTGATGTTGGCCGTATGGAAGACAGAGCGACCTTGCGTATTTCAAGCCAGCACATCTGTAACTGGTTACACCATAACATTCTGACCAAAGAACAGATTATGGAATCATTGCAGCGGATGTCAGCGATTGTTGATGGTCAAAATGCCGGTGACAGCAGCTACATCAACATGTCACCGAATTTCGATGATAGCATCGCCTTCCAGGCTGCTGCTGATTTGATCTTCAAAGGTGAAATCCAGCCCAGTGGTTATACCGAACCGTTATTGCATCAGAGCCGCGTTGCGGTTAAAGCAAAATAAGTTCGCAGGTGCCTCACGAGCAAAAGCCATCTGCGGGTTCATCCGCAGATGGCAATATCCGCCAAAAGAACAAAACCCTGATTCTCAATGCCGCCAAGAAAGAATTTGTCACCTATGGTTTCAAAGGAGCATCGATAAAGCGCATTGCCGAGCGGGCTCAACTACCTAGAGCCAATATTCACTATTATTTCAATAATAAAACCGACCTCTATCAACAGCTGCTCAACGAAATCCTCGCGGTATGGAATACCACCTTTGACACCTTCAACGCCAACGACAACGCCAAAGTCGCCTTAACCGCTTATATTCGTGCCAAAGTGATGTATTCAAAAACCGATCCGGATTCATCCCGTATTTTTGCCAGTGAAATCATTCATGGTGCACCTCATTTACAAAGCTATTTAAGCACTGAATTCAAACAATGGGTGCGGCAGAAAATCAGCGTGATTGAAGCGTGGATAGAACAAGGTCAAATCAACCCGGTAAACCCATTACACTTATTATTTTTGATTTGGAGTGCCACCCAGCATTACGCCGACTTTAACATTCAGGTATTATCAGCAATGGACCAGCCACAAATGAATGAACAAGATTTCGAAGAGGTTGTTACGTCATTAACGACTATAATATTAACGGGATGTGGTATTAATTGCTGACCTCAAACCACTGAATTCAAACCGACGCAGGAGCAGAGCAGATGACAACAGTAACTGAATTTATCCACAAACTGCCCAAAGCAGAACTGCATATTCACATTGAAGGTTCATTAGAGCCTGAATTGATGTTTAAAATCGCCCAGCGCAACAATATCACCCTGCCCTATGCCACGGTCGATGAAGTCAAAGCCGCCTATCAATTTAGCAACCTTCAGTCTTTTTTAGACATCTATTACAATGCTGCGGGCGTGTTGCAAACTGAACAGGACTTTTACGACCTGACTTGGGCCTATTTGCAACGTTGCGCTGAACAACAAGTGATCCACACTGAAATTTTCTTCGATCCACAAACCCATACCGACAGGGACATTGCGTTTTCAGTGGTGATCAACGGCATCACCCGGGCACTGGCTGACGGTAAAGAAAAACTCGATGTCAGCAGTTTACTCATCATGTGTTTTTTGCGTCACCTCAGCGCCGATTCAGCCATGCAAACCCTACAACAAGCCCTACCATACAAACAACACATCATCGGTGTCGGTCTCGATTCATCAGAGCTGGGTCACCCACCAGAAAAGTTCCGCCAAGTATTCGAACAAGCCATTGAAGCAGGCTTTTTAACCGTCGCTCATGCAGGCGAAGAAGGCCCAGCCCAATATATTCGTGATGCCCTGACCATGCTGCAAGTCAAACGCATTGACCACGGTGTGCGCTGCATCGACGACCCGGCGTTAGTGCAACAATTATGTCAAAGCCAAATCCCGCTAACGGTTTGCCCGCTATCAAACACTAGGCTTAAAGTTTTCGCTGATATGAAAGACCACAACATCCTCAGCTTGCTAGCTCAGGGCGTTAATGTCACGGTAAACTCAGACGATCCGGCTTATTTTGGTGGTTATCTCAACGAAAATTATCTGGCGTTATACCACGCGCTTGATCTCAGTAAAGAACAAGCGGTGGCATTGGCGAAAAATAGTTTTGTATCGAGCTTTCTTGAAGATGATGAGAAAGCGGTGTTAATTGCCAAATTAATGGATTATGCCGGATGTTAGATTTACCCTGCATTGATTGGCAGCATACTGCTGTTGATTTTGCTCTTAATTGTTAATTATTCATTGTTAATTATTAACTGCTTTGCCCCCGGATAATTTGCCTTTGACGGTTTTTATCATCTCTGGCGATACCGATTTATTTTTAAGAATATCCTTATACAACTTAGTCGCTGAGCCATGGTCTTCAATAATGGTGTAAATACTCGCTAATGAATTAAGGTAGTCGACATTGTTTGGTGAGTATGTGACAGCCTTTTTAAAATAACGCAGTGCTGACTTATAATTAACCTGATCGTATTGTGAGATGATACCTAATTGATAGGCAATTTCTCCCCGAGAACTATCACTGTTAGTGGCTTTTTTACTTTCATTGTTCAGCGCTCCCACCGCCTTACCAGCCTCGGTCTCAAGAAAGTGCTTATTCATTTGTGCAACCAATGCGGGCGGTAACACTTTGATGGTATTAAGGCGTTTAATCTGCGCAGCAACCCTTTTAAATTGCTTGTCATAGGCCGCTTGTGGATCAGCCAGTTGTCGCTCCATTTCTAGTTTTTCCTTGCTGAGAAATTGCTTATCTTCTCCAGTGGCCTTTTCAACCGCATTGTTAAGATAACCATGGAGCTTTTTAGCACCTTTTATAAAGTTTTCCAAAGACAGGCGTTTAGCCGGATCTGGCGTAAAGTCGGTCATTGCAGCAGCTTTTTCTACCGCCTTTTCAACGGCCTTTGCATCTTGTGGCAACGGTGTATTAGCCGAAACAACACTAGTACACAGTGCAAGGCCGATAATGCCAGCCAAACCAAGCGCTTTTTTACGGCCTAAATATGTACTATAAAACGGTTTATTATTAATCATACTCTTCATTCTTATACTGTTACTTATCACTGTGGAAAAGCAGATTAGCATGACCGGGTTTTAGTTGAAAGAGGACTGGTGTGCAGCGCAACACTACGACACAAACGCGAGGTTATTTATTTCACATACAAATCAATAATATCTTCAATCGCACTACTACAAACTTGGCAAAACTCATCAAAACGGGTAAACATGATGCAGTTCTGCTCACTGCGATAATAACCATTAGATTGGTAATTTGCGCCTTCAAACAAGCCAACATCGTGTTGATGAGGATTCTGTGCAAACAGCTTTTTTTGAAACGCGGTGTTATCAGCAAACAGCTGGCTCATCACCGCTTCGGATAGATTTTCTGCCCGAATTTCTTTGCGACGTTTTTGATAACGGTCTGAATGCTGATCATAAGCGACTTTATCCCAATGCGTCGGTAGCGGCGTACTACTCTTGACTTTTTGCCGCCATTTCAGGGTTTTTCTATCGGTATTAGCCGTTACATTAGGCTCATAAGGCTCTGCCAAATTCGGTGCTGCTACCACCGCCACTGGTGAGGCATAATATTCATCGGCAAGACCGGCAAAGTGGTGGCCAAA
>CBDIDQ010000084.1:0-41521 GCA_965277695.1 Alteromonadaceae bacterium
ACTGAGTTTAACCCTTGATAAGGCTACATTCACAACCCAGGAAACATCTAAATTAAACGAATTTGTACGTATTATGGAGAGCATATGCTCACCAAGCGACCCCTTAATGCCCCTAAATTCTTGTTACTTTTCTGTGATGAAATCAGAGTCTGAACCATATAAAATATTACAAAATATGCTTCGTGTGTATTGTGGCAGCAACCAATCCTGGACAGCATCATTGTTTAAGAAAAACCCAGAGAATCGTCACCTCATTGACAAAGTTAAGCCATTGAATCAAGGGGCGGTTATGCTCATTTTGTTATAAAAAGTCTGGAAGATTTAAACCCCGAGCCTTCTGACGAACTCAGTCAAATCATTCAGTACACAAATCATGTACTTGTACCCTTAGAAAGGGAACAAGTGAACCACCTAAAAAATATGAGCAAACCAAACAAGATTCATAAGTAGTTATGCCTTTGGCTAATTATACGCTCACCCCATCACAATGCGGCACTTTGCCATCGTGTTTATCCATCACAATTGAGATATCCTGAAAATTGTTCAAGAAATTGCTTTGGAATTTCACCGCCACCACTGAGATAATATATAGCATTATTAAGATGCGCTTTATGGAATACAAAATTATGTTATAAATCCCATTTTCAATCGTGAATGCTATATAGCATTTCCGATTAAAAAAAAGATCATTTAGTCGTCAGATTGCGCCACGATGTAGGCGATCTTCATAATGAAAATACATATATAATTCGCCGCCACAAACAATCTCTGTAAGTGCAAAGAGCATATTTTTCTTCACTCACCTAAATACACACGAAAAAACTTCGGAATTTTACACATTATGTTTTAGTTGTTTCTATACTTTCTTATACATAATTTGACAATATTGGAATCAACAGGTACAGTCCGCGCCAACCATAAAGGCAGCCTACATCATTGGCTCATTTAATTATATTCACCATTCCATAGAACGATAAAACTCAGGAGCACCCCCCATGGGCAAACAGAATAACGATTTCAAAACGAACCAAAGAACAAAAAAAATTAGCAAAGCGCTCCAATAGCCACCCCTTAACTAAGGCGATTTATAATAGCGATGATAAAGGGTTAGACAATGCGATAAATGTACTCAAGACTGCTACACCAAACACCGCTAAGCAACAGAACCTCCCGATCAACCCTTTTAAATTAGGATTACACTGTGCGAATTACCCAGCAATAGTTAAACTCTTACTAGCCAGTGAAAACATTCCCGCGCTGGCACAATACCTATGGCGTACAAACACCGATCCAAAGCATGAGGATTATATATCTTTTGCTGAGCAAACATTCGCAAGGAATGATTTTCACGACCAAAATACTGAGATGGATATTGTGGAGATAATCCTGAATGTCGCTGAAAACAACGCCCCCAATAGGGGAAAAAGCCTACACAAGATAGCAGCAAACACCCTTCAAAAAGATTACGGGCTCCTTGGGAAAAAAGAGCGAGTCAGAGCCAACGATCTTAGAAGAAAGATGAAGCATGGCCTACGGGAGGAAAAATATAAGACCGTATATTTTGATGTATATAAAACATCATCAGCCACTGATAAAAATCCCGACACAAAGACATTTAATGACACTATTAATTCTGTTAATGCCTATGAACTTAGACAGGGGTATAATATTTTTCATTTATTGTGTGAAAGCTATGACTCACATAACACACAATCCTACAAACACATTAAATCAACATTTGCAAAAGAACACCATCTAGATGAAAGCAGTGAAGAATTTAGGCGATATTTAAAGGAAGCGCTCAACAGCACTCCCATTCTGGGCAGTTACAGAGGCTATTCTCCCCTACAAGTTGCCATGCTGCATGATGCACCCGCTGAATTTATTGAACTTCTTATCTTAGATGGCGCAAACCCTTTTGAAATGTCAGGTGATGTGGATAATTTAAGCGGAATTTCACCCATCCTTTTATACATTGGCACACAGGGCGAGCCCGACAATAACTTAGAAAAATTTTTCAATATGCTTAAACGAGCTGGGCATGGCCAAGCCTTAGCAAATCATTTACTCATGGAACAAGCAATTGATGTAGAGGAAAACAATAGTCTATCAACACAATACATGGCTCTATTTGAATTAGTGGTAGGTGAATGCCTAATGATACAAGGCCCATTAGCAACCCACACATTAAGCTGGATAGTCAACGCACTGCCAGAGAACATTGAAATCAAGAATACACCCAAACAAATCATCAAAGCCTTAATTGAAGAAAACGAAGATGGGAGATTTATCAAAAAATCTAGTTTCGGAACTAATATGTGCATAAACATAATGAATGAATCTCAGAAGCTGAGTATAAACAATCAAGCACCCATTCTTAATGACGATATTAAGAAAATCAATATGAAGAGGCTAGGTAGTGCAGGAAGTGAATTGGGAGAATCACCAAAAGTAGTCCTGGATGAATTTATCAAGAATCTTGTTCAGATAAATGATGTAGAGTGCTTAGATTCTTTGTACTGGTATCACAAAGAATATGGTATATCATATAACTTGATCAGAGAATATTCAAATGAATATAACCTGGAGAAACATATCATAAATGGGAAAACTGATAAGCTAAAGCTACTGAATCAACCATTTGAACCTCGCACAACAAATATACAATTGATTGAAGGCTTAAAACTACACCAAGAAATCAAGCACAACATTAACCTAGCTGAAGAATCAGACAACCCAACTCCAGAAACAGTGAAAGCAAGTAGAAAAGAATTTTCCATCCTAGAAATGCATATTAAATTTGGATTTGATACGAAGAATGAAGCATTATTGGAAGATGGGCACAGAATTATCGTGCCTGACCCAAAGAATTGGAAGTCAACTGAGGGCAATCTTTTCCAATCCAATAGCGCAAGCATATTACCGGTCACCTGAAGATTGCATACATCTAACAAGCAAAATTCTGCACATCCTAGCAAAAGATGGTCGATATGAGGATCTATTTAAGTTTTTCACGCCAAATTCTGAAAAACATCAAGGAAAAACCACACAAAAAAGCTTTATCGGCGATCTTTTGTCTGGAATATATGGCAGTGACAATGAAACAGAGATAGAATCAAGCAACTTTTATAAGAATATTTTGTCTGTCTTTAATGTTATATTTAGCAAGGATTACATGAATGATTCCATAAAATATCTTATATCAAGCGGCGCAATCAATATACCTACACTCACTGAAGTTTTGCTAGTTATGGGGAAATCTCACGGCAGTAAAACGTATTTTTTTTCCATAAATGCCCTATCAAACTCAATCAATACAATAATATCAAAAGAACGGCCTGAATCACAAAATTACATAAAGGAAGCAATAGAAAATAAATTCATCATGGCTCTTTTGAATACTTGGGACGATCCTGTTACTTCAAATAAATACTATAGTAATTATGAGAAAATATTCGAGGGTGAATCTCTTGGATACAACTATATAATGAAAGAGATTGACAAAGGAATCACTGCGAAAAATTATAAAAACATTAAAAACATTGTGAGCACACTAAAATACTGGCATCCGTTGGACGGAATTAAATTTAAAGGAGTGTGGATAAAAGAAAGAAAGTCAGTACGTGATCGGACTCTATCAATTAAAGAAAAGATAAAAACCTATTATCTAGACCATGAAAAAAATGGAAATGGTAAAAATGAAACGAGCAAACCTATACCATTTCATGTGGATGAATTGCTCAACCACCTTGATGAATCCCTTAAAACTATATCAACTACAATCCAATCTTTGATGAAAGTCGAGGGAAGCAAAGAAAGAATTGAACCATTACCGCTTAATCAAGCCATTGCATCTGAAAACATGGAATGTTGGCTGTTGAACTGGAGTGCGCCAATGGCTTCAAATTCATCCAGTTGCGGCTTTTTGGTGATGATCCGCACGGTACCGCCAATGGCATTGGAGCCATATAAGGTGCCTTGTGGTCCCCGCAAGATTTCAACCCGTTCAACATCGAACAAGTCACTGAAATTATATGGTATACCATCAGTAAAAGAACTGGTGGTACCGGGGGTTGAATCGTTACTACCGGTTAGTCCGCGCAGAATAAGCTCGCCCCGAGGGCTGGCAGCACCAGCGACTGTGCGATAGATATCTTCTTTGTTGAGCAGGTTGCGATCGGCAATTTCCATCGCTGATACGGTCGAAATACTCATGGGCACCGAAATAATCGATTCAGCTCGCTTACGCGAGGTCACCATTACATGTTCGACTTTAACCTGATCGTTCTCATTGAGTTCACCGACGGCTCCCTCTGCCGTCTCTTGTGCTGCACTGACCAATAGCGGTGTAGCCGCTAATGCTGAAAGTACTGCACTGCAAACCAGCGTGGTTTGCCACGTTTTACGTGTCTTAACAGACATACTATTTTCCTCTATGTTTAGGCGTCTTTTCTTATCACTTTATGAAATTAACATCCTGCTATCATTTTATATTTTATTAAACTTTAATCATTAACTTTAATTTATCTTAAAATTTACATAAACAAATAAAATGGTAAAAATCAATTTTTACCGCCTGAGTAAATCATGATTAGACTGCACAAACAAGATGAAAATGAGTCATTGTAAACAAAGTGTAATTTTATTGAGGGTGTTATTTTTTCTTTTATCGCTGGGTTTAAATCGGGATTGTTGAGGAAAATATTTGTTTTGTTAACAATTGGTGGTTATCAAAAGCGGGCAAGTTGGTGCTCACCCGCTTTTAGTCCGTCAGATTTTGACGACATTATTACTTTTTGGTGTTATCGTTTTCGCTACTAAGTTGTTTAACTAAAACGATAATTTGCAATATTGCCGCAATTAACACGATTAATTCAATCATGACGTGCTCCCCATTTAATTGGGAATTAGACCACCAGAAAAAACACTTTGAATACCTCGGTTATCTGGTTTGTCTTCTGTCTATAGAACACTTGTCTACCTCCGGGTTGAGTGCCTTATGGATCCCACTCCATAAGCCGAGGGTTTAAAAGCCTTTTAGTAACATAGTGTTCATCCAGAAACGTAAATTCCGGCGTTGCCGGAAGTTTACTTTACATCTGATGAACTCATTAACTTATTGATTAATAAGCCTTACCGCTAATGCGGCATAGCGCTCGTCCTGCCATTTGGCAGCGCGAAAAAGTGTTTTCGGACGAGCGCTAAAATATAAAAGGTTCTTTGTGTCCCGCAGGGTAACAAGTTATACTTTTAGAACAGAATTTGATTATAGCAATGGATTACTGAAAAAAACAATGAGATATTAACACTATTTTCCCTATACTTGGCTTGACCTTATAGGTTTAAAGGTTTAAAGTTTAATTCTCTGTCTATAGAGCACTTGTTATTCGTAAACCAACAAAACCCGACTTCCCATCGGGTTTTGTTGTTTCTGGCAGTTTGTTAAACCTCACTTAAACCTCACTTAAACCTCATAGTCCCGCTCAACCTTACTGATCCGCACTTTAAATCCGCTATACCAGCTTTTTCGGCCATTTTTCTGCGCGTCGAGGTGTTCGGTGTTGGCTTTCCAGTTTTTGATTGAGGTTAAATCCTGCCAGTAAGAGACGGTAATGCCGATTGATTCTCGGGCGGATTCTACCCCTAAAAAGCCGGGTTGCTGCTGTGCTAGTTCGACCATTCTGGTGGCTGTTTTAGCATAGTCGTCATCGTTACCATCAGTGCGATGTGAGCTGAAAATTACCGCATAGTAGGGTGGTTTTGGGGTATTGGCGATTAATGACATGAGCGCTCCAAAAGCCGTCAGAATAATCGACTGTGGATCTGCCGTCAAGGTGGATCACTTGGCTCAAAGCTAACTTACACTGATGCCTTAAAACGGTGCCTCAAAACCAGCCCTTGACGCGTCTAGGGAAATTTGATAATGTTAAATGTAAGCGCTTACATTTGATCGTTAAACGAATTTTCAATGAGATCTAAACAAGAGTAAAAGCGCAAACGAGGTCAGTTTTTTCGGTGTCCGTCGTTATCAATGCATAGTTAGCGACGGCATTATTTAGTTAGAACTTTAATCTATAAGATATATTTAAACTGAATATTTGCTGGCTAAATTCTCCTTGAATATGAATTTAAATTAATATAGATATTTTTCATCAATCGCGCCAAGTGAAGATAAAATAACCGTTTAGACGGTCAGGTCGGTTGATATTTGACCATTTTGCTTTTTTACTAGCAATTAAAAACACCGACTAGGTGAGTTGTGATTTTGCCATTTTTATCACTAATGGCAGCGCTGTCATTTTAGGCAAAATTGGTAACCTAGTTAGTGTTAGAGCAACGCTAGACAGTGGAGCCGCTTTGCCTTATGGTAAACGGGGAAATGAATATAAATGCATTGAAATATGGTAGTTATTCCATTTTGTCGGGTACTTATTCATTTATTAAGATGAAATTGTCACAAACCTGACATATAACGGGTGTACTGTCGTCAGCGACCGGACGCTTTTTTCAATGTGCTCAGCCAGCTGTTTACCGGTCTGTCTGGCGCTATTTATATTTCACCTGTATTCCACACTTTTTTTATTACTGTCAGGATTAAAATAATGAAAGACAACGCATTAAGCCTGTTGCGCAAAGAAGAAATCGATACCCTGTTGGCCGCCAGTCATGATGATGTTTTTTCAGCATTGGGAATGCACCAACATCCGTCCGGCAAGGGCCTTATCGCCCGGGTCTTTTTACCCGGCGCGAGCAGCGTCGATGTGATTGCCAACAATGGCAATAAAAAAGTCGCTTCGTTAACTCAAGTTGACGCTGCTGGTTTGTTTGAAGGCAAATTAGGCCGACGCAGCAAACCTTTCAGTTATCACCTGAGCATTCAATTCGGTGACGAAGCCAATAGTCTGGTTGAAGACCCTTATCGTTTTCCTTCCTTGCTTGACGAAAACGACCTGTATTTATTCTGTGAAGGTACTCAAGAAAAAGCCTACCAGTGGATGGGTGCCCATGTGCGCACCGTCGACAAAGTGGTGGGTATGAGCTTTGTTATTTGGGCACCAGATGCTGCCCGAGTATCAGTGGTTGGCGAATTCAATCATTGGGATGGTCGCCGTCATGTGATGCGCAAACATCCGGCTGCGGGGCTGTGGGAAATCTTTATTCCCGGTGTCGGTAGCGGTGCCACTTACAAATACGAAATTATTGCCGCCGATGGCACCTTGTTGCCATTAAAAGCCGACCCTTACGCCTTTGCCATGCAACGTGCCCCCGAAACCGCTTCTGTTACGGTCAATGAGCCAGAATATCAATGGCAAGATCACCGTTGGATGGATCAACGAGCAGCATCAACTGGCTTGTATCATGGTCCGGTATCTATTTATGAGGTACATTTGGGGTCTTGGCGGCGCAAAGTCGAGGACGGCGAAGAGGCTTTCTTGAATTACCGCGAGCTGGCTGCTGAGCTGATCCCTTATGTGGTTGAAATGGGCTTCAGTCATATTCAATTGATGCCAGTGAGTGAGTTTCCGTTTGATGGCTCTTGGGGTTATCAGCCGATTGGTTTGTTTGCGCCAACTTGTCGTTTTGGCTCGCCAGCAGATTTTAAATATTTTGTTGATTGCTGTCATCAGCAGGGCATTGGCCTGTTACTTGACTGGGTGCCGGGACATTTCCCTACGGATGCCCATGGTACTGGCAAACTAGATGGTTCTTGTTTGTATGAACATGAGGATCAGCGCAAAGGCTTCCATCCGGATTGGAAAACCCTGATTTATAACTATGGTCGCAGCGAAGTAGTGAGTTACCTGCTCAGCAATGCGATGTTTTGGTTAGAACAATTTCATATTGACGGCCTGCGAGTGGATGCTGTGGCGTCAATGTTGTATCTCGATTATAGCCGTGAGGCGGGTGAGTGGATACCGAATATTCATGGTGGTCGGGAAAATCTCGAAGCCATCGAAATGCTTAAACAAGTCAATGCCCGTGCCTATTTTAACAATCCTGGCGCGATGATGGTTGCCGAAGAATCAACCGCTTGGCCTGGGGTTTCTCGTCCGGTGGACGAGGGCGGTTTGGGTTTTGGTTTTAAATGGAATATGGGTTGGATGAACGATACGTTGAGCTATATGCAACGTGATCCAATTCATCGCCAATATCATCACAGTGACATGACCTTTGGTTTGATTTATGCCTTTAGCGAGAATTTCATTTTACCGCTGAGTCACGATGAAGTGGTACATGGTAAAGGTTCTTTACTCAATAAAATGCCTGGTGATGATTGGCAAAAATTCGCTAATTTACGCGCTTATTTTGGCTTTATGTGGACTCATCCGGGTAAGAAATTATTGTTTATGGGCGGCGAGTTTGCCCAGTGGGATGAGTGGAATCATGAGCAGAGTTTAGATTGGCATTTACTCGAATATGCGCCACATATCGGGGTGCAAAAACTGATTAAAGATTTGAATCAGACTTATCGCGATGTGCCTGCGTTGCATCAACTTGATTGCGATAGCAAAGGTTTTGATTGGATTGTGGGTGACAATAATGAACAGTCGATATTTGTTTACTGGCGTCAGGGTGAAGTCGGTACGCCACCTGTGCTAGTAGTGGTGAATATGACACCAACGCCGTATACAGATTATTGTTTGGGTGTGCCACGGGCTGGTTTTTATCGTCAATGTCTCAATACCGACAGCAGCGAATATGGCGGCTCGGGCATGGGCAATGGTGATGGTGTTAGGGCGATTGACGAACCTCATGCAGCTCAACCTTGTCAGTTGTCGTTATGTGTGCCGCCGTTGGCTACCGTTATTTTTGAGTGTCAGCCATAATGGTGGCCGTTGCTGCGATCAAACGTTTGCTGCCGGGTGATCACCGTACCTTAGGGGCGCATTGGGATGGCGAAGGGGTGAATTTTAGCTTGTTCTCAGCCCATGGCGGCAAGGTTGAACTGTGTTTGTTCGACCCCACCGGCGAAGTTGAAATTGCCCGTTACGAGCTGCCACAAAAGACCCATGATATCTGGCACGGTTATTTGCCGGGCCTAAAGCCCGGCGCTGTGTATGGTTATCGGGTTTATGGCCCATATGATCCTCATGCTGGTCATCGTTTTAATCATCACAAGTTGGTGCTTGACCCTTATGGTCGTCAACTGGTGGGGCAGTTCCGTTGGGACCAATCTCATTTTGGTTATGAAAAAGATAATCCAGACAAGGACATGTCGTTTAATACTCTGGATAACGCCGCTTTTATGCCCAAGTGTGTGGTGACTGCGCCGTTTAATATGGATGCTTTTAATCGCGAGAGTAACAAAAAGCCTGATGTGCCGTGGCATCAAACCACCATATATGAAACCCATGTACGTGGATTTACTTTGCGCCATCCAGATGTGCCTGAGCTACAAAAAGGCACCTTTGCTGGGCTGAGCCATCAAAAAATCATCGCTTATTTGCAAGCCTTGGGGATCACCAGCATCGAATTGCTACCCGTACAGGCATTTATCGATGAGCATTTTTTGGTGGATAAAGGGTTGTCTAATTATTGGGGTTATAACAGCCTCAACTTTTTTGCCCCGCACAGCCGTTATCTCAGTACCAATGAAATACAGGAATTTCGTGCCATGGTGGATGATTTCCATCAGGCGGGCATCGAAGTGATTTTGGATGTGGTGTATAACCACACCGCTGAGGGCGATCATTTTGGTCCAACCCTGAGTTTTAGAGGCATTGATAATGCCGCTTATTATCGACTCCAAGCAGAACAAAATCGTTATTACGTTAATGATACTGGTTGCGGCAATACCTTAAATGTCAGTCATCCTCGGGTATTACAACTGGTGATGGACAGTTTACGTTATTGGTCAGGTGAGATGGGGGTGGATGGTTTTCGCTTTGATTTGGCTTCGGTGATGGGGCGTGAAACTGATGGTTTTAATCCACAAGCGAGCTTTTTTCAGGCGATTGCCCAGGACCCACAACTGTCTCGGGTGAAGTTGATTGCCGAGCCTTGGGACATTGGACCTGGTGGTTATCAGCTGGGTCATTATCCGCCGACTTGGAGCGAGTGGAACGATGAATACCGCGATACGGTGCGTCGTTTTTGGCGACGTGAGCCGGGCCAGTTACCGACATTTGCTCGTCGTTTGCATGGCTCTGGGGATATTTTTGAACGCTCAGGTCGTAGACCTGCGGCGACTGTCAATTATATTGCCAGTCATGATGGTTTTACGCTGCGAGATCTGGTGAGTTATCAGCATCGGCACAATTGGGTTAACGGTGAAGAAAACGCCGACGGCCATCGTGAAAATCTTGGCGAAAACTTTGGCCACGAAGGCCCCAGCGACAACCCTCGAATACAGAGCGACCGCCGTCGTCAACAACGTAATTTGCTGGCCACCCTGATGTTATCTCAAGGTGTGCCAATGATAGCGGCGGGCGATGAGCGTGGGCGCAGTCAAAAAGGCAACAATAATGCCTATTGCCAAGACAATGAAATTAATTGGCTGGATTGGTCAGATACTCCCGGCAATGCTGAACTGGCCAAGTTTACCGCGTTGCTGACACAGCTGCGGCGGGAATTTCCAGTGCTGCACCATCAACATTATATCCATGATGATGGCAGCGCCGATGGGGCGGCTATCCAGTGGCTCAACAGTGAAGGTCAACCGATGCGTGAAGAGCATTGGCAGGAGCATCATAATTATTTGTTGGGCTACCTTTTATCCGGGGTGCAGTCTGATGAGGACGATAGCAATCAGATAATGGTGATTTTTAACAATAACACCACCGGGCAAGGGTTTCAGCTGCCTGTGAATAAAAGCAATGACAGTTGGCAATGGTTAGTCGATACCACCGAAGAGTCTGGCCAGCCGCTTATATCATCGGTTGCCAGTGGCGAAAAAATAGAAGTTACAGCTCGTTCAGTCGCGGTGTTGTGTCGTCGGCGGGATGTAGGCGGAGGATTTATCCCCGCTAGGGAGCCAGAGCGACCGTAAACCCCCAGCCAACAAAAGCCCATAACAAAGCGATGCGACAATCCCTCAAAAGCGGGGATAAATCTACCGCCTACAAGGGCTTCGGTGGGATTGAAAGTGAAACAAACAATAAGTACTGAGGAAAACGAAATAGTGAACCATTATATCAAAGAAAGTACCAAATTAACTACCAGTACACTCGAACCATTAAGTATGGATGAGAAAGAAGTCGCTGAAGACCTCAATCGTCATTTTAGTTTGACTTTGGGTCGTGATGAAATTGATGGTTCGCACCGTTATTTGTTTAATGCGTTAGCATTGACTGTCCGTGACAGATTAGTGGAGCGCTGGCGGGCGACTCGGGACCGTTATCGAGCAGAAGATCCGAAGCGGATTAATTATATCTCGCTGGAATTCTTGATGGGTCGGGCGATGAGCAATGCGGTGCTCAACTTAGATTTAGAGCCATCAGTTAAACAAGCATTGAAAAATTACGGTAGCAAACTCGAAGAAGTTGTGGCCGAGGAAGTCGACGCTGGTTTAGGCAATGGTGGTTTGGGTCGATTGGCCGCGTGTTTCCTTGATAGCTGTGCTAGCTTGCAATTGCCGGTGACCGGTTACGGCATCCGTTATGAATACGGCATGTTCCATCAAAAAATTGAAGACGGCCATCAGGTTGAAACGCCAGATCACTGGTTGCGTGACGGTAATCCATGGGAAATCGAAAGCCCGGAAAATACCCGTAAAATCAAGTTTTTTGGTCATACTGATCACTACACCGATGCCAACGGCGAAGAGCGTGCGCGTTGGGTCAACACCCAAGATGTGTTGGCTGTGCCTTATGATGTGCCTATTCCGGGCTATCGTAACCAAACCGTCAATACCCTGAGATTATGGAAATCTGAGGCCACTGATGAGTTTAATCTGGCGGATTTTAATGCCGGTAGTTATATCGAAGCGGTCGCCAATAAGAATCTGGCAGAACAAATCACTATGGTATTGTACCCTAATGATGCCAGTGAAAACGGTAAAGAATTACGTTTACGTCAGCAGTATTTTTTAGCTTCGGCCAGTTTGCAAGATGTATTGGACCGTTGGACCACGCGTCATGGCAGTGACTTTAGCGGCTTTGCGGCAAAAAATGGCTTTCAGTTAAATGATACCCACCCGACGGTAGCGGTGGCCGAATTGATGCGTTTGCTGATGGATGATCACTTGTTGTCGTGGGACGACGCGTGGGAAATCACCACTAATACCATGGCTTATACCAATCATACTTTGTTGCCTGAGGCGCTAGAAAAATGGCCAGTGGGTTTGTTTCAAGAGTTGTTGCCTCGGTTGCTCGACATTATTTATGAAATTAATGCCCGCTTTTTGGCTGAGGTTGCGCAGCAATGGCCGGGCGATACCGAGCGTCAAAGTCGGCTGTCAATTATCGAAGAAGGCCATCAGCAGCATATTCGCATGGCCCATTTGGGCATTATCGGCAGTCACTCAGTTAATGGTGTGGCGGCACTGCATACCGAGTTGCTTAAAGCTGGTTTATTTAATGAGTTTTATCAATTGTGGCCTGCCAAGTTTAACAACAAAACTAATGGCGTCACGCCACGTCGTTGGCTGGCACACTGTAATAAAGGCTTGACCGATTTGGTTTCAGAAGTGATTGGCGACAAATGGATCACCAACCTTGATGAAATTGCCAAACTGCAACCGTTTGCCAAGAAAAAGGCGTTTCGTCGTCGTTGGCAGCAAATGAAGTTGGTTAACAAGCAAAATCTAGTTGAGTTGGTACAAGAGCGTTGTGGTGTGAGCTTTGACCCAAGCATGTTGTTTGATGTTCAGGTTAAGCGGATCCACGAATATAAACGCCAACTGCTGAATATTCTCCATGTTATTCACCTGTATGACCGTATTACCCGTGGTGATACCGAAGGTATGCAACCTCGTTGTATCTTAATCGGTGGCAAGGCTGCGCCGGGTTATGCGATGGCTAAAACCACCATTAAGCTGATCAACAATATTGCCGCTGTGGTGAACAACGATACTCGGGCACAACCTTGGTTACGAGTGGCTTTTTTACCGGATTATAACGTAACGGCGATGGAAGTGATTTGTCCGGGCACTGATTTGTCGGAGCAAATTTCAACGGCGGGGAAAG
Organism: Alteromonadaceae bacterium; assembly: GCA_965277695.1. Lineage (GTDB taxonomy): Bacteria > Pseudomonadota > Gammaproteobacteria > Enterobacterales > Alteromonadaceae > JABSOG01. Next base: position 13,128 of record CBDIDQ010000084.1, read on the forward strand.
AAGCCTCTGGCACCGGCAACATGAAATTCATGATGAATGGCGCGTTGACGATTGGCACTATGGATGGCGCTAATATTGAAATTCGTCAGGCGGTGGGTGAGGACAACTTCTTCTTGTTTGGGCTTGAAGCGCATGAGGTGGTTGAAGCCCGTCAGGATTATAACCCAGCAGCAATTATTGCCGCTGATGATGATTTCAATCGAGTGATGCAATTGCTGCAAAGTGGCCATTTCAACTTATTTGAGCCGGGCATCTTCGACCCAGTGATTGGCTCTATTTACAGTCGTGATGATGCTTGGATGACCGCAGCGGATTTCAGAAGTTATATTGATGCGCAACAAGCTGTGTCTAGTGCTTATCAGGATGCTGAGGGTTGGACCAAAATGAGTATTACCAATACGGCGACCAGCGGACGCTTCTCCAGTGACAGGACAATTCGCGAGTACAGTGAAGACATCTGGGGTTTGTGAGCCTCTATTTAACTAAAACAAAATAACGAGACAGATAATTATGACAGACTCAATTCCCTCGGCTGAAGCCGCCGACGACAAAAAAGTTGAACAAAGCCCGCGATATATCAGTCGCTTAACCAAAGACACTTTCGCGCTAGTGTTGGCTGGTGGTCGTGGCTCAAGGCTTTATGAACTAACCGAATGGCGGGCTAAACCAGCGCTGTATTTTGGTGGTAAATTCCGCATTATCGATTTTCCTTTATCTAACTGTATTAACTCGGGTATTCGCCGAGTTGGTGTGTTAACTCAGTATAAAGCGCATTCTTTGGTACGTCATTTGGTTCGTGGTTGGACTCACTTTAGACGGGAGTTGGGCGAGTCGATTGAAATTTTACCAGCATCGCAACGTCATTCACAAGAATGGTATCAGGGGACGGCTGATGCGGTTTTTCAAAATCTTGATATTATTCGGGCAGAAAATCCCAAGTATGTGGTGATCCTCTCAGGTGATCACATTTACAAAATGGATTATGCCAACATGCTGGCTGAGCACGTTGAAAATGGCGCTGATATGACCGTTTCTTGCTTAGAAGTGCCTATCGAAGAAGCGGCGGGGGCGTTTGGCGTAATGAGTGTTGATGAGAGTGGACGAGTGAATGGTTTTGAAGAAAAACCAGCCAATCCAACGCCTATTCCGGGCGAAGAAGGGTTAACCCTAGCGTCGATGGGTAATTATATTTTCAGCACTGATTTCTTGTTTGAACAGCTGCGTTTGGATGCTGAGAACCCGGATTCGACCCATGATTTCGGTCACGATATTATTCCTAATATTATTAAAAGTCATAAAGTTTTTGCTTCGCCATTTCGCGATCCGGTGACTAATGAGCGGGCTTACTGGCGCGATGTTGGCACTTTAGATTCTTTTTGGGAAGCCAACATGGAACTGGTTTCAGTTGAGCCTGCGTTAGATTTATATGACAAAAGTTGGCCGATTTTGACTTATCAAGAGCAGTTGCCACCGGCCAAGTTTGTGTTTGATGATGCTGAGCGTCGAGGTATGGCGGTTGATTCGACTATCTCTGGTGGTTGTATAGTTTCTGGGGCAACTATACGAAAATCTTTACTGTTCTCTAATGTCAGAGTACATTCCTACACCGAGATTGAAGAGTCGGTGATATTACCCGAAGCGGTTATTGGTGAGCACTGTACGATTAAAAAGGCGATTATCGACCGGGGTTGTCACATTCCGGATGGTACCAGCATTGGTGTTGATCATGAAGAAGACAAACGTAACGGTTATCGTGTCACCGATAAAGGCGTGGTGTTGGTTACCCGTAGTATGTTGGGCCAGCGACCGCAGTAGCTAATAGCTAACATTATCAGGAGCTAAACAATGGCAGTAAACAACACCCCGACCCGGGCATTTGCCGGACAAAAACCGGGCACATCTGGTTTGCGTAAAAAGGTCACTGAATTTCAGCAGCCGGGTTATTTAGAGAATTTTGTTCAGGCGATTTTCAATACGATTAATACCAGCCCGAGCTTAGGGCAAGGTAAAACCTTGGTGGTCGGTGGTGATGGCCGTTTTTATAACCGTGAAGCCGTACAAACGATTATTCGCATGGCTGCTGCCAGCGGTTTCTCTCGTTTGTTGATAGGTCAGGGCGGGATTTTATCGACCCCGGCGGCATCTTGTGTGATCAGAAAACATCAGGCGTGTGGCGGCATTATTTTATCTGCCAGTCACAATCCCGGTGGTCCAAATGGTGACTTCGGGATCAAGTTTAATGGTGAAAATGGCGGTCCTGCTGCTGAAAAAATCACTGACGCCATTTATCAACACACTCAAGACATTAGCAATTATTTAATTGTTGATGCTGCTGAAGTGGACTTGGATAAGCTGGGCACGGTGCAATTGGCTGCCATGGCGATTGAAATCATTGACCCGGTAGTGGATTATGCCGATTTGATGGCGTCGATGTTTGATTTTGACAAAATGGCTGAGTTGCTCAAAAGCAGCGATTTTAAGCTGTGTTTTGATGCCATGCACGCGGTCAATGGTCCTTATGCCAAAGAGATTTTAGAAAATCGCTTGGGTGCACCAAAAGGCACGGTGATCAACGGCGAGCCGTTGGCTGATTTTGGTGGCGGTCATCCGGATCCAAACTTGGTTCATGCCCATGAATTGGTTGGCCTACTTAGTGGAGACGATGCATTGGATTTTGGTGCCGCTTCTGATGGTGACGGCGATCGAAACATGGTGTTGGGTAATAATTTTTACGTCAACCCTTGTGATAGTTTGGCGGTTTTAGCGGCTAACGCCCAGTTAGTGCCTGCTTATGCCGATGGCATTGCTGGTGTGGCACGTTCAATGCCAACTAGCCGAGCGGCTGATCGGGTCGCCGAGGCGTTGGGTATTGATTGTTATGAAACCCCGACTGGTTGGAAGTTTTTTGGCAACTTGCTTGATGGCGGTAAAATCACCTTATGTGGCGAAGAAAGCTTTGGTACTGGTTCGAGCCATGTGCGCGAAAAAGATGGTTTGTGGGCGGTATTGTTCTGGCTTAATTTGATTGCGGTAAAACAGCAATCGGTGGCTGAAATTGTTACTGCTCACTGGGCACAATATGGCCGGGATTATTTCACTCGGCATGATTATGAAGGCGTTGATAGTGATAGTGCTCAGCAGTTATTTACTCAATTACGTGAGAAACTGCCAACCTTGGCAGGTCAGCAATTTGCTGGATTGAGCGTTGAATCGGCGGATGATTTTGCTTATAGCGATCCGGTTGATGGTAGTCAAACCAGCGGGCAAGGCGTACGCATTTATTTCAACAATGGCGGTCGCTTGGTTTTCCGTCTGTCTGGCACCGGTACTCAAGGCGCAACATTGCGGGTGTATCTGGATAGCTATCAGAACGACCCTGCTTTGCTGGGTGAAGAGACTCAGGCAGCGTTAGCTGAGTTGATTGCTGCTGCCGATGAAGTGGCTGGGATTGAGTCGTTCACCGGGCGGGTTAAGCCGGATGTTATTACCTGATAATTAACAGTTAATAATTAACAATTAAAACACCGTAACTATTCAGCTTGTGGATAACCCATGGTAGGAGGGGCGTCTCGCCGCGATAAATGGCGCAGCCATTTCAAAAACCGTTGCACCTTCGGCACAAATCGCGCCGAGACGGCCCTCCTACATTGTTTACTGTCATTTATCCACAGGGTCATCGATTTCGCTGAATAGTTACAAAACACCAATTAAACAGGGGTTGTCGTTGATACCGACAACCAGTAATACAAAAGGAAAACAACGTAAGATGAAAATACTGATGGTCGCGGCAGAAAACGATGCTTTGCCAGGTGGTAAAGTGGGTGGTATTGGTGATGTTGTGCGGGATATTCCGCCTGCTTTGGCTAATGCCGGACAGCAGGTTGAAGTGGTTATTCCTGGCTATCAGGCGTTTTCTCGGTTGCCGGGGTCGATGTATATTCGTACCTTAGAAGTTCGCTTTGCTGGGCAAGTAGAAGCGGTTGAAGTGTATCGAGTCAATGGTAAAAACCCGCAGCAAAATGTCACTCAATGGGTGCTTGAACATCCGTTATTTGCCATTGGCGGCGTCGGTCAAATCTATTGTGACGACGCAGCCGGACGACCTTTTGCCACTGACGCTAGCAAGTTTGCGCTATTTAGCGCAGCGGTGGCTAAAGCAATCATCAGCGGTTGTTTTGATGCTGAGGGTAACGAAGTTGATGTTATCCACTTGCATGACTGGCACGCTGCTACAGTGGCTGTGTTGCGGGCGTTTGATCCAGAGTATCGTCGACTTAAATTAATTCGTACGGTTTATACCATTCATAATCTGGCTTTGCAGGGCATTCGTCCACTGGCTGATGATGAATCTTCGTTGCTTAGTTGGTTCCCTGATTTGATGTTTAATCATGAACCTTTGAGCGATCCACGGTTTAATAATTGTTATAACCCGATGCGAGCGGGCATTAATTTAAGTGATAAAGTTCATGCGGTATCGCCTGCTTATGCTCAGGAAATACTGCTGCCGAGCCATCCGGCGCAAGGATATTTTGGTGGTGAAGGGTTGCAAGAAGATCTAAAACGGGCAGAGCATGGCGGGCGTTTACGCGGGATTTTAAATGGTTGTGAATATCCGCAAGATGATGCTCCAGATGCTATGCCAGATAACCCCCCCAAAATTCCACTCAAGCAATTGTTTTTATCAGCAGAAAACGAATTGCTCAAATGGATTGGTCAACAACCAACGGTGCAAAGTGCCCACTTAATTGCAGTACGGCGATTAGCGCAAGTGACGGCCAGATATGGGGCGATTAACGATGGGGCAGAGCAGCCTGTGTTGATCACCTCGGTAGGGCGTATCACTGACCAAAAAATCCGCTTATTAGAGCAGCAAATGCCAAACGGACAAACCGCACTGGAGCAGTTATTAGCAACGCTGGGCGGGCGTGGATTATTCATCTTATTGGGTAGTGGCGATGCACAGCTGGAGCAATTTCTTACCAGCGTGGCAGCCAAACACGACAACTTTATTTTCTTAAAAGGCTATTCCGAAGCCCTTTCAGCCAACCTTTATCGCAACGGCGATTTGTTCTTAATGCCGAGTTCTTTTGAACCTTGCGGTATCAGCCAAATGTTGGCAATGCGAGCCGGTCAAGCCTGTTTAGTGCACAGTGTCGGCGGCTTACGCGATACCGTTGAACACCACCAAAACGGCTTTACTTTTAGCGGCGACAATCCAGAGCATCAGGCTGAGAACATGATCCGCTGTTTTGATGATGCCCTCAATACCAAACAAAACAACCCTGAGCATTGGCAAGAAATAGCAGCACAAGCAGAGGAGTCAAGGTTTTACTGGGGCGATGTTGCTGGGGAATATGTGCAGTATTTGTATGGGTAGGGGTGAAGGTTTTATTTTTGAAGCATCCGTGTTTGTTGTAACAAATCAGATATAATCGGCGTAAGTTCTTTAGTGCCCGTCCGAAAACGCTTTTTCGCGCTGCCAAATAGCAGGACGGGCAGTTAAGATTGTGCGACTACACAAAATTTACGTTTTCGGATGAAAACTATATAAGATAAACTGATTATGAAGCGTTTTTTACCACTGCCGGACCTGTTAAAACCGCCAAGCATTACCACATCGACCCGCTCAGTCGGGTTGATTGGCAAGAGATCCAAATGTCGATTATGTAATTGATTTAGGGTTATTGTGTCGTGCTCAGAATGGCGCGTTATCCATTGCTAACCAAATCTATCAGGAAGTGATCCCAAGAGAATTATCTTGGGGTAGCCAAATGGTGATTGAGCAGCAAGCTTGGTATCTCCAGGCTAATAATCAACTTGATATGGCGAAATTACTGGGGGGCTTTTCAACAGTTCTTTGGGAAAATGCGCTGGGACGTAAACGCACCGATTTAAGTATTGATCTAACAACCAATTTGCTCTTTTAGCAGCAGTTTTTTAATAGTCTTAATTTCCGCTATCATGCCATATTTAAACTCAGTAAATGCTGAGGGTTTTTCGAGTAAAATGGTAATTTTCCGGGCGACATTATCTTTTTCTGATGGCATTTCGGCATCAGCCAAATCTTTGATTAATGATCTAAATTCTAAAAGTGCATTTTTTATCGCCTTTTTTAGTTCATTACATTCTCTTTTCATTTTAAATGATGGGTTGACTACGCCATGCAAATTATAGATTTTCTCTAATAATTCAATGGTATTATCCGCTTTTGCTGATGTCCCGGTAGCGCTTAAAACCACTACATTGCCAGTTAGATCCAGCGGATCGTAAAAATGCTGTATCTCATTGCTAATATCATCTTCACTGGGGTTTAATATCGCTTTATCAGCACCTATTTTATTATACGTACTGGATTTTTTACTGTTGCAATAAGCACAGGATAAAAACAAATTATGCCAGTCAAATTTCACCTCGACATGCAAGCCGTTTTCATGGGGAACAAAATGTTCAACCTGATAATCCTTGGCATTAAGTTTATCACCACACAGGTAACATTTTCCTGCACTATCCTCAATCAGCTGTAGATAAATAGCGTCACTATCGTAAGCCCGCTGCTCATTTAATTCGGGAAAATCGTTAACGGTTTTTGCAAAGCTAAACATCTATACTGTACCCCGTTCTATTTCCCATATTTTAAGTGCAATACTTTTGGGCAAGTCATCTTTAACCTTATCAAAATAAGCTTTCAGTTCGGCAACTGCCCGTTCATCTTCAGCGTTTTTATTGTGTTTGTTAAGTAATCGGGAATAATGGCTGATTTTGTCGGTGATAATTGTATTATATTCAGTGGCCCCAAAATGCACTTCAGCAATGGTTTCATAAGAATATATTTCCATATGTTCAAGCACTTCGCTTTGCTCAAGATCATATACCACCGCGTTTTCAACTGAGTTGATAATAAACGGCGAATGGGTGGTGACAATAAATTGAATGTTGGGAAAAAAATCGGTTAATATTCTGAAAATGCTTTTTTGTAAACTAATATGCAAATGCGTATCGATTTCATCAATTAACACAATGCCATGGACATCATATAACGGCAAAGTCTGTGCGTCATCTGCATTTTTAACTTCAACTTCCATGCTCATCATCATGCTGGTGATTATATCCAGTACCGCCGAGAAACCATCAGACAAGGTATTGAAATCGAAGCTTTTATCACCATCACACAAAATAAAATTATATTGGTTTTCATCATATTTCAATGCCATGCTATCGCTTTCAAATATGGTTTTAAGAAGGTTCTCAAAACGGTAAAACCAACCTTGAATTTTATCGATTTTAACTTGGTTCTTGCTTAACGCGGCATAGGCCAACTGGGTTTGCAAATGCACCATGTATTTTAAAAACCAAAGCTGGCCATTGTCATTTTTAACCTTTGCCAGATCAATTTTCTCAACCCCTGTGGGTATAGCCATTTTACTGTTACGGCTGGTTGCGCCAAAGTTTTTAATAATAAAACTGTTGTTATTCAGTTGCGCAGCCATTGCCGATATGTCAGCAAACCGCAATTCCAGCGCTTTAAAAGGTGCCAACCATTTATCGTAATAACCGACCTGCGATAAAGCGAATTGATAATCAGCTTCTTGTGCTAAGTTTCTATTTTCTTTCGCCAACTCATTGAGTTTCAATTGGTTCAGATTAAGAGTTTTTTCAGCGGACGCTTTTTCAAAATAATCACCATTTTTAACGCGATCCAAATAGCCCGCCAAGGCATTCAACAGCGTGGTTTTACCACTGCCGTTTTTACCCGTTAAGATCAGGTGCTGTTTGTGCTCAGCCAAATGAATCTCAAGATTTTTTAAATGGCGAACTTGATTAATTTTAATATTTTCAATAAACATTCAGATCTCTTGCTTACTTGTTGCTTATTTGTGGCTAATAGTGATTGCGCGGCAATGACATTTATACGCAGGGCAAGAATAAACGGCATTTTTATTAAAGTCCAGCAGATGCTAACGACCTTTTATGCTGTTGTGGGCTTACGACAGTATTAACGAAATGGCTGAAAGCTTATTAGTGACTAATCATCCGAACCAATCCCCAGCAAAGAAACACTTGGCTGATCAGGAAAACGCACTGTGATATTCAATTCACCGCCCATTGCCTCGACATAATCCCGCAAGGTTGACAGCATCATATCTGAGCGTTTTTCGAGTCGGGAGATGTTTTCTTGGTTGACGTTGAGCTTTTCAGCCAGCTTTTTCTGTGTCAGTTGCTGTGCTTTACGTAATTGTTGTAACGTCAGGTATTCGTCAAGAATTTCACTGCCTCGCAGCTCTATCTCTTCACGCCGTTCTGTTGGCAGTGCTGCCATCACGTCATTTAATATTTTGGTCATTGCTTGTTCACCATTTTCTATTTATTGTCAATTATAACCCTCAAGTCATATGACCTCAAAGTCATTTTTAAGGATGTAACATATTTGTATAATTTATAGTATTTACATTGGCATATTGTAATAAATTTGAAATGAATTTTCGCCAGTGGTACGATGACTTATCTCTGGTCTTACCAGGTGATGCTCTAATGGCAGCATAACTAAAACAGATAAACAGCTAAAACAAATACAGGACATCAAAATGAATTTCAAATTAACTAAAGTGAACTTGGCTTCACTGTTTTTACCTGCTTTATTGCCGTCTTTATTAATGTTATCGCTCAATGCTCAAGGTGCGGATGCTTGGGCACAGCGGGCGTTAAGTATTCAAAACAGTCTAGATAAAGATGTGCCGCTGTCACAAACCACTTGGGTCGGCACTCATAATTCGTTTGCTAATGCTGACGATGATAATTTTAGTGATGTGAATCAGGGATATTCTGTTAAAGATCAGCTTAGAGCCGGGGTGCGGGAGCTGGTTTATGACGTGCATTATTCTTACGATAAGGTTCGGGTGTGCCACAATGGCACCAATTTTGGCGGTTGTGTCGATGGCATTACCGGTAACCGTAAGCTCAGTAATGCCCTTGATGATATTAAGGCATGGGTTAATGAGGGTAATCAAAACCAAGTGGTATTGCTAAAGCTGGAGTTGCAAGACAGTGCTCGACACAACATCAATAAGGTCGAAAATAAGTTAGATGGTTCTTTTATGGATTATCTCTATTTGCCGCAAAACCGCAGTTATCACGGTGATTTGAACAGCTCAACGGGCTGTACTGAGCTGGCAATGGCACAGGTGACTAAACAGGATGTACTCGACGCGGGTAAAAATATCATTGCCTTTACTAGCGAGAATTGTCAAAGCGATGGCGGTTTCAATAACTTAGTGTTTTACGCCGGTAATGCCACCGAAGATGTTAACAGTGTCGAAAGCCTCAGTGGTTGGAGTGATACCGAGCGCAAAAACAAAATGAGTCGGGTGAAAGATGCAGTGACTAAAAGTCATATTCTCAGCACCAAAACTGACGCAAAAATGAAGCCCAGTAATGTGGCGGCATGGTTGGATCAGGGCTTGAACATTTTTGAATTGTACGGTTTTGATGCCCCGGGAAGTGCGTGGAAAGTCGAAGGGGAATACCCGGTGAATCAGGCGGATATGGTTTGGAGTTGGCATGTTGGCGAGCCGAATAACGCTGGTGGCAATGAAGACTGTGGCATGATTTGGAAAAACGGTCAGTTCAACGATGCTAATTGCAGTAACCGCTATTTGTATGCCTGTTATCACGCCGATTCTGGCTGGGCGGTGCTGGCTGATAGTGGCAATTGGCAAGGTGGTTTTGCGGTGTGTCAGAGCATTGGTTACCAATTCCAAGCGCCAGTGAATAAAGTGCAGCTTAATGCCTTGAATGCGGTTTTGGCTGGTCGTTATGCTTGGATTAATTATTCAGATGTGGCGACAGAAGGGTTGTGGATCGCCAATTAACGCGCTTTGCCTCGGTATTGGAAAGCAAAAAACCACCGATTAAGGTGGTTTTTTTATTGGCGTATATGGCTATTTTCTCTGCTTCGGTGGTGAGGTCGTTTTTTCGGCTTTGTTTTTGTTTTCCATTGCCATCATCGCCCATTGCATTATCAGATAGGCCCGCTTGCTATCGGTTAAATTATTCATATCAATACTCGCTCCACTACTGCATGTTTAATTGTGCTTGCTTAATAGTGTTAACGAATCAAAGGGGCTTTCGTTGACAGGCCATCTTATGGTATAACTTTTTCGCGGTATAAACCGGAATGATAAATAGTTATGGAACTTATAGGAAAATATCAATGAAACGATTAAACAAATTATGTCTTGCTGGCACACTTTTACTGTCGCAGTGTTTTTATAATAATGCTGTTGCGGCAGAAGTCCCCCATGGTACATGGACTACTGATTATCAAAAAATAGTGCTGATAGAGAGTTACTGGAGCCTGACCTATTTTAAAATTGATGAAGTCAGTAGCTGTGGCACTAATGGCAGAGATCAATTCTGGGCGATGCAAACTTCTCACTCCGACCCGATAATGAATAGCGTGTTGAAGGATAAGCGCTCGATGTTGTTAGCTGCATTTACTGCGAACAAATCAATTAAGCTGCGGTGTGAGGGAGGGTTTATTTCTGACTTTATCATTAGTCATTAATGGGGTTAAGCCAGCGATTGAAAGCGTCAATTGAACATCGCTGGCTTGCTTAAATCGATAAAGCCGTTTATTCTTCCGCCACTTTTTCTCGCGCTTTTCTCTTGTGCCTTCATAGTTAACTTTTATGCAAAAAATAACCCTTTTAACCAAAGAACAATCCCAAACCTCGGCTGGCAACTCATTTTGTACTGTTAGTTATGATACTGCAGCGAGCAGCCGTTTAGTTAACCGCGATTTTTCTCTAGATATCAGCTTGCCCATTGCCCCACATGACAGCCATGATCTGCGTGTCGAAAACTACCCTGCTGCGATTAAATCTGCTGTGAATCAAGTCGATGGGATCAGTTATGTTGATGATGGTGAGTATTTATTTGCTGCGTTGGAGTATCAATCAAAAGCGGGGTTTTATGATGAGGTGACTTATGCGGTTTATGCCAATATTTTTAAACTAATCACTGCGCTGGGTTATCAGCAATTGGTGAGAATTTGGAATTACATACCGGATATTAATCAGCACAACCCTAATGGTCTTGAAAATTATCAGGATTTTTGTGCAGGTAGAGCCAAAGCCTTTATTGATCATTATGATAATGAACAGGTTATGCCGGCGGGCACTGGTATTGGTATTAAATCTGACAAAGTGGTGATTTTTCTGATTTGCAAAAAGCCTCAAATGGATCTGCCAATCATTAATATTGAAAACCCTAATCAATTACCTGCTTATCAATATCCTCAACGTTATGGTCCTAAATCACCGAGTTTTGCTAGAGCCACTTTAGATCACCTTGCAGACAATATGGCACGGCTTTATGTGTCTGGAACGGCCAGTATTGTTGGCCATGAATCTATTCACGAGTCGGTGATTGAGCAAACTAACGAAACCATTAACAATATTGAAGCTTTGATTAGTGAATCTAACCTTGCTGGTAAAACTAAAGGAAAAGCGATACACAGCCGAGATTTGGATTGTGCCAAGGCATATGTGCGTTTTAGCAGTGATGTCGCTGCGGTGAAGGCAATCTGTCAGCAGCGCTTTGGTGATGTCGCTAGCGAGAAGATTATATATTGCGTGGCGGATATTTGCCGTGAAGAGCTGCTGGTTGAAATTGAGTGCGTGTATACGCTAGGTTTTTAGAGGTTTGATGATGAAAAAAATCATAATTGTTGGTGGTGGTATTGGGGGTTTAGCCATGGCCTTGACTTTGGCTAAAATCGGTTATGAGATCAGCGTTGTTGATAAAAAACCAGTGCTGACAGAAACCGGAGCCGGCATTCAGCTGGGGCCTAATGCATTTTATGCGTTGGATTGTTTAGGGGTTGGCGATGTTGTTAGGGCCAGAGGCATTGATATTGATGACTTGATCATGATGGATGGATTATCTGCTGAACGGGTCGCAAATATACCGGTCGGGGAGCAATTTAGTCAACGTTTTGGCAATCCCTATTTGGTGATCCATCGTTGTGATTTACATCAAGCTTTGTTGGATGCTTGTCAGCAGCTGCACAATATCCAATTTTTTAGTAACCAGACAGTGGTGGGTTATAACAACCTGGCTAATGAGGTACGCATTACCACTCAAAGCGGCGACGTTTTTAGTGCCGACGGGGTGATTGGTGCGGATGGCATTTATTCAAAAATTCGTCAGTCGATGGTAGGACAAGAGCCGCTTAATGTGTCAGGACATGTGGCCTATCGGGCGGTGATCGCAGCAGAAGATATGCCTGAGGCATTGCGCTGGAATGCGGCGGCGATATGGGTGGCACCTAACAGCCATATTGTCCATTATCCATTGGAAAACGCTAAAACCTTCAATATTGTGGCCGTATTTGTTACTGATTTAGATAACATCGGAGCAACTGGACCGGGTGATGAGGCAGAATTGCGACGAAATATGGCGCATTTTAACGCACTCCCGCTGAGTCTGCTGGATGTGCCAGAAAAGTGGGGGCGTTGGGTGCTGGCTGATCGCGATCCGATTGATAACTGGACGGATGGTAACGTCACTTTATTAGGTGATGCTGCTCATCCTAGTTATCAGTATTTTGCTCAGGGGGCCTGTATGGCGTTGGAAGATGCGGTGAGTTTGGGTTTTTATCTTAAACAGACGCCAGAGAATTTGCATACGGCTTTTATTAATTATCAGCAACAACGGATGATGCGGGCTTATCGCGTGGTGCTGTCTTCGCGGTTACTTGGTCAGTTTTATCATGCTGACGGCATGGAAAGACGGGTGCGCAATGCTGCAATGGCGGCAAAAACAGTCGATGATCACTATAACACTGTGCAATGGTTGTATGGTGCAAAGGTTCAGGCTTAGGTTGTAGCTACTAAAGCGTAAAAAACCTGTACTTTTAAATTCGATTGGCCGATCCTTATCGGCCATTTAAAAAAAGGCGAACAATAAAACATGGCCAAAATAAAAAGTGAAATAAAAAGCGACATAAAAAGTGAAATAAAAAGCTTTCACGCTCACGTTTATTATCAACCAGAGCAGTTTGAACAAGCACAGCAACTGTGTCATCAAGCTGGGTCGTTATTCTCCATTAAAATAGGCACTTTTCATCAAAAACCGGTTGGGCCTCATCCTGTGGGCATGTGTCAATTGACCGTTGCGACACCATTGTTTGGCGAAGTCATTCCTTGGTTAATGCTCAACCGTGAAGGTTTAGTATTATTTATTCATCCAGATACCGGCGACCACCTTAAAGATCATACCAAACATGCGATTTGGGCGGGCGAAGTGATGACACTGGATTTGTCGGTGTTTGGTTAAATCGAGGAGTACGGACATTGGCAAACTATCAAATCGAAAAAATCAAACCACAACATGACGCTGCCATCTGCCAGATAATCAAAGCGGTGGGCGAAGAGTATGGCGCGATTGGCGAGGGCTTTGGGCCATCAGATGCCGAGGTGCTGGCCATGAGTCAACACTATAATGAGGAGAGTAGTGACGACAATAACAGCTGCTATTTAGTGGCGACCATTGACGGCGAGATTGTCGGTGGCGGTGGTATTGCGGCTTTTAACGGCTCAGCCACGGTGTGTGAATTGCGTAAACTGTTTTTATTGCCGGGCAGTCGTGGATTGGGTTTGGGTCAGGCATTGACTCAAGCTTGTTTGGACTATGCCCAGTCAAAAGGTTTTACCGAGTGTTATCTAGATACCGTGGCGACGATGAAAGAGGCGATTGCTTTATATCAAAAGCTCGGATTTACGCATTTGGATAAACCTTTTGGTGGCAGCATTCATGGGGCTTGTGATGTGTGGATGATTAAACGCTTACCAAGGAGAGACGTTTCGACACAACAGAATTAATCGCCATTTTCTGAAATGGCTGCGCCATTTATCGCGGCGAGGACGCCCCTCCTACGGATATGTCGAAACACCAAAGTCTGAGTTATACTGGGTTTATATTGACGCTTTATTGTGAAGTCCCGCCATTCAAAAGTTAATACTAAAACCCATCGTGTGGCTGATGCTGATCATTATTAATGCGCTGGTCTGTATACCTGCGTGGGCGCAAAAGCCAGTTTTTTTGTTTGACAATATCACTGCGGCTCATGGTCTAACCAATACTAATGTGCTCAAGGTGTTACAGGACCGCCAAGGGTATATTTGGGCGGCGACCCAAGAGGGGTTGTTTCGTTACGATGGTTATCAATTCAAGGTGTTTAAACATGATGCCCAAGACCCGACTTCTTTGGCAGGTAACTATATTCAACATATCTTTGAAGACAGTCGTGGGGTGCTGTGGCTGAGTATTCCGCCGATTGGTTTTGCGCAATATCATCCTCAGACTGAAACCTTCACCAACTATGCCCACCAGCCCGATAACCCCAATAGTTTAAGCAGTAATATTGTCATGTCAGTGGCCGAAGATTCAAATGGCGACTTGCTAATAGCCACTTTAGGCGGCGGTCTCAATCGCTACAATCCACACAGCAAAACGTTTTCTCATTATCGTCATGACTCGGCAGACCCAAACAGTTTAAGTGATGATTTGGTGTATTCGGTATTGGCTGATCGTCAGGGCATTATATGGGTGGGCACTCGTGATGGCGGGCTGAATCAGTTAGATAGCGTTACTGGGCAATTTACTCGATATCTGCATGACCCGAACAATTCAACCAGCCTTAGTGGCAATAAAGTCTATAAGTTGTTTGAAGACTCTAACGGCTCGCTGTGGGTCGGGACCCGTGGGGGTGGATTAAATCGCTTTGACCGTAAAACCGAGTCTTTTCAACGTTATCGTCATGATCCAAATGTGGCGTCGAGTCTGGGGAGTGATTATGTTTATGATATTTTTAGTGATAAAGCAGGTTCGCTGTGGGTGGCGACTGAATATGGCGGGTTAAACCGTTTTGATGCCAGTAGCAATGGTTTTGTCCATTATCGACATGACTCGCAAAACCCGCATAGTCTGTCGGGTGATGATGTGATGTCGGTGACACAAGATCATAGCGGATTATTATGGTTAGGTATTTTTGGCCGAGGGTTGAGCAAGTTTGACCCAGACAGCGAACGTTTTGGACTGATGCAACATGATCCCAATGATAGTGGGAGCTTAAGTGAGGGGCCGGTTAACGCGATTTTTAAAGATAAAGCCGGTGTGCTGTGGGTGGGCAACCGCTTTGGTCTTGACCGTTATGACAATAAAAGCGGTCAATTTCAGCACTTTTATCATCATCCAGATGACCCGAAGAGCTTGAGCGATAGTGATGTTAGCGCTATTTATGAGGATGCGGCGGGATATTTGTGGGTGGGCACTTATACCCGTGGACTTAACCGATTAAACAAACAAACCAATCATTTTCAGCATTTTCGCCATCAGCCTAATGATATCAACAGTTTAAGTGATGACCGAGTTTATAGCATTGCAGCCGATCAGCAGGGATATTTGTGGGTAGGTACCGACAATGGCCTTAATCGCTTGGATCCACAGACAAATCGCTTCACTCGTTATCGTCATTCCGACGCTAGCAGTAACAATAACAGCATTAGCCATGATCATATTAATGCTTTGTTCAGCGATGAGAATGGTACCTTGTGGATTGGCACCAAAGGTGGTGGACTCAATGGTTTTGATGTGCATACTCAGCAGTTTAGTCATTATCAACATGATGCGACTCAGGCTGACAGTATCAGTCATGATACGGTAGAAACTATTGCGCAAGGTCCCGAGGGGCATTTGTGGATTGGCACCGGCACCGGATTAAATCGGTTCAATCCGCAAACTGGGGTGTTTAGTCGTTATCAACAGGCGGCGGGATTAGCTAGCGATAATATATTCGCCATTTTGACTGACGGGCAGGGGCGTTTATGGCTGGGTGGAGACAGTATTACCTTGTTTGATCCACAGACATCAAAGGTGAAAAGTCCGGTGGGCGCTGGGGCCAATTGTGCCAGTGAAGGGGCGCATTTTCAGGCAACTGACGGACAACTGTTTTTTGGTCGAGATGGCTATTGTGCGTTTTATCCTGCCGAAGTCATTCGTCATGGGCAAGCACCGACGCTGGTATTGACTGATTTCAGATTACTCAATAAAAGTGTGCCAATGGGTGGCGATTCACCTTTGAGTCAAGTGATTAATCATACCGAAGCCTTAACCCTGACCCATGAAGATAATGTGTTGTCGTTTGAGTTTTCGGCGCTGCATTATGCTCGCCCAAAGAGCAATCAGTATCGATATAAATTGGTCGGTTTTAACCCTGGTTGGATTGATACCAATTGGGATAACCGCCGGGCGACCTACACTAATTTACCCGCTGGCAAGTACACTTTTGTGGTTAAAGCCAGTAATCATCAAGGGGTATGGAGTGAGCAGGGGCGCTCTATTGAGCTGACGATTTTGCCTGCGCCATGGCGGACTTGGTGGGCTTATAGTCTTTATCTGTTGATGGGTTTGGGCATTGTTGGATTGTTTGCGGTGCAGCAAGTGAAAAAACAACAGGCGATAAAAATTCGCAATGAACAACTCCGATTAGCGTTATGGGGCAGTGGCGATGAACTGTGGGATATCGACCTGAAAAAGAACACTATCGTTAGCAAAAATCGACTTAAATGTTTGCATAGTGTGGATAGCAATCACTGGCAGCTGAGTCACGGTTATACCAATATTATTCATCCAGACGATAAAACCATGGTTGAACAGGCGATTAAGCGTCATTTTGATGGTCAGGTGGCCTATTATGAAGCGGCTTATCGGGCACAAACCAATAGCAATGAGTGGATATGGTTGCTTGATAGGGGCAAGGTCAGCGAGCGTGATGAAAAAGGTCAACCAGTAAGGTTTAGCGGCACCACCAAAAATATCGACCAACTCAAAGTGACTGAAATCCAGCTGCGCACCCTGACCGAAGAACTAGAATCGAGGGTAGAGCGGCGCACCGCTGAACTGAAACAAAGTCAGGCTCAGCTGGTCGAATCAGAGAAAATGGCGGCATTGGGCAGCTTGGTGATCGGCGTTTCTCATGAAATCAACACCCCCGTAGGCATTGCCATCACGGCTATTACCAACCTAAAAGACCGCATCACCGCGTTGATGGAGAAGATGGCGCAAGGCAAATTACGCAAACAGGATTTCGATAGTTTTAGTGATAATGCCGAGCAAAGCATCTCATTGGCATTATCAAACATGGTAAAAACCTCCAGCTTTGTTGAATACTTCAAACAGATTGCCGTCGACCAAAGCGGCGAGCAAACCAGCTCAGTAAAGTTGGCTCAGCTGCTCAATGATTGTATCGAAACCACCTTACTGCAACAAAAGGTTAGCGCCAGCAATATCACCGTAGATTGCCCAGCCGACCTAACGATGACCACTTATTATGGTGCGCTGGTAAAGGTGTTTTCTCAGCTGGTGCATAACAGTGTCTGCCATGGTTATACGCCGGGTGAGCGGGTTGAAATTGTGATAAAAGTCACTCAGCAAAACGACCAAATTGTGATCCATTACGCAGATAAAGGCAAAGGGTTAGATTCGCATACGCTAGCGCATATCTTCGACCCGTTTTATACTACTAATAGGGGTAATAGCACCGGATTGGGAATGCATGTGGTTTACAATCAGGTATCGCAGCTTTTGGGTGGTAGTATTCAGTGTGATGGGTCGGTTGGTTCTGAGTCTGCTGGTGGGGGTTGCGGCTTTGTTGTGAGGTTGCCGTGTGGGCTTAGCTGAGAAATTATTGTTAATAAATCCACTTAAACGGGTTAAAAGGCGACAAACATAAAAAGGTATAAAGCCATTCTTTGATAGATGAATACAATCTAATTCGATAGTTAAAACATTGCGCGTTATCGTCAAAAGTCTCCTATTATATTGGGAACCCTCGTTTCAGGCACACCTGATAATAACAGTCAATTGACTTTGATTGTTTAGTGTTATGGATAAAATCACTATGAAACCGCCAAAATCAAATAAACCAGCTAAACCGACTGATCAACCAGAACTTTCCGATGAAGATTTAGACAAATTGATGGCGGCTTTAAAGGCCATCAGAGAAGGTCATAATGACAAAGCTATCTTGTTACTGGAAGGGTTTGCTGACAGTACTAATAATGCAGATGTTCATACACATCTGGCTAATGTTTATTTAAGGGAAAACAATGCTTCGGCTGCAATAACTAATTTAGAAAAGGCAGCTGACTTAGCTGACCTCAATGCCACTTTACAATTAATCGAATTACTGGAAAAAACGGTCAGAGCCGGAGGAGATAGCCAAAAATATTTGAAATGGCTTAACGTAGGTGTCGAACGTCAATACCCCCACGCCATCTATCTTTTGGCAACATTAATGTATGAAGGCAAATGGGTCACTCAAGAGTCACAAGCTGCCATCAACTTGTTTGAAGACGCTGCTTCACTTAATTATGTTGAAGCTATGATCACTTTAGCCAAAATATATCTGACGGATGAATATGATGATGTGAACAAAGCGGTGTATTGGTGTAAAACGGTGCCAAAAAATTCTCATAAAGGGTTTATGTTGTTAGCGCCTATATACGGTTCTAAGTTGAATGATAGTGTCAGTGAAGTAAACTGTTACAAAGAAGCCGCTAAACTGGGTAACCTTGAAGCCCAACTGATTTTGGGAGAGAAGTATTTTCACAGCGATAAAAACCAAGCCATCGAATGGTATTTAATGGCGGCAAAGCAAGGTCAACAAGAAGCTGAATATAAATTATCACAGCTTTATCAACAGAATTTTTATACCCAGAGTGAGTATTTTGAGTGGTTGGAAACTGCTGCACAAAGTGGTTACCCACAAGCTACTTTTGAATTATCACAACTCTACCAAAACGGATTGGCTGGTATTGTCACAAAAGATCAGGAAGAGGCTTTTAAGTGGTGTGAACGGGCGGTTGCATTGGGAAATAAAAATGCGATAAGAATATTGGCACAAATGTACCTTGATGGTCATGGTGTCGTTCAGAATCAGTTTAAAGCGATACAACTCCTTATTATGTCGTTTGATCACAGTGCTGCACTTTTATTGGGGCAAATGCATTATGATAAGGATAATGATGCATTTGACGTAACGGCAGGTATTGAGTGGTACGAAAAAGCCGCTGAACAAAATATTATTGCTGCCTAGAAAGTTTTGGCAGAAATCTATTCAATGGGTTTGCTGACTAAAAGAAATGTTAAAAAAGCGATAGATTATTATCAACAGGCACATAAAAACGGCGATAATAACGCTGCTTTCGAAATAGCGACACTTTATCGGGATAGTTCAGGTAAAAATAATAATATTGCCCAGGCAATTGTGTGGTTTAAAATAGCATCAAAAAGAGGTAGTGGTGATGCTTATATTGCACTGGCAAATTTATACGAAACGGGTAAAGGTGTTGCAAAAGACCATGGTAAAGCTTTCACTTACACCTTATTGTCTCATAATCAGGGTAATGAAAAGGCCGCTTTGGATATTGCAGATACATATCTTTACGGTAAAATAGGTACTGATGGCAAAGTCGATATAGAAAAAGACTTTGGGGAAGCCGCTGTATGGCTTGAGCGGGCGATAGAAAATGGTTCTGCAATTGCAGCATACAGGTTACTGCAAATGATTAAAAAACCGGAATATGGCATCAAAAGAGATATTGCAGCATTACGGGCAAAAATGCTCAATGAGTGCAGCAGTGATTCACAATTTAAAGTTGGCAAAATACTCTTTGATAGCGATCCTGAATTTGCGATTAATCTGTTTATTCGCTCGGTGAGGCACGATCCTAAAAAAAGGGGGAAGTACGTTAATCCACTAGTGATCCATTTATTGAGCGAAATAACAAAAAATGGTACAAAACCACAATATGAAATTTGTTTAAATGAGTTTGTTAAGCTATTAGCAAAAATACATGAAATTGAGACGAAACACTACTTTGATTATAAAAAACCCTTGGCTCATTTTACTGGTAGTAGCACGATATCTAGCATATTACCGTTAGATAAACAGATTCAAAACAAAAATGTTTTGCGTTTATTTAACACTGATTATATGAATGATCCCATGGAAGGCAAACGTTTGGGTGATTATCCATCGGAAGATATTGATAAACCTGAAGAAACAGATGAGTCAAAAAGGTGTAGTGAGGCAGACATGAAAAAAGCAGCGGAAACATCCAAGCGTATTAAACGGTTATTTAAATATCACCAATCAGCAGATAATAAACCTGTTATCGATATTCCACCTGCCATGTATGCAACGGCATTCACCCAGGATATTGACGGTTTGAATTTGTGGCGAGCCTATGGTCAGGATGGTACCGGGTTATGTATTGTTATTTCGCCACAAATGTTGAAAAAATACAAACCGGAAACTGGGTCACAAGATCACTTGAATAATGGGGAAACTGACAACATGACTGAGATGCCATTATTTCGGGTAAAATACGAAACCTCAGAGCTGGTTGATACTTTAGCCCTTTTGCATGATCCACTGAATTGTCTGCTGGCAATGACGACAAAAACTGGCGAATTAAATGCGTTTAAAAATCAGGTTGAAGAGGCAGTTAAATCGTCATTGTTCAGGTTATTGTTTTTATATAAGCACAAACAATATGATACAGAACAGGAAGTTAGAGCGATACGTCAATTGTCGCTGGATGATGAAAACATTAAACTGAGTGAGCAGACGCCGGGGCGGTTATATTGTGAAACCTCTCCGATTTTATTTAAAGGCGAAGAGGCAAAAATT
This sequence comes from Alteromonadaceae bacterium, assembly GCA_965277695.1. Classification (GTDB taxonomy): domain Bacteria; phylum Pseudomonadota; class Gammaproteobacteria; order Enterobacterales; family Alteromonadaceae; genus JABSOG01. The sequence goes on from CBDIDQ010000084.1 coordinate 33,883, forward strand.
ATCATTGGTCCCAAAGCTGTTGAACCTACCGCTTTGTTGTGGGAAATCAGAAAAAGACTGGCCCATAACCAATTTGCCGAAGATACCAAAGTGACTTTATCCAAAGTGCCTTATAGGTAAAGCATGGCGCAGTAGTAACCATAAAAAATCGTCTCCTATTTTTAAAGCGTGTTTCAAACGGCCCATTTGGTTATACTCTATTGAACATTTAAATGACTTTTGGTCCATGGTTTTAGTATGGGCAAACACTCTGGATTGTCCATGATTAAGTATCCGCTAGGTATTCAAACGTTTTCTGAGATTATTAATGAAGACTATCTTTACGTTGATAAAACGGCGTTATTGCATCAGTTGATCAGCCGTGGCAAGAATTATTTTTTATCCCGTCCCCGCCGTTTTGGCAAATCCTTGTTGATCTCAACGTTTGAAAGCATTTTTACTGGTCAAAAAGAATTGTTCGACGGGTTGGCGATTGCTGCAACAGATTATGATTTTGACCAGTATCCGGTGATAGAACTGGCATTTACCAATGCCAAGTGTGTTTGTGCGGTGGATATCGAAAACTACATCACCAATATTGCCAACAATTATGCCCAAAAATATCAGGTTGAATTAACATTAACTCAGTACGAACAACGATTTTCCGAATTACTTTCCAAGTTGCATCAAAAATACCAGCGCAGAGTTGTTTTGTTAGTGGATGAATATGATAAGCCGATCCTCAATACGCTCAATTCCCCACAGCTTGGCGAGGTAAAGGCTGAACTGGGGTATTTTTATGACATGATAAAATCCAGTGATAAGCACCTGAGATTTGTGTTTGTCACCGGGGTGTCGAAGTTTGCCAAAGTCTCTGTGTTTTCGGGCATGAATACTCTGACAGATATTTCATTTGACGAAGACTATGCCACTTTGTGCGGGATCACTCAAATAGAGTTAGATCAGTATTTTGCCAACGAGATTGATGGTCTTGCACATAAGCTGCAACTGGATAAAGTGAGGCTGCAAGCACAAATTAAACATTGGTATAACGGTTACTGTTTTGAAGAAAATGCACCGGGTGTGTATAACCCTTATTCGTTGTTATGCCTGTTTGCCAAACGTAAATTCAATAATTATTGGTTCACCACGGCAACGCCGACTTTTTTGTTAAAATTTTTGGAAGAGAAGCGTTATGAGTTAAGTCAGCTAAGCCATATTGAAGTGGGCGAAGCCGCTTTTGCCGAGATTGAGCCGGAATATATGACGGTGCCACCATTATTGTTGCAGACGGGTTACCTGACCATCAAAAGTTATAAGGGCGGTATTTACCAATTGGATTTTCCCAACTATGAAGTTAAAAAATCCTTTTATGAATCTGTTTTTGCTCACTTTGTTCAAGCAGACACTTCAATGAGTCAGACGCTGGTTAGTTCGTTAATTCAACAGCTTGAAAGTAATGATATTCCTCGCTTTTTTAAAACCGTTCAACAGTTTTTTGCTCAAATTCCCTTTAATATTACCCTGAAATACGAAAAATATTGGCAATCCATTTTCTATACGTTATTGACTTTATTGGGCTGTAGTATTGAAGCTGAGGTTCATACTAATCAGGGTCGAATTGATTGTGTGCTGCAAACTGAACGGCAAATTTATGTCATTGAATTCAAACTAAACGATTCAGCACAAGCGGCATTAAAGCAAATCAAAGATAAACAATATGCGCAAAAATATCTTGATAGCAACAAGTCGATTGTTTTGTTAGGTGTCGCATTTGACCCGGATACAAGAAATATTGGTGAGTATCTGCAAGAGGTTTTGGTATAAGGCTGCGCATCATTGCGAGTTCTTTTCGCGGATAAATCCGCTGACTACAGGGCATAAATTGAGTCAGTCGGATTTTATGTAATTGAGCACGTCATTCCCAGACAGTCTGCTAATCCGAAAAATCTTTACTACTAACGGTATTAAGCAGCCAGTTAACGGGTTCTATCACATGGTCTGGCATCAGGTCTTGTTGACGACCATCTGGAATACGGCCCAGTGCGGAGCAGGTGAAGAATTGAATGTTTTTGAATCGCATGTCGAGTTGTTGTAGCAAACTGGATTCTCCCCAGTCAGCTAGCTGTTGACGGATGAGGGCGTTGCGGACATCGCGTCGAGTTAGGGTCGATTTGGCGTTATTCATGGCATTGTCGATGGCGTTACCTGTGGGGTTGTTTATAGCATTCTTTATGGCACTGTCGACTGCTTGCTCACCAATGATGGTTTCTAGATCAAATGCATCAATTTTGCTTAATACCACCGCCAGTGGCTTTTTGATTTTGTCGGTTTTGCCTAAGCCGTAAGAGGCTTCCATGGTCAACAAGATGCGGGTTAATGCATCTTGAACACTTAATTGGCTGGGGTTAACGCTGTTCCAGGTCTTTGACAGTTGCTGCTCGTAATGACGACGCACCGCCACAATGCTGAATGGGTCGAGGATTAAGATCATGCCATTCATGTATTCTTTGTAGTGATGACCAGTCAGGTTATCGGTGTTTTCATAGGTCTCGCCGGATGGATCGTAAACATAGAGCAACCAATGGGTTTTCCCGCCTTTTTTCAATGCTAAATTAAAGGCTTTGGGAATGCTGGCAACGGTTTTGCCGGGCACAGTGCCTTGCTTGAGTTCGTTTAATACCCGGTTATAGTCGTTTTCATTTTGGCTATCAAGAAACGCCGTTTCGTAACCCATCTCTTCGGCCCTTTGTTCAATCAGTTGACGCACAACAGCAAACATAAAGGCGGTTTTTCCTGCATAAGGCCCACCCATGATCGGCAAACAAATCTTTTTGGCTTCAAATTGATCACGATGCAACATTTGATGACATTGATCATTAGGACAGCGTGCTTGTAATTTGCCTCGATTGACCAAAAATGAGCTGGGTAACTTGTGACCACATTTGCAGCGGTGGTAAAAAATACCGTAACCATTAGGGTTTAACTTACTATGAACCTCTCCACAGTTATCACAATAATATTGCGGTAAATGATTGCGTTTATGACAGTGCGGACAAGTCACCAATAACTGCCGCATAAATAATAATCCTTCTTCGAGCAGCCAAACGGCGGTGAAAGCCAGATAAATACTGCCGAAAAACAGGCTTAAAATTGTCACGTGAATAATGGAGATCAAGGCAAAAACTAGGGTGCCAAAGAACATGACTGAGATACCTGCGCCACCCCAAAAAACAAAATTCATCGCCGTTATATACCACTCACCGCTACTGTCAATGCGTTTGAAAAACAGCTTGGATGACTGAATATTTCGCCGCCAACTGTCTTTGATCACAGCCCCTAAATCACTATATCCTTTGCCAAAGAAGTAACTTTTTATTGCCGGTTCTGTTGCTGTCGTCGTTGTTGTGGTGGTTGCTGTCATGGTGTAGGTTGCTCCATTTTGATGTTGTGTTTAAGTGATAGTCCATAGTTGTAAAAACCAACACCACCACCGAATGTGGCACCGATGCCTAAGGCAATGCTCAAAACAATCACCGATATATAAATAACGATACCAACCAGTATCAGTCCCGCTACGAGCATGAAGATTGCTTCATTGCCAGATGAATTAGCCATTTTTTGTCCTCACTTTGTTTTTACTTTTGTTTTTACTCTGGTATAGAGTTTGTTCAGGCCACTTTTCGTCAGAGAAGCAACCGCTTTGGCACCCGTCAGCCCGGTACGACCAATTTTGCGTAAAAAGGTGTTTTTCTTGTCTTCAACCGCCAACATCAGGTTGTCTAACGCCGTTTGCTGGCTGTCACTAAGCTTGCCGGAGGCTTTTAGATCCTCGGCCATTGTCGTTAATTCCCGGTCTTTTAGTTTTGCCAGCTTTGCCACCAATACATTGCTCAAATCGGTTTTAACTTGGTGGCACTGACGATAAAAAGGATGTTTGTTATTGAGCAATAACCAAAATGTCAGAAACCCTTCACAGCGCCTGCCTGTGCTCGCTGTTTTGTTTGTGGATAAGGTTTTTCGATACGCATCAATAAATACGTCGGTAAATTCACTTAAATGCAAATGACCGATAATTTTACCGTGCTGTTCGATATCATTGAGGCTATCGAGCAACAGTGGTAAGTAAACATCAATAAAAGCGTTATATATCGCTTTGTCAGCGCCTTGCAGCGCGGTATTTACGGCTTCCAGAGGTTGTAGTCTGAAGGGGCGTTGCGTCATTAAAGCTTGCCTGAGCGTGAGCTTGTCAGGTTTGAGTGCGATGTCATATTTGGCGATTAAAGGCGGGATTAAGCTGGCAATTTCATCTGACAGCGGATGTTTGATGGAAAATCGGATCGCTTGGTTGGCTTGCTGTACAACTTGTTCTGCCAAGCTCTGACCAAGGTCGCCGACATGACCATTGCGTAACCAGTCTAGGGCGATTTCAAGGCGTTGTTTTTCGTTTGACTTCTGCCACAAGATGTCGGCAAATTTGCCCCAGCAAGCGCTGCGATAATCTGACTCATCATTCAATACAGCTTGAAAATATTGTTGATAGTACTTAGGTTTATTGCGGCTATTGTCAAACCCTTGATGCCAGTTTACCTTTAGCAAATCCCAACTTTGTTGTTTGGATTTCAACAGGTTAACAATGATAAACCAATCTTGCGGGGTTTTATCAAAACGCTGGGTGAGGTATTGGCTAAAGCCATTGGCAGCGGTGTCAGACTGCTGAGCGGTGATTAATCCAGCATCTACTAATTTGGGTAGTTTTTGGCATATCATCAAGATAATTTTGGCCACTGTACTGTTGTCGGAGGTAAAAGGGGCAAATAACCAATCGGCATCGTTCATGTGCTGGTGGCGTTTACTAATGGCTAGGGCGATAAAATCATGCCATTGAGGGCTATGAAGGGGGGTGGTATTTGGCTCGATAGTTTGAATGAAACCCACCATAATCTCAGCTAGATTGATCATCTGATCAATTAATAAGGCAGTCATTTTGTTCGCTTGAACAGCCATATTGGTTTCACTTAAAAAACTTTGTGCCGTCTGGTACACAATATCTTTGTCGGCTTCGGCGGCTTTTTGTCGCAATGAAGCAACCCATTGCGGGTCGACCTCGGGTGAGGTGACCGATAACATGGTTAATCGGGATAATTGCCCAATAATCATTAATTTGATGGTTTGGCTGCGATTAATTTGATAGCTGTTAATGAAAAATAAAGTGACTTTTTCAAGCATCTGCGGGTCGGTGACACGGGTGAGCAATGGCTGGTGTGCTGATAAGATCTCGACAATTTCAACTAAATATTCTTTAGCGGCAAAACCATTGACCAAATCAACAATGTCCATTAAAGCGTTGACGTCTAGCGCTTGCTTCAGTTCTTGTTCGTGCTTTTGTTGGAGCATAAACAGCTGCACCAAAGGCGTCAGCGAAGTGTCTAGTTTGGTGAGGTCGAACTGGCTGGCCATTTGATGGAAGGCCCGCAGGGTCTCTGGTTCGTTTACCATCCAGTTGGCAATCGTTTGGGCGTAAATGGGCGCTATGGTATCAACGTCGCTAAATTGCTGGTCGACCAAATCAAACGCGTAAAATTGAAATTTGCGTTCATTTTCACCCAGCAGCACATCGGTTTGACCGTAAACCACGTTGATGGCCGCGCACGAACGAGGGTCAAATTGATAACTTGAACAGCTCAAATGACGCTGGAGTGAGGCGGGGAAGCTTTTTTGCAGGCAAGCCAGCCAAAATACACCATTGCTTGCCATTGGATCACGTATAACCAAGGTCCTTGAAGTCTGCGCTTTGAGCAATACGGCTTGTATCATGTTGCCAAGAATGTGCTGGGCTTGATTGATGTCGGTTAAAAACTCTTGTAATACCACAAAATCGTAGGCACTGGCATCCACTTCAATGGTCGCTTTGGGTAAATCGTAATGGTCCTGCTGACAGTCTTCAGCTGCCGTCAGGCTGTGCTTCCACAGGTTATGCTCGTATAAATCGACTGGCCACAAGCCATCAGGTATTTGCTCAAAGACCAGCCCATGACAAAAATAGTTGCCGCCACGTTCGGTGTAATCCAACCCGGTATAGGCCGAGCGAGTGATCGCTAAAGTGCCATCAGCTAAATATAAATGTCGATAAGCAACCGGATAATCAGCCATTGTGGTGGCATCATCCGGCTCACGGGGCAGGTTTTTTGGCGGTTCGTAAACGGCTAACTGTTCAATGGCGGTTTTGCTCTGTCCATCAATATCGGCGGTCATGGCGCGTGTTTGAAACCCCGAATGACCCGCTAATCCGTATTGACACGAGGTGTAATGTAATTGACTGGCCTGTATCTGTTGTACGTTTTTTTGTTCAGCGGTCTGATTCATGAGTGTTGCACCTTGTTTATAGTGCCGTTTTGCGCCAGTAGCCATAAAAACGGGTCTTCGACACGACTCGGCACCACACTGGGAATTCGTCGGCTATCATGGGGATTGCAACCTAGCGCACTTAAACCAAAAAAGCCGAATTGGGCGAATCGGGTTGTCGCCATCTGAATGATATCCTGATGGTTCCACTGGTCGAGTAACGACATCATTTCACTGTTTATCGCTTCAAAATCATCAATATCAAATCCTTTATTGTGATTGGCGGCACTGTGCAGTTGAAATTGCGGGTCTATCAAGGGCAGTACCGCATCAAATTTAGAAAAGGCGACGGCAATGGGGGTTTTGATTTTTTCGGTCGGTTTGAGTTTCTGCCCCTTTTGGATCAGTTGGGCGGTACGGTTGAGAATATCCGCCGTGGCGCTGTTTACTTTGGGTTTTGGGGTGTTTTTGGGCAGCTTTTGGGTCACTGTATTGAGCTGTAACGGGTCTATTAGCAAGATAATACCATCGGCCCGATAAATGTATTTGTTGACCGTAGACATTACATCTTCACTTTCTAGATCTTCACCAGCGGTATCGAAAAATACCAAGGTGATGTATTTCTTTATTTTGTGTTGGTCGAACATGCCTTCGCCAGTGACCCGTAAACTGTACACCATCGGCAGTTTGACGTTGTTGTCGACCACCCCTGATTTGGTGGTGTCGATGACTTTGCCCTCATCAAATACTGGCTTGTAAAACTCTCGGTTATATCGGTCGATGGTAAAATCGTTTTCAGGTGATAATAACAACCCCATATTTGGCCCAATTTCTTTTTTGATCTGCTCAATCAACACCGCAATATAATGGCTTTTGCCTGAGTCTTTGCCGCCAATGACCGCATAGATGTGGTTTTTGAATTCTCCCGTGGTTTGCGGTAATTCCATATGGCATTGCGGGCATAAACGTTTGTAGCTATCGTGATTGCAGTCGTTGCAATGCGCAAAACGGCGAAAACGCTCTTTGAATAAACCTTGTGGGGTGATCACTTTGCCCATCGGTCGCGGATCGCTCCATACCGCATCGTATTTTGTATCCGGTTGTGGCGTACACGTTGTAGGTGGACTCGAACAGCGAAACGGTGTGTCTTTAATTTTAAAATAATCGAAACAATAAGGGCAGATTTCTCTTTGAAACTGGCCGGTGAATTTTCTAAACATAAATAACCTCTTTCGTTAAATGATGTACTTTGCTCATCAGGCAATGCGTAACTTTTCTTTGGCCATGGGCAGCAAACGTACTTCTTTGACTGCTT
>CBDIDQ010000085.1:0-14244 GCA_965277695.1 Alteromonadaceae bacterium
GGTCTGTTTATCAACACCTTTATAAAAATGAAAATCTAACAGTAGGAATAATAATGAAAATCACTTCTTTAATGCTCGGTCTTATAGTATCCGGTACGGCTTTCGCTTCAACGCAACATTGTAGTTCGTTTGGCTGTCCCAGCGGTGCACCTTCAAACAACGATGTTGTAGAAAGGCCGATTTACAAAATTAGCAGTAACAGAACAACAAAATTCGTCGATTGGGCGGCATACAAAGTAACACCCAGCACAATTGATGGTCCGAGTCGATCACGCTCCTGGAAAAGCGATCCGGCTATCGCCAGTGCTTATACGTTAGAGCCGTCTGATTATACTGACGCTCATGCAGTGATCGGCACCGACCGAGGACACCAGGTGCCATTAGCCAGCTTCTCGAATACCGCCTATTGGCGTGACACCAACTATTTATCTAACATTACGCCGCAGGATTCTGATTTAAACCAGGGACCTTGGGTGAAGTTAGAAAATGCGGTGCGCTCATTGGTGAGAACCGGCACTGACGTTTATGTCGTTACAGGGCCTCTATACGAGTATGACTTTGCTACGCTGCCGGGAGCCGACGAAAGCCATACCGTGCCTTCGGGTTATTTCAAAACGGTGGTCACCATTTCCAGCTCAGGTTGGGTTGAAGCGTCAGCTTTTATCATGGATCAGAACAGCTCCCGCAGCAGTAGCCATTGTGTTAAAGAAGTGACCATTAACGAAGTTGAAAGCCGTTCAGGTTTGAACATTATGCCAAGCTTGCCAGGCTATAAAGAAACCGCCGTTGAAGGTTCTACCGGTGGGCTGCGCAGTGAGTTGGGCTGTTAATCTATAAAAAAGGACTCGGGGTTGTTGTTTAAAAAGGCTTTTGAGCACCAATCAAACAGGGTAACAATTGATAATCAAAAAAACGCGAATGAATTCTGTCTCTTAGTCACATCTTTATTTGCATTTTTGGCTTGTGTCTGATTCAGCTTAAACTTGTGTCTTATTTAGTATCATTGAAATTAACTGTGATATTTCACTTGCTTTTTTTCACCATTGTGATCAAATACGCTTTTTTCACAGGGTGGTCAGTAGATGTTTGAATCCGATGCCGAAAGCTGGGCTGAAAAAACTTTCGGAAAAGCGCAGTTGAATGACAAAAGAAGAACAAAACGCTTGGTTAAGGTCGCCGCTGATATGGCCGACGGGGCGGGCAAGTCAGTAGTTAAAGCGAGTAAGGATTCTGCCAGTATTGAAGGGGCCTACCGTTTTATTGAAAATAATTATGTTGATGCGTCAGCCATCGCTCAGGCCGGTTTTGAAACAACGGCGGCAGAATGTGCTGAGCGCCGTCTTGTTCTTGCGCTCGAAGATACCACAGGGTTAAGTTATACACATGATGTGTGTGACGATCTTGGGAATAATCCGGCAGGCAAAAACCGCGATGTCAAAGGCCGCTCACTTTTCCAGCATTCTATTCTTGCGCTAGATGCAGACACGGAAACCGTGATTGGCTTGGCACATCAACAGAATTATATTCGTAGTGAATTACCAAAAGCGTTGAAAGGTTCCGGTTCAGCCCGGGCGCGGCGACCTAAAGAGGAGAAAGATAGTTATCGTTGGGAAGAATCTGCTGCCAAAATGGACGAAACCTTCATCCGAACTGATAATGTGATTCATGTGTGCGACAGAGAAGCTGACTCATATGAGTATATGGATCAACATTTAAATAACGATAGGCGATTTATTATCCGGTGTCAGCACAATCGAGCGCTTCAATTGCCCAATCATGATAAGACCGTCAAATTAAAGGATATGATAAACTTTCCGGTTGCGGCTGAACAATCCCTTAAAATTGAACAAAAAGGGAAAAGTAAAAACACCAAAAATAGACCCGCTCGGACGGCGAAAATGGGCATCAGTTACCATTCAGTTTCCTTCAAAAGAACACATGACGCCGATAAAAACACCCGAGATGAAATGTCGCTGAACTTAGTGATTTGCCGTGAGCTTGACTTACGCGGTGAAGCGTCTGATTTATGCTGGTTTTTATACACCAATGAACCAATCAACACGATAGAAGATGCGCAAAAAATTGTTCGCTACTATGAGTTACGTTGGCGGATAGAAGATTTCCACAAAGTTTGGAAATCAGAGGGTACTCAGGTTGAAAAACTGAGGCTGCAAACCCGTGCCAATACTGAACGCATGGGTACCATTTTAGCGTTTGTGGCAGTGCGGTTGATGCAATTAAAGGAGATGGCCGAAAATAAAGAAAAAGCCAAACAGCAATCCTGTGAGCTCATGTTCAGTGTGGTGGAATGGCAAATGCTGTGGTTGAAAATAGAGGAAAAGAAACTCCCGACAGAACCGCCTTCCATTTTTTGGGGTTATTATGCATTGGCGAAACTGGGCGGCTGGCACGATAGTAAAAGGACAGGACGAGTGAGTACGAAAACTATTTGGGAGGGTTGGGCGGCGTTAATGCTGATGCTTGATGGACACCGAACCATGACAGAAAACATTGCCCTATCAGGATGAACAACGGTCAAATATTAGAGGATGTTCCTCAAAATACACACAAAAAGTGGACAGTCTAGCAGCGACGGACTTGAACTGATGATTCTGCCTGTAATTAATTTAGCGCTGATCATATAACATCATCTGGCAATCATCGGCATTGAAACGGTTAAGTATGAAAAAGGAACTATCGCCAAAATTAAAATTGGAAATCCTCACCGACTTACTCGTATTGGTGTGCATCACTAAGGCTCTGCGCCACTGTACAAGAGCCTGCTCTCTAAAAGGTAATCACAATCATTTGATATTACCGCCTTTTTAGGGGGCGCGACGGCTCTATGTTTCGATAAAATGTAACAGCACGTAGCAACGCCCACCTTTTGTAGATAAAAAAGATAATGCCCAAATTTATTCGCAAAATCAGCAATTACGCTAAATAGTGACAATCAAATTTAGATAGTACCATTAAAGATGTGATCAAGAGACAGAATGAATTCGCGTCTACGGCATACCAGCTCTGCCGTAGACGAGGTTTCAACCTCGTGAATGTTGAGGATAACTGTAACCCTAATTTGCTCTATATGGTCGGAGCCGGCTTTTGTAACTATTCAGTTTGTGGATAACTCATGGTAGGAGGGGCGTCTCGCCGCGATAAATGGCGCAGCCATTTCAAAAACCGTTGCGCCTTCGGCACAAATCGCGCCGAGACGGCCCTCCTACATAGTTTGGTCTCATTTATCCACAGGGCCATCGATTTCGCTGAATAGTTACAGGCTTTTAAACAACACCCGATGGTTTTATGGCAAAAAGATCGCCCCGAAACAGTGATCATGCCTTGTTGTCACCAAATATCACGCCAGCATGGTTTTGCTGGCATTTGGGTCTACCAACAGTATCTGTTATAAAAACCACACCAAGAACTTCCTGGGCTGGCTATACAATTGTCCTCTGCTCTATCGCACGTTTCCTGACTAACGCCTGGGGAAGCGGTGACAGTAGCACTTAGGCCCATTTTGATAGTACCCACGGGGACTTCGTTAATTTGCTACCTTGAAATAACCAACATGAGCGGTGTAATGTGGCCAGCCCTCTTGGCATGAAGTGATACTATCTTGGCTCATGAGTACCGTTACTGTTTTTTGTGCTGTATAAGCAGTTAACGCCATTGATATCGCCGTTTTATCTTGAAATTTAATATAACGACCTGTGTTTTCAACTAAAATGGACAGGTCTTCAGAATCTGACCATTTGACGATTTCTGTTATTTTTCCACTACACGTAACACCTGCCGTAGCACTTGTTGCCATCACCGCCATTAAAATTACTGCAAAGATTTGTTTCATATTGATAAAGTCTGCTATTAAAAGTTAGCAGTTCATCATATAGCAACTCAGATAATATTCCATAGAGCACCCTTAATGAGAGAAAGGGCTCAAATCAGTTGCATCGATTATCAGTCTTAATATAGATGCCTCTGCGCTTCGCCATCATGCAAGTGGTTGGTGGGCGGGCGAATAGTATTGGTGCTTGACCAAGGGTTATCGACGGTGGGTGATTGGAGTCTATGATGGTTTGGGACTAACGAGTAACTTAGTTGGCCAAATAAACCTCAACAGTGGTTCTTTCGGAGTTTAATTACCAGTGATTTGGTACGTTCAGTAGAAATTTGCTGTGATTTTAGTGCTGATCTTAAATGCGGCGTATTTAATATTCAGTTTGGCACTGAATATAGCGGTAACATCAGCGAAATATCTATTATTAAGTTCCCCTGTCACATCACTTTGTGAGAAGAAGATGATACAGCAGTAAAAATATGATGTAATCATGCCTTTTGATGGAACTTGGGTTATTTTAATGATTTTATGGTCTTTTAAATAATGCTATTTTATGAATCTGATCGAGTCGTTTTAGGGTTTGCATGATACAATTTGGTTATGGCGTTTGGGCAAATAAAATAAACAAAGTAGGTAATTTATGATTGTAGGTGTTAGAGGATTAGGTGGTGAAGCAGCGGACCTAGAAGAAAAGAGATTAAAGACTCGTGGCATTGTGGACAGAATGATGGCCGTTTTGGCGGTTAAAACGCTAAAAGAACTGGGCTTAAAATTGGGTCTTGGCAGTCGGGTGCCTTCAGCTTGGTTGGGTAAGGGGCATGTACCAGCAAAAGTGATCGAATTGGTTAGTGTGATGACCGGGAAATCACTTGATTGGATCCGTGACGGCGTAGAATCAAAGGGTACTTTGAGTGTTGCAGAAGTCGAGGCGATGGTAGCTGAGGCGTTGGAAATATTAAGAAGAACTGAAAAGTTGGAGATGATCGCTGAACTTCACCCAGAAAGCTTTTCAATCGCTGCTAAGAAATTGGTCAGTGGGTTCATTGCGCAAAGTGGATTGCAAATTGATAATAAAACAAAAGCTTAATCTACTTGCATAAACTTATTGGGGGTCTTTACAATAGTGTTAATAAAAAGATGTTAAAAAATGAGTATAAAAGTGAATGTTAAAACTGTAACAGGATCCAAGAAAATCGCCATAGATGTCAAGGTGCCGACCAGTGTAGATAAGCAAAAAAGGGAAGCGCGGGAGGTTGTTGATCGAATGATGTTGGTTGCTGAAGTGAAAAACTTTAAGACATTAGGTCAGTTTTTGGGGCTGGGCAATAGGGTACCGAGTGCGTGGATCGGTGCGGGAGCTGTACCTGCAATACAAGTCGTTAAGTGTGCGCTTATGACCAATACCTCAATAGATTGGTTGTATTTCGGAAAATCGTTAAGAGGTAATATCAGTGTAGAAGAGGTTGAAGCGTTGAAAACAGACGTGGTGGAATGCTTAGTGACAGCCACAAAAATGGATATGATAGAAGAGCTGGAGCCATCGAGCTTTTTTATCACGGGAAATAAAATTGTCAGTACTGTGATTAAACGTATTGGCTTGCAAGTGGATTCTTCGTCAAAAGAGTAAATAAAGCTTCGTTACGAACAGCTATTGATGGTTAATTGTTTTAGTTTTAGTTTTAGTTTTAGTTTTAGTTACATGCGGATGTAGGGATTATAATTGGAGTACTAATGCTAAATAGGCAATAAGTGAGTTTTTGGGATAAATCACCGATACCGCCGTCACTTTTTTCTTCTATTAATTGCGATTGCAATGCTTGTTGTATGTTGTTTTCAAATGTTGCCGTCAGTTCGCTAATTTCAGCGACACTTCGTTGTACGGTCACGTGCGGATCGATGCCATGTACCAACCAATCTAGTGATAACCCAGTGTCAGAATGGCATTTTACAATGTTTTTTAGTGGTATTTCCCCCTGATCCAGCCAATCCAAAACCGTTTCTGATTTAATGCCGATGCGTTTGGCTAGTTCGTCGACATTTTTTAATTGATAGGCTTGGCATATTCGTTGAGCGATTGCTTGAGCAGTGACAATGCGTTGTTCATTTGATAGACGTTTGAATATAGGGTTTGTCATGATTAACTCTTTTGTGGTCTGTCGCATTATGCTGCTGGTTCAAAGGCATCGTGTTGTTGATGAACGCTAATCGGGTCTTTGTCAGATTTGCGTTTTGATTGGTTTTTTTGCGTTTTTCTATCGAGTCTTTGCTTGATTGCTTTTGCTCTCTTTTGCATTGTGGTTTGTGTTTTTTGTTGTGGCATTGTCTATCTCCATTAATTTAATGATTTAACTGGTTTTAGATTGGTAGGTGGGGTGATAGGTGGAATGGTTGGTGGAATGATAGGTGGAATGGTGATGATAAAATTTGCGCCATGCCCTTCATTACCTGTCAACTTTATCGTTCCGTTGAGTTTTTCAACAATACAGGTGTGGACAATACTGAGTCCCAGCCCAGTGCCGCCTCTATTTCGCGCGGTGGTAAAGAAAGGCTCCATGACATTTGCGATGATATCTTCACTTATGCCAATGCCATTGTCGGTGTATTCAATGGTGACTGGTTTGCCTTCACCACCAGACAAAGCAATAATGATTTTTCGGTCATGTTGGTTGACGAAAGCATGTTTGATTGAGTTGGTAGTGAGGTTGGTGATAACTTGCGATATTAAGCCTGGATAAGTATTAAATACGATTTCTTTTGTGCAAATAAAGGTTAATTCGACTTTGGCGTTTTTTGTTACTGGACTCAATGTTTGCACTATGTGTTGGCAGTATTGGTTTAACTTGACAGCGCGAGGCTGTTCATTGATGCGGTCTACGGAGATTTGTTTAAAGCTTTCTACCAAGGCTGCTGCTGAATCCAAGTTTGTATTTATGATCTTAAAACCGCCATTCAGTTTCTCAATCGTATTTTCTAATTGTTGCTTCCCTAACTTACCGTTGGCTAAATCCACTGCAATGTCCACTAGTAAAGGTGCTAAGTATGATACGGCGGTAATGGCGACACCTAAAGGGGTATTGATTTCATGTGCTACTCCAGCGACTAAGCGGCCCAAAGACGCCATTTTTTGGGCATCCGCTAATTGCTGCTGCGCCGCTCTATACTCAGTGATGTCGTACATCCAGTAAAGTTTGCAAGACTGGCCTTCATAGTTGATTTTATACCAAGATAAATAACACCAAAAAGGTTCGCCGCGCTGGCATCTAAGCTCGACCTCAGTATTGTTTACTTGCCCGTCGCTGTTGAAGCGAGCTATAAACGCCTCTCTTTGTTTCTCATCAGCCCAACAGTTTTTAGCTGAAAATCCGATGGCTTCTGTAGGGTTGTCAAATCCCAGTTGTTTTGCGCCGCGACTATTTATCCATAATATCCGGTCGTCGTCGACGCCAGAAATGCCAATACCAACTGGGCTGGTTGCTAGCATCTCCATAAGCACTTTAGATGCTCGTTTGGCCTCAGTCTCTGCTGCTACAATTTCGGTGACATCGGTGTAGGTGATCACATAACCGACTTCAACTGCTTCACCGATGACGTCAATTACCTTGTCACCAGAGACGTTAAAACGGTGGTGGATAGGCTGTTTATTGATGATCTCATCAAGTAGTGCCGGTGTGCCCCAGCGGAACAAGTCGTTTATCGGACGTCCCGCTGTGGCGATTTGTCTGTCAATATCCATCATGTAAATAAAAAGGGGATTGCAGCTCACCAGTCTTAGTTTAGTGTCGTAGACGGTAATGCCATGTTGTATGCTTTGAATGATAGCTTGTTCGGCTTGCTTAGCGGCATCAACCATGGCTTGATTGCTGGTTTTTTCTCGATCAAAAGCCTGATAGGTGCTGATCATTAACGCATTGAACACGCATATGTAACTCAGTAGTTTGAGCCAGTGTGCGGCATCAAATTTAAGGTCGAACAATTGTGTGGAGTTTGGCATATAACAA
This sequence comes from Alteromonadaceae bacterium, assembly GCA_965277695.1. Classification (GTDB taxonomy): domain Bacteria; phylum Pseudomonadota; class Gammaproteobacteria; order Enterobacterales; family Alteromonadaceae; genus JABSOG01. Next base: position 7,840 of record CBDIDQ010000085.1, read on the forward strand.
AGCTGCACTAGCACATTGATGATCAGTGACATCACCAACCAATGTTCAAAGGCGTCTGTCCGCCACTTTCCTTTGATCAGATATCCAACTAGGGTGACAGCGAAAAAAACCAGCGGGATCAATTCAGACGGTCGATGAATGCCCAGCCAAGCGCTGTAGGCTGGCGGTAAGGGGACTAAAGCAAATACCATGAAAAAGACGATGATGGCGATGGCAGTCAAAGCAAACAATGACTGTTCAAATCGCTTGATACCTTGACTTGGTGTATATCGGTATAACCATAACAACCAGCCTAAAAACAGATAAAGTGCCAAAAACTGCCGAGACGCTAGCCAACTCCAAGGAATTAATGTGGGTAAGGTTGATGGCATCAAGGATTTAAAATATACGGATGTCACCATAGTGTGATAACCATCCAGTAGAAACGTGCCTAAAAAAGCCATGCCTAACAGCAAGTAACTGATATTTTTTTGGCTGTAATATCTAGCCATCGAAATGACGGTAATAACAAGTGCTAGCAACGTCGCCATTCCCTCAACAAACGTATGCGTATACGCGTTGCTATGCCATGGGTTGTTTGCTGTTAAGATGGCAGCAATTAACAATGTGGTACCCAGTAAACGATATTGCCAGGTTCTAGTGATGAGTTGTAAAACAGTGAGAAACATGTCATTAATTTTCGCTATCGGTATGTTGATTGGTTGGTCGAGCCATTGTTTGATGGGTTTTTGGTTCGGTGTGTGACGCGTAGAATTGGGCCATGACGTCGATAAAACCCTTACCTACTATTGAGCAGTATCCAATTAACTTACCAACATCGAAGCATGCATGGCCAAGCTCGACGTCTTTAATCAGCGCATAATCAACATCAAGTTGGTTGGCTGCTTGTGTTCTTGTCAGATTACTTTGGTGGCGCAAGTGGTGTAGGTGTGTGCCAAAGCTGGCATTAATGAGGGTGACAGATTGGTCGCAGGGGCCATAAGCGCTGAGCCCTGGTTCACTAGCAGCTAACTGATTAAGTTTGACCATTTGTTTGGCAATAAATGCGCTTCGTTCCAAGTGAGCGAGCATTGCTTCATCTTCGCAGGGGCTGAAACCCTGCGCTAATATTTGTTTTGCCGATTGAGCTGCCGTTTGTATAACGACGCGAAGGACGTCAACAATCACTGCACGTCCATCACAATAAAGGCTTTTAGCTGAAGTGTTGCTTTGTATCATCATTAAGTCGGTCAATGACAAGTAACCTAATACGTCATAGAGCCCGCCAAGTGTCTTTTCGAGGTCATTGGCATCATATAAGCGTGATGGAGGTAGCATAGTTGTCTGTTTTGTGGTTTTTGTTGATTGCACTTGTGCTGCCATTGACATTGCCTTGTAGCTAATTAAACGATAACAGATGGAATGTATCATTAAAAACGATATAGTGATAGTTGTTATTGTTGCAAAATGGTTCAATCTGTAAAAGTAACATGATTATAATGTATTTTGTTTGACCGCTTTAGCCGTTTAAGCGCCATTAATCCGTTGAACCAGGTTAAAAATGTAATGTTAATTAAGGTATTTTAATAAGAAAATATGGGTTTTGCTATGAAGTGTCGTTATTTTTATTCATAGGTGTCAATTTGTTGATTTTATTTTGCCATCACTTAGGTTATTATCGCCTCGGTCTTGCAATAAAAATGACGGCAAGCGGGCGGTTTGAGTATTTCATTTTCGTGAACTGTTTGTGACCATGGCCGCTTTGTTTGATAAGGTTTTTATCGGTCAAACAGAGCGGTCTTTACGCTGCTGACATATTTTCTCGGTAAGTATTCGATAGCGATAATTAGGCGAGTTTAAACTGCGTTAAGAGTTGTTAATTTGTGACAACATTATCTTCAAAGATGAGGTGGTAGGTAGAATAATGAGACCAGTGTCGGATATTTTGTGTGGTTCAGCGGCGTTGAAAAATAAGCTGCCTCCGCCGTCTTTTACGATAATGCCAAATTGTGGCGGGGCGACAAAACCGCGTGGCCCACATAAATCAAAACAAAAAGAGCTGATAGCAATAGTTCAGTCGGGTGATGACAATAAGACCTGTGTTGCATCGGGTAAAGAATTAGTTTTGGCTCAAGCAATGTTGGATGAGGGAGGATTTTGGTGGTTAGATGAGGTGTTGGATTTTTTTAAACAAAACGCTGATTTTAACCAGTACATAGATGACAAGGCTGAGGCTCGGCGGTTGTTGCAAAGATTCATTATTGCACATTGTTATTTTGTTGAAGAAAGTAGAGGTGTTTATAAGGAAATTTGTGGCGTCAAAATGAAGTCTATACTGCGATAGCGAAAATCATCTTGATAAAGGGGAGTTGATTGTAACCCCCCCTTTCATCATTAAAAACTGGCCAAAAATGATAACATATAAGTTGGTCGATTTTGTCGTTTAGAAAATTCACTACCGATAAATTGTTGTCCACGGGTCGGGTCAAAAAATTCACGGGTTTGGGGATAACGAGCGGTATTGACGTTATCGATTTTAAACTGGGTTTTGACGCCGAAAAAGCGGGTGGTTTCGGCAAATAGCATTAAGACTTTATTGGCACCGAATGTCTGTATTTCATCGACCAGAAAACGATTATACCTAAACCCACCACTGTAGCGTAACCCCCAAGCGAATTCGTGTGCATCGAGATCTTGGCGGAATTCTATTTTAAACCAGTCTGGGGTGTAATTGCTGATCCGCCTGTCACCAGCAATGATCGAGTCATTAAAGTGAGACTGGCGAAAGCGGTGGGTGACTTCTAATAAGCCATTGTGAATAACCCGATCTAGTGGCAGGTTGAGTTCGGTGATCACACCCCAGGTACGGGCATCACCGGCATTGCCCAACCCTTGGTTAATCTGTCCATCTTCATTTGTTGACAAGATCACTTGCTCCAAAATATCTTTGCGCCATTCTCGAAAAGCTTTGACTTTTAAACTGCCGCGTTCGCTGAAACGCCAGTCAAGGGTCGCCGTGATTTTGGTTTTATGATCAGGTGCCAGCGCGGGATTACCTGCGGTGGTGCGTTGTTCTGAGGCCACTGAGCTGGCGGCAAAATCATTAAAATTCAGCTGACCGACTTCGCGTTCAGCTTCGAAGGTCAAACGGGTATCGGGGTTAAACTGATAGGTGGTTGAGAGCCGGGGTTTGATAAAACGAAAGGTTTGTTTTTGGTTGGTATCACCGCTGACTTTGATTTGTGAAAACTCGGCAGTCACGCCGCCTTCAACCGATAGCGCTGGACTGGCTGAATAAACAAAATTGGCAAAGGTTTCACCGCGCCATTCCTCAACTTCAACGTTGCTACCAAATACAGGTTCAAACGGGTTATTTTGCGTTGCAATGATGGCATCGGTATCTAATTTGTTTTTGGCCACTTCAACGCCAAATTCTGGTTTTAGTCGGGCATCGCCGACTTGGCCATACGTCACGCGACCAACAAATTCACTTTTCACCCGGTCTTGACGGTAAGCCAAATCGAGTGGGTTGGTATTGTTGTCTGTTTGTTGGTATTTGTAACGGTAGCGGGCGTCATTAATCAAGCCTAAGCCGAGCCAGTGTAGTTTCCAGTCATCGGTTGTGGAGACATAATCCAGGCCAAGTTCACCTAATCGTTGTTGTTGTTTCTCATTGATAGTGGTTAGACGGTCGGCGTCGTCGGATAATTGGCCACTATAGTCATTTCGACGGGTATCGGCTTGCCAATTATCGGCGGCGTAGCGACCGCTAATGGTGAAAGTGCCATCACCGATTTGTCTTGCGCCTGCGCCGTTAAAAATGGCCACTTTTGTTCTGGTTGGATAAGCTTCTTTGTAGCTATTGACTAAGGTCTTGTCTTGGTTTGTTTGTTCGACAGTGGCGGTGCGGTAACTCGGGTTTGCGGCAATATCGGCATCAAAGGCGGTTTGCCACTGCCCGAGGGTGGTGCTGATGGTCGCTTCGATATTGGGCTCGATGTCTGTGCCTGCTGTTTTTCTCGCCCTTGCAGTCCAGGTGCCACGAGTCGTCGTACTACTGCTGATAATATTGGCCACCATGGTTTGACCAGCGGCTTCTCCGGCGCTTATGCCGCCGTGTAATATCTCGATACGGGAAACTTGTTGCGCCGGTAGGCGGGTGAGTGCAGCTTGCAAACCGCCCGCTTTGGCGGTTGGTCGAGCGCCATTAATCAGTACGTTTCCGGCATTACCACCGAACCCTCGGTCAGTGTCGCCTTCATCTAGGGTGAAGCCTGGTAAGCGTAATACCATTTCGCGGGCGTTTTGTGGCTTGTATTGGGCAAAAAAAGTCGCTGGGTAACTCAGGTCCGCTTGCTGTTTTTGCGGTGGTAAGTCAGAAGCATGAACCGGCAAGAGTAGAGGGGTTACGCAGCATAATATACACGTCAGTTTAGTTGTTGAGATAGCTTTGTTCATCATTTACGTCTTTGTTGTAGGTTTATTATTGTCAGTTTATTCGGCAGCTGTCGCTGAAAGGGCATTTTACCTTAATTTACCGTGGTAAATATAGCTAATTGTTATTTATTGGGGAGAATAAGGTTATTATTTTGTTTATTGGTTAATTTATCTTCGTTAATATGTCATTTCAAAGAAAGTCATAAATTATTCGTGTCTCTTGTGCTTTTTTTGCGCCGTTTAGATTTGTATTTTAGGGTTTTGTTACTGACAAACAATATTGTCTATCGCTAAGCGATAATCTTGACTGTCACGGCCATGAAGTTTTTCCGCTCTCACTAGTTCAGCATAACTGGGGTGTTGATCAATATTTTCAATAGGGAAAAACTGTTGGCAACGATTAACTAAGGTGACATTGAAATCCACTATGATGTGCATGAGTTTGGGATTAGTTTCTTTGATTGTCGCCAATAACATGTAATGCCTACCGGTTATCTCTAATTGTTTGGTTGCCGTTAAAGCAGGGTTTACGATTAGAATTGTAGATAACCCGAGCAAGAAACAAAGTGCATTTTTCAACATAATACTGACCACTTTTGTAAAAATATTAATGGAGTATTGGTGAGACACGCAGTGGAGAACCCAACGAAAACCACTGTCTTCCTGAGTCTCACCAATACAGATCCGTCACTTGGTCGGTAGTCTGTGGTGTAGCTTTAAGTACTGCTCAAGTGCGGCGTTATGGTACAGCTGATCACACTGATAATCAATGAATGGATCAGCGCCAAACTGATGTGACATACGGATAAGTTCAGGTATATCCTATATCCGCTGCGCTTTAGCATCTGTCAATCTTACCAAAGACAAAATGGCAGCGAAGACTTTGTTGTGAGTAACTTATAAAAAATGGCACCTTATCCCCCAGTTATAGCGCATAAGGTCCCTAAATATAGCAAAAGGTAAAGCATGGAAAGTAATAAATGCATATCTTTATTACATTCAAATCGTAACATAAAAATCGACTTGTGTTATATTTAAAATGTCATTATAACAATTTAACTCCAAACTAACGCTATTTAAAGACATAAGAGAGGGCCTGTGGACGGTAAAACAACAATGAAAATAGATCATGATTTGAATGAACGAATAGCTAAATTGCTATTTAGGTGCAGAGATTCGTTTGATATCTCTAGAAAAGATCTTGCTTTGATGGTCGGCACCACTGCTGCGATTGTTGGCAAAATAGAAAATGGCAATAGAAAGTTAAAAGTGACTGAATTGCTGATTATTTGTTCGGCCTTAAGTATTGATCCCAACAAGTTTTTGCGGGTTGCATTGGGTGATTTTGAATTGATTCCATCACAGTTGAAGTTATTTGAAAACGAGATGATGAGCGGTCTTAGGCAAGCGTGTTATATAGGGGCGTCCTTTAAAGACTCGCATAACAAGCTTAGGGGGACGCTGGCAAAGATTTTAGATGATAAACGACGACAGTCAGGAATTTCAATGCGCAGTGGGTCAAAAAAAATTGGTGTCGCACATTCATTTTTTGCCAAGTTGAACAATGGTCGTGGCGTCAGTTTTGCTGAACTGGTTTTTCTGTGTCAGCTCTATAACACTAATAGTTTGTTGGTTATTAAAGCGTTTGTGGGTCAAATCAATGGAAGTGATAAGTTTCATTCTTAATAAATCATCAGTCTACCTTCAATTATAATAACAACCCCATTAAAAAACCATTCAGTAACAAAAAAGGTAAGGTTTGACGTTTCTAAATGTCATACTTTACCGCTATTCAACGCTTTAATGATCCACAGCATTAGCCTGGCGACGTTGCGCCGTTAACTTTGCCGCGCCGGAATGATGCAGTTCAGTTTGTGCGGTGTAGCGATAAAACACCAATGATTTCCAGCCACCGGAATCCATAATATCGCTGTCTGTTAACCCAGCACGGCGCATATCTACCGCGCCACCCACCCGACAACTGTGGGC
>CBDIDQ010000086.1:0-9973 GCA_965277695.1 Alteromonadaceae bacterium
TGACTGCTTACGGGGGTCAAACTCATCTTGGCTGATTCGAAAAGCCATGGTGCCGTTTTGGTCAAGCAAGATTTCGACATCTTCCTGAACACCTTCGAGCAGCTTTAAGCACCGTTCTGGGGTCAGGGCGATGTCATCTTCTTGATGATATTTGTCAAGTAAACGGCCCAAATCATCGTGCATCCGAATAAGCCCGGTGACTAGCGGTCGGCTGGTTTTGGCTATCAGGTTTTGCCGATGTTCAACCAATTCTTGGTGCAGTAAATCTATCTGTTGTTGCTTGGTTGCATCAAAAGCCAGTTTGTCATCAAAGCATTTTTGCAGCTGCTCGGCATTTTGCTGCACAGTTTGTTGTAACGTCTCTATTTTCATTGAAAGTGGCGAAGAGAGTGGTGACGAAGGCGATTCGTTGAGTGCTGTATTGCTGTTTTCTATTGGCTTCTCTATTGCTGCTGCCGGGGTTTCTGCTGCTGGTTCTGTGGTCATTTGTTCTACTCCTTAGTCTTTTTTTTTAAATGGTGGACGGATTAAATTAGCCATCCACGAGTTATAGGTGCAGGTCGGGGATTAACTATCTCACTGAATTTAGAATTTTTTTTGTGGCTGCTGTGCCAGCAAATAACAACTAATTAATTTTGAGGATAATACGATGGGCGAATGGTCAGAATATTTTGAAGACTTTTCATAATAATATTCGGTAAACTGGGTCAATGGTCAATTTAATCCAGCACTTAGAGCACAGTTAAACAGACAGGAAGCCGAACAAAAGCAGGCTAATGCAGAAGTGAATGCAATGCTAAGCAAAGAAAAGCTAAAGCAGAAATAAAAATGCGTTCTTTATTGGCGACAGGAGATTGCCCCTCAGTGTGGATTTAAAGAACTTTATACCTATAAAATGAGTGAAACACTTTACCTTTGTGAGTGTCAGGAGTGCGGTATTTATGGCAGTGGAACAACCCATCAAAAAGCATTGGAAAAGACCGCTGATGCTATGGGTGAGGGTTTAGATTGGGATAATGGTTTGTAGTATTAATCAATTGATAAGTGATTGAAATCTAGGAAAGGTTAACTTATCACCGATATTCTAATAAGTTAACGTCGCTTTTGGCTTTGGCTGCAAATTAGGAGGTTATTGTTGGAAAATACATCAGTTTTGACCTTGGATGAAGCTGTACCAAGAGTTATCTTTTGATTTTTAATCGGTCCTATTTTCATAATTACATTTTGTAATACTTAGTGCCAAAAGAAGCTGATAATGGCGCATCATCGTATGAACAGGATACCGTAATTTTCATTTTCCGTTTGTGATCGTAATAGGTGTGGCAATGGGTTTTTTGGCTAGACAAATCCAGCTCTGCGGGATTAACGCTTAAGCAGCCTAATATTGGTTCGGAGTCGAATGCTTGGTCTTGCTGCCATGGGGCCGTTTTTTTGATGTCGACTTCGATAAAACTTATAAAGTTGCCTTCTGCCCAGAGAACCATATGGCACTCATCCGTTTCAATGATGATAGTACCTACCTCATTGGGCTTTGCGTTTACTTCAGTTGCAGCTTTGTCTACCGACATGCCCAAATACTGAAAGGGTCGATGAAATGGCTTTGAATAAAAAGGCAGGCTCATGGCATCAGCTTTATCTATCGCTGTCATTAAATTGGCCGCATTGGTTTCTCCTTGCAGGGCTGATTTATTAAAAACGACACCAATACTTTGTGTTAGCAATCTGAATGAACTTTCATAATCACCGTCTGGTGTAAAGTCAGCATAGAATTTGCCTAATAAAAATCCGGGTGGTTCACAGGACTTCAGCATGAGTGGAAGGACTTTGGTTTTTTTTCCATTAATTAGCAAATTTAATGCCACATCAACTTCATGTTGTACCCAGTGAGAATCTATTGAATTTGGCGATAAAATCACTGCTACATAATCGACATCATCAATTCCTTTTCTGATTTTTTCTATCAGAGAGTCACCAATTTTTAACTCGGCTTCATCTAGCCACACTGATACTCCATGGCACTCCAAATCATGGGCCAACTTTCTGACAAAGTTTTTATCTTTGGCATTGTGGCTCAGAAAAACACTTGGGTTCATTTTTTTTCCTTAATATTATGTGTCAGCATTAATCAGCGAAGTATTTTATATATGGGTAAACTGAGATAAATCAAGGGGGACATTGACTATTTTAAAAAGCAGTCTGACCATGATAGTACAAACTAAAATTTCAATTATCGCTCTATCGAGGTTGGCATTTTGTTTATTGGAAGCAGTTTTGTTGATATTGACAATGTATAGATATTGGGTGATTTGCAGCGTTATTGCCAGTGCAGCAAAGTTTGACCCGTAAATTGGCCGAGTTTGCGCTGATTGAGATGACGGCTTAAGCTAATGGTCTGGTTGTGGCAAACCTTTCGATGCCAAAATGTTGTTATCTACAATGTAAAAATGTCCCTGCACAAACACAATAAAGCCATTCGAAGCATTAAAATCAATTACCCCCTTTTCACCATTATGATCTATATTCTTAACGTCGATTAATAAAAACAAGGCAATCTAATTTATGTTGGAAACATCCACCATCACACCCACCTTTGGCTGTACAACTGACAGGCCGCCAGTGGTATTATCTTGTCTCAAATCAATTAACTCTTTGCCATTGGACTTGTGCGATGGTCTGTTTAGTCATTATCCGGCGATGAAAATGGGTATTGCGTCTGCGGTTTCTTTTTATGCCGATAAATTGTATGACAAAATTGTCGCCTTGATTGAAGATACCCCGCAATGTGCCCGCTGGGTGATCACTGGTCCACCGCTTAAATTTACTCCCTCTGGCGCTAATCTGATGGCCTGGCAAGTGTTTAAAAAATTTCAAAATTCGGATAAATATGCCGACAGAGTATCGCTGGTGGATTTGAAATTGCCCCGCTCACCGATGGTTATCGACGATGCCAAAGATTTTGCCGACAGCCACAATTATTGCAGTAAGGATGTCGCTCAACGAATTAAACAAAGAGAACAAGAGTATGCGCAGGGAGATGACATTCAGGCACGTTCAGCAGTGTTTAAAGACCGTGGGGTGATTGTGATTAATGATATCCGGGTGACGGGGACTCAGCAGCATTTTATGCAAAAGTCGTTCGATCAGGTGCCGCTGACTTGCTTGCATTGGTTATATATTTTTGCGGTTGATGAGCCGCTCGGTCAGGCAGAGCCACAAATCGAAGCGCAAATTAACTTTTCTCGGCTGCAATCGTTAGACGATTTTTGTCAGCTGTTATGGACACCTGAAATCGATTATACCAGCAAGTGTGTCGCCCGATTATTCACTTATGATTATGATGATTTTGCCACTCTGGTGAATCCGTTAAGTGATCAAAGATTGCGTTATATCATTGCTTCTGCCAATGCCGAAGGGCGTTATGAAGGTGAGTATTTTAAAGATAAGTTTGCGCTGTTACAGCAGCTGTGCCAATCAGAATGATAGGAGGACTCAGTGATAAAACGAACTCACTCATTTGCCGATGACGATGAATTTGAGGCGGCGGTAAAGCAGCTTTATGATGATGGGGCGGCCCACTATGCCCAGTTTTGGCATCAACCCCATGATTGTCATGACGAGGCGTGGCAGCGGTTTACTGCGGCTGTTAAGCCCGCAGGCACTATGCTTGACGTCGGTTGCAATGCTGGCACCGATCTGCTCAGAATGGTTAACGCGGGTTTTATGGCGACGGGCATCGACGTCAGTGAACAGGCGCTGCAACTTTGTCAGCAAAAGTGTCCGCAAGCACGAACAGTAATGATGAATATGCTTGACCTGAAGGAGCTTAATGAACAATTCGATGGGGTGTGGGTCGCTTATTCTTTGTTGCATATTCCGGTGAGACGAGTGCACGAAGCACTGACAGCACTGGCCAGTACTTTGAAGCCCGATGGGGTACTGATGATGATGATGAGCGTGGTTGAAGAACCGCAAGAGCATCTGCACACCAGCAATGTGATGTTTGACGCTAATGGTCAGGCTCGCCAGGTACCAGCAGTTCATTGGACTGCGCCCCTTTTACTTGAGGTTTTTGCCGAGCATTTCGAGATTGTCTGGCAACAATGTCCACCGATGGTAAATGGCTGGTCGGCCTTTAGTTTACTGGTTAAACCGCTATGAATAATGCCGCTTCACTGCGACTTTCGCCACCACAAACCTTGTCAGCGGCTGATATTAACACTTTTGAACGAGATGGTTTGCTGACGGGCTTCAATTTGTTTGACCCTGAACAAGCCCCAATTATGCGTGATGCCTTGATCCGGGAGGTCTTGACGGTACCTTCGACAGCCGATTGCCATCGAGGCTGGGCTGAGGCGGCGATGGAGACTGATCGCTATTTGGATCGACGGCTGGTGTATGAGCTGTGTACGCTGGAACAAATTCTTAATCCCATTCGACAATTGTTGGGTAATGATTTGGTGTTGTTTCGCACTCAGTTTTTTCATAAGCCGGGTTTTGGTTTGGAGATCCCCTGGCATCAGGAGTCTTTTTTTTGGGGCGCATCAGATAACTGGGTGACATTGTGGCTGGCAATTGATGAAGCCAATATCAATAATGGTCCGATGCAAGTGGTGCCGGGTAGTCATCATCAGGCTTACGAACATCGACCCGTTGCTAAGGATGCTAATTATCGCGCAGGTTTTAATCAAGTGGCGCAACCCGCTGCCAGTGATCGGGTCGAGATATGTACTATGGCTGCCGGTCAGTTTATGTTGTTTGAAAATCTGTTACATGGTTCTTTGCCCAATCACACCTCGTCATCTCGGTTAGGTTTTACTGCGCGTTATGCGCGACCTGATTTGAAGGGGATCCAGGAGAGTTTCTATCAAGATCATCAATGTCTATTGGTCAGCGGTGAGTCAGGTAATAGCCAGCTTCGCTTTGGTCAGCCGCCAACCACAGGGCAGGGGCTCGACTGTTAAGTCATAAGCAAACAAAGGAAAAACAATGCGTTCGACAAACAAGATTAACTTGCTTTATGTCACATCCCATGCCGACCGTTGGATCAGTTTTGAATGGTTATGCCAATACCTTGATAGCGATAAGTTTACGGTGACTTTTGTTATCCTTAATATGGGCGGATCGACGTTGGCATCTTTTTTACGGGCAACCGGGGTTAGGGTGATTGAGCTAGATTACCCCATTGACGGCGCTGCCCGCTTGAGAAAATTGTTGACTAATATCAAAACCATACGCAAAATTGCCCGCCTGTGCCGCCAGTATCAGGTTGATATTATTCACGTCCATTTTAAATTCATCTGTATGGTCTCATTGCTTGGCGGTTTGCTTGGTGGGGTGAAAATGCGACTGCATACCCGTCATTATGCCGATCCGGGATTTAACTTGTGGCAATATCAATTATCGGTGTCGATGATTAATGCACTGTCGCAAAAGATTATTGCCCCGGCTGAGGAAGTGAAACGATATATGGTGACCAAAGAGCGGGTCGCCGAGGACAAGGTTGAAGTGATTTACCATGGCTTTGATTTGGATAAATTTAGTGAGGTGACACCGCAACGAGTGACGGCGATGGGCCAAAAGCATCAAATATCCAGAAAAGGACCGGTTATCGGCGTTATGTCACGGTTTCATTGGATTAAGGGGATCCAGTTTATTATCCCGGCCTTTAAACAGTTGCTCGAACGTTATCCCGATGCTCAGCTGGTACTGGCTAGTGCTTGGGGTGGCGACTTTGATCAGATCACCCGGCAATTGACCGACTCGCTACCACCACATAGTTATCTCACTTTGCCCTTCGAAGCGGATATCTTTGCTTTGTTTCCCAACTTTGATGTGTTTATCCATGTGCCGATAGAACCCGCGCTGGAAGCGTTTGGCCAAGTTTATGTTGAAGCACTAGCCGCTGGTGTACCTTCGATATTTACCCTTAGTGGCGTGGCAACTGAGGTGATGGTGCATCAACATAATGCTTGGTTGGTGAGCCCGCAAAACAGCGAGGAAATTGCCTCTGGTATGTGCGCTATACTCGAAGATAAAGCATTGCAGCAACGGTTGATCAGCAACGGCAAACAGCTGGTTGAACAACATTTTGATATTGTTAAAACCACTCGCTCACTGGCGCTGTTTTACCAAAGTCTGATTAGCCAGCAGAGTTTAGCTCTCAGCAGTAATAAAAAGTATGCTAATAAAAATCATCAGGATTGACCATGACTCATACCACCGCATCTATTACCACACCTATCACCACACCTATTACAACACCTATCACCACTGTTTTTTTCAGCCACCACGCTTTATAGCGTGATCATTCCCACCTACAACCGCCAGCAGTTGTTGGTCGAAGCGATTGAAAATGTGCTGGCACAAGATCATCAAGCGATTGAAGTCATTGTGATTGACGATGGTTCTGTCGATGATACCGCTCGGGTAGTTGGGCAGTTCGACCAACGAGTGAAATATCATTATCAAGAAAATCAAGGGCAATCAAGTGCCAGAAACAAGGCGATTGCCATGGCTCAGGGTGAAATTATTGCTTTGCTCGATTCGGACGATGTGTGGCTACCGGGCAAAATCAGCAAAGAATTGGCGCTGTTCAATCGTTATCCAGACGTTGGTATGATTGCTGGCAATGGCGAATATTATCTCGAAAACCAGTTGCGCAGTTCATCTGTACTTGAGGACGGCGGTATTGTATTTACTGATAATCAGCCACGCCATTTTTGCTGGTCTTTCCCCTATATGACTTATGGTTCAGCTTGCCTGACCAGCGCGATGACGATAAAAAGCACCACTTTGGCTCGGTTGGGCGACCCGGTGTTTGATGTTAATCTGCGCTTTGATGAAGATTGGGACTTGGAGTTTCGTTTATTCTGCGATCACAAGGTGTTGTTTTACCCAGATATTGTTGTTAAACAAAGAGCTTTCGCCGACGATACCCGAGTTAATTATAATGTCCCGGGTCAAACGCGCTCTGCTGAGCAACAGGTGTGGTTCTGCCAAAGCAAGCTCAAGATCCTTGAACGTTACGTCGGCAAAATCAATTGGGGTGAACAGGCGCAATTACGTTTCAGTCAACGTTGTGAGGAGTTGCGCGAGGAATTGCGCGAGCTGACCGCTGTTTCATAAGTTTTAATTGTAAATTGCATCAACTTCACCACATATTGGTTCAATTTTAAGCGGTCTGTTGTCTTGCTCATATTGTTTGTTGTACTCATCTATACGAGCAAAAATTTGATTGCGATGTTCAGATCCAAAGCGAGTATCTGGATGGGCAGTCAGCGAATTAGCATGACTGCGACGGTAATAAAGGTAGTCTTCGACCACGCTGATATTGCCGCCAAGCACTTTTACCCGGTCTCTGAATTCTGTATCGGCGCTACAACGCCAAGGCTGAAAACCACCGAGGTTTTCCCATACCGAGCGCTTGATTATAAATTGCCCTTCGGAGCCGTAAGGATGACGACCACCTTCGGGTTTGTAATTTTTCAGCGCTGGCAAGGTCGATGTCGGTTGTAACTTTTCGTCAGTATAAATACTCCAGGTCATGGTCATATCACTGTGGTGCTGTAGATGTTCAATTTGCTCTTTAAGGTAACCCGGCAGCATCACATCATCGGCATCAAAGCGGCAAATTAGCTGACCTTTGGCATATTTCATCAGCGTATTGAAGGTGACATAGGTGCCATGATTCTCGGCCAGTGAAACGATGGTGAGCGTCTTGTTTTTAAGCTGGTGGGCGGCTTGTAAAGTGGCGTCACAGCCATCAACCCCGAGCAGGATTTGCAGCTGCCAGCCAGCGGGTAGTTGCTGGGTTTCAATTGAACGGATACAGTCCGCCAGCCAGTCTTTGGCGTTAAAAGCGGCAATTAATACGGAGAGTGTTTGCATGGTTTAATTTCCTTTATTGGTTTTTATTTGAATGTTGTTTTTGATTATCAATTGCGTAAATAGTCGTTGGCCCCAGCGATTAAAAATTCGGTTGCGTCGGTGGTTTGCTGCGCCACCCCGGCATAAGGGGTGAGATTAAGATCGACGACATAAAAATCACTCATATTATGAATGATATCGAGACAAAAATAGTCCAACCGGATATTGCGTAGAAACTGGCGAATAGTGTATTGCAGGTTAAAGGGTAATTGGGTACGTTCATTGATGATCTGATCACGGTGGTAAAAAGCATTGCAATCTCGGCTATCACCGCTGATTTTTTTCACCAGTGCGCTTGAGTGAGCTTTAACTACGACGATGGCATTGCCAAAGGCGTATACCCGGTAAAAGGAGTCCTCCGGGTTGACGATGTATTTTTCAATCACTACAGAGTCATCCTGCCATAAGGTCGCCGGTATGTTTCGCCGTTGTCGGGTGTAATAATGGTCGAATTTTTTGATGGTACGGGGGTTTTTGTCGGCAAAGGTCGCGCGTAATTCTGGTGGTAGTCGCTGTTCGACTTCGCCACCCCAGTTAAGGTTAGATTTGATAAACAGCCATTCGTCGCCATCGCCCGCCACGGGCACTTTGACATTAGGCACTTCGGCGCGATGGAGCATCTGGTGCAGGTTGGTTTTGGTGATATCGTCAACATCAGCATTGAGCACCAGTAAACCCCGTTGCTGTAAATCATTGATCAATTGTGCCCGCTGTTGTGGAAAATATACCGAGCGGGATAGGTTGATTTGTAATAATACCGCCTTGATATTCGGGGTTAGGGCATTATCAAGACGGCTGATATCATCGTCATAGGCCGCCTGATAATGGTTATGATCAGCCACTAAATGGCTGATCAGAAACCCCTGCCAAGCTTCCCAGTGGTAGACCAGAACATTGGCCAGTTTTGTCATGCTTACTCCTGTATTTTTGTTAGCTGATCAGGCTTTGAGCTGCACCATTTCGCTAGCACCTTGCCTGCCATCGGCACAGATACGACAAATATACACCCCTTCATTGAGCGGTTGACCTTGCTCGTCTTTGCCATCCCAAACCAAGGTTTGTCTGCCGCCGTTTTGTGACTGATCATTGATCAGGGTTTTGACATAAAAGGCAAACTGGTTCCACAGACCAACAAAAACATTGTCACTGTTTTGTGGCAAAGTATAGCTGATCTCAACCGCACCATCCTCACGTTTTTGATAAGTTAAATCATAGTTGTGATCAGGTAGCGTGGGTGCGGCAAAAGCCCGCTTGCTGGTGGTGTTGCCTGTCGTAGTACTCGTATTTGTGCTGGAACAAGTGCTGTCTGCGGCGCTGCCACTATGGGTCGGTTCAAGCCGGGTCGAGGTGGCAAAAGCTGATTTTTTGGCAAAGGCCGATTTTTTGTCATTGCCCGATATTTGCAGTTTGTATACCTGTTGACCAGAACAATAACCCGCAGTCACCGGATTGCCGATAAAGCGATATCGGTTAATGCGGATACGCGGATCACTGTGGGCGACGTCGTTATTGTGGTCTTCACTGATCCAGGTGTTGCCGCCATCTGCGGTGTAACAGTTCATCAGACCGGCAAAATCTTTGCCCCAGCCGCCAACCCAACCACGGTTTTCATCAATAAAACCAATGCCTTCAAGGTCTTCATTGATGATTTGACCGTCGGCATTTTTAACGTCGTGGCGGGTCCAAGTATCGCCACCATCGGTGGTTTTGAGGATCGCTGCACTGACAAAGTTTTCGAGACTGATAAAACCAAACTGGTCGTTGATAAAGTTGATTTTCCAGCCCCATTCGCCACAGGCTAAACCGTCGACATTCTCGGCAACATTGGTCCAGGTATCGCCACCATCGGTGGTTTTCAGTACTACGGCTTTAAGTTGCTCATATTTGCTTAAACGCGGTTTTGGATAACCGGGCGCACAAGTGGGGCAGCTATCGGTGATTTTGCCGCCTACCACAATGCCGTGGTCTTTATCAAAGAAGTAGATGTCGATTAAATTGTCAGCATAAGCGGTCATGTCAATCATTTTCCAGCTGTAACCGCCATCGC
>CBDIDQ010000087.1:0-23338 GCA_965277695.1 Alteromonadaceae bacterium
GCGCGACCCCCAACAATTGTTTGGTTAATGTGGCGGCTCGCTGCGCCGCTTTTTGCGCTGACGCCAGCCGTTTGGTGACTTTAGAATTATCTTGAAACTCGCGCTCAAGCAATTCAATATTGCCCATGATCACCCTGAGAATATTATTAAAATCATGGGCAATGCCCCCCGTCAACTGGCCGATGGCATCGAGTTTTTGGATCCGCCTGACAGTTTGCTCAGCTTGACGGTGCTGTAATGAATGGGCCAGCATTTCACCGACAAAACGCAACATATAACGATCATCCTGACTCCACCGCTGAGACATTCGCTGGGTTTCGACGCCAATCAGCCCGACAATCCGCTGTCCGGAAACCATCGGCACCACCAGCAATGAACGAACACCGCCAGTACTGAAAAATGCCGACTCCTGCGACGCCTCCCCGGGTAACCGACTGATATCAGGCATATCAAATACCCGGCGTTCGCGAATATGTTGAGCAAACCAAGGTAACTGTTGATCAAGCACCAGATTGTGCCACCGTGCTTGTTGTGATTCGACACCCTTAGCACACCACTCATAAGGATTGTTGATCAGTTTTTCTTCCTCGCTCAACTGTAAAATACAGGCTCGGTCCACCCCGCAAAACGCACCAATAGTCGCCAGCAGCTGGTCAATGCCCTGATCAAGTTCATCCATGCTCAAAGCCACCAAACCTGATGATACTTCACTGATCAAACGTTCAAATTTAACCCGTAAACGCAGCTCATCCTCTGCCTGTTTCAACTGACTAATATCCATCACCACTGAAACAATGCTAGTGATCTTATTATCTGAGTCTTTAACCGGAATGTGCCAGTCGAGCACACAAATTGATTTACCCGACTGACCGGGTAAAAGTATCTTCGATTCTCGCTGCAAAATCGGTTGACCAGACGTCAATACCGCAGTCAACTCCGGGATAATATCGCGTTCGGCATTGGGTATCACCTCAGCCAACGGTTTACCCAAGTGACTGCCAATAGGCAAACCATGTAAATCGGCGAGGGTTTTATTGATCCGCAGATAACGAAATTGTGGGCCTTCGAGAATAGCGATGCCCATTGGCAGATTAAGAAAAATGCTATCGAGGGTTTTACCAAATTGATAAGCGGCTTTTTCAGCCGCTTTACTGCGACGCAAATCTCGAATAATACCGGTAAAAATTTGTCGGTCCGCCAACTGTACAGCACTCACGGCTAACTCCATCGGAAACAAGCGACCATCTTTGCTTTTACCTTCAAGCTCACGGCCTACACCGATAATTTGACTTTCATCAATTTCAAGATAATTTTGCAGGTATTCATCGTGTAATTTACTGTGCGGAGCAGGCATCAGCATACTGACGTTTTTTCCCACCACTTCTGCACTGCGATAGCCAAATATTCGCTCTGCCGCCAAATTAAATGTTTCAATCAAGCCTTGCTGATCGATGGTAATAATCGCATCAACAGTATTATCAATAATCGCCTTCAAACACTCTCTGTTGTCTTTAAGCTCACGCTCGGCCCGGTGACGTCCCGTCACATCCAATGCGGTACATACAATGCCCAACAACTGACCTTTGTCATCGTGCATTGCCGAGCTTGAAAACAACATGCAAATATAACCGCCCTGTTTATTGGTATAGTCAATATCCAAGCCTCGAACACAACCGTCCTTAAATTCGCTGGTGAGTTGCTCGCCATCAAACAGCTTTGCTCGGTGGTGTGGCGCTATCAACTGCCTGATTGAACGTCCCTTTAATTCTTCTTCTTGGTAACCGAGTAAGTCAAGTGAGGCGTTATTGACTGATTTAATTTGCCCCTCAGTACTTAAAACCAATAGGGTATCGTGGGTTGATTGAATAATATTATGATTAAAATTAGCGGTATATTGTAGCGACTCAATCAGTACATCAGCACTTTGTCGGGCATTTTTTCTTTGTTCGATTTCATCTCTTAAAGTCGTTGCCTGTTGCACTAACCGCTGTGTCAACTGTTGCTCATTACGTCTTGATTTGAACATGAAAAAGCTCAAAGTAAGTATTAATAAAACCAACAAGGCTATAATCATTAGTAGAAACAAATTCAAATCAGCAGATGCCATCAGCAATATCCCATTCAGTTGCACGAACTTGAGTATAGGCTACGCTTATGGACAAGCTTAAATCGTTTTTTTACAAAGCTTGATCGATGTTAACAAACTACCTAAAAATGTTATTCGGAGTCTTCGCTTTATATGCCGACCTTGCAGCAGATTTTCAGTGATCTCTTTTATTTTCAACGTGCTGAACTACCGCCATCACTGAAACATAATTGGACTGTCACATTACAAGAAAACGACAGCTTTATTCTCAAGGTCATTTGGTGTTACTGGTTTACCAGCATTTTTATCAGTTTTTATTTTGCCACTTACCTGCTTGGATTTATTGGCGGTGGACTGCTCACCGCCACCGCCCTGCTCAGCCACAAGATGCTGCTCGGTCTGCCAAGACAAATCGTATTTTGCCTATGTTTATGTTTATTTGGTGGCCTATTTGTGCTCCAGCAGCCAGGTTACATCGAACCTCATTTTGCCTTTTATGCCTCAGTTTACCTATTGACCCGTTACAAGGATGTCAGACCGTTACTGATTTTCATCGTTTTCACCGTGATTTATTATCTGCTGTTCAGCTGGCTGCAAAGTCAGGGCACGGTGCTTTTTGGTATCAAAGTACAGCTATATACTTGGGGATTGTGGGATGCCTTTGCTTTTCATATGGTGGCTTTTATCACTGCCAATATCGTTTTTGCCCTGATCATTCGCAACCATATCGTCGATTTCAAAACCAGCCAGCGCTTACAGGTGCAACTGAACGAAACCAAAACAGGCTTAAACCAGCGGGTGATTGAAAGAACCGCAGAACTGGCACGAAAAACCGATAATTTAAAAAATATGCTCGACAACCTGTCAGTGGGTTTACTATTAATCAATCCGGATAAAACCGTTCACCGCCAATACTCTAGTTATCTTGAAGGCATATTAAGTACCAACAAAATTGCCGCAGAGCCAGTAATGACATTATTGTTTGCCAATAGTGATGCCACTAAAACTCAGATCGAGCAAACCACCTCGATACTGAATATGGCACTGGGAAAGGACGCAATGAAGTTCTATCTCAACAAACACTTGTTAATCACCCAGTGCAATCGTCGCTCATTATCCTTAGCTGGGGGAAAGGGAGAAAAAACCTTAACCTTTAACTGGCAGCCAGTACTCAATCAGGCAGGGCAGACCGAACAGCTACTGGTCACTATTGAAGACATCACCCGGATGAAAGCATTACAGCATGAAGTCAGTCATAAAGATCGCCAGTTGCAAATTATCGCCCAAATTCAAGCGGTTCCCAGTGAGCAGTTTCATCAATTTATTAGTCAAGCCAAAAGCGCCATTGATGAAAACCGCCAGCTGCTAGACACCACGCCAGAAAAAGATGTTACCGTGATCAACACCCTGTTCAGCAATATCCACACCATCAAATGTACCGCCAGAAACCATGGCCTGTTGCCCATCACCAACCAATTACACGATTGTGAAAATGAATACGACTTACTACGCCGACACGCTGGCAAACTGTGGTTTCCACAAACCTTGCGCCCGCATCTAACACAATGTCTCGACATTATCGAAGAATACGAAACCATCAACAGCAAACTTGGCAGGGCAAAAAGCAATCTCGCCGACGATCATTGGCTGATCCGAGAAAAAAGTGCCGCCGCACTGCTGGAGAAGCTTGAGCCTAATGAACAGCTTGAGCCAGGTAAACAGCTTGAGCCAGGTAAACAGCTTGAGCCAGGTAAACAGCTTGAGCCAGGTAAACAGCTTGAGCCAGGTAAACAGCTTGAGCCAGGTAAACAGCTTGAGCCAGGTAAACAGCTTGAGCTAGGTAAACAGCTTGAGCCAGGTAAACAGCTTGAGCTAGATGAAAAAATTGATGAAGTTGAGACTTTTTTCACTTTACTCGGTTCGCAATCACTCACCGTATTACTGGCACCAACCATTCACTCGATGACCTCACTGGCGCGTGATCTAGACAAACCCGTAGCCAACTTTTTCATTCATCCCAACGATATTCTGATCTGCGCTTCAGTGGTCAACAAACTGCAAAGTGTTTTTAGTCATATCATTACCAATGCGCTGGATCATGGCATTGAATCGGGTTGGGAGCGGGCACAAAAAAACAAACCGCAAACTGGGCAGATCAGCTGCCGATTAAAACTCAGTGATAATGGATTGGTGATATCTGTCGAAGATGATGGCCGTGGCTTAAACCTCGACGCCATTCGTCAACAGGCCATTGCCGCAGGCGAAATTAAGCAGGACACCATATTGTCTTCGTTACAAATTGCCAACCTGATTTTTGCCCCGGGGATCTCAACCGCCGACAAAGTATCATTGCACTCAGGACGTGGTTTTGGCATGGATTCGATGCAAAAATTACTCGCCGGACATGGAGGCAGAGCCTCCCTTGCACTATCTGGTAACAATGCTAACAGCAATGTTAACGACAATATTAACGACAATGGCTTTATCCCTTTTATCACCAATATTTAC
The DNA here is from genome assembly GCA_965277695.1 of Alteromonadaceae bacterium. Lineage (GTDB taxonomy): Bacteria > Pseudomonadota > Gammaproteobacteria > Enterobacterales > Alteromonadaceae > JABSOG01. The sequence continues at coordinate 4,595 of CBDIDQ010000087.1, forward strand.
TTACCTGTACAATTGGCTGGGCGCAGACATTCAGATCGCCACAGCCAGCAAGAGAGCAGTGAATGAGCAGCTTGAGTCCCAAAAACCCGCCAGAGAAAAGTGCGCTAATGACTAACTGGCAACCATTTTTTTGTCGTGATCCCGGTCGTCTTCCCGAGCCCGCACGCGGCAAACTCATCAGCGAATTTATTCGCGCTGATCGCATCATGTTAATTCTAATCACCTTTTACTGGTTAGTGCTGGCGACTTTAGGCGGGCAAAACAATGGCCACTATTTATTTGGTTACCTCGGTGGCGGCTTGGCTGTGCTGATTGGGCTCATCGGTTATCACTACTTTAAAGGGAGTTATATAAACCGTATTCTTATCGGTTGTGTCAGCTGCCTAGTTGAGATTGTCTATATTCAGCAGACGTTGGGCGCACCGACAGCGCATTTGGTTTACTTTATGAGCTTGGGATTTTTGTTAGTTTACCGGGGATGGTTTTGCAGCGGTTTCTAGTTTGACTTTGGTTATGACTCATCATTTAACCGCCACTTATTGCGAATCGGTAGGTATTGAAGCGTTTGGAATGCCCATACTCGCATTTAACTGGGGTCGATGGGATGCTTTTGCCACTCACCTGTATTGGGCGGTATTAATGATAGTGTTACTGTGTTTTATTACTTACAACAGTATGCAATCGTTTTTACGTAGTGAAAATGCGCTTGAAGGCATGGCTGCGGTCAACGCGCAACTAGACGAGCAAGTAACACAAAGAAACGCCTTGCTGAGCCAAACCGCCAACGAAATTGGCGCTATCTTTGCCAACATTTCAGAAGCGGTGATCACCATTGGTCGGGATAAAACCATTGACCCGCAATACTCAGCCTGTTCGACGCAAATTTTAGCCACCTCAAGTATTGCCGGACAACCAGCCATGACGGTGTTGTTCCACGATACCGACTTATCTGTTGACCGATTATCACAGCTTGAAGCGACACTGGACGCCTGTTTGGGCAGTCCGCTGTCGACTTTCACTGAGCAGCGTTCATTGATGGTTGAGCACTGTTGCAAGCGCAGCAAACTGAGCAACAAATATCTCAATTTTTCGTGGCAGCCAATTGTTAACGATCAGCAAGTGGTTGAGCGTATTTTAGTCAGCATCAGTGACAGCACCCATATTCGTCAACTAGAAGCCATCACCGACAAAGAGAATCTTAATCTTGAGATGATAGCCCACCTGCTGCACACCGATGTTGACGAGTTTTTCATCTTTGTTGCCCAAGCAGAAGAGCAGTTACTAGGCTGCATTTTGCTGATAGAAGGTATCGACAAATCCATTCTGACTAATCATCGCCCGATGTCACCGGGTGACACGGGATTGCGATTACAAAAAATCAGTTATCAACTAAACGCACTTGAACAACAGGCGGCGAAACTTGGATTAACCTACCTGCAATCCGGTATCAGAGCGGCGGCTAATTACTGCGCGACATTAACAGACAGCGGACGTCTGGACGCGCCAAGACTTTGTGCAGAGCTAGAAAATGCCCAACAGCTCCTCAAAGATTACATCGAGGTCAGTACCACCACCTTAAGCTGGGTGCAACAAAACGACCATGATGGCGGCAAGTTGCTGGCGATAAACAAACAACAAAGCCAGAATATCCTCGACATACTCCATAAAATGGATACCAGCCAGCCCGCTGAAATAGACCGTGTATTAGCTGATGTGCGCCATTATCTGGCTGATTTAATTAAACGCAATCAGGTAAAAAACCCATAACTAAGTCAATAACTAAGTCAATAACTAAGTCAATAACTAAGTCAATAAATAGGTCAATGAATAAAACCAAACATCCACCAGCCGCAGTCGGCTTTTTGCTAATAGCCCTCACCGTATTAATGATGCTGGTTATGCCGTTATTTCCGGTCAAACTAGATCGGCAAGTGGACCTAGCCAGCCTCAACCGCATCGAAGCTGAGCATATGCTACTGTATTTTGGTTATCCCGGTTGTGACAGTGCCTGCCCCACCACCTTAACCACCCTTTCGCAGGTTTATAACAGCTACACCGCAAAATCAGACCAAGCTCAACTGAGCATAATATTCGTCAACCTAATCCCCACAACAACTCTGTCAGCAAGCCAAGCCTATGCCAGCACCTTCCACCCCAATATTAAAGCCGTGCAATTCGACCCAACTGAGATGCAACAAGCCAAAACCCTATTTAATTTAAAATTCACCGACCTCAAACCCGACGGACAGCTGTTTCATCGGGGGTATACCTATTTATTGGGAAAAGACAAAGATCAACAGGGTGAGCAAAGATGGCGGATAAAAGAGGTTTATACCGCTGGGGTGCCGGATAGTGAAGTGGTATTAAACAAACTTTTGTTTTAGGCTGACATAATAGAGAACGTTAATTTTATCTGCTGTCGCCCATCGAGCTTTAGACAGCAAAAAAGCGTAACAAGCTATTGTGCATTTTTCAAAATTGATGAGAAATGCCAGTCGATATTAAATTCAATACTTTAATTGGTTTTTAATCCTTATGAGGTAACGATTTCAGGATGCGCTGTTATATAGCGATTAATATTATCAACAGCGCCGAGCAATGCAGGCGTGTAATCTAGACAGTTTTTAAATATTTGCTGTAACGAATCCTGATCATATTCGTGAGCAATACTGTTTCGTAATTGTCTTATTTCAATGAATTGGGTTGCACTGTCAATAAAGCCTTTTTTCTCCGCTTTATTGATTCGATCAAGCAACGAACCAGTCCCTTCCAGTTCTATTTGCTCAATCAGGCGGATGGTTTTTTGCATGATAATATCGGCTAATCTGGCAAAGCGACTGGTCAATGCTTCAAACCTTTCTTGTTCATCCAGTGTTAAATTATCCTGACTAATATCAAGCTGCTGACAACGCTCAAAAGACACTGCAAGTTGTTTCGCTGCTTTGTTCAAATGCTGAATATTTTCAGTTAACAGCAGTTTTAATTGTTGTTGTTTACTGATACCAGTCATAACAATATTCCCTCACTAATCGCTATTTGGGTGAATGCCTTATCTTTGTTCTTTACCTGCACCAGATCTATTTTTTGTTCGCCAAGCTTAATCATCAACTGCGCTAACACTTTTAATTTAATCGAAAAATCAATCTTAGTTGACACCACTAACAAGTCGATATCTCCCCCTTTAGCGTTATCATCCGCCCGCGAGCCAAACAAATATATCTGAGCACTTTCGTCATACTGATAAATTTCAGTGGTGATCACCATCAATTGTTCACTGGTTAATCTCATTAGTACCTGTCTTAAGCATTGATCAAATAGCAAGCAACCGCCTGCCTCGTAAAGGTGTGTTTATTGTAACTAACAACCCGCCTGAGGACTAATGAGTTTTCGTTGTAACTATTCAGCGTAGGATGGGTGAGCCTCAGCGAAACCCATCACAATCGAACAATAAACGACGAAATTGTAGACATTTTCACCGCATTGATGGGTTTCATTGAAGCTCTCGGTAATTGCTCCCTTCATTGCTCTGCATCCATGTAGTCGACCTATCCGCTGAATAATGGCTCTTGACTTTATTTTACGCTAATAGCAAATGAGAGAGGTGATCTACTACCTATTTACAACACCTGCGACTTTCCATCGACAAAAAATATGGTATCCTGTGGTTTTAGACACATGTATGATTATTTTGTACATTAAAGCGTACGAAAAACCAACAATAAAAAGGAATGCTTTAAAATATGAAACGCAACGAAGATTCAAGAGTCAAAATACCCGCTATTCTTCACTTAATCCGCTTGGGTTATCACTATCTGTCTTTGAAAGACAAAACAATCAAGTGGGATTTATCAACAAATATATTTACTGATATATTTAACAAAAGCATCGAAAAAATAAACCCTCAATTATCACCAGCCGATGTAACCCAGTGCTACGATCAGATATCGCTTTGCCTTGAAAATGAAGATCTTGGTAAAGTATTTTACGAAAAGCTCATCGCTACATCTGGCACTCGGCTCATCGACTTCAACAATTTTGATAACAACACCTTCAACGTAGTCACCGAGTTGACTTACAAAAAAGATGATGAAGAATTTCGTCCTGACATCACTTTATTGATCAACGGAATGCCACTAGTTTTTATTGAAGTGAAAAAACCCAACAACCCTGATGGCATTCTGGCAGAACACAAACGAATGCAAACACGATTTCAAAATAAAAAATTCAGAAAGTTCGCCAATATTACCCAGTTAATGCTGTTCTCTAACAACATGGAATACGACGACAGCTCGCCAATCCCGATTGAAGGCGCTTTTTATGCCGCTACATCGTATCAACAACCTGTTTTTAACTACTTTCGCGAAGAACATGAGTTTGATTTAGACCAGTTATTATCAACAGTGACTGACACCGAGGAAAGCCACGTACTAAAAGACACTAATCTACTTACCATTAAAAACACCAAAGACTTCAACACTAATAAAGCACCAAACACACCGACCAATCGAATATGCACATCGTTGTTGCAACGTGACCGCCTAGCCTTTGTGCTTGAATATGCTTTGGCCTATGTAAAGCAAAGAACCGGGTTGCAAAAACATGTCATGCGCTATCCCCAACTGTTTGCAACCCAAGCGATAACACAAAAACTCGATGAAGGTATAAAGAAAGGCATCATCTGGCACACACAAGGCAGCGGCAAACAGGGTTACATATTAGTTGTCTGAAAAACGCGAATGAATTCGCGTCTACGACGTGCCTTTTTTACCGTAGACGAGGTTTCAACCTCGTGACCATTGAGGAATAACTGTAACCTTAATTTGCCCCAATATAGTCAAAGCCTATTTTTCTATAACAACCTAATGGTTATTGAAAAATAAGTGAAATACTTGAGTAAACAACAAGCAAGCAAACAAAAAATCCCCCTTATCCTTGCTTTATAATTAGCAACAACTACCTTATTTATTCAGGCACAAAAGACAACGATTAAAAACTATTGATAACTATTAAAAACAACAGCGTGACGGAGCAACAATGAATCAAGCCACCATTACCAGTTATACCATTTATCCAGCCATCGGCATTGCTCGGGTGGGTAATTCACCTGATCACTATTATGTCGGTCCACAAGCCCCGGGAGAATCCGCCCCAGAGGGTTTTCATTTCAAAGATGCCAAAGGCCAGGTTAAACGCCAAGCCGCCAAGTTTAGAATTTATGGCCTCGCCGCTGACGGCACCGTAGTCAAAGAGATCGTCGCCGATGACAATACTCGGATTGAATGGCAAGTGCATTTAGCCAACCGCAAAGCGATTAACTACCAATTCAAAAACGCCATGGACCTTGGTGATATGGCGCTGGATTGCTATTTACGCAATAAAACCCTATCCAATTGGACTGAGCGCGAAGAAAACCTGCTAATTGACTCAGGAGAGCGTCGTATCAGCGGTGTTGATCAACACGGCAAACCTGAGTACCAATTCGACAGCGGCAGCTTTTTTGGCAAAGTTGTGCCACTTGGTGAACTCAGAACAGATAACGCAGGCCGCCTCGAAGTGCTCGGCGGTTTTGGTCACTCTGCTAGTGTCAGTGGTGCTCAAGCCGTCACTTTTGCGAATAACGACGGTTGGCACGATGATGTCAGCGACGGCCCAGTCAGAGCAACAATCACTATCAACAACGGTAATGGTGACGAAGAGTTTGTCGCCAAACCCGCAATGGTCGCCGTTACCCCACCTAACTTTGCCCCCGGATTGCGCGGTGTTGTCACCATGTATGATGTAGTGATGAATCTGTTTTATCAGGAAGGCATTTTAACCCCACCAGCAACCGTTGAATTTTGGCGTGATATTCATCCAATTTTCGACCGTTTAGTCGAAAATCAGGCGGTTAACGAAGGCATTTACTTTATGTTTGGCCAAAATTCCCCCGGCGACCTCAATGACCCGGCGTTATTATCCCGATTGCAAAGTAACGACCCCAGCCACCTAACGTTACGCCAATATATTTTCAAGCAATTTAGAGATCCCAATGACACCCTGCGAAGAGATGCTAAACAGCCACCGTTTTATGGTGATGCCTTCGGTGACTTCAATGACACCCCACTAGTTAATCTTAGTGTCACCGTTACCCAATACGCCCAATTGCAACAATGGGCCGATGGCAACTTTAAAGACGACGAACAATATCGTCATCCGCCCAAAACCCTAGAACAACTGCCGCTAGCTGAACAACCTGCCGCACTGACAGCCACCAACTTGCTTGAATGTCTCGGCGGTCCTTTTCATCCGGGCATCGAATTAACTTGGTTTTTACGTCGCCTATCAATGTGGGATACCTCAGACGCCAACGATCCACTGCGATTAAACATTTTACCAGCAGGCGTTCAGCCCAGAGATAATTTTGGTCCAGTACTCAGACCACCCGAAGCGCTGGCCGAAATGTTTAACGCTAGCGGTCCGGGCACCCTTACCCGCTTTATGGGCGTTCCGTGGCAAACTGACGAAGCCAGTTGTCGTTCAGGCTATGATACGGCGCTATATTTACCCACACCCAGTTTTTGGTCAGCACGAGTACCTAATCAGGTGATGAACCACCGCTCGTTAAAACGCCTTGAAGATAAAGCCCTGCCCACCGGACAACGGCTTAAACATATGGATTATCGCCAAGACTGGTTACGATTCTTTGCCGGAAGTTATCAAGACCAAATCAACGGTATGGTACAAAACTGGGATAAAATCGGCATCGTCAGCAAACATAAGGTCAAACATGCTGATGCAGCACTGGGTATTCCCAAAATCATGTGGGTAGAAGCCGAAGTCGCTCCTGCGCTTACCGATGGTGATCCAAGCTTCAAAGCCCTACTGGCACTCGAACGCCTAGATAAACCGATTAAACCTCGCAAACTCAACAAAATTTGCGGCATTGCCGAAACTGACGACAATACCGCCGATCAAGATCCATCTGGTCGCAAGGTTTATGGTCGCGATGAGCACTAAACCACATGAACCAAGCCAATCACCTGAGCCAACCCAGCTAGTCACCACAGATGTGCTAGTCATTGGTGCCGGTCCCGCCGGCTCCACCGCAGCACTGACGCTGGCACGGCTGGGGTTTTGCGTCGCCGTGCTCGACCGACAAGCTCAGGGCAGCAATAAAGTGGGCGAATGTTTGCCGCCAAGCGGCATCAACATTTTGCGCAAGCTCAGCCTAGAACAACAGTTTCAGGCTGATCAACACTTGTCGATGCAAGGTTATCAGGTTTCGTGGGATGACAAAGGACACTATCAGCGCGAGTTTTTAGCCACACCTTATGGCAATGGCTGGTTGCTCGACAGACAACGTTTTGATCAGATGTTAATCGTCGCGGCTGAACAAGCGGGGGTTGATTACTACTGGCAGACGCCCTTGCTTGAGCTAGAGCAGCTGGAGCAGATTGACGGTGAATATCGTTGGCGAGTCACTGGCAATAATAAGCAGTGGCGGGCCAAAGCGATTGTTGATGCCAGCGGGCGAGCCAGAATAGTCGCACAACGCCAACAAGCTAAAAGTCGTCGGGTTGATGGTTTGGTCGCCTGTGTTTGCCGCATAAACCACAGCACCTGTACGACACCACCGCCTCAGGATGTGCTGATCCAAAGCAGCGAAAATGGTTGGTGGTATACCGCCCCCTTTAATCAGCAGTACTCGACACTGAGTTATTTTACTGACAGTGACCTGCCTCAAGCCAAAACCGCTGCGCAACTGTTAGCCTTATCACAACAGATCCCATCACTTAACCAACGCCTCAAAGGTGCCAGTTTAGCAGCTGATGAACCCTTACTGCGTACTAGTGCTTTTTCGTCGGCGTTAGATCGTTGCGTCGGCGAAGGTTGGATTGCGGTCGGCGATGCGGCGTGCAGTTTCGATCCGCTATCTTCTTATGGCATCACCTCAGCCATGGGCAGTGGCTATTATGGTGGTGTCGCGCTGGCACAAACCCTAAATGGTGAGCATCAGCAATCAAGCTCCCCTTCCCCGTTAAGCGCCTATCAGGATTTAATTCAACGCACCTTTATCGACTTCTTGGCGATCAGAGCCGAAGAATATCAAAAAGCCAGTCACTATAATTCCACTTTTTGGTCGAGACGATGAATGGCTACCATTAACATAGCCATTAACATCACCCTATAAAGCCTACGGTTTAATAACATTATTATAAAATGCTAATTAAATGCCTTTTATTGCAGTTTTTCAACAAATAGCCAATCCGTCAGCTTCCAGCCCGGCATATTGAAAATAGTTGTTTTAAATCAATAATTTACACAAACAGAAGTGCAACCAAATAAGAAACAAATGTTAACTAATTGACCATTTTTGTTAACCTGAGACGAAAAAAACAGCAAAACAACCAAAAAACATGTTGCACAGTTGTAAATCATGACGTATTCTACACCCAGATTTAGCGCAGGGGACAGGAACGAATCCTTACCAGCAACGCTAAATCCAGTAAGAAAATCAATAAGAAGCTTAATCAATATAGATAAAAGCTCACATCAAACTCATACAAGACGTAAGTCAACACAAACTCAAATGAAGGTACTTCGAACAATGAACTCAACTTTAAGCAAAATTTCAGTAGCAACTCTTAGTAAAATGTCAGTCGCCACGCTTTTAGCCCTAGCCACTACAGCCGCCTCTGCCGCTGATGATTCACGCTTCATCGTAAAATACAAAGACAACACTAGCGCTATCGGTCATTCTGTTGCTGCTCAAGCGACTATCCACTCTGCTGTACACGCCGCTGGCGGTAAAGTAGTACTGAAAATGGACCGCATGGGTGCCGCTGCTTTCACTGGTAATAAAGCTGCCATCGCTGCACTTCGTTCAGATCCAAATGTTGAATACATCATCGCTGATGAAAAACGCGAATTATTAAGCCTTTATAACGACGACGCTGGTGACCCAACGGCGCAACAAATTACCCCTTATGCCATCTATCAATCTCAAGCCAATCAAATGACCTTGAACATGGGTAGCGCGAAAAAAGTATGTGTTATCGATTCAGGTATCGCAGGTTCTGCTGGTGAAACTGGCGGCGTAAACAACGACTTCGATTGGAGCAACATCACTGGCTCTAACGATTCTGGTACAGGTAACTGGAATAGCGACGGCGGCCCACACGGTACTCACGTAGCTGGTACTGTTGCTGCTGCGGATAACGGTTTTGGTGTTATCGGTATGGCTCCAGGTAACCCTTTACACATTGTTAAAGTATTCAACGACGCAGGTTGGGGATACTCTTCTGATTTGGCTAAAGCAGCTTCTGAATGTGAAGCTGGCGGCGCAGACATCATCACCATGAGCTTGGGTGGCGGTCGTGCTAACCGTGCCGAAGAAAACGCCTTTAAATCATTCACTGCTGGCGGTGGTTTAGTACTAGCCGCAGCGGGTAACGATGGCAACACTACTCGTTCATACCCTGCTGGTTATGAGTCAGTGATGATGGTTGGTGCAAATGACGCTGATAACAACATCGCTGATTTCTCACAGTTCCCTAGCTGTAAGACTAAAGGCAAAACCAAAGACGGTTTCTGTGTTGAAGTAACAGCCGGTGGTGTTAACACGTTCTCTACTTACCCTGCGGGCGGTGCAACGACTGCTAGCATGAGTGCTGACGGTACAAGTTATGCTTCATCGGGTATGGAAAACTCAGGTACAGTATCTGGTAACACTTATGATTTCGCCACAGGTGAAGCGGTTGACGCTGGTGCAGACGGTAAAATCTGTGTTATCCAACGTGGTGTGATTTCTTTCCATGACAAAGTATTAAACTGTGAAAACAGCGGCGGTATCGGCGCTATCATCTATAACAACGAACCAGGCATGCTTTTTGGTACTCTAGGTGATGCTGCTAGCAACGCCACTTCTATCCCAGCTGTTGGTGCAGCAATGGAAGACGGTTCAGCATTAGTTGCTTCTTCTACAGCAACTGTTGCTATCGAATCGGGCGATTACGGCTTCATGAGTGGTACTTCAATGGCGACTCCAGGTGTTGCCGGTGTATCTGCTTTGGTATGGTCTAACCACCCAACTTGTTCAGGCACTGACATCCGTGATGCGCTTAAAGCGTCTGCTGAAGATGCTGGTACTGCGGGCAAAGACGTATACTTCGGTTACGGTATCGTTAAAGCAAAAGCCGCTAGCGATTGGTTGTCTGCTAACAAAGGTTGTTAATCCTTTTATAGTTAGCAATTAACAGTTAACAATTAAAAAAGCCCGAACAGTGTTCGAGCTTTTTTGCGTTTAATGGGTGATCAAATATCTACGCCTAATCCAAAAACCCCGCTGGCAACTGCTGTACTGCGGGCATCGAACGACACAACATGGTGAATGACGCCTTACGCGACAACAAATCCTTTAACTCTTTCTTCGCTTGGAACTTCTCTTGTGAACCATCAGCGTGAGTCCGCCAATCAATAATTTTACTGAGGATCATAGTGTGCTTTTTACGGATAGCATGACGTAAATCACTGGTGGCTTTAGTGCTGTTATTATCATGACCGTTGTGTAACCGGTCTAATAAAACGCAGCTGTTCACGGCTTTTTGATCATTTGCATCAGCCGCTTCAAAATAGGGTTCTTCGCCAAAAGGTGACAACGCATAATTAATCGCCACTTCAACATCGTCAGCGGGTTCAGATGGATCCAAATAACCACCGACAGGTGTTCGTCTTGGTTTCATCATATTGGCAAGGTGGTCGGCAGGTAATAGATTCGACCATTCATAGACCAAATCAGCTCGCTCTGACTGAGGAATGAAATGCTCAACATCCATCGCCCATGAATTGGCATACTTCATCTCGGTCAAATAACACTTGCCATAAAAGTCTCGGTCAAATGCAGCCAATAAATCAGCATTGCGATAAGCCTGAGGTTTATTTGGCTTTTGATGATTATCTGGATCGTTTACATGTGCCACCGCTTCATCAATATAACGCTGTATTTCATCGGTTTGTAACGAGAGTGGCGCTTCTACCCCTCGATTAATATTAATCATACTAACCGACACTCGATTGCAAATGGATGATTTGACTCTCGATTTCAAGTCTTAACGAAGGGGTTAGATAAGGTTCATTTTCAGTCAAAATATTTTGCAGTTTATCGACGTCTTTGGCTTTAACCGCCTGACTGACCGCACTAATAATTTGATCGGCTATTGCTGAATACTCATTATCCAAACCAAAATGCTTAATCATCAACTCAGAAAAGCTACTCCCAAGCACCCAGTCAGAAACCTCTTCTTTAGAGCTGATATCATAAACGATGGCATTTTTAATACTGGAAATAATCGCTGGCGAATGAGTGGCGACAATAAACTGAATACGAGGAAACAAATTAGTTAGCAAAGGTAAAATTTGATATTGCATCGACAGATGAAAATGAGTTTCCGGTTCGTCAATTAAAACAATACCTTCAGGTTCAAAACTATAGTCTTTTTTCGCCTTGCGGATAAGATCGGTTTTCATCAGCAGGTCCATCAGAATGCTAAGAAAAGCCGAAAAACCTTCTGAAAGCTGATCGAACGTTACTCGCCGTTCATCGGCGAACACTAGGTAGAACTCAAAGTTCTCCTGAACGAACTCTAGTTCAAGCTCGTAATCGTCAAAGATAGAACGCAAAACCTCGGTCAGGTGATCAAAGAAACTTTTATTAGTATTTGATGAGGCAGTTTTATCCTTCATGTAATCAAAGGCTTCATAGACCTTTTTATTAACTAGATATTGTTTGAAGTGGGAAACAAAATTTTGCTTTTCATCGCCCTCTTGTAAAGCTGTTAAAAAGTCTTCTTCTTTAGTGACTGTATTGACGTCGGTTAATACCACTTTTCGGTGGGCTTTGAAGTAGGAGAAAATATTTTCATCGGTAATTTGGCCGCCAAATGTATGATCATCAGGAGACACTAAGCTTAGCTTAACATTATCATTGTCAGCCTTAACTCCAAATCCATACGATTCAAATTGAGCAACTGACTTCGAAACCCCATCAAGTATGGTGGTTTTTCCAGACCCATTTTTACCCGTCAGTACAATATGCTTAATCCCTTCAAGCGGTTTAGCCGGAATGGCAAAGTCCTGATAGGTATAACAATTATTGACTTGAATTTGAGAAATATACGGAAATGTCATGTTGTTACGTACTCTGATTGTGGTCGCTAACTACGCGACCAGAGAGAAAAACGATTTGGCTATATTAGACACGCTTAACCGTTGATGTGTCAAGATTGGACCCATGCTAATATTATCAAATATTTTTTGTGGGAACGTTCAGCAGATACTACCAATCAACGAAAAAACGCGAATGAATTCGCGTCTACGAAAAAGATAAACCACCGCCCCCGAACAACGCACCCATGTAGACGCGAATTTATTCGCGTAAGGGAGCCTAGGCGACCGTAAATCACCCGATACCACCCAACCCCTCACAAACCCAAACCCCCACAAACACCCTCTTACCACACCAATCAATTGGCCAACAAAAACCGCTGCCAATAAATATACAGCGGCAAACGAACCAATTGAATGGCTTGCTCAGCTTCAATTATCGCCCGGCTCAAAGCCTGCTGCTCAAAACTGTTCACTGAGCGAATAAACCGCTGCCGAGCTTGCTTTTCGATTTGTCGTAACCACTGCAACTCAGTGCCGCAACGTTGGCATTGCGGTAATGCCTTGACCCGGGCTCTACAACTAGGGCACCTATCCATTAGCTTTCCAGATAATAAATCAAATCACTCAATTGCCCGGTGGCGGCATCTAACGCTCCGGTATTATGACTGCTCAGGGCATCGGTGACAGCTTCACTCATGTCGACCAAATCATCTTTGTCATCACTACTGGCAGCACCGAGCAAACGCGCGGCTTTTTCAACCAATGCCATCGCAGTGACGGTTTGCTGGTGAGAGAATTGACCACTATCACTGCTATCTTCAACACCAGCCGCTAGCACCACATCATCACTAATGCCTTCACTAATGCCTTCAAGCTGGGCAAAGTCCGGCGCATCAAAGAAAGATTGCACTCGCTGCTTGGCGTCTTCCATCGCTTCATTTTCAAAGCGCGAAATAGCATTATCAATGGTGATCGATTTACTCACTCCGGTGTGCTTTTCCATCGCCGTCACTTTGAGAATGCCATTAATATCCAAATTAAGCGTAACCACTAACGGACTTTGCGGTGGCGCTTTTTTATCTAACCCTTCAACCACAAACTCGCCAAGTGCGATGTTCTGCATGGCATCATAATGTTCACCCTGAAAAGCCTGGATCTCCACCACCGCTTGACCCGGATACATGGTATAGAAAACTTCACTTTTGCTCACCGGTAACGGCGTATACTTATCGATGATCGGCGTAAAACAGTGAGGGTAAGGCATACCTGCTAACTCTCCCAAAGCACTGGTGCCAAAGGTATAAGGCGTAATATCCACCAGCACCGAATCAACCGATTGACCAGCAATATTCGCCGCCTGAATAGCCGCCCCCACCGCCACACATAAATCAGGATCAATATCACTGTGAGGCACCATACCAAACACCTCTTTCAGGCGATTATGCACCAAAGGTGTTCTGCTGCTCCCACCGACCAAAATCACTTCATCAATATCATCACCAGCAATTTTGGCTCCCTTCAACGCAGTGTGAATAGCCTCTAAGGTTTCTGCAATAAAAGGGTCAATCAGTTGCTCATATTCCGTACGCGAAAACTCAAAAGACAAATGCTGCTCAGGGGTAATATATTCAGCCTCAATAGTGACAAAAGGCTGATTCGACAAAGTGATTTTTGCCTGCTCTGCCAGCTTTTCAATTCTCGCCAGTGCAATTGGTGAATCACTAATATCAATCGACTGTGACTGCAAATGCTGATGTATCGCAGCAACAATCTGTTGATCAAAATCATCACCACCCAAATGGTTGTTGCCATGACTCGCCAGCACTTCAATCACCCCTTGCGCCAACGACACCACTGATACATCAAACGTACCGCCACCAAGGTCGTAAACCAGTACTTTTTTATCCTCATCAGTGTCAATTTGATAAGCCAATGCTGCCGCCGTCGGCTCATTAATAATTCGCACCACTTCCAAACCGGCAATTTCACCGGCATCTCTGGTCGCCTGACGTTGCACATCAGAAAAATAAGCTGGCACAGTGATCACCGCTTTGCTTATCGCATGACCTAAATGCTGTTGTGCCACCTGTTTTAACTGCGCCAAAATCATCGCCGAAATCTCAGCTGGACGATAGCAGTTATCACCCAGCTCAACTAGGGTATCTTCACCCATTTGACGCTTAATCGACTTAATCGTTTTGTCTGGATGTAAGGCATACTGGTTTTTTGCCGGGGTGCCAATCAGCAGCTGCTCTTGATCATTTAACCCTGCATTTAACCCGACATTTAACCCGACAACGGAGGGCAAAATTTTGTGATCTAGTTCAGCATTAAGCACAATTAACTGACCGGCTTCGATGATCGCCACTTCTGAATTACTGGTGCCTAAATCTATACCAATAATAACTTCGCTCATGGATTTTTTCCTGTTATAACTTGTTTATTAACTTTAACTTCGGCTAGACGCAATAACTGCCCCTGCCATAAAAACCCTTTGTGTAACTCGGCGGTCACGACATTATTTTCGACCTCAGGGTCATTATCGATAGCGATCACTTTCATCCAAGTCGCCTCAAAAGGCAGCTCAAGACAGTTAATCGCTTCAATCTGATAACTATCAAAAATGCCTTGCAATTGCCTAAGCGTGATCTCTTGGCCTTGTTTAGCGGTTTGCAGTTTTTGCCATAAAGGCAGTTTAAAGCGGGCCAAAAAGCCCGTCGGTTTAGCTTCATCCATTGCCGCAATCGACAGACTCAGCCTGTCATATAACCCCACCAGCAATAGCAGTAAAGGTTTCAAAAATTGATTATCTTGTTGTTTTTTATGTTGTTCTTTTTGCAAATTATGCTGTTGTCGCTGACTATCAATGGTTAGCTGTAAATAGGCTTGATTGTCGTTTAAGCTCGAAAACACCGCTTTAAACTCATCCAACGCAGTTTTAACTTGGCGAGATTGGGTTTTCACTTCCGTTTTCAACACCGCCAATTCTTGAAACAAACTCAACAAGTCGGCCATTTGGCTCGACTCAATGTCTGTTTCTGCATTCATCTCAACAGCGGCGGTCTCAATATATTCAGCAAACTGTTCGATCACTTGCTGTCGACTGCTTTTAAGGTCATTGTCTTTAAGGTTATTGCTTTGAAGGTCAAAGCCTTGAAAATCATTTGTTGTCATAGTTATTACATTTTCCCAATAAATTGAGCACTTGACCTGTGTTAGGTCGTTGTCGGTTTTCAATCACCAAGCCACCGAGCAATAGCGGTAGATCCCACTGTGGCGGTTGCAACAAACTCATTTTTATTCGCCCGGTAGAATTTCTTAAGCTGTTGATAAGCAGTCTGAATTTGTTTAAATTGTGCCGGATGATGCTCTGGGCTAAATTGCTTTATCTTGGCAAAATAAGCGGCTTTTACTTGCTCATCGTCAGCGGTTTGAGCAATACCAAGCAAAGTGAATGGATCCATGGGTTTTATCCTCCTAAAAAGGTAATTTAGGTAACTCAATACCAATTTGTTCAAACATATCAACCGCAGGTTTGCGATCAACCGGGGTATCTGAATCAGCTAACATTTCTTGAAACTCAGCTATCGTCGCTCGAAACTCGGCCTCTTCAGCGCCCTCCAGTCCTTGTTCAACAATCGTCTCTTCTACGCCGTCGACAAATATCGCTTGAAAAAGCTTTTCCTCATCCCAATCTTCATGCTCGTAATCTTGATCTTCATGCTCGTAATCTTGATCTTCCCAATCATCATCTGATAAAGCATTCATTCGAGTACTCACTTCTACCTGAAATAAAAATGTCCTGATTTTATTATCAGCAGCAAGATCGCCATCAGCCTTGGCCATTGACGCCAAACCAGACAATACTTCAATAAAATAGTAACAGCGTAAGTGTTGCGCCAAAATGGCCGGATCGCCCTCGGCCCTTGAATAAATCGCAATAAAACTCAAAGAGATATTTACGTTGCTGAGTTTGATTTTGCAGTCGCTGTTCAGTGACCAAACTCAGTAAATCATAAAGTGCGAGTTGAGATAACCATTCACAACATTGCAGTACCGAGTTACTCTCAGTCGATTCAATCAGTGATTTTTTGATCAAGGTGTGAAAGGCTTTAAATGACGATGAATTAATCACGATATCATTGGCATTCAAGTAAATAGCAAACGACAGCAGTTGCTGAATGTCTGTTACTTCAACCTCTTTCGCCAACCGACCCAGCAGTTTTGTCGCATCAGCGTTGCTAAAACCAATCATGTCGCCATGAACCAATAAACCCAAACGAACAGCCAATGTGCTTTTCAATGTTGTCGTCGCTTGGCTGATCCAATGCTTAACTTGCAACTTGTCTAGTTTTTTCCAGCTGAGCAGGAGCTGCAAAATCTGGTAACGCGCCAATTGCTCATTTGACGGCCCATAACTCAATACTTGGCCCAACAGCTCTTCTGTCATCGCCAATTCGGCTTCGAGCAAATAACGACAATTATTAAAAAGCTCGTTAATCAACACCGTTTTGGCCGCACGATCCAGTGGATCTCGTGCTAATAATTGTTCAGCCAACGCAATGCCTTTATCAAAATCTTCTCTGTCAATCGCACCGAGCATCGCCAATCTTAAAAATGACAAATTATCAGGAAAAGCCGCCATCGCTTGTTCAAGCAACTCAACTTCGTTATCCAGCGAGTAATTTTTGCTGCCATCGAATAGCTGTTGATAAATAGCTTCGTTAGGCAACTCGGCAACACAATGGCGAAGAAAATGCCCCGCTCTTCGCGGTGAAAGCTTTTGAGCTTGTTCAGCCATATGTAAATAAGTGGCAGCGATGACTTGTCTGGTTTGTTCTTTGTCCTCAGCTGAGCCGTTTCGCTGTCTTGAGTATTTGATAAACAGCTGCCAACCCTCAAGTTCAATTTCAATATGCTGACGTTGCAACTGCTGCAAAGCATAAACCCGACAACGCGCCGACTTATCCAGTTCAATGAAACGAGGATCATCAAAATCAAACTCACTCATCATATAAATTGCCGCCAACTGTTGCTGCTGTTGTTGCGGCGTCAAAAACCCTTTCGCCTGATTAAATAGCTGTAATGCCAGCTTATAACGACTCCGATTTTTGGCCTCTTCATACTGCTGCGCTTTCTTCCATAACTTAATGTCATGGCTAGACCAGTCTTTGACCGTAAACAACAACTGATTAGCTGAATGATTTGCTAATAATGCTTGTTGATCACGAGAGTTAAAGCGATAAATTGACAACAACTTAATAGCAAAGTCATAAAATACCGACTGTTTATCAAGCTGTTCAATCAGCGACTCGGCTGTGTTTAACTCGGCATCAGCAGCTAAGAGTGCTTTTAAGATGATGGCTAAATCTCGAAACGCAGAGCGAAAAGGTAATTTTTTAAGTGTCAAAATGGCCTTTTCATCATCGCCTATGCACCAAGCGTCCATGACGTCTCTAACAATCAAGCTGTGTTGCCACAACACACTTTGCTCACAGATGATGTCAATCACCGCTTTATCATTGAGCAACACGGCCACAGCTACACTCGGCCCGAGTAGCGCTGAAACCTGCCGATTAGCCTGATGACGATGATAAAACTGAGTCATTTTGAGGCGATTTGATTGACCAAAAGAGGCTGAACAATCAGCTGAAGTAGTCATTTTTTGCCACCATAACGCGGCAATCTCAACATCAGGAAAAACCCCGGTCAATTGCTCAGCCGAATTAAACCCGGCCAGCGCTTCAACAAATAAGCCTTTGTCAGCCAATTGCCGGGCTCTCAAATCGTAGCATTCAGCCAATGCCACAGGCCAACGCCGATCGTCCTCAATTTTAATCAATGCTTTATAGCCATTAATGGCTTTTTTGTAATCTTGCTCGGCGCTATAAGCCAACGCATTTTCAAGCAACTGAGTCGCTGTTAACGGCGTTTTATTCGCCGCTTTTTGCTTAAGCCGTTTTTTTACTGGTTGGTTTTTTGTTGATTTCATCCTGCACACTACCCGGTCACTATTTTTATTTAAAGAGTCCGTATAACCTATATCAGTGATACAGTTAATACGACTGGCCCATTAAAATAATAATAAAGTGGCCAAAATAAATCATGATGGCGATAATAACACAGTAGCAGAGAAATGAAACACCATAAAAATGTTTATGGTAAAAATGAATGCAAAAAATTCGTTAAACGACACCACCTACTAAATTAGACACATTTAATATGTTCGCCGTTATTTATGATATTGATGATCTGTTCTAGGGATAAATCCGCTGTTGACGAAAAGCAAATTATCTCTTTACAACCCAGTAAAAGCTTTGTATAAATTTAACTCCTAAAACATTCGATTAACACTTTCGATGAAAACAGTCGATAAATGCAGTCGATAAAAGCAGCCGATAAAAGCAGCCGATAAAAATAATGGTTAATAACGGTATTATCAAAACCTCAGGACATATCTTTGCCAGCCACCTAGGTTGCAAATGGGTCATTATCTGACGCCGCTGTTTTCGCTTGGTTTTTCAACTAAAATCTCAACTCACACTTCGACAGCCCAGTTAAAGGAATTCAGCCAATGAGTAGCGACTCTCAACGTTTTGA
>CBDIDQ010000088.1:0-16257 GCA_965277695.1 Alteromonadaceae bacterium
CACCAGTGGTAAATTGCTCGCCTCACCCCAGCTGGGGACAGGTGAGCAATACCGCTATGTCACCCAAGATAACTGGCGAGTGGAATGCATCACCGTCAACGTTGGAGGCTTTGATGTTGAAGGTTTCAAAGCCACCTCACCTGAAGGCGTGATGTACACCTTCGACCGCTATCGGCTGGTGCAAACGATACCCTTGGTTCGCGGTAAAATCACCAAAAAATTCCACGCCTTTATGCAGGTCTCCACCGTCGAAGACCGTTTCGGTAACACCGTCACCTATCATTACGATAGCGACAACCGCCTGACCAAAATCGTCGGTAAAGACCTAGGCGATGCCGCCGACCGCACCATCACCGTGGCCTACCGTACCAATACCAACGAAACCTTTTTCATTGATTCAGTCACCGCGAATGCACGCACATGGACCTATGAATATGGCACGTCCAGCGGCGGTCACATCACTCACCTGAGCAAAGTCATCCGCCCAGATGAGACCTTCTGGCAATATGATTTAAGTTCAGTATCACAAAACTCACCGCGCATTGCCGATGGTAAAGAAGACCTGTGTGTCGCCAGCAATTACACCGCCAGTGCAGACACTGGCCATATCACCCATCCCAATGGCGTCAAGGGCACCTTTGTTTGGGATGTCGTTGTTCATGGCCGTAGCCAAGTCCCCGGAACTTATGTGTCAACCACCGGTGACAGAATGTACCAACACTGTTACGCCACCGTCGGTTTGACCAGTAAAACCTTAAGCGGTCCGGGCCTAAGCACCATGGTGTGGCAGTACAGCTACTCACAAAAAGAAGGGTCATACGTCGGCGAAACCACCGGGAAGTTAGATGGTACACCACCCGCCAGCATCAACGCACTCGACTACAAAACCACTACCGTCATTGCCCCAGACAACAGCAAAGCGGTGCACTATTTCAATCGTGACTGGACCAAATCCTATGACGGTAAAACCTTCGTCACCGACTATTACGACACCAATGGCACCACCTTGCTTAAACGGATTGAAAACACCTGGGTAGAAGGGTTAAGAGTCGGTAATGTCTCATTACTCAGAGAAAATAACCGCCCGCACCTGTACCGTGCCAATCAGTCCAGCGTCGCACAGACCTTGTATCATGGCACTGACGACAATACCTACACCACCGATTACAGTGCGTTCAATATTTATGGCGCACCAACGAAAACCCACGGCAGCAATGATGCCAACGAATTAAACCAATACACCCGCACCACCATCACCCCTGACACCACCAATTGGGTGTTAAATTTACCGACTAAACAAGAAATCTCTGCCGATAACGAAACCTGGACAACGGTGAGCGAAACCAGTTATTACGCCGCGACTCACGCCTACAAGTCCTTACTTCACGAGGAGAAATCCTTTGGCACTTGGGTCAAGCGCCACAAAACCTACGCCAACGGCAACCTGACCGAAGTTGAATTCAATACCCCGATGAACAACGGCACATCACGTTGGCAAAAATTCAGCAACTACACCCGGGGTAAAGCCCAAACCATCACCTTACCCAACCGCGATGACGCCACAAAAAACATCACCGCCACCCTCGGGGTTGATGCCAATGGCTGGACCACCGCAGTGACCAACTTCAACGGTAATAAAACCAGCTACAGCTACGACAGCATGGGTCGCGTCACCAAAGTCGACCCGACAGACACCGCTTGGCTCGACACCACCTACACCTTTGGTCTCGTCAGCACCGAAGACTTGGGCGGCAAAGTCGTCACTGGCATGTACAAACGCAGCCAAACCCAAGGCAACCTGACCACCACAACCTATTACGACACCCTATTCCAGCCGCTATTAATCAAAGCAAGTGACGGTACGACTCACCGTTATCAACGCACCGAATTTAACGCCTATGGCAAACCGACCTTCAAAGCCTACCCGTCAGCCTCAGCCACTGAAAGCCAAGGCATCAGATACACTTTCGACGGCTTACAACGACAAACCAAAACCAGCCAAACCGCCACCAATGCCTCAGAAACCACCGCGTATTTAAGTGACAATAAAGTGGCGGTCACCAATTATAAAGGCCACAAAACCACCACCACGTATTTGGCCTATGGCGAGCCCAAAACCGAAGCGATGACCCAAATTGACTCACCCGAAAGCGTGGTGACCAGCCAAACGTACAACCCATTTGGCAACGTCACCGCCATCAGCCAAGGCGGTATCAGCCAAAATCACTTCTACAACAGCCAGCAACAACTGTGTAAAATTGTCCGGCCAGAAACCGGCACCACCGCCGTAAAGAAAAACGCCATCGGTGAGACCCAGTGGGTCGCCAAAGGCACCAGTGGCACGGTCAATACCTGTGATGAAGCGACAGTCCCGGCGGCTGACAAAACCCTGTACACCTACGATAACCTCGGCGCGAGAAAGACCGTCAACTACCCAGACACCAGCCCGGATTTAACCTACACATATGACAATCAAGGCAACCTAAAAACGCTCAACGCGGTCAACACCGTCCAAACCTACACTTATAACAGCGCGGATTTACTCACCAGCGAAAACCTCGCGGTTGACGGTAAAAACTTCAAGCTTACCTACGGCTACACCAGCATCGGTGCACTCGACAGCCTGACCTTTCCCGGCGATGAAAAGCTCACCTTCGCCCCGAATGCCTTTGGTGAACCGACCACCGCAGGCACCTACGCCACCGCCGCTAAATACCACCCGGCAGGTCAGCTGAAAAGCTTCAACTATGGCAATGGCTTTGTCCACAATATGACCCTCAACAGTCGCCAACTGCCCTCAGCCATGAGTGATATTCGCAGCGGTGTCAAAGCCATCGATCAAACCTACAGCTACGACAATCAAGGCAACATCAGCGCCCTGACAGACAAGCAAAACAGTGCATTCAGCCTCAGCAGCATGACCTACGACGGCCTCGACCGACTCACCGCCATCACTAGCCGATGGGGCACCAACACCGCGCACGTAGGTAGTATCAGCTATGATAAAACAGGGAATATCACCGCATACAATGTCGGCAAAACCAACCTGACTTATACCCACACAAACAACCGCGTCGATAAAATCAAAAACGGCGCAAATACTGAGGTGTACAATTTCACCTACGACACCCGAGGCAATGTCACCAATAACAAACTACGCACATTCAGCTTTAACCGTGCCAATCAACTCGATTGCTCTGCCTTAGCCAGCCAAAGTGCCTGCACCGCTGGCACCAACCGTTATATCTACGACGGCTTCAACCGCCGCGTCAAAACCACCGATGCAACAGGCATCAGCTACTCAATGTACAGCCAAGACGGCACCTTACTGTTCAAACACAAAGACGGTTTTGACACCAACTACATTTATCTTGGCAAAAAACTCGTCGCCCGCTCAGAAGACGCCTTTGCGCCACAAACCGCAGGCAGCAGCCGTCAACATAATTTGCCCTTTGGTGAAACGGTAGAAGCGCCGAAAAACGATGTCGGTTACACAGGTCACCAATTTGATACGGATTTAGGCTTGAGTTACATGCAACAACGGTATTATGATCCGGCGGTTGGGGTGTTTTATTCGCCTGATCCGGTTGGGTTTACTGGAGAAGTTGATACATTTAATCGTTACTCTTATGTTGCAAACAACCCATATAAGTATACTGACCCAACTGGTGAAAATAAGTCTGACGGAGAGGCAGGGGCTGCGCTAGGTGAGCTAATAAAGGATATAGTTGAAAACCCGGGTGATTACGTACCAAAAAAAGCTAGCAAGTCAACTCAATTGAAAAAGAATAAAGCCGCTGGTGCAGATTGGGAGAACAAAGTTAAGAATGAACTACAACAAACACAATCCAATGTACAAGAACAGGTAACAGTCAAAACAAATAGTGGTGTAAAAACTCGGATTGACTTGATCGGAACAGATACGGCAGGAAATACTGAATGTACTGAATGTAAAGCCTCAAGCACCGCGTCTTTAACGAAAAATCAAACCAAGGCATTTCCTGAAATAGCCGAAAGTGGGGGGACAATTGTTGGTAAAGGTAAACCGGGATATCCAGGTGGGACAAAGCTCCCGCCAACGCAGGTGAAAATCAGGCGTAAAAAATGAGAATCTACTAAATTTATAAAATTGGAGGGCTAAAGATGTCTATTGAGCAAGCGAGCGTAGTTGATGTAGTTGGTATTGAAAATTCAACCGGACTGGTTATATTAACTATTCTCGACCCGCTGGAGTGGAAAGAAAACGAACATTTACTAATGATACAGGAAAAACTAAACACTTATTTATCTTTTGTTGAAAGCAATGAGGTGTTGGAAACCTACCCTGATGCAAAAAGTCGTGGAATACTGATAAGATTAATATGCCAATATGCTCCAGATGATACTGGTATCCATTTTTTAAATCAGGTCTCTACCATTATCGAAGATGCCAATATGAAATTTGAATATCAAATTAAAGAATAACCTCAATATCTGATAAAGAACAAATGGATGATGCAGCCAACTAGGGCAATATATGAGGATTGGGGGTCTGGATCTGGATTGGGGATCAGGTATCTTGTTCAATAATCAAGTGTTTTAAACGTTGTATATTGAACAAGAGGCTGTGAAATAAGTCCGATTTAGGCACATTGTTGTAGTACCTGTTAACTGGTAGGAGCGGCAGCAGCGAAGCGCCGATGTGTCGGACCACCTCTGCCGCGATTTGTGTCGAAGACACAGCATGATCACCCTCAAAATACGTATCCGATTTAGACTTATTTCACAACCTCACAAGATACTTGACCCCGATGGAAACCAGTATCGGTAAAACCAACCTAACCGACACCCAAACAAACACAAAGACGGTTTTGATACCAACTATATTTATCTCGGCAAAAAGCTTATCGCTTGCTCAGAAGACGCCTTTGCGCCACCGCCGCTAAATACCACCCGGCAGGTCAGCTGAAAAGCTTCAACTATGGCAATGGCTTTGTCCACAATATGACCCTCAACAGTCGCCAACTGCCCTCAGCCATGAGTGATATTCGCAGCGGTGTCAAAGCTGCGTTCAGCCTCAGCAACATGACCTACGATGGCCTCGACCGACTCACCGCCATCACCAGCCGATGGGGCACCAACACCGCGCATGTAGGTAGTATCAGCTATGATAAAACCGGTAATATCACCGCATACAATGTCGGTAAAACCAACCTAACCTATACCCACACAAACAACCGCGTCGATAAAATCAAAAACAGTGCAAACACCGAGGTTTACCACTTCAACTACGACAGCCGAGGTAATGTCACCAATAACAAGCTACGCACGTTCAGCTTTAACCGCGCCAATCAGCTTGATTGCTCGGCGCTCGCCCACCAAAGCGCCTGCGCCACTGGCACCAATCGTTATACCTATGATGGCTTCAATCGCCGGGTAAAAACCACCGACGCCACGGGCATCAGCTACTCAATGTACAGCCAAGACGGCACACTACTGTTCAAACACAAAGACGGATTTGACACCAACTACATCTACCTCGGCAAAAAGCTCATCGCCCGCTCAGAAGACGCCTTTGCGCCACAAACCTCAGGCAGCAGCCGTCAACATAATTTGCCCTTTGGTGAGACGGTAGAAACCCCGAAAAACGATGTCGGTTACACAGGTCACAAATTTGATACTGATTTAGGCTTGAGTTACATGCAACAACGGTATTATGATCCGGCGGTTGGGGTGTTTTATTCGCCTGATCCGGTTGGGTTTAGGGATGTTCATAGTTTTAATCGGTATGTTTATGCGAATAATAATCCTTATAAATATGGCGACCCTGATGGTCGTCGTCCGAAAAGCTTTTCGGCTTTTGTAAAGGCTGCGACTAAATCGCTTCGTCCAAGTGGAAATGATACTTTACAGGTGGCAATAGATTTGATGGATGCTGGTTGGTCAGCTGATGCCGCAATAGCAGCTGCGCAACTAAGTATTAAAAGAAATTCCAGTAAAAGAACTAGATCTGACAAAGTAAAAAAAGAAACTTGGGAAAAAAATAAAGAGAAAAATAATGGTGATGCTCAATGTGATAAGTGCGGGAAAAATGTTGAGCATGGTAAGAAATTAGAAAATGGAGATAAAATACCAGAAAATAGAGGAGATGTTCATCATAAGGAAAGGTTGGCAGATGGTGGAGAAGACTCAACAAAAAATACTAGCCTATTATGTAATCCTTGTCATAAAGAGGAGCACCGATCACAAACCAATACAGCAGTCGTTAGGGTTACAGTATCAAATGTTAGGTAACTGGAAATATTTAGGGTAATTTCAAATGAAAGCGTCGTAGACGGTCTGTGTAAAGACAGATTATAGTTTAGTGAACGCCTATCACTAATTACCCTAATAAACAACAATAGAATGAGATTAAAGTTTATGAATACCAGTCACAAAATTACAATACAATTAACTGAAGAACAAATGGCTAATTACCAATTTTCTACTGAGACTCTATGGTTTGACGAAGAAGGACCCTATTACAAATTGAAAAATATACCGCTTTTTGTCGACGAGTTGTCCTATGACGATTTGGTATCAATAGAAAAAGTTGATGAAAACGAATATATAATAGAAAAAATAATACAAAAGTCTGGAAATAGCACAATTTGGTTATTTTTCAAAAATAATGATGTTAGTGAAAAGATCATTGAAGCAATTCACGCTTTAGGTTGTGGTATCGAAGGTGGCACCATAGATGGCTACTACGGTATTAATATACTCACTACAACTGATATTGATGATGTCTATTCACTAATTGATAAAGGAGAACAAACAGGTGATTTAGTAGCTGATTATCCATCAATTAGACATTAGTCAAACAGGTTTTCCCTCTTAGACCACTTAAAGCGAGTCTAATTAGTCGTTTTATAAAACTGTTTTAGTTGTAAATTTTCGCTATCAAACAAGTTACAACATGAAAGTATTTAAGGATTAAGTCAATTGTGAGGCTGTGAAATATGTCTGATTCAGCCACAAAAAAATGGATTGGGGGTCAGGTATCTTGTTCAATAATCAAGTGTTTTAAACGTTGTATATTGAACAAGATACTTGACCCCAATGCCTCATTTGACCCCAATGCCTCTAAACGTTGTATATTGAACAAGATACTTGACCCCAATGCCTCATAATCAAGTGTTTTAAACGTTGTATATTGAACAAGATACTTGACCCCAATGCCTTCCAATGCCTCCATGACCCCAATGCCTCCACAATGCCTCATAAGTTTTTTGGGTTGAGATACTAAAAGTTTAACTAAGTTGATTCGATGGCTAATTTGGCTTGGCTTTGAGGTTTAAATGTTTGCATCAATAGGCATAGCGATACTAAAACCACACCTACCCAGCCAATCGTTTTAAACCTTTCACCAATGATGAAAATGGCTAAAATCGTTGCAACCAATGGTTCAATTAGGGTGATTAATGTCGCTTTACTTGCATCAACATAATTCAAACCAAAACCAAATAATAGATACCCTAAAAACATTGGGATTATTGCCATATACAAAGAGACTAAAATATTAGTTGAGCTTGAAAATAAGTTGTCGCCGGTAAACCATAATGAGGGAAGCAACAATAGCGCCGCACAACCAAATAGCCCAGACATCGACGATTTTGAATGCACACCACTTTCAATTAAACGCCTTGCAGCCCATGAATAACCTGCATAAGTTAATCCTGCAATACACCCCAACAAAATACCAAGACTTTGCTGGTGAATATTGTCAGAAGTATGACTACCCAAGTCTTTACCTAAAACTAATAGAACAATACCTATAGCGCCAATGACAAAACTCAATATCCAATGCAGCGATATGTTCTTTTGACTAATTAGACGCTCAAGCATGGCGGCAAAAAAAGGGGCTGTGGCTATAGAGACTACAGTGCCAATGGCAACTCCTGACAAACGCATTGAGGTATAAAATGCTAATGGGTAAATAGCAACACAAGCCGCTCCTAAAAATAACGTCTTAGATTGAGAAAGGATCAGCTTATAATCTATAAATAACTGGTTTCGAGCTGTGATCACCAGTAATACGCCACCTACCCCCATAGAGAATGCACCAATTGCCAGAGAGCTTACGTCAGGGGAATAGCTTGCTGCGGTGCCGGTTGTTCCCCATAAAAAACTGGCCATAATTATAGCAAAAACGCCTTTAAAATTGTCGTGATGACTTTCCATATTGAAACCTGCGTGTGATGACTTCAGGACAGAAATAGTATGCTAATTATGAAGGGGTTATTTAACAATAAGGACGCAATCGTTAACGATTCAGACTCAGTTTATTTGTTGAACCTATTTGTTGACCCTATTTATTAAACCTACTTATTAAACTTAGTTGGTGATAGGCCAAAGTATTGTGAGAATTTCCGACTAAAGGCTGATAGTTCTTTGTAGCCTACTTTTTCACCAATAATTTGTAACGGGTAATCTGTATGTGTCAGTAAAGCTTGCGCTTTTTCCATTCGCAGTTTTGTTACATACTTCATCACAGTCATACCAGTATGGTGCTTAAAGCGCTTTTTAAATTGGGTTTCACTTAAAAAGGCCGCTTTGGCCAAGTATTTAATTTGCAGTTGCTCTGCAATATTTTGTTCTATGAAGGATATAGCGGTACCAATGCGATTATCGACTTTTGGCAATAAAGGTTGATCAGCAAGCAGTAAATGAAACATTTCAAACATCGTTTGTTCTAGTTGAGTATTTATTTTGTTTTCTAGTTGGTGTTCTATAAAGGTTAAGTAACTCTTAAGGGAAGCATTAAGCGCAAAAACAATACACTGTGAAGATGAAATGTTCGGTGGAAGGTTATCCATATCTGCCACTACAAACCTAGCTTCAGTATCAGCAGTGAATAAATGTTCTTCGTTGGTTTTAACGACAACACATTCACCGGGTGCCACTTTACCACTGAAGCGACCCACACATATATTTATCACTCCACGCAAAGGCAAAACCAACTGGTTAAAGTGATGTGAGTGACGGATTGCTTTTGTACTATAAGAACGTATGGATAATAAATTTTGCATAATAATAGAAATAAGCCGCCTTACTTTACCCTAATTTTGGTTACATATTAGAGCAATGAATAATAAAGTAAAATGTTTAGCTTTATTGACTCTGATCATATAGAGCAAATTAGGGTTACAGTTATTCTCAACGAGGTTGAAACCTCGTCTACGGCAGAGCAGATGTGCCGTAGACGCGAATTCACCGAGGTGTCGGATCATCGCGATTTTTCAAATAATGAAATAAAACCCAATTTGATTGGAGCCGCTTTATTATAGCTATTCAGCTTGTGGATAAGCCGATAACATTTAGATTCACGAGGTTAAAACCTCGTCTACGCCAAAGCTATTATGACGTAGACGAGTATTCGACCTTCCTTGGTCAAAACCACTTAACCTTTAAAACCCATACCGGCCTGATGAGCGATAAAGCTAAACCGCCCCTGCCCTAAATGCGTGATGCCACCTGCTGTCGAGACACACGAGCCTTGACCACAGACTTTACCACCAGTGGTAAACTTGTCTTTATCAAACGCGGCACTGACACCAATACTACTGCCTGTGTCGCTGTCACTTATACCTCCACCCGCTTTGAGTGTCCAACTCGCAGCAACTTCTCCCAGAGAGTTTATTTGAAAGCCGTTTTCACTCATCTTGGCCAACTGAACTTCAAATGACAAACCCGCTCTACCAATTGATGCCTTAATGTCAGGATAAATCAATGATGCTCCATTGTTCACATCATATTTGGTGCCACCAAATGTCAGTGTCAATTCAGCGGTGAAGCCCTTACCACCAAATTCACCGTCTAATGACTCCACATGTTCCATGGTATAAGCCACTTCCAAGATGAGCTGCTTAGTATCGAGTTTGATGCTCGACGCAATTTGATTATTGGCCTGCTGCACTGACAAACCCGCATAGGGTGATGGAGTAGCCTGTTCCTCAGTAGGCTCATCACTTGCCACTGACTGCTCAATATCGCCACCACCACCATCAGCATCAAATGACCAAGTTGATACACCTTCAAGTGCGGCGGCAAGACCTGAGACAATATCGTCGATTGGCGCATTCATCAATCCTTTACCACGGATTTCATTGGCCATAGCCAACAAGCCTTCGTATTGCCTTTCAGTAATTTCAGTACACACTTCATTACCACCACGCTGATCGGCCTGTTTACACACCGTCTTGTAACCGCTGGGGTCGGTCAAACTCAACGGATTGTTGAAGACATAACTGTAACGGTTCAGGCTCTGACCATTTTCTGGTGCTTGGATCAACGGATCGGCCTGAACAAAACGCCCTACAGCCGGATCATATATCCGTCCGCCCATATGAATAATATTGGCATGGTCAACATGTTCATGACCGGTAAAACCTTGATGGGTTTTCGCTAAAGCCACTTGAATCGAAGGCGTAGTGAACACACTTTGCAAGGCAGTCCACGAACTCCCTTCACGGCGCTTACCAAAGGCGTCATAGCTGAGCTTATCAGTCAACGTACCACTATCATTGGCGATCGCAGCAATAGAACCAATATGGTCGCGATGCAAATAATGAGTATCTTGTGTTGCATTACTGCGGATAACGTTCAAGGCAAAATCACCAATATAACGCTTATACTCCACCAGCCCACTGTCATGCATCACAATCTCATTACCACCAATGTAGTAGCTTTTGCTGCTACTGCTGCCAGTATCATCGGTGCGTCTGAAACGGTTGAAAGTGGCATCATAAGAAAACTCAGTCACCGCTTCATCAGACCAAATCCGCGAAGGTTTGTCATACACCGTAAAATCAACACTGCGGCTTTGCAAACCATTGACATAAGCGCCAATCTGATTACCCCGATTGTCATAACAATATTTATGCGTACTACCAATGCCACTCAGCGCATGAGTACCCGGCGTCACACTACATTGACTGTTTTTCACCCCATAGGCATAGGCTCCACCACTAGCGACATCCGATTTACTCGACATATTACCATTATCGAAATAGTTCAGATCCAGTGTGCTAACGGTGTTGAACTTAACGGTCTTGAGGCGGTTAAGTGAGTCATAAGTGAATACTTCCGATAATCCGCCAACAGACGCCCCGCCATTATTATCAATGCGGGCATGAAGATTACCCAAACCATCGTACTCATAAACATGGTCCTGCACCGACACACCACTCAAGTCGACATTGAGGGTTTGCAAATAACCGCTTTTAGCATCATAACGTGCAGTACCGGTATGACCGTTGCCCAATGTCCAACTACTAAATTGACCAAACACGTTCATTCCAGTCGCCTGATAATAAACAGTACTGCTGCGCTGAGCTTCTTTGAGTGCGGTCAAATGAACATAGCTATAACTGTTTTGTGTACCCCGGCTGTTACCCGATGCGTCAAACTGCTGGAACACCCGACCAAACTGATCGTAATTGGTGCTGGTTTGCCAACTGAATTGCTCGCCAGTCAAATCTACCGTATGAGTCACGCCATTGCTGCGGCCAAAACCGTCATAAGCATAGCTGCGAGCAAACCCCTCACTGCTATTGTCACTGCTCAGCAAAGGCGCCGTTATAGACAAAATCACTGGTATGGCTATTGGTTGAGGCTTGTGGTATGAAGCTGTACTTCTCGTCCTGCGCCATCAAAGTAATGAGTTTGCACCACACCGCCAGGTGCTGTGCGCTCAACTAGTTGCTGCAAACCATTGTAAACATAATTAATAATGCCTTTATCTGGATCATTCAACTGAGTTCTACGCGCATAATCATCAAACTCATTGCTAATCACCACACCATTCATATCAGTGACACTGAGCAACTTACCAAACGCACCATAGATATAACTGGTTGATTTGCTATTAGCATCAGTGGATGTTTTCAGCTGACCAAAACCGTTAAGGGTTTTAACTGTTGTCTGATCGACAGCAACATGACTGATCGCCGCCGTATAACTGCTGATACTGTTATAACTACTCACCACTGATGTGCTCGCATTAAACCCAGTGAAACTGACGTTTTAGTTGTTCCGTCAGCGGCGACCTCTCGCCACATGCGACCAATATCATCATAAGACACCGAGGCAGTATACACAGTCGTCGCACCACTCCAATGTGGCTGACTTTTACTGATCAACTGACCCTCACTATCAAACGAGCGAACCACTTGCGACCAAGTACCCGCCATACTTTGTGTTCGGTTGGCCACTTCACGGCCCGACAAGTCAAAGTGTGTTTGAATATCAGCTGTGTTTGGTGACGACTTAGTGATGTAATAACTGGCATTATCAGGACAAGTTGAGGCTGTACAAGTGTTGAGGATCTCACTGAGATAACTTCCTCAGTAGAAGCCGTAAAGTACTTACGACCAAAGGCATCGTAAAACAGCGATTGGGTAACGCCTTTTTCGTTAACTACCGTACCGGGTAAACCCAATGCGTTATAAGCCGACATGCTAGCCGTAGTAAACAAACCATTGCTGGTCGATGCAATATAACGATTATCACTGTCATAGTTAGTGATCACCCGACGGAAGAACTTAAGTTTGTCTGTATGAGTATCTGTTGGCACCGCCATCGCATCACAATTGCTGGCATAATCCTGACTACACTGCGTAGCCCGAGTCACATTACCAGCAGTATCATAGCCATACGCTTTACGCATATAGGCGTCATCAGCGACGGTTGCGCGATCTTTGGTTAACAACCGTGCCTTGGTGTTATAGGCCAAAGTATCAGACTGAGTTTTAACATTCGAACCCCCTGTAGCATAGGTTAACGTCCGGGTTTGAGTAATGCCCGTTGGTCGCTGAATATACCAATTGCTGGTATCTTCATCGTCAAAATCATTGTCGGTTTGCACCGTCAATATATCGTCAGAATGATGATCGGTGGTGGTCACCCGCTTTTGACCCAAAGTGCTGTAATTCGAGCTGGTTTTGTCGCGCGTCAAAGTGGTGACTTTGGTACTGTGCGCTGTCCCTGTCGAGCTGACATTACCTGATGAACCATCAAAAGTGAAAAACTGCTCTTGGGTGGTTTTGGCATTCGCTTCACGCACCTGACCAGACAAATAACTGTTATCAAGCCAGTCGGTGACATTCATTTCATACAATAAAACGTTTGCACCAGTACTGTCTTTTACCTCACGGGTTTGCTTGCTCACCTGGCCAGTAAAAGGATATTGCTGTTTATACCAAGTGGTTGCGGTCTGATTGTTAGCGCTGTTTTTCTCAATGATTTTGGCAAAACCTAATGAGCCTCGACCACCGCTCTGATAACGCAAGCCTTCATATTGATAATCACGCACTTTACGCACTTTACTACCAGCCAAACAGTGGTGATATCCTGACTAAACTGTTCAACCACAAACAAGCTGCCTTTAGAATCAAACACCGGTGAGTTACCCCACGTCAAGGTATCAGCATCATTATATTGGCTATAAACGCTACCGTCAGATTGCGCAGCATAGTCAAAATCTGCGGTCAAACCCATACCGTTATCTACCGTCAGCATCACATCTGTCGGTTTATTCGCGGTATTGGCATCGTGGCGAATATGAATTTTATGAGTACCAACATCAAAATACACTAGCGCTGGCTGACCATCACCATCTAAATCTACCCAGAAGGTTTAGCTGATTTTGCGGCAATGTCGGTCCAATCAACTTGGCCCAAGGTAATGGCCCCATCAGTGCCATTATAGTCAGACAAAACCGCCTTGAACTCGCCATTGTCAGCGGCATAAACCCAGTCAGCACGGCCATCAAGGTTGATATCAATCAAGCTGTTAAAAGCATTACCACCAACCGCATTAGTCAGGTTGAAACCATCGCGGCAATCAGCCACACCGGTGCCTGTAGTACAACCAGAATCAGAAAAATCAGTATAACCATCACCATTAATATCACCCACCAAAGTCAGGCGACCCATGGCGATATCAGTCGTCAGAAAAATTTCTTCCGAGAAATCCGCTTTAACATGCTACCACCAGCGGTGGTATTGGTCAGTATGTAATACTGGCTGCCCAATTCCCCTTCGAAGTCATCAATGTCAACGCACACACCAATCACTTCGAACAATCGATCTAACAAGCCGTCACCGTTATAATCCAGCACATTTTTCAAACACACTTTTCGCTTCAAATTCAGTCACGAACCAAGCTCACAGGTTTCAGAGTTTTGGATCGGGAATTCAGTTGTTGCATGGTCCTCTGCCTTATGTGAACTAAATCCGCCAGTTCAGCAATCCCATCGCCAGTTAAATCAGCATACAGTTTTGGCTGATCATAACCCGCTGCATAACTGCCGCTCCAGAGAATTTCATCAGTGCCATAGGACAGACTTAGGCCACATGTACATGACAAGACATGACAGTTCACGATACACATACTGGCCTTCACCATGCTGTGCTGCCGAATCTGATTTGCTATGAATACTATACACTATGAGGGACTCTGCTACTGTAGCTCGGTTACTTATGTACAATGACACCATATTTATATCTCCTGGTAAGCATGACATCACCCATCTTGGGGATTTCTCTTAGTTCTCGGTAGAGGTGTTAGTTCTATAGGGAATGCTATAAGCAAGAACTATTTTTATTGTTCTCTGCAGCTGTTCAAAAATTAGTGAATAAAGAACAGCTACTTCAACGTGAATATATCTGGTGCACAAGCACGCACGAACGAGACGCTAACGCTGTACACACTACCGTCTTGCTCGTCTCAAAATTCAAAAACGATA
Organism: Alteromonadaceae bacterium; assembly: GCA_965277695.1. Taxonomy (GTDB): domain Bacteria; phylum Pseudomonadota; class Gammaproteobacteria; order Enterobacterales; family Alteromonadaceae; genus JABSOG01. Next base: position 14,768 of record CBDIDQ010000088.1, read on the forward strand.
CTTGTCACGGTTGCAAAATCAGAGCCCTATTCAGCTCGCCGTTTGAAAATTTTGAGGGAAAGCCAGTGGAAGGAATAAACTGAATTTGTTGCCCTGAGTTGTCCACAACACAAAGAGCATTCCAAAATTTTCCAAAACATCATCAGCGCGCCACGCGCCCGTTGCTCCTTGGTACCTCGCTTCCTATGGGGGTCAAAGTTCAGCAATACGTTCAGGATATTCTTACCCGCGCCACAAGTAAAATATTAGGGTGTCGCGCGCTTCTCACCTTGTAAGCACATGGCAATCAAGAGAAGACTCCCTGCAGATGATATTCGATCGTGCCAAGAACACCGCCCCATTTTCTAATTAGTTAGTCTTTCCACTCCCCCAGCTCGGAATGAAGGAATGTTAAAATCCTATACCACTTCATTCATGGTATAATCTACAATCGTTTCTCGCCAGCCAGGTGCGCTACAACAGGTATAGAAGGGAGATAAGTGTCCTTCCCAAAACTCATTCACCGTTGAAATACTGAGCAATAAAATAATTATGTACAACCCAAATACAATCATGTTGGCTGCAAAGAAACAGGTCAAAGGCTACGTGATCTGCCACGAAGCGCTTTGACGTTTGAGTCCTTGCCGTACATGTACCGGGGTGTCACGTGCCTGCAAGTCGCGTGCAGAAGAAGAGCAAGTGCTGGAAGCGAAGGGATAAAGGGTCCAGTATTAAATCCACAATTATTAATGTGAATATAAAACAAATGGCGGATGTACGGGCCGAGGCGTCTGGCCCATGAAATGAGTGATCGTACCCAACGTGTACCAGTCGCACAACTAAGTACAGGATCCTAGGACTCGAGCCTATCCTAGCCTAGTGCAGTGGGAAGTGGAGAAACAGTGCTTTCTTGCTGTTTGACTTTGAACTTGAAAATGAATAAAGTTAAATTTGAAATTGGTTGTTCGCCGTTCGGAAGTTTTATTGTTTGAAGTACCGACAGCTTGTTCACCAGTAGCTTGTTCAGAGTACTATTTTGGGCGAATGTCCTTTTTTGCCTGTGTTTGGCCCTAGTTTTGTAGTCGCCAGAAGATGTAAAAGTAGATTCCGGTAATTGATTTAGTTTTCGTCTCCTTGCGAAGCTGGTCCTGAACTCCATACAGGCTGAACAACTTTCTCTGCTTATACCTTGTTTACTGGTACTACTAGTACTGTTGAGGAAGAATCCAGTAGAACAGGAGATGACCTTTTCCTGTGTTTGGACCGAATTTATAGTCGCCAGAAGTCGTGAAAGTAAATGCATGATTTTGTTTTCTTACTTTCGTCTCCTTGCGAAACTGATCATGAACTCGATACAGACTGAAGCAGTTGGCCTTGTGTAACTGTGGAAAGATTTCCTTGGCAGTGAACCAGTGGCACGTACGTATATATAGGTGTCGATGTTGGTTGATATCAGGTAAGCCCACTATTATTGTTCACAGCAATTCAATGATATTTTATATCTTAAAACT
>CBDIDQ010000089.1:0-58880 GCA_965277695.1 Alteromonadaceae bacterium
TTGGAGAGGAAGTTTTTTAATATCTGTTCGAGTCGCTGTGAATCGGTAGTGATCGATGTCGGTACATTGGTTGCCCGAGTGATTTTAAATTCAAGATTTTGATTGCTGGCGCTGACTTTGAACAAACTTTTGATATTGGCGCAGGTGGTGTCTAGGCCAACCGTTTCGGGCATAACAACCAGCTTGCCAGCCTCCACTTTGGATAAATCCATAATGTCGTTGATCAGCAATAATAAGTCGGTACCTCCCTCATAGATAATACGCAAGTCTTCAATTTGTTCGGTATCGAGGTTGCCTGTCGGGTTTTGTGATAATTCTTTGGATAACAACAAAAAGCTGTTCAGTGGGGTTCTCAGTTCATGGGACATGTTGGCCAAAAACTCAGATTTATATTGGCTCGCCAGCGCTAAATCTTGTGATTTTAATTTTAATGACTGACTGGTCGCTTCAATTTCAGTTTTTTGGATCTCCAACGAACGACTTTTCTCCGACAGCTCTTCGTTGGATGCTCTTAATTCTTCACTCTGGCTTTGCAATTCTTCTTCAGATACTTTGAGTTGTTTAGCCTGCTTTTCAAGGTTTTCATTAGAAGCCCGTAACGCTTCTTGCTGAGATTGTAATTCTTCACCTTGACGTTGGGTTTCTTCGAGCAGCTTTTGGGTGAGACTCATGTTGTGAATATTGTTGATCACAATACCGATATTTTCTGTCACCCGCTCAATCATTAGCTGTTGGGTGTCTGTGATCATTTTAAATGAAGCCAGCTCGATAACGCCCATTAACTGCCGTTCAAACATAATCGGTACTACAAATAAATTCAACGGGGTTGTTTCACCCAATGCAGAGTTAATCTGGATATAGTCAGGCGGTACTTGGGTCAGGTGGATCGGTACTTTTTCTTTGGCACATTGGCCAACCAGTCCTTCACCGAGCTTGATTGCTGCTGAAATACTTTTTCTTTGCCTAAAAGCGTAACTGCCCGATAATGACAAGGTATAATCTTTCTCAATATGAGAGTCCCGCACATACATCACTCCATGCCCAGCCTCAATCAATTTTGATAGGGTAGAGATGATGTTATTGCTCATGACTTGCAAGTCTGTTTCACCTTGTGTCAGCTCGGTGATCTTGGCGGTTTGAGTGCTGAGCCAGTTTTGTGCGGTCAAGTCGTCGTTGGCCTGTTGCAAGGCTTCTTGTGCGGCTTTTTGTTCACTGATATCTCGAATGAAACCGGTAAATATCACTTCGTTTTTTGTCTGCACCTCACCAATTGAAATATAGATAGGAAAAGTCGCTCCACCCTTTCTCTTGCCAACCAGCTCTCGGCCAAACCAGATTGACTGCTTGGCCTTTTTGGCCAGATAGGTCGCCAAATAGCCGTCGTGGGCCGAGCTGAAAGGCTCAGGCATGAGAATTCTGATGTTTTTACCCAACAACTCATCAGGGATATAACCAAACATTGTTTCAGCGGTGGTATTGCACGAAAGAATGGTGCCTTTAGTGTCAATGGTGAGAATACTATCTAGGGAGGTATTAACGATGCTACGAGTAGTGGCTTCACTTCTTTTGAACGACTGGGCTCGCTCATTAAGCTGATGTTTTATTTTTTTCAAAATCATCCATGTATAGATAGTCAGCCCACCGCCAATAAACAACATCATGATGATGGTTATTATCCCAGTCGATTGTATGGTTTGACCAGCAACGGTAATTAACTGGTAGACTGCAATCCCACTTATTACTGTGATAATCAATAACATCATGGTAAAAACCAAGCTGATGCGGGTTTTTATGGTTAAATCTTGCAGCTTCATTGCTTATCCTTTCGCTGGTGATAGTTTAGCTTGTAAAAACAAGGCTAATTCATTAGCAGGCAGCGGTTTTGAATAATAACAGCCTTGTAAATAATCACACCCGTGGGCAGTTAAAAATGCGTTTTGAGACTCAGTTTCGACCCCTTCTGCGACTACTTTCATGTCCAGCGTATGGGCCAGATCGATCATCGCCGTGACGATTGCATTACTTTGCCGATTATTGCCAATGGCCTGTATGAGTGGCACGTCAATTTTGATGGTATCAATGGGTAACTGCTGTAAATAACTTAATGAACAATAGCCGCGACCAAAATCGTCGATAATAAACTTCACGCCCGATGCATGGACAGTTTTAAGGCTGTTAATCGCCTTTGCTGGGTCTGCCATTAATGCACTCTCGGTTAATTCGAGTTCAAGCAGCTGAGGCGGCAATCCGGTTTGTTGTAGTAGGTTGGCTATTTCTTGCGCAAAAGCGGCTTGCTCAAACTGTTTGAGAGAAACGTTAATGGCGACACTTATACCGTCACTTATGCCGTCACTTATGCTATTGCTTAGGCTACCATCACTGTGCCACTGGATCATGTGTGCCGATACGGTCTGTAATACCCAGCTACCTAATGTCACGATTTGACCAGTTTCTTCGGCCATGGGGATAAACTCTGTCGGGCAGATATCGCCAATCCCCGCAGCGTGCCAACGTAGCAGTGCTTCGATGCCGATCACCTGCTGACTTTTGGTTTCTACCTTGACTTGGTAATAAACCTCAAGCTCTTGGTTATCAATGGCACACTGCAATCGTTGTTTCAGGGTCAGGCGGGCCAACATTTGTTGTTGCATTTGGGCAGAAAAAAACTGAAACGAATGTCTTTGCTCTTTGGCTTTATACAAAGCGAGATCGGCGGCTTTATTTAAGGCTTCACAGTTGTAACCACTGGAGGGGTAACAGGCAATGCCGATACTGGCACCGCAGAAAACCGTCTGATCATTAATCTGCATTGGCACATTAAGCGCCCGTAAAACTTGATCAGCGACAACCGCAGCATCTTGAGGTTGTGAGATGTCAGTGAGCAAAATGGCAAATTCATCTCCGCCCATTCTGGAGACAATATCACTATAACGCAAATTGAGTCTGATTTTTTTAGCGGTCTGGCGCAATACATCATCACCAACATCATGGCCGAAGGTATCGTTGATTGTTTTGAAGTGATCGAGGTCGAGGGAGAGTATCGCAAATTGACTCTGGTTGCGTTTGGCTAGTTTTAAGGTTCTTTCTTCAAAGCTGTAAAACATATTGCGATTGGCGAGGCCAGTGAGCGCATCCGAGCTGGCCAAGCGTTCTAATTCAAGCTGTGCTATTTTTAAATCAAGAAATATTTTGACCTTGTTTAGCAATATGATCGGTTCAATCGGTTTAAATAAATAATCAATAGCGCCTTCACTATAACCGTTTATCAAATCACTTTGCTGCTTCATGTTGGCGGTTAAAAAAATCACCGGAATATGATTGTATTGTTTATTGCCTCGCAGTAAAGAAACGGTCTCAAAGCCATCCATATCTGGCATTTGCACGTCCATTAAAATCAGAAAATAATCTTTGTTGACGACGGCTTTTAGCGCTTCGTTGCCAGAAGTCGCGACGTCAATATTGAGATTTAGCTGGCTAAGTACTCTTGTAGTGGCGTAAAGATTCTTTTCATTGTCATCGACAATCAGTAATGAAGCGGTATTTTTATTTTGCATAAACAGTCTCTGCTAAAAATGACTTGATATTTGTCTGCTTGATTGCACCATTATTCTGGCCATTGTTACGTATGGCTCTAAGCATAGTTGACTATGGCGTAATTATTCAGTGAAATAAATGATTTTGAGGGGACATTAACGTTACGAGGATAGAAGAAAGAGGAGGGATGTGTGCCCTCCTTTTTTTGGGGTGTTGCTGTCGCGAGTCATTGCGAACTGGACTCGCTGTTACACCTACAGGGTCTTAGCTAGTTCTTTAACTAATTCCTTGAAGTCTTCACCTAATGCGGGGTGACGAATGCCGTATTCAAGGTTGGCTTTCATATAGCCGAGTTTGGAGCCGCAATCGTTGCTTTTACCGGCCATGTAATAGGCGTTGACTGGTTCAACTTTCATTAATGAAGCGATGGCGTCGGTTAGCTGAATTTCGCCGCCAGCACCTGCTGGGGTGAAGTCGAGCAGATCCCAAATTTCGCTGGACAGCACATAGCGGCCTACCACGGCTAAATTAGAAGGGGCTTCTTCAACGGGTGGTTTTTCAATGATGCTGGTGATCGGGGCTGATTCTCTGCGGGCTAGAACCTTACCGCCTAAGTCGGCAATACCGTATTGATCAACTTCATTGATCGGCACTTCTTCAAGCATGATTTGCGAAGTGCCTGTGGCTTCAAACATGTTTATCATTTCAGCGAGGTTTTCGGTTCTTAAATCACAGCTGTATTCGTTGATTAATACATCCGGCAAAATAACCGCAAAAGGATTATCTCCGACCATCGGACGGGCAGATAATATCGCATGACCCAAGCCTTTAGCCTCGCCTTGACGGACATGCATAATGCTAACGTCTACTGGGCAAATCTTTTGTACTTCATCAAGCAACTGACGCTTTAAACGTTTTTCAAGCTGGGCTTCAAGCTCAAAGCTGGTGTCAAAATGGTTTTCAATTGAGTTTTTACTGGAGTGGGTGACCAGAATGATTTGCTTAATCCCGGCTGCAATGGCTTCGGTGACTACATATTGGATTAATGGTTTGTCGACGACGGGCAACATCTCTTTGGGAATGGCTTTGGTGGCCGGTAACATACGAGTACCCAGGCCCGCGACCGGGATGACGACTTTTTCAATTTTTTGGCTCAAAGTGGATTCCTGTGATTTTCAATTTGCAACGAGCGCGGTTGAAACGCTGGTTTTGACCTGTTATCAGCTGCTATAAGCAAGAGTTATGCCATTACGCTTGCGGATAAATCCGCTGACTACGAAACTTCTTTACCGGATGCCTGTAAATCAGCATGGTAAGACGAACGCACAAACGGTCCACAAGCGGCATTATCAAAGCCTAGAGTATCAGCGGCTTGTTTCAACTCGTCGAATTCGGCAGGAGAAACATAACGTTTGACTGGTAGGTGATGTTTGCTTGGTTGCAGGTATTGCCCCACGGTTAGCATGTCTACATCGTGTTCACGCAAGTCTTTGAGCACTTCAACAATATCTTCATTGGTCTCACCGAGTCCTACCATCAAACCTGATTTAGTGGGCACTTCTGGGTGTAGGGCTTTGAAGCGTTTTAATAACTCTAGTGACCATTTGTAATCTGCACCTGGACGCGCTTCTTTATATAAATGCGGCGCGGTTTCAAGGTTATGGTTGAACACATCTGGCGGATTTTTGTCGAGGATTTCTAGTGCCCGATCCATTCTGCCTTTGAAGTCAGGTACCAGAATTTCGATTTTGATCGTCGGGTTGTGAATGCGGATGTGCTTGACGCAATCGGCATAATGCTGAGCACCACCGTCACGCAAATCATCACGATCAACAGAGGTGATCACCACATACTTAAGGTTCATGTCTTTAATCGTCAACGCTAGCTTTTCTGGCTCTTCGGCATTGACTGGTAAAGGTTTACCATGACCGACATCGCAAAATGGGCAGCGACGAGTACAGATGTCGCCGAGGATCATAAAGGTTGCTGTGCCGTGATTAAAACACTCTGGCAAGTTGGGGCAAGAGGCTTCTTCACACACTGAATGCAAACCGTGCTTGCGCATGGCGTTTTTGATTGACTGAATTTTTTCAGTGGATTTAGGTAATTTAATCTTCAACCAGTCCGGTTTTTTCAATCGGGTCTCGGGCGTGGTTGGCACTATCTTGATTGGGATGAGCGCCATTTTGTCGGCATCACGCAATTTGGTGCCCGGCGATAAGCGGGCTGATTTGGTTGCGGTAGCTGCTGCTGATTTATTCATAGATATCGTCTAATCCTGTGGTGTATGAAACATCCGAAGCTTGCAACAAGCTTGATAAATGAGAGATTAACTGTTGTTCAATAGGGGCTAACTGTTCTGGGGTGGCGAAGTCACGACATTGAATCATTTCAAGGCCGGCATAACCACAAGGGTTGATGCGAGAAAACGGTGATAAGTCCATATCGACATTTAATGCCAGACCATGGAAAGTGCAGCCTTTGCGCACTCGTAAGCCTAAAGAGGCGATTTTTTTGCCATCGACATAAACCCCGGGGGCATCGGCTTTGGCGGCGGCCTCAATATCATAGTGTTTGAGGGTGGCGATAATAGCGTTTTCAATATGGGTGACCAGCTCTCTGATGCCGATTTTACGGCGTTTCAAATCGAGCAAGACATAGACCACCATTTGACCGGGACCATGATAGGTGACCTGACCGCCACGGTCGACTTTGACTACCGGAATATCGCCGGGCATTAATAGATGCTCTTCTTTACCAGCCTGACCTTGGGTGAATACTTTGTCGTGTTCAACAATCCAGATTTCATCACGGGTTTGCTCATTACGGTGATCAGTAAAGTGTTGCATTGCTTGCCACACCGGGACGTACGAATAGCGACCAAGCTGGCGGACAACAAGGGATTGAGTAGACATGTACGCTCTTCTTCGGTAGTTAGAGTACGTAGCGGACGATATCGATATCACCCAATTCGTTATAGAGTGTTTCGATATGTTCTTTACTGGTGACGGTAACGGCCACACTGACTGAGTGATAAGTGCCTTTGGAGCTGGGTTTGATGCTCGGAGAATAATCACCGGGCGCATGGCGTTGTATCACTTCAATGATTTTACCCGGCAGACTGTCTTGTGCTAATCCCATGATTTTAAAGGTGATTTGACAGGGAAACTCCAACAGTTCATCAAACTTGGTATTTTTGACCGGATTTTTCATTTACACATTCTCATTCAGGGTAGTTATAGAACAGTTACAGAATCGTTATAGGCTAGCTATAGGGAAGCTAAGGCGGCGCATTATATCAACTATCTGGGGGTAATGGTAGGTGAGTAAGGTTGTGGGGATTTTGGTGGTTTTTTTGGTGATGGCAGTTTGTGGGGAGCGGGCATAGTCTGAAAAACGCGAATGAATTCTGTCTCTTAGTCACATCTTTATTTGCATTTTTGGCTTGTGTCTGATTCAGCTTAAACTTGTGTCTTATTTAGTATCATTGAAATTAACTGTGATATTTCACTTGCTTTTTTTCACCATTGTGATCAAATACGCTTTTTTCACAGGGTGGTCAGTAGATGTTTGAATCCGATGCCGAAAGCTGGGCTGAAAAAACTTTCGGAAAAGCGCAGTTGAATGACAAAAGAAGAACAAAACGCTTGGTTAAGGTCGCCGCTGATATGGCCGACGGGGCGGGCAAGTCAGTAGTTAAAGCGAGTAAGGATTCTGCCAGTATTGAAGGGTTCTACCGTTTTATTGAAAATAATTATGTTGATGCGTCAGCCATCGCTCAGGCCGGTTTTGAAACAACGGCGGCAGAATGTGCTGAGCGCCGTCTTGTTCTTGCGCTCGAAGATACCACAGGGTTAAGTTATACACATGATGTGTGTGACGATCTTGGGAATAATCCGGCAGGCAAAAACCGCGATGTCAAAGGCCGCTCACTTTTCCAGCATTCTATTCTTGCGCTAGATGCAGACACGGAAACCGTGATTGGCTTGGCACATCAACAGAATTATATTCGTAGTGAATTACCAAAAGCGTTGAAAGGTTCCGGTTCAGCCCGGGCGCGGCGACCTAAAGAGGAGAAAGATAGTTATCGTTGGGAAGAATCTGCTGCCAAAATGGACGAAACCTTCATCCGAACTGATAATGTGATTCATGTGTGCGACAGAGAAGCTGACTCATATGAGTATATGGATCAACATTTAAATAACGATAGGCGATTTATTATCCGGTGTCAGCACAATCGAGCGCTTCAATTGCCCAATCATGATAAGACCGTCAAATTAAAGGATATGATAAACTTTCCGGTTGCGGCTGAACAATCCCTTAAAATTGAACAAAAAGGGAAAAGTAAAAACACCAAAAATAGACCCGCTCGGACGGCGAAAATGGGCATCAGTTACCATTCAGTTTCCTTCAAAAGAACACATGACGCCGATAAAAACACCCGAGATGAAATGTCGCTGAACTTAGTGATTTGCCGTGAGCTTGACTTACGCGGTGAAGCGTCTGATTTATGCTGGTTTTTATACACCAATGAACCAATCAACACGATAGAAGATGCGCAAAAAATTGTTCGCTACTATGAGTTGTAACGTCTCTTAATATAACGAACTGATCCCCACCCAATATCCCACGTTAAATTGGGTCTTTGTTGTCACAATCCACCAAAATAGTGAGAAATATCCTCGCCAAAAGTGAAGAAGGCTGATCCATCCGCTATTTTGTAAGTTACGACACTAAACAAAAAAGCCATCAAGGATCAGCCATGAAACTCATTTTGTCAGACATCCATAATCTTGATCAACATCTTTCGACTTTTCTTAACGATCCTGAGCGCTATCGACCTGAGCGGTGCCCCCATTGTGGTAAAAGTGGTCTGTGGCGACACGGCGTGTATTACCGCAATGCCAAGTGCGAACAGGGCGTCGGGTGTTCTGCCCCTGTGCCACGTTTTTACTGCCCAAATGAAGGGTGTGGGCGCACCTGTTCCGTATTACCCGAATATATTTCACCGCTGCGCTGGTATCACTGGGCTATGCAACAGATTGCGTTTACCCTGTTAGTTTGTGGATTGAGTCTCATGGATGTCTGCAATCGGATAGCCCTGTCACAGCCTCAATACCCACAAACCCCTGAAATATCAACACTCTACCGATGGTGGCAAGGATTGCAGTACGCATTTCTCCACCATTACTTTCACCTTTGCGGCCAATACCCTGAACTGGGCCGTTATCAGGATTTTCAAGCATTTTGGCGAGCTTGCCTCAAGCGAATGCTGTTTTCCACAGCCATGTGCCGTATCAACCACGCTGGCTATCCTATCCCATAATCTCACTCAGGTAATGAACGATGAAACCGACCTAAATAAACGTATTATTATCCCCACACAGTCTACTAATGACTTTTGACGCTAGTACCCGAATACTGGAGGCGATGATTCGTTATCTATTCGGAGGTTACTATGCAAACTATTCATCCTGTCGCCCTGTTTCGGCTTTCTGTGCTGGGTCCGTTGGCCAGCCGGGAACGCCTAGAACACGGTGAGCTGACACAAACGATCCGTCAACTGGCCACAAAACGTTATGATATTCCCGACTCAAAACGGGTTTACCTGAGTGAGCAGACCATTGCCCATTGGTATCGTTTATATCGGCAATCGGGCATTGATGCCCTGATACCGAAGACCCGCAAAGACCGGGGGCTGTCGAAGTTGTCCGGGGCCATACAGCAAGCGATTATCGATTGTAAAAAAGACAACCCTAAACGCTCCCTTGACACCATTATCATGATACAAGAAAACAGCGGATTGGTGACTCAGGGCGAACTGAAACGCTCGACCATTCATCGCCTGTTGCAGCAACACGGCCTGTCTCGTCCCGGTGAGTCGACAGAAGTCGTTGAACGCAGAAGCTTCAATGCCCTGTATGCGGGTGACCTGTGGTGTGGCGATGTCATGCATGGTCCCAAGTTGATGCTTGATGGGGCGATGCACAAAGTCTATTTGGTTTCCATCATGGATGATGCTTCCCGCCTTTTAACCCACAGTGCTTTTTGTTTCGGCGAAACGGCACTGGATATCGAAGGCGTACTCAAGCAGGCCATATTGAAGCGCGGATTACCGGTTAAATTGGTGGTGGACAATGGCGCTGCTTATCGATCTAAAAGCTTGCAAGGGATCTGTATTCGCCTCGGTATTCGGTTGATTTATTGTCGGCCATATGACCCGGAATCCAAAGGAAAATTGGAAAGATGGCACCGGGTATTCCGCCAACAGTTTTTAACTGAGCTTGACCCCGCGAGCATTGATACGCTGGCGCAGTTAAATGAACGGCTCTGGGCTTGGCTTGAGCAAGTTTATCACCAAAGACCACACAAAAGTCTGGATGGATTAACGCCGTTGCAGCGCTATCAACAGGATCTGCACCATATCCAGCCGTTGGGCCGTTATGCCAATCAGTTTGATGAACTATTTCATCATCGGCTTACCCGCACCGTTCGTCGGGATGGCACCGTCTCTTATGAGGGGCAATTCTATGAAGTGCCGTGTGAACTGATGGGGCAACGCATTCAATTGGTGATCGACCCGCACACGAAGCAGCCGTTAACGGTTGAGTCCGCAGAAGGTGAAACGCTGGGGGCCGTCACCCCATTGGACCGTCAGGCGAATAACACCCGCAGGCGGCAACGACCTCAACCCGCTGACGAAACCCCTGCGTCATCGCCTAAAGCCGTGAATGTGGTGGAGATGGCGCTGCAACAACAAACCGCCAAATTGGCCTTGCCAATGCCGTCGAAAAAACAGGAGAAGTGACATGTATCTGCAACACTTTGGACTCACGGGTTGTCCGTTGGATAAAGGCACCACAACGCTGTTTGATGATGGTCAGCTAGCGATACTTAAAGAGCGCTTTAACTGGCTGCTGGAATCGCCGGGGATTGGTCTACTGACAGCGGAACCCGGCGTGGGCAAAACAGCGGCATTACGGCAATTGACGGCCACCCTGAATCCGCATCGTTATCAGGTTATTTACACGGAGGACACCCATTGCAGTCGGCGTGATTTGTACACGACGCTAGCGCTGAACTTAAGTCTGGCCCCCGCGTGGCGATGCACCCAATTATGGCGTGACATTAAAACGCGGGTGCTGGAACTGGCCGATACCAAGCAAGTACAGATCGTTTGGATCATTGATGAAGCGCAAAACCTACCCGGGGATTTTTATCAGGACTTCTCGGCGTTTTTGAATTTTGCCTTTGACTCACGCGAACTGATGACCGTGTGGTTGCTGGGGTCACCACAGATGTTGCAGACGATAAATCGTACCAGTCATGCGGCGTTGTCGAGCCGATTTCATGTGCGGGTTGAGCTGAAACCAATGGTTGAGTCAGCCCGTTTTCGCGCATTAATTGAACACGGCTTCAAGGCGGTGGGTTGTCAGCAAACCTTGTTGTCAGACTCTGGGTTTGAAATGCTGCGGCAGGCTTGCGGCGGCAGACCGCGACAGGCGTGTCAAATTCTGAAAGCGGCCTTGCGGCTGGCGGCGTCCAAAGGGTTAAACCATTTACCCGACGAACTGATTGAAGAAGCCGTGGAGATATTGAGATGAAAATGAAAACCCCCATCAGGTTGGTGATGCCAGATTTATCACCTAGGGCGGCTTACGCGTTGTCACAATGGATGAATGAACTGGCACACCAAATAGCGGATTATTATGCGGATGAAATCCGCACTCACACCTACGTGAAAGGCCGTGAAGCACTGGAAATGGAAAAAATAGACGCGCAAATTGAACAGAACAGGGTGTCAGAAGACGATCCGGATGATCCGATCCCTTTTTAAACATTGAAATAGTTGATCTCGCCCTCGTTTGGTAGTGTCACCAATCGAGGGCTTTTTTTTGACGAATAATCCCACTGTGATTAGCGCGGGACGATTCAGTTAAAATAGCGTGGGACATTACATGAGTTACGTTGGCGGATAGAAGATTTCCACAAAGTTTGGAAATCAGAGGGTACTCAGGTTGAAAAACTGAGGCTGCAAACCCGTGCCAATACTGAACGCATGGGTACCATTTTAGCGTTTGTGGCAGTGCGGTTGATGCAATTAAAGGAGATGGCCGAAAATAAAGAAAAAGCCAAACAGCAATCCTGTGAGCTCATGTTCAGTGTGGTGGAATGGCAAATGCTGTGGTTGAAAATAGAGGAAAAGAAACTCCCGACAGAACCGCCTTCCATTTTTTGGGGTTATTATGCATTGGCGAAACTGGGCGGCTGGCACGATAGTAAAAGGACAGGACGAGTGAGTACGAAAACTATTTGGGAGGGTTGGGCGGCGTTAATGCTGATGCTTGATGGACACCGAACCATGACAGAAAACATTGCCCTATCAGGATGAACAACGGTCAAATATTAGAGGATGTTCCTCAAAATACACACAAAAAGTGGACAGTCTAGCAGCGACGGACTTGAACTGATGATTCTGCCTGTAATTAATTTAGCGCTGATCATATAACATCATCTGGCAATCATCGGCATTGAAACGGTTAAGTATGAAAAAGGAACTATCGCCAAAATTAAAATTGGAAATCCTCACCGACTTACTCGTATTGGTGTGCATCACTAAGGCTCTGCGCCACTGTACAAGAGCCTGCTCTCTAAAAGGTAATCACAATCATTTGATATTACCGCCTTTTTAGGGGGCGCGACGGCTCTATGTTTCGATAAAATGTAACAGCACGTAGCAACGCCCACCTTTTGTAGATAAAAAAGATAATGCCCAAATTTATTCGCAAAATCAGCAATTACGCTAAATAGTGACAATCAAATTTAGATAGTACCATTAAAGATGTGATCAAGAGACAGAATGAATTCGCGTCTACGGCGTACCTGCTCTACTGTAGACGAGGTTTCAACCTCGTGAATGTTGAGGATAACTGTAGATAAACAGGACACTCTTCCACAGGGTAACCTCAAATCAGGCCGATTTACGGTAGGATGTGGTGAGCCAGAGGCGAAACCCATCCTACGCTGAATAGTTACAACTAATTAAACTGTCGTTTAACGTAATCAACCAGCTGATCAAACATGCCGCCTTCGCCAACATCTTGTAAGGCGACCAATGGATAAGTCGCTACATCTTCACCGTCTAGTTGGATTTGCAGGGTGCCTACCACATCACCTTTGGCGATAGGAGCTTCTAGCTCTTTGTCGAGTTTGAAGTTGGCTTCAAGTTGTTTACGTTGGCCGCGAGGAATGGTGATTGGGGTGCTTTTTAAAATGCCCAATTCGACTTCTTCTTGGTCACCCATCCAGATACGTTGGGTGGCGAAAACTTTGCCTGCTTTGTACGGGGTGATAGTTTCGAAGAAACGGAAGCCATAGTTGAGCAGTTTTTTATTTTCAATTTTACGCGCTTTAGTGCTGTCGGTACCCATGACCACTGAGATTAAACGCATATTACCTTTGGTTGCCGAAGTGACTAGTGAATAACCTGCTTTGGAGTGATAACCAGTTTTCAGACCGTCGACGTTGAGGCTGTTGTCCCATAACAGTTCGTTACGGTTATATTGTTTGATGCCATTGAAAGTAAATGATTTTTCAGAGTAGATAGCATATTCGTTGGGGACATCGCGAATAAGTGCAGTCGCCAGTGTGGCAATATCACGGGGGCTGGTGTAATGCTGGCCAGAGTGTAAACCGTGGCTATTTTCAAAGTGTGATGCGCCCATACCAAGACGTTCAGCGTGGGCATTCATTAAATCGGCAAAAGCACTTTCAGAGCCCGCAATATGCTCAGCCATAGCAACACAGGCGTCATTACCAGATTGTATAATGATGCCTCGATTAAGGTCTGAAACGCTGACTTCTTTGCCGACTTCGATGAACATTTTTGATGAGTCTGGGAATTTTTTTGCCCAGGCTTGTTCGCTGATCAGCACCATGTCTTCGTTGCTGATGTTGCCTGCTTTGAGTTCAGTTCCAATCAAATAACTAGTCATCATTTTGGTTAAGCTGGCCGGTTCAAGTTGAGTATCTTCGTTTTCTGCGGAGATGATTTTACCTGTGGTGTAATCAAGTAAAATATGACCTTTGGCGTTAATTGATGGTGGTGACGGAATAATGGTTTGTGCCTGCAAGGAGAGTGAGGCCAGGCTGAGTAATGCGCCGGATAAAAAGGCGAGGTTTGGGCTAATTTTCATAATAAGACTATTTTTACCATGTTTGGGATATGCAAAATCGTGACACGTTTTTTGACCGTTAATTATGCGTCAGCGCAGGCTGGCTGTAAAGCATGTATGCATCAGGATATCCGTTATTTTTCAATGTTTTGATTAGAGTTTGTGCTTGTTCTTTGGATTGTAGCGGGCCGACTCTTAATTTGTAGATGCCATTGGCGCTGAGTATCTGCGTCGGTTGCTCGCTGGTTTGTCTGATACGGCGAGCCGTTTGGGTGATTTTACCGACATCACTGCTGGCAAAAACTTGGATGAATATCGCTGTGACTGGTGCTTCAACCTTAACCTCAGCTTGAACCTTAGCTACAGGTATCGCGGCGTCAGGCGCTGGCCAAAATTGTTGATAAGGTTGGTCTTTTTCTACCGCCATTTCTACCGCCATATCTACCACAATGGCTTCGACTTTGACTGTTGCAGTGCCGAGCGCCAGCATGTCTAGGGCATAAGCGGCGGCGTAGGATAGGTCGATGAGTCTGTTATCATGGAAGGGACCGCGATCATTGACCTTAACAATAATTGATTTGTTGTTGTCGACGTTGGTGACCCTGACAAAACTAGGAATGGGCAAGGTTTTATGCGCGGCACTCATGCCAAACATGTTGTAAATCTCGCCATTGGAGGTTTGATGGCCGTGAAACTTGCGGCCATACCATGAAGCGGTGCCTTGTGCGGTATAGTTTTTGGCGGTTTTCATCGGGGTATAGCGCTTGCCCAGCACGGTATAAGGCCGCAGCGAAGGCGGGTAAATCGGCAAGTATCGCGGTGTGGGTCCCTGTAACTCCAGCGAGTTTGGTGGCCGCAACGGGGCTTTGTCGGTTTTCATGGTGTAACGGCCCGAGTTGCTACAACCGCTGAGCAATATGATCAGCGTGATCAGTAATGATAAGGTGTTTGTTTTGTGTTTCATATTAGTGTCGCGCCAGTAAGCGACGATGGGTGCTGATTGACATCAATACGCCAAAGCCGAGCATTAAGGTCACCATCGAGGTGCCGCCGTAACTGACCAGTGGCAAAGGAACGCCTACCACTGGGAGCAAACCGGATACCATGCCGATGTTGACAAATACATAAACGAAAAAGGTCATGGTGATACTGCCAGCCAGCAGTTTGCCGAATGTATCTTGTGCGCGGGTGGCAATATACAGACCACGGGCGACGATAAATAGATAAATGCTCAACAGCACCACAATGCCTATCAGGCCAAATTCTTCGCTAAAGACTGAAAAAATAAAGTCGGTATGACGCTCGGGAATAAACTCCAGCTGTGATTGGGTGCCTTGCAACCAACCTTTGCCTTCGATCCCACCAGAGCCGATGGCGATTTTTGACTGGATGATGTGATAGCCGGAGCCCAGCGGGTCGGTCTCTGGGTCCATAAAGGTCAATACCCGCTGTTTTTGGTAATCATGCATGAAAAAAGTCCACAGCACCCACAACACCACAGGCGCAATGGCCGCTAAAAATAACAGCAAAGCCCAACTTATACCACTAAGAAACAGGGCAAAAAAGCCGGACGAGGCGATTAAGATTGAAGTACCTAAGTCAGGCTGTTTAGCAATCAATAGGGTAGGGATCGCCACTAGGGTAAAACCGACCACGATATGTTTAAACGTGGCAGGTAGGTGATAACGGCTGAGGTACCATGAAAGCATCATAGGCACACCCAGTTTCATCAATTCCGAGGGCTGAAATTTGATGATCCCCAAGTCGAGCCAACGCTGAGCGCCCTTGCCTGTATGGCCAAACAACAATACTGCGATCAGTAATAAAATACCAAAAATAAATACCGGCACTGTCCAGCGACGAAACATCATTGGCGGGATCTGTGCAAAAACAAACATGCCACCAAAGGCAACACCGAGGCGGACTAGCTGGCGGATCACCTGTTGGTGGTTTTCGCCACTGGCACTGTATAACACCGCCAGACCCAGACACATCAATGCCAGTAAAGCGATGAGCAGAGGAAGGTCAATATGCATGCGCAACCATATTGAGGTTTTGGCTGGATTACTTGGCATTGGCAGTTAACTTTTGTTGGTTGGCTTCTTTGTTAAGAAAATAACGGTCCATGATTTTTTTGGCGACCGGCGCGGCGGTAGACGAACCATGTTCGCCATTTTCGACCGCTACGGCGATGACAATTTCAGGATTTTCAAATGGCGCAAAGCCGATATACATGGCGTTGGGCAGATTACGTTTGGAGATTTTCTTAGCATCATATTTTACGTCAGCGGCAACGTTAACTCGTTGGGCGGTGCCTGTTTTTCCACCGGAGGTGTATTTGGCTTTTTTGAAAATGCTTCGGGCGGTGCCTCGACTGCCGCTATTGGTGCGGCGCATTCCTTCGAGGATGATGCCCCAGTGCTCTTCATTTTTCAGTTGAATTGGTGGGTGATCTTGATCTTCGGTGATCAGGATTTGATTTTCTGGTTGTTGCATCACCAGCTGTTGTTTCACGAAGTGTGGCGTTCTGATTTTGCCTCGGTTGACTAACGTGGTGGTGGCAAACGCTAGTTGCAGTGGGGTAGAAGTCCAATAACCTTGCCCGATGCCCACTGAGATAGTGTCGCCAGCGTACCAGGGTTGGTTGTGTTGGGCTCTTTTCCAGCCTTTGGACGGCAAGATGGCATTGGCTTCTTCAAAGATATCGACGCCGGTTTTTTCGCCAAAGCCAAAACGTGCCATAAAAGTACTGATCGGATCGATACCCAAACGGTAAGACAAGTCGTAAAAATAAATATCGCAGGATTGTTCTATTGAGGTATAGACATCGACTAGACCGTGACCGTTGGGTTTCCAGTCACGGTATTTACGCTTGACCTTGGGGATGCGGTAAAAGCCCGGGTCGTGGATTTTGGTGTGTTCTGATACCAGCCCGGATTCGAGTCCCAACAGCGCCATATAAGGTTTAGCCGTGGATGCCGGGGGATAACGGCCTTGGGTG
This sequence comes from Alteromonadaceae bacterium, assembly GCA_965277695.1. Lineage (GTDB taxonomy): Bacteria > Pseudomonadota > Gammaproteobacteria > Enterobacterales > Alteromonadaceae > JABSOG01. Next base: position 16,711 of record CBDIDQ010000089.1, read on the forward strand.
GCGCGATTGATTAGCGGTTTGTCGAGGGACTGGATCAACGGATTATAATCTTTCGAACTGATGCCGTGCACAAACAGGTTAGGGTCGTAGCTGGGGTTGCTATAAAGGGCCAGTATGCCACCGTCGCTGGTATCAATGGCAACAACTGCACCTCGTGTACCTTTTAACGCTTCTTGGGCAACCAGTTGTAAATCAATGTCTAGTGTTAGGGTTAGATCGTTACCTGGGATCGGCGGTTTGATGTTTAAGGTGCGTAAAATTCGCCCTCGGCTATTGATTTCGACTTCGCGGTGACCGACCTTGCCATGTAATTGGTTTTCATAATAGCGTTCGATGCCTTGTTTACCGATGTCATAACTGCCTGCATAGTTGGCACTATTACCATCTGAATCAATATCTTGCAGTTCTTTTTTGTTAATTTTACCGACATAACCGAGGGCGTGGGTGAGGGTTTCGCTGTAGGGGTAAAAGCGGGTTAGGCGGGCTTCGATGCTCAAGCCTGAAAACTTGTGTTGTTGTACGGAGAATTTGGCCACTTCGGCTTCGGTGAGATTATTTTTCAGTGTGAGTGACTTAAAGCGGCGTTGGCGTTTGACGTTTTTGACAAACTTTTTTCGCTGTTCTTCTGTCAGCTCAATGATACCGGTCAGTTGTTTGAGTAACTTGTCGATATTACCAGCTTGTTCTGGTACCACTTCGAGTGAATAGGTGGGGCGATTTTCTGCCAGCAGGAGGCCGTTTCGGTCTAAAATCAAACCGCGATTGGGGGCTATGGGACGAATGCTGATGCGATTGTCGTTAGAGCGGGTTTTGTAGGTTTCGTGGCGTTCAACTTGGAGATCATAAAGGTTGCTTAGTAGCACGATGCTAAGCGTGATAACAAATAACAAGGAAAAAAATGCGCGTCTGAGGAATAAGTTCGATTCAGATGAGTGATCGCGTATAGTTATTTGGGTATAGGACATAATAGGGGTTTCCCTGTGTCATTCCCGGTGATATGGGTGATTGTTGTTGATGCTCCACGCCCGGTAGAGGCTTTCTGCGACGACAACGCGTACCAAAGGGTGGGGGAGCGTTAATGCTGAGAGTGACCATTTTTGTTCACTGGCGGCGATACAATCTGGTGCTAAACCTTCAGGGCCGCCAATAAGCAAACTGACGTTGCGGCCGTCCATTTGCCAGCTTTGTTGGTGTTTGGCTAGTTGTTCGGTGGTCCAAGCTTTGCCAGTGACTTCGAGGGTAACGATGCGATTACCTTTGGCAATAGCGGCTAGGGTTTTTTCCCCTTCGAGCTGTAAAATGCGTTTGATATCGCTATTTTTGCCGCGTTTGCCGGCCGGGATTTCGGTGAGTTCGAGCGAGAAATCCCGGGGGAAGCGACGCTCGTATTCGAGATAGCCTTTTTGAACCCAGTCTGGCATTCGGGTACCTACTGCCACTAACTGGATTTTCATGCTTTATTCTCCCCAGAGTTTCTCTAACTGGTAGAAATCTCGGGTGCTTTCTTGCATAACGTGAACAATCACACTGCCGAGGTCAACCAAAACCCATTCACCTGTGCTTTTACCTTCAACGCCGATGGGCGGAAAGCCGCCGTTTTTCGCTTCGAGTGCGACGTTTTCACCAATCGATTGCACATGTTTTTTTGAATTGCCTGAGCAAACGACCATATAGTCGGTAATGGTGGATTTGCCCTGGACATCGAGTTTGACCACATCACGGCCTTTCATATCGTCAATTTTTTCGATGACGAAATCTAATAGTTGCTGGCTTTGCAAAGCATAAATACCTTAATAATGTTAATAACGGCGCGATTTTAACATGCTTTTTTGCTTGACCATAGCCCTGAGCTTCTAATAAACAGCCTTGAGCTTTAATAAACAGCCCTGAGGCTTTAATAAACAGCCTTGGGCTTAATAAACAGCCTTGGGCTTAATAAACAGCCTTGGGCTTTAATAAACAGCATTGAGCTTTAATAAACAGCCTTGAGCTTTTAATAAACAGCCTTGAGCTTTTAATAAAGAGTCTTGGCGTTTGGTTTATCCCAGAAACACGTTTATACTGGCGCAAAATTCAGGTGGTTGTCCACCCGTCCATCATTAAGGTTATTTTGTGATTGCTGTTGCGCGTATTGTTGTGATCTTTTTTTATTTTCTCTTTTTGTGTATTTTTGGCTGCATTTATTGTCTGTTTCGGCCGTTTCATGCCAACAATGTTTATAAAGTATCAATGGGTATGAGCAAGGTGGCGTGGTTGCTGGGCGTTGAAATTGAGCTAAGAGTGCCAGAGTCGGCTAAAGGTTTAGGGCCGAGTGTGTATGTTGCCAATCATCAAAATTCACTGGATTTGTTTTTGATTGCTAAGGGCGTACAACCTTATACCGCCACTGTGGGCAAAAAAAGCTTGAAGTGGATCCCGTTCTTTGGCCAGTTATATTGGCTGTCGGGTAATATTCTTATCGACCGAGCAAATAAAGGCAAAGCACATAACACTATTACGCAAACCGTGAACAAAATTAAAGAGCGTGGCATATCGGTGTGGATGTTTGCCGAGGGTACACGCAGTTATGGCCGAGGTTTGTTACCGTTCAAAACCGGTGCTTTTCATATTGCAATACAAGCCGAAGTGCCGATAGTGCCGTTATGTTTGAGCACCACCGCAGATCAGGTCAAATTAAATCGCTGGAACAATGGCAAAATCATCATTGAAGTGATGGCCCCAATCGCTGTGAATAAAGACGATAGCGACAGTGCTCGTATATTAGCTAATGAAGTACATCAGTTGATGAAAGATAAAATTGCTGATTTAGATCAAGAGTTAAAGACAATTAATTAAGATTGATTGTTGGATATCGTGGTAGGAGGGGCGTCCCCGCCGCGATAAAGGGCGAAGCCCTTTCGAACCCTTAAATATAGCGTAAGAATAGAATAACCGGAGATGAAAAAATGAATGAGTGGCAAGCCTTTACCGAAGAAGTAATTGATGCGTTGTTAGAAGATGGCAGTAATGACGAAGCGATGCACACCATTGAGCATCATTTTGCCAGTGAAAACTTTGAGGTATTAGAAGCCGCCGCCGTTGCTGCTTTCAAATTAGGTTTTGATGTCACTGACGCCGAAGAATTCGAAACCGAAGAAGGCGAAAAGGTGCTGGCCTTTGATGTGATCATCGAAAGCCCACTGGAAGAAGAAAGCATCATGGCCGATATCGAGAAAATGCTCGACTTGGCGAAACGATGCAAGGTTGAATATGATGGTTGGGGGACTTTCTTTGAGGAGTAAATAGCTGTCGTAGGTTAGGTTTAGTGAGGCTTGAGGTTATGGTAGGCAAAAAACACTGCCTACCCTACAAGAGCCTGTAATAAGACGGTTGGAACACAACCATAACGAAGGCTGCCAACTCCCTGTAGGCAGCGGATTTATCCGCGCAGGGAGCCGAAGCGAGCGAGGCCCTCCCGTCAACAAAAGCGTTAAACGAAGAACCTCCCGTAATAACATAAAAAGTTGGCAATAAATTCATTGTCAAATTTTTTGGCTATAGATTTATTGTCAACTCACTAAAAACAACCCCGTTGGCACTTAGAGCAATCACCGCCTAAACTAAGGGGCGGTTACGTTGTCATTCGCTTCATGTTAACTTAGCCATTAAGCCATTAAGCCATTAAGCCACTAATAGCCGTCAGGAAACCCATTGAAATGCCCAGTCCAGCTAAACCTCAAACTAAACCTCAAACTAAATCTCAAGCTACACCTCCACTTAAACCCCAAATCAAGCCACAAATAGCCGCCCCGGATAATATCGATGATAACCCTGAGGTTAGGGATATTTTTTCGCAAATCAAAAGAACTTATGGTGTGCCGCAAACGCCGCCGTTATATCAGTCGTTAGCTAATTCGCCGAATGTGTTAAAAGGCACTTGGGGTTTGAGTACTGAGGTGATGGAAAAAGGGGTATTGCCGACGGCGGTGAAACAAATCATTTTTTTGGCGGTTTCTTCGGCCAGAGGATGCAGCTATTGCGAACTGGTTTATTCGGCTTTATGCAAAATTGATGGCATCAGTGGCGATCAAATTCAGGCCGCTGTAGATTCATTGGAGGAACTCCAGCCGCTGAGAACTCGGGATATTGTTAAGTTTGCGATTAAGGTGGCCACTGATATTAATAATCTAGTCGACCAAGACTATGAGTGTTTACACCGCTATGGGCTTGATGACAGTGAAATTCTTGAGATTATTGCGGTCGCTGGGCTGGCGACGTATTTCAATATTCTGGCCGATGGCATGAAAGTGTCAGTGGATGAGATGATTTTACAGGTGTTGGAGAACTGAATGATGGTGCGCTGTAAAAAGGTTATCTGGGTATGAATACACGGTTATTGCTACAAGCAATTAAAGAGATTATTGAACAAGACGATTTCAATAGCCTGCTGGACGTTTTGGTGAAAAACCTGCGCTGGTTGCTTGATTTTGAACGTTTGACGTTAGCTATCATTGAGCAAGAGCAGCACTACACTTTGCATAATTTGTTTGATCCCCGCCACTTGCTGAATGATTTACCACTTTTTGGCTTACCTATTGCTGTTAATGAAGGGATCAGCGGTTTAGTGATTGCCCATGACAAACCGCTGCAATTTAATTTGTCTAACCCTTATCAATCAGCACCTTCAGCTTTGCAAGAAAAACTGGAAAGTAACTATTATAGCAATGTGTTGGCGATGCCAATGAGAAGTTCTGTGGATACGCCTGTTTGTGGGGTGTTGATACTGGGTTCTAATGTGGTTGAACAATACGGTCCGCTTGATATTGATACGCTCAACTTGATTTGCACACACCTTTGCTTGGCGATTGAGCGAATTGAATCAAACCGTTTAATGGCTGACGAAATTGAGCGACGTAAAATTGCCGAAAAACATTTAACCGAAGCCAAGTCTCAGGCTGAATTGGCTAATGCGGCTAAAACAGAGTTCCTTTCAAGGATGAGTCATGAATTGCGTACCCCGTTAAATGCAGTGATTGGTTTTGCCCAGTTGCAAAAGCTGCGGATGAAGCCGCAAGCCAGTGAAGATGACAAGCTATCAACTGAACATATTCTTCATGCCGGTCGTCATTTGCTGATGCTGGTGAATGATATTTTGGATATTGACAGTATTAGCAATAATGAACTGGACGTGCCGTTAAGCGATTGTCAGCTGAACTTGGCGATTGAACAAAGCATTGCATTAGTTCAATCACAGGCGGTTGATAACGGTATTGTGTTAAAATATCAAGCCAGTCCATTAAGTGTTGTTGCCAACCATGGGCGGTTAAAACAGGTGCTGATTAACCTATTGTCTAACGCGATTAAATACAGTTTAGTAGGCGGTACGGTTGATATTCAGGTTAGAGAAGCAGTCGATCAGCGTGTCGATATTCTGGTTAAAGACAGCGGGGTGGGGATTGAAGCGAAGGACTTACAAAGTATTTTTGACCCTTTCACTCGACTTGCTTATGCCGATGAGAACGAGGTTCAAGGCGCTGGTATTGGTTTGGCTCTGAGCAAGTTTTTGGTGCAACAAATGAAAGGCGACATTCACATTGAAAGCCAACCCGGCGTTGGCACCACACTATGGTTAAGCCTTGCCAAAGGAGAATCTGCCCCACAGATGTCTGAACTTGAGATATCCCCGTTGAAAATACCTGCTGAACTACCTACTCGTGATTGTATGATTTTATATATTGAAGATGATTCGGCCAGCAGGGAATTGTTATCGATGATCATTAGCTTTGAAGATGGCAAAGAAATTGTCACGGCTAAAACCGCCGAAGAAGGCTTAGAATTGGCGACGGAACATCAACCTGCGTTGATTATTATCGACATCAATTTGCCCGTGATGAGTGGTATTGATGCGGTTAAATTAATCAAGCAAGACCCACGTTTGGCTGATAGTCAGGTTGTTGCACTCAGTGCAGATGCTTTGCCTGGGCAGATTGAAATAGCAATGCAGGCGGGTTTTGACGATTACTTGACTAAGCCTGTTGATGTCAGCCGGATGATGGATATTATTGAGGCGTTGTAAACGCCTTGCATCTTAAAGTCGTTCTTCCTACTATATCGCCTGTATATCGCCTGTATATCGCCTGTATATCGCCTGTATATCGCCTGTATATCGCCTGTATATCGCCTGTATATCGCCTGTATATCGCCTGTATATCGCCTGTATATCGCCTTGAACTTTCATTAACCAAGCAGGCCACATGAATATTGAATTGATCCATCTTAAAGGGTTTAAAAGTGCTGCTAGTATTCGTTTCGAAAACGCTGCGCCATTTGCTGTTTTAGCGGGTGCCAATGGCGCAGGCAAAAGTAATCTGGCTGATGGCTTGGCTTTTTTTGGTGCGGTTATTAAGCGTGGTGCGGTGCAGGCTATTCGGGATTATGGCGGTTATGCTCATATTCATTGCTTTAAGCATCGTAAAGAAGCGGCGCGAGTGGCGTCATTGGCGTTGAAAATTACCCTTCAAGATAAGCATTATGACTATCAAATCACCATTTATCAGATGGATAAAACCCCACAATTAACAGAAAAGTTGATTGTTGATGGTCAAATTGAATTTGAGCGCGAAAGAGGCAAACCTTTTGTTCGGGTCGTTGGGCCTATAGAGGTAAATAGTGGTGCTGACTTTCCTGAAGAAATGTCAACATTACTGTTTATGGGGCGCTCACCTCTCTATCAGTTTCTCACTAATATTAAAGTCTTTCGCTTTGATCCACTCAGTGCCAAAGAGCCTGCTGGCTCATCAACCGATGGGACAATGCTGGATAGCCATGGCCGTAATGTCGCAACAATGTTGTCGGTGCTGGAGAAGAACCCTGAGTTTAGGGAGCAGGTGCTTGAATGGATTGAACTGTTAGTACCAGGAATGGAGGGGGTGTCAACTAAAAAGCAACGCCTAGACGGTTCTACGGTGATCACATTCAAAGAAGAAGGTACCAAGGCTCGTTTCCCCGCACGTTTGATTTCTGATGGTACCATTTACGCATTATGTATTATGACGGCGATACTCAGCCGTTCCAGTGAGCCGGGTTTGACATTAATTGAGGAGCCTGAGCGAGGTATTCATCCTAAAGGGATTGCTGAATTGGTGTCATTAATGCGTGAAAATGCACAAGTTGAGCATCCTGTGTTTGTCACTACGCATAGCGAATCGGTGGTGCGTAGTATTGATAGTCAGGCGCTTTGGTTGGTTAATAAAGTGGATGGTAAAACACAATTGAAAAATGCGGCAAAATCAGCCGTTGATTTGGGGGAGCTAAATCTCGATACGGCTTGGTTAATGAACTTCTTCGATGGAGGTCTGCCATGGTAAAGATTGGGTTTATTGTTGAAGGTGGCACCGAGAAGGTTTTGGTTGAATCGCCGCAGTTTGTTGCTTGGCTTAACGAGTGGCAGCTTGAGTTGGTGAAGCCAATCATTGATGCCAAAGGCGGTGGCAATTTACTGCCTCGTAATATTGAACCTCTGGTCGCTCTACTTCGCGCTAAAGGTGCTGAACATATTGTGATATTAACGGATTTGGAAAACGCGGCAGATGTTGACAGTGTAAAAGAGCGGATCACAAATCAATATAGTGAATTGATTTTTGTTGCAGTTAAAGCCATTGAGGTGTGGTTTTTAGCTGATACAGAGGCAATGAAAAAGTGGTTAAATGTCGATGACTTTATCGAAATAGCGCCTGAGGAAACTGTTGAGATGCCTTGGGAAAGGCTCAGGGATATTGCGAATGAATTAAATCTGCGGGGGCCTGGCAGTAGTAAGGTTAGTTTTGCAAAAAGAATGGTTAAGCATTATGGGTTTTTAGTCACTAATGCAGCCGACCACTCAAATTGTCCTAGTGCAACTGAATTTAAAAACGGGTTGATGGCCTTGTCGAATAGTTAGCTGGGTAGCTAGTCGAATAGCTAGTCGAATAGTTAGTCAGAAAGTTAGTTTGGAATTTAATTCGAAAGTCAGGCTGAAAGCGTTTCAACCTGACTGTGAATAGTATTTGTCATCTGAGTTTGTCTTATCAGTGGTTTAGCTTTTGATCAATTGATTGACGAAATCTCGGGTTTCGCTGGCATTGGCTAACAGGGTATTTTTTTCACCTTGGGAATCGGTGAAGATCACTCGATGTTTGTTAACGGAAATGGAATGTACAGGTGGTACGATTTGGGTGTTGTTATGGTGGATCATGTTATTCATCATTTAGTTTCTCTCTTTGTCATTTCTACTTTGAGCTGCGCTTATTTGTTTTTTATTTCACGCAATAAATTGTCATTTTTTCAGCTAATACCAAAAGGCTCTGTTTTTAGTGAGTTTGAGCACCGTGTTTGTTTGATACAGAGTTTTAAAATGCGGCTTACTGGAAAATCGAGGAAGGCATTAATAAAGGTATTAAACTGTCGCCTGTTGTCTCAAGCTATAAACATACTAGCTGCTGTTTTGTTAATAAGCAATGTTATTATTCCCCAAATACACGAGTTTATTTGCAATTTTGTCACAAAATATTCATTTAAGTGTGAAATTGATATCAAAACAGGGGGGTGGACCCACCTTAAGGTTAGATGGGTCGCGAGAGGTTTAATTTTGTTTAGTCTACGTCCTGCACACAGCGAAAACCATTAGAGCCATAAATGCTGCGATGACCGCTGCGACCTTTAGCCCAACGGCTGGAGCTGGTCAGGGCGCGTTCTTTTTCGTCCCAAGCACCGCCGCGTAGTACTTTGTACTGGCCGTCAAATGGGGCATCAAGTTTGCCTTTGGCATAAAGCTCGGCATGGCTGGCTTCCCAATACCAGTTTTCAACCCACTCGGCGACACTGCCATGCATATCAAATAAACCCAGTGCATTGGCGGGCTTTGAGCCTCGGGGAGCGAGCAAGTCTTTGCCGCAGCCATCTCCTTCGCCATCACTGTTTTTGACGTTTTCATCATCCATTAGTGCATTGTCGCAAGTTACTTTGTCGCCACCCCAAGGGTATTTGGTGTTGGTGTTACCACGAGCGGCAAATTCCCATTCGGCTTCATAGGGCAAACGAGCGTTGATCCAACTGCAATAGCTTTTGGCTTTATACCAGTTGATGCAGTTGACCGGAAAGCTGTCTCGACCGGGGGCTTCATAACCACAATATTTGTTGCGTTTGTTGTCAAACGGACGCTGGCATTCTCCAGCCGCCACACACTCGGCATATTCGGCGTTGGAGACTTCATGACGCTGGATTTTAAAACTAGGCACTGTGACTTTGACGCCGCCTTTAGGACCTTCGTCTTGATCACATTCACTGTCATCTTTGGAGCAGCCCATCATGAACTCACCACCGCTGATGGTTACCATTTCGTTGATGGTTGTGGCAGCCTGAATATTAGGGGCGATCATCAAACCTAAACCCCAGCCAATGAGCATTAACCATTTTTTCATTACAATACTGTTTCTCATACTATTTTTTGACTCTGAGTCTATAGCGCAAATTTCTACATTCACAAGGTTGCAACCTCGTCTACGGTTATTGCTTACGTGGTGGATTATGGGCGAATTCAAGTCGGTTACCGCTAGGCTCACGAATGATCATGTGTTTGGTCGGGCCGCCACGATTAAGCTCTGGACCAAACTCTATAACTACGCCATCGGTTTTTTTGAAGCGTTCATGCAGTTCATCAAGGGTGGCAAAGCTGTCAACCGTCAGAGCAAGGTGATGCAAACCAATGTTGTTTTTACGATTGAATGGCACCACTTTTTCGCCTTTGGTGGTTTGCCATAAAGTTAAGAAAATTTCGCCGTCGGTGACAAATTTAACCGGATAACTTGGATCGCCACCGGCAACACGCCAGCCCAATACATCAGTGAAAAAAGCCACGGTTTTGTCAAGCTTTGAAACGCTAAGCCCCAAATGATTCAAGCCTTTGGTCATCACTCGGCTTTTGCTGGCTGTTTTATCTGAATGATCATGTGCCTGTGCTGCTGGCATCATTAGCATTCCAGCTGCGATAAGACCTGCTGCCGTTGTTGTTACAAAGAGTCCGGCCGATTTTAATAACTGCATTGTTTACTCCCTAGTCGAATATCAATAGAAAAATAGGGCGCGATTATAGCCGACTCCCGCAGGTGAGTAAAAGAATACTGCTAAGTGGCCTAAGCCAATGAGAAAAAATACATAATAATCAAATCCTTGGCCTATGCTTAATGGAAACGGTAACAAGAGTAAGTAAAATGACCAGCCAGTTTGAACCCGATATTCACTTAAATCTAAATGTTCGTGGATTGCCCTTATCAGCAACATTGCGGATTAATGAACGCAGCCATCAACTGATTGGTGAAGGCAAGCGAATATTTAAGTTCGGCTTGGGACAGTCTCCTTTTCCGGTGCCAGCGGTGGTGGAGGACGAACTTAAGCAAAACGCTTTTCAAAAAGATTATCTGCCAGTGCTGGGACTGATGAAGTTACGACAGGCGGTGGCTGATTATCATGGTCGCCAAGGGTTAGGATTTGCGGCGGATAACGTGATGATTGGCCCGGGCTCTAAAGAGTTGATGTTTATTTTGCAGTTGGTATATTACGGTGATTTGGTTATTCCGACCCCAAGTTGGGTGTCTTATGCCCCTCAGGCACATATTATCGGCAGACACATTCACTGGTTAGAAACCAAAGCGCAAAATAACTGGAAGGTCACGCCGCAAAGTATCAATAAACTGTGTCAGTCAGATCCTGATCGTCCTCGTCTGATTATTCTTAACTATCCTTCTAATCCTCATGGTTATACCTATTCTGCCCAAGAGCTTGAAGCAATTGCTGATGTGGCACGTCAATATAAAATGCTGGTGTTGTCTGATGAAATTTATGCTGAATTGCATTTCTCTGGTCAACATGTTTCGATTGCTCGTTATTATCCCGAAGGCACCATTGTTAGTGGCGGACTGAGCAAATGGTGTGGCGCTGGCGGTTGGCGACTCGGCACATTTGCTTTTCCTGCTAATCTAGGCTGGCTTAAAGACGCCATGGCAACAGTGGCGAGCGAAACCTACACCTCAACGGCAGCACCGATTCAATATGCCGCTGTCAGGGCTTATGTCGGTGGAATTGAAATAGAGAATTATCTGTTTCAGTCACGACGGATATTGTCATGTCTGTCGCAAACCTTAGTGGCTAAACTGGTTCAGGCGGGGTTTGATATTGCCCCGACCGAAGGCGGGTTTTATTTGTTTTTGGATTTCAGCGGGTTTCAGTCTCATTTGTCTGAAAGGGGAGTGAATCAAGGGGTCCAATTATGTGAGCTGTTATTAAATGATATTGGCGTTGCGTTATTACCCGGCGAAGCGTTTGGTCGACCAGAAACTGAATTAACCGTGCGCATCGCCTTTGTCGATTTTGATGGAGCCAGAGCACTGGCTGGTGCGGCTCAAGTGCCCAGCGATGAAGCGTTGCCCGACAATTTCTGTGAAACCTATTGTTTTAACTGTGTTGCCGCGATTGATTTGATTTGCCAATGGGTTGGCGAGTTGCAATCACCGCAACGACTTCATTTAGCATAAGGCTTCGCGAATTGTAATTATTCAGGATAATTGTTGATTTAACGTTTTAGCACTACCGTTATGCGGTCATCTGGGCTGTTCAGGTATTTGGAGCGCTTTGTTCTTTATAAGCAAAAGCATTCACCACGGAGACACGGAGGCGCGGAGAAGGTCAAAAGCAAAATAGTTGTTTTTCTCCGTATCCCCGTGTCTCCGTGGTCAAACTGTTTTTATTTTTTAAGTGGTTCGACACCTTGAACGAAGCGCTCCAGTGACTTGAAAAGCCTGTCAAACCCCTAAGACATTCACAATTTAGCATAAGCACGTAAAAACATTGCTACGCAGTCATGGATATAAGCGCTGATTTCGTCGGCGCTCATTCTTTCTTTGGCGTTATATTCTGATTGAAGACAGGCTTCACCTTTGACCATGCAAAGAAATTGTGAGGCGGCAAAGCGGGGATTATTAATGCTCAATAAATCGCGTTTATCAAACTCAGCCATGCAATCGGCAATCTCGCCAATGGTGTTTTGTGGACCCGCAGCATAAAATAACTGGGAAACATGCGGGTAACTGACCGACTCAGAAATGCAGGTTTTATGGGTTGCCACGACATCTTCTGACAACAACATTTCAATGAAGCTGACCCCCAGTGCTGTTAGGGCTTGCTGCGGATTATCGAGATTATCATTGACTTGTCCGACCAAGTTATGAGCGACACATTTGGCGCTGATGGCACTAATAAATAACTCATCTTTGTTGCCAAAATGGCTATAGACCGTTTGCTTTGATACCCCCGCTGCTTTGGCAATTTTATCCATACTGGTGTGGTTAAACCCCAGTTCTACAAACAGGTTTTTGGCCGCCTCAATGATGGCTGCACGTTTTTCTTCACTTTTGGAGCGAGGGGTTCGAGCGATTTGAGGCTCGGTCTGAGGCTTCGTCTGGGCTTTGGTCATGGCATTCTCATCTAAAATCACACTGGACAGTCTAGTTTTATTAAACTAGAATGGACGGTCTAGTTTGATAGGTTATGTCATTTGCGGAGATTTTGCCATGAACAATTCATTTTTTTCAATCACCAAGTCCGGATATTCTCGTTTGTTTAGCGGGTTGTTTTTAGGTGCATTGTTGACGACCGCGATCAGTGGTTGCAGTGATTCTGTGGCGACCGAGGAGAACACCAGCGCAGCGCAAACCTATTACCATCAGGCGCAAAGTGATGTGTTGCAACAGCAAAACAGCTATAGCGTGGTGCGAAAATTTGTTGGTAAAGTACAGGCCAAACAAAATGCTAATATTGGTTTTGAACAAGCGGGCAAAGTTGCCATCTTGTATGTTGACGAAGGTGATGTGGTTAAAAAAGGCGCTATTTTGGCGCAACAAGATGTTGAATTGCTAACCATTGAACGGGACGAAATGCAGGCCCGCATGACCCAAACCCGCGCTGATTTGATTTTAGTTAAAGCCAATTTGAAGCGGATCCGCGCCCTGAAAAAACGCTCATTTTCGTCACAACAGAACCTTGAAGAATTAGAAGCTCGCCAACAAGGTTTGTTATCAACCAAGCAACGCATCGACGCTGGTTTGCATTCACTTACCGTTAAAATTGAAAAATCCACTTTGCTGGCTCCGTTTGATGCGGTGGTTAGCAAGCGTTTTATCTCCAGTGGTGAAGTGATTGCGGCGGGCACATCTGCGTTGAATATTTTGCAGATTGGTCAGGATGAAGTGAAAGTTGGTGTGCCGACGGCATTGTTGTCGCAATTGCAATTAGATCAAACATTAGCAGTGACGATTGGCGAGCAGACCCATCAGGTAAAATTACTCACCAAAGGTTTGGATGTTGATCAGGTGACTCGTACTGTACAGCTGCGGTTTAAGCTCATTGGTGATGAACATCAGGTGATTAACGGTCAGCTGGCTTATTTGCATTTACCTCAGCAATATCAAGCTGCCGGTTATTGGGTGCCGATGACGGCACTGACCGATGGTATTCGCGGGTTATGGAATGTTTATACCCTTAAAGCGGATGGTCAAAATGACATTTTTACGCTGCAAAGTCGTAATGTGCAGATTTTGTATGCGACCAAAGACGCCGCTTATATCAGTGGCGCGATGAATGATGGTGAACGCTATTTGACCGCTGGTTTGCATCGTTTGGTGCCAGGTCAGCAAGTGAAAACCGCCCTTGACTCAACCACTGCTATCTCTGAAATAAACTTAGATGCCACTCAAGGCGACTTTGCTGCGGAGAGCGAATAATGTTGCGGGCATTTATCGAAAACGGGCGTTTACTGGCGCTGATCATCATCGTGCTTATGGTGTCTGGTTTGGGCGCATTATCGACCACTCCTCGAACTGAAGATCCACGTATTACCAATCGAGTTGCTAGTGTCTTTACCGTGTTGCCCGGTGCCAGTGCCGAGCGGGTTGAAGCGCTGATCAGCGAAAAAATCGAAAGCAAATTACGCAAACAATCTGAAATCAAACTGATCACCTCGACCTCAAGACCGGGCATTTCGCTGGTGAAAATTGAGTTAAAAGACGACATCACCAACACCCGACCCATTTGGTCCAGATCGAGAGATTTGCTTAACGATGTCGCCCCCGAATTGCCAAAAAACGCCTCGGTGCCGCGACTAGATGATGACCGGGGTTATGCGTTTACCATGCTGGTGTCATTGAATTGGCTAGGTGACGGTAAAGCCGATTTAGAAACTTTAAATCGCTATGCTTTAGAGTTGCAAAACCGCTTGAGAACCGTTGCAGGCACTGATTTTGTTGAATTATACGGTGAGCCAGACGAAGAGATTTTGCTGGAGATCGACCCAGACAAAGTGACCAGTATGCAGTTGTCGGTGACCGATATTGCTCAACGAGTCAAAGCCTCTGATGCCAAAGTGAGTGCCGGCCAATTGATTAACCATCATAACCAAATGCAGGTGGAGTTGACTGGGGCATTGGATTCGGTTGACCGTATTCGACAAATTCCGTTGCGTCATGATGATCAAGGTTTTGTGACCCGAATTGGCGATGTCGCACAGGTCAGGCGTCAGGCAAAATGGCCTGCCAAAGAAATTGCCGTAGTCAACGATAAAACAGCGATAGTGGTGGGGACGCGAATGTTGCCGAAGCTACGCATTGATAAGTGGACGCATACGGTGCGAGAACAGTTAGCGCTGTTTAAGCAACTGTTGCCTGCTGATGTTGAAGTGGAAGTGATTTTTGATCAAAACAGTTATACCGACACGCGTTTGGGTGAGCTGGTCGAAAATATTTTAATTGGTTTTGGCCTGATCGCCATGGTGTTGCTGATATCTTTAGGTTGGCGCTCGGCGCTGGTGGTGACTTTTTCACTGCCGTTGACTGTGCTGTTTACCTTGAGTGTGATGAAGTATTACGGCTTGCCCATTCATCAAATGTCGGTGACCGGATTGGTGGTAGCGCTGGGTATTATGGTTGATAACGCGATTGTGATGGCTGACACCATTCAGCAGCGGATTCAGCAAGGACTTAAAGCGACGGATGCGGTAATTGCTTCGTTGAAGCATCTTTGGTTGCCGTTATTGGGCTCGACCTTAACCACTATTTTGGCGTTTATGCCGATTGTGTTGATGCCAGGACCTGCGGGCGAGTTTGTTGGCGGCATTGCGCTTAGCGTGATATTTTCACTGATTGGCTCCTATTTTATTTCGCATATTGTGGTGTCGACGCTAGCCGGGCGGTTTATCAAGGTAAATCAAAGCGGACCTCAGCGTTGGTATCATAATGGTATTCAAATCAGTGGTCCGACAGCGTTATTTACGCGCTCGCTACATTGGGTGCTGAATTATCCTCGCACGGCTATCGCACTGGTATTTATTTTGCCCTTGTGTGGTTTCTTGCTAGCGTCGAAGTTGGATGAGCAGTTTTTTCCGGCATCTGATCGAGATATGTTTCATATTGAGCTGAACTTGCCAACCCAAAGCAGTATTTTGCATACCAAAGCGGTGACTGAGCAGATCAGCGAATTGCTGGCCAAAGAAGAAGGCATTAGCCAGGTACGTTGGTTTTTAGGCAACAACTCGCCGTCGTTTTATTACAACATGGTGCCACGCAAAGAAGGCGCACAAAATTATGCCCAAGCGATGGTGACCGCCACTGACTTTATAGCGGCCAATCGCTTGGTTCCTTTGTTACAACAACGGCTAGATGATCAACTACCGTTTGCCCAAATTTTAGTGCGCAGGCTAGAGCAAGGACCTCCGTTTAATGCCCCGGTTGAAATTCGGCTTTATGGGCCAAACCTTGAGACTTTGAAACTGCTTGGGCTGGATTTACGGCGGATATTTTCGCAAACCGAAGATGTGGTTCATAGCCGGGCGACTTTGCAGCCGGGTACACCTAAAGTGTGGTTGGCGGTGAATGAAGAAGCGGCGCAACTTGGTGGTTTGACCTTAACCGATATGGCGGGGCAGTTGCAGACCTCGCTGCAAGGGGTGACTGAGGGTTCTATATTAGAAGCGACGGAATCGATTCCGGTTAGAGTGCGAATTGGTAATGAACAACGCCAAGATGTGCAGGACTTGTACAACCTGAATCTGACGACCCCAGCTGATCAAGTCAACATTCCGGTTTCAGCGATTGCTGATTTAAAAATTCAACCGAGTTTAGGCGCTATTCCTCGTCGTGACGGTAGTCGAGTCAATGTTATTGAAGGCTATATTCGTGCAGGCGTGTTGCCCTCAACGGTGGTCAAGCGGATCTCGGCAAAATTAAAGCAGCAGGATTTCAAATTACCAGCCGGATACTGGATGGAATTTGGCGGTGAATCAGCCAAACGTAACAGTGCTATCGGCAACCTGATGGCGAGCATCGGCGTGATAGTCACCTTGCTTATCACTGTCGTCGTGCTGTCGTTCAATTCATTCCGCTTGAGTGCGTTGATTTTCTTGTCGGCTTTTCAATCGGTCGGCTTAGGATTACTGAGTGTTTTTGTGTTTGATTACCCGTTTGGTTTTACCGTGATCATCGGCCTGCTAGGCTTGATGGGACTGGCGATAAACGCCGCAATAGTCATAGTGGCAGAGCTGAAAATCGACGGCAAAGCAGTCGAGGGCGATAATGACGCCATTATCCACGCGGTATTGAGTTGTACTCGTCATATCACTTCAACAACCATCACCACTGTCGGCGGCTTCCTGCCATTGATTTTAGCTGGCGGCGGCTTCTGGCCTCCGTTTGCCGTGGCGATTGCTGGTGGTACTGTGCTGACCACTTTATTGTCATTTTACTTTGTGCCAGCGGCGTTTAAGTTGATGAGTCGGCGTAAGGCGTTTGAGGTCAGTGGTCAGGTGGCTTTAGCTTGATGAAGGGGCGTGATGAAGGGTCTTGATGGCGAGCTGTGCGTCATATGAAACGACAGGCACTTAGGGGTCTTCACAAAAATAATTAATCAACCTAGCTGGTCTATGCGACCGTCTTCTGCGTTGTGCCAAGGGTTACATAGACTGACTATGCGCCCCCTGACACGCCTTGAAGACGGCCCCCTATCCGGCGCGATCTTGATTAATTATTTATTTCCAAACCCCTTAATCAATCATTCAGTGCCGGCCCGATTTTTTTTGCCTTTGCAGTACACCTAGTTAGCAGATTCATCCGCGAGTTCACAAACACCAAATCCACTAAGACACACTGGGGTATGTCATAATGCCATTGCCAAAGATTTCAAAATCGATTTGTTCTACGCCGATTAACGCTGAACCATCAAATATTTTAAGTAAAATAGGAAATGACGAAGCATGTTCAATTGTTTTAGGCGCATTTTCGGTGCAATAAAGATTACCTCGATGCCACATAAAACCGATTGCTTTGGGGTCTGTAAAATAAGAATGTCTGATGAATTTGGGTTCTTTAAATTGGTGAGTCCAAGAGCCTATATTTTTTGCTAAATCAGTAATGCCGCAGTTCCCATGCCAACTTGATTCAACTTTTAACCGCTGACCATCCGACTGGCGTGTCGTTACTATTTGTACAGCAATTTGTTGTGTATTAACGGTTGGACTGACCTCAATATCTATAATATAACGTTCCCGTTCAAGCAGATACCGGTGTGGTATAGCCACTTTATATTCAATGTAATCAGTATGACCACTTATACCAGCCGGGAAGCGGATATCAGATTTCTGCCATGCTTCACCTTTGAGGTGAATATTATTAAGCGTCAATTGTTTCCAATTATCTTTATTATTGATGTCTTCCCAGAAGTCATAATATATCGCACCGATGATAATAAAAATCAAGACAACGACTTTCATCCACTTACTCCACTGGTTAAATTATTTGGGGTCCGACCATATAGAGCAAATTAGGGTTACAGTTATCCTCAATATTCACGAGGTTGAAACCTCGTCTACGGCAGAGCTGATATGCCGTAGACGCGAATTCATTCGCGTTTTTTTGATTATCAATTGTTACCCTGTTTGATTGGTGCCATTATTTGTTTATTTGTAACTATTCAGCATAATTGACGACTCTGTGGATAAATCTACATTGAGGTTTATTTTGACACCTAACTTAGGTAGGAATGAGCTCCAGCCGAGGTGTCGGACCATCACGATTAAATGGCGCAGCCATTTCAAAAACGTTGCGCCGAAACGTCGGACCGCTTGGCACAAATCACGAGCTGGAGCTCGTTCCTACGACGAATTATCCACAAGCTGAATAGTTACGTTTTTAATAAGACAGTTTTTCATTATGTTTCCTTTTAGTGTTATTTTTTATATTGGTTTTTCTTGATTATCTGTTTATAACTGTTTATTTACAACTACAGGAACAACGCTAACAGATAGGATATTATCGGTCAATCTATTTATCGGGTAAGTTTGCTCGGATGGTCAAAATCTTCGCCAAAGGCAGAGTGAGTTTAATCGGCATCACTGGATACGAAGATAACTGTGTACCTGTTTTGTTTGTTGTATCAGGCGGTTGGCAGCGTTAGGATGAGTCATTAATATTGGCAAAGAGGCAAGCTGATGGACAAAACGATTATTTCTGAAATTGAGAAACATAAGGCGAAGATCGAAGAAATTGATGAGAGCACGATGCACTCTGGTGTATTTCAGGCATTGCATCAACTTCGTCAAGCGCTTAATCATGTGGAAAAGTCGCTGAATGAAAGAGATTATGAAAAGGCGTCCAGTCTTGGTTATAGTGAGGTTGCCAGTGAATTTATCTTTTTGCAAAGAACACTTGGTGGGTTACAAGATTGTGTCCATGATAAGCAAAAATTAATTCAAGATATTGCCTATCAGACCCGGTTAGCTTATGAAGATGTTGCGCCGCAGGTGGAGCAACAGATGGATTCTTTGAAGCCTGCGGCTAAAAAATCGGAGATGATTGATATCTCTATAGGTGAAAAATCAATACAAAAACTTAATGAATTACACCAGATCCGTGGCACCAGCGTCGAGCATATTATTGAACATATTGTTGCCAAAGCATTAAAAGAAGACGCGACAGTCTGGCAAGGTATTGAAGAGCAGAAGCCCATCAGAAAAACCAGACGTGGTGATAAGGCAAATTTTTCATCAGATCGACTGGACGAACTTTTTGAAGATATGGCGACTGAAGTGCAAGAAGCAATGGATAACTTGTATTAATACCTGAAAAACGAGAATGAATTCTCGTCTACGGGATATCAGCTCTGCCGTAGACGAGATTTCAACCTCGTGAATGTTGAGGAAAATTGTAATCGCACTTTGCTCTGTATGGTCAGAGCCTCATTGCAGCAACAAAAATTGTGATAGCGCTTTTTGCACACTCATTTTTTGCAGCAGAAACAGCTCAAAGTTGATTTGGTCACCATCGACTGTTTCATTTATTGAATATAAAACGCTAAAGCCGTTATTACTTCTGGGAATGTTGGCCTCATGATAAATAAGTCCGTATTCGATAATATCCTGATTGAGCGGATAAGCTTGCGGGTGTTGTTCAATAGTCTGTTTAACTTTAATGATTGCTTGCTCTGCCTGCTCAATCACTTGGCTGTTTTGGTTATTGTAAAAAAGTAAGTGGTCGATCACCATGTCAAACGATTTAATGAAGGTTTTGGTATAGTTAAAAACACAGGGCTTCATGACTTCATCGCATTTTTTCGCCGCTGAATATGTGCTGTAAACTCATCATCTGAACTCACTCGCCCTTGTTGTTTATCTTGTGCTGATAAGGCTAATAGCTTTAACAGTGCAATGGTTTCCTGGCGTTTTTCATATTCTCTGGCTGACTCAATCACATAAGCGGGTGTGCCATTTTGAGTAATGGTTAATGGATTATCTTCAACAGGCAAATCTGCGGCGTGTTTTTTCAAGTAGGTAATGGTTTCTGTACGCATGTTTAAATCTCGTCATTTCATCGATAGGTCTGAATCTAGTGCAAATTTGACCTGATGTAAAGATTTATCCTCGTTCACTCAAAGCAGCTCTCAATGAACTTCTGGAACAGAATTCAATATCGTTTGATAGTTCATTTTTGTACTACAAAAAGAAACAAATCAGCCGTAATATTGATGAGTTTGTCAGGGAGGCATGGCGAGCTAGAGATGAAACCCACCATAGCCATCAATTCACCCATTTATGAACAACAACGCTCAATATGCCAGTGGCAGGTGGCGATCACTGTGTAAGGATACCAGGCACTCGGAGACCCATTATTGATGGTTCTGGTCTGAATTGGGCCAATTGTTGCGGTGACCTGTTCGATTGAGCAAGGTGGACCACAAGGTGCCAGTGAAGCCAGTGCTTCGGCGGCTGCATCAGTCGCTTTTTTAACCGCTTCGTCGGTCGCCTGTTGAGCCACACCCGGTGGTGGTGGGCTGGAGCGTAGCGGGTAGGGCAGTGAAAAGTTGGCTCGGGCTTCTTCTTGGGCAAAGGATGAGTTACAAGGACATTTCACTGTGACAGTGCCACCGCCAGCAAGTGTGATGGTGTGTTTGGCATCGTCAGCGCCGCCGCCGCCGCCGCCACCGCCGCCGTCACCGTCGCCATCACCTTCTGAGTCACCACTGCCCTCGGTAACACAAGTTACCAATACGGACCAAGGAATAGACGCCGTGACTTCACCAACGACTGTGCCACTGGCACTTACACTGCCGCTAGCTGCGCCTTTGGCACCACCGACTGCTCCAGCAGCGGTAACCGCTTTGCCAACCGCTGTGGTCACTTTGCCAAACACCACGGAGTAGATGGGAAAACACGGAGATTCGCACTCGACACCCTCGCTCGGAATAAATTCATTGGCGGCTTCAATCCCGGCCTTATAAACGGCCTGAACCACAGATTCGATTTCTGCCGCATTGGGTGTGCCTAAAAAATAAGCGGAATCTGAGGCGGATCCGGTGGCGACTATAGTGGCTTCGGCATCTTCACAGGGAATGAAATTCGGCGCACTTTCAATAAAAACCGACCCTTGTTGACCTTCAATCCGATGAACTCCATTTCTGTTTTCAGGTAAAATAAGTGCAGGACCGGTACTATAAGCCGCTTCTTTCAAAGAGGCACCATTGGCAGCCAGTTTATCAATAAATCCTTCAAGTTCATTATCGCCCGAGTCAATGACTGGCGTATCTGAAATATCATCAAGGATAATATCGGCTGCTGCGAGGGCACCAGTCAACTGGTCAATCTTGTCAGGGGCGACAACTTCGATCTGCACTTGATCTTCGTAGTGATCAACACTAAAGCTGTCTTGTGCTGACAATACCGGGGCAATAACTTCGGCGAGGGTTTCCATTTTGGAATAGGGCAGGTTGAGGATCAGCGCCCGCTGATTAAATACACCCTTAACCGGAATTTCTCCCTGACTTTTTAAGCCGTTGACAATCTGGCTGAAATATTTTGGGCCGATATACTTTATTTGTTCGACTTGCTCCAAAGTGGTAAACCCGCCGTCCAGCATTTCTTTGGCTGCCAACAACCTATCAGCAATGTTAATACCGACGTCTTTTTCCCCTGCGATTTCAATCGCCGAGGCAATGGTTTTGGCATCAGTGGTTTGATTAATGAAGCGGAGGATTCGGCGGCTGTCCCCACTGTTGACGTCTTGTGGTTTGATATCTTCTTCATCCATATCAGCATTCCTTAATGAATAAAAATGGTTAAACGAAAAATGATGCGATATGGCTGAAACAGAAACACACCGCTGTCGGTGTTAAATATAGCCTCCGTTTTCAAATCGGCAAGGCTGGGAACAACTTTTAAAGCTTTTTTTCCTGTCTTGAGTTTGTTAATGTAAGGTTAGAGCTTTTATTCTAATAATACATCAAAACAGGATACTTCCATGAACTACAACAGCTTCACTGTCGAAATACAAAACCATATCGCGCATATTCAATTAAGCCGACCAGAACAAATGAACAGTATGGACGCTGACTTTTGGCGTGAGTTGCCAGCATGTTTGCTGGCGATTGATGCCGAGGCAGAGGCTCGGGTGATTGTTTTATCCTCAACCGGTAAGCACTTTTCTGCTGGCATGGATTTGGCGGTGTTTAGCGACCCTAAAGCGATGTCTTTTTCTGGTGACCAAGGGCGAATGGCTGAGCGGTTGCGTCGTGTGGTGTTGCAGCTGCAAAGTTCGGTGTCTGCCCTTGAACATATTCGTATTCCGGTGCTGGCGGCGATTCAAGGTGGCTGTATCGGCGGTGCATTGGATATGGTGTGTGCGGCTGATAGTCGTTATTGTACTAAAGAGGCGTTTTTTACTATCAAGGAAACTCAGCTGGGCATGACGGCAGATGTGGGGACTTTACAGCGTTTGCCTAAGTTGATGCCTCAAGGGGTGGTGCGTGAGTTGGCGTATACCGGACGTAATTTTGCCGCACAAGAAGCTCAGCAACTGGGATTTGTTAATCAGGTTTTTGATGATCAGGCGCAGATGCTTGATGCGGTAATGAACATTGCAACGCAAATTGCTCAGAACTCACCATTGGCTGTAGTAGGCTGTAAAGAGATGCTCAATTACAGTCGTGACCATAGTGTTGATGACAGCCTCAAATATATGGCGACCTGGCAATCAGGTATGTTCAGACCAGATGATATGATGAAGTCATTTGCCGCTAAGGCGCAGAAAGTTCAGCCTGAGTTTGCCTCGGTGTTGCCACGTAAAGACTTGTTTGAATAAGGGTTGAATAGCCAATAAAAAACCCTCTGCCAGATCAACTGGCAGAGGGTTTTATTAATTTCGCGAGGGTTTAAGCAGTGGCTTTAACCGACTCAAGTGTAGACATGTTGTCCCACCAAGCTTTAAGTGCTGGCAATTCGCTATTGATAGCCTGAATTTCTTCAACCATCATCAAGTAAGCGTAAGCTGGTACTAGGAACATATCGAACAAGCTTAATTCGTTGTTAACGAAGTAAGTGTTGTTGCCCAATTCTTCGTTTAACAGACTCATAATGCGTTTAACTTCTGGTAATGCATCATTTACAACGCTTTCGTCGCTAGTGTTGCCTTTAAGTGGCTCAACGATGCGCTGCCATACAACGCCACCAATCATTGGTGAGAACATGTAAGAGCTGAAGCTGTGGATCAAACGTTCCATGTCAGCTTGATCTTTGATAGCGACCGGACGTAAAGATTTGCTGCCAGCATTGGCACGTTCAATGTAGTTAACAATCGCGATAGTTTCATAAACACGGAAGTCACCGTCATGAAGTACAGGCATTTTGCTGTAAGGATGTATTGTTTTGTAATCTTCAGTTTTGTTTTCTTCAGTAACAAAGTTCACGTCTACTGAATCATACGACAAACCTTTTTCTTCCAAAACCAAACGAACTGTACGAACATAAGTACTTGCGTTGCTACCGTGAAGGGTATATTGAGCCATTGTTGTTTTCTCCTGATTAATTAATCAAATAATTACTGTGTTAAATATAAAAATAACTGTTATAAATTAAAATGGTCTAAACCGGTAAATGACCGACTTTGACATAAATCAAACAACCTTCTGTGCTAAAAGGCTGATGAACGCTACCAGAGGGGCTTCTAAGCCAGCTGCCAGCAGGATAACGACCATTTTCGTCCTCAAAGACACCTTCAAGTACCAGTATCTCTTCACCACCAAAATGGGTATGCTGGTTAAATTGGGTGCCCGGTTGCCACCGCACCAGCGCCACGTGCTCAGCTTCAAAATCATGTAAAGGCAATACAGATAAACCGTCAACCAACCCCGGAGACCATTGGGCTTGCGTGGTATCAATCACTTTGCGGGTGCCGTCGCCAGTTTCAAACTGACAAAGCTTAACAAAAATGATACAACCATCTTTGCTGAATGGCGCATGATGATAACCCGCTGGGTTTCTGACATAACAGCCTTTTTCAAAATCACCGCTCTGATCGCTAAATGTGCCTTCAAGCACGATAAATTCTTCACCCGTTGGATGGTCATGAGCTGAAAACGACGAACCCGGCTCGTATTTGACGATGCTGGTCGCTCGGCCACTTTCGGCACTGAGTCGGTCTAGCTTCTTGCGCCAAACGCCTGGAGCGGGGGATTTTTCCCACTCTCTGTCGGCTGTGAATTCAACAGCTCGTTGAGTTAAGTCATGGTTGATTTTCATATTCATCTCAATGCTATTCCTAATCTCAATGCAAATAAGCGGCTCTGATTAAATAGGGTAATAATGGTTTCATCAAAAACGCCAATGAATTTGCGTCTACGGCTTACCAGAGCTGCTGTAGACGAGGTTTTAACCTCGTGAGCCAAAATTGCCCGCTTAAATTTGCTCTAATGATGACCAGAACCAAGAAAGCACACATAATAACCTATCTACCTACTGATAGGTAGATGCTTTTAGCCAAAAAAATCAGCCACCGGTGACAGCTAATAAACCCGCTGTCGTTGCCTTAAATTCTTCCACGCCGTCTTGACGCGTCTGTGACAACATTAACGCCCCTTCAAGGGCTGAAAACAATACTGTTGCATGGGCGCTAGCCGAAGTGCGCAGTTTAATTTCACCACTTTGAACCCCTTGTTCTAATACTTGTTGGATCCAAGCTTTGGATTTTTCTGCAAACAAGCTCACTTTGACGTTAACACCCTCAGGTATCGCATAATGCACAACGGCAAGACTACCGCACATACAGAATTTACGTGAACTGGCACTTTGCTCAAAAATGTCACACAGTGCTTTCAAACGACCTAAACTGGAGCCTTCACGCCGACTAATATCATCAAGTAAGGCAAAAAATTGTGTCATGTAACGGTCGAACAATTGCTCAACCAAAATTTGTTTGGTACTAAAGTGATAATGAATGCTGGACGTTTTGATATTCACGTCAGCGGCAATGTCTTTGTAGCTGAACCCATTGTAACCCCGGGTTTGCAATAACTGCTGGGCAGCATTGAGAATACGCTGGTCTGTGGCTATCGCTTGGTTCATCACTTAGGTTAAAGTCTGTCCTGATAAAGTATCTTGATTTTTTGGGGTTTGGCAAAACGAGGCGAAGAATATCACCAGTCAAAAACTAATGATACCCTTCGATAACGATATTAATGCTTATGCAATTTCACTTAAGCAACTGTACTTATGCAACTTCAGCTTCTACTGCTGCTGGGCTGTGAGTTTTGTACAGGTTGCCCCAGAATTCTTCCCAGTTGTCTTTGGCACGGAAATAACCTTCAGCCAATGGTTTAAGACCTGATTCGTCAACAGCTAGCATTTCGTCGATAGCTTGACGAACCATTTCGCCGTGTTCGATATCTTCTTCACCGGTGTGGATGTCCCAGAAAGTCCAGTCGATCTGTTCCTTCATGGCTTGGATGTTAGGGTTTTTCAGTAAACGTTTGTAAGCAGAAGACAAGTAGATTTGACACAGACACTCAGCACCCATACCACGTAAACCAACACCGTAGAAGAATGATTTTTCAAGCATTGAAGTACGCAGACCTTCCATCAATTCGATGTTTTCAGGGTAGTTTGACTCTTCGATAGTCGCTGGGTTATCACCCATGCTGACCAAGAAGTTGTCCCATAAAGTCAGATGAGTTTTGTCAGGCGCAGAGCCTAATTCGTCAACAGCAATCTCGGCGATCATACATTTGAATTTGCCGAATGGGGCTTTAAACATTAACAAACCTAGGTCACTAATGAAGTATTTGATGAAAAAACGGTATTCGTGGAAGATGTTAATTAAAACATCAACAGAAGCCGTTTCTAAATAACCTAATTTATGGTCAGCGTCATACTCAGCTTCTAGCTTGGCAGTATCTGTGATCTCCCAAAAGAATTGGCGAGAAGTGACGTCATCTAGTGTGTAGTTTGGGATTGCTGTTACTGCTGTCATTTATGATTTCCTGTGTTAAGTATTGTCCGGTTGTTACTGTTTCACTATAACTGTTACGCAGAGGTGACTAAAGGTTACTATAAGGTAAATACCTGTCACATGAACGGCAAGCATTGTATCAAAATCGTCCATCGGGTCAAGCAAAATAATTACTTTTTGATATATGTTATATTTTTTTTATCTGACAAGCGGTTGTTTTTTGTACTAGCGAAGCGTTGTTTATGTCGTGAAGTGAACCGTTTTTATTTACAAGAGTGCAAAAATATCATTGAATTCATTGTGAAAGTTAAATTTGTATGTAACTCTATAAATTGTATACAAATTTAGAGCTATAATGAATGAAAGATCAAATGAAAGTAAGGATGGATGTAAATTGAAATGGGTAAACCCGTTGGGTGATATAAGTTTCTCTGCTGTGGTGGCCGGTTTTATGGCAGTGCTCGTTGCTTATGGTAGTGCGACTGTGATCATTTTTCAAGCCGCAAAAGCCGCTGGCACTAGTGCCGACATGATGGGCTCATGGATTTTGGCGTTGGGCGTTGGCAATGGGGTCTTAAGTTTCGCTCTGGCTTGGTATTACCGCAAGCCGATCACCATTGCTTGGTCGACAACTGGCGCGGCGTTATTGGCCACTAGTCTGAATGGTCAGTTATTGTCGGATGTGATGGGGGCGTTTATTTTCTCAGCGGTATTGACCATTGCATTGGGGCTTAGTGGTTGGTTTGGCAAGTTAATGGCTCGGGTGCCAATGGCTATCACCGCATCAATGTTAGCTGGGGTATTGTTGAATTTTGGTGTGGCGGCTTTTACTGCAAGTAAAACGCAACCTTTGTTGGTGGGATTGATGTTTTTTGCGTATGTTTTTGCCAGAAGATTTACACCAAGGTATGCTGTTATTGTGTTGTTGGTGGTGGGGTTGGTTAGTGCTGGGGCGTTGGATTTGTACCATTGGCAAGGTTTTGCTTTTTCGCTGGCACAACCAGTCTGGGTAACACCGACGTTTAATTGGAGTGTCATCATTGGCATTGGTTTGCCCTTATTTGTGGTGACGATGACGTCACAAAATGTCACCGGGGTGGCTGTGTTAAAGAGTAATGGTTATGATGTGCCAGTGTCTACTGTGGTCACTCACACTGGGTTGATATCCTTGATATTGGCCCCATTTGGCGGTTATTCGTTTTGTATGGCGGCGGTAACAGCGACATTATGTACCTCGGATAATGCTCATCCGGATAAAGACAAGCGCTATATTGCCGGTATGTCTTGGGGCATATTCAATTTTTTGGTGGGTATTGCTGGAGCCACCGTTATTGCTTTATTGGCGGCTTTTCCGGCCGAAATGGTCAGTGCACTGGCAGGTTTAGCGCTGTTATCGGCTATTTCAGCGTCAATTGCTACAGCAGTAGGCGAAGAAAAATATCGCGAAGCGGCGATGATCACCTTTATGGTGACTATTTCTGGGGTGCAATTTTTTGGCATCGCTTCGGCCTTTTGGGGCGGTGCGGCCGGTTATATCAGTCATTTGATTGTTAATGGTTTTAGGGGCAGGGCTTCGCGGGTTAAGCATTAAGTGCAGAGCAAAAGCAAAAATAGAAAAACTGTGTTTTAAAGGTTTTGTTTTTGACCCTGTTTTTCTTCTGTGCTCTTTGTACCTAAGTTGTGATAAAGAGAACAAGGCGTCAAATTAAAAGGCTCCGACCATATAGAGCTAATTAGGGTTACAGTTATCCTCAACATTCACGAGGTTGAAACCTCGTCTACGGCAGAGCTGGTATGCCGTAGACGCGAATTCATTCGCGTTTTTTTGATTATCAATTGTTACCCTGTTTGATTGGTGCTAAGTAAAATATGAAAGCACTAAATTATGATAGAACAAGGGTGAATAAAGTATGAAGTCGGGCAGTAAAATTTCATTGTCACAGCTAATTAAAGATGACATCAGGGCAGAGAAGTTGCCGCTTGATCAATTGCTGACACAGCAGTGGTTGTCTGATCACTATCAAGTCAGTCGCATTCCAGTGAGGGACGCGATACAGCGATTGCTGTCTGAGGGGTGGTTTGTCGCTCATGGCAAAAAGGGCGTAAAAATCCCATCGTTGAATGCAATGCAAGCACAAGAGCTATACTTAATGCGTCTGCCGCTCGAAAGTCTGGCGTTGCGGTTGGCTTTTCCCCAGTTAACTTTTGCAGTATTGGGTCAAGCGGAAGATATTTTGACCGAGTTAGCCAATGTAAATGAGCTAACCCGGCGAGAACAAGGCATGTTGAATTGGCAATTTCATTACTGTTTGTATCAACCTTGTGAGCGACCGATGTTGTTGCGTACATTAAAACAATTACATGAACAGTGTGAGCGCTATTTGGGTTTTCAAAGTAAAACCCTCGAATATCATGCCCGTAATCAGGATGAACATAGTGCTTTGCTCGAAGCTTTGCGTAAAAAAGACTTGGACAAGGCGGATGAGATTCTGAATCATCATATTAAAGAAGCTGGTGAAATGCTGGTGGATTACTTCTCAAGGCATGATTAATGAAACTTGTGTTAAATAACTGTCGTTGTGCTGCTCTGTTTTTAGTTTTCTCTTGCCTGATTTTATTGCTGTTATTTTTTAGTCAACCCGGGTTTGCCCAGAAGATGCGCTTTGAACGTATTTCAACCGATCAGGGGTTGTCGCAGGTGTCGGTTAATTCGATATTACAGGACCATGAAGGTTTTATGTGGTTTGCGACTCAGGATGGACTTAATCGCTATGATGGTTACAAATTTAAAATTTTTCAGCATGATCATCGAGACCCAGGCTCATTGACCAGTAACTGGGTCAATGTGTTGTTTGAAGACCGCTCAGGTGAACTGTGGGTCGGCACGGACGGTGGTTTACATAAATTTAATCGCCAAAGTAATGATTTTGTTCGTTATGCTCATGACGCTGATAATCCAGATAGCATAGGCGGCGATATTGTATTATCGATTGCTGAAGATGATGAAGGCCATTTATGGGTGGCCACTTATATGGGCGGTTTGAATCGCCTTGATCGCCAGTCCGGCAAGTTTACCCGTTATATTAATGACCCGGCAAATCCCAAAAGCCTGTCCAATAACAAAGTGTTTGCTGTGCTGGTGGACCACAGTAATACGCTCTGGGTGGCGACCATTGGTGGTGGCTTGAATCGATTTAATCGCGATAGCAATAACTTTACTCACTTCAAACATGACCCTAATGATAACCGCAGTCTGAGTCATAATTGGGTCCATTCATTGTATGAAGATCTGGCGCATAATTTATGGATCGGCACCCGGGAAGGCGGACTCAATCGATTGGAGCGCGATAGTGGTACTTTTGTTCGTCATCGTTTGGCTGCTAATAATCAGCTGGTCTCAGATATCATTGTCAGTATTTTCAGCGATAGCAATCAAAATTTGTGGGTAGGCACTGCACTGAGTGGTTTATTTCGCTTTGATGTGAAGACGGGTGAGTATAGTCATGTAGCCCACGATCCGCTGGATTTAACCGGTTTAGGAAGTAATGAAGTGCATTCGATTTATGAAGATAGCAGTGGGTTGCTGTGGTTTGGCACTTATACCAGCGGAGTGCACAAATACAATCCGAAAACTCGTTATTTTGCCCATTTTAATCATCAGCCGAATGTGCCTAACAGCCTTAAAGATAACAATATCTGGGCATTTCGTGAAGATAGTGACGGGGTGGTGTGGATTGGCACACAAAGTGCCGGGCTTGCGCGGTTTGATCAGCACACTCAGTCATTTAAGCACTACCAACATCAACCTGACGATCCAAAGAGCTTGGGCAATGATAATGTGTTGGTGATTGTGGAAGACCATCAGGGCCTATTTTGGCTTGGTACCAATGCCGCAGGTTTGCAGCGGTTTGATAAGAAGACGGATACCTTTACGGGTTTTACTCATGACTCACAAAACCCAAATAGTATCAGCAGTAATAGCAGGGTAAGTGCCCTGATTGAAGCGGCTGATCATTCATTGTGGATGGGCACTGAAAATGGGTTGAATCGGCTGGATAAAGACCGTCAGACATTTACTCGCTATGTCTATAATGAAGCTAACGAAAATGGCGTTGGTGCCAGAGTGATTCAGAGTTTGTTTGAAGACAGTAAAGGCATACTTTGGATTGGCACTTACAATAATGGTCTTGATAAGTTCGATCCTGCGACGGGTGTTTTTACGCATTATCGTCATGACTCAGCCAATGGTAACAGCTTGAGCAATAATTCGATTTATTCGATACACGAGTCTGCTGACGGTTACTTATGGATTGGCACCAAGGGCGGATTGAACAAGTTTGATCCTGCGACTGACACCTATACCCATTATCGACGTGAACAGGGTCTGAGTAACGATACTGTGATGGGGGTTGTTGGTGATCAGGCGGGATTTTTATGGTTAACCACCAATGATGGTTTGAATCGCTTTGACCCGAATAGAGAAACGTTTAGTGTGTATCAATTTGCTGATGGGTTACAAAATAATGAGTTTTCATCGGGGGCATACGGGGTGACTCGCTCGGGTAAGGTTTTGGTGGGTGGGATTAATGGTTTTAATCTTTTTGACCCGCAAGATATTGAGGATAACCAAACGCTTCCCGCGATTGTATTTAGTGATTTTTTATTGAATAACCAACCTATGTCGATCGACCCGGATGGCGTATTGAGCGTTGATATTAATCAAACTCAGTCTTTACTGCTGACCCATACTGATTCGGTGTTTACCTTTGAATTTGCGGCTTTACATTTTGTTAGTCCTAAACAAAATCAATATGAATATCGGCTTGAGGGGTTTGATCAGCATTGGGTTAAGACTGATGCTTTTAATCGCCGGGCGACTTATACCAATATGGATGCGGGAGAGTATGTTTTTCACGTGAGGGGTAGCAATAGCGATAATGTCTGGAACCCTCAACAGCGCAGGATTAATATCACTATTTTATCGCCGCCTTGGCGTACTTGGTGGGCGTATACGCTTTATGTGTTATTAATTGGCTTGATTATTTTTACTGTTATTTATCTGATCATCAAAAAGCTGGCAGCAGAGCGACAAGCCAAAGAGGGCTTGCGTGAACTCAACGAGACCTTAGAGGATAAAGTACAACGGCGGACTCAAGCCTTGCAGGATTCAATCGACCAGCTCAAAGCGGCGCAACAGCAGTTGGTTGAAGCAGAAAAAATGGCGGCTTTGGGTAATTTGGTCGCTGGGGTGGCGCATGAAGTTAATACACCATTGGGCATTTGTATCACTATGGTGAGTTTGCATTTAGAAAAACTTCAGTGCCTGACTCAACAAATGTCAGCAGGTAAGATGACCCGCAAATTGATGGACAATTATGTGCAAGAAACAGGGGAAAGTCAGGCATTGGTCGAAAACAATTTGCACCGGGCTGCCGATTTGATCAATAGCTTCAAAAAGGTCGCAGTTGAGCAAACCAGTGATAGCCTGGATGAGATTGTATTCCACGATTATTTGCGCGATGTTATTGCCAGTGTTGAGCCACGCTTAAACGATAATCAGGTGGTTATTGAACTGATCAGCGACGGCGATTGGATGATAAAAACCTATCCAGGTGCTTGGTGGCAAGTGTTGTCTAATTTGATTGAAAACTCGCTCTCTCATGGTTTTTTAAATCAATCCTCAGGAGTGATCACCGTCAGTGCGCAATTGCAATCTGGTAAGTTAGTGCTTACTTATCGTGATGACGGTTGTGGTATGGATGCTGCGACACTCGAAAAATTATATGAGCCGTTTTATACCACTACCCGAAAACATGGCAATACCGGTCTGGGAATGCACATTGTGTATAATCTGGTGGTGCAGCAGCTCGGTGGTAGTATTTGTTGTCATAGCAAGCTGGGGCAGGGGGTTGAGTTTGTGATTTGTATTGAGGCTGTGCCGTAGACGAGAAATCATTCTCGTTCAGAGTTATCTTGATTGCTGCTATAAAAAAAAGCCCGAACATACGCTCGGGCTTTTTTCTATTTGATGATTTTTAAATCCGTTTTACGATTTTTTTTCATCCCTGAATAAAAGTTCTCATGAGGGCCAATATTTAATAGATAAAGTGCTAATTCACTGTCTACCCAGCTATAGCCGAGTAAAACGGGTTTAGCACCCAACTTAAACTTATGCACCCATATATGAGATAAATCTCCTTTTTTTTGTTCGCCAATCATTGGTTCCGCGATTATTCGATCAATTTGATCTTCAACCAGAGTTAGCTCGGTTTCAGATAGCTTTTGCAATGCTTTTTCAAATCGGCGGGACTCATAAACACTAATTTCGTTTTGTTCTTCTGACATAACGTTTGACCAACCCTTGTTTAACCTCTTCGGTAGCCAACAGTGCTTCACGAACGAATTCATAGGACAGGTCAGGGTTATCAACCATTATTTGACCAATTTTAGCCCAATATTCAATTTGTTTTGGCACTGAACGACTTTCCGCTTCAGCGTGAATTTTTACATGAGTGACGAACTCTTCATCTAGGCGGACACTTATAGCCATATGTTGCCTCTCTTAATAAGTTCTAGGGAGGTTGATTGTCATCAGTCTTCCTAGTATTTTCATTGATCTGTAGTCAAAGGCTACAGTTGCAAACGCTGGTTTATTGGCCAGTGTTGCTGGGTTACAAACGTTGGTTTATGGTCAACGCTGTTTAAGTTGTAAGCGCTGGTTTGTTACCAGCGCTTTTAAATTGTAACCACTGATTAATTACCAGTGATTTTTGATTGTAAATACTGATTGATTACCAGCATTTTTATTTTGTAAGCACTGATGAATTATCAGTGCTTTTAGGTTGTAAACGTTGGTTAATTGCCAGCGTTTTTAGGTCGTTAACATTGAGTGATTTCTGTTTGTTAAACCTAGATCGATTCGTCAAAAGTATAGTAGCGACAATATATCGCAATTTCCACCTTTTTGTTGCGTTAGAAAACATTTATTTTTCTTTTACGGATAGTTTAATAGAGGGGTTATGCTAATTCGGCATTATAGAGGGCGAGTTAAACTCAATGTGAGGTTTACATTTAGTCGTCTGAAAAATGTGGTGGTCCGACACTTCGGTGAATTCGTGTCTAGGGTACACCAGAGCTGCCGTAGACGAGGTTTTAACCTCGTGAATATTGAGGAACAATTATAAGGTAGGCAAAATAACCGCCTACCTTATTCAACTTAACTTAACTTAAGTCGCTCAAATTACAACTGCTCGGTAATAATCCCTTCAAGCTTGACCTGATCGGCAGCAAACTGACGGATACCTTCGGACAGTTTTTCTGTCGCCATGGCATCTTCATTCATCTGCCAGCGGAACTGATCTTCTGTTAGCGATTGTGGTGCTGGTTGCTGCTCTGCTGGTGGGCTGAGTTTGGTCACCAAGGTACCACTGGTATCGGCCAATTCTGACATCAATGCCGGGCTGATAGTGAGTTTGTCACAACCGGCCAGTTCGGTAATTTCACCGATGTTTCTGAAACTGGCTCCCATAACGGTAGTGGCATAGCCATGGGTTTTGTAGTAGTTATAAATTTTTTGTACTGACAATACACCTGGATCTTCTGCTGGTGCAAAGGATGCCTGACCTGTTTTGGCTTTATACCAATCCATAATTCGGCCAACAAAAGGAGAGATCAAGGTGACGTTGGCTTCGGCACAGGCTCTGGCTT
Organism: Alteromonadaceae bacterium; assembly: GCA_965277695.1. Taxonomy (GTDB): domain Bacteria; phylum Pseudomonadota; class Gammaproteobacteria; order Enterobacterales; family Alteromonadaceae; genus JABSOG01. Next base: position 50,241 of record CBDIDQ010000089.1, read on the forward strand.
GAGCAAAACCGAACAATAGTGTCAGGTTACAATGAATGCCTTCTTTTTCGAGAATTTCAGCGGCACGAATACCTTCCCAAGTTGACGCAATTTTGATTAATACTCGGTCTTTGGCGACATCGGCATTTTCGTACAGGCCAATTAATTTGTGTGCTTTGTCAATCATCGCTTGGGTATCAAAAGATAACCGGGCATCGACTTCGGTAGAAATTAATCCAGGGATTAATTGATTGATTTGAGCACCCATTTTCACCGCTAAACAATCAGCCGTATCAATCAGTTGCTGGTTTTTATCGTCTGATAAGCTTTTTGCCCAAGTGACGGCTTCGCCAACCAAATGTTGATATTCAGGTAATTGTACTGCTTTGAGAATTAGCGACGGATTAGTGGTCGCATCAGTGGCACCAAATTGTTTTATGGCGTTGATTTCGCCACTGTCAGCAACCACCTTGGTCACTTTTTTTAACTGTTCTAACATGTTTTCCATATACCACTCCGAAAGTTGCTGCTCGTCATTGAACGCAAAGAAAAAATCATTTGAATTTGGACCTTAACCCGTTGATTAACGGAGGTCAACACCCGTCTTAAAGGTGAGGGTTTTATGCGCAAAAAGCGTATTTTTCACCGCCTTTAACTGCCCAATCCCAGACCATTAAACACCGTTTTTTGCCCTTTGCCAAATAAAACTGACCAACTGGTTAGTTTTATTTGAAATATGGACGAAGACATGGTTATAAATATTGCCTAAATATTTTTAATCGCGCAATATTGCGTTATGTGCTAAATTTGATCTATACAAGATTGATGAGGATCAAACAAGATGAGTGCGCAAGCCAGTTTGTCAATTCAAGGGGCAGGTCACCAAGAAAATCAACCACCCGGTTATTTTGATTCAAGCCAAATGAGTCCGGCTCATGTCGCGGCGTTAATTCGATGGTTCAATCAGGCGTCTGGCCCAGAAGTTTGGGGTTTGTCATTAACGCAGCAGTGCAGCCTGTTGGGTGGCATTCCTGTGCGAACTTTTTCGAGTTGGAAGAAAAAAGAAAAAAATGGCGAGCATATTGAGCTGTCTCGCGATGTGATTGAGCGTTTTAGTTTGTTATTGGGTATTTATAAAGCGTTAAATTTGGTGGCACCGGCTGGAGCCGCTCATCGGTTTTTTGGTGAAGTCAATAACGTGCCATTGTTCGGCGGTTTGTCGATTAAGGGTTATCTGTTAACAAAGGGGTCGATGTTGTCACTTTATACTGTGCGGAGGTATCTTGATGGTCAGCGTGGATGATTATCCCTTGCTTTGTCCTGATTGGCGGCATCATCGGGTGATCCATTCTAAGTTTCCGATAAGAAATTTGTTCGATGTCAATGATAGCGATGCGATGTTATTGGGGCAGGTTGAGTCGATGACCAGTGAGCGGGGGGTTAATTGGCAGCAATATGTCGCACCTCAAGATGCCCGTTTTGGTGATGGTTGGGGAGCCGTTATGATTCCTTTTTGCTATCCGCGACATGGCCGTTTTTCTACTGATGAGCAAGGTGCTTATTATTGCTCGGATAGCCCGGAAACGGCAATTGCTGAATGGTCATATCATACAGCCCGGTTTTGGCGTCAGTTTAATTACAACGAAGAAGTCAGTGCCGTTGTCAGGTGTTATACTGGTCGCTTCGAACAAGCGCTTATTGATATTCGTCAATGTGCCTATTTATGTCAGCAAGACCCTTCTCATTTATATAAAATCCATGGTGAGTTTGCAGCATTACTTAGACAAAAACAGCCTAGGCAGCAGCAGGCATTTGGTATTTTATATCGCTCATCACGACGCAAAGGCGGTGAATGTGCCGCTTTGTTAAGACCACCCGCCACCTCAGCACTGACTCAATCGGGTCATTACGCCTTGATGTTTGATGGCCAAGCGTTTCGCGAATACGCTAAATTGGGGGAATTAAAGTCGATTGGTTGATCATTAGAAGGGTTCCTTGTATCCCTCAGTGGAATAGTTAGCAAAAAACAAATAAAATATTAACCATTTGTTGCAATGTACAGGGCTTGTCTTTTATAGTTTGACTACCTACCAATCGCCTATACTTTGGAAACCAGAAAATAAAGCAAAGTTAGCCCCAGTCGACACATTAGCTTATAAGCGAACCGAATGATTTTTCCCAGCAAGTTCTATTCAGACAAAAGCGTGTTAGTCGTCGATGACTGCGAACCTATTCGCTCGGCGGTGAAAGCGATGTTGCAAAAAATCGGTTTCAATCAGATTAGCAGTGCCAATAATGGTTTAAGTGCAGTGCAAAAATGTGAAAACAGTGTGTTTGATTTTATTCTGGTGGATTTTAACCTTGGCGAAGGCAAAGACGGTTATCAGCTTTTTGAAGAGTTAAAATATAAAGATCTGCTCTCCCCCAACTGTTGTTTTATTATGATGAGTGCTGAAAGTCGTCGCCAGATTGTGCATGGCATCATCGAATTACAACCGGACGATTACCTGCTAAAACCCTTTACTTATAAAGGTCTCGAAAAACGTTGTGGTCGCACTTATCAAAAAAAATCGGCGCTGAGCCAAGTGTATGAAGCGATTTTTGAAGACGATCCAGATAAAGCAATTGAAGCCTGTGAACAAGCCTCGCGCAAAACGCCAGAATACGCGGGCATTGCTTTGCGGCTCAAGGGCGAATTGCTGATTAAAACCAAACAATATGAAGATGCGCAGAAGATGTATCAGGCAATCCTCACCACCCGTGAGTTGCCATGGGCGGTATTGGGCAACTCTATTACGCGCATTAAATTAGGTGATTGGCAAGATGCCGAGAGCACTTTAAAAACCTTGGCTGAGCTGGATGAAACCAAGGTCGAAGCGTTGGATTGGCTCGGTCGCTTGTATATTGAGCGTGAGCAAATCAAAGATGCACAAAAACAATTAGCAGCAGCTGCCCGAGTATCACCACGTAACATTCATCGTCAGCGGGCTCTAGCTAACTTGGCTATCATCAATGGTGAAGTCGATGAAGCGGTTCGGGCCTTTGCAAAAATTATCTCCGCCTCGCGTTTTTCGGTTTACGATACCCCAGAAAATTACCTTAATTTTGCTCGCTGTTTGGTGGATTTGTGTAAGGGTTCAAACAAACTGGATGCCGCCAAACAAATCGGCAAAGCACTGGAGGTACTTAGCAGTGTTTCTAAGCGATTTTACAGTGAAGTTTATAAACCACAGGAGTTGGTGATACAAGCGCGTATTAATGCGTCAAAAGGCAATATGGAAGCGGCCAGAGAGCAGTTGTCAGAGTGTGAAAAAATACCGGTTAAAGAGTTGACCGCAGATCAATGCCTCGACCGCGCCAAAGCCTACTTCTCTACCGGTAACTTGTCTAAAAGTGATGAATACATGACCCAGCTAGATGAGCTGACGGATAACGATGATTTGGTATCGAGTACGATTAAGGTGCTGGTTAGTAAAGAACAAGAAGATCACGAACAGTTACGTGAAAAAATCCGCATTCTTAATAACGAAGGTTTGGCGGCCTATCAAAATGGCGTCTATGGTAAAGCCACAGAAAACTTTAAAGAAGCCTTTGTCGCCATGCCCAGCAACGCCAGCCTAGCTTTGAATCTGGTGCAATCGTTAGTGAAAACTGGGGCCAGTGATGGTGATTCAAAACGCCTCTGTCGCCGCTGTATCGAGTTGATAGATAAGAGCGATTTGAGCGAAAGCAATACCCGGCGTTATTTGAGCATCCGCGATGAGCTGGATGTCTTGATGAGTTAAGGTTTAACGTGTGTTTCAATATTTACTTCCCTTATTTATTTCACTAGAATCATTGACCGACCGCTGATGCTAAGCAGGATCCTAAGCAGACTGTACTCAATCCAGTTGATGGTGTGACTTTGCAACATATCATGGTCGAAATAAACCGTTATCGGATATGTATGGATGAGGCCACAGCCAAAAGAGGCAGAGCGGCTTATAACCAAGCACAATCACAGCAATGTTATGATGCGTTTGTAGGGCTTGAGCAATTAATGGATAAACAATCGCTGCAACGGATTGATAATCTGAGTTGGCTTAGATGGCACAAACAGGCGGTTGGAGGCGGCTTTTCTGTTGAATGTATCTTGAAAAATCCCACCGCGCTGACCAGTGGGGTGGCAAAATGAAAAACACCCTATTTTACCTTCAACTGATCTCATTTGTGTTGTTTTTCGTCTTTAGCGCTGTGTTGAATGCAAGTGGTGGTTTAACTGGCCCTACGTCTTCTAGCACTGGCAATTATACTATTTCATCAATAAATAACGCCTGTGGATTAACGGCAAACAAAACCAACTTACACCAACAGCCAAAAGAGTCTGAAAATGCCGTTACTATTCCTGAACAATAGTCCCTCAGCAAAAAAGGCAATTTAAGCCAAGTTGATGATCACTCCATTAATTCACCCTTCACCTATACGATCAGCAAAACAAGCAGCAGGTGCATCAACCTGCTAAATAAGGGCAAACCCACGGGATTGGTTGATCATCAGCCTCGTAACACAATGTTGATCTATACTGAAACTATCAACATTAACAAAGTCCCTATTTGGAGCCCGTCACGATGAAATCACTAGCTAAATTTTCTCATTAATGTTTATTGGGCTGTGATGTGATTAGCGCGATTCGCCCGAATACTAACAAACGCTTGCTGGGCTTTTTTCTTTGCTGGCTTGGCGTTCTTACCTTTTTTCTCCCTAATACGACCGCTGATGCTTTGGCGGCAGATATTTTTGATTTGGGTGACCTGTATTTTGAAACTGTTGGTGATAACGAAACCATTCCACAAGGCATAGTGACCACTATTGCTGAGGATGGCCATGGGTTGCTGTGGATCGGCACACAAAATGGTTTGGTTCGTTATGATGGTTATCGTTTTCGCCTTTTTAGCCATGATCCAGATGATCCTGAATCCCTTAGTGGTAATTATATTAGGACCTTGTGGTTGGCCTCTGATGGTCGACTATGGATAGGTACGCAAACTGATGGGATATCGGTTTATGATCATCGTACTGACCGTTTTACTCGCTACCGCCACCAAGCCGATAATCCTAATAGTTTGAGTCATAACCGAATTGATGCCATTCGCAGTGATGCTCAGGGTAACCTGTGGATCGGCACAGATGGTGGACTGGATTATTTGAATAGTAAAACCGGGTTGTTTACACATTATCGCCATGTACCGGACGATCCGCATAGTATTAATAGTGATCGTATTCGATCATTGGTGATTGATCGGCAAGGAAGTCTTTGGGTCGGTTCTTATGATGGTTTGAATCGATTACGCGTCGGTAGCAGTCAATTTGAGCGGATGTATAGTGATCCCCAAGTGCCGGGGTCGCTAGCAGGACAAACGATTATTCGCTTAATGTTATCCGGTGATGGTCAGGTGTGGCTTGGCACTCGGCAGCAGGGAGTCGCTAAAATTAATCCCGATGGGGGGATCGACTATATTGATGTAGCGTTTAAGCAAGGTGATAAGTTAAGTCAGTATTTTATTGTCTCGCTAATACAGCCTAATGACGATGAGATTTGGTTAGCGACTTATGGTGGTGGGATTGTGGTGCTTGATGCTCAATCTGGTGCGCTGATCCGTCGTATTCGTCATGATCCTGCGGCTCAGGGCAGTATCAGTTTGGATCATGTCGGGGCGTTATGGCTCGACGCCAGTGGTTTGATTTGGGTAGGAACCTGGGGAGGCGGCTTAAACCGCTTTAATCCTTATAACGTCGCTTTTAGGAGTCTGCATTATAGTCAGATACAAACGGGCAGGCTCAGTCATACAGATGTGCTCTCGATCGTGGAACTAGACGACGGTATGATTTGGTTAGGCACTGCGGGAAATGGGATTGATATTATTGATCCCCAGCGTGGTGTTATTGATGGCTTTAGAGCTGATGCCGATGATCCAACGGCACTGGGAGATAGCGCTATTCTAGCATTGGCGCAGGCTGATGATGGCACCATTTGGGTTGGAACACGACAAGCAGGGCTACATCGTTATTTGCCACAAAGTCGTTCTTTTAGGCGTTATACCAAGGCTGACGGTTTGAGTGATAACAGTGTGCAGTATATTTTGCCTGATCGCTCTGGTGTACTTTGGCTGGCGACCAGTACCGGAGTTAATCGTTTCGATCCGAATACCGCAGCGGTTAAGCCACTAGCTAGTCGAACGGATCCAGATAAACCACTGAACCAGGCATTTAACATTATGGTTCAACAGGCAGATGGCACTTTATGGGCGGGCTCGAACGATGGTTTGTATTTGTTACCGCCGTCACAGCAGTTGTTGATCCCGGCGGGTTATCAAACTGGGCAAGCGGGGGCGTTACCTCATAATCATATTCAGGGCTTGCTGGTGGATACTCAGGATAGGTTATGGGTAACGACTAAGTTAGGCGTCGACCGCTTATTGACAGGTAGTGATAAGCAACAACCAAAGTTTGAATCAATTAACCAGTTGATTAGATTATTCGGCACAGATTTAGGGGGAAATTATCTACAAGATGAAAAAGGACGAATTTGGAGCAACAAAGAGATGATTGATCCAAAGACTTGGGAGGTGCATCAGTTTAGCCGGGCCAATGGTATTAATGTTGGCGTGGTCTGGGTGGGATCTTACAGTAAAACCCGTAGTGGTACCTTGTTATATGGCGGAGCCAAAGGTTTGTTGATGGTGAAGCCTGAGCGTTTCCGGCCGTGGACCTATCAGCCAAAATTGGCAATAAGTGACTTAATCGTCGACGGCAAACAACAGCCGACACCAGTTCATCAACGATTAGTGCTAGGTCCAGAGGTGAAAAGCTTTACCGTTGAGTTCACTGCATTGGATTATTCGGCACCTGAACAAAACCGCTATGCCTATCGGTTGGATGGTTATGATCCTGATTGGATTGAAACCGATGCCGTTCATCGTACGGTCAGTTATACCAATCTTGACCCTGGCAATTATAATCTGCTGATCCGTGGCTCTAACCGTCTCGGGCAGTGGAGTCCCGGGGAATTGAATTTACCGGTGCAACAACTGGCGACTTGGTATCAAAGCTGGTGGTTTACTTTGTTGCTGTTGTCGCTGGTTTGGCGCTGGTATTTATTGTGGCTTTAAATATCGCCTGCATAGTTTGAAGCAGCAAAAAGCGGTGCTTCAACAGCAGGTTGCACAAAGAACCGAGGCATTGGTTGAGGCTAAACAATCGGCAGAAGCGGCCAATTTGGCCAAATCCCGCTTTTTAGCCACTATGTCACACGAAATTCGCACACCAATGAATGCGGTTCTGGGTTATTCACAGTTATTGCAACGGGATGATTCGGTGGCATCAACGCATAAAGTGACATTGGCGGCGATTGAAAAAGCCGGTAGCCATTTGCTCAGCCTGCTTAATCATGTGCTAGATATTGCCAAAATCGAAGCGGGTAGCAGTCAATGTGAGACAGAGGATTTTGAGCTGTCAGAATTACTCAGCGGTATCGCCAGTTTGTTTGAAATGCGTTGTCAGCAAAAAAATATCAGCTGGCACCTCGATGGTAAGTGCGCCGAGGGGGTTTTTGTCCATGGTGATGCGAGAAAAATCCGTCAGGTATTAATTAATCTATTAGGTAATGCTTATAAATTTACCGAGCAGGGCGGCATTTGGTTACAGGTTTGTCAGGACGAACCCGAGCATTTTGTTTTTACCATTACCGACAGCGGTCCGGGTATGAGTTGTGAAGAACAAAAGACGATTTTTGACCCGTTTCAACAGGCAGATACTGGCATCAAAAAAGGCGGAACCGGTTTGGGGCTGTTCATCTCTCGTGAACATGTTGAACTGATGGGGGGAGAATTAACCCTGACTTCAAAAAAAGGTCAAGGCAGTTGTTTTCGGCTGAGATTGCCTTTACCCAGCGTAACCCCACAGAAACAGCAGCCAAGCGCAAAACAGCGGGTACGTCAGGTCGCAGCGGCAACGAATATTGTGATCATGGTAGTAGATGACATTGATGAAAATCGTGATATTCTTGCCCGCATGTTGACTAAGGCGAAGATTTGATGTGATCACAGCGAGTAGTGGAACTCAAGCTTTGAGTTATTTATCGACGGCTTCCCAAGAGGGGGCGTCCGAGCGATTGGTAGATTTAATGTTTATCGAACCGAGATTATTAAATGGTGATGAATTGCAGGCGATTAAGACGGCATTAACCGAGACTGGCGGCAAACTGGTGGCGTTGACGGCTTCGGCATTGTCGCAAGGAGAAGCCAAAAGTAGAGTACTGGGCTTTGATGATTACATGATCAAGCCTTTTATGTTTGATGATTTATATGACTGTATCGCGCGTCAGCTTAAGGTCAGCTTTGATTATGAGCCGCTGGATGAAAAGTCGGTTGCGCCGGGTACTCCATTGGTGTTGGCTCAGTTTGTGTTGCCACGCAGCCTGTATCGCCAGTTGTTGCAGGCGGCAGAGTTTTATGAGATCAGGCAAGCTCGAAGGTTTGCTGAAACAACTGGCCACAGTGCAGCCCACAGCAGCACCGCTGATCTCCCATTTAACCCACTATATTGCCGATTATAATATTGATCAGCTACTAGAGGATTTACAACAGGTGGGTTGTGAGGATGATTAACAGAGCGGTGTTTTTA
>CBDIDQ010000090.1:0-4011 GCA_965277695.1 Alteromonadaceae bacterium
TTCAAAATTGGCAACGAACTTTCCATCAGTGTTAATTTGATAAAACAGTATATAACCAGCGTCTACTTTTACCTAACCCGGTTCCCATGTTGTCTTTAACAAAAACTGTTATACTCATCCGACCAGAACAATCACGAATATAATCAATATGTCTCAAACAACCGACAACAAAGTCATGGCACTATACCAAAAGTTCATGGCTTGGCCTTTTGGTCAAAAAATATTCTCGATGGTCGTGGCTCGCAAAGCCCCCTATTTTGCCACCATTAACCCCCGCATCCTCGAATTGCGACCACATTACTGTGAGTGTTTTATCAAAAAGCATCGTGGTGTTCACAATCACATTAAAACAGTTCATGTTATCGCCATTTCAAATGGTCTCGAAATGGCAATGGGGGTGATGGCAGAAGCTTCAATCCCCAAACACCTCAGATGGATACCCAAGGGTATGAATTTGCAATATACCGCCAAAGCAGGCACAGACATTCGTTGCGTCGCTCAAGTTAAACCAGAGCAATGGCAACCGGGTGATATGGCAGTGACCGTGACGGCTTTTGATACTCAGGGCGTGGTTGTGGTTAAAGGAGAAATAAACTTGTGGATCACCCAAAAAGGTTGAATTTTGTGACATGGTTTGCGGCATCGGTAAGCGGGGGAATTAAACATTCCCCGTCGAGTAAATAGCTCCTAATCACTATAATTGCTCTAATCTAGGGCTTAAGCTTTGACCCAAAAGACGTATCACATTCGCCAACCGCTTTACCCTTTGAAACAGCTAATAAAGTTGGTTCACTCTCGGCAATAAGATCATGCTTCTTATCCTGATAAATTAAAGAAACTTGGTAACACCCATTTTTTAAGCCAAATCGCCTTATGACTTCATTTTTGCTTTTTCTAAATCCATACAATTGATTTTGCTCTATAATCATTCTTTTTTTAAATTCATGATCAAAACGCATTGGTCTTGCCAATATCCTAACCTCTTTCTTTTGCTCATCGACAATTCTGAGGCAAATATTGGCAAAATATTCACAATCCCCCAATAATAATACCTTCGCGGCATCAAAAGGAGAGTCTGACTTATTTGCCAAAACAAAATACAAATCTTCACTATCTGCAAACAATTTTATTTCTATGCCCACCCCTTTAAAGGAAATCAAGCATAAAAAAACGATAAATACTTGTTTTAACATGAAATATTCAACTCCCTTCGCCCACTTGAAGAAATACTATTACAGTAGTTGTTCATCGAGCTTTGTAAGAATTGCGTTTCACCAGATGACAGACCAAACCGATTGGCCTGACTGATTTCAGCTTTAAAGGCAAAGTATTCGAATATACTTGCTTGGTCGTGGCCAAAATCACCAGTACCTTTCCATCCTTGCCTTATATGTACCATTTCGTGGAATATTGTAGAACCTAACATACCGATACCTCTACTAAATGACTCTTTTCCAAGGACGATTTTTCCATTGTCAATAAATCCATAAATATCCAAGCTTTTGTCATAAACAGGATAAAAGAACTCTCCCTTATGGCTTATATCAATACCAAAGTAAACAATAGTAGCATTGATAGCTTGCTGACGAGAGTCCGCATCACCTTTAATCATCAAAGCTTCAATGAGTTTGATTTCAGGATCATCCCGATCAATTTTCTTGCCATTAATCGTTCCGCCTAATTTATTGGCTCGGGCACCGCTACGACCCCAATCCGCCCTAAGCGCCGCCGCAAATGCCGCACTACTTGCCCCATTGGCAAACTTACCACCTGTCAATTTCGAAATTGTACCACTAATAGCCCCAGACACCAGCACTTGTAAAGACGGCTCTTGACTGTATTGCCCACCTAACGCCGAACCTATACCCGCGCTAAAGAAACCATGACCGAAGTTACCGCCCTGAATATCTGACAGCACACCGCCAGCCGCACCACTGACTAACGCCTTATTAACATCACTCCAACCGGCTCCACCGATACCACCAAAGATTGCGCCGCTAGCAGCGCCTTTTAGCCCACCTTTCAATGACCCCGTTGATATAGCACCACCGACAAATCCGGCCATCGCACCAACAACAGCACCACCTGCCCAAGTGAGCGTGGCCGTTGCAGCGGTAGCAAAGGTCGAACCCCATGTTCCCACCCAACCAGCTGCCGCACCAGCCGTAAAGTAAACCGCTATCGCCGTCATAATTGCCCGCGAGTTTTTCTTGATAAACTTCTTCAACCCACTGAAGAAAAACCCACTCGGATCCGTCAAGGTCAACGGATTATTAATCACATAAGCATAACGGTTATAACTTTGACTATTTTTCGGTGCCTGAATATGTGGATCGGCCTGCAAAAAACGACCAATATTAGCGTCATAAATCCGCCCATTCATGTGAATGATATCCAGCCCATCTAATCCCTCATGACCGGTATAACCCCGAGTGGTCGGCAGTAAATTTCCACCAATCGCAATATCATCACGATACAGTTGATGCACTTTACCCCAAGGGTCATAAACGTTTTGTTGGATCACCACACCATTTTTATCGGTGATGGTTAACGGTGAACCCAAATGGTCTTTATGCAGATATCCCTCATCTGTGCTGGCATTATCAGCTGCATTACTACGCTCTGTGATCACCACATTACCAACATAAACCTTATACTCAATCAGGTCTGTATCGGTATTATCTTTAGTGCGATAAATCTTCTCCAACCCGCCTAAATAAGCCGTATGCGTGTCAACTTGAGCACCATCAACCTGGCGCTGATCATGACGATAGAAACGCTTATGTCCCATACCATAAATAAATTCAGTGGCCGTTGTGCCTTTGCTGATTTGGATCGGTTTATCAAAGCTGGCATACAACATATTACGGCTACCGTCACTGACGATGTTACCATTGTTGTCATAATCAAAATGATACAGCGACGTGCCCGTCAATCCGGCGTTGTCATAAATGTCTGTTAAACGTTTATTGGCATTATATTGATAGTGCTTACTAGCCGCTTTACTGGTGAAATTACCAAACCCATCATAGTCATAGGTCTCACTCATGGTGTAGTCAGTCGGCAACGAACCTTGAGTCGTGGTATTCACCGAGCGATTGGTTAAACGATTAAGCGCATCATAACTATAAGTGGCATTGTAATTAGCACTTTGTGACAAAGTGCCAAAACTGTGGCCCCGTGAGGTTAAATTACCATTAACATCATAGTCATAATCCAGATTGTGCAAGGTCGACCCTTTGCTTAAAACATGACCCTCGACCCAACCCCTTTTATCATCATAATTAATCGCTTCACTGGTACCGTTGGCATAGTCGACACTGGTGGTTTGACCACTGGCATTCATCGCGGTGACTTGCTGATAAACCCTGCCACTATCGTCATTCACCAATTGGTATGGATAGCCATTTTTGTATTCACTTCTGACCGTTAAACCTAAACCAGGAAAATGCTGTTTCAGTACCCGACCGTTACTGTCAAATTCACTAAAGGTATGATATTCACCATTTAACGGGTCCATCAGGTTATTAATGATTTGTGTGCTATGGAACACCCGACCCGCCGCATCATAATCAATTTTACTGGCTTGATTAAAATCGGTGGCACTACAATCTTTCTCACCCACACCATCAAAATAACGGGTTTCAATCGGCCTACCATTAGCATTACTATCCGATGCGCCACCAAAAATCCAACACTGAGTATAATCAAAGGCAAATTGGCGCACTTTACGTCCTGAGCTATCAAACTCAATCGTCGTCGCATTACTATTGGCACTTTGCTGCCAGACCAGTTGACCAAACCCATTGTAGTGATAAGTCCAGCTGCCTTTATCAATATCGGTCATGCTGGTTTTCTGACCATAGCTATCAAAGCTGTTACTGACCTGCTCAATGCTAATGCTGTCAGCCACTTTAGTCGCCGTTTTAAGGTTGCCATAAGCGTCATAGGTATAAGCTAATTTGCCAGACAAGGCATCTTCAACACTAACCAATTGACCCAACAGATTAC
>CBDIDQ010000091.1:0-202172 GCA_965277695.1 Alteromonadaceae bacterium
CCTGAAAGACAACCCCAAATCATACCCCAAAAAAAATGCCACATTAACTGTGGCATTTTTTATCTCAGGGGATTAATAATTGTTAACTATTGATTATTAATTGGCGAAGCATTCTACATATTTGGATAATTCGGCCCACCAGCACCTTCAGGGGTGACCCAGGTAATGTTTTGGGCGGGGTCTTTAATATCACAGGTTTTACAGTGAATACAGTTTTGTGAGTTGATCTTAAACTGTTTTTCACCGGCTTCTTCAACGATTTCATACACCCCGGCAGGGCAGTAACGTTGCGCGGGTTCATCGTAATCTCGCAAGTTGACGTTGATTGGAATGCTGGCATCTTTGAGTTTTAGATGACACATCTGATCTTCTTCGTGATTGGTGTTAGAAATAAACACCGAAGTGAGCTTGTCAAAACTGATCTCATTATCTGGCTTAGGATAATCAATTTTGCTACTGGCTGAGGCTTTTTTCATCTGTTTATGATCAAGAGTGTTATCTTTGAGCGTCAATGGAATATTGCCGTTAAACCAGTTTTGGTCAATATAGTTAAAGGCACCGCCAATCAGGGTGCCGAACTTATGCAGTGCCGGACCAAAGTTACGTGAGCGGAACAATTCATCATATAACCAAGACTGTTTGAAATTGGTCTCATACTGAGTCAAATCCTGGCCGCCATCAGCATCGGTTTTTAACGCATCAGAGATGGTTTCAGCGGCTAACATGCCGGACTTCATTGCCGTATGATTGCCCTTGATTTTCGAGAAATTCATGGTTCCCGCGTCACAACCGACTAAGATCGCCCCTGGTACGGTCATTTTCGGCAGCGAGTTAAAACCACCCTTAGTGATGGCTCGTGCGCCATAAGACACCCGTTTGCCGCCGCTGAGGTAAGGTTTGATAGTCGCCTGATGTTTGAAGCGTTGGAACTCGTCAAACGGGCTTAAATGGGGGTTAGCGTAGTTCAGGTCAACGATAAGACCGACAACCACCTGATTATTTTCAGCGTGGTAAAGGTAAGAGCCGCCACTGGCACCACCGGTTAATGGCCAACCGGCTCCGTGGATCACCAAACCCGGTTTATGTTTGCTAGGTTCGATATCCCAAATCTCTTTAAAACCAATGGCGTAATGTTGCGGCGATTTGCCCTCGGCTAAATTGAATCTTTCTAACAGCTGTTTGCCTAAATGTCCTCGGCAACCTTCAGAGAAAATGGTGTACTTACCACGTAGCTCCATGCCCGGCATATAAGAATCTTTGTGCTCGCCGTTTTCGGCAACGCCCATGTCACCGGTGATGATGCCAGCGACTTCGCCTTTGTCACCATATAACACTTCACTGGCGGCAAAACCGGGGAAAATCTCCACACCTAATTGCTCGGCTTGCTCGGCCAACCAACGGCAGACGTTGCCCATAGAGACGATATAGTTACCGTCATTGTGCATTGTTTTTGGCACAAACAAGTGAGGTAACTGGATTTGATTGTCCTGATCTCTAAATAGATAGATTTCATCAGCGCTGACCGGGGTGTTCAAAGGTGCACCTTTTTCTTTCCAGTCAGGAATGAGTTCAATGAGTGCGCGAGGTTCTAAAACCGCCCCGGACAGAATGTGTGCGCCCACTTCTGAGCCTTTTTCGACCACACAAACCATTAATTCCTGTTCGTTTTCCTGTGCTTTTTGCATCAGTCGAATTGCGGTTGATAGCCCAGCAGGACCAGCGCCTACTATGACTACATCAAACTCCATCGATTCACGTTCCACAGTGTTACCTCTCATTTTGTCGCGTGATAAAGCTGGATAAGAACACCAGATAAACTTTATCAACGCCAGAATTACTAAAATTTGGCGCTAATGATAACTGTTTTCCGCCCCACCTTGAAGTTTTGACCGTGAATAAAAGTCACTAATTTTGCTAGATCCGCGACTTTTTCACCGGTTTTAACAGCTGTTTTGGTTATTTATCGTAAAAATCGGTTATTTACACCAACATCGGGGAATTTGGGTTGACCTTTGATTTGACAGGCAGTAAATTGACTGGAATTTTTTATCTGGTTGAACTGCTTTTCAAGACTCTGCGCATTGTGAGTCCTCAGCCAGTACATTCGCGCAATTAAACCTGCTTAAACCTGCTTAAACCTATATTGGAGTGGAGCAACTATGAAAATCGTAGTAACTGTCAAACGCGTCATTGACTATAACGTCAAAGTACGGGTTAAATCTGACAATACTGGCGTTGACTTGGCTAACACCAAAATGTCGATTAACCCTTTTTGTGAGATCGCAGTAGAAGAAGCCGTTCGCTTAAAAGAAAAAGGTACTGCAACTGAGGTTGTGGTTGTTTCTATCGGCGACAAAGCTTGCCAAGAGCAAATTCGCACCGCATTGGCTTTAGGTGCTGATCGCGGTATCCACATCGAAACCGCCGCTAATCTTGATTCATTACAAGTGGCTAAATTACTGCAAAAAGTGGTTGAAGAAGAGCAGCCGAACCTAGTCGTGATGGGTAAACAAGCGATTGACAGTGACAACAACCAAACTGGTCAAATGCTTGGTGCATTAACGGGAATGCCACAAGGGACTTTTGCTTCTGAATTAGTGATAGATGGCGACAAAGCCAAAGTCACTCGTGAAATTGACGGTGGTTTGCAAACGGTTGAATTGAACCTACCTGCTATCGTGACCACTGATTTACGTCTCAACGAACCGCGTTATGCCTCACTACCCAACATCATGAAAGCCAAACGCAAACCATTAGCAGTTAAAGCGGCTGACGACTTCGGGGTGAACCTGACCTCAAACGTTGAAGTATTAAGCGTCTCAGAGCCTGCCAAACGTGATGGCGGTGTGATAGTAGACAGCGTAGCTGCACTGGTAGCGAAACTTAAAGACGAAGCGAAGGTGATTTCATGAGTATTTTAGTCATTGCAGAGCACGATAACAGCTCACTTAAAGCCGATACGCTTAAAGCCGTGTCAGCAGCTGCTGCCATCGGTGGTGATATCCACGTATTGGTTGCAGGCGCTAACTGTGGCGTTGCCGCAGAAGAAGCCGCCAAAATCACTGGTGTCAGCAAAGTGATTGTTGCCGATAACGCCGCCTATGAACATCAACTGGCCGAAAACATCGGTTTGTTGGTCAGCGAGCTAGGTAAAGACTACGGTCATATTCTGGCTCCAGCGACGACTTCAGGCAAAAACTTCTTGCCTCGCGTTGCCGCCTTATTAGACGTTGCGCAAATCTCTGACATCATCGAAGTGGTCTCTAACGATACTTTCAAACGACCCATTTACGCTGGCAATGCCATCGCCACAGTTAAATCCTCAGACAGCATTAAAGTCATGACTGTTCGTGTTGCAGCGTTTGATTCTGTTGCGCTGGACGGCAGTGCGACGATTGAAGCGATTGATACAGCGACTGATGCGGGCACTTCATCATTTGTTGGTGCTGAGCTGACTGAATCAGCGCGTCCTGAATTGGGTGCTGCTAGCGTGATCATCTCTGGTGGTCGTGGGATGCAAAATGGCGATAACTTCAAATTGTTAGACGGTATTGCTGACAAATTAGGTGCTGCGATTGGTGCTTCACGCGCTGCTGTTGATGCCGGATTTGTACCTAACGATATGCAAGTGGGCCAAACGGGTAAAATCGTTGCCCCTGACTTGTACATTGCTGTGGGTATCTCGGGTGCTATCCAGCATTTAGCGGGAATGAAAGATTCAAAAGTCATTGTTGCGATTAATAAAGACCCGGAAGCGCCGATTTTCCAAATCGCCGATTATGGTTTAGTGGCTGATTTATTTGATGTGCTGCCTGAGTTAGAGGCGGCGCTTTAAAAAGCACTTTAAGGGACACAGTGTTCAAGTATGAATTACCGGGTTTAAAAACTCAACACAACACAACTCAACTCACATAAGTGAACAGGAATATTATGAAAAAGTTAGCAAATGTCGCTAAAAGAGGCTGTCCTGAATGTAAAGGCAAGGGCGCGGGTAAATGTGAAAACTGTCAAGGTAAAACTTGGATGTTTGATTGGTATCAAACTGACAAAGGTTGGGAACATTTGCCAGGCGAAGCGAAAAAATAATTGCTGCAATTATTTTCAGTAATAAAGAGTAAACAACAGACGTTAAAGATAACGTCTGTTGTTATTTTTAAGGTTATTTTTCACCGTTACTTTTCATGGTTAAGTGCGCCAAGTCTTACAGCGTAATTTCTCCCACCAAATATTCTACCGCATGACCCGAGACAAACACCCTGTCACCGTCAACCCGACAAGATAACAACCCGCTACGAGCCGAAGCCTGAAAAGCATTGAGCTGTGTTTTGCCGAGCTTGTCTGCCCAATAAGGGGCTAAACCGGCATGAATAGAGCCTGTGACCGGATCTTCCTGACCACCATTGGCGGGCCAAAAATAACGCGAAATAAAATCATATTGCGCTGATTTTGCCGTGACGACGACATCATAAGGAGCCAATGATTTGAGTTTTGTCTCATCATAAGTGACGGCATAGATGTCGGCTTCATTTTCAAAAATGGCAAAGTAGGCTTGCTGGTTTTGCAATACCGCTACCGGCGTGATAGACAAACCCGCGAGCAAATTCGCTGGGATATCGCTGGCATTGGCAATAGGGCAGGGCATCCGATTAGGAAAATTCATTTCAAAAGCACCATTTGCGGCGCGGGTGATAGCCAGCTCGCCAACGGCTTCGGCATAAAAGGTGATGTTATCAAGTGCCGGGTTGGCTGAGAAAATCACCAACGAAGCAGCCAGCGTGGCATGACCACAAAAGTCGATTTCGCTCATTGGTGAGAACCAGCGAATGTCAAAGCGACTGTCTACATGGTGCTGGTCTAAATGGCTCCGGGCGGTGGTGACTGGTTTAACAAAGGCGGTTTCTGAGAGGTTATTTTCACTGGCAATGGCTTGCATTAGTTCATCTGATAGCCATTCATTGGTCGGCAGTACAATCACCGCTGCCGGATTTCCTTTAAAGGCTGTATCAGTAAAAGCATCGATCACATTTATGTGTAGTTTCATTTTGGCGTCGCTTAATGGTTTAGAGAGTCATAGCAGCGTACAGGTTACCTGCTATGACTCTATGAAACAAATTAAGCTTTTCAGTTCAGACAGACTGGTTAACTGCGCCAAATCAGCCAGCGGGGTAATATCTGCAATACTGTTACTGGCAATATCGAGGGATTTAAGTTTAGTTAATTCAGTCAGTTTAATGAGCTTTTCTATGCCAGTGAATGAGGTAATATTATAGTTATCACAGTTCATTTCGCTTATTTGATTAATCAATCCCAAGCCATGTTCAATGGCAGCGTTATCGACACAATCTTTCAGCCGATTATCGCTAAAAGTCAACGATTCAGCGGGAACTACGATAAGCAACACCTTCGGTGTATCCAATTGTAAAGTGTGGTAAATATGGTTAATGATTGAAATAGAGAGTTGTAATAGAGAGTTGTAATAGAGAGTTGTAATAGAGAGTTGTAATAGAGAGTTGGAGGAGAAAATTAAGGTTGTAGGTAGTCGGTGCTGAGAAACAACAAAACCCGATTGGAGGTCGGGTTTTGCTGTCTTAAAGATGAAGTGAACTTCTTCCTGACGAAGTAACTGTAAACTTTATGCAAACTCAGGTCAAGTTAATCAATTAAAAATTGATTCAAATGAATCATTGTTTTTTTTAGTCGCTCATTGTTACAATGGCATTCTGTCTTGTAAGTATCTCTTGTTACCCAACGGGCCACAAAGAGCCTTTTCTTTACCTCTAAAAGGCTTTTAAACCCCCGGCTTATGATGTGGAAATCGTAAGACACTCAACCCAAGGGTTCGAGGTGAATTTCTTCCTGACAGAAGATAAATTAGGTTACCGAGGTATTCAAAGTGTTTGCCTGATTGTCTCGTTCCTTATTTTACAGGAACAAGCGTAATGATCGAAATAATAGTGCTAATCGCAGCAGTGTTACAAATCATTGTTTTGGTGAAGCAATTACTCAAAAAACCGAAAAACGGTGAGTAATTTGCCAGTCAAAACCTGACGGACTAAAAGCGGGCAAATGCCAATTTGTTCGCTTTTGATAACCCTTCTATCATTATTTTATTGCTTCTGTTAATGGTAACCTCTGTTGCTTAAAGTACGCACTATATGAAATCCGAAGTAGGGTGCACTCCGTGCACGGGTTTGTAGTCGAGTTATTCTTCTAACCCTTAATAGCAAAGTAATATCGGTATTTATACTTGACCTGAGAATGCTTAGGGTTTAACTGTTTAGTTCAGCGCTTGTCTTAATTCGCTACCAGCGACAAAAACACCAAAACCCGGCTTCCAACCGGGTTTTGTTGTATCTGGCGAACGAAAAAGCTAAAACAAGCGGGGATAAATCCACCGTCTACTCATAACCCCCAATGCTGCCGTAACGCCTGAATATCCCCCGCCACTTTGATCTTCTGATTGGGGTGCCACAGCTCAACCCAGCTTAAAAAGGCATCAATGGCGGCTTTATTTGTCTTTGGATGAATTAAATCAGACTCCATAGCGGCTTCAAGCAGATAAACAATCCCGGGTTTTTCGATATAACGGCTGTTGTTGCCCGGTTGCAATTGGGCAAAGTCGGCAAACTGCCTGAACCAACAACTGTACAGGGTTAACAGGTGTTGCCAACGGGTCAAAGCGATGGGCTCTGTGGGGTTACTGAGCAGCGTATAAAGCTGGTTGAATTGATGGATAATATCAACGCCTGTAGGGTCTTTATGTTCGGTTAATGCGGTTAACTTGTTGATTATCACGGGTTTCAACATATCAAAGTCGCCACCTGCATTGATCCAGGCATTAATGACATAATTGGCTCCCCGGCTGTGTTGGTTTTTATCTATACTGAGCCAAGCTTTTAAGGGGGCCTCGATGAGCTGATTATCACCTTTGGCGTTAAGCCAAGCTGCATAAACGTATTGGGCTTCCGGTCTGATTTTATATTGGTTTAACCAAGCTTTGATTGGAGCTTCGACTACTTTGATCTCGCCACCCGCTTCTAGCCAAGCTCGGTAAACAAAATCAGCTTCTGGATGGGTTTGATACTTGTCCAACCAGACGGTGAAAGCCGCTTCAATGAGTTTTGTATCGCCTTTGGCATTTAACCAACCTTTGTAAACAAACCCGGCTTCCGGGGTGGTTTGATGGTGTTCTAGCCAAATTGTCATCGACGATTCAATTAAGGCTTTATCACCTCGGGCATCAAGCCAACTTCGGTAGAGAAATTGAGCATCCAGAGTGGTTTGGTATACAACTAGCCAAGCTTTAATCGGGGCTTCAACCCAGGTTTTATCGCCTTGGGCATTAAGCCAGCTACGATAGAGAAATTGAGCATCCAAATCAGCTTGATGCTCCGCCAGCCAAGCTTTGACCGGGGCTTCAACTAAGGTTTTATCGCCTTGGGCATTAAGCCAAGCACGATAGACAAATTGAGCATCCAAATCGGTTTGATGTGCCACCAGCCAAGCTTTGACCGGGGCTTCAATCAAGGTTTTATCGCCTTGGGCATTAAGCCAAGCAGTATAGACAAATCTGGATTCTGAGATGGTTTGATGTGCCGCCAGCCAAGCTTTGACCGGGGCTTCAACTAAGGTTTTATCGCCTTGGGCATTAAGCCAGGCAGAGTAGACAAACTGGGCTTGTGGGGTGGTTTGATGTTCTACCAGCCAGACTTTGACCGGGGCTTCAACTAAGGTTTTATCGCCTTGGGCATTAAGCCAAGCACGATAGACAAACCCGGCTTCTGGGGTGGTTTGATGTGCCACCAGCCAAGCTTTGACCGGGGCTTCAACTAAGGTTTTATCGCCTTGGGCATTAAGCCAAGCAGTATAGACAAATCTGGATTCTGAGATGGTTTGATGTGCCGCCAGCCAAGCTTTGACCGGGGCTTCAACTAAGGTTTTATCGCCTTGGGCATTAAGCCAGGCAGAGTAGACAAACTGGGCTTGTGGGGTGGTTTGATGTTCTACGAGCCAGACTTTGATCGCTGCTTCAACTAAGGTTTTATCGCCTTGGGCCTCAAGCCAAGCACGATAGACAAACCCGGCTTCTGGGGTGGTTTGATGTGCCACCAGCCAAGCTTTGACCGGGGCTTCAACTAAGGTTTTATCGCCTTGGGCATTAAGCCAAACGGTATAAACAAACTGAGCTTCCGAGGTGGTTTGATGTGCCGCCAGCCAAACTTTAACCGGGGCTTCAACTAAGGTTTTATCGCCTTGGGCATTAAGCCAAGCAGCATAGACAAACTGGGTATCCAGAGTGGCTTGATGTTCCTCCAACCAAACTTTGACCGCCGCTTCAATCAAGGTTTTATTGCCTTGGGCATTAAGCCAAGCGGCATAGACAAACCCGGCTTCCGGGGTGGTTTGATGTATTACTAACCAGTCTTTGATGGGTTGTTCCACCAGTGTTTTATCACCTTTGGCGTTAAGCCAAGCGGTATAGACAAACTGGGCATCTAACGTGCTGTGATATAGCGCCAACCAAGCATTCAGGTGAGGAGTTATAATGACTTTATCACCTTTGGCATTGAGCCAGGTTTTGATCATAAAGTCGGCTGTTGGCATGGTTTGGTGTTTGACTAGCCAAGCGTTGACGGCGAATTGAATCGCCTCAGGGCCACCATCATTGTTTAACCATGCTTCGTAGATGAAACTGGTGATTTTATTGGTGCGGTTTTCGCCAGACTGTAACCACTGTTGCAACGGTTCGCTGATGGTATCAGGTTGTCCACCTGCCTGAAGCCAGCTGGCTATCATTAAACCGGTTTGATAGTTTTTCGGATTCTGTGCAATAAACGCTTCAAGCTGGGGTTGGAAAGTCTTGGGTGACAGGCGAATGGCATCGCTTAACAGTCTGCCATCTGATTCGGTGAGCAGCGCTTCTAGCCAAGTTATTATTACTGCAAAATCAGCATCCTCTTCATCGACTTCATGGTCAATCACGGCGTGGCGAACTTTGTAACCCAGCGCTTTTTTAAAAACGGGTGAAGGGGCTTGCCAAAAGTCGGGTTGCTGCTGTTTTAATTTAACCAGCTTTGTCAGGGTCAGGGCTGGAAAGGCCACTATAGTGTGCTGTTGCCATTGGTCCGGGTTAGTTTTGATTTGTTTGGTGAAAATTCCCGACCAATCAAGTGCGGTTAAATCGTTGGCCAGACGTTGCCAAGCCATCAGTGCCGAGTTGGTGGTATTTAATCTTGCAGCCAGTTTGAAGGCGCTGTTTATTTCGTCTTGTTTCTGCCGAGGCGTTGTGCGCAGTTTCAGGCTGGCAGTGAGGATTTGGTCGGCAAACACATCATGAGCCAGATGAAAGTGGGTGTTGTCATCTTGGTCTTTTACTTCATAGATCCAGCCGTCAGTCACTAAAGTATCGTGGATCACCCACAGTTGTTGTTCTTGCTCATCCAGTAGCTCTGCGGCTTCGACAGGCAGGGGATATTGCGGCAGCAGTTTAATGAGTTTTCGCGCCAGTTCAACATCGGTTTTACCTAAAGCTGTATTCAGACGATGCATGATCCATTGTTCAAAGCTTTTTTCTTGTCGCAAGCCATTGAGGTCGCTTTGTTGGCCCTGTTGATTCAGCCAGACAATAAATACTGCCAGCACTGGCAGCCCAATACACAGCGAGATAAAATCTGCCGGGTTATCGAGTGTGCTTGAGTGCAGAATATGCCGGACCACTTTGGCGTTAAAACTGTTTTCATTTGTCGCTGCCAGCTGACCACTGCTGTCGAGATTACCTTCAAGCGCAATCGACTGATGGTTCTCTAATTCAGCCAATTGGGGATAATAACTGTCACGGCAATTGGCCATATAGCTTAACTGGTGGCCCATATTATTGTGGTCATCTAGCGCCTGTAAGATATCCAACAGATTGGTCTGAGCTTCGGCATAATCACATAAAAACAGCACTCGTTGTTTCGGGTTAATGCGTTTAACCAGCTGGTCGATGGCCACTTGTTTACAGCGTTTGGCATCAATTTGTAATACTAGCCAGTCAGTGGTGTGCGCCAGCGCAGCACGACCTGTTTCTAGGACTAAACGAGTTTTACCGACACCGCCAACCCCGGTGATGATAAGCCCAGTGGTGGTGTTATCCGCCAGTTGTTGCAACAGTGCTTGGGGTTGTTGCGCCGGATTGTCTGACGGCAAATAAGCCAATTGGTCGCTATGTAAGAAGCTGCTGAATCGTTCGGTTTGCGCAGCGTCAGTAAATGCTGTTAGCCCGTCAATACGATAATCAGTAAACCAGCGATAACATAAGCTGGGAAACTCGGCTGCTTGAGGGCTGAGGTTATTCCAGGCTAAAACAGTAATTTCAATGTTGGCTAAATGAGCAAGATGGGCATAATCGCTGCTCAATTGCTGAAAAAAGTCGTTAATGATTTTTTTCAGATTACTGATTTTCTCATCGGTCGAAAATTGGGCGCTGAGACAAAAACTATACTTTTCAATAGGCTGTTGTTGGTCATACCAAGGTTGATATTGCGGTTGGCCTTTAAGTGGCCCTGCGGCTGAAATGATATTTTCGCTCAGGGTTTTAGCCACTTTTTTCCATGCGCCCAGCGCATCGTCGGCTTTTGTAAGGTCTTTGCATTCAAATACATGACGGCTGGTGGCTGAATACACCACATGATCGATTTTGCCATCGTTGCCAGCGGTGGGGAAGGGCGTGATTTCAAGCCCTTTTAAGCTATACAACTCGGCAATAAATTGCTCAAAGGCTTCGCCGGGTTGACCAACAAGTGCAGGCGTAATATTTTGTTTATTGAAAGCGGGAATATCAAATAACATCGGTGGTGAGTTCTCTATGTTTTGATTATTTTTGGCTTTGTTAATGTAGCAGTTTTTGTTGCTCATACAAGCAAATGGGGAGATCGAATCAAAAAATGGTCTGTGAGAAACACCAAAACCCGGCTTCCAACCGGGTTTTGTTGTATCTGACCCATAAAAAAACGAGGTTAAAACCTCGTTTTTGTTTTGATCAGGGGCTGATCAGCAACCCCTTAAATCGACCTTAATTATTGGGCAGTCTGCCAATTAAGCGTCATGCCTGAACCCGCAGTTTGCTCGGCTCTGACATCGATATACCAAGTGCCTGCAGCTGGTGCATTGATGGTACAGGTTTCGCTGTTGGTGTTGCCGTTGGAGCGACAATCATAGTTCCTTTTAGTTGATTGTGAACCATGTCGCAGATATAAATTCGCATCACCTGTGCCGCCAGACAAAGTGACAGTCAACGAGCTGTAACCAGCATCTAGTGATTGGGTGAAACGTGTCCAGCTTCTTTTGCCAACGCTGACGTTTGTGCGAGTTTCATCAATGACTGGTAATGGATCTGTACCGCCACCATCAGTGGTGTAACTTCCCACCAAACTTACGCCTGAGAAAGTGCTATAGGCATTGACGCGAACATGGTACGTGCCGTCTGTTGCTGTGCCTGTACAAGTTTCGTTATTGCCACTGGCAAATGGACGACAATCGTAAACACTGTCGGTAGGTGCTGCACCAAATCTGACATACATGTCACCGTCACCTGTGCCGCCAGACATGGTGAAGCTGATGTCGCTTGCGCCTGCTGGTACGTCCATGGTGAAGTTCAAGTTGCTACCTGCATCAGCAGCAAGACCTGTTGCTGCTACATTGTTTTCTAGTACACCCGGCGCTGGTGGTGGCGGCGGTGGTGTGGTATCGGCAGATAATTCAACTACATAAGCTAAGGCCATTTGGGCAAATTTCAACGCTTTGGCCCCCGTTGAATCCATGTTAGCCAGTGTGTCTGAGCTGGTATGAATACGCGGATTGTAAGCGTTCATTTTTGATTCAAATGGCATCGACGCGGCATAACCGGCGCTAGTCCATGAAGCATGGTCTGAACAGCCGTAACCACATTGGTCATAGCTGTAGCTAATGGCTGGCAAGTAAGTGTCAAGAATTGAAGCGATATAAGTATTTTGCGTTGAGCTGGTGAAATCGGTCATCATCACGATGTCATCAGCAGAGCCCGGGTAATTGGTCATATCCAACTGCATTACACCAGCAACCACATCACCATTGGCAGCAGCGGTATCAGCGATGTCTTTTGAACCACGTAAACCCACTTCTTCAGCGGCATAAGCATAAAACTTAACAGTACGTTTGGGTTGTACACCTTCGCTAACAAACACTCGCATCACTTCGGTTAATGTGGCGATACCAGAGGCATCATCATCAGCACCCGGTGCGGTTGAGTTTTCATTAGTTGAACCAATGGTTGAATCAAGGTGACCACCAATAACGACATACTCATTAGGTTTCTCACTACCAGTTAAGGTAACCAATACAGATTTTTGTCCATAACCACTATGAGCCACTTGTGTCACACTGGCATAAGACAAGCCGCTGACAATGCCTTCCCAACGCGCTTTCAAACCATCTGAGGCATCGCTGCCGCCAGAAGTGGTGTAATAACGGTTATTAAAGGTGGTTGAGAGATAGTTAATGGTGTCGACGATGTTTTCTTTGGCTAGATTAGGCAACAAACGGTTGACGGTATCTGCTTCGGTGAAAGCACTGGCAGCAAACCCGTTGTCTACCAATGGCTGTTGCTGGGCAACTAGCGCTGATTGCAAGCTTTTATGCACGATATAACCACCGCAACGATTATGGTTTTTGTGCATTAAGCGGCTCAAGCTGCTCAACTGACTCTCGTTGATTTGCGCTACGCTGACGCCCTGACTGTCTGGGGCGACCAGTGAGTTGAGCATAAACTCTTTACCACCTACTCGTTTGAGGTCTGCCATGGCATCCTGCCCCATGGTGATCCAATACGACTGGTCGGCCAAACCGGCAGTTAAAAGGGGTAATTCGCTGGCTTGCGCACTAAAGCCTGCACACAATAGTACACTACTGATGATTTTTTTCATGATTAGGGTAAATCCTTAATTGTTAGTTTTTTGTTATCGCTTGTGAGTTTTTTATGGGTTTTTCGACAGTTAAACCTTTCAAGCCAAGGTAAAAATATCGACAAGTACAACTTTTTAATGGTAGAGAGTACCTGAACATCACCAGTGTAGACTATTTGGTGGGAAATAGGTTAAAAAATAGTAAAATAATTAAGATTAATTGTTGATTAAAATAAGCACTATTTGATTGGGGCCAATAACTCAGACGAGTAAGGTCGGGGCATTTATGCACTGATGATATTTAACATCCCCAGATTGTGATGTGACGAGAATTGAATTGCTCATGGCGTTGCCAAACTTTATTGTCCCAGCTGGTGGTTTCGTCACGGTTGAAAATCATCAAATGGGCCTGTCCTGCACCGACTTGATCGGCGTATTTAGCCGTTTGTGCCAGCCCTTTTTGAATGCAAGTATCGAGTGAGCCGTAGAGAATTTTCAGTTCGATGACGATACGCTGTATATCGCCATAAAAACCTTTGCTGGGAGTCGACCACTCAATAATCAGATCGGTGCGTTTCATCGCTATGTTGTTGATAAAGCGAGTTGATTTCTGCCTGACTGAAATTGCCCATGCGCAATGATTCTGTTTTGATGTTAAAGGCGCTGCCGCCGGTAATGATTTCTCCGCCGCTATGAATGCGATAATCCCGCACATCCCGGATACCACATAACACCATACTTTGGGGAAGAGTGCTAGAGCACCAATCGATTTAAAAAGCACCAACCAGAATTTCATAAAAACTTGACAAAAATTCATTAAGATTTTGATTATAAACGATATTTTTTGCGCTCGAATAAGGGCTGGCGTTGAGTTTCTGCTCATTCCCAAGGGCGGGGCTAAAATGCCCACACTCTGCGCAAAATGAGTTTGATTTAGATGACTAAACCTGCACTCATTTTGTTTGATTGTGAACATTTTATCTCCCGCTGGTGGGCACTATCAAATCGATTGGTGCTCTAGGGCGTTCAGCATAACCCGCCCTGATTTGCCGTAATAGCGAAATCAAAGTATCGCCAACTAAAGCATCAACCTCATCAAGAAATAGGACACAGGGTTTATTAGTGTTTTGACTCCAGTAACTGAGTAGTTGGGTTAATCGATCTTTGGCGGGTATGCTGCGGCCTTTTTGTTCTAGCTACTGGCTGAGCATCGTGGTTTTAAGATGGACCCATGCGCTGTGGGCAATGGATTCGCAAAGTCCGGCGATCCCTTCGTTAACATCATTTCGGGCGGCCTGTGCTGCCTCAATATTGGCATAAAGTGAGACATACTCATCGGTTTGATTGAGTGCGTACATCATACTTCTCATGGTGCTCAGCTTGCATCAGCCCGGCAATATTGAAAAAGCGCTTCATAATGGTTTTTTCCCTGTCTGACTGATGCAGATAACGCAATGGACAGCTGGTCGTTTTATTAATGCTTTGATTATATCTTAATAAAAACAACGGGTCTTAAGTTTAATGACACAGCGCCCATCAGTGATCACTTTGCTTTTAATTTGGCCCAATCGTTATCGTTAAGGCGTAAAACCGGTTAACTTGTTCAATGAGAATGCCATCGTCTGGCGGTTAGGGTTAGCGAGGAAGTGACATTTAAATAATGGCAGGATTACAAGTGACATAAAGGTGATGAAAATGATTTTTTTCGGTGAAATTCAGCAGTGATAACCGGGTATAGTTAAATGGCATCTAGATTGTTATGGGTAATTTCTTGTTAAAATTAGATAGTGAAGCAAATTGTGGGCATTTGTAAAGGCTCAGCGCTTGCTCTGTATTCGCCCATAGCGAGTAAATTTAATTTACGCCATCCCTCCTGTAGGCGGTGCATTTATGCCCGCATGTTTTTGTTCAGGGTTTGGTGTTGTCTGGTGGTTTACGGTCGCTCTGGCTCCCTTGCGGGGATAAATCCACCGCCTACGATATTACGTTGTAGGCGGTGCATTTATGCCCGCATGTTTTTGTTCGGGATTTGGTGTTGTCTGGTGGTTTTACGGTCGCTCTGGCTCCCTGCGGGGGGTCGACATTTCGATAAATCTGCCGCCTACAATATCACGTTGTAGCACAATTTATTTTTGGCAGCTAAGTGGCAAAAACAAGCAAGAGTATCACCCGCACTAGGCTGACAAACTGAGCGATAATCAGTAGTGATCAAATCTCCAATTTTCACTGCCATATTACCATCGGCCCCGTGCCTGCTTGAGCCAATTTTATTTCTCAACGCCTTACTGCTATGGACCAAGGTTCACTAAGCATTTTCTACAACGTACCCTATACTTTTATAACCCACCAGCAAAACTATCGACAAAATACACGATGAAAAAAGGTCTGTTATTTTTATTCACTGAGTGAATGATTTGGACAAGTTGGCGACAATCGTCAGTGAATATTCAAGTGCTTAACCGACTATGAATTACGTCTATGGTTCCTTTAATCTGGCTGTTATTGAACGGTTATATGCTGCTTCTTTGAATAATATTTGCTTTGTTTTTACCGGGTACTCAGTAAATTCATCGTCTTGTATTTTACCGTATTAAGCCCGTTGATTTTATTGATCAAAAAGTTGTATAACGTACGGCAAAAAGTTCATTGCCAGCATTATTTTTAAAGTCATTGAATTTGGCAATAAAAATCAGGATATGGCGTCGGCGGCGATACTAACGTTTTAAACAAAATAACCGTTTGATAAACAGTTAAATAGCAACACATCCCGTGATAGTCTAAGCTCTTATTCAGGGTATCAGGCGGGTAAACCCTTGTTTGATCAGTAACCTAAATTAAACCACTATTTCACTGGAGATTGTTATGGGTAAAAAAATACTTTGGGCATTGGTTGCCTTCTTCTTACCGTTTGTCGCCGCTTTTGTTCATGGCCGACCAATGGATTTGGTGATAAACGTTGTGTTGTGTTTGTTTTTTTGGATCCCCGCCGTTATTCATGCGTTTTGGATCATGCATAAGAAAGGCGTTTGGTAAGAAAAAGGACATTAATAATGAAAAAGCCACACTTATTTATAATGATGAGTGTGGCTTTTTGCATTTATCACAGCGGATTTTAATTTCATTCCACCGTTACGACCAACATAGACAGGTAAAATAATGAACATTGAAAACATACTTTTCAGCCCTTTGGTTTGATCACTTTGGTTTTGCTTTATACCATCAGTCTACCTTCAAGGTGGTTGGGCTATCGCAAAACCAAAGTAATAAACAAAGCAAAACGTCAACAAAAGCAAAATAATGGTTGAAAACTGACATACATGTAAGTAAAGTAGCAGCCTATGAGAGCAGCGATACTGAAAAAAGCAGAACAGCAATTGATGAGCGGGGGGTTTGATAAACTCAACTTTGCTTCGATTGCTGCCGAGTTAAAAACCACTCGGGCTAATCTACATTACCATTTTAAAAACAAAGAAACCCTAGCGATTGAAGTGACTTCGCAATACGGCAATCGTTGCTGTAACGAGTTCAGCGCCATGAGAGCGGCTTTTAAGGGCAACTTTATTGGATTTTTTGCAGCGATGGACCAATCGTTTTGGGACAAAGGTCAACGCGAGGATGATTCGAGAGTGTGCGTAACTTTAGCTGCTGATCCAGAGTTACCTGAGCCTTTGGTTAAACTGTCGCAGGAATTTTATTCCACTATTAATGGCATTTTAGAATCTGTCCTTCAGGACGCCGTTGATAATAAAGAGATCAGTAGTGAAACGGATGTCAAACGAGAAGCGACAAGAGCACACGTCATTATGATGGGTATGATGATGAGTGCAATGCATATGTCAGACCCCGAGCGAGTAAAACAACAGCTTGGCGGTATTTTGACTGAGTGGGCAAACAGCTTGGAATAAGCTGTTTTTGTATCAATCAGACAGAGTAACAATTGGATTGCGTTTTTATTGTAGAGTGCGCTCGGTACACAAATCCCTAAACTACTTTAAGTTATTGTTGCTTAAATTCGTGCGCAGAGCGATAACATATGGCCTTAATTGGTGTTTTTTTACGCTGATGTACTTACTTACATGTAAGTCATTAATGCGCGTTACAACGGATATAACATATAGCCTTAATCGGGCTTTTTTTTGACATAAACTACTTACTTACATGTAAGTCATTAATGCATGGTACAACGAATATAGCATACAGCCTTAATCGGGCTTTTTTTTGCTATAAACCACTTACTTACATGTAAGTCATTACCTTGTAATAAAACAATCAAAACCAATGACAAAAAGTCATTAAAGGAGTCACAGTGAGAGACAAGATATTTCAAATGACAGCCAGGCACCCAGTGTGGGTGATATTGGTGTGTTTAACCTTTGCTTTTTTGGCCGCTGCTGGGGCGCAAAAACTGGTGTTTAAAAGTGATTACCGGGTATTTTTTGGTGATAGCAATCCCCAGTTGATGGCTTATGAATCGATGCAAAAGATTTATAACAAAAGTGATGATGTGGCGTTTATTGTGGTGCCCAAAGATGGCGATGTGTTTACTGCTGAGCATCTTGGGGCGCTGAAAAAACTGACTAAACAAAGCTGGCAGACACCCTATTCTACTCGGGTGGATTCGTTGACCAACTTTCAAAATACCTATGCCGAAGCGGACGACATGATTGTTGAGGATTTGGTGATGGATGCGACGCGCCTTACCTCGGCAGACTTGGCAAACATCAAACGCGTCGCGCTTAACGAACCTTTTTTGGTCGATAAAATTGTCTCTAGCACTGGCCATGTTTCGGTGGTGAGTGTGGCAGTAAAGTTACCCGGACGTGATCCCACCGCTGAAATCCCTGAGGTGGTGGCTCATGTACGGGATCTTAAAGCGCAGTTCTTGAGTGAGAACCCCGGTACAGAAGTGTATTTATCCGGCATGGTGATGATGAATAACGCTTTTAGCGAATCAGCGATGACAGATGGTTCGACCTTAGTCCCGCTGATGTTTTTGACGGTGATTGTCATCATCGGTTTGTTACTTCGAACCATCACTGGCACCTTTGCCACCGTCTTGATTGTGATCATGAGTATTGTTACCGCCATGGGTTTAGCGGGCTGGATGGGCTTTTTCTTAACCGGTCCTTCGGCCTCTGCACCCACTATTATTTTAACGCTGGCGGTGGCGGATTGTATTCACATTCTTACCTCGATGTTTTATGAAATGCGCCATGGAGCAGATAAACGCACGGCGATTGCCAAGAGTTTGAAGGTTAACCTGCAACCGATATTTTTGACCAGTATCACCACCGCGATTGGCTTTTTAAGCATGAACTTTTCGGAGATACCCCCTTATCGTGATTTGGGTAATATCGTCGCTATGGGTGGCATGTTTGCGTTTGTTTTCTCTGTCACTATCTTTCCGGCATTATTAACTGTATTGCCAATTAAAGTCAAAGTGCAGGATCAGTCGAGCAAAAACAAGATGTCACTGTTAGCTGATTGGGTGATTAACCAGCGCAAGATCCTATTGCCGTTAGTCTCTGTCGCTATCATCTTTTTCACCTTGTTTATTCCTAAAAATGAACTTAACGATGACTTTGTTAAATACTTCGATCACACCGTGCCTTTTAGAGCCTCGACGGACTTTATGCAGCAAAACCTCTCTGGTATGACGATTTTAGAAATGTCGGTAAAAAGCGGTGTGGCTAATGGCATCAACAGTCCGGCGTACTTGCGCAAAGTCGCTGACTTTAGTGAGTGGTTGCGTCAACAGCCAGAAACGGACCATGTTAATACTATTACCGATACCTTAAAGCGCTTGAATAAAAACATGCACGGAGATGATCCGGCTTGGTACAAATTGCCCGATAGCCCAGAAATGGCGGCGCAGTATTTGTTGTTGTATGAAATGTCATTGCCTTACGGTTTGGATTTGAACAGCCAACTTAACGTTGAAAAGTCTTCTGCAAAACTGGTCGGCACCTTTAAAAACCTCACTAGTAATGAACTGATCATGCTCGGTGATCGCATTGACAGCTGGTTTACGCAAAACGCACCTGATTACCAGCTGGATATTGCCAGCCCCAGTTTAATGTTTTCGCACATTGGTCAAAGGGGGATTTCGAGCATGTTGGTGGGCACGGTTGTCGCGCTGTTTCTGATTTCTGTGTTGCTAGGGTTTGCCCTGAAGAGTTGGCGTTATGGCGTGATCAGCCTGTTGCCTAATCTAGTGCCTGCGGCGATGGCTTTTGGTATTTGGGGGTTAATTGATGGCCAAATCGGCATGGGAATGTCAGTGGTTATTGGCATGACATTAGGTATTGTGGTTGACGATACGGTGCACTTTTTAAGTAAGTATTTACATGCCAGACGAGAGCAAAACGCGGATGCGAAAGCGGCGGTACATTATGCCTTTGGCAACGTTGGTAGTGCACTGTGGATCACCACTGCGGTATTGGTCGCCGGTTTTAGTGTTCTGGCGCAATCGACTTTCAGCATGAACGGCGACATGGGCACGTTAACGGCAATTACCATCCTTGTCGCCTTATTCGTTGATTTCTTCTTCTTGCCGCCGTTGTTGATGGCGATTGATAACGCCAAGGCAACAGAGACTTTACCACAAGACCTTTTACCTCAAACGTAAATTGGCTTAAATACAAAAATTGGAGAAACAAATGTTAAATTTCAAAAAAGCTTTAATCACCCTGGCGTTTACTTTGGCCAGCCACAGTACTTTTGCGCTGGCACCTCAAGAGCAGGCAGTTAAAAAAGGTTTGGCAATCTCAGTAGAAGTAAAACAGCGGGATATCGGCTGGACCGACAGTACCGCTGATATGTTGATGGTGTTGCGTAACGAACATGGTCAAGAAAGTGTTCGGGAAATTAAAATCAAATCACTGGAGCAAGAGAATGAAGGGGATAAAAGCCTGACGATTTTCAATAAACCTAGAGATGTGAAGGGCACCGCATTTTTGAGTTTTTCTCACCCGGTGGGGGCTGATGACCAATGGTTATATTTACCGGCATTAAAGCGGGTGAAACGGATTTCATCGCGCAATAAATCTGGGCCATTCATGGGTTCTGAATTCTCCTTTGAAGATTTGAGTTCCTTTGAAGTTGAAAAATACAGTTACAAATACCTTGGTGACGAAACCATCGCGGGCATGGACAGCTTTATGGTGGAACAATATCCGCTTGACGAAAATTCCGGTTATACCCGTCGGGTGGTTTGGGTGGATAAAGAACATTATCTGATCCAAAAGATAGCCTTTTATGATCGCAAAGACAGCCTGTTAAAAACCTTGTCATATGTCAATTATCAACACTATCTTGATAAATATTGGCGGGCTGACATCATGAAAATGGTCAATCAT
Organism: Alteromonadaceae bacterium; assembly: GCA_965277695.1. Lineage (GTDB taxonomy): Bacteria > Pseudomonadota > Gammaproteobacteria > Enterobacterales > Alteromonadaceae > JABSOG01. The sequence goes on from CBDIDQ010000091.1 coordinate 20,279, forward strand.
CAAAATGGCAAAACCACTGAACTGAAATGGCAGAACTATGCCTTTAAAACCGGTTTAAAAGACAGTGATTTTAATCGTAACTCATTGAAACGGGTGCGCTAAATGAATGCGACAAAAACCAAGATAGCAGCCGCTGTGCTGCTGTCTTGTAGCTGCACTTTTACGGTGTTTGCTGACGATGGTGCTAGCGAGATTGAATTTGAAAGCTCGGGTAATATCGCTCTGGAACAACGTTCATTTTTTGAAAAAGGCCAGCATAGCGATCAGTTTAACACTTCGCAGACCTCGCTATCGCTTGAGCCTGAAATGTATTGGGGCTGGAATGGCGGTAGCGATAGCCTGACGTTTAAACCTTTTTATCGTTTTGATTCGCAAGATAGCGAGCGTACTCATGGGGATATTCGTGAGTTGTCTTATATTCATGCTGCTGATGACTGGGAGATCAGAGCGGGTATTCGCAAAGAGTTTTGGGGAGTGACCGAGTTCCAGCATTTGGTGGATGTGATCAACCAAACTGACAGTGTTGAAGACACCGATGGTGAGGATAAACTCGGCCAGCAAATGCTCAATTTATCGCTGGTTAGAGACTGGGGTATTGTTGACTTATACCTGCTGCCCGGGTTTAGGGAGCGCACATTTGGCAATAAAAAAGGGCGTTTGCGTGGCCCGCTGGTGGTTGATAAACATAATGTCAGCTACGAGTCTGCTGCGCGGGACAAACATGTTGATTTGGCGATGCGTTGGTCCCATAGCATTGGTGATTTTGATGTTGGCAGCTATTGGTTTCATGGGACCAATCGTGAGCCAACCTTAGTGCCAGTTGAGGCTGATGGCAGCCTCAAATTACGCCAACATTATTATCAAATGGACCAGTTTGGTTTGGACTTTCAAGCCACCAAGGGCGATTGGTTATGGAAATTTGAATTCATTTACCGTGATTCCGGCGAGCAAGATTTTTGGGCCACTCAGGCGGGATTTGAATACACCTTCACTGGGGTATTTGACAGTGTGGCAGACCTTGGATTATTGATGGAACACAGCTGGGATTCTCGGGGCGAAGGCAGTTTAACCTCGCCCGGGGCGAGTCTGCAAAATGACCTATTTTTGGGTGGTCGTATTGCCTTTAACGATATTCAAAGCAGTGAGGTATTAATGGGTTTTGGTGGTGATTTGCAACATAACGCCTTTAGTTTTTTAATCGAAGCTAACCGGCGTTTTGGCGACAGTTTTAAAGCCAGTATTGACATTCGTCTAATGCAAAGTACCGACCCGGCTGAGCCATTATATGCACTGAGAAGCGATGACCATATGCAATTGTCACTGTCTTGGTATTTTTAGTGGTGGCCAAAACAAATCGTCAGTCTACCTTCTATTTTTACTTTTTGGCGATAGCAAGAGCATTGTCGTCGTTTAAGCCTTAAAAATAATCGTTTTGCATCAGTAAAACCGTATTATGTCGGTAAAATAGTTAATTACTCTGTGATGTCTTAACGTCCGGAGTTAAAGAATTTGTTCTAAAAAGGAGAGTATAGATATTAATCGATACAACATGTATTCGATGATGTTGTTGAGTCAAAAAATGTGTGGAAGGAAATAGTAATTATGAATATTGAAACGGTATGTGTAATAGGTGCTGGTATATCAGGATTATGTGCAGTAAAGGAACTGAAAGAAAAGCAGTTTAACGTTAGATGTTTTGAAACCAGTGATAGTATTGGTGGCGCGTTAAAAAAGACAAAGTTTACGATTCGTTACTATTAACGGTTTCTAACTATTTTATGGCGTATTCATCATTTCCGCCACCAGTGCACGAGAGTCGTCGTTACTGGACTTCTTATGAGTATATGGAGTATTTGGCTGATTATTGTCGGCACTTTAACATTGATAACAATATTGAACTTAATACTCAGATTATTAATATCGAAAAAATTAACCAGCGCTACAAGGTTATGTTTGAACAAAACCATGAGCAACAAACGGAATACTTTGATGCCGTCGTTATTTGTACGGGTACAAATCGGATCCCTTATCAACCTAAAATCGCTGGTTTTGAGAGTTTTAATGGCGAAATCATTCATACATCAGACTATAAAAGTGACAAGCAATTTTACCAAGGCAAAAACGTAGTGTGTGTTGGTATCGGTGAATCAGGTGCTGATATTTGTCATGAAATCAGCCAATCGGCAAAATCGTGTACCCTGTCGGTTAGAAACCTACCTTCTATAGTGCCAAGATATGTCAAACAATACACTAATGATGCCTTTACAACCCGTGCATTAGATTATATCGGGCAACCTGAACATAATTTACTTGCCTTAGAGTTGGGGATTATAGAGAAGAGAAGGTTTGCTCAAAGCGATGAAAAGATGGCTGAAAAGCTTAATTGGAGATTTCCGTCAAAAACCTTCTTTAACCGTTTCTTGACTAAAAATGACGTTTTTGTCAGGGATATTGCCAATGAACGATTAGAGTTGAAAGAATCGACACTGGTTGAAGTGTCTGGTGACACAGTTATTTTTGCTGACGGCAGCAAAATGACCGCTGATGTTATTGTCATGAATACAGGTTACAGTGAATCTTTTGACATCATCAAAAGTATTATCGATGTAAATAATATTCGGGATTTATACAAGCACATGCTCAGCCCTGATAATGGTCCTACCTTATCATTAATTGGGTGGGCTAGACCGACTCAGGGAGGCGTGCCTGCTTGCTCTGAAATGCAAGCTAGGTATTTGGCGATGTTATTGGCAGGCGAAAAAACGCTGCCCGATAGTGTTAAATTAACTGAGCTTATCGAAGAAGACAGAGCGTGGGAAGAAAACTACTTTACGCAAAGCAGGCATATTAAAGGGTTGGTTTGTTACCACCACTTTATGAAGTCACTGGCTGCATTGATTGGTTGCGAACCAAAAATTAACCCCTACAGACATCCTATATTGGCTTACAAAGGTTGGTTTGGCAGTCATTTATCCTGCTTATATCGATTAAACGGTCCTGGGGCTGAATATGAACAATCAAAAAAAGTGGTTAACAGTCTGCCTGTTTCCGGCTCATTAAGGCGTAACTTAGTGTACACATTAATTGCTTTTAAATTGCCTATATCGCTGTTGGCGACATTAGCGTTAAAGTGGGACGAAGGAGCCACATTCTTAAAGTCATTGAAACGCAGCGTATGACCTGCGCATCCAGCGATAATTATTCACCACACCAATTAAACGGTAACAATTGATAATCAAAAAATGCGATGGCCCGACACTTCGGTGAATTCGTGTCTACGGCGTACCGCCTCTGCCGTAGACGAGGTTTCAACCTCGTGAATGTTGAGGGATAATTGTCATCTTAATTTGCTCTACAGTGTTTTAGGCGCTTTAACTGTTGTCGCCCACACCTCAGTTCCTGCTTTTATACTATCACTGATACCCGTTATGGTTGCACTTGTGAACTTGATTGCAGTGGGTTGACTGAGGAAGTCGGCATAGTTGTTGAGGTCTTGCATTGGAATATCGCGGTAAGCATAAACGAAACCGACAGTCACCATTTGTTGGATCCTAGGCATCACCTGCTGTAACTTTGCCGACATCTGGGTTTTAAACTGTTCAAGTCCTGCGGGATCAATCGGTTTGTTGGGCGCAAGGGCTTTATTCATCCCGGAGTAAATGGCAACGCTGGTATCGGTTTGCATGGCTACTGCCATCTTTGTTGTGCCAGTGAGTTGGTCCAGTTTTTGTGCATAAGCAACGCGGGTAGGATCGCTTAATAACTGTTGAGCTTGTTGTTGCATCTCACCTAAAGCTTGCGGGCTTGATGCTTGCTCTTCTGCCAGCGTAATTTTCTTGCCTAAGTCTGAGCCATACCATTGCAGTAGCTCTAGGGCTTCTTTTTCAGTGATGGTTTTTGTTAATGCATCATGAATTAAACTGAGCATTTGATCAGGCGCATATGAGCTGTCTATCGCCCCAATGATAGCGTCATATTTTGGTTTGGGTATGGCATTCTCTTGTTGCTGTGCGGCTTGCTGAAAGCCCATTTTGATGGTGTCGGGCAGTTCAGCCATTTGTCGGGTAATACCTGCTTCATTAATTAAGCGGGTGATCAGATCGTCTGTTTTTGCGGCAAAGCTTTGAGTACAACTGAGGCATAGAATTAACGTAGCGGTGACTTTTAGTAGTGATTTAAATGACATTCTGGTTCCTTTTTCTGTCTTAAGTTTTAGTGAAAAAGCGCTGTATTATAGCGAATATCGGTGGATTTGCATCTATTGTTCACCTCAAGCAGTCAATTTTGCGATGATTTACTGACTAAATATTTTTAGTCAAAACCTTTGACAAAAAATAATTAGCCAACCATACTGACTAAAAATATTTAGTCAGAGAATGATCATGGATAAATTTGAGCCGCTACACAGTTCGTTGGGTGCACCTGCCGAAGGTGAAAACAAGTATTTTTCAAGAGACAAAATTGTCAAAAAAATCCTTCGTCGCTTGAATTCGGGTGAAAACGTCTTGCTTTCGGCTCCCAGGCGAATTGGTAAAAGCTCGATCCTCAAGCACATCAAGAAAAACCCGCCAGCTGGACAAATCATTGTTTATATTGCTGTGATGAGTGTTGATAGCAGTGCAGAGTTTTTCAAGAAACTGTTTAATGAATTGATCTGCAATGAACAGGTCTTCTCAGGAGCCGATGGATACTTTAAAAGGACGACAAATGCCGTCAAAAAGTATGCTAGCCGAGTGAGTGGTTTTTCACTCGCGGGAAAGGTCACCGTAGACTCGCAGGAACGTATTGATTATTTTCATGAGTGCCAGCAATTGTTTAAAGCGCTTGCCGGACAAGATAAAAAAGTCTGGGTATTCATTGACGAGCTGCCGGATGCCTTAAGCGTTATGGCTTCAATTCGTTCCTTTTAAAACAGTGGTGGTACATCAATGTCGCAACCTAATACTCTAAGCTACCTATACAATCCCGCCAATCAATCAGCTGATGCGTTGCTGGCGAGTTTTGTCATCCGCAAGAAAGAATTCAGGCGTATTGCCAGCGAATTAAGTCACGCCGATTTTGACAGCTCAGCGCAACACTTCTTAATCGAAGGGCAAAGAGGCACCGGCAAAACGTCATTGTTATATCGGGTAAAAATCGAAATAGAGCGTAATGAGACACTAGCCCATTTGCTGGTGGTGCAATTTGCCGAAGAGCAATATAACATCTTTGATTTATGTCGTTTATGGGAAAGCGCGGCGGAAATATTGGAAGACACTAACGGCTTTGAAGGTGTCAGCGACGAAATGGATAAGGACAGCGAAGACGATGATTACCGCCTAGAATGTTTTGGTATTCTTGAAAGAGAGCTGATCCGCCAAAACAAACGTTTAGTGTTATTGCTAGATAACTTCGGTGATATTCTCGACCGATTCTCGCCTATCGAACAAAAAAGACTCAGAGATATTTTCCACAATTCTAATCATATCCAGCTGATTGCCTCATCGTCACGCTCACTAGAACACACCTATCAACACGACAAACCTTTTTTCGAATTTTTCAATACCATTAGACTCGATGGTTTAAGCAAAAAAGACGCAAATACTTTATTGATGCAATTGGCCAAAGACTCCCCAGACAACACTAAAAACATCGAAAAAATCATTCAAACCCAGCCCGCTCGAATAGAAACCATCAGGCGTTTAACCGGTGGTATCCCCCGAACTATCGTACTGTTATTTGAAATATTCGCCGATGAAAGCGCCAATGTATTCGAAGATCTTGAACTGATCCTCGACCGAGTAACCCCACTATACAAACACCGAATGGACGACTTACCGACCCAACAACAAGCCATCATGGACACTATCGCTCTGAGCTGGGATGGCATCAGCACCAAAGAAATCGTACATGGTTTAAAAAAACGCGGTTTTGACAGCAAAAAAGTCTCCGCTCAATTGGTGTTACTGACGCGAAACTCACTGGTTGAATCTAAAAACCTCGACAAAAAAAACAAACTGTATTTTATCCGTGAACGTTTCTTCAACATCTGGTACCTGATGCGTTATGGCCGCAAAAAGAACAAAGATCAGGTGAAGTGGCTGGTAAGGTTTTTACAACAATGGTGTGATGAGGATGAACTGATAAGCCGGGCTAAAAGACATATTCGAGCTGCTAAAACGGGGACGTTAAATAGTCGGGGTGGTTATTATATGGCCGAAGCTTTAGCGGCTACGGTACCCGACCAGTGGGTGCAGGATGAGTTACTGAGCGAAACCAAAAAGGCATTAAGGGAAAGTGATCCGGATATTGATCGCAAGCTGGGGAAATCTGACATTGAGATATTTGATTTGGCAATTGATTGTGAGGATAGTGGTAAGTTTGAATTGGCGGTGAAATATTATCGAGTGCTTGTTGGAAAGGGTGATGCGGACTCGATGTATAATTTGGCATTGTTATATGCAAACGAATTCAAAGACTTTGATGCTGCGATAAAATATTTCAACATGGCCGTTGAAAAAGGCGATGTGGGTTCTCTGTTCAGTCTGGCATGGTTGTATCAAACTGAACTCAAAGACTTTGATGCAGCGATAAAATATTACAAAATGGCGATTGAAAAAGGTCATGCAGACGCGATGAATAACTTGGCTTGGTTATATTATTCTATGAATACGCACAAGGCAGAAAGTTTGCAACTGATTGAAAGATCATATTCTATCAATGAACATTTTTTTACCAACTTTACTCTGGCAACCATCTTGTTATGGCATGATGACTACCAGCAATCCATTGAAAAAATAAAAGAATTTATTTTAGCTGATGAATTCGAAAGCAACATGCATGGCATGACCGAATATTTTTTATTGCTATTAAGTAAAAAACAATATCATCTAACACTTGATTTGTTTAATCAAACTGACCGCCTGAAAACCCAATTCAAACCGATTTATTATGCCTTGATGGAACTGCTTAAAGAGGAGTTCCCCAAAGAACGGCTGAAAATGGGCAGTGAATTGACCGATACCGTTAACGAAATTTTAATTCAAATAGAGAATAAACCGCAGCGGTAAGCTTTGGGAACTTAACCTCAAACCAGCGGTCATTGATCAACCTGTTTATGCAGTCTTTTGTAGGGTGGGCAGTCTTTTTTGCCCACCAAAATGACGGACCACCGAAGTGTCGGACCACCGAGGTGTCGGACCACCGAGGTGTCGGACCACCGAGGTGACGGACCACCGAGGTGTCGGACCACCGAATTCAACGCTTTGTTACGCAGCATAAAACCGTTGTTTAGGACTGTTGGGTTTATCCGGCAAAGTTAACCGCAGTTGTCCTGTTTTTAATAACGGTTCCAATATTGATTTGCGTAAATGTTCTCGATGTTTTAATCCTAAATGGGCTTGTATTTCTGCACGGGATCGGGGTTCAACGCAATATAACAATACTTTTTTAGCTTGCGCGGTAGCTTGCGCGGTAGCTTGCGCGGTAACTTGCGCGGTAGCTTGCGCGGTAGCTTGCGCGGTAGCTTGCGCGGTAGCTGGCAAATCATTCACAAACCCATCGGCAAAAGGCAGGATGACACGAATAAAATTGGTACTAAATTGATATATCGATGACGAATAGGTTTGTAGAATACGGGGAATGCCAGATCCCAGTTGTTCCACCAACTCCAGATCGCGAAATATCCGCATTAACTCTTTATTTTGAGGAACGGAGTAACCCATAAAAAATTCCTCTTCACTAAAACCCGAAGGGATTATGCCAGCAGAGGTAATTTCCAGTCTATCAGCAAACAGCTCGAATTTTGGTGGTACCTCATTACTGTAATCATTGTGAATGATCGCGTTAATCACCGCTTCACGCAAAGCAATCGGGTTGATTAACTTTTGCTCTTGGCGTTCGGCGGCAGTAATTTTGGCAAAAGTGCGATTCTCAATATTGAGCTTTTCAAGGACTGATTTGGTGGCTTTGACCAGACAGCAATAACCATATTCTTCATTTTCTATTAAATCTACTCGGGTGTAACCCGCATATTTGGCTACTTTGATTGAACAACCATTATTATCCGCCAGTAAATAGGCCGCGTAATTATATTGACCATTTGCAGTACGCAACTCAAGATTATGGGCGAACTGATCATTTAGTTTGAGTGGGGTGTCATGGTAATAAATTTTGAGTTGTTCGAAAGTTAATGCTTGCTGGCGTGATGCAATAGCTCCGATAGAATTGCGCAGCCGACGAGAAAATAAATCCTCAATCATCCGTGATGGCATTGGTTCACTGGCACTGCCAACTCGAATAAAACAGCCTTTAGGTGACATGCCTCGTTTACTGAGGTAATACGGTTTTTCTGAGCCACTGGCCAGTGTGACTTTGATAATGCCCTTGTTACTTTGCGAATATTCAACGGTTACGTCAAACAATCCCATAGTGGAAGGCGTAATATTATGCTTTAGGCGGTCTTTGACGATTAATTGCACAGTATCAATATCATCGATGCCCAGCGCGACGCCTTGGTCATCAACACCGATATAAATGACGCCGCCATCGCGGTAATTCAAAAACGCCACCGCTTCTTTTTCCAAGCTGTCGGTTAATTGACGTTTAAATTCGATACGGTGATTTTCACTATTCATAGATGCTTCTTCAACTTGGCTGGCTGCTGCATTGTTGCTTAATTATGCACTTTTGTGACTACATAATGATTATTTCATCGTTTGTCTTGATAGAACAATGTATTGTTATCATAATTTGTTCATACGTCCAGCTCTTTTTGTCAGCTGGACTCAAATTAATCAAATAATGTCATGTATGTCGATTGTTGTTCTTCATGATTAATTCCATATTCCCCCTGCAAACGACAGCTGCTGAACTAAGATAAAACGGTAACAAACTGCAATGTCAAAGCGGTTGAATTTAACTAATTAATCAGCACAGTGGAGAAATAGTATGAATTGTAAGGATTTTGATTTTACCGGTTTCCAACGATTTTACATCGACTTAAAACTGCCTTTAATGTACATAAAAGGTTCAAAAGGGCTACTGGCCTGTGGTTATTTTAATCATGACACATTTACTCGAACAGGGGAGGCTTGCGCTATTGTCTCTGGGGTCGCTAATTTTGATGACATGCTAGCAGCAACTGTTGGCGAGGCATCTAGAGCGGCTATTGGCTTGGGTGTACGAGTGGGCGTTACTAAAGGCTGGGAGGCATTGGAATTGTTTCGTTAAAAGCCGTTTAACTATTCAGCTTAATCGGTGATTCTGTGGATAAATGACGCCAAACCCGGTAGGAGGGCCGTCTCGGCGTGATAAATGGCGTAGCCATTTCAAAATATGTTGTGTTTGGGCGGCATCCTGCTTCGGCACAAATCGCGGCGGGGACGCCCCTCCTACAACGAGTTTAAACTGCCGAAGCTACTTATTATTTCGGCAATTATGAATCATCAGTCTACCTTCAAGGTTTCCTGCGCTTCTTTGCTTACTGCCATTAGTTATTAAGAAATCATTCCTCTTTAACATCATATTTATCCTATAAATCATTTTATTACGATTTCATTTATAGTATAAATACTACCTTTAGAATTGACGGGCCGTTTTTAAGCCGTATTTCTAGCTTATTTTCTCAATTAATAGTCGGAGTGAAAATGAACAAAAGTTATTTGGCATCATTGATCATGCTTAATCTTGGTATCAACTTTTATGCCGGGGCTGCTGAGGATAGTGCTGCGCAAGCCAAAACAGCGCAGGCCAAAACAGCGCAAGCCAAAACAGCTGAGCAAGAAATTGAAGTGATTGCGGTTTCGGGCATTCGTAACAGCCTGATCCGCTCAAAGGATATCAAAAGGGGCTCGGGTCATATTGTCGATGCCATTACGGCTGAAGATATTGGCAAGTTTCCTGACCAAAACGTGGCAGAATCGTTACAGCGTATTACCGGGGTGTCGATTGATCGCAATGGCGGTGAAGGCCAGCTGATCAGCGTACGAGGGCTTGGCCCAGAATTTAATTCGGTGTTGCTTAATGGTCGTACTATCGCCACAACCAGCGGTGGTCGGGCATTTAGCTTTGATATTTTAGCATCAGAGCTGATCAGCGGTGCGGAGGTCCACAAAACCCAAGCGGCGAGTTTACAAGAAGGAGCCATCGGTGCGACTGTCAATATCAATACCCTCAAACCCTTGTCTATACCGGGCTTTAAGGCCACTGGTAGTGTCAAAGCGCTGTACGATGACATGACAGGCGACAGTAAACCACAATACTCCGGCCTGCTCAGCAACACTTTTGCTGACGATACCGTGGGTGTGCTGGTATCGTTTGCCCACAGTGAACGCAAAAGCCGCTATGACGAAGCGAATACCGCTTATTACTGGCATACGGATTTAACCATGGATGATGGTACTTTTTATGATGAGGTTTTTTTTCCGCAAAACTATGACCAAATTGCACAAACGGAAGATCGTAAACGTACTGGTGGTAATCTGGTGTTCCAATATCAGCCTAGCGATAACCTTACCTTAACTGCCGATGCCCTCTATTCAAAATATGATATTGATTTTCGCCAAGATATTTTGGCCCACTGGTTTACCAAATCACAATTGACCGATGTACAGCTGGATGACAACGGCACTTTGGTTAAATTATCTATGGGTAAAGGCAGTAACAGCGACTTTATGGTGCGCCAATCGAGTACTTCAAATACCCTGCAAGCTTTTGGTTTTAACGCCCAATGGCAGTTTCACGAGGACTTGAAATTCACCGCCGATATCAGCTATTCAGAAGCCGAATCAGATCCGAAACGTGGCAAGACTGATACTGTGGCTTCGAGACCGGGCGATTATACCTATGACCGCAGCAGTGGTGCCTTGCTGCCAACCATGACATTTGCCGCCAATAATTCGGCCCAAGGGTTAAAGGCAGGCTGGGGTGATCGCTCCGGCGAAGCTGTTGACGACGACATTCTCGAAGTGAAATTTGACGGTCAATGGACGGTTGATGCGGGAGCCTTGGCCTATATCAATTTTGGCGCTATGTATGCTGACCGCACAATTGCCAGCACTTCTTTTTCTACCGAATGGCCTATTCCGGTGATTTGGGGGCGATAACAGCAATCCCATTTGGTTGCCTGAAAACCTATTCACCCTTTATAACAGCGATGGTTTTTTATCCGGTAGCAGTGGTAACCCTACCGAGGACTGGTTGAGCTTTAATTCCGAAGACTTTTTTGCTTATCTCACCTCTGATGAAGTACTCAACCAGCTGGATGATCCGGCGGCCACCCGCGCCTTATTGGCCGAATTTAACGGCCATCAAATGCATCAGGACCCAGAAGCTTATGAAGTAAGCGAAGAGCTTAAAGCGGTTTACACCGACTTTTTGTTTGAAGGTGACTTGGCCAATATGCCTTGGAGCATCACCAGCGGAATGCGCTATGTTGAGACCAAAAGCACCTCCACTGGTAATCAAATTACCTTGCTTGATTTGGTCGCGGCACCGAATGAAGAAGGCGTGGTGCGAGCCATCGAATCCGATGACTTTTTGCCTATTGCAGTGGGCAATAAATACGACAACTGGCTGCCGAGCCTGAATGCCAAAATAGAATTGAGCGATGATGTGCTGATGCGTTTTGCCTGGTCAAAGAGCATTACCCGTCCTGAGCTTGACGAAATGTCACCGCTGTCGAGTTTTAATGATGGCCATATCGACAACCTGACGGGCTCGGGCAGTAATCCGGGGTTACAGCCGTTTGCGTCAAAGAACTTCGACTTATCGCTAGAATGGTATTACGACGAGGGTAGTTATGCTGCTATAACCGCATTTAGAAAAGACGTTGACGGTTACCTTGAAACCGTTGAAAGCACTGAGATCGTCACTGTGCCCAGCGGCTCATATAACTATAAAATCTCTCGCCCGAGCAACAGCAATGAAGCCAAAATCGATGGTTATGAACTGGCGGTACAACATATGTTCACCAGTTTACCTGCCCCGTTTGATGGTTTGGGTTTTATTGCCAATATGACCTTTGTTGACAGTGAATCTAGCGCTGATGATCCGACTAATCCTTTGCCATTAATTGGTCTTGGGGATGCGCAAAACCTGATCTTATTCTACGAAAAAGACGCCGTACAGCTACGTGTTGCTTGGAATAACCGCGATCGCTTTATGCAATCAAAACCTCGTTCATGGCGTGGTGGTCATTATGTTGAAGATTATGCTCAAGTGGATATCAGTGGTAGTTATGCTATCAATGAGCATTTTACGGTGTTTTTTGAAGGCATAAACATTACCAATGAATTGACGATAAAAACCGCTGAACTGGCCAATCAGGTGCTGGAAGTTAGCGAAACCGGACCCCGGTATGCACTGGGTATTCGTGGTAGTTTTTAATGTTTGGGTTGGCGTCAATCGTCGAGATTCTTGACAATGACGGTGCAGACTCTAGACTGGAAATGTATAGTAAATTAACATTTATCTATACATATTTTAGGTTTAATGAGCACGGGAGTTTACATGTCAGTAAAAAACGTACAAAAGGTCATTAGTTTGGCGGCAACCTATCTCAAATTCAGAATGGCTTTACGCAAGTCACCAAAAGAAGCCTTAACGGAGTTTGCGGCCAAGTTGCAGTTGAGCAAAGAAGGTTGTACTGAAAGCGAGTTAAAGGCGGTTTTGGCTTTTAATGATGACGATTATGGTTCTTTTGAAAAACTGATCGGCACACTTGATGGAGACTTAAAAGAAGGGGATCGTACCAGCCTTAAAATATCTTAATACGGTGGTTATCCAAAGCCTGTTCAATGTTGCACTGAACAGGCGATTTTCATTATCTGTATAGCTCGGAGCAAACCATGACACCAGACACCAGCGCTAGCGATTTTCACCTAACCCTCAGAACCATGATTGATTTATTGATCCCCGGCACTTCAACTAAAGCCCAGCAAATTTTTAATGATGATTTAAGCAAAGAAAAATACACCACCTATTTAATTGACTTGTACCATATCGTTGTTGGCGTTTGCCCGATGATGCGTATGGCACTTGAGCAACTCAGCAGCAAAAATGACCCTGAGTGTCAGCCACTGATTGGCTATTTTGAGCGTCATCTTGAAGAAGAATTTAACCATGAAGCGTGGATTTTAGAGGACCTTGACAACCTTGGCGTCGACTACAAAGCCGCGTTGGCAGAGCTACCCAAGCCGCAAATACTCAACTTGGTTGGTTCAATGTATTATCGCATCCTTCATCTTGACCCCTGTGCCATGCTCGGTTACCTCGCGGTTGGCGAAACGTATCCGGTGAGTCAAACCGTCATTGACACCATCAAACGAGTACTCGGCGTTGACGCGAATTGCGTTAATGCACTGCAACAACACGTCACTATCGATATCGACCATGTGCAGCATTTATATCAATTTATTGCTTCAATTGACTGGTCTGAGCGACAAAAGAGCATCATGCTCGATTGCGCCAAAACCACCATTTTTAACATGATAGAAATTGCACAAACGCTGGAAACGCCGTAACCAAATTTAACATGATAGAAATTGCACAAACGCTGGAAACGCCGTAACCAAATTTAACATGATAGAAATTGCACAAACGCTGGAAACGCCGTAACCAGATTTAACATGATAGAAATTGCACAAACGCTGGAAACGCCGTAACCAAATTTAACATGATAGAAATTGCACAAACGCTGGAAACGCCACAATAAAGAGGGTTGAAAATGATTTGTTTAGTCACTATGCCGTATGCTTCATTGGAGCGACCTTCTTTACCTTTAGGTTTGCTGCACAATTATATTTCGCCGTTTGGCCATCAGGTGGAGGTTATCTATGGCACCTTGAAATTTGCCGCCAAGGTTGGCTGTGAAAGATACTACAGTATCGAAAGTGCATTTAATGAAGACTTAGTGGGTGAGTGGACGTTTTCTCGCAGTGCCTTTTTGGACCATCAGTCTACCTTCAAGGCGGTTGATAGTGAAGCTTTCATTAGTGCTGACAGAGATAAAGCCTATTTAGCCACTTTGGGTTTATCGCCAGAGGCTTGTCAGCGGTTGTTGGGTTTGCGTGAGCAGGCTGAGCAGTTTATTGATGAGTTGGCGGCTGAAATTCTCGCCAAAAATCCTAAAATTGTCGGCTGTTCGTCGACCTTTCAGCAAAACTGTGCCTCATTGGCTTTGCTACGAAAAATCAAAACCGCCCGACCTGATATCATTACTTTAATGGGGGGAGCCAACTGTGAAGGGGTGATGGGTCAAACGATCAGCCAAGTTTTTGACTGGGTTGATTATGTCTTTTCAGGTGAATGCGACGAAGTGATTGGCGAGTTTATCGACAAGTTGATGCAAGGTTTTCAGTATCAACATCATCAATTGCCTGTGGGGGTTATTGCGGGGTGTAAAACCTTGATTGAAACGCCTTTAATTAAAACCAATAGTGACGAGACCGCCGCAGTACCTAGAGCGGTGGTTGATGATATGAAAGCGGTTGGAATGCCCAATTATGACAGTTATTTTGCCAGCATTAAGGCACTGGGATTGACCAAGGAGATAAGCCCAGGTTTGATGGTCGAAACCTCCCGAGGTTGCTGGTGGGGAGCTAAACGTCATTGCACTTTTTGTGGCCTTAATGGCAATGGTATGACTCATAGAGCTAAATCGGCGGAGGCGGTGATCAGCGAGTTTGGTCAATTGTCGGCTAAATATGACATCTATAAATTTGGTGTGGCCGACAATATTTTGCCGATGGAATACGTGGATACGGTATTGCCGAGCTGGGCTGAGCAGGGTCAATATGCGGTGTTTTATGAAACCAAAGCTAATTTGCGCCGGGAGCATGTTGAGAAACTGGCGGCTGCCGGGGTGAAGTGGATCCAACCTGGGTTGGAGAGTTTGCAAGACGATTTTCTTAAACTTATTAAAAAGGGTACTACCGGATTGCAAAACGTCGCCACACTTAAATTTTGCCGTGAAAAAGGGGTGAGACTGTCATGGAATATACTCTTTGGTGCGCCGGGTGAATGTGAAAGTTGGTATGTTGAAATGGCGCAGTGGGTGCCTTTGATCACGCACTTACAACCGCCACAGCAAGAAATGGGCAGAATTGGTTATCATCGTTTTAGCCCTTACTTTGACAAAGCCGATGAATATCAATTGACGCTAAAACCAGTGGATAGTTATCGTTTTATCTATCCGCTGGATGATCAGAACTTATTCAATGTTGCCTACTTTTTTATTGATGATGAGACAAAACCTGATATTGAGCGTGGCCTTGATATTTCAGCGTTGCCAGATTTACCCGGTCATCAACAGTTACAACAAGTGATTAATCAATGGTCTCGACAATTTTGGAATGAACCGACTCCGCCGCTATTATGTATGGTTGACCATAGCGACTTGATTCGGATCCTCGATACCCGTGAAGTTGCCACTAGCATGGTGCATGAATTGACCGGATTGGATGCGGCAATTTATCGTTTATGTGCAGAGCCGGTGACTAAACAACGCTTGCTCGACAAATTGCTGGCGGCGAATGAACAGTGGCAGCAAAGTGCTGTTGATGACGCCCTGACACAGCTGATTGACGACAAGTTATTGTTGTTCCTCAGTCACTGTTATTTGTCCTTGGCGCTAGCTGGCAACATTGTTCCTTTGGTACCAAGCCATGAGTACCCCAGCGGTTACCTGTCGTTAAACGAAGACAGCCTTGGCTGGAAGGTCGTTGATATTTAATTCCCGGAGATAAATCCCCTATCGACGAAAACTAAATTGATGCTTTTCTTTTGCTTTTCTTTTGCTTTTCTCCGTGGCTCCGTGTCTCCGTGGTAAATGCTTTTGCTTGTAAAGAATAAAGCGCTCCAGATACCTGAACAGCCCATCAGACCGCGTAACGGTCGTGCTAGAATGCGACGCTTTGATATGCCGCTTTAACGCTATTGCACTGCCGATGGGCTTTTAGGGTTTTTTGAGCGCTTCGTTCAAAAATCAAAAGCATTTTCACCACGGAGACACGGAGACACGGAGAAAGTCAAAAGCAATGATTGCTCCTGTATAATCTAACCTACGGGCACTCTGCCCTAGTTTGGGTGAGAATATGTGACTAAGAGACAGATATTTATTCCCTATTCACCCCATTCATCACCCCATCCCTCAGGTCATTCACAAGCAGTCACCTAGTAGTATTACGAGTATAAATGCTGTCCTTGTTAAGTTACTTTAGCGCCAGATAATTTAACAACAACATGGACCAAAGTATGACGCTCATGAGTAAATCGCATCCGCTATTGCTGCGTTTTGTCGGTTTTATCCTTTTACCACTGGTGGTATTACTAGGATTTATCGCTGTTCATTTGCAACAGAGTTTACCGCTAACCAGTGGTGATATTGTGATTGCCGGGTTGCAACAACCCGTCACTTTATCTCGCGACACTCAGGGCATAGTGCAGATTAACGCCAGCACCGATGAGGATGCGTTTTTTGCCCTCGGTTATGCCCATGCGCAAGACCGGTTATGGCAATTGGAAGTGCAAAAACGCACCACGCAAGGGCGCTTGAGCGAAATATTCGGCAAAGAAAGTGTCAATATGGATATTTGGTTTCGTACCTTGGGTTTATATCAAAGTGGGGCCAAATCTTGGGATGTGTTGAGTGCGCCAGCGCAGTCGTCACTGACCTCTTATGCTGCTGGCATTAACGCTTGGCTTGATAGCTCGCCGGTATTGCCGCCTGAATTTATCTTGCTGGATATTGCGCCGCAACACTGGCATGTCAATGATTCACTGGCCTATATCAAGCTGTTTGCGCTGAATTTGAGCGGTAATTTTCGTCAGGAGATCGCCCGGCTGTTAGCCAGCCAGGTGTTGGATGACGCTCAATTAGCCACGGTATTTGATACTTATCCAGATGATAAACCCACCACAGTGGCTCAGTACACCCCTAAATTAGAAAAGCCACAACAGCAAAAATTTGCCGATCTGCTGGCATTGCAACAGTCGATAGAAAGTGAACTGAAAATCGGTGGTCGTTTTGTCGGTAGCAATGGCTGGGTGGTGGCACCGCAGCACAGTCAAAATGGTCAGGCGCTGTTGGCGAATGACCCACACCTTGGCTTGCAGATACCGTCATTGTGGTATGCCGCCAGTTTACAGGGCGAGCGCTTGAATGTGTCGGGCATGAGTCTGGTGGGATTGCCGCTGGTGATTTTTGGTCGTAATCAGCACATTGCCTGGGGCGGTACGTCGATGATGACAGATAATCAGGACCTTTATTTTGAGCGAGTCAATGCGACTGACGCGTCATTGTATCTGGCCGATGGTCAATGGCTGCCTTTTGATGTACGAACCGAAACTGTGTCAGTGCGGGCTGATTTTCCTGCTTTTTTACGCAAACCGTTAGAGCCGATTGAAGTCAACATTCGCAGTACCCGCCACGGCCCGGTGATCAGTGATGCCTTTGATGTGTTTGAACATCCGGTGGCGCTGGGCTGGACGGCGTTGACCGACAAAGACACCACTTATGACGCCTTTTTTAAGCTCAATTATGCCGCTGACTGGTCCAGCTTTAAACAAGCGCTGGCTTATCAAGTGGCACCAAGCCTGAACATGTTGTTTACCGACCGACAAGGCAATATCGGTTATGTCGGTGCCGGTCAAATTCCGTTGCGTAATAAAGGTCGTGGTGAGTTACCCGTGGCTGGTTGGGACGACAGTTATCAATGGCGTGGTTTTGTGCCGCCAAGTGAGTGGCCTCAGTCGTTTAATCCAGCTCAAGGGTATATCGTCAGCGCCAACAACAAGGTGATAAGCGACGATTATCCCTACTTTATTTCAAAGGACTGGGCCTCGGGTGACCGGGCTGAGCGTATCACTGAGCTGTTGAGCGACAAAATATCGGCAAAAAATCGCCAGCCAAATCAATTGCTGACCACCGATGACATGAGAGATATTCAGGCCGATACATTGAGCCTGCCATCACGACAATTATTACCTTTATTAACTGCTGTCACAGGGCTTAATGAGCGCGAGCAACAAGCGATTGAATTGTTGTCTCAGTGGGATGGCGATATGCAGCGCGAAAGTGCGGCGGCAAGTCTGTTTTTGGTGTGGTCACGGCTGTTACGTCAGGCTTTATTTGATGATGAGTTGGCGGGACAGTGGGGCCAGCTCGCCCAAGGCCGTTTTCTTGGTAGCGTCAGTGCCGGGGTGACGGCCCAGAATGTGGTGTCAGTGATCTCAAAAGGTCAGTGGTGTGATGATATTTCAACCACCGCGATTGAAAATTGCAACACCATCTTGCAGCAGTCATTAGCGGATGCGATGAAACAACTGAGCAAGTTGCAAGGGCACGACCTGAACGATTGGCAATGGGGTGAGGTACATCACACCGCGTATGACCATCAACCGTTCAGCAAAATTAAATTACTCGATGACCTATTTGAGCGAAAAATTGACAATGGCGGTGGCGACAATACCGTTAATGTCAGCGATGCACGCTATGAAGCCTCGGTGGGTTATCAGCAAACTTTTGGCGCTGGTTTTCGCCAGATTATCGGCATGGCTCAGCAGCAAACCAGCCACCTATTGATGAACTCCACCGGACAGTCAGGCAACGTCTTGAGTGAACATTATGATGACATGATTATCCCGTTCAGAGACGTGCACTTTGCTACCATCGATTCGAGTCAACCACGCCAGTCGGTTTCACTTATCCCCGCGCCTCGCGCACAGGAGAGCCAGCCATGAGTTTATTTTCAGCGTTTATCGACAAAGCACCGAATAAAGTGTTTTTTTCTATCACTTTAGGGGCACTCGCCGGGGTGAGTTATGCGCTGCTGATCCCGCTGATCCTCAGTGCTTTAGAGGGACAGGGCGACGGCTTGTTCAAAGTGGCTGACGACAATCTCACCACTTTTTTATCTTTTGAAGTGGCCAATGATGCCTTTGCCTTGATGTTTGCCAGTATTTGTCTGTTTATTTTAGTCGCTCGTACTTGCTCTCAGGTGATCTTAACGCGGGTGGCGATGGATGTGACCACCGGTTTGCGCGTCAAAATGTATCAGCGCATCGCCAAAGCACCGATCATAGCACTAGAAAACCTCGGTGCCGCGAAGCTGATTGCCTCCTTGACCACTGATGTGCCGAGAATTGTGATGGGGGCGAGACTGCTGCCTGACTTGTTGATCAATGGCATTACCCTCGTCGGGATGCTGGTGTATCTGTGGTATTTAAACTCTGCGGTTTTTTGGTTTGTGTTGCAGTGTATCTTTTTTGGTATGGTGACATACAAGTTACCTATTATGTTTGCACAGCGATATATGAAACGTTCCCGCGAAAATGTTGATAACTTACATGGTGCCATTCAAGGTTTAATTAATGGGGCCAAAGAGCTTAAACTGAATCAAAAAAAACGTCAGGTCTATTTTGAGCAAGAGCTGCTCAAACATGAACAGCAAGTGTTAACTGCCGATAAAACCGGTCAAACGATTTATCGGTTAGCGGTGAATTATGGCGATCTGGTGAGCTTTTTTGTTATCGGTGCGGTGAGTTTTGTCTTTATCAATTACCACACTATTGCTAACCATGAGTTGATTGGGGTGATCATGGTGTTGCTCTATATTTCTGGACCGATTGCGATTTTACTGAGTTTTATGCCCCAAGTGTCTATCTCGCAGATATCACTGCAAAAGGTCGAACGACTGTTTGCTCAATTACCCGAAGAAACCGTTGCAAGTGCTCCCTTGGCTGAGAGTACTTCTCTGGCTGGCTGGCAGACGATGCAATTCAAAGAGGTGGTTTATCAATATGGCAAAGTCGGTGGTTTTAAAGTTGGTCCGTTAAACTTTGCTATCAAGCGCGGTGAGCTGACGTTTATTGTCGGCGGCAACGGCAGTGGCAAGTCAACCTTAAGTAAATTAATCACCCAGCATTATTTGGCCGACGGCGGCGCGATTTATTTTGATCAACAGCTGATTGATGGTTCTACTTTGGCTGCGGCACGAGAATGCATCGGCGCGATTTATTCAGATTACCACTTATTTAAGCGTATTTTACAAGATGACTCAGACGGTCAGCTGACAGCCAAAATTGAACATTATTTAGTGGCATTGAATCTCGATAAAAAAGTCAATTATGTTAACGGCGAATTCTCCACCTTGGATTTGTCCGACGGACAAAAACGACGATTAGCCCTATTGGTCGCTTATATCGAAGACAAAGACCTCTATTTGTTTGATGAATGGGCAGCGGATCAGGACCCGGTGTTTAAGGATATTTTCTATAACGACATTCTCGGGGAATTAAAAGCACAGGGGAAAGCGGTGATAGTGATCTCTCATGATGACCGTTATTTTGCCCTGGCCGATCAGCTGATTGTAATGAATGAGGGCCGTATTGTGAAAGATGTTGACCGGGCACAAAGTGATTTGTTGGATGTTTATGTAACCAAAAGAGATACCGCCAAACAAACCGTTGCGCAAAACGAACTCACACCCGCTTAAGAATAAAGGGAAGATGGATAAAAAATCATGAAAATACCGACAAACGATCGCTTTGCGCTCACCTTGACACAAAAAGATATTTACTTCGACCAGCTCAGGCATCCTGATAGTCCGCTCTATAATGTCGGCGGTTATATCCGCATTGATCGGGTCGATGTGGCTCGTTTAACCCAAGCTCATCAGGCGTTAGTGCAAGGTGACGAGGCATTTGGCATTCGCATTCACAGTACAAAACAGGGTGTTGAGCAAAGCATCAGCCAAGCGCGAACCACGCATTTGAATGAGCTGGATTTTAGCACTCATGAAGACGCTGAAAATCGCGCGAAAACGTGGTTGACGGCGTTATTTCAAACCCCACTGGATCACGATGATCAGGCGTTATTTAAAGCGGCGTTATTAAAAATCAGCGAAACCGCTTACTGGTATGTCGGTTTTGCTCATCACTTGATGATGGATGGCTGGGGTTTTGCCAATTGGGCACAGAGACTGGGAGAGATTTATAATGACCAGCAACTAAGCCAGCAGCCCAGTCAGCAATCAAACCAGCAAAATGAGGGTGACTGGCAAGCGATTGCGGTTAAAGACCAGCAGTATATAGAAAGTAAAAAATATCAGTCAGATAAGCATTATTGGTTGCAACAGCCATTAACCACCGACCGTTTGTTGACCCCGCATGAGCGCTTGCCGACTCAAGGAGCCACTAGCAGCCGGGCAATATTACCGCTATCAAACGAGCAGTTTGGCGCGGTTTGCCGCTTTGCCGAGCAGTATAACGTTGGCGTTGCCCATGTCTTTTTGGCCATGCTGTCGAGCTACTTTTCAACGGTTTGTTCACAGTCAAATTTGGTGTTTGGCTTGCCAGCCCATAACCGTCGCAACCATCAGCAAAAACAAATGTTAGGCGTCTTTACCAGCATCAGCCCAATGGCGATTGAAGTGGCTGATGAGGCCAATTTTGTCGAGTTGGTACAACATATCGGTCAACAGCAAAAGCGCAATTTTCGCCATCAACGTTATCCGATTGGTCATATTATCAATGACTTACAGCTCAGTGGTGAAGATAGTGCGCTGTACGATATTTGTTTCAATTATCTTAAGCTTGACAGTCAACTGAGCTTTGAAGGTCAAGCGGCAGATTTGGTGTATTTAAGCCACGACCACGAAGCGACGCCGTTAATGGTGACTGTGTGGGAATACGGTGAAGGCCAACCCGCTGAAATTCAACTGGATTATCATTTTGGTTATTTTGATGCAGCACAGATAAAGCGTTTATGTGCCCGATTTAGCCATCACCTTGAACAATTATTGGCACAACCTGAGCAACCCCTTAAAGCGGCTGAAATTATGCCAGCACAAGAAGTGGCTGATTTGCTGTCGCTTAATGATGATGTAAAGGGCCACTTACAAGGTAAGGCACACGGCGATTTACAAGAGAAGCTGATCCAGCAGTTGTTCGCCGAACAAGTCGCTAAAACGCCGGATAATGTGGCGTTAGTGTTTGAAAATCAACAGCTGACTTATGCTGAGCTTGATAACCGCAGTAATCAGCTGGGCCATTATTTACGTGAAAAAGGGGTGGTCACCGAAACACTGGTGGGCATTTCGATGGCACGCTCGGTTGAAATGATTGTGGCGATACTGGCGATTTTAAAAGCGGGTGGGGCCTATGTGCCATTAGACCCCAATTATCCACAAGCTCGATTAGATAGTATTTTGGCCGACAGTGAGGTTTTTCTGTTATTGACTGATGCTGACCTGCTTGGTGAATTTGCCGATGAATTGGCCCACTATTCTACTGTCCCTTTAGCCATCGCGGCAAACCAAACGCCAGCCAATTTGGCTTATGTGATTTATACCTCTGGCTCCACCGGGCGACCCAAAGGGGTGGCGGTGCAGCACAGTAATACGGTGGCGATGCTGCGTTGGGCTAAAGCCACCTATTCGGCTGAGGAATTATCACGGGTTTTGGCTTGCACCTCGGTTAATTTTGACTTATCGGTGTTCGAACTGTTTGTACCATTATGCTTTGGTTATCAATGTGTGCTGGTCGACAGTGCGTTAACGCTGCTTGAGCAAACGGTTGAGGTTAGCCTGATTAATACGGTGCCATCGGCGATCAACGTGTTGATGGAGCAGCAGGCTATTCCCGCTGGTGTGAAGGTGATTAATCTCGCTGGTGAGCCGTTAGCGAGCGCTATCGTTAATGGTTTGCTGCAACAGCGGCATTGTGAAAAAGTCTGCAATTTATATGGTCCCTCAGAAGATACTACTTATTCAACCTGGGCGGAATTTACCCAGCCCATCAGCGGCACACCGGATATTGGCCGGGTGATCGCACACTCTCAAGCTTATGTTTTATCAACCCAGCAAAGGTTGTTGCCACAAGGTGTGGCGGGAGAGTTATGTTTGGCCGGAGCCGGGGTTGCCCGGGGTTATCTCGGTCAGGACGAACTGACGGCAGAAAAATTTATTGCCAACCCTTTTGGTCCAGGCAAGCTTTACCGCACCGGTGATTTAGTGCGTTATTTACCGGGTAATGATAAAAGCAGCGATGGCCGTTTGGCTTTTCTTGGACGCATCGACGAGCAGCTGAAAATCCGTGGTTTCAGGATTGAACCCGGTGAAATACAAAGCTGTTTATCTGGCTGTGAAGGGGTGGCGTCGAGTTTGGTGTTAGCCCGCGAAGATGAACCCGGACAGCCACGTTTGGTGGCCTATCTTATCGCCAAAACATATACAGAAACCGATATAAATAACAGTGAACTGATTGCTTTGTGTCGACAAACGCTGGCGGCGGCATTGCCGGATTATATGATGCCAGCGGCTTTTGTCATGATGGATAGCTGGCCGTTAATGCCTAACGGTAAAGTGAACAAAAAAGCCTTGCCGATTGCCGATATGACGTTGCTCAGCGGTGAATATGTCGCGCCGCAAACTGAAACAGAACAAAACCTCAGCGTGATTTGGGCGAAACTGCTCAAGCTGCCTTTAGCTGATATTAGTACCACTGCCAGTTTCTTTGCGTTAGGCGGGCATTCTTTGTTGGCGACTCGGGTGGTTAATGAGATTGATCAGGCCATCGAAGTCTCCCTTAATGTAAAACACATCTTTAAGCATAATACGATACAAGCGTTAGCCAGAGTGATCGAGCGGGTACGCGCCCAACAAGTCGTAAATCAACTGAACCACAATGAAATCCAGAGGATAGAATTCTAATGACTGCTGAACAAATTATTGACCTGCTTGCCCAAAAACACATCATTATTGCCCAAGCGGATGGGCGGTTATCGGTCGAAGCGGCCAAAGGGGCGGTGACTGATGAACTGGCTGACTTAATTCGCACTCATAAAGCGGCGCTGGTGGCCTACTTAGCCGCTGAATCTGCCGCTGAATCTGCCGCCGAATCTGGCGCTGCTATCGAGGCTGATCATCAGCAGATCCCGCTAGTGTCCAGAGAAGAACACATTGCCTTATCTTTTGCCCAACAGCAGTTATGGATGATTGACAAGATTGAAAACGGCAGTACCAATTACAACGTATCCAGTGCGATGAAGGTTAACGGTGTTTTTGATGAAAACATTGCCGAACAAGCTTTTGCCTATCTGATTGAGCGTCACGAACCCCTACGCACTCGTTTTGTTTCAAAGGATGACGCTGTTTGGCAAGAGGTTGAAACGGCTGTTGAGTTTCAATTGCAGCGGATTGATTTAACCAAGCTAAGCCCGGCGCAACAAGCGGTTGAGCAACAAGTGTTGATTGCTAATGAAGCGGTTAAAAGCTTTGATTTGAGTGCAGCTTTAAAGGTTCGCGTGAGCTTTATTCGTTTGTCGGACCAGCAAGGGGTATTGTTGGTTAACATGCATCATATTGCTGCCGATGGTTGGTCGATGGGCATTTTTCAGCAAGAATTTGTTCAGGCGTATCAGGCCATCGATAACCAACAGCCAGTGAATTTACCGGCTTTAACGGTGCAATATGCCGATTATGCGACATGGCAAAAAGATCACTTGCAAGGGGAAGTGCGTCAAACGTTGCAAGATTACTGGCAAACCCGTTTAGCTGGTATTCCTGAGATACACCAGTTGCCGTTAGATAAAGTGCGTCCTGCACGGTCGAGTTTTAACGGTAAGGTTCATCATCAAGTGTTGAGCCAAACAATCAGCAACCAACTTAATGCACTGGCTCAAGCCCATGACGCCACTTTATATATGGTGTTGCAAAGTGCTTATGCCATTTTATTGTCACGTTTTAGTGGCCAAAACGATATTGTGATGGGTTCGGCAATTGCTAACCGGGGACAACAGCAGATCGCCGGATTGATTGGTTATTTTGCCAATACCATGGTGCAGCGGGTTGATGTGTCGGGGGATCCACGTTTTGTTGATTTGCTGGCGCGTGGCAAAAACCATTTATTGGCCGATTTTGAGCATCAGCAATTACCCTTTGAATTATTGGTTGATCAGCTTAATCCACAACGCCAGCTCAATCATAACCCGTTGTTTCAAGTGGTGTTGAATCTGGTGGTTGATGATGGCACTCAGTTGAGTTTACCAAAGGCTGATTTTGAGGTGATTGCTCAAGATGAGTTGGTGAGTAATTTTGATTTGGGCTTGCAGGTTACCCAAAGCGAAGGCGGACTGACACTGGATTGGCGTTATGCCACCGATATTTTCAGCGCGGCGGGAGTCAACGATTTAGCCACTGCGTTTGCGGTATTGGTCGATAGCATTGTGGCTGAACCCACCGCAACGGTCAGTCGATTGTCACTGATCAGCACTGCGCAGCGCAAAACCTTATTATCGCCTTTATTAACGGCATCAGCTGCCGAGTCAACTGAGTCAAATTTGTGCATTCATCAGTTGTTTGAGAAACAGGTTGAAAAGAACCCGCAACAGATTGCGCTGGTAATTGACGATGAACAGTTGAGTTATGGCGAATTAAACGCGCGGGCGAATCAGCTTGCTCATTGCTTGGTTGCTAAAGGGGTTAAACCCGATACGTTGGTGGGCATTTGTGTTGAGCGCTCGGTCGAAATGGTGATTGGTCTGCTGGGTATTCTCAAAGCTGGTGGTGCTTATGTGCCGTTGGATCCGGGTTATCCTGATGAGCGAATTAGTTACATCTTGGCGGATTCTGGGGTCGATATTTTAGTGACTCAAGCGCATTTACAAGGGGTGTTACCAGTCACTGATCAGCAGCTGATCTGTCTGGGCACTTCTGCATTAAACGAGCTACCGCAAACGGCGGTTGAACAGTCGTTGCAAAGTCATCATTTGGCTTATGTGATTTATACCTCAGGGTCAACGGGTCAACCTAAAGGGGTATTGGTTGAGCATCAATCGGTGGTTGAAAAGCTGTTGAGTGTGGCGCAGCACTATCAATTAACGGCTGATGACGCGATGTTATTGTTTGCTTCAATCAGTTTTGATGCCTCGGTGAGCCAGTTATTTAGTCCTTTGGTGGTTGGCGCTAAAGTGGTGATCAGGCCAGATGATATCACTGAGCCGCAAGATTTTATGGCCTATTTGTTGGCGCATCAAGTCAGCTGTATTCACTTAGTGCCACAGTACCTCACTCAATTATTGGCAGACTCACAGTTGGACTCATTTTGGCATCAATCGGCTTTACGTAGCGTGATTTGTGGCGGTGATGTATTAACTGCTGAGCTGGCTAACCGCTGGCGTGAAAAGTCGTTTGCAGCTGATATTGAGCTATTTAATTCTTATGGACCAACCGAAGCGACCATCACTGCGAGTAGCCTTAAATACGATGGGCGTTTGGTTGAAAGTGCCAGCTTGCCGATTGCTAGTGGCGTTTCAGCTGGTGTTTCAGAGGCTTTGGGCGATAGCCAGTTTTATGTGGTTGATGAGCAATTGCAGTTATTGCCTGACGGTGCGGTGGGTGAATTGTTGATTGGCGGTCGCTCGGTGGTACGGAGTTATCTCAATAGTCCAGCACTGACTGCACAGCGGTTTATCACTAACCCTTTTACTAATAGCGACCAGAGTGAGCAGCGGTTGTATCGCAGTGGCGATAAAGTGCGTCGACTGGCTGATGGCACGTTGATGTTTGTTGGGCGTAAAGATGCTCAAGTTAAGATCCGAGGTTTCCGGATTGAACCTGGCGAGATTGAAGCGCAGTTAAACCAATGTGATCGGGTTCAAGCGTGCGCCGTCGTGGCGACCACTAATCCACAAGGTGATAAAAAATTAGTCGCTTATGTGGTACTTCCTGACGATGAGCAAAATAATGTGGCGTTGCTGGAGGATTATTTGGCTGCCTATTTAGACCGTGTATTGCCGTTTTATATGGTGCCGAGCGAATTTATTGCGCTGCCAAGTTTGCCGCTCACCGTTAGTGGCAAGGTCGATAAGATGGCTTTGTTGAACTTTGAAGTGACAGCGGCGGTGGCGGTTAGTGTTGCGCCGAGAAATGAGGTTGAACGTCAGTTGCAATTGATTTGGTTAGATTTGTTAAATATCGATACTGTGGGGATCACCGAAAGCTTCTTTAAATTGGGCGGACATTCGTTATTGGCGATGCGCTTGGCGAGTCAAATTCGCAAGGTTTTTGCGGTTAACTTTACCTTAAAACTGTTGTTTGAATCAGCCAGTATTGAAGAGCAAGCGCAAGTGATTAGTTATCTCAAACAGCGTAATGCCGAAGCAGCAAGCGAGTCCGTGGTAGAAGAACTCATGCTGTAAAGCGTTTTTTTGGCGGCAAAAACGACAATAAAGAATAGACTCAATGAAGGATTTTTAAGGTATGCGAACCAACGATATTTTAACGCTGTGTGAAGCAAACGGCATTAACCTCTCAGTCAAAGCGGGGCAATTGCGAGTGGTGGCGACTCGGGAAAAACTTTCCGAGCAACTCAAAACCTTGCTTAAAGAAAATAAGCAAAGTTTGCTCGCGGTGCTTGATGATACTGAGAAAAAACCATTCAGTCAGATTGTCGCCAACACCAACACCAACGCCAACGGAGAAGTCAGCGGGCCGATACCGGCATCTTATGGCCAAAAACGTTTATGGTTTATTGATAAACTTGACGATGGTGGGGTCACTTATAGCAGCAGTAATCAATTGCGGGTTAAGGGTTTACTGGATTTGGCGGCGTTGAGTTTTGCCATCAATCAGGTGGTTAAGCGTCATGAAAGCTTGCGCTCGGTGTTCAAAGAGCAAGACGGTGAGGTGTTTCAAGTGGTATTGCCGCACACCGAGTTTGTCATTGAACAAACCGATTTGACTGATGTTGCCGAGGCGGTGCAGGCGCAGCAGATCAGCGAATTGACTGAGGTCGCCGGGGCTATCCCGTTTGATTTGGCGGCAGATTTGATGTTACGGGTCAGGTTGTTCAAGTTGTCTGATAGCGAGCATATTTTGTGGTTGAACGTGCATCATATTGCTGCTGATTATTGGTCGATGGAGGTGCTAATTAGTGAATTGGCTGTGCTTTACCGGGCTTATCAGCTGGGGCAAGCGGACCGGTTGCCGCCCTTAGCGGTGCAGTATGGCGATTATGCGATTTGGCAAAAGGCGGTATTGCAAGGCGAGGTGATTGCCGAGCAACTGGATTATTGGCAAGCGACACTTAAGGGGATCCCCACGGTGCATCAGTTGCCGCTGGACCGTCCGCGACCCGCGCAAAGAAATTATCAAGGGACAGAGTTTCGTCAACAGCTCGATATGGCCACTTTTGTCGGGTTGAACCATCTGAGTGAAGCTAATGGCGCGACCTTGTTTATGACCTTACACAGTGCGTTTGCGGCGCTGTTATCTCGTTTCAGTGGTGAGTCAGATATCGTCATGGGTACGCCGATTGCCGGTCGTGCGCAACATGAAATCGAACCGCTGATTGGCTTTTTTGTTAATACCCTGGTCTTGCGTAGTGATTTGTGCGTTGATCGGCCTTTTGATCAGCAGCTGCAATTAGACAAACAGCATATTTTGTCAGCATTTGAATACCAGCATACGCCGTTTGAATTATTGGTTGAAACGCTCAATCCTTCGCGTAATTTACAACATAACCCGTTGTTTCAGATTGGTTTTTCAGTGCGAAATAATGAAGAAACTCGCTTTGATATTGCCGATTTAAGTTTTGAGCTATTGGCGGCGCAAAACAAAAACAGTAAATTTGATCTCGATTTGTTGGCGATCACCAATGCTGATGGGCTTGAACTGTTGTGGGATTATTCTACTGAACTGTTTGACGCGGCCACTATTGCGCGGTTATCGGATAGTTTTGCCACCTTGCTTAGGGGCATTGTGGCTAACCCGCAAACTCTGGTCAGTGAGCTGCCGTTATTATCCGTTGAACAAAAGCAACAATTGCTGACGAGCGACTGTAAACCGATGAGTGATTATTCAGCCAATTTGACACCCAAGTCACTGATCCACTCGTTGTTTGAAGTTCAGGCAGCAAAAACCCCAGACCAGATAGCGTTGGTGTTTGGTGCCCAAAGCCTCAGTTATGCCGAGTTGAATAGCCGAGCCAATCAACTGGCGTACCACTTGCGCACGCAAGGGGTAGTGGCTGATACCTTAGTCGGTTTACATGTTGAACGTTCATTTGACATGGTGATTGCTATTGTTGCCATTCTTAAAGCGGGTGGGGCTTATGTGCCATTGGATCCGAGTTATCCGAGTGCACGGATTGAACATATATTGGCTGACAGTCAATTGGCTCATGTGGTCACTTTTGACCAGACTCAGCTAAACGTATCTGAGCAGGTTAAGTTGATCACCTTAGATTCTAGCCAATTGTCGGCTTATCCGCTGGGTAACTTACCTCAACTCACTGAGCAGGAAAGTCAGCAGGGCAGTCATAATCTGGCGTATGTGATTTATACCTCCGGCTCTACGGGTCAGCCTAAAGGGGTGATGATTGAACATCATTCGGTGGTTAATCTGATTGCTTCGCAACAGGCTCATTATCAATTTACTGATGATGAAGCGGCTATTTGGTTTTCGAGTTATGCCTTTGATGCGTCGGTTGAAAGCTTGTGGTTGACGCTGCATAACGGCGGACAATTGGTGATACCGACGTTGGATGATATTCAGCAGCCGAGTCGATTTATCGACTTGTTGATTCAACATCAAATCACTCATCTTGATGCCACGCCGAGTTATTTGATGGCATTGGGTCAGCTAAGTTCAGGTTACTCGCTCAAACGGGTTATTACGGGTGGCGAAGCCTGTACCAATGAGGTTAAACAGGCGGTGGGTGAGTTGTTGATCAACGCTTACGGGCCGACAGAAACCACCGTCACTTCTTTATCATGTGTCGATTATGCCACGCAATCTGATAGTCGTGTTATTGGTCGACCTGTGGCTAACACGACTGTAGTGGTGTTAGATCAACAGCAACAATTGACGCCTTTTGGCGTGGTGGGTGAGCTTTATATTGGTGGTGCCGGTGTGGCTCGGGGTTATCTTAATCAGCCTGAATTAACCGCTGAGCGCTTTATTAAAAACCCGCTTATTAAAAACCCGCTTAGTGATGACCCGGCTGAACGTTTATACCGTACTGGTGATTTGGTGCGTTATGTGGCTGATGGCGATTTAGCTTTTATTGGTCGTATTGATAGTCAGGTGAAAATTCGTGGTTTTCGCGTTGAACTCGGTGAAATTGAAGCGCAACTTTCTCATTGTGAAGGGGTGGCATCTGCTTTGGTATTGGCACGAGAAGACAAGTTAGTGGCCTATGTAGTTAGTGCGGTTGGCGTTGAGCTTGAGCCAAGCCAACTCAGACAAACCCTGCAAAGCCTATTGCCTGATTATATGGTGCCGTCGGCTTTTGTCATGCTCGATAGCTGGCCTTTAACCGTTAATGGCAAAGTCGATAAACATGCCTTGCCTGCGCCTGATGATCATTGGCTGGTGGGTGAGTACATTGCCGCCCAGAGTGACAGCGAAAAAGCACTCACGGTTATTTGGGCTGAGCTGCTGCAATTGGCTGTTGATAGCATCAGTGTGGTTGGCAATTTCTTCGAGTTGGGTGGGCACTCATTGTTAGCAGTGCGATTAGTCGCTGAAATTCGGGCGAAATGGCAACAAGAGTTGGCAATTAAACTGATTTTTAACTCGCCAACTATTCGGGCACTGGCTGAGCATATAAATTTAGCCGAGCACGTTGATTCACCCGAATTAGCAGTTAAAAGAAGCCCAGTGACGGCGCTGACACGGCAACCCGATGAGGCGATTATTGCTTCTTTTGCGCAACAACGTTTGTGGTTTATTGACCAGCTGCAAGGGGGCAGTGCGCAATATAATATGCCGGTTGCATTGCAGCTTGACGGTGATTTTGCTGTGGCGGCGGCTGAGCAAGCGATTGAGCGGATCATTGGGCGTCATGAAACCTTGCGCACCGTGTTTAAAGCCGGTGTTGATGGGGTGACCGAACAAATCATTCGCAGTGAATTTGACTTTAGCTTGAATTGTCATGATTTGACCGGGTTAGATTCACAGGCACAACAGCAAAAAGTGAATACCTTGCGGGTCGCTGATAGCCTTAAATCGTTTGATTTGGCCCAGGACTTAATGGTCAGAGTCACTTATTTGCAGCTCTCATCATCAACCTCAACAAGCCAACCATCATCAGCCGTGCTGTTGTTCAATATGCATCATATTGCCTCTGATGGTTGGTCGATGGAGATACTGGTTAAAGAGTTTATGCAACAGTATCAGGCGGTGGTCAACGGTCAAGCTGACCCACTGACGCCGTTGAGCATTCAATATGCTGATTATGCCCAGTGGCAAAGACAATGGCTCACGGGTGAAGTATTAGAAACACAGTCGGACTACTGGCTGAAACAGCTTGAAGACCTGCCAGCGGTTCATGGTTTGAGTTTAGATCATGCCCGCCCAGCGGTAAAAACCCACCAAGGGGCGTTGGTGAAACAACAGTTAGACGCCAACATCACTGGGCAGTTAGAGCAAATCGCCACGGCGCATCAATTGACCCCGTTTATGTTATTACAGGGGGCGTTGGCATTGGTGTTATCTCGACACAGCAATAGCCATGATATCGTGATGGGTACCCCTGTCGCCAATCGAATGCAGCGTGAACTTGAACCGCTGATTGGTTTTTTTGTTAATACCCTAGTGCTGCGTACAGATACCCAGCATGACACGGTGGCTGATTATTTGGCCCATGTCAGAAGCGTTAATCTTGATGCTCAAACTCATCAGGATATTCCCTTTGAGCAATTGGTTGAGTTGTGTAAGGTGCCGCGTAGCACTGGGCATACGCCGTTATTTCAAATTATGTTTGCGATGAATAACAGTGACTTGACTGAGCTGGCGATTGAAGGGGTGACGTTAACGCCGCTGGACAATAGTGAAGACAATAGTGAAGACAATAGTGAGACAGTTGCAAAATTCGATTTAAATATCACCGCGCAGATGAACAGTGAAGGTTTAGGGTTTTGTTGGACTTTTGATACCGCATTATTTAGTCAGGCGCATATTGAAACCCTCAGTGGCCATTTGGTTAACTTGTTAAGTGCCATGGCTGATATGCCGCTTAATCGCTTGGCGGCGTCGCGGTCGGCTGATTTGGCGATGCTGTCAGCGGCGCAACAGCATTATCTGGTTGATAGCTTGAATCAGACTCAGGTTGATTATCCGCAGCGCGATCAACTGATCCATCAGTTGTTTGCCGCACAGGCAGCGCAAACGCCCGATAGTATTGCGGTTTCTTTTGAAGACACTGTTACTGGGTCCGAAACTTTGTCTTACAAGGCACTGGATCAAGCATCAAATCGTTTGGCCCATTACCTTCAAGCGCAAGGGGTGCAGAGCGATACCCTAGTTGGCCTTTGTGTTGAGCGTGGCTTAGATATGATGGTAGGTATTTTGGCGATTTTAAAGGCGGGCGGGGCTTATGTGCCGTTAGATCCGGCTTATCCTACCGCTAGATTGGCGCAGGTACTTAATGACGCTGGAGTGACTGAGTTATTGACCCAAAGCGGGCTGGTCGATGACCTTAAGCTGGCTGATGGGCTGGCTGATGGCGTGAACATTACTCAATTAGATGACTCCCAAGCGTTCCAACATTATCCTTGCACCGCAGTTGAGTTATTGACACCACAGCCGCTTGATTCACTGGCTTATGTGATTTATACCTCAGGCTCGACCGGTAAACCTAAAGGGGTGGCGGTGGCTCATGATGCCTTTGTTTGTCGCCTGGGTTACTTTGCGCAATTGTTGTCACTTGGGCAAGGCGATGTGGTGCCGAGCATTGCGTCGTTTGCTTTTGATATCTCTTTGTTGGAGTTGATTTATCCGTTGACTTGTGGGGCACAGGTGAAAGTGTTGCCGCTGTCGACAATCAAAGATATTAGCGCCTTGAGCGTCCAGCTAGAAGATTGTAGCTTTATTCATATGGTGCCGAGTTTGGCCCAACTTTGGTTAGAGGAGATGAAGCATAAAGGGAGTAATTATAGCCGCCTGAACCATTTTGCTACTGGTGGTGACGCCGTACCTGCATCGCTGCTTGAAGCCTTAAATGATACGCTGACGGCGACAGTATTACAGTTTTATGGGCCTACTGAGGCGGTGTTGTTTGCGGTCTGTCATCCGGATGCGGCGGCGCAATCGTCGGCATTAGGGCGAGCGGTGGATAACACTGATTTGTATATTCTTGACGATCAGTGTGGCCTGCAACCCTTTGGTGTGGTGGGTGAATTATGTATTGGTGGCAAGGCGTTGGCCCGAGGGTATTTGAATCGTGAAGCACTAACCGCACAACACTTTATCGCTAATCCTTTTAGTGAGATTGAAAACGCGCGTTTGTATCGTACCGGAGACTTAGTGCGTTATTTGCCGGATGGAAATCTCGCGTTTGTCGGTCGTAAAGATGATCAAGTTAAAATTCGTGGATTTCGGGTGGAGCTGGGCGAGATCAACTATCAATTGAACGCGTGTGAAGCGGTATCAGCGTCGATGGTATTGGTTCGTGAAAGTAAAAAGCTTCGTGAAGGCTCAAATGCCAAAACCCTAGTCGCTTATGTTATCCCCAATGATTTCGATGCCACCAACCACAGTGATTTAGTCACTCAGTTAAAACAGCAACTACAGCAAGTATTGCCTGAGCATATGGTGCCAGCTGCTTTTGTGATGCTTGAACAATGGCCGTTGACGCCTAACGGCAAAGTCGACAAAAAAGCCTTGCCTGAGCCAGATGGCCGTTTATTGGCCGGTGAGTATATCGCCGCCGAAAGTGAAACAGAACACGCCTTAGTGGCGATTTGGGCCGAGCTGTTGCAGTTGCCAGCAGATAGTCTCAGTGTCACCGCTAATTTCTTTGAGATCGGCGGACATTCGTTGTTATCAGTGAGATTGGTGGGCCAAATTCGCAGCACCTTAGGAGTAGAATTAGCCTTAAGTGACGTGTTTGCTCAGGCTGATATTCATAGCATTGCCCTGCTTGTTGATAAGCGTGTAGATAAGAGCATGAGCACAAGCAGACCGCCAGTGATTGCTATCACTCGTGATGACAAACCCTTGCCTTTGTCTTTTGCACAACAGCGTTTGTGGTTTATCGACCAGCTGCAAGGCGGTTCGGCTAATTACAATATGCCGTTAGCATTACAGGTGCGCGGTGCGTTGTTACCCGACGTGGTAGCGCAGGCATTGCAACGCATTGTGCAGCGTCATGAAGTGTTACGGACGGTTTATCAGTCGGTAGAGGGTGAGGCTATTCAGCTGATCAACACACCCGTGGATTGTCCCTTGTCGGTGATTGATTTGACCCAGTTGTCAGCAGCCGAGCAGCAAGATGAAGTGCAACGTTTAGCCTTGGCTGATGCTACTAAAGCGTTTGATTTAACTCAAGATGTGATGCTGCGAGCCAGTTGGTTAATGCTTGCGTCAGAGCAAGGCATTTTATTGTTTAATATGCATCATATTGCGTCTGATGGTTGGTCGATGCAGGTATTACTGAAAGAATTTGTTGCTCAGTATCAGGCGATCACCCACTCGCAAGAAAACCCATTAGCGCCTTTGGCTATTCAGTATGCTGATTATGCCCAATGGCAAAGAAATTGGTTGGTGGATGAGGTGCTGCAAAGCCAGTCAGATTATTGGACCACACAACTGAACGAATTACCGACGGTGCATGGTTTGCGATTAGATCATGCTCGTCCGGCAACCAAAACCCATCAAGGGGCGGTGGTGAAACGTCAACTGGCTGGTGAGTTATCTGAGCGGTTGCAACAAATTGCTATTGAACATCAACTGACACCTTTCATGTTATTGCATGGTGCCTTGGCGTTGGTTTTGTCTCGGCACAGCAACAGCCACGATATTGTGGTGGGCACGCCGGTGGCGAATCGTTTGCACAGTGAACTTGAACCCTTGATTGGTTTCTTCGTCAATACCCTAGTATTGCGGGCAGATACTCGTCATGACACTTTGGCGGATTATTTTGGCCATATCAAAACCCTCAACCTTGCAGCCCAGAGTCATCAGGATATTCCTTTTGAGCAACTGGTTGAGCGGTGTAAAGTGCCTCGCAGCACCGCGCATACGCCGTTGTTTCAAATCATGTTGTCAATGAATACCCATGAACAAAATGCCTTGGCGATTGATGGGTTAAGTTTTGCGCCGCTCGATAATATCAATGCACCAGCGGTTGCCCAATTTGATTTAGATATTAGTGCACAGCACAGCGAAGACGGTTTTAGTTTTAGCTGGATTTATGATACCTCGTTGTTTACTGGCGCACATATTGAGGCGCTGAGTGGCCATTTGATTAACCTGTTAACGGCAATGGCCGCATTGCCTGCGCCGCAGTTGGCTGAGTTCAAACCCGGTGATCTAACCCTGTTATCTCAGGCGCAACAGCATTATTTGCTTGATGCGCTTAATGATACCGATGTCGGTTATGCTGAGCATCAGTTGATCCACCAGTTGTTTGAAGCCCAAGTGGCGCAAACACCGGATAATACGGCGGTGGTATTTGCTGGACAAACACTCACTTATCAACAGCTCAATCAAACCTCAAATCAGTTGGCGCATCACCTGCGGGCGCAGGGCGTGACGACTGATACTTTAGTCGGGCTGTGTGTTGAGCGGGGTGT
The DNA here is from genome assembly GCA_965277695.1 of Alteromonadaceae bacterium. GTDB lineage: Bacteria > Pseudomonadota > Gammaproteobacteria > Enterobacterales > Alteromonadaceae > JABSOG01. The sequence continues at coordinate 55,836 of CBDIDQ010000091.1, forward strand.
GGATATGGTGATTGCTATTTTGGCGATATTAAAAGCTGGTGGCGCTTATGTGCCGTTAGACCCGGATTATCCTCAAGCGCGGTTAGATTATATGCTGCAAGATACCGGTTTATCCTTGTTACTGACCCATGCCGGGTTAGCGTCAAGGTTTGCTGAGCAGCTGCCATTAACCCTGCTTGATACAGCGCAACATCAAGCGATATTAGCCAACTATTCAACTGAGAATTTGCCGCTTGCGGCTGAGCAAACCGCCGCATCGTTGGCTTATATTATTTATACCTCGGGCACCACCGGACAACCTAAAGGGGTGATGATCGCCCACGCTGGTGTGAACAATCTCAGTGCTGCCCAGCAAACGCGGTTTAACGTTAACGAGTCTAGCCGAGTATTACATTTTGCTTCACTGGGTTTTGATGCCAGTGTATCTGAATTGACCATGGCATTATTAAAAGGCGCGGCCTTGGTGGTGTGTGATGCCGAGGATAAGCAAAATCCCCAAAGATTTGAACGCTTGCTGGTGGATAATGCCATTACTCACATGACTTTACCGCCCGCCTTTTTGGCGTATTTAGACCCGACGAAACCTTACTCGCTGGAGTCGATTATTGTCGCAGGTGAAGCCTGCGATGAGCAGTTGGTGAGGTTATGGTCTGATCAGAGTGATTTCTTCAATGCTTATGGCCCAACAGAAACCACTGTGTGTGCCACCATGGGATTATTGACGGCGGATGAGCCGTTATCGATTGGTCATGCTATGGCGAATACTCAGCTTTATGTGCTTGATGATAATCAGCAACTGTTGCCTTATGGCGCAGTTGGTGAGCTGTATATTGGCGGTGCGGGTGTGGCTAAGGGGTATCTCAACCAGCCAGAATTGAGCGCACAACGGTTTATTCGCCATCCTTTTAGTGCAGACCCACAAGCGCGTTTATATAAGAGTGGCGATCTGGTGCGTTATTTGGCCGCAGGTCATCCAGGAGACTTAGCTTTTGTTGGTCGCATTGATGATCAGGTGAAAATTCGCGGATTCAGGATTGAGCTGGGCGAAATTGAAAGCCAGTTAGCCCACTGTGAAGGCGTCGCGTCAGCATTGGTATTAGCGTGTCAGGATGAACCGGGACAGCAACGTTTAGTGGCTTATCTCATTGCTAAGGAAAAAGCTAAGGAAAAAGACACCGATAAGGCGCTTTTGATCAGCCAGTGCAGACAAAGCCTCGCGGCGGTATTGCCAAGTTATATGCTGCCATCAGCCTTTATTGTGCTGGATGCCTGGCCATTAACCGCTAATGGCAAAGTAGATAAAAAAGCCCTGCCCAGTGCGGATGATCACATCCTAATAGGTGAATATGTGTCGCCCCAAAGTGCCACCGAAAAGGCGTTAACCGCCATTTGGGCGAATTTGCTTAAGTTGGAAGCCGATAGCATTAGTGCTATTGCCAATTTCTTTGAGCTGGGTGGCCATTCATTGCTGGCGGTCCGTTTGGTGGCTGAGGTCAGAACCCAGTTGCAACAAGAGCTGTTGATCAAAACCATTTTTGATGCGCCGACTATTGCCGCGTTAGCTCGACATCTTGATGCGGCTGATAACGCTCTATCTAAAACGCCGGTTAGAACCCCGGTGATCGCATTGACTCGTCAGGCTGATGAACCCGTGATGGCTTCTTTTGCCCAGCAACGCTTATGGTTTATCGACCAAAAACAAGGCGGCAGTGCTGAGTATAATATGCCTGCTGCTTTGCAAGTTGAGGGTTTGTTTAATGTTGATGCGGCTGAGCAAGCGATTAGTCGCATTATTGCGCGCCACGAAACCTTGCGCACCGTCTTTAAAACAGTCAATAGCGATACGCTGCAAATCATTCTATCTGACTTTACGTTTAGCCTCAGTCGTCATGATTTGACTGGACAAGGCCAAGCGGTACAACAGGCAACCATCAAGCAGTTGATGCTAGATGATGGCGCTAAAGCGTTCGACTTACGCGAGGACTTGATGGTGCGGGCGACTTACATTCAGACTGAATCTGCTGCTGGCGTGCTGTTGTTCAATATGCATCATATTGCATCTGATGGCTGGTCGATGACGATTTTACTGCAAGAATTTGTCACCCAATATCAAGCGGTTGTCCAAAGTCTGGCAAGTCCTTTGCCACCTTTAGCGATTCAATACGCTGATTATGCCGCTTGGCAACGACAATGGTTGGTGGACGGGGTATTGGCCACACAATCAGCCTATTGGAGTCATCAATTAGCCGAGTTACCAGCTGTTCATAGCCTAATGTTGGACCACCCACGACCTGCGATAAAAACCAATCAAGGGGCGATGGTGAGCACTCAACTGGATGGCAAGTTATCCCAGCAATTACAACGGATTGCGGCGGCTTATCAGCTGACACCGTTTATGTTATTACATGGCGCATTGGCGTTGGTTTTGTCCCGGCACAGTAACAGTGATGATATTGTTGTGGGCACGCCGGTGGCCAATCGTTTGCATAGCGAGCTTGAGCCGTTGATTGGTTTCTTTGTTAATACCCTAGTGTTGCGGGCGAATACCCGTCATCACACTTTGGGTGATTATCTGGCCCATATCAGAGACCTTAACCTTGATGCCCAGACCCATCAAGACCTGCCATTTGAGCAACTGGTCGAGCAATGTAATGTGCCTCGCAGTAGCGGTTATACCCCGTTGTTTCAAATCATGTTCTCAATGAATAGTAATGAACACACTGAGTTGGCGCTTGAGGGGTTGACGTTTACTGCGCTACAAAGTGAGCAGGTCATTGCCAAGTTTGATTTAGACATTAGTGTGCAGCTGAGCGAGCAAGGGTTTGCTTTTTCTTGGGTTTACGATACGGCGCTGTTTAGTCAGGGTCATATTGAAACCTTGAGTGAGCATTTAAACACCCTGTTGGCGTCGATTAGCCAAGTACCAGAGTCGTTTGTCGGTGACGCGCCGCTGGATGATTTGGCGATGTTGTCGATTGACGAAACTGATCACCTCCTGCATCGCTGTAACGATAAACACGCTGATTATCCTAAAGATCAGCTGATCCATCAGCTGTTTGAAGCTCAAGTTGCACGAGCACCTGAGCATATTGCGGTGGTATGTGATTTGCCCGATGGCGAGTTAATACAACTGTCTTATCAGGCACTGAATCAGGCATCAAATCGTTTGGCGCATTACCTGCGGGCGCAGGGGGTGGGTAATAGCAGCTTAGTAGGGCTTTGTGTTGAGCGTAGTGTTGACATGTTAGTGGGCATTATCGCCATTCTTAAAGCGGGTGGGGCTTATGTGCCACTCGACCCCAATTATCCTACCGCCCGTATCGCTTATATGTTGCAAGATACCGGACTAAAACATGTGTTGACGCAATCAGGCTTAAGCGAAAAATTCGGCTTTGCTGATGAGCTGCAAATCACCGCGTTGGACGACGGCATGACCATGGAATTTTTGAAATCCTATTCGAGCGATAACCCGGAGGTTAATTTAGTTGACGGTCAGGCGCAAACATCCTCTGACAGCGCGTATGTGATTTATACCTCAGGTTCAACCGGTCAGCCTAAAGGGGTATTAACCCCGCATATTGGGGTGGTTAGGTTGGTTAAAGACGCTGATTTTATCACTTTGGACTCATCGACTCGATTTATGCAGGTCAGTTCGATTTCGTTTGATGCGGCGACGTTAGAGATTTGGGGGCCGTTGCTCAATGGCGGTACTAGTGTGTTATATCCGCCACAAGCGGTGGATTTGACCTTGTTGAATCAAACCATCAAGCAACATCAGGTCAATAGCTTGTGGTTGACTGCTGGTTTATTTGCCCAGTGGAGTTTCAGCGCTACCGAGTTAGCTTCACTGCGTTGGGTATTAGCCGGTGGTGATGTGGTTGACCCGGATGCGGTGCAACGGGTGTATAACGCGTTGCCTGAGGTGGCCATTGTTAATGGTTATGGACCAACGGAGGCGACGGTATTTACCTGTTGTCATCCTATTGCTAATGAGGTGCCAAATGTTATACCAATAGGAAAACCCGTTAATGGCACTCAACTTTATGTGTTGTCAGCGGCGCAAAAACTGCTGCCTCACGGGGCGGTTGGTGAGCTTTATATTGGCGGTGATGGTTTGGCGAATGGTTACCTTAATCAGCCCGAATTAAGCGCTCAACGGTTTATCGAAAACCCTTTCAGTGCCGAGCCTGATGCGCGTTTGTATCGCAGTGGTGATTTGGTGCGTTACCTGGCTGACGACAATTTGGCCTTTATCGGTCGGGTGGATAGTCAGGTGAAAATTCGTGGTTTTAGAATCGAATTAGGCGAAATTGAGGCGCAGTTAAGCCAATGTCCGGGAGTTGCTTCAAGTTTGGTGTTAGTTCGGGAGGACGAGCCAGGTGACAAACGTTTGCTGGCGTATGTTATCGCTGACGCTGGGGTTGAAGAAGAGGGGGTTGAAGAAGAGAGAGTTGAAGAAGCACAGGCTGATTTGATTGCGCACTGCAAACACACCCTGCGAGCGCAATTGCCATCGCACATGGTGCCTTCCGCTTTTGTGATTGTTGATGCTTGGCCATTAACGCCTAACGGCAAAGTAGACAAACAGGCTTTACCGGCTCCAGATGGTTCGTTATTGGTTAAAGAATATCTGCCACCGAGTACTGAAACCGAAAAGGCGTTGACCACTATTTGGGCTGATTTGCTCAACTTGGCGGCGGCTGACATCAGCATCACCACTGATTTCTTTGAGTTGGGTGGCCATTCATTGCTGGCGGTGCGGTTGGTGAATGATATTGAAGAAGCCACCGGCATTACCCTCAGTGTTGAACAAATATTTACCCATAATACTATAGATACCTTGGCCAGCGTTATAGAGCGGACACAAGTACAAAAAACGGTTGAAGACCTCAATCACAATGAAATCGAAAGGATGGAATTTTAATGAATGCAAAACAAATCATTGAGCTGTTGACGCAAAAACAGATCATTATTGCTCAGTCTGCTGGCAAGCTCTCGGTTACTGCGGCTAAAGGGGCGGTGACTCCGATGTTGGCTGGGCTGATCCGCGATAATAAAGCGGCGTTGGTGGCTTATCTTGAGTCGGCACCGGGTGGTGAGATCACGGTCAAAAACCCGTTGTTGATGTCGAGTGTCTCGCGGGACAACAACATTCCGCTGTCTTTTGCACAACAGCAGTTGTGGATGATTGACAACATTGAAAGTGACAGTGCCAGCGCCAATTACAATGTGTTTAATGCCATGAAGGTTAGTGGTGAATTTGATGAAGTGATTGCCGGGCAAGCCTTCAACCATATTATTGCGCGTCATGAGCCGTTACGGACTCGTTTTGTTCAGCAAGGCGAAGAGGTTTGGCAAGTGGTGGTCAAGGATGTTGATTTTCAATTGCAACGAATTGATTTACAACATCTTAATGGCAGACAACAGCAAGCACAGTTAGCCACTTATATTGATGAGCAAGGGCGTAAACCGTTTGATTTAAGCGCTGATTTGAAGGTGCGGGTAAGCTTTGTGCGCTTAGCGGTGGATAAAGGGGTGCTGGTGGTCAATATGCATCATATTGCCTCGGATAATTGGTCGATGGGGATATTTACCGAAGAGTTTATTCACGTTTATCAGTCACTTAAAGATGATCAGCCGATCACATTGACGCCATTAAAGGTGCAATATGCCGATTATGCGGTGTGGCAAAAAGATCACCTGCAAGGCGAGGTATTACAAGAGCTGCTGGATTACTGGCAAAACCGTTTGGCGGATATTCCTCAGGTGCACCAGTTGCCGCTTGATAAGGTCCGTCCTGAACGCTCTAGTTATCATGGCAATGTCCACCAGCAGCGGTTAGGTCAATCGATGAGAGATCAGCTGGTGGCATTGGCGCAGTCTCAGGGCGCGACACTTTATATGGTGTTGCAAAGTGCTTACGCGATTTTGTTGTCTCGTTTTAGTGGTGAGAGCGATATTGTCATGGGGTCGGCGATTGCTAATCGAGGACAGGCGGAAATTGCGCCGCTGATCGGCTTTTTTGTTAATACCATGGTGCAACGGGTGGATGTGTCTGGCGACCCGCGTTTTGTTGATTTGCTGGCTCGCGGTAAACGTCATTTGCTGGCCGATTTCAAACATCAGCAATTACCCTTTGAATTATTGGTGGAGCATTTAAATCCACAGCGACAGCTCAATCGTAATCCTTTGTTTCAGTTAGGTTTAAATTTGACTGTCAGTGAAGATGCCGGTGAGGAACTGAGCAATGATCTGGCCAAGACTCGGTTTGAATATATCAACAGGGGCGAAAACGTCAGTAACTTTGATTTAACCTTAAGTGTGGTGCAATCGGCTACTGGGTTGGTGATGGGTTGGCGTTATGCCACAGATGTGTTCAGCGAGCAGGGGATCGCTGAATTGGCCAGTGCTTTTGAGGTGTTGCTTGGCAGTATTGTGGCGGCACCCACAGCGAATATCAGTCAATTAGCCTTGATCACCCCAGCGCAACGAGCCGATTTGCTTGAGACTAAACCTCAGCCTAAACCTCAGCCTACACCGTATTCGACAGATGTTTGTCTTCATCATTTGTTTGAACAACAGGTTGCGCTACATCCGCAAAAAACTGCCTTGGTGATTAATGATCAGCAGTTGAGTTATGAGCAATTGAATGCCCGGGCTAATCAGTTGGCTCATTGCCTAATGAGCAAAGGCGTTAAACCGGATAGCCTAGTGGGTATTTGTGCTGAACGCTCCTTTGATATGGTGGTGGGTTTGTTGGCTATTCTCAAAGCGGGCGGGGCTTATGTGCCGATTGACCCGAGTTATCCAGCTGAGCGCAAGCGTTATATTTTGGCCGATTCGGCGGTGTCTTTAGTGGTTAGCCAAACCTCGCTCGCATCGTCATTACCATTGACTGCTCAGCAACTGGTTTTGCTTGATAGCCCTGAGTTGGCGAATCAACCGATGACGGCGTTAAACACCGATGTTCAAAGCAATCATCTGGCTTATATGATTTATACCTCAGGCTCTACCGGTCAACCCAAAGGGGTGTTGGTGGAACATCAGTCGGTGGTTGAAAAGCTGCAAAGTGTGGCGCAGCACTACCAAATAACCGCTGATGACGCGATGTTATTGTTTGCCTCAATCAGTTTTGATGCCTCGGTGAGCCAGTTATTTGCGCCGTTAAGTGTCGGGGCGACGGTGGTGATCAGGCCCGATGATATTACTGAGCCAGTGGATTTTATGGCTTATGTGGTGGCCCATCAGGTCAGCCTAATGCATTTAGTGCCGCAGTATTTGAGCCAATTATTAGCCGATGACAGCCAACTAGCCACCCATTGGGATCAATCAAAATTACGCACGGTGATCAGCGGTGGTGATGTATTAACCGCCAGTTTGGCCAATTTGTGGCGTGAAAAGGGGCGTGACATCGCTCTGTTTAACTCCTACGGACCCACTGAAACCACTATCACCGCCAGTAGCTTCGAATACGATGGGTGTGTGGTTGAAGGGGTCAGTCTGCCGATTGGCGCACCGTTAGGTAACAGCCAATTTTATGTGGTGGATGAGCAGTTGCAACTATTGCCGGTTGGCGCTGTGGGTGAATTGCTGGTTGGTGGCGCTGCGGTGGTTCGAGGTTATCACAATCATCCACAATTGACCGAACAACGGTTTATCACCAATCCTTTCGTTAATGGTGAAACGCAAGCTGAGCGGTTATACCGCACTGGCGACCGGGTACGTCGATTGGCTGATGGCAACTTGTTATTTGTTGGTCGCCAGGATGCTCAAGTGAAAATTCGTGGTTTTCGGGTTGAACCCGGTGAGGTTGAAGCACAGCTAAATGCTTGTCAGTGGGTGAAAAGCGCGGCGGTAGTGGTAGTGACCAATCAACAAGGTGACAAGAAACTCAACGCTTATGTGGTGGCGGCTGACTTGGCTCAAACTGATTTAGCTCAGACCGACTTGGCTTTGCTGAACGATTATCTGGCGCAGCGATTGCCGTTTTATATGGTGCCCAGCGAATTGATTGCGTTAGACGCCTTACCGTTAACGGTCAGTGGCAAAATTGACCGAGCGGCTTTAGTGTTGCTTAAAAATGAGCAGACTGGCAATGAAAGTATTGCGCCCAGAGATGAGATTGAGCAGCAACTCCAAGTTATTTGGTTGGGACTGCTGGATGTCGACACTGTGGGTGTCACTGAAAGTTTCTTTCAATTGGGCGGCCACTCGTTGTTGGCTATGCGACTGGCGAGTCAAATCAAAAAGTGTTTTACGGTTAATTTCACCTTAAAGACCTTGTTTGAATCGCCGAGTATTGAAGCACAAGCTCAGGTGATCAGCTTTTTACGACAGTGTGAAGCGCAGGCTCAGACACAAGAAGATGACGAGCAGATTGAAGATGAATTAATGCTCTAAGCCTTTTAATCTCTTAACCTTTTAACCCAGCGATAAATAATTAACAAGAAACAATAAATAAGGTATTTACAATGAATTTTGGTTTTTCAAGCGATTTTATCGACCATGTTTTATCTGAACTGACCCCGTTTCAGCACTTATCGGGCACTGAACATGTGGGGCCGTTACTGTACTCATTGATCAGAATGTTACGGCCTGAAAATGTGGTCGAATTTGGCACGGGTTTTACCACGCCGTTTATTTTACAGGCACTTAAAGACAATGCGGCAGATTTTAAACGTCATCAAAGCTTGTTGAAGAAAAAGGCCATCAAACACTTTGAGGCGTTATCTGATCCCCAGCGTCGCGGCTTGGATTTAGACCAGTGGTGGGCCGAATCGGCCACTCAGGCGGTGTATGGTGCGGAGCCGATATTACCGAAACCGTCATATTATTTGAAACCGTATAATCCGCGTTTGTTCTCCTTTGAACTGTTACCAAAAGAAGACCCTTACGTGCAAAAGCTCTGTAGTATTATCGGTAATTTGAATCTCGATCAGTATTTTACTCTTAATGCTGGCGTTAGGGTTACTGGGTATACCGACTTGATCCCCGAAGCGTGTTTACCGATTGATTTTGCTTGGAATGACTTTGGCAATAAACATCGTTTTTATAAGGAAACTTACGACAGTATCAACAGCAATGGCGGCATTATGGCCTTTCATAATACCACTAACAGTGAAAAAGACTTTAAAGAAGACCTTGATGTGGTGATGGCCGAAATTCAGCCGTTGCTTGACAGTAAACGCTGTGAATTGCTGACCTTGTTGGAGCCGCATAAATTTACTCAGCGCAGCATGACGGTGATCCGCAAACTGGAGGATTTCCAAGAAGAATATTATGACGATGCCAGAGCGCAGTTTGATTTAGACATGATGAAATTACCTCGTGTTGCTGCGGCCCGTTTTCCATAGACCCGAGGAGATAAAGTGATGCAAACCAGCGATATTTTTAAGTTGTGTCAGGCTCAGGGCATTAAGCTCTCGGTTAAAGCCGGACGTCTGCGGGTGGTGGCTAGTGGTCAGAAAATTTCTCCAGCAATGAAAGCATTGCTGAGTGAAAACAAAGACCGCTTATTGGCGCTATTGACCGATAACAGTACCAAAATGTCACGGCCAGCGGTGCAAAAAGCGGTTCGTCCAGCAGAGTTGCCGTTGTCTTTTGCCCAGCAGCGGTTATGGTTTATTGACCAGTTTCAGGGGGGTTCGGCTAATTACAATATGTCTTTTGGCTTAGCGGTGACGGGCCAGTTTGACCATCAATTGGCCAAACAGGCGCTGCAACGGGTGATTGATCGTCATGAAATATTGAGAACGGTTTATCGCACGGCAAAAAACGGTGCTAGCCAGTTTGTTCATCCTGCGGTCGAGTGTCCTTTTGCGGTGATTGATTTGAGTCACTTGTCTGGATCAGAACAGCAAGGCGAAGTACAACGGCTGGCCACTGAGGATGCATTGACCCCTTTTGATTTGGCGTTGGATGTGATGTTGCGGGCCAGTTGGCTGGTGCTGGACCGCACTGCGGGTGCTCAGCAAGGGGTATTGTTATTTAATATTCATCATATTGCCTCGGATGGTTGGTCAACTGGGGTGCTGATCAACGAATTTACTCGCCAGTATCGGGCGTTATTAAACGCTCAGCCGTCACCGTTGCTACCGCTGGCTATTCAGTATGCCGATTTTGCCTTGTGGCAACGTGATTATCTCAACACTGAGGTCTTGCAAAATCAATTGGCTTATTGGACCAAGCAATTGGCGGATGTGCCCGTTGTACATAGTCTGGCGTTAGATCATCAACGGCCAGAGCGGGCGCAACATCAGGGCCAAGTGGTTAGCGGACAACTCAGTACCGCCTTGACCTTACAGCTAGAACAATTGGCCCGGCAGCACGAAATCACCCCCTTTATGTTGATCCACGGAGCATTTAGTCTGTTGTTGTCCCGTCATAGTTTAAGCATTAGTTCAAACAGCGACATTGTTATTGGCACACCTGTGGCCAATCGGTTGGCCACAGAGCTGGAGCCGTTGATTGGTTTTTTTGTCAATACCCTGGTATTACGCACCAATATTGAGGGCAGTGAGACGCTGGCTGATTATCTGGCGCATATTAAGCAAGTTAATTTGGCGGCTCAAGCTAATCAAGACATTGGTTTTGAGCAGCTGCTCGAACCGTTGCAGGTTTCGCGTAATAGCGGGCATAATCCGTTGTTTCAAATTATGCTATCAATGAATACCAATGAACAACAAAGCTTGTTTATTGAAGGCGTTGAGTTCACTGCTCTGAGCAATGATCAGTTACACAGTAAAGTGGACTTGCTGCTGAATGTCTCGCTGGCTAATGGCATTGGCAAATTGAGCTGGACGTATGATAAAGCCTTATTTAATGCCTCAACCATCGAACGCTTAAATCAGCATTTAACCACTGTGTTAACCGCGATGGTGGCTGAACCTGGTCAGTTATCGGCCCAGCAGTTATTGACCGAACTGCCCATGTTATCTGCAAACGAAACTGATTATTTATTAAATACCCTCAATGATACCCAAGTTGATTATCCGCAAGAGCAGCTGATCCATCAGCTGTTTGAAGCGCAAGTGTTAAAAACACCCAATCATATTGCGCTAACGTATCAGGCGCAAACGCTGAGTTTTGCTGATTTGAACGCCGCAGCAAATCGTTTGGCCCATAACCTTGTGGCACAAGGGGTGGTGGTTGAAACCTTGGTTGGCCTGTGTGTTGAACGTGGTATTGAGATGATTGTGGCGATATTAGCCATCTGGAAAGCGGGTGGGGCTTATGTGCCGTTAGACCCAGCTTATCCCACCGCCCGATTGCAATATATGCTCGACGACAGTGGACTGAAACATTTATTGAGTCAAACAGGTTTAACCGATGAGCTTGAATTGGCTGATGACATCCAGCTTAGCGAGCTTGATTTACTGTCGAATATTGAGACTAATGAAGGTGCAGACAACCTTTCATCTGAACAGCAATCAAACAATCTGGCTTATGTGATTTATACCTCCGGTTCAACCGGACAGCCTAAAGGGGTGGCGGTTGAGCATCGTAATGTGGTGGCTTATCAATTGGCGTTTGCCGATCAGCTATCGTTGCTTGACGTCAAGCCCACTTCGCCTTGGTTGTGGATCAGCTCTTTTGCTTTTGATGCGTCGATAAAAGGGCTGACAGCCTTATTAATGGGTAAAAATGTGGTGCTCGCTGATGAGCTTGCCAGTAAAGACCCCGAAGCCATTGCGGCATTGATTGGCCGTTATGACATTGATGTTTTTAATGCCAGCCCACAATTGATGTCACCTGTAGTGAACTGTTTGAACCGCTTTAGCGCTGGTCAGCCCGCGTTAATAGTCAGTGGTGAGCAACTTTCAGCGGTGGTTTCAGCGCAGTTACTTGATTACTGCCAACGCCATAATCGCTTGGCGATCAATGCCTATGGACCAACAGAAACCACCATCAACAGCACCTTTGGTCTGATTGGCGAGCAAATTAACATCGGTAGACCGATTAAAAATACCCGGGTTTATGTGCTGGATGCTGATCAGAACCTGCTACCTGAGGGGGTTGTCGGTGAATTATATATCGCCGGTGCCGGTGTGGCGCGAGGGTATTTGCATCAAGCGACATTGACTGAACAGCGATTTATCACCAGTGCTTTTGCTGGGCGTCTTTACCGTACCGGCGATTTGGTGCGTTACTTAGCGGATGGTCAATTGGCGTTTGTTGGTCGGGTGGACGATCAGGTGAAAATTCGCGGTTTTCGCATCGAACTCGGTGAAATTGAAACCCGCTTATGCCAATGTGCTGGGGTCGCATCGAGCTTAGTGCTGGCACGAGAAGATAAGCTCGGTCAACAGCGTTTGGTTGCTTATCTTATTGCGGATGAAACCGCCACAGAACATCATCTCATCGACCAGTGCCGACAACACCTTGAGGCGGTATTGCCAGATTATATGGTGCCCTCAGCCTTTGTGATTGTTGCTGCTTGGCCGTTGACTGCCAATGGCAAAGTGGATAAAAAAGCGCTACCTGCGCCAGATGTTTTGGCGAGTCACAACCACTATATTGCACCTGCGAATAAGACCGAACAAGGTCTGGCGGCACTGTGGGCTGAGGTGTTACAGCTACCGGTTGAAAAACTCAGTACTGATGCCAACTTCTTCACTTTAGGTGGTCATTCGTTGCTGGCTTTTCACTTGATCAGCAAAATTAATCAGGCATTTACCCGGCCAGTGACACTTCAACAGGCGTTTCAATATCAGACGATCGCCGATTTTGCGGGTTATTTGTTGGGGCAAAACGCAATTGATGCTGAGCAGTCAGATAACCGTGATGATGTCGATAATATCATCACGCTGCAATCTGGCGACGATCAGCAGTTGCCGTTATTTTTAGTTCACCCTGTCGGCGGCGGCTGTTTCTGTTACCGCGAGCTGGTTAATGCATTGGATTATCAAGGCAGTGTTTACGGTATTGAGGCCACCACCGATCATGATTCAATTACTGCCGCTGCTGAGCAATATGTCTCGCAAATCAGACTGATTCAACCCGATGGGGTTTATCGTTTGGCAGGCTGGTCTATGGGTGGGGTGCTCGCCTTTGAAATGGCCCAGCAGCTGACTCGTTCAGATCAGAAAGTCGACCAGTTGTTATTGATTGACTCGACTAATCCGCGTCGTTTGCCAACCACCACTAAATCACAAAAAGCACCAACAGCGCAAAAAGCACAAAAAGATGATCCTCGCTCGTTATTGTTAGTGCTGGCGGCAGAGCTTGGCATTGATGTGATGGCGCAGCGCATCGTCAGTGAAGCCGATTTACACACTAAGACTATTGATGAATTGTTATCTTTGCTGCTCAACTTGGGTCAGCAGCAACAGCGCTTGCCCGGTGACTTTACGCAACAGGCGTTGCAACAACGCTTTGCGCTGTTGTCAGGCAATCATCAGGCGTTGAACACTTATACGAGTGAAACTTATTCAGGGGCTATCACCCTGATCAGAGCAGCAGATAACAGCAACGCAGACTGGTCGTTAGGCTGGAAATACGTCTGTGAAAACGTCACTGTCAGCCAAGTAGAAGGTGATCACTTTAGTCTGGTTAAAGCGCCTTTGGTCAATGATCGCCTTAATGGTCTGGCGGCTAAAATAAACCACTTTATCGCTGCCACTGAACTTTCAAAAAGTGACCTGTTTACCGACAGCAAAATTGTAGCAGAAGGAATATAAAAATGAGCAATACAGTCATAACCAATACAATCATAGACAGCCAAGTTAATTGGTTAAGTGACGTGACCTTAGGTCAATCACAATTACCGTTTGAAATATCGGCTAATGTGAGCAATCTCGATTTGGCGCAATGGATCAGCGTGCATAAAGAGGCTGTTGATGAATTGTTGTTTAAACACGGGGCTTTGCTGTTTCGCGGTTTTAACATCAGTAACGCCGAAAAGCTGCAAGCGTTTGCGCAAGCGTACAGTCCTGAATTGCTCGATTATAGCGACAGAGGCGCACCAAGAGTGTCGTTGAGCAGTAAAGTGTTTAGTTCGACAGAATATGCCAAAGAAGAGGTTATTCCGCTGCATCATGAGATGTCTTATGCCAGCAGCTGTCCGTCGAAACTGTTTTTTTGTTGTGAAACGGTTGCCGCAGAAGGCGGTTATACGCCGCTGGCTGATGATCGCAAAGTGATTGCACAAATTCCCCAAGCGATAAAAGACACGTTTATGCAAAAGCAGGTGATGTACGTGCGTAATTATGGTTTGGGCATTGATATGGATTGGCAAGAAGCGTTTGACACCAATAACAAGGCCGAAGTCGAAGCTTATTTAAAGCAAACTAATACTGATTTTGAATGGATCAGCGATGACCATTTACGCACCACGGCGGTCCGCCAAGTGTTGGCGACGCATCCGGTGACGGGTGAAACGGTGTGGTTTAATCATGCACATCTGTTTCATCAATCGAATATGCCCGCTGATATCCTTGAGTTTATGATTGACGAGTTTGGTGCTGACGGGCTACCGAGAAATGCTTTTTATGGTGATGGTTCGCCGATTGATGCGGCGGTGGTGGAGCAAATCAGAGCGATTTATGCGGCTAATGCGGTGACCTTTGACTGGCAAGTTGGCGATGCGTTACTGGCTGATAATTTTCTCGTCTCTCATGGTCGCAGTGCCTTCAAAGGCAAGCGTAAAGTGTGTGTGGCGATGGCTGAGCTCTTCACTCATCCAACTTGCAGGTGACTTGTAGAAAAATTATAGGTAACTTGTAGGCGCGGCAGCAGCGAAGCGTCTCTGCCGCGATAGCCATTACGGCAAATCCACAAGCTGAATAGTTAACAAACAATAAGAGTTTTAACAATGAATACAAGCATTAATTTTGATCAATACAACAGCGACGAAATCGAATTAGGTTTTGTTAAACCGGGCCAACAATTACCCTTAGTGATCACCGCCAAACAAGCAACGCTGGATATTAACGAGTGGGGCAAGCGCAATAAAAGCCAAATCGCCGATTTAATCAAGGTTTATGGCGGCTTGTTATTTAGAGGTTTTGCCGGTGCCCAAGGCGGTGAATTTGAACGATTCATCGCTGATGTGTCTGATTCGGCACTGCAATATACCGAAAGAACTTCACCGAGAAGTGTGGTCGACGGCAATATCTATACCTCAACGGATCACCCGCAAGACAAAGAGATTTTTTTGCACTCTGAGCAATCGTATAACTTGCAGTTTCCGCTGCGGATTTTCTTTTATTGTGATACTCCGGCTAAGGTTGGTGGCACCACGCCGATAGCAGATGCACGAAAAATCTATCAACGTATTGACCCGCAAATTCGCGCCCAATTTGAGCGCAAACACTATCGTTATTCTCGTTATTTTTGGCCCATGATGGGCATGACTTGGCAACATGCCTTTCAGTCTGATGATAAAAATGTGGTGGAACAATACTGTGCTGACAATCAGATCAATTATCAGTGGATGCCTGACGGCGGGTTTAAAACCTATCAGGTCAGACCGCCGGTTGCTGTTCATCCGGTATCTGGTGAAAAGTGCTGGTTTAATCATTGTACGTTTTTCCACATCTCGACCCTTGATGCCGATACTCAAGACATGCTGACGTGCTCTTTCAGTGAAGATGAATTACCCAACAACACTTATTACGGCGATGGTTCGACCATTGAGCCTGAGGTGATGGACGCCTTAAGAGCCGCTTATGAAGCTGAAAAAGTTGATTATCAATGGCAACAAGGCGACATTTTGATGCTCGATAATATGATGGTGACGCATGGTCGAGGCACGTTTGAAGGTGAGCGTAAAATATTGGTCGGCATGAGTGAATTGGGCAGTTGGGCTGAGATGACGGCGCAAGCGGCCCAAGCGGCATAAGCGGCATAAGGCGGCATAAGCTTTTATTTCGTTTTCGAACCGCAGCGGTTCACTATCGGACTTGGCAGTAACCGTTGCTCTCGATAATTTTATAAGATGCTTTGTAACTCGCTGATTTTATTGAATTTAATTTTATTTTTAAGTTGGCACAGCGATTGTATTAGTCAGTGTATTAGTCAGTGTATTAGTTGGCATATTAGTCAGTGTATAAAACGTGTCAGATCAAACAAATTTATTTAAGGTGTTAAAGCAATGGACGTAAAAATAACCAAACAAAAAACCAGTCGCTTCGGTCAGCACAAAAAATTGATCATCTCCTTGATCGCCGTGTTGACGATGGGAGCCGTTTACGCCAAACAGTCAAGCAACGCCGTCAGTGTTAAACGTGATGATATTTTGATTGGCACCGTCAAGCAGGGTGACTTAGCAGTGATCATCGAAGGTTATGGGGTATTAACGTCTGATAAACAACAGCTTATTACCGCATTGAGCAGCGCCACGGTGAAACAAATTGTCCGTAAACCCGGTGCTGTCGTGACTCATGATAGTGTTATTGTCAAAATGGAAAATCCTCAGCTTAATCAACAGGTTGAGAATGATAAACAAGAATTAGCGTTGATCAATGGCAATTTGCGCCAGCTTAAATTGAATAACAAACGTGAGTCGCTTAATGAAAGTGCCAAGGTTAGCGAACTCAATGCCCGTTATCAAACCGCCAAACTTAAACGTGAAGCCGAAGAAAAACTGGTTGAAAGCGGCATTGTTTCTCAACTGACGTTTAAAGAAAGTGTGTTGAATGAACAACAACTTAAACAGCAAGTGGATTTTTTAGGCCAGCGCCGCGCCCAATTGGTTGAGGTTCATGCCGAAGCGGTGAATATTCAACTGGAGCGAATTAAACAGTATCAGGGGCGTTTGGCTATCTCGCAAAAACGTCTGGATCAACTGGTGGTTAGAGCCGGATTTGATGGCGTATTACAACGTCTTTCAGTTGAGTTGGGACAAAGCTTGTCAGTGGGTGATGAAATTGCCCTGATTGGTAGTGTGACTGACTTGATTGCGATGATTAAGGTGCCGCAAAGTCAGGCGCAACAGGTGGTGGTTGGACAAAAAGCCATCATCGATACTCGCGCTGATAAAATTGAAGGCATAGTCGTGCGAATTGACCCGGTGGTGAGCAACAATACGGTGAATATTGAAATCTCTTTGCCGCAGCAATTGCCGCAAAGCGCCCGCCCCCAATTAAATGTCGACGGTATCATCATTGCCGAAACCCTGACCGCAATCAGTTATATGGAACGCCCGGCCAATGTTAAATCTAATACCTTGGGGCATTTATACCAGCTTGACGGTGGGCTTGAAAACGCCGAACTCAAAAGTATTCAATTCGGTCGTCAGACCGGGCGTTTTATTGAAGTGGTTTCAGGTGCCCAGCTTAATGACAAGTTTATTGTCTCTGAACTGTCTGGTTTGAAGTCAGATAATGTCTCGCTGGTCATTAAATCCTAAACTTTGCCATCAATATAAACCCAAACACAAGACCCAATACAGCCCAAATATAAGTACGAGGAACTCAATGATGAGTAATATTAAAATCCAAATGAAAAATATCGCCAAAGTGTTTGAAACCGATGAAATGGCAACTCATGCACTCAGAGATATTGATTTAATCATTAAGGCCGGGGACTACGTGTCTATCTCTGGTCCTTCTGGCTGTGGTAAATCGACCTTGTTGTCGATCCTCGGCTTGTTGGATATGCCCACTGGCGGCGAGTACAGCATTGAAGGTGTGAATGTCACGGATTTATCGTTGGATCAGGCAGCAGAAATCCGCAATAGCAAAATAGGCTTTATTTTTCAGTCATTTAATTTAATTGATGAACTCAGTGTGTTTGACAACGTGGCCTTGCCGCTGCGTTATCATAGTGACAAACCGGGTCCACAGCAGATTAAAGAGCGGGTGAATGAGTGTTTGACGTTGGTGGGCATGGGACATCGGGCGGGGCATAAACCCAATCAATTGTCGGGTGGGCAACAGCAGCGCATTGCCATTGCTCGGGCATTGGTGGCTAAACCGGCGATATTATTGGTTGATGAACCGACCGGTAACCTCGATTCAAAAAGTGGCGATCAGGTGATGGAAGTGTTGGATCAACTCAACAAAGACGGCACCACTATTTGCATGGTGACCCATGATCCGCGTTATGCCGACAAGGCGACCACCCAATTACATTTGCTCGATGGCAGCATCTTACAAACCAAGGTGGCGAGGAAAGCGGCATGAATCAGTTGATTTATCAGCTTAAGGTTGCTTGGGCTAATCTAGAGAAAAAACAAGGCTTTGTCTTCACCGTGGTGACCACCATGGGGTTAACCTTGGGGGCCTTATTATGTGTGGTCACACTGGCGGATTTGTTATTGCTCAAACCGTTGCCTTACCCTGATCAAGAGCGGTTGTATCAAGTGGATCATGCGCGAATAAATGGCGCGGGTGAAATGGAAAACCCGGCTTTTAACTATCCGGGGTTGATTGAATTATACAAAAACCAAAGTGTCTTTAGTCAAGCCGGGCTGATTTATTATGATGAAGGGGTGATGACCTCTCATCCTGCACAGCCTTTGATGTCGACCGGATATGTCACGCCTGAGTGGTTTTCAATGTTGGCGGTACCGATGGCCATGGGCCGGGCTTTTGAGCTAAGTGAGCGCCTTGACAGTCATAATCCAGTGGCGATATTAAGTGATCACAGTTGGCGCAGCCAGTTTGCTGCCGACCCGAATATTATTGGTCAAAAAGTCAGTTTTAATGGGGTGAGTTTTAGTATTGTTGGGGTGACGGCGCAACATTTTGTTGAGCCTGAAATCTTTGAAGTGGGCGAAACAACCGGGGTGTGGTTACCTTGGGATTATAATATTGCCTCGCCGAGGTTGCGTAAAAGCTGGCGCAGCAGCAATAGTCGTCAACTGTTTGTCGGCAAGCTCAAGCTGGGTTTATCTGCGCTGCAAGCGGGACAAACCCTGACACCTGCGGCCAGTAGTCGCTGGCAAAGTGAGGTGGTGGGCATTGAGAGCTTTCAGGGCAAGCACATTGAAATTAAGCTCAACGATTTTCAAAGTGTTATTTTAGGTGACAGCAAACAAACGGTGGTGTTATTGCTGGCGGGCATTATGGGTTTGGTGCTGATTGCCGGGGCGAATATTGCTAACTTATTTATGTCTCGAACTGCCGAGCAACAACATCAGCTGGCCATTCATGCGGTGGTTGGGGCCAGAAAAAACGATATCTTCAAAAACCTCTTGGCTGAATCTGGGCTGCTGATGTTTTTCTCGATTATATTGGCACTGGTTGTCGCTGTGGCAGGTTTTGCGATATTACAGCACTTTTTGGCCGAGGTTTTACCGCGTGTTAGTGAGCTATCGATGAACGGCGTTACCCTGATTGTTGCTGTGGTGGTGGGTTTGTTATTAGCACTGTTTTTTGCTCGTCTGAGCAGTAATATGCTCGATTACCGGGTATTGAACGCGATTTTACAAAGTAGTGGTAAGGGAACAGGCTTTCAAGTCTCTAAAGGCATCCGACAATTGTTGATCACCAGCCAAGTGGCCATTGCCACTTTATTGGTCTTTATTAACATCAATTTGTTGCAGCATTCGCTGGATGAGATCATCAAACCGCTGGGTTTTAATGTTGATAATGTGGCTTACCTTGAACTGTCAAATGCCGCTGCAACGACCCTGACGAGTCAGCAAAACAGTGAAATGTTAAGAGAAATTCGACGTAAAATAGCACAATTGCCACAAGTGGCTGCGGTGAGTCAATCGACATCGGTGTTAAGTGATTATCGCCATCGTTTGGTCAAGGCTGATGACCATTATCGGGTATTAAGCCGGGATATTGATGAACATTATTTTAGCCTGATTGATCAGCCGATGTTGCAAGGTGACCATTTCACCGCTGCGGATATTCGTGATGGTAACAAGGTGGTGATAGTCAACAACACACTGGCCAAACGATTGGCTCCTCAAGGCAGTGCTATTGGCACCAAGCTGCAATTAGGCAAGGATTATTACCGAGTGATTGGGGTGGTTCGTGCGGTGAAAATGCCGGGTAAAAACAATCATCCGATCAGCACTTATTGGCCATCAGCCGCTGGTGACAGCGACATGTTGATCAAATTAAAAGCCAATCAACAGCTGGCTCGTGAAGACGTGATTAATGCCATCAAACAGGTGAGCAGTGTTTATTCAGTGTATGACCTGGAAATGTTGACAGATAAACGCACCCGTATGTTGTTCAGTCAAATTACCACGGCAGTTACGACCACTGTGTTAGCGGTTTTAACCTTTTTTCTCACTGCGATTGGTTTGTATGGGGTATTGAGTTATGCCACCCAAATGCGTCGTTTTGAACTGGGCACCCGGATGGCAATCGGCGCAAAAGGCGGTGATTTGATTGTATTGATCATCAAAGATAACGCCACTGGAATTGGTTTAGGCATCGTCATCAGCTTTGTCACCATAGTGTTGAGTTATTTGGGCTTCACTGACAGTGTGGCCAATTATATCAACTGGCAACTGCTACCCAATGCATTGGTAACGCTAGCACTCATTGCGGCCATCACCTTGTTTACCTGTTATTGGCCATTACGAGTGTTTATTCACCGACCGGTGATTTATTCGCTTAAGGGGTAGGTTGGGACATTTGATTGTTTATAGGGGGCATTTGAACATCCTTATGTTTTCATGCTTACCGAAACCATGCGTGGGCATGAAAGACGATGGATGTTCAATTTTTGAGGTTTGTGGTAATGAATGATATTCAATTCCGCAATTAAATAGGGGTCAGGTATCTTGTTCAGTAATCAAGTGTTCAAACGTTTGTATATTGAACAAGATACTTGACCCCAATCGCAGACCGACCCCAATCGCAGACCATATATAGATCGGGGTTTGACAGTAACGTTTACTAATTTTACTTTGGAATGATAACTATGCTCAACAAGCTAAAATATGCTTTTCTTTTTACGCTCAGCCGCACTATCAAGTGGGTTTTCGGCGGGGTTTTTGTTTTATACAGGGAGGTAAACCACGCGTTGGATGACATCAAACTGCGCAAGTTTGAGTCTAGGGCCAGTGACATTTTTATTGTCACCTACCCTAAAGCCGGAACCACTTGGATGCAGAATATTTTATTCCAGCTTACCACCAAGGGTGACCTGGATGATATTGATCATATCATGAGTTTTTCGCCGCATTTGGATGAAGAGTTGGAGCAGGCCAATAAAATGACGTCGCAGCGGATCTTGAAAACGCATTTGGCACACGATCAGATAAGCGTAAATCCTGCGGCCAAATATATTTACGTGGTCAGAGACGGCATGGATACCGCCATATCCTATTACCAGCATTATCAAAGTAACAAAAATTACCAAGGAACATTTGACCAGTTTTATGACCAGTTTATGACTGGTAAAGTCGCCTATGGTTCGTGGTTTAAACATCTGCAAGGCTGGGGGCAAAGAAAAAACCAGGCCAATTTTCTATTTATTAATTATCAGGATCTAAAGAACGATCTTGAAAAGACCATCAAAAGCATTGCCGTATTTTTGCAACTGGAAATTCCGACAGCAGATCTTGAACGTATCCTGGCCAAGACCTCATTTGACTATATGAAAAAACATGAGTACAAGTTCAGTCTTAAGGTTTATATGCAAAATCTCAAAAATAGCAATAGCGGCGCTTTTATCAACAAGGGCGAAGTCGGGAGGGGAAAAAAAATTATTTCAGCCGAACAGCAAAAACGCTTTGAATGTGAGCTTAACAAGTACCAGCTTGGTGAAGAACAGCAAGGCATCCTGTGAAATACATAGAGTGTGTTAGAAAATCGGGTTTTTAAGAATTGGGGTCAAGTGTCTTGTTCAATATACAAACGTTTAAAACCGCTTGATCATTTAAGAATTGGGGTGTAGGTCTCGCTGTGATCATTTTCGTCGAAATGGGACGACATTATCTGGCAGTTTTATGTCGTCACTTTTGTAATGTGAAGCGATGAAATCCCAAGCGATATCCAGCTGGTCGCTGAGTAAAAGTGACCTGAACCTTAAAATGGCCTGACCACCATCATGTTCCCAACGTTGACCTGCTCGCTTGCATCGCAGTTGAACCACTGTTTTGCACGCGGACTCTACAATACCAGAGCCTATTGGTTTATTTTGCTCGATAAGCGCCTGATATTGACACCTATGCTTGTTGTTTTCGAAATAGTTAATTTCTTTTGTTAACCCATCCAGCGCTTTCACTTTTCGTTTGGCTTTGTATTTCAAGTGCTTAATGATTTTGGTTATACCTTGTGGGTCATCACGTAAAATGCCTCGATATTTTTTGTGTTGCTTATTCACATGCGCTGAGCCTGCGCCATAAATAAACTCAAGTGCCTGATGCAGATGTTCTGCTGCATGGTAGAAATCCAACACGCAATCACCCTCTCCAAGTTCACCTTCGAGGAAGGTCCAGTTGTCTTTGGCACCATCAGCCACTTTAACCAGTGACAAGTCAGGTCGTTTTTGTTCAATGGTTTTTAACGTGGCAGCCAATTGATTTTTCAACGAACGTTTTTTGTGTTCCGGCATTCTGGCGTAATAGTGGGTTGACAGGGTTTCACCCGCTTTATCACTAAAGGTGATTGTGCCACAGCTCGCTTCGCCCCATTTTGTGTCGCCGGGCAATACTTGATCGCGGGTAGGTATCATTACGCCGTCTAGCGATACACTCACGGTAACGGCTTGCGCTGGTATGGCGAGTGCCTTATTGAGTTGCTCTTGTAGTGCTTTATTTTTCTGCTCAATAATGGCATTGAGTTTGGCAGGCAAGCGGGTCAAGCTACTTCTAGATGGAGCCATGCAACCCAGTGCTTTAAATAGACGCTGAGCCTCTGCCGGGGTGACCAATGACACGGTGTGTATTGCCTGCTTGGCCGCTTGAGGCGTCCAAAAGTCTTCAATGATGCCACTGCGTAATGCCATGGGACAATAGGTTTCACCATTACGTTTATTTCGATAAAGGTTGCGCGCTACAGTCACTTCACCAGCGGCTGTCATATAACGCTTGGTGTTTCTAATGGCTTGCTTGTAGATATGCCCATCGCATTCAAATTGCGGGACGTCAATGTCATATTCTTCAAGTATGGTTGTCAATATCTCCCTTTGCGCTTGGTTAAACAGCTGTGCGACTTGTGTTTCAAGTTGATTGAAATCCGCCCCCGCACGGGCTTCAAGCTGTGCCGCTTTAACACCTTTGATTAAATCGTCAAATGTATTGGTCTCAACGCTTGAATTCGGTTTAATTGAATGAGATAGTTGCATGGCAGGTACCTTTGTATATCGATATTTAATGTCGTGTGAACAATATAAAGTGTGCCTGCATCCCCCCAAAAATCAAGTGTTAGTGTGTATTGGATGCAATAAATGTTAACCGCTATATTGCTGAATATATTTGATTAAATCCTCAACTTGTTGCTTAAATTCACTATCATCTTTAATCAATTGACGAACACTGTGGGTGGCATGGCTCGCGGCTCCCATACTGCTTAAATTGAATGCATCAGCAATCTTAGTCAGTTTTGCACCCGTTAATTCTTGGCACATATACATGGCTAATTTTCTTTTGTGATTCGCTTTTTGAGCGCCCCTGACAACCCGTGTAATATCTTCATTGGTGACATCGTAAAAAGCCGCAACGCCACTAATGATTTGAGTCAGGGTAAAACCAGACTGCGCGTGTGGTTTTGGTATATTCGTAGCACAAGCGACTGACGCTTTAAATTTTTTACTACCAATGATGCTCGGTAGATGGCTTCGGTCATACAACTGTAAAATATTTTCATCGACTTCTGATGCCATATAATCAGCATAACTTTGCGGCTTATTCTCGCCTTCAAGTATTGCCAGGAGATCACCTTGTGAAAGCCAATCTATCGGCGCTGCTTGACCAATATAGGCTGGGAAGCTCGACCAAGGGTAGTCAATCAGTTTTTTTACGACGGGCTTTTTGATGGCGATAGGACGGCAATGAATATACTTAGACAGCTTCAAAAAAGTATCGCCATATTCAACCAACACCGCTTTAAACCGCCCCTTAAACAAGGGTCCATCAGTACCGTTAAAATCATTGTAATGCTGAGTGTAAACCCCATTAATATGACGCATGACCCGGCTCAAATTTCCCTTTGGTGTCTTGATTAGCAAGTGATATTGGTTATGAATAAGGCAGTAAGTATGAACCTCTAAACCGTAGCGGAAACAGGTTTTACCGAGAATATCAAGAAAATCCTGATAGCATTGTGGTGAAGTAAAAGCTGAGCGTCCTGCAACTGAGCGGTTCATGACATGATAATGAGCATTTTCAAATTCAACTCGTAAGGGTCTTGGCATCGGTTTCAACGACTGGTGGTTGGTCAAAATAGGCTGAGATTATACAACGGATAACAAAACTCGGGGCAATCAAATAATTTCCAACAAAATTAGCAAAAACCGCCCTTATACGGTTAGATTTGATGTGTAAGTTATTGATTTACTGTTCACAGCCAGATCTACACCCTAAGAATTGGGGTCAAGTGTCTTGTTCAATATACAAACGTTTAAAACCGCTTGATCATTGGACAAGATACCTGACCCCTAAAACCTTCCTACGTCCATGTAGGTGAACGCTGTTGTGCTCCTCGGCAACTGCTCCTGCGTTGTTCTACCTACAGGCATCCTGCTTTAGTGCACAGCGCCATCCCCTACGTCCATGTAGGTGAAAAAAAAAGTGCCCACGCGTTTATGATCAACGATGGATATTCAATCCCGGGGTTGCTGGTGACCTGAATAATTACATTTTGTTTAAGCAAAAGCCGCTGTGACTTTTCGCTCGCCTGAGCTCGGTGTCCAGTTATTGACTGAATGTGCCCAGGATAAATTGTTTTGGATGATAAAATCACCCGGTTTCAATTTATGGGTGATTTTACAGTGAAACAATTGATCATATTGACTACCAAATTGCCTGATCCGCGAGGGGGCAGCATTGTCTAGTTTTTCAATATTTGAACCGTTAATTGAGCTGTCAGCTGGCAACTTAAGTAAATCGTGGGCGGTCAATAAGCGGTTAAACTCTTGAGCTGAATCATGGTCGATGCTGGCGATGGTATCCCAATAAACGTACAATTCTTGGTCTAGTAACAGGGAGTGAGTTTTTTGTGGTTTGGTTAACACATCAAATACCGTAAAGCCAGGGGTGACGACTTTTTGGCTTAAAATCTCGTCGTCTTCTTTGAGCGTATCCTCAGGCATTTGAAGTTTTAACATCACTTTTATCTGATTGGTTTCAGCCAGCGTTAAGGCTCTGTTGGCTTTGCCCCGGTTGACTCGCTCTCTTAATGACTGCCAAACTGGACTGGATTGGTTAACATTCATCAGAATGGTTTCACCACCATCGGTGCTGTTTTCATGGCAATAAAAAGAGGCTAACTGCATATTGGTAAAATGGCTACCCTCAGAGTGTGGCGGGATAAACTGATAATCGCTACGTTTATTGACACTCATGTAATAACGTCCCGAGTTTTTTCGATGACCCAGACTTGAGGCAAATAACGCCTGCATTTTTAGCGATTCACTTAAACCCAGTTGCGCGGCAATAGCGAGCATTAAGTTGTCTGCGCTGTCTGAGTCAATATTTTGCACCAATATTACCTGATCTCTTTTGAGTGATTCAATAATCAGATTGATGTCGCTACTGTGCCTTTGGGCGGGTAAAACCATCAGTCGGCTAAGATCTTCCGGCACCAACTGTGCTGTTTTAGGTAAATCAATTTGATCAGACATCTTACTATTATTCTCCATTAATTTCGGCAGTGAGGGACTATAGTGGCCTAAAATCCGTTTGTCTAGCGGCGTACTTGGTTCAAGCAGAATACCTAGTAAAACTAACAGTTCGGCGATTATTTGTTAGTCATCAGTCAGTGGTTTGAGTAGTATGCTGATGAAATTAAAGTGCAAATCAAAGACTTAGCCATTAGCAAAACCATTAGCCATAAAGAAAACAGAAGAGAGCAAACTGATGCCGTGTATTTTGGTGATTGAGGATAATGTTGAAATTCGTTTAAGCCTGTCGATGTTGTTGGATGACAATGGCTACGATGTGGTTGAGGCTGATAATCCGCAAGTGGCGCAAATGATGATAAAAAATCATGATATATCACTGATATTACTGGATATGAATTACAGCCTAGATACCACTTCGGGCGAGGAAGGGCTGAATTTTTTGCGCTGGATGGACACTGCTGGGCCAGATGGGGCCGGATTAAATATTGCTACTGTTGCCATGACGGCTTGGTCGAATGTCGAATTGGCGGTTAAGGCGATGCAGCTCGGTGCCCGTGATTTTCTTGAAAAACCGTGGAAAAATAAACGACTGTTGCAAATCATTAGCCAGCTATTGGCGTATCGCAGTCTGCAAACAGAAAATAAAAAATTGAAACAAGAGTTAAAGCAACAGCTGGCTGATAAACCCAAAGCCGATTATGTCTGGCGTTCGGCTTGTATGACCACCTTGATGCAACAAATTGAGACTGTTGCTAACACCGATGCCAATATTTTTCTGACCGGTGATAATGGTACCGGCAAAAGTGCATTAGCCAGTTATATTCACGAACTTTCGCCACGGCAGGACGAGGCGTTTATTGCGGTTAATATGGGTGGCATTTCAGAATCGCTGTTTGAAAGTGAAATGTTTGGCCATAAAAAAGGCGCGTTTACCGATGCCAAAAGTGATCGCATTGGACGTTTTGAGCTGGCTGAATCGGGCACTTTGTTCCTTGATGAAGTAGCCAATATTCCGTTATCGCAACAAGCCAAGTTATTACGTGTGCTGGAATCGGGCGAATATGAGGTGTTGGGTTCAAGCCAAACCAAGCAGACCAACATTCGTATTATTGCGGCGACCAATGGCAATATCAGTAAGTTGATTGGCGAAGAGCTGTTTCGTGAAGATTTGTATTACCGTTTAAACACCATTGAATTTAAAGTGCCAGGTTTGCGGGAGCGTCAAGATGATATTATCCCGTTAGCGGAACGGTTTATCAGTCGTTTTGGTGAGAAATATAATCGTGCTGGATTTACCCTGACGGCAGCCGCTAAACGAGTGTTAAAAGCCTACCATTGGCCGGGCAATATGCGTGAATTAAGTCATTTGATTGAACGTGGGGTATTGCTCGCTCAGGGACAACAAATTGATAGCGGCGATCTGCATTTGACTGCCGGTAAGGGACCGACCTCTTTGCCATTCATGACGCTTGAGCAGGCAGAGATTGAGTTAATCAAATTGGCATTGGATAAAACCGATCACAATATACCTCAAGCCGCAACACTTTTGGGGCTGACAAAATCATCACTGTATCGTCGTTTAGAAAAGCATGATTGTTTTGAAAGCTAGTTCATTAGAGCGTTATCTCAGTCTAAACCTGTGTTTGTTGGCTTTACCGCTGCCGTTGTTATTGGCACTGTGGGCACACAGTGAAGGTTTTTCACCTTGGTTGATTATTGTTTGCGAGACGCTTTTGCTACTGTTTTTGTGGCGCTTTATTGTTCGTTTTCGACGGAGGGTGTTGATGACCTTTGACCGGGCTGCCCGGCATCTTGAGGCGATTAATCAAGAAGACTACAACCAGTGGGCAAAATCGATTTTTAGTCAGGGCAAAGTGGCGGCATTTCACCAACAGTTGGTTTCGTTGAGTTTTGTATTACGGGAAAAAAAATCACGTTATGACCAACATGTGTTTCTAGTTTATCAGTTGATAGAGCAGCTTGAAACGCCGATGTTAGCTTTTAACGCCAAGCAGCAATTGACCTTTGGCAATGCCGCATTTGCTGATTTGTATCATCAACCTTGGCAGATGTGTCAGTCAGTTTCTCCGGCATTTTTGGGCCTTGAGTGGCTTGAGGGTGGCTGGCAATTTACCGATAAAAATCGAAATCGACAATGGCAAATTCGCCAAAGTGAATTTATTGAAGCCGGCGAAAGTTATCAGTTATTGGTTTTTATCAATATCGAATCGGCGTTAAGAAAAAGTCAGCTGGATGCTTGGCAGCAGATCATTCGAGTGCTGAGCCACGAAATCAGAAACTCCTTAACACCAGTGTCTTCGCTGGCCGAAAGTTTGGCCACCCGAGCCGGTAATGAGCGAGATAAAATGGCATTAGAAGTGATCACCGGACGTTGCCAGCATTTGCAGGATTTTGTTAGTCGTTATGCTTCGTTGTCGAAGAAATTAGATTTAACTGCTCAGTGGATTGTACTGAGTTCGGTGATCAAACGAGTTAGTGGCCTATTTAAAGGCTTTACTATTGAGGCCGAGTTGTCGGATGTGAAAATTTGGGCAGATGTCACCTTTATTGAGCAAGTCTTTATCAACCTGATTAAAAATGCCAATGAAGCGAACGCCACTGAGGTGCAACTGAGCGTTAGCGAAGTCAATCAGCAAAGTGTGATTAAAGTGGTTGATGACGGTGATGGTTTTGCTAATTTGGATAATCTTTTTATTCCACTTTACACCACAAAACCTCAGGGTCAGGGCATCGGGTTAAGTTTTTGTCGCAATATTATTGAGCAGCACGAAGGCACTTTTGAGTTAAGTAATAATCAACAACGAGGGGTGACAGTGACGATACAACTGCCGTTACCGCTTTTAAATCTGTAAATTAGTAATTAAACAATAATAGGGAATTAAAATGTCTATACAAACAACACTCGACAAAATTGACCATATGGCCATTGCAGTACACGATTTGGATGCAGCGGTGGATTATTATGTATCTAAAATGGGCTACACACTAGATTGTATTCGGGAAACCACTGGCAAGTATTCGGGGATGCAATCGGCGGTGTTGTTTTCAGATGAGTTTTCAGTGGTGTTGGTGAAATCGCTGAGTGAGGGTTCGCAGGTTGAACGTTATATTGAGCGTTATGGTACAGGTGTACAGCATATTGCTTTTCAGGTTGATGACATTCACGCCACTTTTGAACGGTTGGCTAAAAAGGGCATGGAGTTTTCTACCGGGATCATCGAAGCCATTGGTTTACGTCAATTATTTACCAAACGAGACCCGAATACCGGCATGATGCATGAATTTATTGAACGGACCGGGCAATCAAACTTTGATGAGAAAAACATTAATCAATTGTTTGAGCAGCTTGAGGCGAGCAATGAGTTTTAAGGAAACACCATGGAACAACTACAGGTAATGAATTTTTTAAACGAGGTAGCGACTCGGTTTCCCGAGGCTATTTCGCTGGCTTCAGGTCGTCCTCAATCACGCTTTTTTGACAAGCAGGATTGGCCCGCTTATGAAGCTAGTTTTACGGCTTATTATGCCGAAGAGCAAAATTGCAGTATTGAGAAGGCGCAACAGCTTTTGTGCCAATACGGTCCTAGTGGCGGCATCATTAATGGTATTTTACAGCAACATTTAGCCCGAGATGAGTCGATTGAAAGTGCCCGGCAAAATATCATTGTGACTAATGGTTGTCAGGAAGCATTGGCGTTGGTGTGTCTTCATGAGTTGCAACAGCCAGATGACTGTATGTTGACATTAGACCCCGCTTATATTGGTTTTTCGGGTTTATTGGCAGCCCTCGGTAAACGGGTTGAAGCGGTTGATGTTAATCGAGTTTATCGCACCGATGACAATGGCGTGCGATCATTTGACTGGTCTTACTTACGCGAAAAAGTCGCGCAAGTCAGACAAAGTGGTGGGGTGCCCAAAGCTATCTATATTAATCCGGATTTTAATAATCCACTGGCTTATTGTTTGTCATTGGCTGATCGGCAGTCACTGTTGCAAGTGTGTGCTGAGTTGGAGATTAAAATCATAGAGGACAACCCTTATTCACGTTTCGATTATAGTATGGCGGGTAATAAGAATGAGCAAGGCGGGCAGCGGGTAGCGGCTTTAAGATCGTTAGATCAACAGAGCATTGTTTATCATATTGGTTCTTTTTCAAAAACCTTTTGTCCCGGGGTTAGGATAGGTTATTTGCTGGTGCCTGAGAATATGTCGTCGTCGCTGGAAAAATTGCTGGCATTAAAGAGTCTGGTGTCGGTCAATACCAGTTCGTTGGCACAAAGCGTGATTGGCGGGTTTTTATTGCAAAATGACTATAGCCTGAATGCCCGGATGACGTTGGTTAATGCCCAATATGCCAGTCAACGGGATGCGATGATGTCGGCATTAGATCAATATTTGTCGCCGTTGGCTGAGGTGAGTTGGGATATTCCCGGCGGTGGTTTTTTTGTCGTGGTTGATTTGCCTTTTGAATTTTCTGAGGCCGATGTTTATCAATGTGCCGAACAACAAAATGTGATTTGTATGCCGGTCAGCTTTTTCTCGCTGACACCGCAGTTGTGGCAAAACAAGGTGCGGCTGGCCTTTAGCAACTTTGACCCTGGGGTGATTGAACAAGCGGTGTTGCGCTTTAGTCGTTATGTTAAGCAACGACTTGGATCTTAAATAGAATTTTATTCTGTTTGATGCCCATCGAAGAAGCGATATTAACGCCATTACGTGGTCAGGTGGGCTTATCAGGGTTGCTGGAGCGCTTCGTTCCTTAAAAGAAAAACTGACTACCACGGAGGCACGGAGAAAATCAAAGTCAAAATCAAAAGTGATTAAATATTTAATGGAGTTTACTGTGCAAACAATGATGGCCGAAGAGATTTGGCAACTAATGAACAACAAATTGATTCGGATTGGCTTGAGTGAGGGTGATGCTCGGGCGATCAGCGATTGCTTAACCCAGACCAGTTTGCGTGGTACTGATACGCATGGTATTCGTTTGTTTGACACCTATGTACGGGAGTTTGAACATGGTCGAGCGAATAAACAGCCGAACATGGTATTTGAGCGTAATACCCCGGTGAGTAGTGTGCTGGATGGCGATAATGCTAATGGGATTATCGCCGGTCGGTATGCGATGCAACAGGCGATTGATAAAGCCAAGGCGATTGGTTTAGCTTTGGTGGTGGTGAAAAACTCCAACCATTTTGCTGCTGCTGCGAATTTTACTCGTCTGGCGGCTGAGCAACAATGTATTGGTCTGTGTATGAGTAATTCCGATGCACTGGTTGCGCTGCAAGGTGGGGTTAAACCATTTTTAGGTACGAATCCTATTGCCTTTAGTGTGCCAGGTACGCCACAAGGATTTGATTTGGATTTTGCCACCAGTCAGGTGGCGTACTCAAAAGTGATGGCTTATTTGGCGACGGGGCAAGATTTGCCAGCGGGCTGGGCTATTGATGGGCAAGGGCAAGATAGTTCACTTGCGTCGTCTGGCGAATCGTCGGTGCAAGCTTTGAAATCGCTAGGCGGTTATAAAGGCCAAGGGCTGGGTTTAATGGTACAAATGTTGACTTGTGTCTTGAGTGGAATGCCGTTTGATCACCAGCTGAGTCACTTGTATGGTGAACCTTATGATACCCCACGGCAGGTTGCTCATTGTTTTTTGGCAATAAACCCTGAAATATTTATGGACTTTGATGTATTTACCCAACGAGTATCGAATCTGCTCGCGCAAGCTCGGCAACATTCACCTGGGGCGATATTGCCGGGCGATCAAGAAGTTGTAGCGCAATTGCAGCGAGAGAAAAGTGGTATTCCATTATCTGACAAGGAATGGCAGCTGTTTGAGTTGTTGCGTGAAGATGAGGTTAAAACAGTTTCTGCATAAAATCTGCATACATATTCAGCAATAACCGTTATACTCCGGCGTTCTAAATAATCAGATTAGCTGGAGAAACTATGATAATAGCGGTTGTTGGTTCTGGAACTATGGGGGTTGGCATTAGTCAAATGCTGTCACAAAGCCCATCGATTGAAAAAGTGATATGGAAAGGCAGTGACTTAGCCAAACTTGATAATGCTTTACAACAATTAGATGGCTCTTTGCAGCGCTTGGTAGACAAAGAAAAGATCACCAACGAGCAAAAAACGGATAGTCTGAAAAAAATCACTATCACCGATGATTTTGCTGATATTGCCGCTGCTGACACCATTATCGAAGCTGTTGCTGAGGACATGGCGATTAAAAAGCAAGTACTGCAAGCCATTGATAGTCATGCTAATCAAGATGCTATTATTGCCAGTAATACCTCTTCTTTATCCATCACTGAATTAGCTAGCTGTATTTCGCGCCCTGAAAGTGTGGTGGGAATGCACTTTTTCAACCCGGCACCGGTGATGAAACTGGTTGAGATCATCTGCTCACTGACCACATCAAAACAAACCAGAGACCAAGCTTTTGAGCTGGCGACATTGCTGGAGAAAACCCCGGTAGAGGTTGAAGAAGCGCCCGGTTTTATCGTTAACCGCATGTTGATCCCGATGATTAATGAAGCCATTGCGATTTTAGCCGAAGGAGTCGCATCGGCAGAAGATATTGATTTAGCCATGAAGTGTGGTGCCAATCACCCGATAGGACCGCTGGCTTTAGCTGACTTAATTGGCAACGACGTTAACCTGTCTATTATGGAAACCCTATACAATGAAACTGGCGATCCAAAATACCGTGCTCATCCACTGTTAAGAAAAATGGTTCGAGCGCAACAGCTAGGCAGAAAGAGCAAAAAAGGGTTTTATAGTTATTGATCACTCCCCTATTTAAGCGATTTTGAGTCAACGGCAAGGTCGCTTAACATCATCAGTCTACCTTCAAGTTGATGCACATTATAACAGGTACGAGAGTTTATGCCAATCTGGATGAAGTTACTCAAAAATAATCGGTTTGTCAGTGCTTTGGATTTTGGCAATAAACTTGGTATGCACGACCAAGATATTGCCAGAAAAATCAAACAACTCAGAGACAAGTCAAAAACTTTCTCTAAACTGTTGTTTTATATGATTAAAATTGTGCACAGAGTGCACACTACTGGCAACATATAGGCAGGCGTAATTGTTACCCTAAATTGCCTTAAATGGTCAGAGCCCTGTTTATCTGTTCCAAGCAAGTTTAATAAACAACGACTAAACCCTTTTATTTTTTGTCGTCAGGCCAGATAAAGCCAATATTTTTACTGGAGGGTTCAACTCTCAGGCACTAATCAAACCGGGTAACAGTTTGATTGGATTTACTTCTTAATACACTTGATAGCATGGCAATGCCTTGTTCTGTGAATGCATATGGAAGCGTTCGTCTGCCACCCCAGCTTGAAGTCACATTCTGTGACTTCAAGATCCCAAACCCTTCTTTGTTTAGGAAGATTTGCTGTGATTTTCACATAAATTCATATGAGTCATATGAATTCATATTGCTCTTATGAATTCACATTGTTAATATGAAAACCTATGAAAAATGCAGGAATACGGTTATGAGCAATGATTGGCACTATGGTCGACCAGAATTGGCTAAACAATATGCGGCTCGTCTGCAAGATAAATTGTTTTCGAGAATTGCCTTAATAGGCAGTCGACGAATTGGCAAAACCGCCTTTATTTTAAATGATTTGGCTCCTGAATTAATCGCTCAAGGGTGTTTGCCGGTTTACATCAGTCTTTGGTCAGACCGTTCTGCCCCTCATATGGAATTTATTGCCAAGTTCGAAGCGGCTATTGATGCCATAAAAAATAAAACCCCGTTATCTGCGCTGATGCTCACCGAAGTGACCAAATTATCCTTGGGTAACTCTCTTTTGGGCAAGGTTGATATGGAATTCAAAAACACTCAGGCTGAAAACAACAATTTGCTGTTAATCCGATCCTTGCTGTCACAGCTTATCGGCTTGTCTAAAGGTAAAGGGGCTAAAGGTAAAAGGGTTATTTTATTACTGGACGAAATACAGCATTTACTCACTGACAAGGCGTTTGGCGATTTTCAATATGCGCTGCGAACAATGCTTGATGAAGTGGGCGACTCCATTGGGGTGTTATATACCGGTTCTTCCCGCTCAGGCATGAGTGCGATGTTTGCCAATAAAGATTTACCTTTTTATCACAGCGCTCAACCTGCTGAATTTCCGCTGATTGATGATGGTTTTGTTGCGTTTTGTGTCACCCGGTTGAAAGATTACAATTTACATTATAACAGTGTTGAAATGCTTGATTTTTGGCACTCGGTTAATTGCTCACCTTACTGGTCGATTATCTTGGTCAGGCATTTGGTGATGCAACAGTGCAGCATGGCTATTGCCATTGAACATATTAATGGTTTGATTGCGGATGATGGTGATTTTGAACGGTTATTGAGAAAATTGTCGTTGATTGAAAAGCTAATACTGGTTCGCATCACTCAGGGGTTTTCTTTGTATTCGAAGCAAGCCAGTGAAGACTTTAAACAGGCAAAATGTAGTGCCACTCGCTCTAATATTCAAACCGCTTTAACCAAGTTGGTGACCAAAAAAATCATCACCAAATTACCTGATAACTCCTATTTGATTGAAGTCGAAGGTTTGGTTGCTGCGATAGAAAAAGAACTAGAACTAAAACTACCCGGCACCACCCCATAAAGCCGTATTGAGCGGTTGCATCAACCCTTGTTTAAACTCAAAGCCAAAAGCACGGTCATCACCAATGATCAGGGGACCATCTAAATCAACAAACTGTGCCTGTTCGGTGAGTAAAAAAGCCGGAGCCATGGCCAGTGAACTGCCCACCATACAGCCGAGCATTATCTCAAAACCTTGTTGCTTGGCGCTTTGTGCTAGCTGCACCGCAGCGGTTAAACCACCGGTTTTATCTAGCTTAATGTTAACCACTTCATATCTACCTTTGAGGTAATCCAAGTCAGTGGCGGTGTGGCAAGACTCATCAGCGCATAGCGGAATTTCACATGTGAAATTAATCAGCTGATGATCTTGCCCAGCCGGCAACGGTTGTTCAATCAGCACTACATTGAGTTGTTTGAGGGTTTTCGCACAAGCTGATAAATCAGCCAGCGACCAACCTTCATTAGCATCAACAATAAAGTGACTGTCAGGTGCGGCTTGGGCAATCGCTGTCATCTTGGCAATGATGGCTTGATTGTCCAGTTTGACCTTGACTAAAGGTGCTGAACCTAGTGTCGTCACGGCCTGAGCCATAGCCGTTGGTGAATCAATACTCAGCGTTTGAGCGGTGATACAGGCGGGGGCTGGCCCAAGGCTTAGTAATTGGGCAACTGTACAACCTTGTTGTTTAGCCTTTAGATCCCACCACGCACAATCGAGTGCATTGCGAGCTGCCCCTGCGGGCATTGCAGCAATTAATGCGTCGATGTTGATATTTTTATCGGTTTTTGGGGATAGTTGCTGTTCTAGCTCGGCGATTTGCTCAGTCACACTTTCTACCGATTCACCATATCTGGCGTAAGGCACTGATTCTGCCCAGCCATGATGCTGACCGTCAGATAATTTAACCACCACCACATCGGCTTGGGTTTTGCTTCCACGGGCAATACGAAACACCGATTTTAACGGTAATTGTTCTATCTGTACTTTAATTTCAATCATAACGCTGCCACAATCGATTGCATCCCATCTCTAACCGGGTCAGCACAGGGAATACCAAATTGTTCGCTTAATTGAGCACAGATTATTTGCCCCTCAGCCACGCTAACACTGGAGGTGTTGACGGATATCCCCACCACTTTAGCTGCGGGATTAGTGAGTTTGGCCGCACTTAAATTTAGCCCGATAGTCTGTTCAATACTTGGTAGCGGGCTGCCAGGCAAACCTCGCATGTGGGTTGCCTTTAAGCCATGACAAATCACAAGGGCATCCGGTTGAGAGCCGTGTAATAAACCCAAACTGACTCCGGCAAACGCCGGATGAGACAGTGAACCCTGCCCTTCAATTATTGCCCAATGTTGTGCCTCGGCATTAGGCGAGAGGGCTTCCGCTGCGCCACTGATAAAATCAGCAACAACACAGTCGATGGCAATGCCTGTGCCAGCAATCAAAATACCGCATTGACCTGTGGCAACAAAATCAGCATCCATGCCTGTGGCTTTCATCGCCCTTTCAAGACTCAGTGATGTATACATTTTACCCACAGAACAGTCGGTGCCGACTGTCAGCAATCGCTTACCCGAACGTTTCACTCCTGTGCCGGTGGCATAATTGAAGGCATGGTTGGTTTGTGGATGGCGAATATCCAATAATTGCCTGCCCAAGGTTCGGGCTTTGTCGTTGATTGCAGCAAAGTTGCTCAGTTTGTCGTGTAATCCACTGACAATATCCATACCCAAATCGAGGGCTTCGAGAATATAAGGTAACCATTTTTTGTCCAATATACCGCCACTGTTGGCAAAGCCGAGCACCAAGGTTTTCGCCCCTAAATCAGCTGCCGCTTTGAGGTCTAACTGCGTCAAGCCTGTAGTGACACTACAGCCCGCTACGCTGAATTCACCGATACAACGCTCGGGGCACCAATCGGCGGCACCACGAGCCATTTTTATTGCCAGCGGATCGGTGGCATCACCAATAAAAAGTAAATAAGGCGCTTTGATTTGCATAATGGGTTTTCCCGTGAAGTCGCTGGTAATAATCTGCTTAAAGCTTATTACCCGTGACAAAACAAAGACAGTGACAAGATTTCTAGCGGTCATAACCTGAGGTTATGTTAACAACTTGAAATCGCATCAGTTAAGCAGGTGCTAAAGGCACAGGCGAGTTTCGATAGTGGGCGGTTTTCGAGGTGCAACAGATTAATGCTGAAATGTAATGGTGGATCAAAAGAAGCCATGACCAAATTATCCGACAGATTACCCTGAGCGGTGTATTTATCGACCACACAAATACCGCCACCTTGAGCCACCAATCTGACCGCAATAAAATAGGTTTGCACCTTTATTTTTGAGGCAAAGCTGATGTTCTCTTCCATCATTCTGTTCCATAACAACACCCCTAATGGGCCGCTGTCGCTGATGTCAATAAACTCAAAATCAACCAGTTGACACAGTGCCAGCGTTGTTGGGTTGCCGGGTAGGCTGTCTTTGGTATAGACCATCACTAATTCTGACTGGTCAACTTCGATTGATGTGATGCCGGGCATCAAGTTGGGCGAAAACAACACCGCCAGATCACATTTGTGCTCTAACAACGATTGCATCACGGCATCGTTATGCACGGTTTGAATATTAAAATTAACGTTAGGAAACTGTTGATGGTAGCTGGCGATAGCTTTAGGTACGACGTCAAAACCCAATGCTGGTGTGAGTCCGAGTTTGATGGTGCCATGACCTGACTTTCTAATATTCTCAGCGGTGTTTTTGATCGCCCGCATCTGATGGTAGGTTTTGTCGACTTCATCAAATAACATTTCGGCTTCAGCGGTGGGGATCAACCGTCCTTTAACCCGCTCAAATAGTTTAAACCCCAATTGCATTTCAGCGTGGGACAATACTTTACTCACCGAGGGCTGGGATACATGCAAAATCTTGGCGGCATTGGTGATTGAGCCAGTGGTATAAATAGCGTGAAAAATTTCTATATGTCTTAAGCGCACAGTTGGTTTTCCTTTGATTTTACCTAACGGTAAATCGTGATTGGTGCTTTAAGTATAATCCAGCATGATTGGCTTGTATAACGTTAGGTTATGGGTTGGTAACGAAGAGTGATTGGTATTGGGGTGGTTTTTTGTTCAAGGTGAGTGGCATTAAAACGATTAAATAACGATTGGCCAAGCCAGCGAAAAAAATGGGGAATACCATGCAGGAAAAAGCAAAAGACCAGCGGTTAAATTATCAAAGAAGCTATTTGAGTTTATGCCTATTAGCCATATTAACGGCTCCTGTGGTACAAGCAGCAGAGCCAGATGAAAGCGCTAAAAAAGACAGCAAAATCGAACGTATCGGTGTGCTTGGTTCAAATATCAAAGCGAACCATGACACCGGCAAATTGCCAGTAACGGCGCTGTCAGCAGAAGATATTGAAAATACTGGGGCGATGACCGGTGCCGAATTGCTTGCGGAGATCCCGCAAGTGGGCGAGGTGAATTTTACCAGTGAGCGAGTCAGTGGTGGCGTCAATGGGGCTAGAGGTGACGTTTCATCAATTAATCTGCGTGGTATCGGTACCGGTTATACGCTAACGATGTTAAATGGTCGACGACTGGTGTTACACCCGGGCACTCAGGCCGAAAACCTAGTGCCAGTGACCACAGTTAACGCCAATACATTGCCGGTTAGAGGGTTGAATCGAGTCGAAGTGTTACGCGATGGTGCTGCTGCTATTTATGGTTCTGATGCCATCGCTGGGGTGATTAACTATGCGCTTAAAGACGATTATGAGGGCTCAGAGCTTAATTTAAATTATGGCACATCTGATGGTACACCTTTGGATCAAACTAACCTTAGTGGTGCCACCGGTTTGTATTTTAATGATGAACAAACACATCTTACCTTGTCGGGTGGTTACTATAAAAAAGACGGCATTATGGCCAGCGACCGAGCTTATGCCGCTGATGAAGATTTACGTCAATACAGCGGTTTACCCGAAGCATTTATTGGTGATACTCAGTTGGATAATCGTTCAACCGGGACCCCATGGGGCGAATTCAGTTCCGCAACCTTGGGCACTTTTCACCTTCAACCTGATACTGAGCCGGGTTGTGAAAATTCGGATGAACGCGGTAACCCCACCACTGCGATTGACGTTGAAGGGGTGTGCGTTGATCGTGGCAGTATTACCGGCAGCGAAAGCCGACCACAACGGTATAACCGTAATAGCGCCCGCTCTTTAACCTCTGATGTTACGCGTAGTAATGTTTATGGTTTGTTGAATCACACTATTAGTGACGACATGGAGCTGTTTGCCGAAGCACTGTATTATCGGGCTGAGGCCGATCGTATTCGTGAGCGGCGTGATAATTTGTCGACTCAACGTTTTACCGTGGCAGCGGATGCGCATTTTAATCCCTTTGGCGAAGAAGTCACTGTACGGCGTTATCGTCCGGTAGATGCTGGGTTTCGCCATGTTAATGTCAAAGACTACAGTTACCGTTTGCTGACTGGCTTGCGGGGTTATCATAATGATTGGGATTGGGAGTCTGCGGTGCTTTATTCTAAGGCGAATACCCTCGATAGCACGAATCGTATCAGCACCACTTTGTTGCAAAATGCAGTTAATAGTACTGACCCATCAATAGCTTACGATATTTTTAACGGTGGTGATGTTAACAACATGACCGCTGGAGATGCCGCACCGAATGCTCAATCTGTGATTGATAGTTTGCAAATTAATGTTGACCGTGAGAGTGAAACTGAACTGGCATCATGGGACTTCAAGCTGTCTAACAGTGCTTTATTTAGTTTGCCAGCGGGCGATGTCGGGTTTGCGGCTGGGCTTGAATACCGTTACGAAAGCTTCTTTGATATTCGCAGTGATTATTTAAATGGCAATTCGCCTTTTGTTGATGTGGTTGGTAATAACATCAACGAGGGTGCTAGTGTGGTGCTTGGTAGTAGTCCAACGCCTGACGCTGCTGGTAGCCGCAATGTCTTTTCTGCCTATAGCGAATTCGCTGTGCCCTTGCTCGAAGGTTTGCCTTTGGTCAAACGCCTAGACATGCAATTGGCTGCTCGTTATGAAACTTTTTCTGATGTGGGCAGTATTGTCAAACCTAAAGTGGCGCTGTCTTGGTTGGTGAATGATTATGTTCAGGTTCGCAGCTCCTATGCCGAAGGTTTTCGTGCGCCGGGGTTACCACAAGTGGTGGCAGAGAATATTTCGCGGGTCAATACCCGAAGTGATCCGGTGTTTAACACCCGACAAGGGGTGCTTGAGCTGAGAAACGGTAGTGATAGTTTGAAGCCTGAAGAAAGTGAAAACACCTCTTTTGGTATTGTGATAGAGCCTGCCAAAGGGCTGACGTTTACTGTTGATTGGTGGCAAATAAAGCAACAGGGGGTAGTCGGGTTGCTCAACAGCCAAACCCAGATTTTGTATGATGCCTTGTTACGCAGTCAAGGGTCGTCTAATCCTTTGGTAGTGCGTGATGAGAATGATGAGATCATTCAAGTGCAAAACGATTACGCCAACTTGTTGCCCAGAGAGGTTCGTGGTATTGATTTCAGTGTCAATTATGATTTTGATACTCGTTATGGTGATTTTAAATTGAAGGTTAACGCCGCCCGTTTGCAAAAATTTCAGCAGGGTGTTGATGAAGTCAGCAATATTGTCATTGCTGCCCAAGCCGCCGGAAATGAGGCGGTTAAATTTGACGGTGAAAACGTTACCTTGTCAGGCACTGGTGATTTGATTCGGCAAAACGGTCTGCCCAAATGGCGCAGCAATGCCTCGATTGGTTGGCGGATGGAACAATGGGGCGCGGGTATCAAATATAAGTATATTAGCGATTTTGAAGATACTTCACTTGACTATAGCAATGAGGCGGGTGAGGACGTGACTTATGTTGTTGATAGTTGGTCAACGGTTGATTTGTTTGTTAATTATCGTTTTACCGCAGAGGGGATTTTGAACAATACCAAGATCACTTTTGGTCTGCAAAATTTGGAAGATAAAGATCCGCCTTTCGCTGATAATACCTTTGGTTATAATAGCAGTACGCATTCCAGTAAAGGCCGTTATTTTTACCTTAATGTGAATAAAAAATTCTAAAAAAGCGAGAATGGATCCATGATGAAATACTCTGTCACCTTTTGTTTATCTGTATTCTTGTTGCTGTCTGGCTCGAAGGCAATGGCTTGTGAATTTGAACAAGTCACTTTTGACCGTGACTTTGCTGGCGCACGGCTTGATGAGTGCCGCAAGTTAAATGACGGTCATTTTTTACTGACCTTCAAAGCTGAAAACACTCCAATCAATGATAGTCCCTGGTATGCCTTTAAAGTCACGGCCAAAACACCGGTATCGATTTCGTTATCGATGGTTATGCAGGATAAGGCCCATCGGTATCCACCGAAAATCAGCCGTAACGGCCAAGATTGGCAGTTGCAAAAGCACAGCATTGAAGCTGAGCAGATGCGTTTTAATCTTGAGGTTGATAGTAAACCAACTTGGATATCAGCCCAGGAATTGTTGACTAGCCAAGATTATTATCGATGGGGTAAAAAGCTGGAGGGAGCTGATCAGGGTATTGTTCAGGGTATTGTTCAGGGTATTGTTCAGGGTATTATCGGTTGGTCAGTGCAGCAACGACCATTATTCAAGCTTGAAAAAACCGGTGCTGGTAAAGAATGGTTGGTGGTTTTGGGCCGTCAGCATCCGCCGGAAGTGACTGGTGCACTGGCTGTTTTTCCTTTCGTTGAGACCCTGTTAAGTGACTCATCACTGGCGGTACAATTCAGGCAGCGTTTTAATCTGTTGGTGCTGCCTAATCTCAATCCTGATGGGGTATATATGGGAAACTGGCGTCATAATGCCAATGGGGTTGATTTGAATCGTGATTGGAAAGATTTTAACCAACCAGAAATCGCCGCTGTTGATCAGTATTTGTCTGAACTGGTTGCACAAGGGCAACACATGGCGATGGCGGTTGATTTTCATTCGACTCATAAGGACATCTTTTACACTATGCCGTCGGATTATGGCGTTGCAAACCCGGGGTTGGTAGAAAGCTGGTTGAATGATTTAGATAAACAATATGCTGATTTTAATGTGGTGCAAAAGCCGGGGAGTTATCCGGGTAAAGGGGTATTTAAGCAGTATTTTGCCGATAAATATCAGGCTCATGCTATTACTTATGAAATGGGCGATAAAACGGATCGTGATTTTATTCAAAAACTGGCGGTGAGCGCAGCTAA
Source organism: Alteromonadaceae bacterium (assembly GCA_965277695.1). Classification (GTDB taxonomy): domain Bacteria; phylum Pseudomonadota; class Gammaproteobacteria; order Enterobacterales; family Alteromonadaceae; genus JABSOG01. Next base: position 97,438 of record CBDIDQ010000091.1, read on the forward strand.
TTCATTGATGAAAACGATGTTGGCAACTGACCCGTTAACGCCTGAGCTGTTAACCCCTGATTTATTGATAAAGAACGGCACTGTTTATACTGGTGATACTGACGAACCTCAACAATTGGATATTGCGATTTGTCAGCAGGTAATTTGTGGGCTTTATCCGCAAAAGCACGGGACAGATAGTCAGGCAATAGCGGCAAAAAAGGTGATCGATGCCAAAGGTAAAATTGTTAGCCCCGGGTTTATTGATCCACATACCCATAGTCTGGCTGAGTTGTTGAGCAAGGACAAAAACCACAATCTTAATTATTTAACCCAAGGGGTGACGACGGTTGTTAATGGTAATGATGGCGATGGTCCGGTTGATATTGCGGCGACAGCTAAGGCACTAGAAACTAACGGTATTGGTACCAATGTGGCATTGTTAGTGGGCCATGGTAGTGTGCGTGAGCAGGTAATGGGGCGAGCACAACGTTATGCCAATGCGGCGGAGTTGGCAGCTATGGCTCAATTAACTGATAAAGCGATGCAAGCCGGTGCGATTGGTTTATCTAGCGGTCTTTATTACGTACCGGGCAGTTTTGCTAGCACTGATGAAGTGGTGGCTTTGGCCAAAGTGGCGAGCAAATATGGCGGTATTTATGATACTCATATTCGTGATGAAAGTACTTTTAATATTGGTTTTATTGAAGCACTTGAAGAAGCGATAAATATCGCGCGGTTGTCGGATATTCATCTTCATTTGGCTCATATCAAAGCGTTGGGGGTTGATGTATGGGGGCAGAGTGAAGCCGCTATCGCCAAAATTGAACAGGCACAAGCAAATGGTGTTAGCATCTCTGCTGATCAGTATCCGTGGTTGGCATCTGGCACCAAATTGCATAGTGCAGTGATGCCCAAATGGCTGATGGCGGATTCAAAAGCGGCGTTTTATCAACGTCTGAATGACCGGTCACTAAGTGCTAAAATCGATAGCGAAGTGGCTGAAAATATTCGTCGTCGGGGTGGTCCTTCGTCGTTGTTGATCACTGATTTTACTGATAAAACAATCGTTGGTTTAACCTTAGCGCAAATTGCACAACAACGTAATTTAACTGCTGTAGATGCGGCGATTGCATTGGTGCAGCAAGGAGATATTCGCATCGCTTCATTTAATATGTCTGCTACAGACGTCGAACGGTTTATGGTTAAACCTTGGGTGGTGACGTCATCTGATGGCACTAATGGACACCCGAGAAAATATGCTAGCTTTGCGAAAAAGTATCAAGGTTATGTTAAAGATAAAAAAATCCTCAGTCTGGCTCAATTTATCCATCGTAGCGCGACTCAAACAGCGCAGATATTGGGGTTGTCTGATAGAGGTATGATAAAACTGGGTTTGAAAGCGGATATTATTGTGTTTGATCAACAAAACTTGGCACCCAAGGCTGATTTTGCCAAATGGAATGAGTACTCAACGGGTGTGGAGCATGTGATTATTAATGGTCAACAGGTGATTGAAAATCAGCAATACCTCAACAAGCTGGCCGGTCAGTTTGTGCAATGAGACTAAATTATTGACTCTGATCATATGGAGTCAATTAAGGTGACAACTTCCCTCAACATTCACGAGGTTGAAACCTCCTCTACTCTTGTTTGCCTCGATAGAACCCCTTGATTTGCTTGTCATTAACATTTTTATGTTGATAGCACAGGAACAATTCATTATATTAGCAGCCTCAATAGCATTTGGCCTAAAAAAACAAAAAATCGTTTGATAAAAACGCATTATCGCCTAGTGCAAACAACTGATTCGCAATAAGAGAATCATTAAGGAAAAAACTTGGCGCTAAAATTGCCTATGACCCCGAACGATGAAACACTTTCGCAATTAGCGATAGACAGCTTAGGCTAGCTGATGTTTTAACGCTGAATATATATCCTCGTACGCGGATCATTATAGATTATCGTGATGGTTATATTAACTAATAAAAACATAACAGGAACATCGTTTGTGAAAAACTGCATGAATATATTTCAACTGGTATTGTTGTCATTGGCGAGTTTAGCCACCACTGAGGTATTGGCGTCAGCGCCTGTGCCTGTGGGTAGTATCAATATAGGCGATGCCTCTGCCACCTTAATCGGTAGTGAAGCGTGTTTTAGTGTTGACTTTAGTAATACTGGCACCGATGGTGGTTTTGGCCCTTATTATCGACTGATTTTACCCCCTCACCTCACTCTCGCATCAGCGACATTTTTAGAACAAACACTGAGCACCGATGCGCTGGGGGTTTTCCCTGCGGCACCGGGTAATCAAATCAGCGATACTCGGGCAAACGATGTCAGTATCACCAGCAGCGGCGGTGATAGTCTAACCAATTTAGTGTTACCCCTGAGTAATGTCATATTAGGTGGCCCCACCATAACCACTGATATTTGTCTTACTGTCAGTACTGCGGCGCAATTGGCGTCGCCACTGAGTTTTAGCCTACAGCCGATTTTGGAATTTGGTGATACCGCAACCGGTGACAATGGGGCGATTGAAGGCATAACCGTTAGTTCACAAATCACGCCTACTTTAATGACGTTTAGTAGCAGTAATAATGCCCCTGCCGGTAAACAAGTGCCCGGCCCTACTTTTGCTTTGACATATCAACAGGTTATCGATGTCGCGCAAAGCCAGTTGGTGAGTGCAGTGGCGTTAGATGAAGGTTTTTCAAATAACCTGACCTTTGCTGCGTTTAATCCCGTTACCCCAACAGGTGGTACCGATTGTACTTATGGCGCTGCGCCGGGCAGTAATGCCACCATCAATTGTACCTCGATTTCTGGCGGTTCCAGCGACAGTGATGTTACCTCCGGTTATAGCGTCCAAATCAATGATATGCTCGACCAAGCCACCTGTGCCAATCAAACTATTACCCATAACAGCACACTCGATGGGACGTTTGCGGCCGTCCCACTAGCCCAAGCGAGCAGCAGCAATAATGTGAGTGTACGGCATTTAACCCTAACCAAAGCGATAAACCCTAAAACCTTAAGTCCGGGCGGTACGTTAACGGTGTCAGGCGAGATTAGGCTAAGTGATTTTTCCACTGCTAGCAGTTTGAGTTTTGTTGACCAACTGCCAGATGGGCTGAGTTTTGCCAGTCATGGCAGTTTAACGCTTAATGGCGGCGGGGCAGTGACCATTACCCCGACCTCAATCGTTAATGGTGATGGCAGCGGCACGGTGACTTATGATTTAAGCGCCGTTAGCGGTAATATTGCGGGCGGTAGTCTGATTAATTATAGCTACAGTGTATTGGTTGATGCGACTTATCACAATGGTGATCCGCTGTTGGCATCGGATGATTTTACCATCAATGGCACATCAACCTATAGTTTAACCGGGGGAGCCAGCAACTGTACCGACAGCCATAGTGATAGCCTAACGATCACCCCGGTGATTTTTAGTACTGAGATCATCAATCCTAAAGCAGAATATGTGCCAGATGAAGTGGTGACTTTTCGTTTAAGCCTGTCGATCCCCTCAGGTGATACTGCCAATATTAAATTCACCAGTTTCTTTCCATTACCGATATTTGATGTCGCCACAGTTAATACCAGCTTTAATAATGATGTGGTCCATAGCCCCACGGATACGCTAGCCACAACCCCGACCAGTATTTCGATCGATGCCGCCACCAATGCCTTGATTATTGATTGGCCGGATGTTTCTACTGCCAGCGACCAAACGCTATCGGTGGATGTTTCTGTTAGAATTACTGACAGTCCGTTTGCCGATAATGCATTTTTAACCACGCTTTCAAGTGGTGATGCAACCAATAGCTTAGCCGCGCTTAATAGTAGCATTAAACCGGTACGGATATTAGTGAGAAACCCGGTATTATCGATTACCAGTGGATTAAGTGCCATTAACCAAGGAGGGAGTTTAAGTTTACCTGGCTCAAGTCCACCGCAAAGTGATGCCATCGATGTTGATGCTGGCGATACCATGACGCAAGTCATTACCATTACCAATGATGGTGGTGCACCGGCGCATAAAATTCGCCTTAGCCAAGCGGATTTAGCCGGATTAACGGGTTATACATTGACCGGGGCAACCCTTAATGGCGGTGATATTAGTGGCAGTATTAGTGGGGCTTTATCGAGCACCTTAGTGATTGATAACGCGGTGTCTTTACCTAAAACACAAAACATTGTCTTAACCTATACCTATCAGTTGGCACAAACCGCCAAAGTGACCGAATTATTGCAACCCGAAGCGTCGGTGGTTTGGTCGGCGAGTGTTGCCAGTGCAACCGCCTTTCCAGCACAAAAAGACCCGCTTGATATCACCATGGCCGATATTAGCATGGTGGCCACTGCCACAGCTGTTTCGCCCCAAGGGAATAGCGGTAAATTGGTGGTCGGTGATGTGGTGACCTATCAGGCATCGGTGACCATACCTGAGGGCACAGTCACCGATTTGGTGGTGGATTTTGCCTTACCGCCAGGGCTAGAATATGTTGCCGCCAGTAGTGGTTTCCCGGCTGGTTTTGTTGGCACTCAATTGGCCGCCACTGAAACCACCACGGGGGTGGTCGCCACTGGGCAAACCCGCACATTTACTTTTACCGGCGATACCATCGCGACCAATAACAACAATGCTGGCGATAATATCTTGGTGATCACCTTGGATGCCAAAGTGATAGATGATGCCGCTAATGCAGCGACTGCTAGTGAGCAGAGCAAAACTTTAACTGTCAGTGCCACCTATCAAGGGGCAGCGGCAAGCAAAAACGATGATGATAACCAAGCCTTTACCGAACACCAATTAGCGATCACCACCACCGTCGCACCCGATAGTAATTTACAGGCTGGTGACAGTGCCACTGTCACCTTTGTTGTGAACAATACCGGCACAGCCCCGGCCTATGATGTGGTGTTAAGCAATGTGGTTGATAGTGATTTATTTGATTTGACCAGTGTTGCCACAGGCTCTGCGGGTTGTAATTATGCCAATCCAAACTTTAGCTGTAATTTTGCTTCAATTGCCACGGGTGGCAGTCAAACGGTGAGTTATACCGCCACGGTACAAGCCGATGTCGCCACCGGGGCCAACTTTACTGTCAATGGTGTAGTTACTGGTGATAGTCAATCGGGGGCCGTGGCCGGACAACGTAGCCAGAGCATTAATGCCGATGGCAATGCCGCGAGCCAAGCCTTATCGATTAATGCCTTAACGGTGATTGCCAGCTCAGAGACGTTTACCTCCACCGCCGCCATCGAACCGCTGGCAGTGGGTGAAACGGTGACCTATGAGTTGGTGGTTGATATTCCTGAGGGCATTAGTAAACAAACCAGTAATAACAATTTTATTAGCTTTACCTTGCCTGCCGGATTGCAATACCTAAGCAATAGTGCTCTGCTGCGCGGGGTCTATGATAGCAGCATAAACTCAGTCACACTGGCGAGTGCGGTGCCAACCAGCGATACCGCCATAACTCCTATAATAGGTCCTGACGTTGATAGTGCCACGAGCATTGCGGGCCAGCAATTAAGTTTTAATTTAGGTAATATTGATAATAACGATGATGATGCTAATGTCGAGCAGGTGATCGTCACCATCACCGCTTTGGTGCTTAATACCGATACCAATACACCAGGTGTTAATCTTGTCACTACCGGGGCGGTGAATTATCTTAATCAAGCGGCGGTGGCACAAAGTGATAGTAGCGATCACAGCGCTAAAATATTACTGCCGGCACTGGCAATGACCCATACGGTAACACCGGGTACGGCTCAAGGCGGAAGTGCTGTGACTTACACACTGACTGTTAGCAATACCAACAATGCCAATAGCACTAATGGTTATGACTGGTCGATTAATGGCACTGTACCAGCACTGGCCACCGCACCAACCTTGGTTAGCGCAGTCTTGTCTCGGGGCAGTATAGATATTAGTGGTTGTGCCAGTTTTACCGGTAACGCGTTGAGCGTTGATGGTAGTTGTTTAGCGGGCGGACAACAAGGCTCGCAACACTTTTTAGCAGTGGATGAAACCATCACCGTTGTTTATCAGGCAACCATTGACGTCGGTGTGGGTTTTGAGCAAACCATTGATAATACCATGGATGTGACTATCACCAGTTTACCGGGCAATAATGGCGCGGCGGCACCGGGTGCCGCTGGTAGTGATAAAGGTGAACGTGTTGGTAATAATGTTAACAATGATAGCGGCCAAGCGGTTAATGATTTGGTGATTATGGCAACGGCTACGGTGATCTCTGATGCGCCATCGCTGAGTTTAACCGCCTCGGTCGCACAAGCGGCTGTTATTGATGAAGTGATACTGACTGCGAATTTTTCGGTGCCGGTGGGCGTCAGTAATAACTTTACTTATAACCTCGATTTGCCGACTGGCTTTAGCTATCAAGATCAGCCCATTGTGATCACTTTACCCGCTGGTAATTTTACCGCCACCTTAACGCCAGGGACTACACCCGGTGTTGGTACTGATCCGATTGCGCTTAATTTTGGCACTATCACTAATAGTGCAGGCACTGCCCAAGCGATCACCGTGGCAGTACCGGTTGTGGTTGATAATATTATCGCCAACCAAAATACCACAGCGCTTACCGCCACTGCTGGTTTAAGTTATACCGGGATGGTGACTGCGCCATCAGATACGGCGGTGGTCACCGTCATTGAAGCTAATTTAACTATTAATCAATTAATAACGGCAGGTAATGTTGCCAGTGATGCTGGTGATACTATCAGTTATCAAGTGACAGTGGCCAATACTGCTGCCAGTGCCACAGCTTACCGAGTCAGTTTATCTGAACTATTACCGGCTGAATTATTAGGGGCACCGGATGGTGCCGGGGCTGGGCCAGTATTTAGCAATATCGCGGTAACCAATCCGGCCAATGCTATTGTCCTTAGCGGCACGGCAACACCATTAGCCTTGGCTCATAGCAGTATCGGCACCACGACCAATAGTAACGATACCTTAAGTTTTTCTGATTTTGATTTACCCGCTGGCGTCACCTTGACTTATCGCTATGATGTGGTGGTGGCTAATAGTGCTGTTGTGGGGGCAAGTGTCAACAATAGCAGTCGTGCTGCTTATAATAGTGCCCCTAGCGGCAGCGGACGTAGCGGCAGTGCAGGCAATGACGATGATAATGATGCCAGTCTTAATAACTATTATGAAAGTGCCACCAGTACCTTGGTACTGGCCAGTAATATTGCGGTGCAGCATAACCTCACCACGGGTCAGCCCGATGCCAATTTTGGCATTAATGAAACGGTTAATTTTGATCTGCGCGTTGATTTAGTCGAAGGTAAAACCAATACCGTAAAATTACAGCAAGTATTAGACAGTGGACTGGTTTTTGTGAGTGCCAGTATGATTGCTCAAGGCCATATTAGTTTCACCGGCGCAGGCACGGCGACAGAATCCCCGTCAGGTACCATAGTGGTTGATTTAGGGGATGTGAGTAATACCGCTGACAGTGATACTAGCAATGACTACCTGATTTGGCGTGTGGTCACCCGTATTAATGATGATAACGCCAATATTGCGGGTAAGGTGCTTAATGCTAATGGGTCAACCACCAGTGCAGTGGGTGATGCAGGTCCGGTCGCTGTGTCTGTTGCCGTGGTCGAGCCAAACTTAGCGGTTACCATTACACCGAGTAGTGCGACCACCAGCTTAGGCGATGAAGTGACCTTTACGGTGTTGTTGGCCCACAATAGCAGTGGTGCCGATGCCTTTGATACGGTGGTTAAGTTGGCCGTTGCCAGTGGTTTCACTTATGTGCCGGGCAGTTTTAGTGGTCAAGGTAATTTAGATGATAGCAATGCCAGCTTATTGAGTATTAACCTGTCGAGCATTGCGCTGGGCGATAGCAGCAAGACCTTTAGCTTTCGCGCTAAAGTCGATAACAATGTCCAGCCTAATACCAGTTTGACCGTTAGCGTCGACAATACCAGCAGTTATAGTGCCACCAGTGGCACCACCACCGAAGACCGTAACTACAGTTTAACGGGCTCTGGGGCTACCACGGTTAGTGCGCCAAGTTTTATCGACGCCCAGCAGTTGGTGACTTTAGTCAATGATGGTGGCAATGGCGTTGCTGATGGTGGCGAAACCTTACAATACACCATCGTGTTAACCAATAATGGTCCTAATGCGAGCAATGTTACTTATCATGAAGTGATCCCCAGCGGCACAACCTTAGTGGCCGCTAGCCTAACCAGTAGTTTTGGTGGCGTTACCGAAACAGGCGACAGCGATTTACTGGCGAACATTGGCAATATGAATAGCAACGATAGTGTGACCATTAGCTATCAGGTGGTGATTAACCCAGCCATCACACCGGGCAGTGATATTGTTGCCCAAGGCAGTGTCGATTCCGACCAAACCATTAGCGAACTTAGTGATAGTGATGGCAATGAAGCCAATGGTGATCAGGCAACAATCATCACGGTGGGCGGTCAGCCGATGGTATTGGATGCGCTTTATGTACAACAATTGGCCGATTGGCGCATCGATGCTGATGCCAATAGCAATGTTTCACCGGGGGATACCCTGAGCATCAGCTACCTGATCCAAAATCGGGGGGATAGCCCATTAACCAATGTCTCGGTAGCCGATGTTATTGCCAATGGCTTATCTTATATCGGTGCTAGTGCCAGCGTAGGCAGTGGCACTATTGATGTCACTGGCAGTAATATCACTATTAATTTAGCCAATTTAGACTCAGGTGCCCAAGTGTTAGCGAGCGTTGAACTGACCATCGATAACCCATTATTTAATAGTGATGCCCATACCAACGCTGAAACCTTTGTGATGCAGGCGGCGATTAACAGCAATGAAACCAATGCCAGTTTGGCCGATCAAAATGGTATTGTTGCCGATGGTAATCAACCTGCTGAGGTCAATGCGGTTAATGATGGAAGCGGTACAGCCTTGCCAGCGGTTAATCAGTTATGGACGTTAACCGGTGATGTTGATGGCGATGGTTTAGTTGACGCGGGTGATACGGTGACTTATTGGTTGAGCATCGTCAATTTGGGCGCGGCAACCGCCACCACGGTTAATTTAACTGAAGTGATCCCCGCCAATACCAGTATCGTGTCTGGCTCTGTGGTCCATTCTCAAGGGGTCGAAATTGCCGAGTCTCCGGTCAACGTTAACTTATTCGAACTTTCACCAGGGCAATTGGTGACCGTAAGTTATAGCGTGACTGTTGATGCTAGTACCACTGATGGTACTGTGATTGCAGCTCAGGCTGACTTGAGTGGCAGCAATTTTGCCAACGTGCAAAGTGATGATAATGGCTTAAGCAGTGATGGCATTAATCCCACCTTATTTACCGTCAATAATGGTGCAACCAGTTTGCTGCTATCAACGCTGCAATTAACCAGTAGTAGTGACAATAGCACCACGGGTAATGATTATTTTCAAGCCGAGACGTTAACCTTACAGGCCAGTTTTACCATCCCTGCGGGCAGTACTGAGGATTTGGTATTGAGCATTAATATCCCTAATGGCTTGGTTTATCAAAGTGGTAGTGCGGTGCTTAATCGGGTCTTTAATACCGGTTTAACCGCCAGTCATGACCCCGCAACGATTAATACGGCTGCCAGCGGTGCGACGGTTGCGGTAGATAGTTTGCTTAGCACCAGTGCGAATACGGTAAGTTTAGTGTTAGGTACTGTGGTGAATTCAGATAATGATGCCGATGATGAGCAATACCAACTGACGATCAGCTTAACCAGTACCACCAGTATCCCAACAGCATCGAGCAATGCGGTGGTTACCACGGCAGCGGCGACCTATCTTAATAATTTTGGTCAAAGTAAAACCAGCTCATCGACCAATTTAACCCTGAGGTTGCTTAACCGCTTACCGCTTGGGGTGAATGATATTGGCAGCACCGATGAAGATACCGCCGTGCTATTAACTTTACTTAGCAATGATAGTGATGTCGATAATGGCCAAAGTTTAAGTATTAGCGCCGTCGCCGCTGGGGCGAATGGCGGCAGCGCAACGATTGCTGCTGATGGCAATAGCGTCAGTTTCACTCCAGCGAGTGATTTTGTAGGTAGCGATAATTTTGTCTATACCCTGCAAGATAGTGCCGGTGGAACCAGTACGGCTACGGCAACCATCACAGTGACCGCCATAAACGATGCACCGGTGGCGGCTAATGATACTGCTACGATTAATGAAGATAGCACTAACAATACCATTCCGGTATTAACTAACGATAGTGATGTTGATGGCGATAGCCTAACAGTGACTAATGTTAGTGCTAACAATGGCACAGTCACGATTAATGGCGATAACACCCTTAACTATACCCCCGATGTCAATTTTAATGGCACTGATAGCATTAGCTATACCATCAGTGATGGTAATGGTGGCACCGCAACTGCCACCGTCACGGTGACAGTGAATGGGGTTAATGATGCCCCGGTAGCGGTTAATGACAGTATCAGCGTTGGCGAAGATAGCATTAACACCATCGTTAGTGTACTAAATAACGATAGTGACTTAGATGGTGATAGTTTAACCGTGACTGCGGTCAGCGCGACTAATGGCATAGTGACGATTAATTCAGACGGCACCCTAAATTACCGCCCTAATGCTGATTTCAATGGCAGCGATATCATTAGTTATACCATCAGTGATGGTAATGGCGGCACGGCAACTGCCACCGTCGCGGTGACTGTAACCGCTGCAAGTGATGCCCCGGTGGCAGCTAATGATACGGCAACGGTGACCGAGGATAGCACCACTAATACCATCACCGTATTAGCCAATGATAGCGATACCGATGGTGATAGTTTAACCGTGACGGCGGTCAGTGCCGCCAATGGCACAGTCACCATTAATGGCGATGGTACCCTTAATTATATTCCTAATGCCGATTTTAATGGCACTGATAGCATTAGCTATACCATCAGTGATGGTAATGGCGGTACCGCAACTGGTACCGTTACGGTAACAGTGAATGGGGTTAATGATCTACCAGTAGTGATTAATGACACTGCTAGCGTGAGTGAAGACAGCACTAATAATATTGTTACCGTGCTAAATAACGATAGTGACCTAGATGGTGATAGTTTAACCGTGACGACGGTCAGTGCGACTCATGGCACAGTGACGATTAATTCAGACGGCACCCTAAATTACCGCCCTGATGCAGATTTCAATGGCAGTGATACGATTAGTTATACCATCAGTGATGGTAATGGCGGTACAGCAACTGCCACCGTCGCGGTGACAGTGAATGGGGTTAATGATGCCCCGGTGGCAGCTAATGATACGGCAACGGTGACCGAGGATAGCACTAGCAATACCATCACCGTATTGGCCAATGATAGCGATACCGATGGTGATAGCTTAACCGTAACGACGGTCAGTGCCGCCAATGGCACAGTCACCATTAATGGCGATGGTACCCTTAATTATATTCCTAATGCCGATTTTAATGGCACTGATAGCATTAGTTATACCATCAGTGATGGTAATGGCGGCACGGTGACTGCCACCGTCACGGTGACAGTGAATGGGGTTAATGATGCCCCGGTGGCGGTTAATGACAGTACTAGCGTGAGTGAAGATAGCACTAACAATATCGTTACCGTGCTAAGTAACGATAGTGACCTAGATGGTGATAGTTTAACGGTGACGGCGGTCAGTGCGACTAATGGCACCGTCACGATCAATGCTGATGGCACCCTAAATTACCGCCCTAATGCTGATTTCAATGGCAGCGATACGATTAGTTATACCATCAGTGATGGTAATAGCGGTACAGCAACTGCCACCGTCACGGTGACAGTGAATGGGGTCAATGATGCCCCGGTGGCGGTTAATGACAGTACTAGCGTGAGTGAAGATAGCACTAACAATATCGTTACCGTGCTAAGTAACGATAGTGACCTAGATGGTGATAGTTTAACGGTGACGGCGGTCAGTGCGACTAATGGCACCGTCACGATCAATGCTGATGGCACGCTAAATTACCGCCCTAATGCTGATTTCAATGGCAGCGATACGATTAGTTATACCATCAGTGATGGCAATGGTGGCACAGCAACTGCCACAGTGGCGGTGACAGTTAATGGGGTAAATGATGCCCCGGTGGCAGCTAATGAACGGCAACGGTGACCGAGGATAGCACTAGCAATACCATCACCGTATTAGCCAATGATAGCGATACCGATGGTGATAGTTTAACCGTGACGGCGGTCAATGCCGCCAATGGCACAGCAACTGATTAATCACAGATGGTACCCTGACAGTATATTCCTAATGCCGATTTTAATGGCACCGATAGCGTTAGTTATACCATCAGTGATGGTAATGGTGGCTACGATGACTGCCACCGTCAACGGTGACAGTGAATGGGGTCAATGATGCCACGGTAGCGATTAATGACAGTATCAGCGTGACCGTGAAGATAGCACTAATAATATCGTTACCGTGCTAAGTAACGATAGTGACCTAGATGGTGATAGTTTAACCGTGACGGCGGTCAGTGCAGCGAATGGCACCGTCACGATCAATGCTGATGGCACACTAAATTACCGTCCTGATGCTAATTTTAATGGCACAGATACCATTAACTACACCATCAGTGATGGCAATGGTGGCACATTATACTTCCTACAGTGGCGGTGACAGTTAATGGGGTAAATGATGCCCCGGTGGCAGCTAGCGATACGGCATACGGTGACCGAGTGATGGCAATAGCAATACCATCACCGTATTAGCCAATGATAGCGATACCGATTGATAGTTTAACCGTGACGGCGGTCAGTGCCGCCAATGGCACAGTGACGATTAATCCAGATGGTACCCTTAATTATATTCCTAATGCCGATTTTAATGGCACAGATAGCGTTAGTTATACCATCAGTGATGGTAATGGTGGCACGATCACTGCCACCGTCACGGTGACAGTGAATGGGGTTAATGATGCCCCGGTGGCGATTAATGACAGTATCAGCGTGAGTGAAGATAGCACTAACAATATCGTTACCGTGCTAAGTAACGATAGTGACTTAGATGGTGATAGTTTAACGGTGACGACGGTCAGTGCAGCGAATGGCACCGTCACGATTAATTCAGATGGCACACTAAATTACCGTCCTAATGCTAATTTTAATGGCACAGATACCATTAACTACACCATCAGTGATGGCAATGGTGGCACAGCAACTGCCACTGTAACCGTTAGTGTCGGCGGGGTTAGTGATGCACCGATTGCCGTTAATGATACTGCCACCGTCAATGAAGATAGCAGTGGCAATAACATCACTGTTTTAGGCAACGATAGCGATCCTGATGGTGATAGTTTAACCGTGACGACGGTCAGTGCAGTCAATGGCACCGTGACAATTAATCCAGACGGTACCCTTAATTATATACCTAATGCTGATTTTAATGGCACAGATAGCATTAACTATACCATTAGTGATGGTAATGGCGGCACGGCAACTGCCACTGTAACGGTGACTGTAAATGGCGTTAATGATGCACCGATTGCAGCTAATAGCAGCGCGGTGGTAATGGCAGGCAGCAATGGCAATACCATCAATGTGCTTGATAACAGTAGTGATATTGATGGCGATAACTTAACCGTTACTGCGGTAAGTGCCAGCAATGGCACAGTCACGATTAATGCCGATGGTAGCGTTAACTATATTCCCAATGCCAATTTTAATGGCACAGATACCATTACGTATACCATTAGCGATGGCAATGGCGGCACAGTGACGGCGACAGTGACGGTGACCGTCGATGCGGTGAATCGTCCACCGATTGCGATTAATGATGGGGCAACAGTTACTGAGGGCAGTGCTGATAATAATATTTTGGTGTTAAATAATGACAGTGATCCAGATGGTGATACGCTTACCGTGAGTACCGCTAGTTCGATTAATGGCACGGTGACGATTAATAGTGATGGCACCCTCAATTATACCCCAAATACTGATTTTAGCGGTACTGATACCCTGACTTATACCATTAGTGATGGCAATGGTGGCACCGCCACCGCCATCGTGACGGTTGATGTAATTGCGGTGATTAATAATCCGCCAATAGCGGTTAATGACAGCGTGGCGGTCAGTGAAGACAGCAGTAACAATATTATTACGGTACTTAGCAATGATAGCGATCCAGATGGTGATACGCTTACCGTGACCACTGCCAGTGCCGTCAATGGTACAGTGACCATTAATGCTGAAGGGGCGTTGATTTATACCCCAAATACTGATTTTAGTGGCACTGATACCATTACCTATACCATTAGCGATGGCAATGGTGGTACCGCAACGGCCACAGTTACCATTGCAGTGACCGCGGTCAACGACCCACCGGTGGCTGAGGATGATTTTGCCACCACAGAGCAAGAAGTGGCGGTGATTGTGAGTGTATTGGCCAATGATTCTGATGCTGACGGTGATGCCTTAGTGGTGACAACGGTTAGCAGTAACTTTGGTACTGTGGTGATCAATGCAGATAATAGCATTACCTTTACTCCCAATGATCTCTTTGTTGGTGAGGCGGTGATTGATTATAGTATCAGCGACGGTAATGGCGGGGTTGATTCCGCTCAAGTTCATATTGTTATTGAAACGGCACCGGAGCCGATTAATAACCCTCCGGTTGCGGTGGATGATGTGCTGACGGTGACCAATTTTGATGTCTTGGTGATCAGCGTATTAGATAATGATTTTGACCCTGATGGCGATGCGATTAGTTTAGAAATTGCTGAAACGGCGTTTGGTAGTGCAGTGGTTACCGGAGATACCATCACTTTTACCCCAGAGCAGGGGTTAACCGGTGAAATAACCATTAACTACAGCATTAGCGATGAACTTGGCGCTGTCGCCACCGCGACGGTTATTATCAATATTGATGTGAGTGGTCCCGGTGATCACCTTGCCGGAGGATTTATGTGGTGATTTAACCATTAATGCTACTGCACTTTATACCCGGGTTAACCTTGGCGAAGCCTCTGCGGTGGACCGATTCGGCAATACCTTGCCAGTGTCTTTGGTCAATGGCGCTCCGCTATACCCACCGGGCTTAAATAAGGCGTTTTGGCAAGCCACTGATAGCGAAGGTAATAGCACCATACGTTCGCAAAATGTCTGTGTTAATCCACTGATTTCGCTTGAGAAAAACCAAATTAGTGCCTGAAGGTGAGGCGGTGACTGTGGGGATTTTCCTTAATGGCAGCGCACCAAACTATCCACTGGTGGTACCGTTTACTGTGGCCGGCAGTGCCGATGGCAATGATCACAACCTAGTCAACGGTGAAATGACTATTGAACAAGGTACTGAGATTGATATTGCTTTTGCTACCGCGATTGATAGTTTGATTGAATCCAATGAAACTATCGTGATCAGTTTGGCGGGTGATATTAATATTGGTAATAAACGTCAACATATTACCACCATTAATGAGGGTAATATTGCACCAGATATCCGTTTAATTGCTGAGCAGGCGCTGCAACAGCGTTTGGTGATTAGCCAGCAAGCGGGCCTAGTCACCATTAGAGCCGATATTCAAGGATGCCAATATTGGCGATACCTTTGTATTAACGTGGTTTAATCAAAACCCTGAGTTGGTCAATATTAGCCAACAATTTAATCGCTTTGTATTTGACCCGGCAACGGTGAGTCAGGGGCTTTATCAGATCTCAGCCACTGTGGTTGATAGCGGTGAACCACAATTAGAGGATTTATCCTCAGTATATATTGAAGTGGTGACACAATTAGCTGACTTATCTGCGAATGATAGCGATGGCGATTTAATTCCAGATAATGTCGAAGGTTATAAGGATTCTGATGGCGATGGGCTGGCCGATTACCTTGACCGGATTAATGAATGTAATGTGTTATCTGAAACCGCTCAAGTGCAGGACGGTTATTTGATTGAAGGTGAACCCGGGGTTTGTTTGCGCCGGGGCTTCTTTACCGTTGGCGGCGAAACCGGTGGTGCTCAGGTTACTGCTGGTGATATTAATAGTAATAATGCCGATCAATTAATTGTTGATACCCAGGCGCAGAATGTGGGTGGGGTCTTTGATTTTATTGCTTATGGTATACCGGATGAGGGCACTGAATACGCGATTGTCATGCCACAGCTTAAACCCATTCCACTAGGGGCGGTTTATCGTAAATTATTCCCAGACACTGGCTGGGGTAACTTTATTGAAAATGATCAGAATAGCTTATGGTCTACTGCGGGTGAACCGGGATATTGCCCACCGCCAAACAGCAATAAACAAGACCCGGATAATATTTGGACCTCGGGTTTAACAGAAAACCATTGGTGTGTGCAATTGATTATTGAAGATGGTGGGGTGAATGACGATGACGGTGAGAAAAACGGCAATATCGTTGACCCAGGTGGCGTGGCGGTGATCATTGATCAAAATCATCTACCCGTGGCGGTGGATGACCATCGTAGCCTCGCGGTTAATGACAGCCTGTTGATTGATGTGTTAGTTAATGATAGCGACGAGGATGGTGATAGTTTAACCGTCACTTCAGCCCATGTTAACTTTGGTCAAGTAGAGATTATCGATAATAAATTATACTATCAAAGCCCGCTGGATTACGCGGGTTTGGTCAGCATTGATTATGGTATTGTTGATGAAAACGGCGGCACCGACCATGCCATTGTATTCATTGATTTTATTGCCAATAGTGCGCCGATTGCCGTGGATGACCATAGCCAGATTGAACAAGGCCAAGTGGCGCAACTTAACCTGTTAAGCAATGACACTGATGCCAATGGCGATAACCTAATACTGCTCAGCAGCGACAATAATCAAGTCAGCATTAATGCTGATGGTACGGCGGTATTTACCCCAGACCCTGACTTTTTTGGTGAGGTGGTTATTCGCTACACCATCAGTGATGGTTTTTCTCAAGCATCTAGTGCATTTTGGCGTATAACCATCAGTCAAAAAGTCCATCAAAT
The DNA here is from genome assembly GCA_965277695.1 of Alteromonadaceae bacterium. Lineage (GTDB taxonomy): Bacteria > Pseudomonadota > Gammaproteobacteria > Enterobacterales > Alteromonadaceae > JABSOG01. The sequence continues at coordinate 114,426 of CBDIDQ010000091.1, forward strand.
AGAGGCCACCACGACAGGCGGTGGCAGTATCGCTTACCCTAGTTTGCTATTGTTATTATTGCTTGGGTGGCGTAGACGGCAAACTTATATTTTAAAATTTGCATCTTAAAATCGACATCTTAAAATAGGACCATAAAATTTAATCATGAATAAGAACTTAGCGTTAATTTTAACCTTCGGGTGTTTTGTAGGGAGTTTTGCCGCCCAAGCTGAGCAAAGCGCACAATGCGAGTCGTTAGCGAGCAATTATCAGCAATGTGATCATCAACTTGGCTGGTATCTTGGGGGCAGTTTAGGCTTGGCAGACACTGATGTCGATAATAATCGAATTAAACAACATTTTGAGCAAAACAATCTCGATGTCAGTGCTGTCAGTACTGATAACGATGATATCGGTGGGAATGTTTTTTTCGGTTATCAGTTTAATCGTTACTTTGCACTGGAAGCGGGTTATTTAGACTTAGGCGAGCGTACTGTTCATTTTTCAGCTCAAACCACTGATACTGCGGCTTTTTATGATGCGGCTGAGAATATTTATCCGCAATCTGGCGATGGTGCTTTAGTCGCATTGGTTGCCTCCTGGCCGATTAGTGAGCGGTTTAAATTATCGGCTAAATTGGGTTATTTTGATTGGGAGGGTGATTATGTCACTTTTGATGATCAAGGCCAGCAAGGTAGCGCGACAGCATCTGATGGTGATGTGTTGTTAGGGGCAGAATTAAACTATCGATTAAGCGAGCAAACGCAACTATTTGCCAGTTATCAACGGGTAAAGCTTAATCGCGATGACAATGATATGTTTGGTGTTGGCCTGCGTTATTATTTTGGTGATACACCGCAAGCGACGATTAAAACCAAACCAGCGCCAAAACTGGTGGTTAAACCACCAGCTATTGCCAAACCAGTGGATAGCGATAATGACGGTATCTTTGATGGTCAAGATGTTTGCCCACAATCACAGAGTGCTTATTTGGTTGATGATCGCGGTTGTACTGTAGAAAAAGAGCAGATAGTTGATTTTGCTTTGGTGATTAATTATGCCAAAAACAGTAGTGAAATCGAGTCGCAATATAACGATAAAATTATTGCACTGGCCGAATTTATCAAGCGTTATCAGGTAAAAAGCTTGACCGTGTATGGTCATACCTCAGCGACTGGCAGCAAAAGCTATAATAGCAAACTGTCAACACAGCGAGCACAATCGGTGGCAGAAAAATTGGCGACAGATTATGGTATTGATAGGGCGATTATCACTGCCATTGGCAAAGGCGAAAGTGAGTTAAAGGTATTTGGCAATAATGAGCAGGTTCATCAACAAAACCGCCGTATTGAATTAAAAGTAAAAGAACGCTTAATGATGCCAGTTAAACGCTAATTTTAGTCTGCTAATAAGTCCGATATGTCAATATCGGACAGGCCGGCTTTTTATTTACTAAAGGTGGTTATGAGGGTCTCTATCTATGGTGTGGTTTATATAATCTAAACTGAAGGTAGACTGATGATTCAATCTTTTCCGATACTGTTCTTATCTTCTGACAATAAATAATCCAACACCTCATCATAACTGGCAAAACCCAGCTCGGCTTTAACTGCCTTAAGTCGCGTCAGTGTATCTGGCTTCAAATCAATCCGCTTGAGCTTATTGTTTTCACTGTGATTTCGTCGGGCAAAACTTTGTTTGATTTTCTTCCAGCCATCTCGACTGATATGTGCTTTAACCCAACCTGTTAACTCAGTAGCACAAATATCATCGGCTGGCATACTCTCGTTCCACAGCTTAACTTTGTCACTCAGTGCTCGTGTAGCTGCCCGCTGCGTCGTTAATAATTCTACAGATAGTAACCGTGACAGTGCTTTGGTATGTAATAAAAAACCAGTCAAGGCGTGAACATTGCTACTGTTGGGATAAAGTTGTTGGTCTCTAGTACTCATTCATCTACCTTTTTATTATCGTTTTTCATCCGCCTAATTTGACTCAAGTTTGCCGCACCGGAATGCTGAGCCTCTGTTCTGGCACCATAACGAACAATCATGGTTTCTGATTTCCAGCCACCGGCCAATAACATCTCACCAATACTGAGTTTATGTCGACGCATCGTCACCACCGCACCAACTCGGCAGCTATGGGCTGAATAACCTTGTGCATCGATACCACAACGCGAGAGTACCTGTTTATAGATGCGATTAACGGTGCGATAACTAATGCCTTTCAGTGTTTTTTGCCCGGTTTTTTTCGCAATCAATGAAGTACCTTTGGGTGATAAGCCCTGAAATACCGGGCCTTCAGTTATGCCAGCCGCAGTTAACCAAGTATCAATATAACTAAACGTTTCCGCAGAAACATGACGATAACAGCCCTTACCTGTTTTATCAGTTTTAGTCTTTCTAACAAAACACTGCTGATTTTTACGGTCTAAATCGGTCACTCGTATCTGGGCTATTTCACTGCCTCGTAGCAAAGTATTAAAACAAAAATTAATTAACGCCAAATCGCGCTTATCCTGTAAGCTGTTGATTTCAAAGTAAGCGTTGAGGTGATCTAATAATTCATCGTCCAGCGGCAATGCCTGGTTTTGTGCAGCAGGTTTAATCAACTCGCCATGGTCGTCTAACTGATTGAGTGTCAATTGCAAATAATCACGGGTTTCTTCTGACTCACGTAATGGATTACGAATACCGGCAATACGCAATAACTTGCTGATAGCGGTAAAATGCCGGGTGATGGTCCAGCGTTTTTTAGATGAAGCAAAAAGATGGTCAATGTAATGTTCAAATTGCTTACTTTGACGATTAAAATCCGCAGTCAGTGGATCGAACAACGGCGTTTGACGCTGGCAAAAGGCAAAATACTGTTTTAAATCAGCAGTATAAGCTTTACGGGTATTCGGATTGAGTTTGGCAAAGTGCTTGCTAAAATAGTTTTCAACTTTTTGTTGAATGTTATTGCGCTGAGCACTATCGTTTTGACCAAAAGCGGTATCAGAACGTGGATCGAAAGTGGCCACCGCAAAGTGATCAAGTGCAATCAAACCCAGTGGATCTGTGGTGTTAGCACTACTATCAGCGTTAATATCAGGCATGGTTTATTATCATTTTATAAAACTATCCGGGGGTGGATAATTCATCAGGGTAAAAACAGTATAACACATCTTTTTAGTTTTTCGCTATTGTGGCAGATAACTGTCATTATCTGCCACAATAGCCATAAGCAGCTTTGCACTACAATACCACATCGATAATATAACGCTTGCCACTGACGATGGCTTTTCGCTCAACTTCAGGTTTTGTTTTAATATCTAAGGTAATAATGATGACGATTTTGCAACAAGACACACCATATAAATAATCGTAGCCGATAACGCCGATCTTAAGGTTAGATATCAATGATAATTCGCATCTTATAAACAAATAAGGATATTTTGATATGAAAAATAATAAAAGTGATCAATAATGCATGTCAGGTTGTCATACCATTTACCAGTTAAATCTTAAATAATTATGAGGAAGATGCGATGGATTTAGAAGAAAATACCCCTGCTGACATGATAGATAAAAAGAAATCACCCACTATGGGCCAATTAAAAGCCAATGCAAAACAAATTAATGAAAAAATGGCTGTCTACTTAAAGAAAATACGCCATGAAGAAAATCAAACCATGCGAGGAATGGCAAAAATCATTGGCACACCACATTCCTTTATTGGTAAAACAGAAACCCAAGATCGCCGAATGGATGTCGGTGAATTCATTTGTTATTGCAGAGCAATGAAAAGAAACCCAACGGAAGTACTTCAAGCCGTTATGGCTTTATAGTCGCTAATTTGACTGATATAGCGAAAACAGTACACAGCATATGTGAACTGTTTTGCTTAACAATCATGATGAAGAACTCAGCAAAAAACCGCTGACTCTGCTTAATCGGATCTAAAACTTGTCTCGATGTAAGCCCTATCATAAAGTAATCGCTAATTGAAACTGATTTTACTCATGAAAAGGGTATTAATCTCAGATTTTTTCTAATAGAATACACGCGAACATAATAATCCTTTGGAAGGAAAAATATACTATGATGGGTAAAACAGTCGCTTCAGACGAAAATGTAAAATTAACCAGCTGGTTAAAAGATAAACGTAAAGAAAAAGGCCAAACAATGCGCACTTTAGCCGCTGAGTTAGGCACACCTCATTCATTCGTCGGTAAAGTAGAAAACCAGGAAAGACGTTTGGACGTGGTAGAATTTGCACGCTATTGTCATGCATTGGACATCGATCCACAAGAAGGACTTAAAATTGTAACTGATAACAGTTCACAATAAGTCTTTATCAGCCCGGTAATCGGACTATCGGGCTGTCAATCTCACCCCTGTCTCTCACACTACACCACTTAATACTTATCACTAATCCCCAATAACTTTTCCAACGTAACAAATTGATAACCACGCTGATGATAATCTTCAATAATCGCTGGCAGCGCATCTACCGTATTAGGGCTAATACCGCCATCGTGCAATAAAATAATAGCCTCGGGATGACGTTGATTAATTACCGTCGACTCAATATTTTGCTGACTGACTTGCTTGGTATTCCAATCCTTCGGATCAATAGACCACATCATGATTTTCATGTCAGTATCACCAATATACTCAATTTGCTTTTCGTTGATCTCACCATAAGGCGGGCGATAAAAACGCGGTTTATAGCCAATAATCTGCTCGAATGCCTGATTGGTTTTATCCACTTGTTCTGTCCACAATACCTCTGGCAACAGCGCTAACCCATGAGGATGGTCCCAACTATGATTGGCTAGGGTATGACCCGCTTTTTTCGCTCTGACTACCAAGTTTTTATGTTGGTGTAGTCTAAAACCGACCCAAAAGAAACTGGCTTTGATTTGGTATTTATCCAGGGTATCAAGAATTTGTTCTGTAAAAGTATAAGGTCCGTCATCAAAGGTCAGTGCCACCTGCTTTTGCTGATTCCAACCTTCCAAAAACACTAATCCCTGATACTGTGTCCCTTTCCAATCAAACGCTTTGTCTCTTTGCTGGATTTCAACCCCGGCAGTGCGTTCAAACTGGTAAGGTTTGTGACTCATTGTTTGCGGCTGGCTTAAATAACGAGCGAATGCTTGATGGTTTAAACCATAAGTATTATTTGCACGACTGCCCGGATACTGTAAAAAATGACGCTTAACCAGATGATAACCAAGCGTCATAGGGTCGGCACTAATTGTCTGTTTATGCGCAAGCCGACTCAACTGCTCATTCAGTTCTTCATCCGTTATAACCGTGGGGTGAAATAGTTCGTTAGGTTGGATCGTCGCTGCAACAAAGTTCAATGCTAAACCCTGACTAACCACTTGATTTAACGGGCTATCACTAGCATCGAACTGTTGCCGCCGTGCCAAATACAGCTGACTAGCCAACAGCTGCTCCGCATGGGTACTCAACTTGTCCGGATGATAATTGTTTATATCAGTCGGTGTACGCATCTCGAATTTCGCTTGGCTGTCACTAGTGGCTTGGCAGCCAACGAGCATAAACATCAATAAAAATTTACTGGCTGCTTTCATTTAATTTCCACGCTATTTTTGTTGTATTTGTTTTGTTGTATTTGTTTACTGTGATTGCTTACTGAGCTGCGGATTATGCCAAAGCCAGCTCATGATATCTAGGTCAACAGGGCGTAAACAGTGACACCCCACATATTCCGTTTTGAGTAGCGATTAATTATCCTAAACTCATAGGTGTCAGTATTTCAGTTGAAGAGATTTAACAGTGGGTAGAAAATAATAGCTGAAAAATGATTAATGCTGGTCAATCATCTCAAAGCATTCTCGGTATTCATCCATATTTCATTACGTTTTAACTTTCGGCTTTACTGATATGCTCCTTGAGTGTTTTCAGTGCTCCCCGAATTCCATCAAGATTATCAAGTAGATATAGGTAAGTAGTTTTGTCAAATAAATGATGAAATAAGAAACTTTTAATACTTAAGCCATGAGTTATAGTGTGGTTGCGATTAAATAACGGAGCGTTCTGGCTACAAAGGCATAGTCTCTATAGCCCAATTTAGCGACATTAAAATTACCTTATTTAACTAACAAATTGATATCCATTGAATTTTAGCTTAAGGTATCAGCCATAAATTCTGGCTATATGACTGCTTGGACAGGAACCCTAAACCTGAATATCGTCTGATAGCACTATCTCAAGATTAGGTATTCAAAAATGACCAAATGGTTCACAACAACGTTATTGGCTTTATCCGTTTTAATCGGCGGCTGCGCATCGACCACATACAAACCTGAGGGTTTAACCGCAACGAATTCAGCTTTACTTAAGGCGGATTCAGAGCATCAACATGGTATTTTCGTCGCCCTTGATGAAAGGCTTTATATTAATTCGATTAATGGCAAGCCAGCAGGCGATTTTTTCAAAGGTTATCCCGAAGAAGCGCGTATATATCCAGGTGATAATGAAGTTAAAGTTGATTATCAAAATGGTCGGGTTACCTCACAAGGCTGTGTTAAGTTTAACGCTGAGATAGGAAAAACTTATATTATCAGAAAACAACGTGATGGTATGAATGTGCGCTACTGGGTAGAGCTTGAAGACAATAAAAACAGCATTAGCCAATCGTGTGATGTTTAGTTCGCAAGGGCGTTTATGCGATGTTAGCACCTCATCAAACTAGGAAACTCTTATGTCAAAAGTTAAAATGATCAGTTTAAGTCTTATATTTATTTGCTGTAATGGCTTTGCCGGTGAACTGGCAAACAATGCCGAGATCACCCGCATCGGCACTTCGTCAAATGGCGTAACCGATGACTTTTTTATTACACTGTCAGGTGGAACAGGACCATGCACCAATCGACATGTCATATTCCCCGCATCAAAATCACCATCAGAAGGTTTTTATGACCGTTTATATGCAACCGCTCTTTTGGCCTATTCAAATGGCTCAAAGAAGGTAAGAGTCGTCAATCCAACGGATGATAATTGCAACACTGCCACTTATATTGAGCTATCAAAATAACTCCCGCAAATAACGCTGTCGCGCCCTTGAGCACGTCAACTGGTCGCCAGTTGACGAATTGCTGGATTATTCATGGCCTGGAAGTATCAGCAACTACAACGAAAATGAAAATTTAACTTCAACTGAACTATCTAGAACAAGCGGCAAAAGTTGACGACCATAGCCTTAATGCATTACAAATTTGCCATGATCCGACACCTGACAAACAGGCCAAGCAACCGCTACTCGCAACGCCCCTAAAACCCAACCAAATAGCACCTTCATTTGACTGTCAAAGCAGACGATTTTTCGACAGTATGGATTAAATCCACCGGGTTAACCCGAGCAGGGGCCTACGTCGGCCTGCATTTACACCCCTCGTATTATGTAAGTAACGCGCTTACACAGGCTAACAAACGCTGACAGTAACTTACTTAATAATAAATATAATAAGAAAGGCACCAATCAAACAGGGTAACAATTGATAATCAAAAAACGTGATGGTCCGACATCTCGGTGAATTCGCGTCTACGGCCTACCCGCTCTGCCGTAGACGAAGTTTCAACTGAGGATAACTGTAACCTTAATTTTCTCTGTCTGATCGGAGCCCAGTTTTTTAAATATGCCCTCTCAGACCACTTTGTAATACAAGGTCATTTGAACTTTTAACCATTGACTCATAAACAACAGGAAAAAATAATGAAATTATCTAAAGTCACTACGGCATTAGCCTTTGGTATGGCGATGAGTCATCCGGCGATGGCGAATTGGAGTGCGGATGCATTAAGCCATCAATATAGACTGCAAAAGCATGAACCTATCGTGCAAGGTGTTATCGCGGGTACGCATAATTCCTACAGTTCAAATGCCTATAATCTAAAATTGTACGAAAACCAAGATCTCAGCATTACCAGTCAGCTGAATGCTGGCGCTCGCTTCTTAGAATTTGATATGTGGCGCACCAGAGACGTTGAATATGGCGGTATTTATCTATGTCATAATGGCGGTCGCTGTAGCACTCCGATTTTTTTATTAGGTGATTACATATACTTAGACTCGGCCCTTCGTGAAATTGCGGTATGGGCAAAAGCCAATCCTGATCAAGTGCTGATCATCAAAGTCGAAAATGGCAACATGGAGAATGAAGATTTTGATATATTAAGAGAAGGTATCTCAGTGCAAATTGGCGATATTGTTTATCAACCTCCACGTAATGGTGCCTCAGATAGCTGTAAGAAATTCCCTGCAACACTCACTCCAGCCCAAATGTTAGCACAAGGCAAGCAAGTTTTGTTTTATGGTTACACCGGTTGTGACGCTGATAACGGCTCTTTGGCTGCAACCAATGAATGGATATTCGATAACACCAATGGTGAGTTAGACGACGATAAATTAGATGATATGAAAAGCGCTGCCAATAGTTGCTCTCGACATAGCGATGGCACATTCGCGTTGTTTTATGAAGGTCGTGAGGAAATCGTTGATATTAAAACCGGTGATGCTATTCCAGACTATCTGGTGGCAGACTTAGCCAAATGTGGCGGTACTTTTTTTGGTTTTGATTGGCTTGAACACAACGACTCACGGATGAAATCGGCAGTGTGGAGTTGGGCAGAAAACCAGCCTGATGCAAAAGGTCCGACAAGTACCAGCAACATTAACTGCGCTGTTAATCATCAAAATCGTTTTTATGATGATGATTGTGGATTAAGTTTTGCTTTTTCTTGTGAAAATGAGCAACAACAGTGGAAAATAACCTCAACGACAGGTGCCTGGAATACCGGTGAATCAAGTTGCCAAGCTGAGTTTGGTGGTTCATACCACTTCTCAGTCGCCAAAACATCTAAGCAAAATCAAGCCGTAAAAGCAGCCAATACAGCCAATGTCAATTATTGGATGAATTACCAAAAAAGCAGTGGCGATGGTTGGTTAAGTGGCCAAGACAAAAGCCATCAAGCATCGTTACCAGATAAATCAAGCCGGTTAAAAGCGACGGTCGTCACCGATTATCGTTTTATTTATTCAGATGCTGGTACAGGGTCTAACTTGGGTCTTGGCGTATATCGTCCCACATTGCCCGCTGCTGGCTGGTATATGTTAGGTGATACGCCCGCTTTTGCTGCCTATGGCTCCTATGCGTCTGGTTATACCCGTACGCCAGGCCGCACACTGGCAGTATATGATGATGGGACAGGTAAATTGGCCAGTCCGATCCATTACAGCTGGTTATGGAACGACTGGAAAACCGGTGGTGACAACGAAATTACTTTCTGGCGACCAGTGCCACCAGCTGGATATACCTGTTTAGGTGATGTAGCGGTGAGTACTCATAATAGGAGTCAGCCAGTATTGCCAGTTAAATGTGTTCGCGATGATTTATTGCAATCAGCCAGTGCTGATTTTTACTGGAGCGATAGTGGTTCAGGTGGCGAATATGATGCATTTGTTTACTTAACGGTGCCAACGATGAGTACCCAAGTTAATTATGCAGCAGCGCCGAATACTGTCAGTCTGGGCGCTCGTAGCCATCATAAGGTGTTGAACTTTGACAAAATCAATATTGTTAATGGTCCAAAAAGCATTATTAGTTTTTAGTCACTATTCAAGATCAGTCGACTGCACGGATGCAGGAGATAGGAAATAAGAGATAGGAAATAGGAGATAGGAGATAGGAAATAGGAAATAGGAGATTTATTGCAGTGCAACCGGGCTATCGCCACAGGCGAGCAAAGGGGTGCATAGTCAGTCTATGTAACCCTTGGCCCAACGCAGCAATGGAATCAAGAGACAAGTCAATTTTGGCTGTTATTTAGTGTCGGTTCCTACACTTAATCCGCTGAATGACGCATTATAACTTGTTATTCACCGATGCCGACTCCAGCGCTTCTGCCAATTTTTCATTCCCCGTTAAAATAGGGTAATAATTAAACCAGCAAAAACGCGAATGAATTGGCGTCTACGGTGTATCCGTTCTACCGTAGACGAGGTTTCAATGCGAAGCCAAGCGTTTATTCTTCAAATCAATTAAGCCATGAATTTGCGCTTGTGAAGCAACAAAGGTATATATCGCCGATAGCAAATCTGCATGATACAAACTCAACAACTGCTGGTCGGTTAAATTCGCTAGCTTTTGCTGATCAACAGTATATAAACCACTCAGTCGCCGAGTGCTTTGATCAGCAAAAGTAATCTCCAACGACATTGGCTGCAACAAACCCAGGGTTTGCAGTTTATCGAGCAATAACCGATTTTGTGACTCTCCAGCTAATAACTCACCGAGACATGACTTTGCCTGTTGAAAGTATTCAGTGTCTTGGCCATTTTCATCAAACAAAGCAACACCGCTTTGAGGGCAAATTGCCGGGCTGTCGATATCCATACAAACTATATGCTCGGTTTTATCAACAGCCTCGACAAAAAACGGCTGGCGTCTGATTTGTAACGGTAAATACAAACCCTGCCATTGACCATCCCGCCAAAATAGATTTTCACCGAGTTCAAATCCTAACATTGCCGAAAAGACAAACTGACCAGTATCCTCATTTTTGCTCAAAACAATCGGATACTGCATCGCCAGCGCAGTAAACTCAGATAACACCACAGGTAGCAGATGCAATTGCGCACCATGTAACTCGGCTTTATTCGGATTAACCCGGGTGGCTAAATGATTTTTATTGTCTACTGCGACTAAATTAGCCATTGCTGCTCACTCACTCTCTGTTTTAATGGTTAATGGTTTTATATCTCAATTAACGAGGTTGAAACCTCGTCTACGGCTGAGCCGGGCAATCTCACCGCGATCTATGTTAAAACAATCGCGCCGAGACGGCTCTCCTACCTTTTTTTAATAACTGCCACGAACACCAATAGAAATACGTCGTCCGCTATCAACAATGTCTAACAGTTGATTAGAAAAACGGCCTCGGCTATGGGTGTACTCTTCGGTCAGGTTAATGCCTTCGACAAACACTGTGACTTGCTCAGTAATATCGTAGCTGGCACTGGCATCCCACTGATAATAGTCTTCGACATAAGTTACCCCATCTCCGCCGCCTTGGCTGAGGCTTTGCAAGAAGGTATCACGCCAGTTATAGGCAATTCGGGCCTGAAACGCGTCTTTTTCATAAAACGCCACCATATTGAGTGAATCACTCAAACCGGTCACGGCAAATACCTGGGTAATGTCGGCATTATCTAGTTCAGCATCACTATCAACAATAGTGGCGTTAGCGATCAAACCAAAACCTGAATCAAAGGTGTGCTGAAAAGCAAATTCCCAACCGTCAACGGTAGCCGATTCACCATTTTCAGGCGCAGTATTAGTAAATACTGCCACAGTATCGCCAACATCCGGGGCGCTTGCATCACTACCAGTTGAAGGGTCAAGCAACAAGCTACCATCGGCTATTTCGAAAGTTTTATCCTGCTTCACATTAGTAATGAAGTTAGATACATGTTTTCTGAAATAACCCGCCGACAGATAACTGGCGTCATCGTAATACCACTCTAGAGACAAATCGAGGTTATCTGAAATAAACGGTATTAGTTCAGCATTACCACTGGAGGACTGTAAATTGCCCTGACGCACGGTATCGAGTTTGGTGATCGGCCGTAAACTGCTTAATGTTGGTCGAGACAGGGTTTTCGATACCGCAACACGGGCAATCAGTTCGTCGGTGACTTCAAGTTTGACACTGAAATTAGGCAAAATTTCATCGTAATCACTCTTCTCACTAAAGTCCGTGGTCGGACCAAAAGCCGCCAGCATTTCGGTGGCATCGAGGATCGACAAACTTTGCACATTGGCTTGGCTGGCGCTGACTTCTACATCAGTACTTTCATAGCGAAAACCTGCGGTGCTAGAAATCGGCATATTGCTCAATTCACCTTCAAAATCGACTTCGAAATAAAATGAGCTAGTATCTTCTTCAACTTCAAAAGAGTTGGCGGTTTTAACTGCATCAAAATCAACCCCTTCAACGGACCCTAAAAAGTCAAACAACGCTTCGCCATCAAAAGATAACCATTGCGTCGGCGTACGACCACTACCACTGACATCACTTAAAAAATCATTACCGGCATCAAAGACTTGTTGTGGAAAGGCACTAACATCAGGGAAATCTTTATAATTACAATAGGTACAATGAATACCGCTATTGGTATTGTTCCACTCGTTGACCGTTTTGGTTTCGGTGGAGTACATCAAGCCAAATCTGGCCGCGACAAAACCACTGTTGCCATCGGCGAGCCAAGTATTATCCCATTTGACTTGGGTAATATCGTCTTCGACCTCATTGCTGCCCCGGATCATCACATGAGCACCACTGTTGGCGGTATCGAGATAATTGGATACGCCCTGTGGCGGCACAAAGTTAGGGCTGTTCGGGTCTTGTTCAACGCCATCACTTTCTTGCTGACCGCTGTAAATATCCGGGTTAGCCTCGGCAAAGTTACTGTAATAAGGCAGGATATTATCATCAAGGGTCCATTGTACCCGGTTAGCATAACCCAATAAAGCCAGTGAACCGCCGCGACCATTATTGGCATCACGGGTGGCATTGGAGTGGCTGATATCAAACTTCATGTTGAGATCATCATTAACATCCCAGTCAAAGTTCAACCCAAAAGATTTTGACTCGGTTAAGCGGTCGGCTTTTTTGGCATGAAAATCGGTGGCTAAACCCACTTCCTGATACATGTCGGTGACGGTGCCATTGTCATCAACAATCACGTTTTCGACGTTATTAGCAGAAAACCAGTGACCATAAGAGGTAGTATCTGATTCAACATCAAAATCTGAATATAACGCATCTGCGGTGATCACCAAATCATCGTTCGGGGCATATTGCAGCACCAAATTACCATTGGTACGTTCGCGTTTTTCGGTAGTGACCAAAGAGTCAAAGTTTTGTGGAATAAACACATTGCCACTATAGATTTCACCGGAGGTGGTAGTAGGTGTGCCTCGGATAAAATTAGAGTTTTCTCGCCAACCGGCTGATTGTGCTCGATTTAATCGGGTTTCACGCTCTAAGTACGATACGGCCAACAACACGCCGAAAGTGTCATCATTAAAAGTATTACTGATTAAGCCTGATACTTGAGGTGTGGTTTCTTCACTATTTTCGTCGTAAATGCCTTTGACACTACCGGCCACTTTTAAGCCATTAATGGCAAAAGGTTTGGCGGTTTGAATGTTGATTGTCGAGCCGATGCCTCCAGATTGCAGCGTGGCAGTTGAGGTTTTGTGTACATCTAGACTTCTGACCATTTCAGCGGCAATGGTGTCAAAACTGAAATCTCGTCCGGCATCCTCAGAAGCTTGTTGACGACCATTGACCAAAACCGTGTTAAATTGTGGACCAAAACCACGCACAGTGATTTTTTGTCCTTCGCCGCCGGCCCGATCAATTGAGACCCCGGTGATCCGTTGTAATGATTCGGCAAGGTTAGTATCGGGAAATTTACCAATATCTTCGGCAGAAATAGAATCAACCACTCCGCCAGATTCACGTTTGCTATCCATCGCGCGACCTAACGCACCTTTTATCCCTCTGACTTGGATCACTTCCGTTTTAGCGGTTTTGGCGGCGGTTTCTGCCATTGTCGGTGTCGCAGCCACGGTGCCGACGACTGCCAGTACCGCACTGGCGATTTTGTTTTTTTTGTGCTGTAGCATCTCTTTTTGTCTCTCAAAATTGGGGTCTGTTAAAATCGATAACTGCCCACTTTCGCTTACATCAGTTTTCAGCCCGGTATCTTTGAGCAAGATATTCAATGCGTCCATCACCGAATAGTTGCCAGATAGCGGATTAGCCTGTTTTCCAGCGATTTTATCCAGCGGAAAAAGCAAGGTAATATCGGCCTGTTGGGCAAAACTAATGAGCGACAAGTCAGCCCTTTGTTTGGGAATATTAAAGGTCACCTTTACCGTTTGTGCTGCACCATGAGCCGGATTTAGCACAGCTAAAACCAAGACCATGCAGATAATACGACGGTATGACGCTAAATATTCCTGCGGTATGACTTGATGCCATACAATAAACAAAGACGATCTGACGGCGATTTTCCGCCATAGCCCAGTGTAATTTTTTATTGTGGAAAATATTGTTGACAAAAATCCCATATCGGTATTAATTGAAACCCTGTGTTATAAAGAAAATGCTGACAGCTTGATAATAAACAAAAAGATGATAAATGTCTTAAGGGTTTAACGGGCTTTTCAAGTCACTGGAGCGCTTCGTTCTTAAAAAAAATATTTTGACCACGGAGACACGGAGGTACGGAGAAAAACAAAGTCAAAAGCCAAAGGTTTTAACTGTTTTGCTTTTGACCTTCTGTGCGCCTCCGTGTCTCCGTGGTGAATGCTTTTGCTTGTAAAGAACCAAGCGCTCCAGCTGCCTGAACAGCCCATATGCCCGTATAACGGTAGTAAAAAATTCTAAATCAATAGTTATTAAAATTTTTATGGCGGATATTTACCGCCCAATCGTCTTTATTAGAGAGTGCAGATTCAATAACCCTAAAGAGCCAAAGCGGATGTCGAGCGAACCCTTATTTTATAAAATTTATTTAGCGTCGAGGAAGGGCATTTCCCGGGTAGTCTCCCGGATTGTGCCGCCTGACGAAATTGAAGATATCGTGCAAGAAACTTATGTACGGATTTGTCAGATTGAGAATAAAGAGAAGATCAACTCGCCCAAATCGTTTATGTTCACCACCGCGCGTAATTTGGCGTTGGATCATCAAAAGCAAGCCAGGGTAAAACTCAACGATGATATTGACGACGATGAGCTGTTAGCCTTGTTGTCAGGTGAAAACGACCACGATGAAATGTTGCAAAATGCCTCAACCGACAGAGAGTTTGCCCATTTTTGTGAGGCGGTCAGGCAACTACCGGTGCAATGCCGCAAGGTGTTTGTGTTAAAAAAAGTTTATGGTTACTCTCAACGAGAGATCGCGCAGCAATTAGGGCTTAGTCAAAGTACTGTGGAAAAACATATATCAACCGGCATGAAACGTTGTACGCTTTTCATGCGCAACAATCATCATCAGGCGGTCTCCGCCAATACAACTTCAAAGCAAACGATTGCAGGAGGTTCGTATGAGTAACGTTCATCATATTCATCAGAAATCCCAGCTGAAACAACAACGTCAAGAACTCGAAGATCAACGCCTTGACCATGCTTGTGACTGGATAGCCAAACTCGATAGAGATTTATCTACTCAAGAACAGCAGCAACTAAAAAGCTGGTTAGCCGCTGACGCGCAAAATATCAAGGTACTGCTTGAAGTGGCAAAACTGTGGGACAAAATGGATCAACTAAGCCGTTTGGCTGACATCTTCCCGCAAACCAGTTCAAAGACAAATAATAAAGCAACCGCATGGATTGGTGCTATTGCCGCTACGGTGGTGTTAGCACTAACAGTGGCTTTTTATCAAAGCAACCCATATCAGAGCGATGATTTGTTAGCTCAATCTCCCGCTGGTGTGGTCGCCATACAGGCCAGTTATCAAACCGGCATTGGCCAAAGCAATACCATCCAGTTGCCAGATAACAGCAAAATCGTGCTCAACACCAATAGCTTTGTGCAAATCAAATATACCGCAACGGCGCGGATCATCGAATTACAGCGAGGTGAAATTCATATTGATGTCGCTCACGATAAATCCCGGCCTTTAAGTGTTGTCGCTGGCGGTGAAGTCATTCAGGCCACTGGTACTGCCTTTAATGTTCAGGTCAGTGACAAACAGGTTGAACTGATTGTCACCGATGGCAGTGTGTTAGTTGCCCGACTGAAAAATAGCGGATTAAATCTCGATAGCAATAAATTAGCGGCAAAACTGCCTAAAACGGCGATGGCGATATCCAAGGGAGAAAAAATCAACCTCGATGTCAGTGGTCAAACCCGGCAAGAAATCGTTAAAGTCGACCCTGTTGAAATTGCTGCCAGTTTATCGTGGCGCAGTGGCAAACTGATTTTTCGCGGTGAGCCTTTGGCAGAAGCAATGGCTGAGATCAGCCGCTATACCGATATTAAATTTGAATTAGCCGATGACGACCAACTTAAACAGATAGCCGTGGCTGGCATGTTTAAAACCGGTGATGTCACCGGTTTGCTCGAAGTGTTAAGTCACAATTTTAATATCAGTTATGAAAAAGTCAGCGATGATAAGATTATTTTGAAATACGCGGGCTGATTTCATAAAAGCAATTTCAATTTGGGGATAATTCACGGTAGCAACGAGCTCCAGCTCGTGATTTTAACCCCAATAACAAAACAACAATTAAAGGATATCGGTTAATGCACAACCAAAGTTCGGTTTTTTATGTCATCTTTATTTCCTCGGTGGCCGCCATCGGCGGGTTTCTGTTTGGTTTTGATTCGGGGGTTATTAATGGCACGGTGTCCGCGCTGGGTCTTGCTTTTGACGCTAACAACTTCGCCACTGGCTTTAATGTTGCATCGGTATTGTTAGGGTGTGCCGTGGGCGCACTGATGTCAGGGCCTTTGGCCGATCATTATGGTCGTAAATTTATTATGATCGTCACCGCCGTCATTTTTGCCCTGAGCGCCTTTGGCTCGGGCATTGCTGAATCTTCCGGTGAATTTATTTTTTATCGTTTACTCGGTGGTCTGGGCATTGGTGCCGCATCTGTTTTGGCACCGACTTATATTGCCGAAGTGGCCCCAGCGGCATTACGTGGGCGACTGGCCACTTTGCAACAATTGGCCATCGTACTGGGTTTGTTTGCGGCTTTTCTCAGTAACTATATTATTGCCTCTGATGCTGGTGGTGCCCGAGAGAACTATTTACTGGGTTTTGAAGCCTGGCGCTGGATGTTCTGGGTAGAACTTATTCCAGCGATATTGTTTTTTATCGGGGTGATTTTCATCCCTGAATCACCCCGTTTTTTAATCGCTCAAGGTCAGGTCGAAAAAGCCCGGAGCATTTTCCACAGCATCGACCACGGCACTGAGGATGCACAGGTTGAAGCGGTGAAAGAATCGTTGCACAGCGATAAAAAACCCAGCATTGCCGATTTATTCCTTATCAGTGGTGGTAAGAAAAAAATTCATCCGATCATTTGGGTTGGTATCGCGCTGTCGGTGTTCCAGCAGTTTGTTGGTATTAATGTGGTGTTTTATTATGGCGCAGAGCTGTGGCAGGCGGCGGGTTTTGATGAATCACAATCCTTATTCATTAACGTATTGACCGGTACCACTAATATCGTCTCCACGTTTATTGCCATCGCCTTGATTGACAAAGTGGGCCGTAAACCATTATTGCTGGTGGGCAGTGTTGGCATGTTTATCAGTCTGGCAGCGCTGACTTTTGTCTTTGGCAATGGCGGCTTGGATGAAACAGGCAAATTAGCCTTAACTGCCGAAATGGGCACTTTTGCGTTGATCATGGCCAACTTGTTTGTGGTGTTTTTTGGCTTAAGCTGGGGACCTGTAGTATGGGTATTATTAGGTGAAATATTTAACAATCGTATTCGCGGCGCAGCCCTGGCCGTTGCCGCCAGTGCGCAATGGTTGGCAAACTTTACCATTACCATGACCTTCCCAATAATGCTCGGCAGTATTGGTTTAGCCGGAGCCTACGGTTTATATGCCACATCGGCCTTTGTCAGCATATTCTTTGTGGTCAAATACATCAAAGAAACCCGAGGCGTCAGTTTAGAACAGATGTAATTAAAGAATGAAACCTCGTCTACGTCGTAGACAAGGTTTCAACCTCGTTTAGCTATTTTCCAGTCAACTACTCTTCACTCAGCAAGGCCAACTCACCAATTTGTACCAATCGGCCATCATCATCGCCAACCCCTTCTCCCTGTTGAGTATTTTCAAAAACAAACTGATAAAACCCATAAGCCTGTTGATTATCAGCCACGTTAAAGTGATAAGTCGTCAAACGTGTGGGCGCTGGCGGATAATTATCATCCGCTAACCAGATCCACCGCCATATTACGCAATACCACATTGCCCACTGGGGCCGAAGTCACTATTTTTGGCGTCACCGGCTGTGATTCATCCGAGCTGTTACAGCCAACCAAAAAAACTCAGGCCAATTGTCAGTAAAATTAATTTAGTAACTATTCAGCTTGTGGATAACGAGTGGTAGGAACGAGCTCCAGCTCGTGATTTGTGCCGAAGGCGCAACATTTTTGAAATGGCTGCGCCATTTAATCGTGAGCTGGAGCTCACTCCTACCCGAATTCGGTTCTAAAATGAGCATTAACATAGATTTATCCACAGAATCATCGATTACGCTGAATGGTTACTTAATTTATTCATCAGTCTGTTTTATTCCTAATAATTATTGATATCAATCGTTGGTGATAGCCGTTAGAACGACACTTTCGTGCCTAAATACCACATTCGGCCAATCCGGCTATAGGGCGTTGCGGTCGCCGTTTGTGCCACGCCACTGGCATAACCTTCTGGTAAAAACGGCGGATCTTGATCAAATACATTGTCAGCACCGAAGTACACTTCAACTAGGCCATCACTAAAGGTGTAACGAAGCTGAGCGTTGTGCACCACATGAGCCGAGATATGGTTGTTAAAATAATCGGCGTCTTTATCATCATAAATCGACCCCTGATAAACCACTGTCCAGTTCAGCATTAACTCTTGATATCGGTAGGTTGTGGCAAAGTTAGCCCGCTGTTTGAAGTACGGTAGCTGATCGAGTTCATCAATCCAGGGCGCATCCGGTTGCGCCTGAGTTTGGTGTTTGTTGACGGTGTTAAACAATAATTTGAATCGTACATCACCGTATTGGGCCAAAGACTGGTTGTAAGCGACTTCTAGGTCATAACCCTGCACTTCACGACCGGCTAAATTGAAGACAAAGTTATGCATGGTATTGATCACCCCGGTTTGAGCATCACGCTCTACCGCCCGGCAAAAAGCGTTCAAACCATCAAGGCAACGTTCATTTTTATAACGGTCATCGACACCAGAAATAATATTATCAATAGTGATATTGTAATAATCCAGCGCTATGGTTTAATTCAGCGATACCGCAATCAAACGTTTTACGATCATGTCCTTTGGTGATCGCCTCAATGATTATCGACATTTACCGTGCTTTTATAGTACTTTTATAGTGCTGAGCTGCTGCCAATAGTTTGGCATTGGCTTTAGGCGGATTTTCCAAAGCAGCCAATAGACGATTGAACCAATGCAAAACGAATTTCCAGTCCACCGCCCTCGCGATTAGCCACCCGCAATAAACCGCCATGGGCGGTGACAATTTCATTGCACAAAGTCAGTCCTAGTCCGGTACCTTTGGGTTTGGTGGAAAAAAATGGCAACAACGCCTGTTGCAGTTGCGCGGCACTCATACCAGTGCCTCGATCGGTCACCGAAAAGACCACTTCTTTTGCTGGCGTTAAGCTGACCGACAAGTTGATATCATCCACCGGACTGCCGGATTCTTGGGCGTTTTTTAACAGATTAATCAGCACTTGCTCCATCTGACCTTGATCAATCGCCAGCTCACAATCCGGCATATCACTGGCTAATTTACACTGACATAAACGCTGGATATGAGTGATAAACTGCGGCAAATTAACCTTTTTTAGGCTCGGTGAAGGTAGACGGGCGAAACCGGCGTATTGACTGATAAAGGTGGTCAAACGCGCGGTACGTTCACTAATGGTATCGAGAATTTCCGGTAGCATATCGGCGTGTTGTGGTTTATTCAAAATGTCTTTGGCAGAGTGGGTTAAAGAGGCAATCGGAGCCAATGAATTATTCAGTTCATGACTCATCAGGCGGATGGCGTTTTTCCATAAATCCACTTCTTGACGGGAGATTTCAGTGGTCATGTTTTTATACAAATACAGAGTATGATCAGTATCGTTAAGGATAAAGTGCTGGCAATTGAGATAATAAACGCTTTTATGCTGATCGTCCTGCTGACTATAAAGCCCCTGCTTTTTATCTAGCGTCGGTTGTTTTAACGTCTCGGGCAATTGGCTGATAAGTGCTGAAAACACACAGCCATCGGGTTTTTGCGTTTGTTTAAACAACACTTTACTGGCTTCGTTACTATAAATCACCACTTCGCTGGCGTCAGTCAAAATCAACGCCACCGGGGTTTCTTGAATGATAGTATCGAGCAATATTTCCCGCTGATGCAGGTTCATTCTTTCTTTACGAATAGTGGTGGCGACATCATTATAAGCACCAATCAACTGACCCAACTCATCCTGCCGGGTGTTTTCAATGGTGATGCTAAAATCGTTATCCTGAAAACACTTCACCCCCAAATCTAGCGTTTCGACCACTTGTTTAATCCGCCGAGTGAAAAAGTGGATCAGCGCCCATACCGCAAAAAAACTACTCAGATTAACCAGCAGCGGTAAAAAGCCCTGGTTCAACCCCCACTTTTGCAATAAGTGATGCACTCCGGTTTGCAGCGCCAGTATCAACAATACCAGCAGTAATAGTTTTCTTATAACCAAAAAATTCACAAATCCATTCTCATTTTTTAAAGGTTGATGACAATTGGTAGTCTACGGTCGCTCTGGCTCCCTTACGCGAATAAATTCGCGTCTACGTAACTATTCAAGCCTTAATTTTTCCATCCGTCGATAGAGCGATTGACGACTCAGCCCCAGTGCTTTGGCTGCGGCGGCAATCACCCCACCTGCGGTATCAAGGGCCTGTTCAATCTCGGCTTTTGAGTGCTCTGGTGGGCTGGCGTTACGGGAGAGATCGACATTAACCCCCAAATCGACCGCTTTGACTTTTTTATCGTGACACAACAACATCGCTCGCTTAAGGGTGTTTTCAAGCTGCCGCACGTTGCCCGGCCAATGGTATTGTTTTAGTTTACGTTTGGCACACGGCGCTAATTTATAGTCCTCATCCAAAAACAGCTGAGTCAACGGCAACACATCCTCTTTGCGCTCTTCCAACGGCGGTAATTTAAGCTCGATGACATTCAGTCGATAATACAAATCTTCTCTAAAATGACCTAGTTCAATCGCCTGAGCCAAATCGACATTGGTTGCGCTGATGATCCTCACCGTTACTTGTCGGGTTTGCGTACTGCCGAGTCGTTCAAATTCACCGGTTTGCAATACCCGCAATAATTTACGCTGACCAGTTAATGACAAGTTGCCGATTTCATCAAGAAACAACGTACCACCGTCAGCCGCCTCAAACCGTCCATTACGTCGTTTTGTTGCCCCGGTGAAAGCCCCGGCCTCAGCACCAAATAATTCCGCTTCGATTAAATTATCCGGCAAAGCCCCTACATTCACTTTAACAAACGGCGCATTTTTCACGCTGGAATTGGCTTGGACCACTTCGGCGATTTTCTCTTTGCCTGCGCCATTAGGCCCGGTGATCAGAATTGGCACATCAGCGTGCGCCACCTGCGTGGCCATTTCCAGTACCTGCAACATTTCAGCACTACCAAAACAAGTGCCACACAAATCATATTTTTGCTCTAGGGCAAGACGTTTTTTCGATTGTTTTTGGCTAAATGAATCTTGGCTACGTTGCAGTTGGTGAAGTTTGACAAGATTATTGACGGTGATCAGCAGTTTTTGATCATCCCAAGGTTTAGCTAAATAATCCGCAGCCCCGGCTTTAACCAAGTCAACAGCGGTCGATAAATCAGTCCATGCGGTCAACAAAATCACCGGCATGGTATGATAACGCTCCCTGATTTTATGGAATAAAGCCACGCCTTCTTCTCCGGAAGTGGTATCAGAAACATAATTCATATCCTGGATCACCAGGTCAAATTCTTCCTCGGCCAGTAATACCAGCGCCTGGGCGGGTGAAGTGGCGGTGGCGAAATCTAAATCGTTGAGTTTAAACAGAATTGACAGTGATTTTAACACGTCTAGATTATCGTCAATAATCAGTATATTGGCATTCATGGTAGTTCGGGCTTTATCCTTTTTAACGGTAGAAACAACATTTTCACTGCAAGTAATCACTTACAAATGGCTTGTTGACTTTTAAATGACTTGTTACGTACTATGGTTATATTGGTTGTTATGCTGGTTAAAGTAAAGCGTTGATAATCATCATACCAATAAAATCACCAATAAGAGCAAAAGAGACAAAAATTCAATACGTCACTTTTCATTATGCGTAGTAAAAGGAAGGAAGTTAAACCATGAATAAAATATTATTAACTCTATTAGTTGTCGCCATGACTGGCTGTACTGCTACTGGAAATAACACCAACAATGTCGCCGAGACCACCCCCGCAAAACCCCCAGTTGATGTTGAAAAAGTCAGAGCATTAGCCAAAGCAAACAAAATCGACGGATTCCGTTGTGAAAAATACACTCAAGTCGGTACTCATATTAAAAAACTGGTTTGCTCCAGTGACAAGCAACTCCAAAGTGCCAAAGATACCAGCCGAGCGTTAAGAGAAGATATGCGTCGCTCCGGCACCTTATGCCTTGAAGATGATGGTTGTAAAGTCGTCGATTAAAGGTTTAGAGCGCAATGCCTGATTGACAGATGATCAGGCTTAGCCTCTGTACTGTTTACAATCCCCTCCCCTTCACTTTTCAGGAGGATCACCTTATGCAAAAATGGCTCACATTATCAGCACTAAGTTTGGTCATCACCTTTTTCCTGTTTGCCTTTATGGCATTTTTAGTCAAAAAGCCACCCCAGCGCGAAAGACCCAATAGCAATGGTCCAGCGGTTGAAATACTCAACACTGAACGACGCGTAGATACCAGCTTCAAAGCCAGAAAACTGCCGCCACCGCCCCCCGTGATCAAACCCATTCGCACCAGAATGAATTCGAATGCCGCCACCACCAAGGTCACAGCCAACAAAAACTTGATACAAAATTTAGTCAGTAGTATTGATGTTGATGGCGATATTCCGACTAACGCACTAGACAACCCTTTTGGACACGGTAATGCCGATGGCGACGCTACCCCAATAGTCCGAGTACAACCACAATATCCCATTGATGCCGCGATGAAAGGCATTGAAGGCTGGGTAAAACTGAGCTTTAGCGTTGATAAAAGCGGCGCAGTCATAGGTATGCAAGTGCTCGATTCATCACCTGCTGAGATCTTCGATGACCAAGCCAAACAAGCCTTGCAACGCTGGCTTTACCGAGCCAAATATGTTGATGGTATACCGGTGGTGCAAAACAACTTGAAAGTACAACTGGATTTTAATCTAGTAGAGGAATAAGTAGAGGAATAAGTGGCTAATTGTCTGCATTTGATCTGTTAAATGTCAGTTAATCACAACAAACATCAACAGAAAAACGAATGACAGCGAAAATATTTACACTTTAGTTCTAACAACCTATCCCAGCGCAGACTACTGTGCTGGGTAAAATCTGGATTTGACCATTTTACCCGCCCTTTGAGCTTAAATAGCGCCACCACTTACCTTAAATAGCCGCAAAAAATCACCCTAAAAAGTCGCAAAAATGATGGCAAAAAAGGGTCAAATTTACCCTGTATTGAATTGATGCCTTGCTTTTAAATCAATTGAATGAGATTCTGCACCCGTTTTTTTAATAAGAAATCTATTGAATTGTTGGGAAGTAAAATGAATACAGATGAGCATACGGCAGATCCGCAAATGTCTGGTACCTTTGTCGATTCAAAGAAAAGAAAAAAGGTTTTCAGCAATGGTTATATCCATAAAATGCAAGCCAAACACTTTTGGTTGCTGGATATAACACCGATGATAGGCACCTTGATCGCGTTTTTATCACTGCCATATTTGCCTTTTGGCGGGATGGAAATCGGCCTGTTTATCAGTTTTTGGTTCATTGGCGGTATCGGCATATCGGCAGGTTATCACCGTCTTTTTACCCATCGTTCCTATCAAGCCAAACCATTACTGCGAAAAATATTGCATGTATCGGGCATACTGGCCGGCCAAGGCGGTGTGGTATCCTGGGCTGCTTTGCATCGACGACATCATGAATGTAGTGATGAAACCGGTGATCCGCATTCGCCAAACCTGCATAACGGTGGTTTGGTGAATAACCTCAAAGGTGTTCTCCACTCCCACTTGACTTGGATGCGCAAACACGAATACCCCAATGTTGTCCATTATGTGCCCGATCTTGTTAAAGATAAGTCGATTGGCAACATCGACAAGCATTATTATCGCATCGTCATGGTTGGGATCCTCATGCCGACATTGATTGGTGGTTTATATCACATGAGCATTGGCGGTGCGCTAGCCGGTTTTTTGTGGGGCGGCATGGTCCGCCTTTCGTTGACGGGTCACACCATCTGGTTTATCAATTCAATTTTGCACCGGATCGGCAAGCGCCGCTTTCAAACCAATGACCACAGCCATAATGCTGGTATTTTGGCGATATTTACTTTTGGTGAGGCGTGGCACAATAATCACCATGCTTTTCCTGGCTCAGCCTCATTTGCATTGGAATGGTATCGCGTCGATCCGGCCTACTGGTTTATCAAACTCAGTGAAAAACTGGGGCTAGTATCTCATATCAAGATACCGACAAAAGAAAGTATTTTATATAAAAAACAAATGGAGAAAACAAAATGAATAAAGATAAAATTCAAGATTGGATTAAAAATTATTTGTCTGAGTTAGTCGATATTCCTGTAGATAAAATTGATGTGACCATGCCTTTTGAGAATTTCGGTCTAAGTTCGGCGGCAGCCGTGGCATTGATTGGTGATCTGGAAGATTATCTGGATGCCGATATCAGTCCTGCCTTATTGTTTGAAGCCAGTGATATTGCTGAGGTTTCTGCCGCAATTGTCGAAGAACTACAACTGTAACCGATTGGAATACTGCAATGAATTCAATAACCGATGGCATTGGCGCGACTGCCGAATCAATTCAATATCATTATGATCTCGGTAATGATTTTTATAGCGAGTGGCTCGACTCGTCAATGACCTATTCGGCTGCGCTATGGTTGGATGACATTGATAAAAAAGATCTAGACCAAGCTCAACAAGCGAAACTCGATTGGCATTTAAACCGGGCAGGATTAAGCAAAGGTGGCCGCTTGCTGGATATCGGTTGTGGCTGGGGGTCTTTGATCCGCACCCATATGGCGAATCCCAATGCTGTTGCTGCCGACGGTCTGACTCTAAGTGATGCTCAAGCTGACTATGTTGAAGCGCTTGATCTCGATAAAGTGAAGATTTTAAGGCATGGCTGGCTCGACCATGAGCCCACCGAAGGCTATGACGGAATTGTCTCTATTGGCGCATTTGAACACTTTGCCAAACCGGGAATTGATTCACAACATAAAATTGCCGTATACAGAGAATTCTTTCGAAAATGTAAAACATTCCTCAACAGCAAGGGTTATGTTTCTTTGCAAACGATTGCCTATGGCAATTTGAATGAGAAAAACAAAAATCTGTTTACGCAAAATGAGATATTCCCGGACTCAGAATTACCCCGGCCTTTTGAGATATTTGCCGCAAGCGATGGCTTGTTTGAAGTCACAGAATAT
The DNA here is from genome assembly GCA_965277695.1 of Alteromonadaceae bacterium. Classification (GTDB taxonomy): domain Bacteria; phylum Pseudomonadota; class Gammaproteobacteria; order Enterobacterales; family Alteromonadaceae; genus JABSOG01. Next base: position 139,922 of record CBDIDQ010000091.1, read on the forward strand.
CGCAATGATCGCGTTCATTATGGTCGTACCTGTGATTTATGGTTGCGCAGCCTAAAGGCAAAAAAAGAAACGGTCATTGCCAAATATGGACAGCAAACGTTTGACAAGTATGTGAAATATTTGAAATTGGTTAGCAGCGGTTTTTACCTTGGCCAAATGGTACTTTTGCGCATTCAACTAAAGGCTATTTAGTGTCTATAAAATTATCACAACAAACGCGATGCCGTCTTAATAATAAGGCTTATTAATCAATAAATTTAGAAACCATGAGTACATTGCAATGAACCGGTGCAAACAATGAATGCCGATGACACAGCGCTTAAATTCAATCCTTATTCATTGGATTTTCAGCAAGACCCCTATAGCTACTATGCTAAATTACGGCAACAAAAACCGGTGCTTGCATTGGCTAATGACATGTACATGATCACCCGGTTTAGCGATATTCGTTCGCTAATGTCAAATGCTGCTACCAGTGTTCGCTATATTCCAAATTCGGTCAACGAGCTGAAGCAGGGCAACATTCCGAATCTCGTTGAACTGGGCAAAAGTGCAATTGTATTTACCGATCCACCGTATCATGCACGGTTGAGAAAACTGATGAACAAAGGGTTTAGCCGCGCTTCGCTGCATCAGTTTAACGACCTGATCGCTGCGACGGTGGCTGAATTACTCGAACCGCATCTAGACGGCGAAACCTTTGATTTTGTCACTGAAGTGGCCCATCAGGTACCATTGATGACAATCAGTCGTCTATTGGGCGTCGCTGAAGACAAAATGGCCGAACTAGACGAACAGCTACTGTTTCTGCGGCAAATTTTAGATCCAAGCCTGCACACCGCCCGTCGAATTAAAAAGTTTGAAGCAACATTTGCCGCCTGTATCAGCTATTTTGAACAGTTAATAGCTGACACTACACAGTCAACCCGCAATAACCTGCTTTCGCGCCTCATTGATTCGAGACTCGGTGAGGATCGACTCAGCATCACAGAGATCGTGGTTGGTTGCGTACTGACTTATATTGCTGGTCATGAGACGACAAAGAGTGTTATCAGTAGTGGCGTGCTGGCTTTTGCCAAAAATCCGCAACAGTGGGCGCTGCTACGCAATGACCCGGCGTTATTGCCATTGGCCATAGAAGAAATTTTACGCTACGAAGCTCCTTTGCAACAAACCGTGCGCATCATCAATGATGAAATACAAGTCTCAGGTCACAGCATGAAAAAAGGAGACAAATTATTATTATGTATTGGTTCTGCTAATCGTGATCCGGCGGTATTTGAAAACCCAGATGTCTTTGATATTACCCGTCCAGCACACGTTAATCTGGCATTTGGTGTCGGTATGCATAACTGCATTGGCCAGCATCTGGCAAAAACGGAGGCGATGATGGTATTTGATTATCTGCTTAAACAGGTATCTCGATTTGAATTAACGGATACATCGACGCCACAGTGGGCCAATCAGGGTGTTATTACCCGGTCATTGCAGCAGTTGAATACACGTTTTGTCGTTGCGAAATAGGAGGCATTGATGGACTTTACGCATTTGGTTGAGATGTTGCAAAACAGGGCAGCTGAAAAACCACTGGACATCGCCTATCATTTTCTTGATTCGAAAGGTGAAGTTGTTGCTGCGCATAGCTATCAGGATATTGACTGTTATGCCAAATCATTCGCCGCATTGATTAGCAAAGATCACCAAGCTGGTGAGCGAATGGCTATCGTATTACCCACCAGCGTCGAATTTCTGATTGCGTTTTACGGCAGCTTGTATGCTGGCATGATACCAGTGCCGATAAGCTTACCTACACGGAAAAATGGTATAACGCATGTGAGTACGATCATTGCCGATGCTCAGGCCAGTGGCTGTATTTGCGCCACCCAGGATGCCCAGTGGTTTGCCGAGACACTGTGTGAATTCAGCCAATTGACAATATTACCACTCAGTGCAGATCAACTAGAATTATTGCCATTTGAACCGCTGCAGCCGCAAGCCAGTGATATTGCGTTTCTGCAATATACCTCCGGCTCGACATCGCAGCCAAAAGGGGTGATCATTTCACATCAGAATATCATCGCGAATTTACAAATGATCGCCAAGATATTCGGCAACTCAAAAGACAGTATTGTGTTAGGCTGGACACCCTTACATCACGATATGGGTTTGATAGGAAACGTTTTACAGCCGCTCTATGTCGGTTGCCCGGTGTATTTGATGGATCCGGTGACGGTGGTGCAGCGACCCAAAGTATGGCTAAAAACCATCTCCGATAGAAAGATAACGGCCACTGGTGGTCCGAATTTTATTTTTGAACATTGTGTTAAGCGAATAAATACAGAGAAAATAGGCACTCTTGATCTAAGTGCCTGGGTGGTCGCCTTTAATGGATCTGAACCGATTAAAGCCGCTGTGATGAAGCAGTTCACTGAAAAATTTGCTCACCTAGGGTTTTCAGAGCGAGCTTTTTTACCCTGTTATGGTATGGCCGAAGCGACTTTAATTGTTTGTGGTTGTCCGCACCAGGATAAACCCACGGTGTCGAGATTAATAACGGCGGATAACGACGGCTCACAACCCATCAGCATTACCGATGAACTAAACAACAGCGGCAGCATAGAGGACACCTTTGTTTCTTGTGGAAAACCCGTCAATGGTATGAGCGTACGAACCATTGAGCCAAAAACAGGCGATGAATTGAAGCGCAATGAAGTCGGTGAAATAGTGATTGCCGGACCATCAGTTACTCAGGGATATTGGCAACGCAGTGAGTTGAATGCAACGATTTTTACCGAATTGGCCGGTGAGACTTACCTACGCACCGGTGATCTAGGTTATGTTGATCATAATGATAATATTGTGATCACCGGGCGATTAAAAGAGCTGGTGATTATTGATGGAAAAAATCACTATCCCCAAGATATTGAGGCTACCCTATCGGCGTCTGATCATGCCTTTAGAGACAATCATGTGGCTGTTTTTCAGGTGGCCACCGCCACCAGCAACATTTTGGTGGCGGTTCAAGAATTAGAAAGAAAATTTCTCAAACGGTTAGCACCCCACGAGCTTGAAACACTTAAATATGGTGCACTAAGTAGCGTAAATTCCAGACATAATATCAGTATCAATGAAATAGTTTTCATCAAAACCAATACCATTCCACAGACTACCAGTGGCAAAATACAACGCCTTAAAACCAAACAGCGATTTATTGATAATCAATTAACCCGGTTCGAAGGTATACCTAGTAACGAAGAAGCAGTGTGAGTAATACCATGGCCAGAACCCAGAAAAAAAATGTTGCCGCGACCATTCGCACCCCAATTACATTAGAACAATTAATTGAAACGTTAAAAGACTCGCCTTTTACTCAATTGTTAAATACACAAGTGATTGCTTGTGAAGATGGTTATGCTGAACTGAAAGTGCCACTGACAGAAAACCTGAAGCAACATAGCGGATTTACCCATGGTGCCATACTTGGTTTTGTCGCCGACAGTGCCTGCTGTTGGGCTGCGGCTTCAAAAGTGGGCAATGTGGTGACTGCTGAATACAAGATCAATTTTATTTGCCCAGCAGTTGGTGACTACATCATCGGTAAGGGTTATGTCATAAAATCGACCATGAGTCAGGTGATCACTAGGGCCGATATCTATTCTGTGCGCCGGGGTAAAGAAAATTTGGTGGCAACCGCATTAGCGACCGTTTCTGCCTATTAAATAAAAAGAGGATCCACCAAATGCCAAATATTCCTGAAGGATTTAAACCCCTTTTTCGTACTTCACCTTTCCTCGACCATCTTGGTCATTACTTTTTTCAGGGCTGGGGTGAAAGTTTAGTGATAGGCACTCATGTTGATGCGACATCCGCCAATGGCCGAGGCATTGCTCATGCCGGATTTTTAACCACACTTGCCGATGTGACGCTTGGTTATGCGGTAGCGACTTCCCAAGACCCTGCGATCAGCGATTTATTAACCTCTCATCTGAGTATTGATTTTGCTGGAAGTGCCAAAATTGGTGATTGGATTGAGGCTCGTGTCGATATTCAAAAAGTGGGTAAGCTCAATGCCTATGCTAATGCTTATTTGTCGGTGAATGAAAACCGGATTGTCAGAGTCAGCGCCATTTTCACCCGAAAACAATAACACAAAATAGAGAGCAAATAATGAAAACTGATATAAAACAAGGGATAGCAGCAGATAACCGCATTACTATCTTATGGAAGCGGACGTTGGAGCTTTGGGCTTTTACTGCAATAAAGTCACCGATGATTTTCTTTGTGCGACCTTTTATCACTCATTTGGATGATAGCCGAACACAAGTTTTGTTGAAGTTAAATCGCAAGAATAAAAACCCCTATGGCTCAATGTATTTTGGTAGCCTGACCGTGGGTGCTGAGGTTGTTCCCGGCATCACTGTGGTGACCAGCAGCCGTCAGTTAAAGATACCTGTATCTTTTTTGGTTAAAAAGTTTAGCGGCACTTATGAACTCAAAGCCGATAGTGACATGACTTTTGTTTCCACAGATAATGCCAGCATTAAACAAGCCATCATCGATTCGAGCGCAGAGGGCATCGCCAAAACATTAAATATTACCGTGAATGCATATAAAAAGAATGCCGATGATATCGCCGCCAGTTTTGACATGGAAATATCACTAAAGGCGAAAAAAAGCAAATCGTGATTTTGGCCTATGCCGCAAATTTGAAATCAGACGAGGTTTTAACCTTGTAAATATTCGCGAGAAATTAACGGGTGATCGCGTTGCGATCACCCGAATAAAGTCATCCATCACTGTAAAGCCACAACCTACTCGCAAGTTTGCTCGAAATAACCGATATCATAACGGTCATAGCTATCATCCTGATCATTGACGCAATATCCATTATACGTCAGGACTTGCGACCACTGCACCGTCACACCTGGCGTAGCACAAGCACCACTACTGGCTGAACCAATGGGATGTACTGCAATCGCAGCCTCGACATCATGTGTACAACCACTTCTACCTAACGACGTCGCATTTGACCAAATACCTTCGATTACCTTAGTACCCACTACCGCTTGTGACTCGTTTACCGTGATAGCTTTTGATTCAACACGGGTATGCAAAACCGTCAGACCGGTTTCATAAGACCAAGTGCGATCTTGGTTTTGCTGACAACTACGGTTTTGGTTGAAGTTGGTGCCATTATCAATGGTATCAGCGGCTGGAGACCAAGCATTACACTGGTAAACTGCACCACTATCTGCCCAAGCTTGAGCAAGTGCTAGTACGCCTCGATCTTCATTATCGCTAATGGTTTGAGTGCGTTTAATCGCAGCACCAGCATCACGAACTTGATTTGAAATGGTATCAATTTCACGCAGCTGCTCCATGCGGAACTGGTTTTGGCTATAACTGCGTAACTGGTCAAAATGAGCCGTTTGTGTGCTCGGCGCTGGAGCCCAAACTGAGTAGTCATAACGATTACCTTCATTCGCCCATGCGGTAAAGGTTGAGGTGGTGCTGACCCAGTTTTGTTTAGTTCCAGTAGCCGCTTGTGACTCGTTTACTGTGATCGTGTTAGCTTCAACACGACTGTGAACAGGAACACTATCAACATCGTAACCCCAAGTCCGTTGTTGATCTTGCTTACAATCACGAGACTGCGTATATGCCTGACCAAAATCAACGGTATCAGTAGTTGGTGACCACTCACTACATTCATAAACAGCAGCAACCTTGGACCATACACCCGCATTAACAATAACACTGCGGTTCTCAGTTTCATCAATAGTACGGTTATGCGTTATCAAACCACCGACATTAACCACGGTGCTACCACTCAACTCTTGCTGTTGTTCAGTGCGAGTCTGGGCTTGTTTAAAACCACGAGATTGGCTGAAATCAGCGATTTGACTGTGAGCCGCTGGCGTCCATGTTTGATGATCAGACCCGCCACCGCTATCAGTCCATTGACTGTAAACCGAAGGCACAACCGTAATCGAAAAGGTCAACTGGTCGGTCAAATTGCCATCATCAACAGTCAGTACGATGCCGTCAAAACTTGCTGCCCCCGTACCACCTGGCGTACCACTCAGTTGACCGCTAGTGGTATTAAAAGTCGCCCAACCCGGTTGACCAGTAATGCTATAAGTCAGACTATCGCCATCCAAATCAGTCACTGTTGGAGTAAAGGTATAACTGCGGTTTTCGTTAACACTGTTAGCTGGAGTACCACTAATAGCTGGCGCATCATTGACGTTAGTCACTTCAAGACTAAATGCCTGAGTAACAATCGCTGTACCATCACTCACTTGCAATTCAACTGAATGTGAACCGACGTTCTCATTGCTTGGTGTACCGCTAAGTGTTTTAGTGCTGGGGTTGAAGGTCATCCAGCTAGGTAATGTTGGCGCGGAATAAGTTAGTGTGCTGTTTAAGTCAATATCATCAGCAGCCACGATATATTGATAGTTGCCATCTTGAGCTACTGTATTTTCTGGCACCGTTGAAATAACAGGCGCATCATTGACATTAAATACTTCAATAGTGAAAGCACCGGTTGTTGCCGTCGCACCATGACTATCGGTTAAGATAATTTCGATATCATTGTAGACACCTACATCGTCATTAGTTGGCAAACCCACTAATTCAGCAGACAGTGGATCAAAGTTAATCCATGCCGGTTTGTTGATAATACTAGGTGTGCCTATATCATTTCTTCCTGCTAAGTCATCCGGATCGCCCATATCAGGCAAGTGCACATAAAACACCCCTTCGGTGGCTGTACGCGGAGGCACATCGTTAATAAAAGGGGGAGAATTCAAAATACCGTCACAGCCGCCTTCATCGAGCAAATCCAACGCCGCTTTGGCCTGAACCAAGCCATAACCATAAGTATCATCTCGGGCTGCATCGCCTAAATCAGTAGCCGTTTGCGTCAGCACATTGCGAATTTCAGTGTTATTACATTCTGGATGATGACTCCAAACCAAAGCCGCAACACCAGCAACATAGGGGGTCGACGCTGAGGTGCCATCCATTTTACCGTAACGATTATTTGGCAAGGTTGACTCAATACCAACGCCCGGTGCCACCAATTCTACCTGATCATTTTTTTGCGTATAAACCCATGCCGCGCTAGTATCATCAACTGCACCGACAGATATCACTGAGTCATAAGAAGCCGGATAATGATAACTACTGCTGCCCCGGTTACCCGCAGCCGCCACCAATAAAACGCCACTGTTATAAGCCGCATCGATAGCCGCTTCCTCGGCAACACTAGCTGAAGTACCCGCCATACTCATATTAATCACCGTAGACCCGGCAATTTGGCAGCGTTCAACCGCTGCAATCACATCAGAACCCCAATATTCCCAATAGTTAGCTCTGTGGATCACTTTAACGATATGCAAATTGAGCTTGCCATTAGGCGAAACCCCTTCGGTACCAACGCTATTATTTAATGAAGAAATCGTACCCGCAACATGTGTTCCGTGACCATAAACATCGGTAGACCATTCGCCCAAATCTACGCTAGCAGTCAGTGTGTTGCTGACCTCACCAGTAACATTGGCACCACTCATTAAGTCTTCATGATTAATGTCATAACCGGTATCGATGATACACACTTTTTGGTTACCAATCGCACCATCACTGAGCAAATCCGCTTGTACCATAGAGATACCATAAGGTGTCGTTGCCGCTTGGCTAGTACGTAATGGATCTAGCTCAGCTGATAAAACTTCTGGATTGTTTTGCAGTTGTTTTAATTGACCAGGAGATAGTTCAGCGGCAACCGCTGAAATTGATTTGAGGTTACGTTTAATCTGACCACCGAGCTGTTGAACTAAATCGTTCGCCTTATCAGCCGAAAACCCTTGCTTACCAAAGACACTGGATGAATGAGCTGCATGGGTTGAATTTGCTGATCGCCCAGCACTATTCTTTGATTGCTTAAACGTCACAATATAACGGGTGTTTTCTTTTTTACTGGAGCTATTGCTCTTGGAGATATTCAGTTGTTGCGGGATGGTTAAGTCAGTTTGTGCAGCGCTTATAGCAGGTGTTAACGCCAATAAAACAGCAGCGGCAATGGCAGAGTTCTTCATGTAGTTTCCTTTTATAATATATTCAATGTGTCACCCAGCAAGGAAGCCTTCCCTGCTGAGCAGCCGCACAATGTACATAAATCAACCAAAAAAGTCAAACTGGTGAGTAATAGAGCAGTTTGTTATTCAATCTCCTTACAGTGCTGTTGAATAACATTAAGGCCCAAAGTGCCAAATAGGATGAGGGTCGCAGAATGAAAAGCACGTAATTGAGGGAATGCTGGTTTTTCTATTTCAGGATACTGACGTTCGGTTAGTGTTAGCTCGCATTCGGCCAAATTCGCCATCGCATCAAGTGCACCGTCATCTATCAGTTTATCTATCTCAGCGATTATTTCTTTGAATGAACGCGCTCTTTCAGCCTTGAGAAATGGCGCGTTAAGATTCAACAAATCAATCATATATTGCGCTTTGTTCTGTTCACTAATGTCTAAATCAACTCTGGCAACCACACTGCCATCATGAGGTAAATAAACAAAGTAACGTCGACAATCAGGTGATTGTGGTGAAATAAAACGGGTTTCGTCATAGCTGAGATGTGGATTGTTGTCCTTGTAATGCCCACCAAACCGATTTTCGCCGCTGTAAACGGATAAGTCAGCGCTATCTAACACGCAACGCAACAGGTTACCTTCATCGAAGGTTCTTGTTGGATACTGGTTTTTTGGTTGTTCGTGTTCAAAGTGAGAACCAATATTATGCGTTGCTTTTAAATCAGCTAAATTAAGCTCGGTGTAACAACACAACCCATACTGTTCGACTAACAGCTGATGAAAAAGGGTATGATTTTTATCTTTGAAGTTACTCCATGCATTTGTCGCCGCAGCACTTGAAGCTGGTATGCCATTGTTTTTTTGTGCAGTGATGAGGTTATGGTTATTACCCGAATTTAATTTTTTTATTGTTCGCATTAACCAAGCAACTCCTTACGTTGAATAGCCCTGTCTGCGGCTTTCAAGTCAGAATGGTTTGCGCCCATCATCTGATCGAGCTTAATCCGTAACGTCTCGGCATCGGCTGATTTGCCTAACCCTGATTCAATTAAGGTTAAATACGTTTGCAATGCAGCGCTATGCGCCAAAGGAGGACGAGTATCAACACCTAATACTTGCGTAAGAACATAATCACTGGGTTCGCCAAAAGTATTACCAATCGGGGTTACTGCATTGTCGTCGGTAAGTACAACAATTTGCTCTTTTTTGACTGTCGTCAATAACAGGTGGCTATGGGTCGTAACAATAAATTGAACATTAGGAAACATTTTCTCTAAATTAGTTAAAATACGTTGCTGCCATCTGGGGTGTAAATGAGTTTCAGGTTCATCAATAAGAATAATCCCATCACCTTGGAGTGGATCCTCAAGTGATGGATTGAGCATGGTTAACCGACGAGCAATATCCCCTACCATGGTCAATATCGACCGTTCGCCATAAGACAGCTGGTCTATAGACAGGTAACTGCCATTTTTGTTGATCATCATTGATAAAGCAGGACTGCGCTCTATGTATAATTTGTCAAAAGAAGACGGTTCACCTTGTGATAAAAAGAAGGTTATCGCCTCTCGTGCACAAGTCAACGCCTTGTCTTGCAGCTTTTTTTGCTCTTGCAGCATATTTTTATAAACGTCACCCTGTTTGTCAGTATGCTTTTCTAACAGACGCATGACGCTAACATGAGGTGCCGTTTGATTTTCAATATCTTCACGGTAGCGGAACCACTCAAAAAAATCCCTGAAATCATATTCAGGATTGAGTGCATTTTCATAAGCATCCAGTGGCGAGCGCAAGTTGTGTGTTTTGGGTTCCAGCGCATCAAAAATAACCTTGTCAACCGTTCTTCTGCCGATGCCATAATAAGCGACGATAGGAAGGTCTGCTTTTGGGTAGTCCATGGTACCTTTAATGTTGTTAGTCATTCCATCAGTTTCAGCACCTTTGCGAACCGTGGTTAATTCAAAATCTAGATCTAGATCCCCTTCATGATACCAATAATTAACACACCCAGTAAACGCCAGTGTACTAAAAGCGGTGCCATTTCTAATCCGACCTTGAGCAATAGGCTGACCTTCTCCGTCTTTATCCTTAACTCTGGCAACAAACCAACTAAGCCCTGTGGCGATAGCGTTTAATATATTGGTTTTACCTGCACCATTATTACCCACAATTACGGTGATATTCGAACCAGTCTCACCGTCGTCTTTAGTGGCTAGCTTGATATCCAGCGTTTTAAAACACGCGTAGTTTTCAAGCTTAAGTCGTGAGATTTGCATGGAGTGTCCTAAATAGTTGAATAATGGTCGGTTTACTGCCACCAATTATGTCTCAATTCGAACCTCAAGGCGATTTAATCTGCCAATGTTTCATTCAAGCGACACCAATAATGATAAAAACCATCGCCTCTTTGGCCAAACATCACCCATTAGTCTTCCATTTTAAAAACATTTGGCTGAGTTCTTTGGCGGCTTTAGGGTGTTGGTTAGGGTCCATTTGCGCCACAAATTTTTTGACACTTTTTTTATAAACGCTTTGATTAGTGAGTTGTTCAATGCCTAAAGAGCTTAAATATTTATTTAAATGATGGACACTCGTCGCACCAAAATTCCACATCATTTTTGCCCCGGCTTTACTTAACCCGGTTGAGTTAACCCATACCGTGTCAAAATCTTTAGCTTGATAACCAAAAGGTTTGGCCAATTGATGAGGTTTAAAGATGGCGACTTTTTGCTGCTGTTGTTGGCCATCTTGGTGCCATATTTCTAATTGATTGAGGCTATGAAAGTTCATTTGTGGCACTATTGAGTATTTGCCTTTGGTGTCAGGGCCGATGGTTTTTTGCTGCCAGGTGGTTTCTTGTTGCCACGATTTTTCAGCGATAATATGTAGTTTAAGCTGTTTGCCTTCATTGACCAATACCAGTAGCTCAGGGGTCATATCGGCATCAATATTGCCACACAATACATGGTGTATTTTTTCAGCTTTTAACGGCACGCTGGCCAGCTGTTGGCTGCTTTTGCCGTCATAAATATTCATTCGGCCATTGTTTAAGCTCAGTCGATAACTATTGATTTGCTCGCTGGCAAAGGTTTGGCAAGCGGCTAACAGCCCTTTATTACTGGCCAGTGTAGGGACTGCGGTATTCACTTGCCAATCATCCGCTTTAACTTCATAAAGCGCCTGGGTGCTAACGGTTTTATCGATGTTTTTATCGGCTACAAACCAATGCTGGTTGGCAAAACCGGCTAAGTAGTTAGCATTCGCCGGGACTTTACTTTTGCCAGCAAAACTTAAACTGGCTTGATTATCATCAATGGTAATGGGATGGGGCTGTTGTCCATCATTAAATAATAGGGTTTGTGCCTGCAAAGTCGCGGGTAACGCACAAAACATCGCAAGGGTTAAAAATGTTGATTTCATGGTGATATCCTCAAATTGATTGGGCTTGAAAAGTGCTCACCTTAGCTTATGGTAAGGTGAGCACTGACTTAACGTGATGCTATTTTAAAACTAGCCACCAAACGGGTTTTGCATCGCTCGGCTCACAGCATCAACACGGTGAGTAATGCGCCAAATTTTACGTGGCGATTGTTCTGCATTGGCCAATACCTGTTTTAAAGCTGAGGTTTGATCACCTGGGTTAGTCGGGTGAATGATCTTCTCATACAAGTTAGTGTAGTTATTCAAAGATGCTGGTAAGAAGTAACTACGTACCGTGTAAGCATTCACCGCCCAAGGTAATGTTTTATTATCAGGACCTTGAACTTCACTGGCAATATCACAGCTTAAATTTGGCGTAAACGTGATACTTTCACTGTTTTCCTTTTCTTGTTTAAATTGACGTTGGTAGAATCCGCCAACTTGCGCTTTTATGGTTTTTCCAACCGTTTGAGAGTACTCATATCCGGCATTTACGCTAACATCTACAGAGTGGCCATAATAATCGGTTATTGATGCAGCCGAGCGTGATTCTTGTATCAAACAAGCGCCATCTGAAATAGCCGTTTTAGCAATGAGTAGTTGGTCATTGACAAAGCCACTTGCTGATGTACCTGAGGTTGTGCTTTTAGCTTGCTCATAACGTTGCAACAGCTCCTGCTTTTGTCGTTCATCTTTATCTAACCATTGACGCTCTTGATTTGGCTTAAAGTAACTTTTATAAGGCGAAGCGGTGGTTATGCTTCTGACCTGTTCATTACCGATAAAGCCATCTAGAGAGCCTGCGACTTGATATTCAGGATTAATATTAAAGTTGATGCTTTGTTGGGTATTAATCGCATTTTGAAAGTCAAGCTGATAACCGATCAACGCTTTGGTTACTGGATGGCGCAAGGCATAAGAATCGACCTGCAATGATGTGGCAAAAATGCTACCTTCGTTATGTGGGTGCCATAACTCGGTTTTACTACCATCTGTCTCAGTCTTATAACAAGCATCCTGATAGGGTGTTTGAATACCCGTACATTCAGCAGCAGGTGGTACGCCGGTAATAAATGCCTTACGGGTTAAAGTTTGCTCCAAAGATAACTCTTCTGTTGTACCACTATTGGCAGCAAAGGCCAAACTCGCATTGACGTAGCCATATATTTTAGTTGCAAAAATATCAGCACCTAAACCATATTCAGCGTTTACTTGAAAACCACCACTATCATCTCCGGTTGAGCCGACCTTAGTACTACTGTCAAATGCTAGGCTGATTTCAGACGCTGCTGCACTATAACCCCACTTACCATTTTGGTCACGGCCCATATTTTCTTTTGGTACTGGTGGCGCACCTTCAATATAACCAATCATCTCTAGATCAGTAGAGATTCGACCACCATATTCAGCTTTTAACTTAAACATATTTTGTCGTGAGAAGGCAAATTGACGGTTGCCATTGATATTTAAAGCATCAACAAAAGTACGCTGCAATATGCCATCTTTTGCATTAAAATTATCGACCAATACGCCATATTCAAAAACCAGTGGGGTTAAAAAATTACTCCCTAAAGGTTCGTCGTATAGATAATAATAAGTACCGAAAGCCGGTTTAAACAGTTGTGGATTAAACGTGTCAAAAGTCGGATTCGCGGGGGCAAAAAGATTCTTATAGCCGTTGGTGACTTCTGGCCAGCTGAGCTTTTCAATTTCTGTGGCTTGGGCGGCAGTGATATTCCAATTGGCGTATAAATTATTATTTTCAAGCGTCAGGTGTGGGTCTAATACCGCTTCAAATAATTGATGATTTTGACTAAAGCTGCTGTTATTACCGCGCCAGTACATATGAACAAAACCATCATTACTGAAATGGACTCTAGCAGGAGAAGTCATCTTATTGGCATTGGTTGCCGGAAACCCTTGATACGGTTTTCTAGGCGTTGAGTTATCGCTAAAACCACCAAATTGAGTCATCGGAATATGTCGACTTCTTAACCCTATCGCCCCATTTTCATTCATATTCACCGCCAATATCAGCTCAATGTCCAGGCTCTCCTCGATAATCTTGTTGGTACCGACTTGAGTGGCATTGACTTTGGTGGCATAGGTTAAACTATCAAGATTGGTGATCGGGTAATAGGCAATGCTATCAACATATTGAGAGACACCTGGTACGTTTACCGTTACACCATTATCATCTTTGAAAGAAAAGTCTTTGACGTTAAAAGGTTCACTTTCACCCTTGCGAATGGTGGCCAATTTAAGGGTGCCTCCATTGCTACAGCTGGTGCCTAAGACAAATCGATGACCCGCTATTTTATCGGCCATTAAACTGGCCGTTAAAGCGCCAATTGAACAATATTGACCATTGACTTTTTGGCTGGTAAAAGGTACCTCAAAGGCAGGTTCAAAAAACCGCTCATCAAAACTATCTTGTATAGAAATCGCCGCAGAGCTGCCGGTGCTATTGGATTTTGTTGGATCAGTGCCAACGACTACCCCAGCAGGGACTTTATAGCGTTGACCTGAGATTTTATAACGAGATTCAATTAAACGTTGCAGGTTATTATTTTCGCTTGTATAAACAAAACGGTCGAGTAATACTCGTTCACCTTTAGCACGAAATAGGTAAATATATTGATTATCTGCGATAACATCAAACGCTTCACCATTATAACTGGCATTACATTCAGGTTTGGTAAAATATTCCTTACCACTTTGATAACTCGGTTGGCTTTGCTCGAACTGACTAGGGTCTAAATGTAAACCATCAACAGGTAAGTCATTGTTACATCTAGCATTACCGCTATTAAGGTAAAGAGGTACGTTTTTAGCGGTTTGCCAGCCCAATTCATTCCGAGCCATATATTTCAAGGTGCCATTGTCGTTAAAAAAGACAAAGTTTCGAGATTTTTGACTGACACTTTGCATTTGAGTCACGGTACCTGAGTGACGAGCTTTAATTTCATCTAATGGATTGTATGGCGGGGTGGCTAATAAAACCGCGTTTGCTTTATTGGTTGGTACGTAAAGAATGTCTGGGTAGCCATCGGCAGTAAAATCAGCGACCTCTATTAACCTTTTGGTACCGATTTTATTGGCGGAAAATCCATCGTTGTACTCTTTAAGTAACCTCAAGGTGGTGGTATGTTTTATCGCGGTTAAAGCCAGCGGCGCACCACCATTAGCTTTGCTATCTGGAATTTGCGAGTAAAGAATATAAGGTTGGTTATTGTAAACCAACACATCATCACGACCATCTTGGTTAAAATCAGCGATTTTAACATCAACCCCAGCGGCATCCAGATTAAAGTCTAAGACGTTATCTAATACCACCTTTTTAAAAAGGCCCAGTCGGCGTTTGTCGAAAATCACTTTGGTGTTATCTGCTGGGTTTTTGTCAGCTTTTACTGCCCGGCTCAATAAAATTTGAATATCGTTTTCAGAATAAGTCAGAATATCATCAGCACCATCACCATTAAAATCGCCAATGCGTTTTTTTGTCGATGTCTGAGTTTTAAAGTCATCTAAACGTTCGTCGGTGCTGCTAAATAACCAATCGCCATCGCTATCATCGTAGATAAAACTACGCTTCATTCGGCCTTCTTTATTATCTAGTCCAAACCAAATGTCCGCCGCAACATGATTATTGTTGTTTACCAACTGGCCAATTCTGTCATCGGTATCAAAGCGGAAAATATCATCAAAACCATCGGCATTAAAATCACCAATCATCACATCGGCATGGACCATATCGAATATATGATTGAGATTGGCATCAGTCCCTTGACTACTAGGGTCAATAACAAACTCGTTAGGGGCTTTAGTTAATCCAAGTTTAGTCTCACCACTGTCGCAGTTATACATCCCAGCTGCCGCCCTGCTGCCGGTGCCGCCATAATGGATATTCACTTCGTCATTATTATCACCACTCCAAGAGCCAGTTTCAGCACGTAATACATCGTCAAAACCATCGTTATTGAAATCACCAACATGTATTTCTGCACCAATGTAACCATTAAAACCAAAATGTAGTTCGGTTTGGGAGCAAAAATCATTACCATTGCCGGTATCTTTAAAGTTACCCATTAATTGAGCACTAAAAAAATTGTCGTGTGCATAGTGGGCAGTTGATTCTTGGCGGATCATATCCGTGCCAAGATGCTCGTCAAAGTGACCAAAAAACAAGTTGACCGCCCAACCATTCATATGATTATTGAAAGACAGCGGTATAGGCGCTCGATTGCCGATATATAACGAGGGATCGTCAAAATAGGCTTGATCGCTATAATAGGCGGCTGAACTATTACTTTGCCCTGGAATAGGATTATTACTCGTCAGGACTGTAAACGCATTTGCTCCTTCAGCCCCCTCAAGCCTGATAATATCAGTGTTTTTATCGCCATTTATATCTGTAGTATAAACCTTGACAACGTTTGACCAGTCACCGCCACTTGATGAAGCATACAGGTCCCTTGCGTGCCAAGGCAGTTTTGCCTCATGTACGGTGGCAGCCATTACCGGCTGGATTAAACCTGCGGATATTAATCCCCAGGCCAACATACTCAGTCGTTGTTTACTTTTCTTCATCTGAACTCCAAGGCAGCAATCACTGCATTAATTAACAAAGTAAATATATTGTTACTATTTAACTATGTTTAAGTTAACACAACTTTACGTAAGCGTTCGGCAGGATTTGTAAGGGGAACGTTAGCGTTTGTAAGTGATTGTAAGGGGGTTGTGGGTAGACATGTAGGAGTCCAACCCCACTGGCTTATGGTTCAAGCTGCAAATGTTTCATCACAAAATTCAAACTCCGTCGATAGACCTTTTCTCGGTGTTCGGGTTTATAGAAACTATGGCCTTCTTTGTCAAATACCATCCATTCATAAGGGTGGTATCACAACGGTTCGACGCTTCGATGACATTTATAGACCGGGCTGTCGCTACAGCGCAGCGATGCCCACCTTTTGTGGATAAAAAAGCTCGTGCTCAAACTTATCCACAGAATCATCAATTACGCTGAATGGTTACGAAATATGGCACCAATCAAACAGGGTAACAATTGATAATCAAAAAACGAGATGGTCCGACACCTCGGTGAATTCGCGTCTACGGCATATCAGCTCTGCCGTAGACGAGGTTTCAACCTCGTGAATATTGAGGATAACTGTAACCCTAATTTGCTCTATATGGTCGGACCCCGAAATATGAAGGTTATTTGTCGCATAGTTAGCGTCCTGCTTAATTAGAAAGCCCGAGAGTTTACAACATTGTTGCGGTGTTTAATGCCTTTTTTCATGACGTCGTTTTCAAGTTTTTTAAAGCTCATCTTATTTAGCCTCAATTGCCGTTGGCAAATAAAGATTATCAATCCAGGCACTGTCACTGCCTTCACTGACACTGCTGTCCTTTTCATACACCCATTTGAGCTGATGTTGGCCTGACGATAGCGGATATTCAACCCACTCAAAACCCCGTTGCCCAGACCATTGTTGCTGCATCACGTCATCAATATAAAAACTCAGCCAATCATAGTCTGCTTCACTACTCACCATTAATTGAAAACTCACCGTTTCACCGTTGGCGTCAATAGTGATGGCTATAGTGCTAGTTTGGTCATCGCCAATGGTGCCAGCCCGTAATGAAAAGCGCCCCTGATAGCTTTGCGACTCATCCAGCAACCACTCGTTCACAGATTGACCAAAGTTAGCATCAGTTTCAAAACCGAGCAAAATCCCTGTGGGTGTATCGGTGGGATCTGCATCACTACTTTGACCGTGATATTCCTGCCAAACAGTAAATCCGTCGCCATCGTTATCAATTAATGCATCGAGCGAATTGAGCGGATCCATACTATTATTGACCTCAAAAATATCGGCAATACCATCGTTATCCGCATCTCTATCGGCAGGGTAATCAGCATGTGCCAGGATATATTCCAGCAGGTTACTCAGGCCATCTTGGTCGATATCGCCGCTATGATCGTTAACTAGCGGATTAAGACCTTTGCTGACTTCCCACCCGTCATTCATGCCGTCGTCATCACTATCAGCAACCGCTGGATTGGTTTTGGTCTGATACTCTTGCGATGCAGTTAAACCGTCATTATCATCATCCAGCGCTAAATCAGCGTTTAAATCATTGAAATACAATAACTCCCAACTGTCATCAATGCCGTCATTATCAGCATCAAAGTTCACCGGAATTGACAAATTATCAATCCAGGCGCTATCTGTGCCCTCTGATGAACTACTGTCTTTTTGATAAATCCAACTCAACCGATGTTGACCTGCCGATAGGGGAAAACTGACACTCAAGTTTTCGATTTCGCCTGACCATAAACCCTGCTCTACATCATCGATATAAAAAACCAACTCGTCATAACCTTCCTCAGAGCTGACCGACAGCATAAAGCTTAACGGCAAGCCACTGGCACTGACGGATGTTTCGAACACGCTGGTTTGCTCATCACCAATGACTCCAGAACGCAACGCATAATCACCGTCGATAATCGCACTGGCATCAATTTGCCACGACGTATTGCCATCATGACGCCAATAAAGCGGACTCAACACCGCCGCCTCAAAATCAACATAAGCCACTTGCGGGTATGAGCTGGCATCATTATCAAACGAGCCTGCACGATATTCCTGCCAAGCTGAAAAACCATCGTTATCATTATCGAGCAAAGCATCCGCTGCATTCATCGGGTTAAGACCGTAATTATGCTCCCAGCCATCAGGCAAGCCATCGTTGTCGCTATCTGTTGCCATCGGCTCAGTACCAATTTGATATTCTTGCAATGTGCTGAGTCCGTCATTATCACTGTCTGCCGACAAATCCGTAGTGAGTAGGTCAAAATGCAAGTATTCCCAACTGTCATTAACGCCGTCGTTATCGCTGTCGGGCACAGCTGGCAGATACAAGTTATCAATCGAAACGCTGTCGCTGGAGGCCGTTATATTAGCTATATTGGCTAGATGAGCCGGGATAATAGTCGCTTTACGGCTTATGATCCCCACAGGCCCCTCTTCAGGCACGTCATAGACCCATCGCAACTGATGTTTACCGGCTGATAACGGATACAACACCCGGGTTAGCGCCGCCTCGCCAGAAAACTCACTTTGCAGCACCTCGTCGATATAAAACCGCAAAGTACTTTCGGGGTTGCTTTCAGAGTCGGCAAAATCAACCTTCAGATCAAAACTCAAAGGCAAGCCGCTGGCATAAATAGTGGTGGCGATTGTACTATTTTGATTCTCGTTCAGCGCCCCAGTTTGCAGTGAATAATCGCCATCAATGGGGTTTTCACCATCGATTTGCCAAGACGCAGTGCCAGAATGCTGCCAATAAAACGGCGCAAGTGTGCCGGATTCAAAATCAACCAGCTGCAACACATCCGGGGTAAACTGACCAATCCGATTACCCATAGCATCATATTGATAAGTAATTTGATCTGCTGCCAGTGTTGTCGTTGTGGTAAAAATACAAACGGACAACAATAGCGTCATCATTGCATCGTGTTTTTTCATAATTCCTCTTTTCGTTATTTTTGTTGTTCATGGTGATGGAGTTATACACCTTCACGTTGAAATAGCTTTTTATACTTACCTTGCAAATCACCGTCAACAAAGCATGAATGTATAAAGCTTGGTAGATCTGCTACTAATCCCCAATCATCATTAGGGGCTACAAGCTCACCGACTAATTTTATCGGGTTTAGCATTAATCGCTTTAATGTTCGATATGGCACTTTAAGTAACTCAATTTGGTTTTTATCATAGCAAACAAATAATCTTCCGCTGACACTAGAGTCCCAAGAGATCAAGTGTATTAATTGAACATCAATTAGATGACCATCCCAACCAATAAGTAGGCGGCCATCAGCATCTTCAAAGAATACAAAAATACCTTCTGGATAGTTAGCATACCACCCAGTTACACCAACAATGTTCTTGTCTATTATTGATGAGCGGTAGGTTCCATCGACTATGCTAAGGCATAATTTGCTGGCATTAATTGACACTTGGCTATCCCAATAATTAAGATAAACTTCATAGTTATTATTGACAGCCACTGTTAGTAACTCAACTTATTCTACCGACATTCTTGCCATTAAAAACCGAATAAAGGTATTAATTAAGACTGATGAAACCATCATTACGAACCCAATCAAAGATATAATCAAATGACCCACGATATTGCCGGATGAACCCTGTTGTATGATATTTAAAGCAAAAATAAAATCTATCATTGATAATCCAAAATACAGTACAGTAAAAGGTATAATAGCCCGCCAGCCGACCTTAAATATATAACCGATATACAGGCTGCACCACCAAGCTGTTACCCCTGCAAAAGTAAGTTGACTGGGTGAATCGGCAAAAACAATAAAACCTAAAACATACCCTACAAGTAGACTTAGAAAATGAATTAATCCTTTTTGAATCGTTAATTTCATGAGTTATTGGCCATATACAGTTAGTGGTACGTTTCCATTAGGATCATTTAAAATATCTTCAAATAGCAGCTTCGTTTTTTTATTTCCAAATAAACCACCTCCTATGTCTATACAACCAGCACTACCATTTAAAGTGCCTTCATGTAAATAAAATCCATCTCTGTTATAGACTTCCGTTCCAACTAAGGGGGTTATTTTTACATTCCTACTGCCCCAGTCTCCCCCGCCCAAAATTGAAGGTCGATTCCTTTTGATTGTTTCCCATTTTGATAAGATATTCACATCGGAAGAATTAATATTATATTGACCATAAGGTATTGGTCCCCGGTCTTTTTCCGTTTCGCTACAACTACAACCATCTTCACCTGACGTTGCGGTTAGCGGGTAACTTGCTCTACCTTCAATTTGTGGATCAACCAATAAAACTCCAGTTGCTCTATTGAAACGCAGGCTAGTTAAACCTTGAGGATCTGTGTAATTAACCGGATTCCCCCCAACATACCCATAAGTATTCACCCCCCCAGCCAAACCAATCGGATCGCTGGTCACATAGCGTCCAATCGCCGGGTCATAATAACGAAACCAGTTATAATGCAAGCCGCTTTCGACATCATAATACTGTCCGGGGAAACGAATATTCAGCGTTACCGCCACACCATTGTTATCGGCATCAGCATTGATCATCGCCAAACCAAACGGTGTATAGCTGGCTTGCCAAACCGGCTTTCCGGTGCTGTCAGTCAATAATTTTGGTGTGCCGAGGTGGTCATTATGCGCGTAATAAATTTGGCCAGCACCGCCATTTACCACCCCATTGCTCACCCCACTATAATCAATCATCGCGATTAACCGGGCATTAAAATAGAGGTATTCCTTTTGCCAAATACCTTTTTCATTCGATTCACCAATTAGCAAGCCACCGGGTTCATAATGGTAATGAATTTGACTGCCCTGACTATTGAGCGTGGTTTTACTCACCCTTAAACCCCGCGAATCATACTGATAGCTGGTCTTCATTTGACGATTGGTCACCGATGACATTCGTCTGGCCTGATTAAACTGGCTAAACGATGATGGCGGTTGTTCAACATCGCCAATGGTGATTTTACCTAGGTGATGGCTGCCTTGGCGATAATGATAATTCGCCACCTTTTCAGCACTACTGCTGACGTTATCGGTTTTACTGAGGCGGTTTCCAATTGCATCATAACTGTAAGCCAAACTGCCATAATCCCCTGTAGCACTGATTAGGCGCGAGAGTTTGTCATAAGCGAATGTTTGGTTGCTACCGCTTGGCTGATTAATCGCGGTGATATTGCCCGTGGCAGAATAAATCAGCTGCTGATTTTTCAATCCCGTGAGTGTCTGGCTGATGAGTTGATAATTGCGGTCATAGTTGAGGGTATTGAGCAACCCATTGCCTTGTTTGAAACTCCGCACTGGCCCGAATGGCAAATAGGCTGCATTGTTCATTACACTCTGTGGTGTGGCGTTTTCTACGCTGGCGGTGGTTGACATTGCCTCGATTTGACCCAGCGAATTGAGGGTTAAATCGACTTGGCGACCACTGGGATAAATCATGCCTGTTAACTGACCTGCACTGTCATATTGATACGCTAGCGTGTAGCTTTGCCCGCCAATGGTATAGGTTTCTTGCAGCAATTGACCCAGCGAGCCATAACGTAATTGCCTGTTACCCGATGGGTCGACGATGCCCGTTAGACGGCCAATACCTTTATTGCCACCGACTACGCTGTCATAGGTAAACGCTATGTTTTCACTGCTATCGGGGTAACGCATGGCAATCAGACGATTGAGCGCATCATAGTCATAACTGACGGTAATGCCACGGGCATCGGTTTCGCTGGTCAAGTTGCCTGCACTGTCATAGCCATACAGCGTCTCGCCGGTATCTGGGCTGATTTGTTGGGTCTTCTCACCAAAGCCGTTGTAACGATAAGTCGTTTTAAGCCCGCTGGCGTCGGTGATTGAATCGGTGCGACCCGCCGCATCATAGCCATATTGGGTTTGGCCATTGTTCGGGTCATGTATCGCCGCTAAACGGCCCAATGCATCGTAGCTGTTGCGGGTTTTATTGCTCAGCGCATCGGTGGTATCAGTCAAACTTCCATTGGCGGCATACGTCAGATTAACACTATCGCCCGTGCCATTGATGACGGTGGATAAACGACTGAATTCATCAAATAATTGTTGCTGGGTTTGCTGCAAACTACCGTTGATATCTTTGGCTTGCGTCTGTAATCGATTGCCTGCGGCATCCAATTGATAGTCAAGGCGGTTGCCCAGGCTATCGACCATGGCGATTAATCGGCTAGCGGTATCGTATTCATAATCGATGGTGCTGCCATTGGCCAGTGTCGATTGAGTCAGCAAACCGTTAGCATCATAAGTAAAACGTTTGATTTGCTCGGCCTGTTGTGAACTGAGTAATCGGCCCATTACGTCATAAGTTAACGTGATGGTGTCGCCATTGGCATCGGTGATTGCGGTCGGTTTACCTGTCGCATTAAACGTGGTGATGGTGGTGCTGTGTCCCAATGCGTTAGTGGTTTTGGTTCTCAATCCTTGGGCGTTGTATTCAAAACGAGTGATATCGTTCACATCGGTTCGCGGTCCATCAATTGTCGCCAGTAATCCTGCGGGATTATAAGTAAAAGTGGTGGTTCGCACCGCATTTGTTGTTCTGTCGGTGATAGTTTGTTTGGCTAGCAACAGACCACCGTTGTGGCTAACATAACCGTTTTCAATGCGCGTTTCTGGGCTGATGATAATAAACGGTTGGCTATTGGCACCATAATAACTGGTGGTGATGGTGCGGGCATTCGGTGTGTTGGCGTATTCAATTCGCGTCCACTCCCGGCCTCGAACATCCCGGGTATATTGGGTCACCACACCTTGCTTATCGGTTGACTGAATCAGATAACCCCTGTCGTCATATTGATAATGTTCGCTGTGAATGAGGGTATTGGCGCTGTCGAAGATTTCAATTTTTTCTGCTCTTTGGTTTATCGGCGCGACAAAAGTGGTTCGGGTGCGTTGACCCAAAGGACTAATCACTTCGCGTACCCGTTGTGATTCAACCTCCTGATTCGCCTCATTCAACGCTTTCTCGCCCCATTCACTGATAAAACGAATTTCAGTGTTATCAATACCCGCGCCATGATCACTTTTATAAGCCCGTTGCTGGTCATCATAATACCAGCTGGCTACACGCTGTCCTTTGCTGTCGGTTTGGCCGGTCAGCAAACCTAACCCGGGTCCGGCGACACTATAATTGTCTTCATCATAATGATAATGCGTGGTGCTGCCATCGGGCTTCGTCACCGTCGATAGCCTACCATCGAGGTTATAAGCATAATTGAAGGTGCCGCCTGAGGTAGCAGCTTGAATGATTTTTGTATCGCTCAGGGTGAATACAAGCTGTTGATTAAACTGATCATTCACGCTGACAGCCTGAGCGCTATAGCTGTGAGTGAGGGTTTTGCCTTGCGCATTGGTCGAAGTCGTCATCGCGCCACTGGCATCAAACACCTCTGTAGCGCCTGATGGTAAAGTGAACGCATAGTGCTCAGCAAATTTGGCGAGACGATAGCCGGTATAAAGCGTTGTTTCCCCTAAACGATAGATATGCCGACAATCTCCCGTGGTCGCATAACAACTGAACAAATAACTTTTACCATTGGCTCTTTTCACTCGGACACTATTGCCGCTAGCGATTAATCGAGGTGGCAACAGATTAAACGACCAACGGCGATTTACCGAGTCATAACGGCGGGTTAGCTGGAGCGGCGAATCACCCGCTGCGCGAAAATCACTCACCGCTTGTTGCTTAACGCCGGTACGCAGGTTAATCGGGTTACCTGCCATGCATTGCGGACCCGTATTATGCTCTGGGCAACTGTGGTTTTGTGTGCCACAGCTGTAATATAACCAGCTTGATGGCGATTCAAAATGCTCAGCAAAACTGTCGGTATCCGGATAACAATTGAGCAAACCAAAGGTTTGTATTTTGCCCGGGTCTTGGGCAAACCACTCAGCCAACCAAGGATATTGTTTAATAAATGTCAGATTTAACGGTTCGCCCAAGGTGTCGTTAACGCTCATATCAAAGTGATAAGATTGGTTTTTGTCCGCCAAGGCATACAAGCTATCCGGTACTCTACCGGTTAATTGGTTATAATATAGCGCTAACAACGTTAACTGAGTTAAGTTGCCAAGCTCAGCAGGTATGGGGCCACTGAGTTGATTGACGCTCAGATATAGCCTCTCCAACGAAGATAAATCACCTAAAGAACTAGGAATAGCCCCACTGAGTTGATTATTATTAAGATTTAAACTCACTAATTTGTGCAGCTCACCTAAGGTATCAGGAATATCGCCACTGAGTTGATTATTATAAAGGCTTAAAGTCACTAATTCGCGTAAATCACCGAGTGCATCAGGAATGGAGCCTGTCAGTTTATTGTTCTGTAATTCCAAGGTTTGCAGCTCAGCCAATTGGGATAATGCCACAGCAATACTGCCGTCGAATTGGTTATCTGACAGCAATAAGGTTTTTAATGCCTGCAAATTACCTAATGCCTCCGGTAATTGACCGCTTAAATGCGCATGACGTGCTGATAAATAGGTCAACGCGTGCAAATTGCCAAGGGAACTGGGGATCTCACCACTCAAGGAATTCACGCTCAAATCAAGGTGGATTAACTTGGTCAGATTGCCAAGGCTGGCAGGAATGGGGCCATCAAAGTCATTCGAGCTTAAATAAAGACGGATTAGTGCGTTGAGATCACCAATGCTATCAGGAATAGCGCCTGTCAATTGGTTACCAGCAACATTCAAATACAATAACACGCTCAGACCGCCTATCGAGTCGGGTAAATGACCCGTCAGTCGATTAGTGGCCAGCACTAAAATAGATAATTGGCTTAACTGGCCAATGGATTCGGGTATTTCACCATCAAGGGTATTGTTGGATAAATCCAACTCTTCTAACCTCGACAACGAAAAAATAGCCGCTGGCAAAGTGCCTATCATGTTATTGAGGTTTAAAGATAAACGTTTAACCTGAGCCACAGTGTGACCATCATTATCTAGCTTATAAGTACAAATCACGCCATGCCAGTGGCACGGGTTGTCATCTAGCCAGTTTGTATTGTTATTCCAGTTAGCCCCATCGGTGGCACTATAAAGTGACCTCAATGCCGCTTCTTCATCGGCTAATAACGGAAAAATAGTCGCGCTTGCTTGAGCTGTGGTGAATATCATCAGCAAAACGAAAATCGCAAACCCTGATCGTAGCTTCATTTTTTGTCTCTTTTATGTCTTGTTATTTTTGCGGTTTGAGTGTATCGGTAATATGGCTTGAGGGCAATTGAAATTTAATCGTTAGCTGTTAATGAGGCAAAAACGAGGTTGAAACCTCGTCTACGTTTGGCGTTTGGTTTAGGGAGCTTGATAGCCCGCTATTTTTTAATTGAGCAAAATTAACCTTATTGCACGTATTACCCGACGATAAATTAGCGTATAAATAACCCTTAAATGACGTCAACGGGACTGCCATACCAATGTCTAAAAAACCTCTACATCATTTTTATATTGCCGAAGAGCAATCAATTTATTTATTGAGTCACGAAGATGCCGAAAAACTCAAACGCTGGGTCAGTCTGTGTCAGCAGCAATTGAGTTTATTGGGCTATCGCAATATATCATTATTAGGTAAAGGGGCTTATGGTTTCGTTTTTAATGGTGACGATCTGCAAGGGCAACATCATGTGTTTAAATTCTCGCGGATTAACTTGCCACTACATGTGCAAGACAGGTTAGCCGAAGAAGCCGACATTCAGGCCGAATTGGATAATTCCCGTATTCCTAAAGTGCATGAATATCGCAAAATAAAACGTCAATCAATCCTCCATATGGCCAGAGCCCCCGGCATCGATCTCGAACAAACCTCATTACTATCCGGACCTTTAGCCCCCGAATTAGTGGTGAGCATTACCATTCAACTGGCTGAGATTTTATTGTATTTACGCAACCGTCAGGCGCATATCAGAGATAAAATTTACGTCCATGGTGATATTAAACCTTCTAATGTGGTTTATGACGCCGACAGCGGTAAAGTCTATTTGGTTGATTGGGGTTCATCGGTATATGCACAAGTGGACGCCGACGGACAAAGTACCGTTAACAATGTAATGGATTTGATGAGCGGTGATTTGCACAATACCAATGCCCGTTTGGGCGATGTCTATTTTATCGGCCAAGAACAAATTAGTGGGGCTTTATCCTCACCCCGTTTTGACGAACAAGGGTTGGCGGCAACTATCTATGCACTGGCATCTGGTCAGTCTTGCCGTTTTGGCAGCAAGGTGATCACTCCCAGCTCATTGGGATTACCTAAGATGTTAGCAAAAGTACTCGAAGGGATGCTCAGCGACGATGCCGACACTCGCCAGCGAGCTGGGGACTATTTTTTCAGGCAGCTGCATGTACTCAAATTACAAGTTTTAGCACCAACTCCCACGCCAATTGAAATCACTCCGTTAATTCCGGTGTGGATCAAACCCAAACCAGAGGCTGCTATTGATACTGTGGTCTATGGTTCACGTAAATCCTTCTTACGAGAGACCTCAAACAAAGACAGTTTACAAGGCATTGATGATGTGCAATTAGAGAAATACTATAAAAATTACCTGATGGGCATGGGCGATATCGAAAAAGCGTTTATTGCCGCACTTGGCCGTCTCGGGCACTTTCCGGTGGTCGGTGGATTGGTGATCCGCTGGCAGCAAAACGGCGTTTATATTGATTCCAACCTCACTTTGTTTGATCAATCGTTAAAAATTGCGTTTAAAAGTGCGGTTAATAATATGATTTATCTGGCTCAGGGGATCCGCCGGATTGGTACCTTTAAAAGTTGTCTGTTTAACGCCCGTGATACCGTGCATGTTGAAAGAGCCGATGAAAGTCAGCCGTTTAGCGCCCAGCCCGGTCAAAAAGTCCCCTTTAATGTCAGTGACGTGCCAGACATAGAAAATGTCGCCCATGTTCACTCTTATTTTGAAGATGGCAAAGACCCGGATGAATATCTCCGCTTGCCCGACGAAATAATGGATATATTGATACAAATGAATTCAATCCATCACACTGGTTGTATCATTTTTGAAGTGCTACCAACCCACTTAAAAATACACAGCTATCTGATGTTATTGAACCATGACAAAGAACAAGCATTTGCCGACTGTTTAGCGAAAATTGTTGAGTTATTACCGACGATTGATGATTTAGGTATTTTAGGCTTCATGAAATTACCGTTTAAAAGTATGCGATTTTTCAAACATATTGATCAGTTGCCTGAGCGGTTTTATCCGAAGAATCCCAAGTCTGCCTAACCATCAAAGATGCTGGAAAGCCAAGCAAAAAAGGGTAAAAATGTCACCTAAGTGTTATCAGTAGAGTGCGCTGTGCGCACGATTTTAATTATATATAACAATGACTTATGAGGTTTTCAGGTTTGTGCGCAGAGCGCACACTACTAAATCAATGGAAACCTTACCTGAATAAACCTCCCCGCTACCCCCGCGTCACAATCGCCGGTTCAATCTGCGCCGCACGTCTGGCGGGTAGCCAGGATGCCAGCAGGTTGATCAACCAAATAGTGGCAATTAAACCAAACAGCGGCAACAGCTGAATATCGCTTTGTCCGCCGGATTGATTGGCCATCAGGTAATTTAGCAACGCCATCAATATCACGCCGACGACCACACCGATAGCCGTTAACAAACTGATTTCGATGATAAAGAAGTTAATGATCTGCTTTTTACTGCCGCCCAGTGCACGGCGAATGCCGATTTGTTTTCTACGCTGATTGACCGTAAAAGTGATTAAACCGGTGATCCCCATGCCAGTGATCACCATCGCCAAGGCACTAATGCCCAACAAGGTAAACGCGTGACTGCCGCGACCATCGTACATCCGTTTTTTCGGTCTCGACAACGCTTCAACCACCGACACATAACGCCCACGAGTTTGATACAAGCTATCGGTGATCGCATCCAGCAAGGGTTGAGTCACATCCACATCGGCTTTGAGCAGATAATTCAATTCTTCATCAGTGCGCCAAAGCACCAAAGGTCTGATCAAGGTGTGATAGTTTTCTAACGCTTCACCGGCCAAAAAGTCACTATACACCCCAATGATTTTAACTGGCTCAGCTCCTTTGCTCAGCCACAGAGTTTTACCCAAGGCACTTTCGCCGGGAAAAACCGCACCAGCAAACGCTTCACTGACCATCACTACCGCAACCGTCGGGTCGACTTCACCCATTTGACCGCGAATGATCTCAGTTGGGTTAAAATTGCGCCCTTCCACCAGCGTCGCATCAATCATGCTTAGCAACTTTTCGTCACTATCAAAACGCTCAATCAGGTTATCTTTGGCGTCTTCGCTATTGTCCAAAAACACCGCATGAACATTAGCTCGCTGACTATCTAGCGGGATTTCAGAGGTCAACAAAACACCGCTGACGCCAGCGATTTTATTCAACCGCAGCTGGTCATTTTCAATCATAGTCGCCACATCCACTTGGGGGTCAAACACCTGATGGCGCACCGATATCAAACGGTTCTCAGCCAATCCGGTAGGCTGGTTCCATAGCTCAAGGCTGATCAAGGTATTAAATACCGCGTTAGAGACAATCATCAAGGTCAATGCGACCTGTAAAATCACTAATAATGAGGTCGCTTTATTACGTTTAATAGTGCTGATAACTTGGTTAATTTGCATCATCATAATCCTTTTAATTGGCTAGCAGGAGAGACATTGACAATCCGCCAAACCGGGTAAAGTCCAACAATTAAGGTGCTGACAATCGCCACCGCAATCGATGCCGAAATCATGCTCCAGTCCAACCGATAGGCATAACTTAGTACTGCCATATCTGCGGTATAATCAGAGGCATACATCAAGATGTTCTTCATCCCTTGCAGTCCAACAAATGCCACCAATACCCCAACCGCGCCACCCATCAGGCCAATCAGCAAGATTTCAATCAAGTATTGTCCCATAATGGCTTTTTTCTTCGCTCCTAATGCCCGGCGCAAACACACCTCTTTTGAGGTCGCCAAAAACTTGGTTAGCAACATGCCCACCGCATTCACCAGGCAAACGAAGAAGAACAAATAAGCCAGCAGGGTCAAGCGCTCATTCCAGCTGTTAAGACCAAAGTTCGCCACCTGATCTTCAATGTTGGTAACAAAATTCAGCACCGGACGAGGAAAACGCCCGTAACCTTGCTGCTCAGTAACATATTGCTCAGTAAACTGCTGATAACTGCCAACATCTTTAGCCTGATCGATTTGCGCCCAAAAGTTTATCCAGGTACATTCGGAATTTTGCAGCCCCGCCACATCATTGCGAGCAAACTCTCTACGCTGTGCCGTAGTAATTTGAGGATGACAACGCATCCGCTGACTACGCTGCAAATTCAAATCCACAGCAAACTGATAAGGCATAAACGCATCATCAAACCGACCAATACTAAACGAGCTGTCAAACACCCGTTTTTCTATCGCCCAATCATCTAAAACGCCGACCACCGTGGCCTTGCCAGTACCAATGCTAATTTGCTGACCAACACTGTTTTGCCCGCCAAATAGACTGTCATTGGTCTTTTTACTCAACACAATCACTGGCGCTGCATTTTCACTTTTATGCCAAGCCTTGCCATATAAAAATGGCGCTTGAAACAACTTAAAAAAGCTCGATGTGGTGGCATCTACCATGCCTTGAATAGGTCGAGTATTTTTATCATCTGCCGCTAAAATAGGAAAAACCTTAAAATTGAACGTTTGCCCAGTGGCCACCGTATCGGCATTAAACAGGTTAATGGCATCCTGCCAAGTCAAATTGACCATCCGTCGTTGCTCAGTGATGGCGCGGGCTGGCGCATCACGGCTGTCCATTTGAACCAAATAAAGGGTTTTACTCAAGGCAGGTAAAGGCACTTTTTTTGCCTGATAGCCAATCGTGAGCATGGTCATCAACATACCAATGCCAATCCCCATAGTCACCACCATCAAGGCGGTTAACCCGGTGCGCTGACGTAAACTCTTCAACGCCAATCGAAAATTGTAGTTAAAATGCAAGCTAAACATATGACCTCCCTGTTGTAGTTAAATGGCAACCGCTGCGGCAGCCCGTTGGTGAATATCGTTAACCTGGCCATCCAAAATTTGTACATTGCGATGCGCCCGCTTAGCCAGTTGATTATCATGGGTCACCATAATAATCGTGGTGCCCTGCTGATTAATATTCTCCAGCAATTCCATCACTTGACGAGCCATCAGGGTATCAAGATTACCCGTCGGCTCATCCGCCAGTAAAAAGCGCGGCTGACCAGCAATCGCACGAGCAATCGCCACCCGCTGCTGCTGTCCACCAGATAACTGAGTAGGAAAATGCTTCATCCGCGACGCCAAACCCACTTGCTCCAAAGCACTTTCAATCCGTTGTTTACGATCTGCATTACTAAGGCCGCGATAACACAAAGGGACATCCACATTGTCATACAAGGTCAAATCAGGAATAAGGTTAAAGCCCTGAAAAATAAAACCAATTTTTTCATTACGGATAGTCGATAACTGATCATCAGACAAACCCCCAACATCCTGACCATCCAAAATATAATCGCCCTGACTGTGCTGCTCCAACAAACCCGCAATATTCAAAAAGGTCGACTTACCCGAGCCTGACGGGCCAGTAATCGAAATAAACTCGCCCTCTTTTACATCTAAATTGATGTCACGCAAGGCATGGGTTTCAATCAATTCGGTGCGGTAAATCTTACTCACATTGGTCATTTTTAACATGTCTATCTTCCTTTTTACATATGTTTCAATTTTAAGTTTAACGAGGTTGAAACCTCGTCTACGGCAGCGTAGACGCGAATTCATTCGCGTTTTTTCAACGGTTTACTGTGAAATAAACAGCTGCTGTTTATCTGTATATTCACTGAAACTGGAAATGATGATTTGGTCGCCTTCTTTAAGGCCACTGACGATCTCCACCTCGCCAATACTCTTCGCGCCCACTTGGATAGCGGTTTTTACCGCGCTATTATCAGTAACCAAATAAGCCAATCGACCACCGCCAGATTCAATAAAGGCACCGCGCCTGACTTTCAATACATTATCTCTGGATTCAATTAATACTCGGGCAGAAACGCGTTGATTCTGGCGCAAACCTTGTGGCGTTTGATTAGAAAACTTCACCCGACCGGCCACCTGACCATTAATCACCTCAGGTGATATAGCGGTTAACTCACCCAAATGCTGTTCGCCGTTAAAGGAGATTTCGGTCATTAAACCAACGCCAAGATCATCAGCGTAACTCTCTGGAATGTTCACTTCGATTTCAAAAGCGGTTAAATCGACCACTGAGATCAACGATTGGTTTTTTGCTACCGCTTCTTTTTCTTTGATATTCACCGCGCCAATAACCCCATTTAATGGTGAGCGCAAACTCAATGCGTCTATCTGGCGCTTCAAATCATCCACCACCAATTGCTGACGGTTTAATTGCAGCTTTTGCGCTTGCAATTCAAAGGCTAACTGCTCTTTTTGCAACGCTTCATTTTGTAACGCGTGACTGTATTGCAGTTTGGCTTTTTTCAATAATACTCGGTCTTCTTCGTACTTTTCTTTGCTGATCAAGGCGTTTTTAATACTCGCCTCAGCTCGGTCACTTTTGGTTTTAGCCACTTCTAAATCGACATTAGCCAACTCGGTACGCTGCGCATTATCCAGTAACGCGGCTTTGGTTTGGATCTGCTGACGACCCACTTCAACATCTAACTCTTGCTGTCTGGACAACTCCTGACGATACAAGTTATTTAACTCAGGACTGTCGATCACTGCCAACACCTGGCCTTTAACCACCGTATCCCCGGCTTTCACCGTCAACGAAACCGTGCCATTAGAGGCCGCAAACAAGGTCGGACTCACCGCCGCCACAACTCTACCTTGCACCGCTAAGTCACGTTGCAAATCACCCCGCACTACCGCCGCAAACCGTAAATCCTCTTTAGACACCGTATAGTCCGCACGGTAAAATCTCGATAACTCAGGTGCCGAAAACCACGCGACCAAGCTCAACGCGCCAGCCGCTGCCAATCCCATAAGCAGACGTTTCTTAAGCAAATTAACCGGTGCTACGGCAACATCCTGTGATGATGTATCTTTAATCATTGTTTATCCTACTGATTTTAACGATTTATCCATGAACGATGGCTACTGTTAATACAACACTCGTGCCAAGTCATATATCATTGTTTTTATTGATAATTATACTTTTCAATTGGCGTTTTTAGCCGATCGGACAGCAACCGGACACCCGTGGACACCACGGGGTGATCCAGTGGTTGTGATCATCCGCCAAATCCGTCAATATTGGCGGCTAATCTAGGTGTAAGGAAAAAACAATGAAGCAGCCACAAAACTACCCGATTGGTATTCCCGGTCAGCCTTGGGGGATCGCACATAAAAGAGACTGGCTCGGGCGACAGCAAGTCAAACGAGAGTATCGTGTAGAGGTTATTAGAAAGCTCGGTGAGTTAAGAGAACACTTTGATGTCGAACACTATGGCGCACTAAGACCGCTACCGGGTAAATATCCACTGTTAATCGTTAAAAGCCGCGAATGGGATGCCAACAAAGCCAATATTCTGATCACCGGTGGCGTCCATGGTTATGAAACCAGTGGCGTACAAGGCGCACTGCGATTTTTAGAGACCCATGCACTTAACTACACCGCTTATTTTAATATTCTAGTGGCTCCCTGTGTCAGTCCTTGGGGTTATGAAACCATCAACCGTTGGAACTATCAAACCGTCGATCCCAATCGAGCCTTTAGCGCAGATATTCGCGATTGTAACGCCGAAGAAGCCGCCATGTTGATGATTTATGTCAAAGATTTAGCCGTCGACATCACAGCCCATTTTGATTTGCACGAAACCACCGACACCGATAATAGTGAATTCAGACCCGCCAAAGCAGCCCGTGACGGCATTACCCAAGACAACTGGAATATTCCCGATGGCTTTTATTTGGTCGGAGACAGTGAAAAACCCGCCGCAGACTTTCAACAGGCGATCATTCAAGGTGTCGAAAAAATCACCCATATCGCCCCAGCCGATCAGAATGACCAACTCATCGGCGTACCAACTGAGCAATTTGGGGTGATCAATTACCAAGCGGCTAAACTCGGATTGTGCATGGGTTTTACCAACGCCCCTTATGTCACCACCACAGAAGTCTACCCAGATAGTCCAAAAGTGGATGACGAAAACTGTATCCTTGCCCAAGTCGCCGCCATTACCAGTGGTCTTGACTACCTGATTAAAACCCTGGCACTTAAGGCTGATAGCGAGTAGCGTGACGGGGAACATTACGAGGGCTGGGGACAATATTGCTGAACAGTTAAAAGGGTTAGATTGATTTTAGCGCCTGGCTATTGCGACAGCCCAATTGGACTAAAAGTCAGGTTGCATTTTGCATTCCTTATTCAGGCATTGATGCAATAAAGTGTAAATATTCAGAT
The DNA here is from genome assembly GCA_965277695.1 of Alteromonadaceae bacterium. Taxonomy (GTDB): domain Bacteria; phylum Pseudomonadota; class Gammaproteobacteria; order Enterobacterales; family Alteromonadaceae; genus JABSOG01. Next base: position 173,518 of record CBDIDQ010000091.1, read on the forward strand.
GGGAACAAACCTCAGTTGTTTATTTTGCCAACAGCCAGCAGCAACTCTCGATGAATGACCCCAGTTATACGCTCTGTCGCCTTGAATTTACCTGTAATATTCAGTACTGTGAAGCGCCTTTTTGAACAAGGAGAAGTAAAATCGGTAAACATTAATTGACTTCACATCCAAGCAAAACAGAGCAGAGACAAAAATGAAATTTCGAACGGTATTATCAGGGCTGGTGCTATGTGCTATCAGCGGCCAGTCATTGGCAAGTTATGCGGATACCACCCAGCTTGAAACGACAATCAGTGCACCAATCGCCATCAACTCCGATGGTAACAGCATCGTATCACAGGCTATTCATTTAATTACTGCTGAGTTTATTGACCACGCAAAATCATCAATAAGCCACACAATCAACAATGAAGAATCCGTAACAAAACTCCTCCTCCAAACAGTCAGCGGTGATAATATGGGTCACACTGGTAACGAACCACCACAACTCAGCGCCAATACAGGCAATAGTGGCAACGAGCCGCCAATCAAAAAACCGGGCTCAAACGGCAATAGCAACATTCCACCAGCCATGTAATCTAAGGATTTATGACCACTCGCTGTAGGTCGAGCATCAAAACCACTTTACCTACAGCAAATAGCATAAAACCTCATCAAACCAATCCTTTACCTAGCGCTTTACCCAGCGCTTTACCCACTAAGGCAGCCAAATCATCAGGTAACTCAAGCTTAAGCGCAATTTGTTGGGCTTTTACTGACATTTTCCGCCAAGTTTTTTGCAAAATACCGATGATTTTAGCTTCATCATGTTTCAGTGCAAATTCAGCAAAATAATGCGTTAAAAACACCAAACAGGCGACATCTTCTAGAGTTTGCGCTTGCGGGTCGGTTTTTAATTTTTCTTTACGAATGATCGCCGCTGTTTGGGCCGCTTCTGGTGCATCAAAACCATGGCTTAACATAATACTTTCAGTCTGCTCGCCATGAAAAACCCCCAAGGCTTTGCGCCATTTCAAATAACCGACTTTACCGGTTTCAAATTCATTACGTTTGATTGACCAACGTTTAATATGTTGTGCGTGAACCGCAATTTGTAATAGCTCATCGGCATCTGGCCAATATTGCGCTAGGCAGGCACTCATATACCGGGCATAAACCAATTCTTTTGGTTGGGGTGTGCCGTCAACCAGCGTTTCATTGGGGTCTTGCTGGTTGATATTATCAATTTCAGCCAATACTGAAACCAAACGCGATCCGCTCATGATGGAATACCTTAAATAGTTGAAGGAAAACTTTGACTTATCATAGCAGAATAGAAAGCGGGGAAAACCATTATCATGCACCACATCCAGTATAATTATTTGATGCTGATTTAATTTTATTTTAGACTACACCTTATTGCTACACTCACTCTTAGCATTTAGCATTTAGGTTAAAGAAGCACAAAGCATGAATTTACGAGATCATAATGGTCAGAGTAACCTGACTGAAGGGCAAACCAAAGAAATCATCGCTATCAATCTGCTGCGCTCAGGTCTGTTATCTGATGAGCAAATCGCAGCAATGACAGAAATTAGCTTATCAAAAATTAAACAACTTAAATCAACCATCGAAGCTGTCGATTAGCCAGCAACTTTCCTCGTAGCCAACCGTGGTTCGACATTTCGATTTATCCGCAACAAACCTTGGTACAACAGCAAAAAAACAAACATCAATATCAGGCACAAATATCGGGCATAAACGCCCTATCTACAGCAAAGTGCCCAACACAAACAAAGGAAAAAATAATGACAACGCTCAAAATCAACAAACAACGGCTGTGGGACAGTCTGATGGAAATGGCCAAAATCGGCGCAACAGACAAAGGCGGCTGTAACCGTTTAGCCGCAACGGCGCTGGATGGTCAGGCCCGCGACCTGTTTGTAAAATGGTGTAAAGAAGCCGGATGTAGCATCTCAATAGATAAAATGGGCAACATCTTTGCCCGCCGCGAAGGCAAAAACAACGATTTACCCGCCGTTGTCACTGGTAGCCACTTAGATACACAACCCACGGGCGGCAAATTTGACGGCGTATTTGGCGTTCTTGCTGGTCTCGAAGTATTAAGAACCCTGCACGAAAATGACATTCAGACCAACGCCCCGTTTGAATTCAGCGTTTGGACCAATGAAGAAGGTTCACGTTATGCCCCAGCAATGCAAGGCTCCGGGGTTTATGTCGGACGTTTTGAGTTAGAAAAAGAACTCGACAAAATCGACGTTAATGGATTGGTGTTAAGAGATGAATTGAAAAAAATTGGTTATTTAGGCGATGAAGAACCCGGCAGCCGCAACATCGGTGCTTTCTTTGAAACCCATATCGAACAAGGGCCTATCCTTGAAAACGAAAACAAAGAAATTGGTGTCGTCCGTTTAGGTCAAGGCATTCGCTGGTATGACATTACCGTCACCGGTCGTGAGTCACATGCAGGCTCTACCCCGATGCACCTGCGTTATGATGCTATGTTAGGTGCCAGTAAAATCGTCACCGAAATCAACAACATTGCCCATAACAATGCCCCTAATGGCCTAGGTACCGTGGGCTTTATGGAAGTCTATCCCAACTCTCGTAATACCATTCCTGGCACAGTAAAATTTAGCGCTGATTTACGTAACCCTAACCCGGATGTGCTGGCCGAAATGGACCAACAGCTGCAAAGCTATTGTCAGCAACTGGCTGAAAAACACCAGCTAGAGATTGATGTTGATCACTTCTGGTATTTCGCCCCGGTAGAATTCAACGCCTCTGACAATGTACAAATCGCCGCCAAAAAACTCGGTTATTCGCATATGGATATTTACGCCGGTGCCGGACACGATGCCTGTTATATGGCCGATATTGTGCCATCAGGTATGGTATTCACCCCTTGTAAAGATGGCATCAGTCACAACGAAATCGAAAGCACCACCATTGAACAATGCGAAGCCGGTTGCAACGTATTATTACATGCGATGATTGAAGCGTCTGATAATATGAAAATGAAGTGATAATGGCTTGATCGGCGGGTGGATTCTCGTCTACAGCATACCAAATCTACTGTAGACGAGGTTTTAACCTCGTAAATCTTAAGAGATAATTGTAACCTTAATTTGTGTCATTTTGTACACAATCTACAACGCCTCCACCCCTTAGATTATCTGGCTGCTATCTTGTTATGTATCCAAATGTAGCTTGATACAAAATATTAACATACTCCCTAAATATACTGCGAATAGCTATTCACATACTTGCTATCTCATTGAAAATAATCTTATTTTTCAATCGTTGCAAAGCCTAATAAGCGTACTTTTAAGCCAAGTGCAAAAAATTTACAAATGTAACAAAATATTTGCTTTTTGCCGAGGGACAGATTATGGTTTAGCAGCTGTTTGATGACAGCTTTACATCGGCCCCAATCAAATAGGGTTATCTGAAACACGCGATGGTCCGACACTTCGGTGAATTCGCGTCTACGGCGTAGACGAGGTTTTAACCTCGTTAATGTTGAGGCGTCATCCAACCGTACTTTGCTCTATATGGTCAACGCCTTTAAATCAATATTAATAACCAATTAACAATAAGAAGCTCATGAAAAAAACAACAACACAACAATCTAACCTACGGTCAGCCTTACGATTAAGCTTAATCAGTGCCGCTGTCATGGTAACAAATCTAACTATCGCCAGCCCGCTGAATGACAGCCAACAATTGAAAAGCCATGGCCAAGATAACCTCTGGGGTTATTCGAGCAATGGCAGAGAAATCATTGAAGTGCTCACCGATGATGGTCAAATCATCGAAGCCGTTGATATCGATGGATTGGCTCATGTTGGGGATGTCATTTTAGGCGAAACCGCCAAACTTAAAGCTTATGGCTTACGATTGGTGGCCGGGCAAGTGGCACCAGATGATGTCGTCAATGACCTTCAAGGCGCAGCCATTCGCTTTCCAACCTCTGGTTACAAATGGCCCAACGGCGTAGTACCTTATGTTTTGTCGTCTAACCTTGGCTCAAGTGCTCGTAATTCGATGCAATATGCCTTTAACCACTGGAACAGCAAAACCAACATCACGTTTGTACCTCGAACAAATCAAAGCAGTTACATTAATGTCGTCGGTGGCGGCGGTTGTAGCTCTTGGATTGGAATGCAAGGTGGCCAACAAACCGTCACCCTAGCAGAAGGTTGCGGCAACGGTGCGGCAGTTCATGAACTGGGTCATGCGGTAGGCTTTTTCCACGAACAAACCCGAGCCGACCGAGACGATTATGTCACCATTTATTGGGATAAAATCCAATCTGGCATGGCTTATAACTTCAACAAAATGACTAGTGGCGACGGCCAGACTCACGGCAGCTACGACTATACCTCTATCATGCACTACCGCACCACTGCCTTTGGCATTAACAATGCTGTCACCATTTGGCCTAAACAAGGTGGTGTCGACACCAACTATATGGGCAACGGCAGCGTTTTATCTAATGGCGATATTGCAGCGGCAGCAGCCATTTATGGTAGTGATGGTGGCGGTAATGGCGGCGGCGACACTTATACTGGCTCGCTAACCGGCGCTAATGATTCCGATACCCAACCTAATGGCAACTGGTTTCAATATGGTGGCGGCAGCTTAAAAGCAACCTTAACCGGGCCATCGAATGCCGACTTTGATCTTAAGCTCTACCGCTATAACAACAGCAGTTGGGTAGAAGTGGCCAAATCAACCTCTGAAGATTCAAACGAGTCAATCAACTACAACGCTTCGTCTGGTTATTATTACTTTGACGTCTATTCATATAGTGGTAGCGGTAACTACAGCTTTACTTTACAGCAGTAATAAATCACAAAATCATCAGAAATAACTCAATTACCCGCCTAACATTCGTTAAAGCGGGTTTTTTATTAAATTAATGCGCAAAAAATAACAACTGTTATCGTTTGACCCTAACTCCCTGAAATTTCTGTTTTTCAGCCAATGGTGACAGACATATGACCACCGACCAGTGGACATTATCTGACAAAGAAACAAGTGATTGTAACAAAATGGTTAAATTTTGTTCAACCGCTTGTTTGCTTAATCCATCCCCCTCGACTAGGATCTGCCAGCTCCAAGAAAACAGACAGCAACAAGGAACTTTGAGGGAACTATGAAAGATACAACAGACAACAACAATTATTCATTAGACGAACTGCTTGATGCACGTTCTCATATTGAAAGACAAACCAATCAACAGCAATCGATCACACAGGAAACCCCAGCCAAAACCTTTAATACAGTCAACTTTTACGGCACCAGCAAAGAATATTTCTCTATTTGGATCGTCAATTTACTCTTGAGTATTGTCACTCTGGGTATTTATTCGGCCTGGGCCACAGTCCGCACTAATCGTTATTTTTATGCCAACACCGATATCGATGGCCATCGGTTGGATTACCTCGGTGAACCGATGCAAATCTTAAAAGGTCGCCTTATTGGTCTAGCGTTATTTGGCGCTTATTTTGCCGCCAGTGCGCTCAGTCCGATAGTCGCAATGGGGATAATGGCTGTTTTGGTAGTACTTGCACCGCTGTTTATTTGCCTAAGCCTAAAATTTAAAATGAAGATGACCAGTTACCGCCATGTCCGTTTTAGCTTTAATGGCCGTTATGGTGAAGCATTTTTAGTTTTTATACTCTGTCCACTATTAGGTGTTTTTACTCTCTATTTGATGATGCCCTGGGCGTTGAAAAAAATCGATGAATTCATCTATAGCCATATGCAGTATGGTAGCAGCAAAGTCGAAACAAACTTATCCACCTCATTCTATTTTCAGCTTTGTTTCGGCACCGGACTGGTTTTCATTATTTTATTTATCGCTGCTTCATGGCTGGCTAGCCCCTTTTTAGAGGCCGGTTTAATCTCAGATAATGCTGAGCTTAATTCAATTTACGCTTTGATTATTTACGCTTTGGCGATGACGGTTATATCGAGTCTCTATACCGCCTTTATCCGCAATTACGTGTTTGAAAATACCACAATAAAAAATGTAGCGAGATTACGCTCAAATGTCAGTTTTCAAGATTTGACTGTTTTACGCTTTACCAATTTGATCGCTATCTTTGCCAGCTTGGGTCTTGCTTTACCATGGGCAAAAATTCGCACCGCGCAGTATATGGCACAAGTCACTCAGGTTGCAGTTTTGCCGGGCATCGAAAGCGTCATTGTCAATCAAGCCAATGAAGCCAGTGCGATTGGCGAAGAAGTTTCAGACCTATTTGATTTTGATGTGTCTTTAGGCTGATGGCGTTAGCACAAACACCGGGACAACTCTATAATGCAGGCGGGCCGACCAGCCTGCCTGTGTTGGTTTGCTTTGAAGCGCAGCAAATTGTTGTTTATCACCAAAACGGTAGCCCAAACGACCCCACGCTAATTAGCCAAACGCCACTGAGCCAGTTGAAAATCTCTGACAAGCTCGGTAACACCCCCAGACAGCTGACGTTCAGCAATCAGGATAGGTTGACGCTGGCATCGACGCCCCAGATTGATCAATGGTTACGCGCTGACAGCAATACCCCAGATGTATCACAGCTAGAAAAAAGCAAACGCGCCATTGCACTGAGCGTGGTGCTGGTACCTTTGTTACTGCTGGGTATTTTTAAATACTTGTTACCGCAACTAGCCATCACATTTGCCGAGCATGTGCCTGCATCAGTAGTCAGCTTAGCCTCTAGGCACACGCTGCTGGCAATGGATAAAACAATACTTGAACCCACAACCTTGCCTGAACAAGTACGCCAGCAATATATTACCGACTGGACGCAAACCCTAACCCGGTTATCGTTAGACAACACAAACTACCGAATTTTATTCAGGCAATCCGATGTGATGAAAGCCAATGCTTTTGCCTTGCCCGACGGCACCATAGTGATCACCGATGCCATGGTCCAGCTGGTCAAAGATAGCCCGGACTTGTTACGCGCAATTTTACTCCACGAAATCGGCCACGTTGAACACAAACATTCGATGCGCCTAGTAGCACAAACACTGATATCCACGGTGGTGATAAGCACAGTTTTTGGTGACTTAAGTACAATCGTCGAAGTGTTTACTGGCTCTGCCACAACAGTGTTACAAAACAGCTTTTCGCAAGAACTCGAATGGCAGGCCGACAACTATGCTTTATCACAACTCGACCGACTCGACTTACCCCGCGAAAACTTCGCGCTGGCAATGGAAAAATTGCAGCAAATAGCCGGCGATGAAAGCCAGATAGCGTTATTGCTAAGCTCTCATCCTTCGATGAAAGCGCGGATTGATAATGCGCGGGGTAAGGGTGTATCGCAAAAATAATATCGCCCGACAAATAAAAGCCGCGCTCTAGGCAATCCAGCGGATTTCTGGTAGTTTATCGCTCCTGCACTAATCCACGAATGGCTAATAATGAAAGATTTTAAGGCAATACAAGACATGCTGGGTGAGCTACCCGACCTCAAAAAAATCTACCTTATGGGTGCCACTGGCGCAGGTAAAAGCTCGTTGATACAACATATCATTGGCACAACTCAGCAGGGCTTCCCCAGTGCCACGCAAAGAAGAACCACCCTAGCCACTACCGAATATGTAATTCAAAAAGATTTACCCTTTCAAACCACCATTATTCTCAAAGGTAAAGCCGAAATAGAAGCATCAATTGAAGCGCTAATACAAGCGGCGATTTTAAAAGCCATGGTCGACACCAGCCAGCTCGACGATGTGATTTATGAACTACAACAATCTGCGGATGAACGCTTTAAATTAAAATACATCATCTCGCCAGAAACCTTCACTGCCAAAGCGCAATTTTTGCTCGATGAAGTTTTTCCACTGGTTGAGGGCAGAGATATTAATGATGAAACCTTGTTTTCAGGTGCTGAAATAGCAGCCAATATCAAACAGGTGATAGATGATTTTTTGGCTGAAATAACCGCTAACGTAAAAAAAACCAACGGTGAAGATATTCCCTTGTTTGCTGGTAAGCATCTAATTATTGATGATATTAAAGACAAAGAAAAGTTCATTTTAGCGAACAAAATCCTGCTCGGTAACGAATTTGGTTCAATTTCAGTATTAGTTGACTATGTGCGGATCGAAGGTGACTTACTGGCTGACTGGTTTGACGATGATTTGGAGCTGGTGTTAATTGACGGCGAAGGCATTGGTCACTCATTAAGTGATAAAGCAGACACATTATCAAGCCGTCATTTTGATTATTTTAATTTTTGCAACAATATTCTATTACTCGGTGATGCCGAAGACCCGTTTACCAACGGTGCTCAGGGAGCCATAGAAGCGATTTATTTAAGCGGTTATCAGGATAAGCTGAAACTGGCATTTTCTAAAACAGATAAAATTGAACAGTCAGATGTTAATGGTTATTTACGACGTAATATCGCCAATTTAAAAGCGGCATTGAAAAAGCAGGAAATTAACTTTGATATTGATAATACTGAAACTTATCAATTTGCCAGCTTGAATAAAGAGAATTTAGACCCAGCTTCAAAGGTGGCTATTGGTCAGTTGTTAACGCATATCAGCAATATTCCAAAGGGACCATTTGTGCCTTTAGAGTATGATTTTAATTTGTTTTTTGCTGATTTTGATCGTGATAAAACCATTGATTGGCTTCAAAGGCATATCAATAACGAACACTGGACAACTATAAAATCTCTTGCAAAAGCGATTTTTAACACTAATCCAAACATTCAAATACAAATCACAGCAATTATTTTAGGTACTTTAAATTCATTTATAACCTACGAAATAAACCTTTTTTTGAAAAGATCAGATGAGTTACAATCAGAAATTAATGACTCAAAAAACCACATAAAACAAAAAATGTTATCAAAAACACTGCCATACATTGCCATTGAATTATTCTTTGCAAAACAACACCTCTGGCAACAAGCCTACGAAAAAAGTGGCAAAGGCTCAGACAAAGCCCGTAAAGAATTCATCATCAACCACATAATCAAAGACATTTTACCCAGCAGAGACGACACCGAAAAGTTTGAACAATTCAAACAGAAAATGAAATCACTACTCATCGAATCCGGTGCCAAAGAACTCAAATCAGCAACCAAAATCATGATCACTCAAGTGGTGATCAAAAAGATGTTTGGCCATAAAAATATCAGTTGGTCACTCGGTGAAGACGTTAATATTCTGATTGGCAAAAACGGCAGTGGCAAATCCAGCATACTGCGGCTGATCCAAGCCTGTATTGCCAACGACCAAAGCACCTTAGAATATTTTGGTTATCCGTTGATTGAACTGACCATAGTCAAAGAATATGACAATGGTGATAGGCTCACCTCTACCATTACCCCAGACAAATCATCGGCTGACATTGCAGTGGTGATGATCGACACTTTTGACAATGCCTTAAATGATCTTGATGGGTTATTAAGTCAGCTGGTGGCCCAGTTTGGCCAATATCAGCGTAACTTAAGTCAAATTATCAATAAGAAAACAGAAAAGCTCACCACCGAATCAAAAACGATTCTGGCTGATATCGCCAACGCTTCACCAGAGGATTTAACCCGTTTTCAGCAATACGCCATCGAAATCAATGACATCACCGATAAGATAAATAAACCACTAACCAGCTTTAAAACCCTAATTGATGCTTATTTTGCCGACACCCACAAAACCTTAATCACCAACAACGAAACCTCACCACTATTAATCACCCTTGATGATCAATCCGGTTCAGCGTTAATCCCAGCCACGCAATTATCGTCTGGTGAAAAACAACTGTTGATTATCTTTTTAACTGTGATGCTGCAACAAAACAGCACTTTTATTTTGCTGATGGACGAACCCGAAACCTCATTGCATGTCGAATGGCAATCGACCTTTATCGACAAAATAAAAGCCATCAACCCTAATATTCAAATCATTGCGGCGACGCATAACCCGCTGATTTTGCTCAATCGTGAGCAAGATGAAATCGGCACTATTGTACTGAATAACAGCGAACTGGATAATGATGAAGTTCAAATCGCCTCAAGCGGCACTAAATATCTCGATATTTCATCTATCTTATTGAATTATTTCGGTTTACCCTCGCTGATTGGCGCAGACATGCAACGTGATATTAAAGATTTCACCGCTCTGAAATTAAGAGCTGATGAGTTGAATGAAACCGAGCAAAAAGAGCTAGAGCGCCTCAAGCAGCTACTCGAAGACAGCTTTGCTGGTGATATTATCTACAATGAAAAATACTTCGCCTTTTTGAGGTTCCTCAAGACCCATAAAGACATTGATTTCAGCCAGCTTGAAAGCGTCAATGAAGCGCAAATGGATGAGTTTATGAACGACTTTGGTGATTTTTTCAATGATTGAGATGTCAACACTGTACCACCATAACGATTATCCCGCCGCATTAACCGCTTTTCGCCAGCAAAGAAAATGGTCGGTTTTTCAATCGGTGCATTTGACCGTATCAAAACACCGCTGCCCAATATGCGAGTGTCGTTTAGATGGCACAGTCAGCAGAGAAACGAAAAAAAGCACCATGGTATTAACAGCAACCATTGATCACTACCGCCCCAAAGACAAACTACTTTATCCCTTTTTAAAATACAAACATGAAAACTATCTGTTGATGTGTTCGGATTGTAATAACGCCTATAAAGGCAATTTATTTCCGCTATATGATGAGACAAAACGAGCGACTACCATAGCTGATTTACCCACAGAACAACCACTCATCACCAACCCGATCATCGACGATTTATTTGAACTGTTCGATATAGCGTTAGAGCCAACCCTCAGTGGTAGAAAGGTATTGGCACTAAAGCCCAGATATAGTGAAGGTTATCTATATGAAAAAGCGAAAGAAACCATTAAGGTCTTTTGTCTCGGTGACTGCGATACCAGCGCTAATACCAGCGCTTATGTCCATAGCGGCAGACTCGATTTATTAAACGACCACTTCAAAAAGTTTGAGGGTTTTATTAACGCAATGTTGGCCAAAGACCAGAAAAAAGCGGCTTATGAATACCACAAATACCAACTCAAGGATTATGGTTTTACCCAATTCATCCTTAATAAGCAATTTGATGGTTTAATTTAACTCAGGCATGAACATGACAAGCCAGATTAATATGCACATCGAGTGCCTTCATCACTTTTTGAATGGTTGACCACTGAGGTTGTGACTTACCAGAAAAAACTTTATACAGACTCTCCCGATTAAGGTTCGCTTGCTTAGCCACTTTCGCCACCCCTCTTATTTTTGCCACATCACCTAAAGCAATGATAAAAACTTGTGGGTCGGCATCTTCATACGCTTCATTTAAATAGTGGGCAATATCATCATCTGTTTTTAAAAATATTGCCGGATCGTAAGGTGTGATTTCCATCATGATGTCCTAAATTAGTTTAACTATTTCTTTCGCTTGTTTGATATCTTTTTGCTGGCTGGATTTATCACCACCGCAAAGTAAAAAAATAATTTCGCCCCCACGAATAGTGAAATAAAGTCGATAGCCTTTACCGATGAAAATGCGCATTTCACTGATACCATCACCAACAGAAGCGATATCACCAAGATTTCCACTTTTAGCACGAGCTATTTCGTGCCGCTCTGTTATCTTTTAAATTAGCAGCCCACTTATTAAAAATAGAGGTGGTTTTTATTTCATATGTCATAAACCTTGTTGTAGCTCCTGGGCTACATGATTACAATGCGCAAAATTAACCCACCACAACAAAACTATTCGCCGTCAACCGCCCCTGTCTAGGGTCATCAGACAACCCCGCAGCTGGCTTAATATCGCCAGAATGCAGCGCATTGCTGGGGTAAATCAACGCTCGGTTAAACTTGGCGGCAAAGCAATGCAGTCGTTCAAACAACTCGGTGTCACCATCAATATAGGCTGGGTTTTTATGCAATTGCGCCTGCATTGCCTGCTGTTTTAGCTGCCCGCGATATTCAGCCAATCGCGCTGGGGTGATGGTTTCATAACCGGTTTGACGATGACGATAAAACGAAGTGCCGCCTTGCTCAGGGCCAGATAACTCTTCACCAAATAACTCTTGACCAAACAGGTAATGCACCACCGCCAATTGATTCGGTGCTGGGGTATCAAAATGTGGCAACATTTGTATCGGTCTGAGTTGGCTCACCGGTGTGGTAGTTAACGACAGGGCACAAAGCAGCGGCTTGACTTGCGCATTCTCAGGCAGGTCATAAGTCGATTTAAGCAAAGGCAAATATCGACGACACACTTGTTGACCATAATCATCCGGCAGGGTTTTACGACTACCGGGATAATAGTCATTCGCATTGCTAACAAATGGCTGATCATCGCAGGCAAAATCCACCAGCGCCTGAGGGTCGGCAACAAAATCATCAAGCACAATCACTGGGATTTTTTCTTCACCAAGGTAAATCACCTCGGATTTAATCGGCATATTATTCATTATCAAATACTGCTAAAACCATATTGTTTGATTTTGTCGATCAACTCGCGATTGGTCGGCAACATCGCCAATGCTTTGCGGGTTAACTCCTCGTTTTTGGCAAACTGCTGCCCAGCCTGAGACCACTGATCTAACTGATGCTGCATTAATTGATGATCGCTGCGAAAACCCATGCCATATAATACATATTGATAACTCGCCGCCGGAAACACTTCATTATTACTGGTAAAATCATGATCGGCAGGCGCCCGATAACGCCACAATTGCAGCAACTCTTGCAAGCTTTCGGGAATAGTCTCTGAGTCACGATTGTCAGTCCAAAAAGCATTATCACTGCGTTTGCTCAAGATATAATGCAGTTTGAGAAAATCGATAATCCGCTGCCAACGTTCCAAAAAGGTCTTATTAAAACGTTTAGCGACAATATCCATTACCTCACGCGTGGCGGGCAATTGCTCAGCAATCATTTGCGCCGACAGCTCCACCAACACCAAAGCCGAGGCTTCAAGCGGCTCTAAAAACCCTGCTGACAAACCCACTGCGACACAGTTTTTGTGCCAAAAGTATTGTCGATGTCCGCTTTTAATCCCAATCTGACGAACATTCAATTGATCAATCGCCGGACCGACATAAGCCGCCAGTTTCGCCATCGCCTCATCTTGCGTGGTATGACGACTAGAATAAACGTGCCCTACCCCTCTGCGCTGATGTAAACCAATATCCCAAATCCAACCCGCAGGTTGTGCAGTAGAAATCGTATGCGATGCAATCGGCGCATCAGGCTGTTCATAAGGCACCTGCACCGCCAATGCATTATCAATAAACAATACATCAGAACAATCAACAAAAGGCACCTGATAGTGTTTGCCCAATAACAATGAAGAAAACCCGCTGCAATCAACAAACAAATCGCCCGCCAGTACAGCAGCTTCTTTGCTGTTAGCATGAGTGATAGCCAGTGACGCAATATCACCATCATCCGCCGCATTCACGCCTTCGACGTCAGCAATAATATGCTCAACACCGAGTTTTTCGCAGCAATGCTTTTGTAAAAATCCGGCGAATTTACCCGCATCCAAATGATAAGCATAATTGGCAACCGAGCCGAATTCAGCCGTGCGAATCGTCTTAGGTGCGAGTCCTTGTTCGCATAACGCTTCTTGGTAACACACCGCATTTGAAAACGACGGATTAACACCTTTAGCCGCTTGATTCGCCAGCCAATAAGGCGCTAAATCGGTTTTACCAAAACCTTGCGGCAACACCAGCGGATGATAATAAAAATCATTGTCAGAGCCATCAACCCAACGAGCAAATTTAGCCCCTTGTTTAAACCCGGCATCACATTGACGAATAAAATCCGTTTCGCTAATGCCAAGCTTAATCAAGGTGTTACGCATAGTCGGCCAAGTGCCTTCGCCCACGCCAACAGTAGCAATATTGGCTGATTCAACCAACACCACTTTAATCCCCTGAGCAGTGTGCGCTTTATGATGTGCCGCCAGCCAACCAGCAGTTAACCACCCCGCCGTACCGCCACCAACCACCACCAGGGTTTTTACTGGTTTATGCATTGTTAATCCTCATTTTGATTAAAGGTTCTTATCCTTTACGGGCATCAACCCGACACTTTACTAGGTTAGCGCTTACATTGCAGGCAGTTTTATAACTATTCAGTTGGTGGATAACTCATGGTAGGAACGGTGCTCTGTGTGTTGGTATACGAACCATAATAACCTCGCTAGTGATAATCTGTAACTTCTGCTTAGTATGGCTATGAATCCAACCTGTCAGCTGCATTTTTGTAAACTTCACCTCTTTCGCGTTTGCCTACAGCCAAAACGGTTACCGTTATAACCTTGTCATTAACGTCATAAACCAAACGATAACCTGACTGTCGTAATTTGATTTTATACATATTATCGCCACCAGAAAATTTCGCAGCAGGCACATGGGGGTTTTTCAGTCGTTCCAGCAATTTCTTTTTAAACTGCTCACGTACCGTTGCGCCCAGTTTTTTCCACTCTTTAAGCGCCGACCTTTTAAAATCTAGTTCATAACTCATTGATATCGACACGAATACTCGGCTCATCCTGGCGGGCTTTGGCAATAGCCAGCAATTCAAGATCTTCAAGGCGATCAATCAACAACTCATAGGCTTGGGCTGGCACACAGTAAAATGCAGGTTCATTTCTGTTAAGAATGGCAACAGGTTCACCATAGGCACTGGTCGCCACCTTCATCGGATTGGCTTTTAGCTCTGTAATGCTGGCGGCGGTATCGGCAAGAATTCTGGCAGTCATATTAAGCAGTCTCTGAATAGGTCTGTAGTTAGGGTGCTAAACTGGTCATTATAATCATTAAACCGCTATAAATCTATTGAATAAAAAAGCCCACTCAACAGAGCGGGCTTTTCTTTTAGCAATTAACGGTTAACTAAATGGTGACGCGTTTCAAAGAATGTTCGTCTGGATTATTGCTCAGCCAATCGAGCTTTAACCTGATCTGAGGCCCTTATCGCCGATAAAATGGCACCGGCGGCATGTTCACCAATCGGCTTGACGGTGTTACCAACATAATAAACATCACCCTGGGTGTCGTAAATATCCGGTTTATCAAAATCACCAGTGATCACCCTAGCAAACACAGCCGAAGACAATCCCTGATTATTGTGGCTAAATTCTGTCGGATCAATCATTTGTTCAAACACAATAGCATCACTGAGACCCGGCAAATACTGATTCATATTGGTGATAATCGTTTTACGAATGGTTTCCCTCTCCTTTTTGCCAAACACTAGCATATTGCGTGGCGCAAAATAATAAACGCTGAGCGCATAACAGCCATCACTCACCGATAAATCACTTTTAAAAAAATGAAAACCAAAATCGTCGGGCAGAACCCCCTGATGCAACTGATTAAGCCACAGCTCAATCCCTGTCGGCATATGGCCAATACCGTGAACTTTATCTGGATATTTAAATTGCTGATCAATTTTCAGGTGCAACATCGCCAGCTTTAAACCCGATTGAAAATTATCCGGATACTGCGCCAGCCGTCCTTCGGAACTGATCAGGGTTTTTCCTCTAATCAACTGCTGCCCAGCCAAAACCACCTGATGTAAACCATTGTCCATCTGTTGATGACTTTCAACCCGGCTATTCAAGCGAATTTCTCCGCCCAACTGGCGATAACGCTTGGTCATATTTTCCACCATTTTCCCCGGACCACCCAGAGGAATAACGCTGCGATCATAACCATAAGCCAGTTCTTTACTAAACAAAGACGCGCCAACATCGGTCAGCCGCACCAACTGCGGTGGTGTGCCAAGCGCATAAGCAATGCTGTAGACAAATTCTTTAAAGTTGTCATTACGCACATGGTTATTCACCAGCTGATCGAGGTAAACATAATCATATTGCCCTTTAGTCATAGCCCCTACCGCTTTTTTCAGGCGAAGTAAATCCGGCAAAAAACCCAACAAAGTAAAAAAAACCGCCAATGATGGCAACGTGACTTTGCCAAAAGAAAAATTAAATATCATGCGGGAAGGTTTAAACGCCTGCTCTATTCCCAGCGCTTTAAACTGCTTTTTGATACTCTGGCCAAAGTCATTGCAGGCCAACACAAATTCGTGCCCTTGTAATATGGTGGTACCGCACAATCCGCCAGTACGGCTCATTTGTTCAACAATCACGCTTTGATAACCCGCTTGCTGCAAGGCTATCCCACTGACTAAACCAGCCAACCCGCCACCGATAATCACACTATCGTACTGTTGATTATGTTTTATCATTACTAATCCCGTTTATTATTTAATTTCGACTTTGTTTCCATTTTTGCTCAACATGTGAGCTGCTACTAATCACGATGGCATTGAGTCTTTCCATAGCCAAAGTATCGTCAAGCTGCACATAACAACACATCGGTTTGCTTTTAGCACCAAAACGGCGTTTTTCAATCGAGGCAGCAAACCCTAGATGAATGGTTTTTAATTGATGTTTTTTCGCTCTGTCGAGGACATGCCATAACAACTGTCGATAAACCCCATGAGAAGCTACATACTGATAATCAAGTCCCGCAATTATTGGGTTATAAGCTTCTGTACTATAATTGGCAATATAAAAAGCAGCAGGTGCCGCGCTCGGTTCCGCTTCCTTTAACCTTAATACCACAAGCTCCCACTCAGGCGATGCGGCCAGCGTTATGAACATATTTTCTGGTAAAATGAAACTGTTGATTTCATAACTGCCCCGCGCAACATTTTGATATAGTTGATCCAGTTGCTGGCTAAGCATCGCTGTCACTGGCCGCTGATGATTAAATATATCAACCTCAAATGCCTCAAGGTCTTTAAACATATGCCTTAGTTGATAGCGTTTTTGCGAGTTGATTGCGCTATGAAAATAATTCTCAATTGACGAGTGCTGCTCCAACCCGGTGATCTCATGGCTGTCCGGATACCCCACTTTAACAAAACCCTGATCACCGAAGGTTTTTTCTAGTACCTTGTCTCCCGCATCAAAATCCCTGAGGATCATATCCGAAATTCCTTGCTGTTGCTGAATCTCTCTGACTTTATCGAGTAACAAGTGGATCCCATGCAACCACCGTGCTTGCCCGTAATCAATATATAAGTGCGAGCCTTCCGTTAACATCGAACCCATCATCATCACCTTGGCCGTTAAGTAATAGGGATCATCCTGACGGTAAGTCAACTCAATCTCACGGGAAATATCGGCGGATGAAAACATATCCTGCTTAATCACTACCTCGGTAAAAAAAGTGGCGACAACAATACGTTGATGTTGATCACGAACAATAAAATAATGAAATGACCAGTTATTTTCTACCATTTGTTGCTGTTGAAAGATTTTTTCTAAACAGCTCAATCCCTGCCAACTAAAAGAACCCCGGTGCTGAAAAATACCATCCCATTCATCCTGATCAATGTCGCTAATGGACTGAACATGACTCAACGTTAAATTATCCTGTTCTTTTTTGGCCACTTGTTCGCAATGCAATGCCTGTTGACGAAAAGAGTCCGAAATAGGAAATTCACTAAAAAACTGTAACACGTCCATGGTTGTTCTGTCGGCCTCCTTAAATGCCTGTGGCAAATGAAAATGAATGCGCTTGGCCAACTTTTCTAGATCTTCATAGGTTAGATGGTTATTCAGGGCACAACGCAAACCCGCGCCTTTCATTCTAACGGCTGGAAACATGCCTAAATTGACATAAATGCCATCTTTAAACAGGCGTTGCACTAGGTTATACATCACACTATGCATACCCAAACCAATGTATTTTAATGGCACATCACTGGCCTTGATCAAGGGCAACTCGTATTGCTCACACAAGGTATTAAAATAGTGGGATTTATCGCTGAGTTGCTGCTGAAGACGAATAATTTCAGGCGACAAATGAATTTTTACTGACTCAATTAAAGCCGCTAGATTAGACGGCTGCATTGGCCCGGAAAAAACCATAGTACCGCCACACCGACTGATTTTATCTATCTGATGCTGGTGAAAACCAATCAAACCACCACCAGAAACGCCAAATGACTTAGAAAAAGAAACAGTGACAAACATTTGCTCACGGATATCCATATTACCTAATACATATCCTCGGCCTTGCCTGCCACACCAACTCACGCCATGAGCATCGTCGAGATACGCATGTAATCGGCTGTATTTATCCATCAGCTCACACAAGGGCTGTAGTGGTACCGTATCACCATACATACTATAAACACCATCCGCGAGATACCAAATCTTGCCAATATTGGCTTGCTGATATTTAACCAGTTTTTTTTCCAGATAGGCCATATTGTTGTGTGGCAAAATTTCAATCACAATACCTCTGGCCTTAAGCAGGTTGGTTGCCATTTGCATACTGGCATGGGCCTGCTGATCAACCAACACCACATCATTGTCACCCACCAAAGTTGGCAGCGCACTCAAATGAGCAGAAGTGGTTGATGTTGCCACCAAAACAGGGGCTGAAAAAAGTTCAGCCAACAAGGCTTCAAGTTCAGCATAAAGCGCACAAGAGATATAAGAGCGTGAAGAGGACCATTGCATACCATATTTGTCGATCGCGGCTTTGGCGGCTTGCTTTAATGCATCATGGGTTTCAAGTCCCAGATAACTACAAGAACCAAAATTCAACAGGGTCTGTCCATTGATCTGAATATGACGGCCATGATAATCAACCGGATCGGTGTAAAGATGGATCGCGCCATGGCTGATGGCCTGATTCATTTGATTGTCCATCATTTCCAGTGTCTGGTTTGTTGATTTCATAATTGGCTTTATCCTTGTAATAAAATGACTTAATCAGATTAACTATGTCTCTATGGTCAACCTGACCACATCAACAAAAAAACAGTCGGCAAACTGATTAATTTAAGCCTTGAGCCTAGTACAAAAAAGCCCACTCAATAGAGTGGGCTTTTGCTTTTAACAATTAACTGTTAATTACTAACGATTAACCTTAATTAACATCCAAAGTCACACCAGAGAACGCGCTGTAAGCTCGTACGCCGATATGGACAACATCGCCAGCAGCTACAGCTACATCACAGCTTTCTGCATTGCCTGAACGATAAGGACGACAGTCATAAGTGGCTGTCGTTGGTTCAGCACCTTTACGAACATAAAGGTCTGCATCACCTGTACCGCCTGAGGTAGCAACTGTAATTTGAGTTGCGCCAGCAGGCACAGTATAGGTGTAACGAGCCCATTCGCTTGTTGCCGCACTCACGCCTGTTTGTGGGAAATCATTGCTAGGACCGTTATCAACAGTCGCCGTTGCGACCAAAGTCACATCGCTATAAGCAGCATAACCGATAAGCTTAACGTGAACTCGACCCGGTGTGCCTACTGTCACGCTACAGTTTTCATTGTTACCCCCAGCATATGGACGACAGTCGTAAGTAGTTTTAGTCGGTAACGCCCCTTTTCTGACATAAAGATCTGCATCACCAGTACCACCACTCATAACAACATTGACTACCGTGTTGTTTTCAGTGGTATCGATGAAATAATCAGCTTCAGCATTTGTTGCGCCAGCAAGACCACTAACAGGTTGACCTGATAACAATTCACCCGTTGAAGCACCCGATGAAACCGCCACAGTTTGTGAATGAGAATGAGTCGCCCCTTTATCATCAGTCACAGTAAGCCACACATTGTAAGAACCGTCACTGTCATAAGTATGTGAAGCGGTTACGCCATTGGCAGGAATAGTGTCACCAAAATCCCAATTGTAATCAACAATCGAACCATCAACATCTGATGAACCTGAACCGTCATAAGTACAACTCAAGTTATTACAGCTAACCACGGCTTGCGCCACAGGTGCTTGGTTTGAAGTACTGCCATTGTCCCCTTGCGGCACAACGCCACCAAAGAAGCTAGATACTTGTGGCCAGATTTTGTCGATACGTACGCCTTGGTTTTCACAGCCACCAAAGTGATGTAATGCGATAACTTTGTTATCGGCTTTAGCCACAACGGGTGAGCCTGATGAACCGCCAATGGTGTCACAGAAATAACCGGTATCTGTGCCCGCTCCACGACCCGTGGCACTGGCGACATCAATTTGACAGACACCGCTGGCATTTTGATCACTTTCGATAGCCAGTTCTTTAGGGTTACCTGAACCATGTTGAGGAATATAAATCAGGTCGCCCAAAGCAGGTGCAGCGGTATGTAAACCGAAGTTACCAAAGCTGGCGATAGTGTTGAAGCTGTTGACTGAAAACAGTGAGTAATCGAGATTATAGTCTGTTTTCAACAAGTCTTTACCAGTAACTTTAACGGTCATTGAGCTGTTAGGTGTACCACCACAGCTCTCGGCTTGATAGTTAAACCAAATTTCAGTGTTGGCCAAGGTTGTTTGGTCATCAAGACAATGGTTGTTGGTGAACATGTGGTTATCATTACCTACACGCCAACCAGTACACAAACCGCTACCAGACATTAATAAACGCGCCACTGGGCGAGTGCGTTCATACTCAACCGGATGGCTTGACTGCCAACAAGCAACGTCACGACGTTCGTTTACACCACAAGTAGAAAATTCAGCTGATTGTGCACGTTGCGCAATCTCTTGATCAGCCAGCATCTCGTCACTGCTACCGGCATTGAATTTGTCCACTTTAATGCCATGTTGCTTTTGCCATACGGCACCAGCAGGCATCACTAGCTTAACGATGGCGGTATCACCAAATACCGACATAGCTGAAAATTGGCTTAAACCATTTTCACCAGCGGCACTGTTAAAGGTCGCGGTTTTATGATCGCTGCCATCATAACGATAACTTTCTTGACCTGATAAGTCAGACACAGTGACATAAGCGCCTTGTGGTAAATTAAAGTAGCTGAAATGCACTTTAATGAACACTGAACCGGCTTTGCTAACCGTCATCGTATTTGAACTTTCAGCGCCAGCAACCATCGATTGCAGTGGTGCCAAACTCATCGTTTGATTAACGGTATCAGCGATAATCGTCGGATTTGGGTTGTCGTGTAGGTTTTTTGCGATGGCTGGTGTTGCAAGGCTGGCAGAAGTCGCAAGCGCAATTAATGCATATTTAAACATTTTTTAGATTTCCTGTTTTTGTGTTTTTTGTTGTTTTTTCACCCCATCCTGTGCCTGTGGCGTACACTCAGGGATGTTCAGACTTGTTAACAGTCTGTGTGGTTTGTAACCGTTTGCTAGTCTAATGGATTTTTTCTCGATGTCTATAGCTGTTTGATGACAACTTTTTATTTACAACTCAAAAAACCGAATAATTTATTATAAGAAAGTCGAATGAGGAATATAACCGTGCTTAAAGCCCCCCTGAATTGATTAGCGTTTATATAATAAATATTTGATATATAAAGGTTTTATCAGATGTTCTGGCTATAAGGTGATAACCGTAATAAAACTGGTCGGCCAGTGATTTTGACGCTAAAATGCGATCATGAATTTTTCACCTGAACAAAAATAAACAGGAACCTTGGCGAGAGAAGGTAAATTAAACGTAAAAATCAGCAAAACCGCCAGCAAATTTAAAATAAGCGGAAAAATTAACAATCTACTGGGTCACATTTTTACATACTGCTAACGATTGGCATTGCTCTGCAATCCGTTAAATTGAAAATTATTCACGTTTATTTGACTAAATATGCAGTTTCTTATTTATCGGTTTTACGCTAGTCCCGTTATATCTAATCCTCGACAGTGCCGTAGACGGCAAAAAGCTGACTGTAAATCGTAGATAGGGGATTAATTCCCGGGATTTAGAGATTTAATCAAAATTAACGAGGGGTTATTCCAGTTTATCCTATCAACCGGGCGATCTAACGATAATCCACTTAAATGACTGGTTTAACTGGTGTTGTCATGCACTATCTGGTAACTTGCCCCGCCAAAATGGCCACACAATAAATGCGCTATACTAATCAATGTGACGTGTGAACCCTTAAATCTTTAACAGGAAAATAAGATGACAACCCCTACTGTCTTCACAGACCCGGCTTTATTGGTCAACGACAAGACAGAAACCATACCAGTACTAGCACATGCCAGCCTTATGTTTGCCCTGATCAACATCGTGGTAGTACCGACAGGTATTGTGCAGGCAGCAACAATCGACAACAATTCCGCCACAGAAACCATAGCAAAAGCAAAAGTAGAGACTATTGTAGTTACTGGCACTCGATTAAAAACCCCCAATCAACAATCGCCCTCCCCTATTATCACTTTGAACAGTGCTGACATTGCCTACAGTGGTAAAACCAGTCTTCAAGAGATCATCATGGAGCTCGGTGCATTGTCGGGCTCACAAGGCATTGACGAAGCCAATAATGGTGAGAATTTTCTTAACCTACGAAACCTCGGTACCGAGCGTACTTTGACGCTGGTTGATGGGCATCGTTTTGTTAGCGGATCAAACATTGGCACCTCGGCTGTAGACACCAATACCATTCCTTTGGCGATGATTGATCGGGTCGAAGTATTGACTGGCGGTGCATCGGCAATTTATGGCGCTGATGCAGTCACAGGTGTAGTTAATTTTATTCTCAAGGACGATTTTAGTGGCTTAGCGTTTGACAGTCAGTATGGTAACGCGCTTGAGGGGGATTTCTCTGATCAGCAATATTCATTGACCGCAGGTCATAACTTTGCTGATGATAGCGCCAATATTACTGCCAGTTATAGCTATGGTTATCGACCAGCGGTATTAGCTTCGGCACGTGCACAATCGAGCACTAACCTGTATGAACAAATTAATAATATCACCTCACAGTCGCCACAATTTGTGCTTGCCAATGGTACTAATGAGTCCTTTTTTACCAATGGTGGCGCAAGAATAGACCCGTTTGGTGCGTTTAGTAATGGTTTTAATGGTGATGGCAGTCCATTTGTTCATGGCGTCAATGTCGGTAGTTTTACTGGCAATGGTGAAATTGGTGGTGACGGGATCCCCAACTATTTGTTGTTTGCTAATGGTATTCGCCCCGGCAACGAGCGTCATACTTTTACTTTGAAAAGTCATTATGATGTGGCTGAGACCTTCAAACCTTATATCAGCGTTAACTATGCCGATGTCGCCACGCAAATTATCAATCAACACTCGTTGACAGTCGGTAGCCGAGTCGCTCGGGATAACGCTTTTTTACCTGCTGCTGTATTGGCTGCTGCCGGACCTGATACAACCAGTATTATGTTTAATCGTTGGGATTTGGACTCAGGTTTGAATCAACGTGATGCTAATAAGCAAACTTATCAAATTTTACTCGGTGCTAAGGGTCAGTTAAGCGCCCAATGGCGTTATGATATTTCGGCTAATTATGGTCAGTCGAAAAGACATCAGACAGTTCAAAATAATCGCTTGTTTGATCGCTATATCGCGGCTATTGATGCGATAGATGTTGGCAATGGTCAAATCGTTTGTCGCAGTGATATCGATCCTGCTAGTTTTAATAACTTACCCGGAGATTTTCTAACGACTCGTTATAGCAGTAGTCAGGGAGCGATTACTTTTACGCCGGGAGTGAATAGTGGTTGTGTACCATTTAATCCTTTGATTATAGATAATAGCACTGATAACAATGTCAATCAGGCGGCTATTGATTGGATTTGGCAACCTACCACCAATAATAGTAAAAATAGCCAAAAAATTATTTCTGCGCATTTAACTGGGTTAATTGATGAACCATTAAATTTTATGACTTTATCTGGCGGTCCTATTGGGGTTGTTTTGGGCGGCGAATATCGTGAAGAAAAAGTCGCTAATCATTTTAATGGTTATGCTAATCAGCCAGTTGCTGATCATAGTGGTAGCGATTTAAGTGGTCGATTTGATGTTACCGAAGTCTTTACTGAATTGTCTCTTCCGTTACTTGAATCACTCACTGTAGATGGTGCTTATCGTTACTCTGATTATTCTACCATTGGTAGTACTGATACTTGGAAGTTAGGCACACTATGGCAACCGATAGATTCATTATCACTCCGAGGCACTTTGTCATCAGCGGTACGCGCACCGAATATTGGTGAGTTGTTTAAACCACAAACCAGCACTTCTACTGCGTTAGCTGAGGACCCTTGTCATATTGATAATATCCATTCTGGTTCATCGACTCGGGCAGTTAATTGTGCTCAACAGCTATCGGCATTAGGCGTTGATCCAACTACCTTTGCGCCAGTGCTTGGTACTTTCTTTCCGGGGTTAACAGGTGGTAGTCCGAATTTAACAGAAGAAACATCAAAAACCCGTACTTTAGGTTTTATTTGGCAGCCAGCTAACATTCAAGGTTTACAGCTTAGTGTTGATCACTTTGATATCGAAATTACTGATGCGGTGATCACGCCAAGGCAAACGGCTATTTTTAATGCTTGTTATGATGCTGATTCGCTAGACAATGTTTTTTGCGATTTGATAGGTCGAGATACGACTACAGGTGCTGCTAATTATATCGAGTTACAATCAGTTAATGTGGCTCGTATTGAAAGTTCAGGTGTTGAATTTAGTGCGGTTTATCAGTTTGCCAGCAGTCATTATGGTGCATTTAAAATCAGCTTAAATGGCACTTACTTGGATGAGTTAAATTTACAAAAAACTGCACAGCCGACATTAACCGATGATAAAGGATTGTTTAATACTGACAGCGGTGGTTCATCACCAGAATGGGTGAGCAATTTGGTAGTTAATTGGCAATATGATGATTGGGATGTCAATTATCGTTTTAATTATCAAAGTTCTACATTACGTTCACCACTGACTAATGCTCAGCGAGCTACAGCAAGTGATATTACTGATAGCCCATTTGTTAAAGCGTTTATTAATCACGATCTGCAAGTCGGTTATTTTTATGATGGCAGTAGTCGATTTTATTTGGGTATTCGCAATCTAGGTAATGAATATCCAGATAAAACCCGGGGATCGTTAAATAGCTTTTCTGGTAGACAAAGTTATGCGGGCAGAACGTTTTACGTTGGGTTAAATATGCAGTTTGATGATCTATGGGATTAAGTTATCCACTTATCCACAGCTGCTATTAATTCTATTTAACTATGAAGTTAAAAGATCTAAAAGACTATAGGAGCCATAACTCATTGATTTTATTCACTAATAACACCTTGAATGATCGCAATTATGGCTGTTGTGATCGCCTGACTGGCTTTGGTGATCGTTTAGGTGGCTGGTGTGATCGTTTATCTGGCTTATGGCTAACATGATCTTGTGTTACTCATAACATTATTCTGGCTTGCGCCTGCCAATAGCCAGAATTGTGTTAGCTATTGTGTTGTTGATAGTCTCAAGCCAAGATCGTGATATCAATAAGAAGGGTCACCGACCATGGCTTTGAGTTCTTCGATTTTGTTTAGCACCGATTGGGTCTCATCAACTGCGGTGACTTCTTTTTCTGCTTGTTCGATGATTTCTGTTTGCCGTTTGAGCAGGCTTTCTTCTATTTTTTCGGCGATGTCGATACGGTCTATGGCACGATAAGCGTCGGCCAGTAATTGCAGCTCTTTAATCTCTAGGCGTACGCCTGACTGTAATCGTTTGGTTTCAAGCTCACGGATGGTCTTTTGCGCCTGTTGGGTGTTAAGCGCTTGTACGGTGCCGGATTCTAGCCATTGACATAAAAACTCAATACCAACAATGCGACGACCTTGTTTGATCAGCCGAAAACCCAGATCCCCTGTTTCACTGGTGAGAAATTGCAATTCTTTGTGGGTATTACGATTCTTTGAGATCTCCAAAATACTCTCGCGAATACAACGTTGCATAAACACACTGTTATTCTTAAACGACGTCTTATCGGCTTTGAGCTTGCCACGCTCGTCAAGAATACCAAAGTAGCCCTTAAGGTCTTGAATCGACTGAGGGTGCATGGCGGTGCCTTTATTCTTAAAGCGGCTGAGGATCTCATACAGTCGTTTGGAATATTCGCGTTTAAGGTTAAAGAAATTTTTGGTGTTAATGAGCGCAAAGCCCTGATGATAGTCGATGTATTCTGAACGCAACTCATCGTTGGGGATCATGATCAATACGCCATTGGCATACTTCAATCGTTTGAAAAAAGGAATAAAATCAAATTCAGTATCCCCCCCCTGCCCGACTGTTTTGATGCCAACCGCGCGGTTTTTCAGCCGTTCAGCTACCGGTGCCAGCACACTGCCGACGTGACGTGAGTCAATCTCTAGCCATTCAGACAGGTTAGCGCAGGGAAACTCATAAGAAGGGGTATTGTGATCCCAGTCCTTTGGTTTCATGTGTGCCATCATCAGCGCCACTAAATCCGCCTCGCGGGCAGATAAATCCTGACGGCTGAAGACCAGTTGATGCCCTTTTTTAATCGTTTTGGGCAAATTAAAAAATACGGCTTGTTGATTGGCTTTTTTCATAACAACTTTATGGCCTATTTATGACTGATTGGTGGCTGATTTATGGTGTAGCTAACAGGATTATGGCATTTAAGCCTAAAAGCCTCAGCGGTGCAACCATTTATTACATCATTAAGGCTTAATCTAACAGGATTCTGGTGTGCTGCATTGTGATTACGGTACATTCAAAATCCTTAACTAACAGATTTCTGGCTTAATTAATCAATGACACCAGAAATCTGGTGTGTATCCGCCAGAATAGTGTGATCAATCAAAAATGACAGCCAGAATTGAGTTATGTAACACGCAATACTGGCGTTAACTAACAGATTTCTGGCGTTTTAACCCGATAACGCCAGAAATGTGGTAGCTTAGTCGCCAGATTTATGTGATCAATCTGCTCACCAGCTAGATAACTAACAGAATTCTGGCATATAACCCCATTAACGCCAGAAATCTGTTAGCATAGCGATAAGAAACGAGGTTGAAACCTCGTCTACGTTTGAACGAATTACGTAGACGCGAATTTATTCGCGTAGAAGGGAGCCAGAGCGACCGTAAACCCTCTAGGCATCGCCAAGCCCACCCATTCCCACCCCTGAACTCCATCCCATTCCCACCCAACCCCAAGCAAAAGTTTCCACGGAAACTTTTTATCATTTCTGCATAAACTTGTTATAAAACAATAAATTATATTAAAATCAATTAAATTTTAATTCCCTGTGATTAAGCGAATAGCCTTGTGATGACTTTGTTATATTGCTTCAACGTTAACTTATCCTTATGATAGCAGCCAACTTTTTACTTCGCATTTTTTCGTATAGGATGTTGCATGGTCAAATCTGTTATCGTTTATAACCACAAAGGTGGGGTCGGCAAAACAATGATGTCGACTAACTTGGCTTATTTATTGGCCACTGGCGGGGTTGATGGCAAGCAAGCAAAAAAACGGGTATTACTGGTGGATCTCGATTCGCAGCAAAATTGCAGTAAAACGTTTTTGAATATGCAGATCCCACCGGGTATGGGTTATGCCGTACCGCCGAAAAATCCTGAGTACCAAGAAGGTGATCCGGGCAATAATGGTTGGAATGGGATCTCCACGTCATCTGATATATTGCTCGGCAGAGACTGGGTGTATTACAAAGTGGATGGCATTGATAACCTAGAAATTTTGCCCAGTGAAGGCCGGATTGAAAGCCTCAATAGCAACACCATTGAAAAGCTTAATGTTGATTCGCCCCAAATGACCAAAGGTGTGGCGGACTTGGCAGCTGAGTTTATCGAGGATGAACGCAGTGCTGGCGAGTTTGATGTGATCATCTTCGATCCGCCGCCTTCCAAAACGGCGATTTGTGAAGGCTTTTTACATGTTTGTTCACATGTGCTGATCCCCACTGAGTTGGAGTTTGACGCAGTAGATGGAGTTAAAATGCTGATGAACAATATCGCTATTCATAATGAAAAGCGCCCTACCCCGCTGGAAATTATCGGCATCGTGCCAAATAAAGTAACCAGTCCGATCACCAATAAAGAAAACCACCAGCTGGCGATGTTGAGTTCGCCGGACTCGATCACTGCCCCGCACGTATCTGATTTGATGATTGTTAAACGCGGGTCATTTACCCCGGAGCGCAAACCTGAGCAGATTGAAAAAGTCTTTCAATATCGCAAGAGCGGTGGCGCTTTGGATGTTAAAGCCAGACAAGAGATCCAGCAGTTGTATCAATTAGTATTTAATGCCATTTCGGAGTGATGATTGACTATGGCCAGATTAAAAAAAGGCGCAGCGGCTCAAAGCCAGACAGACAAAGTGGCGTTGGCCCGGCAAGGGATAGTGCTCGACAGTAATAAAAACGCAGTCTCGGTGATGAACTCGCCCGCGCCTTCATCGGGCCTGGTGTTGCCCTCAGGGGCGCATGACGGCTTGATTGAGCGGCTGACCATGGATATGGTGACGCCAGACCCTGACAATAGCCGGATTTTTCCGGTGTTACGCCCTGCCGCACAAGCCAATTATCTCAAGCGTTGTGAACAGTCCAATACCACCCCGATTTATATTTTGCTAGATAAGGAGGTGATTGAGAATCACTGCCCGGAGCAACATCCTTCTTTTGGGGTGATCAGCAAATACATCGAAGACGTTAAATTATTGGCTGGACAAATTAGACAAGAAGGCGGGTTACTGCAACCGATTGAAGTGTTCAAGACCGGTGGTTGTGCAGCGTCGATTGTTTATGGCCATATGCGCTATTATTCGGTGGCATTGAATATCGGTTGGGCAGCGGCGTGGG
>CBDIDQ010000092.1:0-19884 GCA_965277695.1 Alteromonadaceae bacterium
ACGGGATATTCGTTACGCTGCCAGATAAAGCTAAATATGTACTGCAATGTCAAAGGGGGCTTTGGTACTATGTTGATCGAAAACCACGACTTAAGCATGGCGACTGGACGCCACTTAAAGAGCCTATCCAAGTTACCAACGCTCAAGGCCATATTCGGGTTTTGCAGACGCAAAATAATAATCCTTGGCAGGATTCGATACAACTAGTCAGCAAATCAAATGAGCAACAAATCAGCTGTTAGTGAGAGATGGGCTATTCTGATGGGCATTGGGATTGCCGCCCTGGTTAACAAACCAAATGCCGATTGCCACTTTGTTCAAAAGCAATCGGTGAAGTAGCGGTTGACGTATTGAATTCATAATAGGTTCAAATATATCCCGGGTAATGCGCAGTGAGTATTGTGTTTGACTATCACAGGTGTTCATCCAACGGTTGAAATTTATCGCTTGTTTTGATTTTGACATCTCGATCAGTTGTTGTATCCACGGCAAATCTTGGTGTTTTGATAAAATCCTTTCAGCATCATCAATCAGCGATAAATATTGTGCTCTTAATGGAAAGTCCGATGCTATCAGGATGTTATAGACAAAAATGCCGAGATACGCATCAATGCTTTGCTTTAGTTTATTTTCGTCGTTTTCGGTGGCAAGGTATTCTCCAAATGGCGGCACAATGACCTCTCCCTTTAACGTATTTAACAGCGGTGCCCCGTCAATTTGCAACAAATTGGTTGCGATCAAACATTGAATAACCAATGGGTGTTTTTCTATGACTGTTGGCGCTGTTGTTCGTTTAGTTATCAATGATCGGTGTAAGCGATAGAGAATAGAAATTAATTTCATTATCTGGTATTTTAATTTAAAATTGTCGAGTTTACAGGTTACTCAAATTGTATGATAGGCAGTCAATCTAGCCAATCAATAACCGTACTTTTTACGTTTTAGTCGCCGTTTCTCTGTGATTTGCATGTCCTCCTTCAGTTGCTACAGTCTTGGTAAAATGGTGGCATTGGGATAAATATGGCAACAATCACATCAATACTATTTATTAGCATTTTGGCTATGCAGTCGTCTTTTCGCTTCATTTTTGCCTATTTGACCCTGCCAATTCGCTACCCGATTGGCTTGATTATTTCTGTGCCAACGGTATTGGCTATGGGCTTAGCCTTGTTCATTGATGCTGAGCTTTGTAGGCGAATGGCCAATGTGGGCGAAAAGGTGGCTCGTCAAGGGAGATTTGTTAGGTTTAGGGCAGCAATTGGATTGCTGGTGAGTATACTTGCCATTACCGGACTGCTCGCTGTGTACTTTGTCACCCCTTTACTGGCATCAACAATATTTGAAAAATTCAAAGGCAGCTTGAATGGACCTTAACCCCCAAGAAAACCCTATGGTTGCCTCATCTGTAGTTGATGTTCAATGTCACTGTGAAACCGGCATGTCTTTGGACTGGCTGGTGCAGACGATTGAACCTGCTAGCACATATGAAGCGACAGAGAGGAAGACGTCGCTGAACTGACTACAGCGATTCTCGGTGATATTGAATATGGCGTTATTTTTAGGCTTGTTTCGGAAAAAGTGAAGGTGGGTTGAATGCTTTGACAAGTGCGTTAAGTATTAATGTGCTTGAGTGGGTCGCGGCCAACAAAAACTACGATTAGCTGGCTGGGAGACTATGAGTTAACCAATGGCTGATGTTATCGCCGCGATAAAAGGGGATAGCGGAACTGAGCCTACGTTATTTACCGAACCGTTGCTGACAGGCACGGGCTAATGTGAGCCAATTAATGTGGAGAAAAACAAGAAAAAAGAACATCTGTGCTCGTTGAAATGAATCGAATATTAGTGCTGGCGCTGGGAGTAGCAGTAAACTAAAGTAGGGGACTGAGATGTATCAAGTCCCTGACAAGGTAATAGTTTTTGAGGTAGTGTATGAGTAAGAATGTTCCTGATAGCTATGTGGTAATAAAGCCTACGCAAATTGGGATAGATAAGCCGGTGCCTTTTGATGTTTATCATAAAGTGACAAATAAATTACAATTGCGCAAAGGCAAAAAGGTTATATCAGATAATCAGTACGAGTTGTTAATTGAGTCTGGAAAATTTAGGATACCTATAGGTACGGACAACAGTATCTGTGATTTGACACAGAAGCTTAAAAGTGAGTTGGCTTTGGCATTTGATTTGTTAGAGAATCAACACAATGATGAATTCATTCAGTTGATTGGTTTGCTGGCCTTACAAATTCAAATGCATTGTCGGCTTAGGCCGGATGCGCTACTTGCCGCTTTACATACTGACCACAAAAGCGTCTATTCGTTGGTGCAACCGCTTCATTGTGGTGCCATGTGTGAAGTGGTCGCAAAAGCGATGGGGATGTCTGTACTGGCTCGGCAGTCTTTAATTTGTGCAGCATTAACCCAAAATATCGGTTATTACAATGAGCAACAGAGAATTAATGATGAACCTGGGGCGCTGAATGAAACGGATAGACAGCTGATAATTAAGCACCCCTCGGTCGGCTATGGGCTGCTAGTGAATGCTGGGGTTGATAACGAAATGTGGCTCGATGCAGTCTTGCACCACCACGAACAGCTTAATGGCGACGGTTACCCACATCAGCTAAAAGGCGTGTTTTTCCCCATCCATCGTGAGATTTTGGCGTTAGCTGATGCGTTCTGTGCATCAACTCGGGCGATGGCATATAGTGCTGAAATAGTGTCAAAGGATGCGATGAGAGAGTTATTAAGTTCTGCACTGCAAAACTTGCCCGATCAATCTGCATGTACGGCGACCACCAAAATTTTTATAAAAACAATCGGCGCTAACCCCTCGGGTACCTATGTGCAATTGGCTAACAATGAGGTTGGTATTGTGTTTAAACAAGAGGTAAATGCGAGTAGTCCGTTGGTTGCTGTTGTTCGTGAAGCTGGTGGCATGTCGTGCAAAGAGCCGATTATTAGGGATACTGCGGTAGATGGTTTGGCGATCAGCTCAGCGTTACTTTTTGGTGATTATCCTCAATTCGATAAATGGATTGACAAACTTTGGCCGCGTTTCGTTATTGATTAACCGGTTATATTAGAACTAACCCTAAAACAGAAAGGTGATATATATCTGAAAGAGTGAGTTGTTTGAATGTTTTTATCATCGTTACACTTGAATGAGTATTGATTCATCAACCTCTCCTGATGGCAACGATTTTTTTATGATTATCTCGGCACCCGGTTTATTCGTTTGTATTAAATTAATCATTACTTCCCTTATTGTCTTGTCTCTTTTCTTTGCTGTCTGGCGTAGTGTCTCATAAAGGGCATTCGGTAGATTCAGCAGATATTGTGCC
Organism: Alteromonadaceae bacterium; assembly: GCA_965277695.1. Lineage (GTDB taxonomy): Bacteria > Pseudomonadota > Gammaproteobacteria > Enterobacterales > Alteromonadaceae > JABSOG01. The sequence goes on from CBDIDQ010000092.1 coordinate 3,344, forward strand.
CTATAGTAAACTCCAGTTGCTTTAGCTGCTTAGTAGCCCCGTGCTGGCGCTAATTGTCTACAGCTTTAATTATAGCCTACGATGAGATAATGACAGTTTTGCGTTTTCGGCATCATTTTTTCAAAGGGGTGCAAAAGAGATTTGGCTTGGTGGCGAGCTTTTTACCCGCCAGTATGCAGTCACCTTGCCTGATAGCTGCATCACTGCAATTGATAATGTGCGTGATTTAGGGCGCTTTAATCATCCTAATGTCCATTTTTACGCCAATGAACAGAGCGATATTTTTGAATATCATGACAATACCAGCGGCCTGTATCGTTATGATATCGCCACTATGGCGATTAGTGCGATTGCCAGTTTAAGTAGATGGTTGTTTCGATCTGCTACAGAATCTCACCTTTTCTTACTTGCTCTGATAGCTTGCTTTGGGTTAAAGTTGGAAAAATTAAAATGTGGACGGAAAAAACGAAATGAATTTGCTAGAACTCGATAAAGCAGTGACTGATTTGCTCATGAGTGAGTCATTAACACAGTCAACAGTCATGCAAAGGCTGCAAGTGGCGCGTCCGCAGATAGAAGCGGGAGCGGTCAGTGACTCCTTGAGAGCATTGAAACGTGAAGGAAAAATCATCGAGACTAATGGGTATTATGCTATGCCGCCTCGACCCAATGCGCCTAAGGCACCGAGATGACAGATAAGGTCAAATTGATTATCGTCGCATTGATGTTGGGTGTGGCACAGGAACTAGGGTTTCAGTTGTGGAATGCGGTGCTGGCTTGGTTGTAAGGTTGATATTGCGTCAAATGAGATGCGGAATGTCATTTGTGGTGTAAATAATAATAGTATCTGGAGAAATACATACAGCCATAATTCCGTGTCATTATTAGCGCGGAAACGTAATTAAACAGGAAAAAATGAATGCAAATCACTGAAAAACAGTTTGAGATATTAACGGCGCTACTAGCGGAAGTTGATGGCGGATGTGATATTTATGCTAGTCGCAGTACGAATCAGCGACTAAAAGACAAGTCTGCGTGGGTTGATTTTTATCTTTTAGTAAAAGAATTAGGCACGAAAACTGTGCTAAACAAGACAAACCAATAATGCCGCTATTTGCTGACAAAGCGCCGACGATAGCAGAACAACGGTATAAATTGGTAGGTGATCATTCGGGTGTGACGTTGCATTGTGCTGATTGTGCTGATTGTGCTGATTGTGCATTAAAACGACATGTGACAACTGCGTATGGTTAAATGGCGTTGTAAAGCAGTTGTGATTTGTTAACTAAATATTGGGGCGTCGTTGAGGAGGATTACTGCTGGGTCAACAATTACTTGTTTAAATTCGGCAGTAAGGTGAATTTGTAGACGTTTATAAATCATTAGTACTTGCTCGGTATTCGCCCATTGCGAGTAAATTTAATTTACGCCATCCCTCCTGTAGGTGGTGAATTTATGCCCGCATGTTTTTGTTCAGGGTTTGGTGTTGTCTGGTGGTTGACGGTCGCTCTGGCTCCCTTGCGGGGATAAATCCACCGCCTACGATATTACGTTGTAGGCGGTGCATTTATGCCCGCATGTTTTTGTTCGGGATTTGGTGTTGTCTGGTGGTTTTACGGTCGCTCTGGCTCCCTGCGGGGGGGGTCGACATTTCGATAAATCTGCCGCCTACAATATCACGTTGTAGCACGATTTCAATTTGGCAGCAAAGTGGCATAAGCGCCCATTAGGGTCGTTGCTCAAGTAAGCGTTGCTGTTCAAGCCTTTGTTGTCCCATCATTTGTGCGTCGGTAAATACACCTTCATTCGGACTAGTGAAAAATGAGCACAGTAATGCAAGACCTGACAAAGAGGTTACTAAGTGTTTTTCATGATTTTTCCTAAATTGTAGTTTTAGTCAATTAAATACGATTTGGTCCGTCTGGGATAATAGCTGCCTAAATGAGCCACGAATAAGCCAGGTATTGCCAACAAGTCAATTAGGTTAAGAATCCTACGACATTAAACAGTGTTTAGATGAGCGTTGTAATATTTGGTAATTCAATGCAAAGAAGATCATCTTTAAATACTCCATAATCACTTCCACACCAGACAGAGGTTCGGCAATAAAGCCACTGATAATTAAGGGTAAGCGCTAATTTCTCTGTGATTTGCCTGCCATCGCTCAGTTGCCACAGTCTTGGTAAAGTGGTGACATTAGGAGAGATATGGCAACAATTACATCAATCTCACATTCGGCAGGTCAAAACCGCCACAAAAAAGGTACAATAAACATGATTTTCATGTTACCCTGACAGTAACACTTGCCAGCCCAGCCAATTTATCTTCAGGCACGGGGACTTCTACCGAGCGGCTTGTGCTGGCATAGTCAAGGGTCGAAATGACGCTCTGTTCCCGGTTACGCTTTTACGTCATAAATTGAACAGGCCACTGGGCCGAACAGCCGGATGATTTTTTCTCTTACTTCGGTCTTTCCAGTCACACAACTTTCCCTGCCGGGTAGCTTGAACGTGTGTATCCCTTGCATCAGTTGGAATACCCAGCGTAGTGTCGGCCTCGCGGTTTCTTTGTGCTTTTGATTGGGCACCGTGATTTCTTGCTTACGCATTTCTTCACGCATCAGATACTCACTGGTGTTATATACCATCAGGGTCAACGTCATCATCACCATCATCAGCGCGTCAATCCGGCTGGGGGTTTTCAGATAAATGTTATCTAGGTGGAATTCATCTGATTTGACAAAGCCAAAACCCCGTTCGACATCCTGCTGCTCTTTATAGGTCGACAGCATCAGCGCCGCTGACAATCCTGTTTCTTCACTATCATTGGTGCCTAGTACGAAGCGCCCGAGCCTGTTCTTCGCCGGCGCTTGCTTCGCCAGATCATCGCTGATGATACCGCTGAGCTTGTATTCCATACGGTCCGGCACTGCCTCTTTGGCTGGCTTGCCTCGTTTGTTGTAGCGCCCAAAGGCTTCCACGGTAAAGGTGACTTCGTGGTATTTCAGCGTCTTTGCCCATTTCTCACCCGCTTTGAGGGCATCTTTTTGACAGGAAAAGACGTCTGCACCCCGTTTTTTCAGGACTTTTTTCGCTGTCTCTTGCGCGGTGTCGAGTCGATTGTTAAAGGTAAACAGCTCTTTTTTGTCAGCCTGCGCTGAGAAAATCAGCGCCCAAACCTCACCGGGGGCTTGTTCTGTATACAGCATCGCTTTATAGTCGTCATCTAATGCAGCCCATACCACCTCATCATCACGCTGGTGAACGAGTTCTTTGACTTTGTTGACTGCCCGGGGCACCCGGGTCAACCACCTGATGGGCGCATCTTGCAGTTTGCCCTGACTGTAAAGGGCAACGAGTCTTCAACCGGTTAAAAGTTAGCCACCCACAGGAAGTCTTCTGTTGATTGCACCGCTTTATTAAACGCCTCATACTGAGCAATGCTGTCGTGAAAATTGGCTTTATCACTGCTGTTACCCGACAGCGCCTCAAACCGCAATGACATGGACGCCGGGCCTGTTACGATTAAGGACATCACCACTTGCTTCAGATCAGGGCGGTGCGCTTTGGAATGGCCGTATGTCGGCACTGGCATTTCCGCCTGCTGTGCCAGCGCTTCGGCTTCAGGATATTCACCGTAGAGCAACAGTGTTGTGGTATCAAGGTGTAGCGACTTGCCCAACAATCCGCGCTCCTGCGCGACTTCAAAGGCAATCTCGCTAAACAGGCGGGTTGTGCCGTAGGCAAACAGTGCGTCGAGTGTACGACCCAATGCATAGTCATTGAGGTGTTCACTCTGAACCCCCTTGCCCAACAAGCGCTCAACGTCTAGCTCAGCAAAAAAATCCGGGGTAAAGTAAAGTGGACTGTTGGTGTAACCCAGACCATTGATGATCATCGCCTTGACCCGCTGACCATGCGTGACTTCTACGCCTCTGTCCTCGTCAAGCGGCAGGCGTTTATCAATCCGCTCAACCAATCCGAGTCCCTCAACGGCAGCAGCGACCAACCCAAGATGGACAAGGGATTGGACTGTCGGCTCCTGTGATATTGATAGCACGGGTGCTGTCATCGGTGGCGGTTCTAATGAGTTGAATTTCACTGCATAATCTTATACGGATGTCTTAAGCAGTAGTATGTCACAGCAAAATAGGGTTGGCTTTGATCTATTGCCTCCAATTGGGGTGATCGATTCACCATGAGTTTATGGCAGATGTCTCACCGCGCAAGAGTGAATCGAAAATAGGTCAATGTAAATATCATGTTTCTAAAAAGTACTGCTGAATGTGAGATCAATACTATTCATTAGCATTTTGGTAATGTAGCCGTCTTTTCGCTTCATTTTTGCCTATTTGACCCTGCCAATTCGCTACCCGATTGGCTTGATTATTTCTGTGCCGACGGTATTGGCTATGGGCTTAGCCCTGTTCATTGATGCTGAGCTTTGTAGGCGAATGGCCAATGTGGGTGAAAAGGGGGCTCGTCAGGGGAGATTTGTTAGGTTTAGGGCAGCAATTGGATTGCTGGTGAGTATACTTGCCATTACCGGACTGCTCGCAGTGTACTTTGTCACCCCTTTACTGGCATCAACAATATTTGAAAAATTCAAAGGCAGCTTGAATGGACCTTAACCCCCAAGAAAACCCTATGGTTGCCTCATCTGTAGTTGATGTTCAGTGGAACGCTGAGCATTTAGCAGCGTTTGCTTAAGCATCATGGCTGAGTGTCGTCGCATCGGCATATTATTGACTTTGAAAACCTCTGGCTCTGGAATAATGACCATTGAGGCATTCACAATATCTCCACTACTATCCCAAAACAATAGATCGCCTGAATAATGGATAATAGGACTGCCATCTTTATAAACGAATTGGGCGTTTTCAGTGATATAAACGCTGTTTTCCAGTCGCTCTACTCGGCCTGCTACCAACTTGACAACATCATGGATAATCCGTTCGTTTTGATAAGTCACCACTTGCAGGGGTTCTTGATTGGGTTCACTTTCAACCATTGGTGAATAGGGTGTGGGCGGTGGGGGTGGTGTACAACCCGTTAAAATAACCGCCAATAGCCAGAGAATAGAGAGGGGTTTGAAGCTGCATTGTATGTTCATGAGGTGTGGGGATCGCTTAACGTTGTATTGGCGTGACAGTAAAGCTCCTTACCATCGTTGTTGCAAATATGAAGTTGGTTTGGCTGGTGATGTGTCTATGATTTGCTGAAAACCTAGCAAAATGTCGAAAAGTACAGTTTCTAGCGGTTGGTCGGGCGTTGAACCGATAGAATACCAGCAATATAAAACACAACGATTTTTGATTATGCGTGAACTGTATTTGGATGGGGTTCGAGGGCTAGCCGCATTGGTGGTGGTTAATGAGCACATTCTCCGGTTATTTTATCCAGCCTTATTCATCGACACTAGCTTGATTTATGACAATTTTACACTCATGGAGCGTTTAACTTTTCCACCATTTAACTTGCTGCATAACGGAGGCTGGGCGGTGAGCTTATTTTTTGTGTTGTCTGGTTATGTCTTGAGTATCGGCTTCTTTGACAATAAAGCCGATATTAAACCGATTGCTGCAATGGTAACGCGTTATTTACGATTGACCGTGCCGGTGGTGGTGGTATTGCTGATGTGCTACACCATCATGTCCGCTGACTTGCTTTTTTTGGACAGCGCCCGGCTGCTGACTGGCACCCACGTTGCGCCAGTAGGTGGTGCTGATGTGACACTGTGGTCTGTCATTTACCAATCCCTTATAGGGGTATATCTGCATAATGACTTTTCTCACAACCCGGTGTTGTGGACCATGCAAGCTGAGTTGATTGGCAGTGTGGTCGTTTATCTGCTGTTATTTGCCTTACATACACTAAGCTGGCGGCTAACGGATAGCGCCAGCAGGCGATATGTGCTTTATGCGGTCCTTATCGCGTTGACATCACAGACGGTCTATCTTGCGTTTGTGTTAGGGGTGTTGATTGCTGACGTCAAAACCATGCAATATCAACTGTTAAACAAAAAGGCACTGTTAATACCTATAATATTTTCTGGCTTTATTCTGCTGGGTTACAATGTCCGGGGCTTGTTTGATAACCCATACCGATGGATAACACTCAGCACATTTGATTCAAGAAGTGAATATCTCTACAACATATGGGGCGCTGCATTGGTTTTGTTGGCGCTAACTCACAGCTCAGTATTACAACGTCTATTGCATGGTCCGTTGTTAACTTGGCTTGGCCAGAAAAGTTATGCCATCTATTTACTGAACTATCCTATATTAATGTCAGTCGGTGCCGGTATATTTGTCAGTTTGGACGTTGATGATTATGGCGTTGCGGCGGCTGTGGCGTCCGCTGGGACTCTGGTTACCACACTTATCATTGCTGCCCTTTTTGACCGCTTAGTTGATAGGCCAACGGTGCTGACACTTAATCGGTTAAGGGCGCTAGCGTTTTTTCAATCACTGCCATTGCGGCAAATTATCCGAGCTGATTTTGCGCCAGGGGGTCGCAAATAATGCTGCATGAACCTCTGGCATAAATTGTGACGCGGCGTAGTCCTTTAGTCTTGTCGCGAAGGCTTGTAGGTGTTGGTACTGAGGTTTGTTGGTTATTTCGATGAAAAATGAATAAGTTACATACAAGCCGAATAACTGTACATTAATCGCCGGGAACGCCACGCCATGTTTGTTAATGGTGACCACATCATAAACAAAATTGCCCTGAATGATTTTTGGGGCGAGAAAGACTTCGCCAGTGAATGTCCGAATCGGCTCCCACAGTCCACCTCTGAAGTGCGGAGATGCTTTTGTAGCAAATGCAGCAATGCCCAACATGACGTTGGTTTGCATCTTTTCATTGCCGATAAAGCGCAACACCGAGTCATTAGGTGAAACCGATATCAACTTCATAAATACACAAACCTCAACACGATATACAACAAATTAGGGCCTGAAATACAACAAGCAAATGGCAATGGCGCAAGGAACTAATGCTTGTAAAAACGCTTGTCTTCGGGCGCTCAATCCCAATGCGATGGTAATGGCAAACAGTCCAATGGAAAAGAACCACAATAACTGGCCAAAAAAAAGGTGATTGCTGGTGGCATAATCGCCTTGGCCAAAAAAACGAGTGAATAGGATAATAAAGCCAGTAATGAACCCAGCCAGCCCGCCAAACTGAAAAAATACAGCCCATAATAATCGTTTTTCTTTGGTTGCTAAGTATTCTCCTAAGATGGTGCCATTGAGTGTGGGGTTAACCCTGGTGGCGTCGTTGTCTGATGGTGATGTCATTTTAATCTCTTGTGTTTACGCGCAAAGAAAGCCCTAATTTGGCCAAGTACTGGTTAACCAACAAAGCGGAATCTGTTGGTTCAATCGGATAAGCGATGTTTTCAGCTTCAATAACTTTGCCGACGGTTATTGCGGTTAATAGGTTGGCTTCATACAAAAATCGGGATGCTGGTGTTGGCCTGTGATGAATTTTAGTCATGTCGATCAGTTGGTGATTAGTGATCACTTCAGCCAAAACGGGGTCGTTAGGGGCAATGAGGGCGAGCCTCGCTTTGGCTCGGGTGATAGCAACATAGAATAACCTGCGCTCTGCATCCATATCGACGGGTTTATCATCGCGCTTGAACGGAAACGAATCTTCCGATAACGCGGGAACAATGACCAACGGCCATGCCAGTCCTTTGGCGCGGTGAACTGAGGTTAATAATATCGAATCGTCACTCGTTCGTACGGCGATATCTGTCAAATAATTAGCCACAATTCTCGACAGGCCAATTTCATCCGTCTCATGGTTGTTCACGAATTGAATAAAAGATTGAATGATAGCCAGCTGCTCGGTATATTGAATGGGCGTTTGCGCTACGCTTTCAAGCTGTGAGGTAAACATTGATGCCTCAAGAAACGCGTTGAGTGTGACGCCGGGTGGCTGTGTTGTGTGTTGTGCGATAATGTCAGCAATGGCTTCGCATTTGGTGATGAGGTGTTTTTTAGCTGATGCCGGGTGCCTTTGACACAAGTCCAAGACAAGTGCTTCGGTATCTTGCTCGGGGTTGAGTATGCTTTGTGCTATTTGCTGTAAATTTTCCCGGTTAACCATTGGATTTGGATAACGTAAAACTTGTAGTATCAAATGTGTTGTTTTTTCTGCGGTGAGTGGGTGACTTTTACTCCTGAGTAACAGCGCACTGATCATAAAGTCCACTGCCACCGAACTAAGTATTGAACTGTGACCTTCAAGTCGGTAAGGGATGTCATTGGTCAGTAACGATAACTCTAATATCGGGGAAAATGAGAATACTCTTAATAGGATAGCAACATCCTGATATTGCCCGCCATCAGCTATCCACTCTTGTATTGCCCTTATCACACTGTTTGGTGATGTTGAGTTCTGGTTATCAACATAAAGCATAATGTCAGTGGCGGGTGCTGCTGGGGCTGACACACTCATTTTATCAAAGCGGTTTTGGTTGTTCGCAATGACGTTGTTGGCCATCAAAGAGACTGAATGACCGTAGCGAAAAGTTTTTGTCAAGGGGAAGACTAAGGGGTCGGCAAAGTCTTGGTCAAATAATTGGATGAGATATTCAGGCTTGGCACCACGGAACTGGTATAAAGTTTGGTCATCATCACCGACAACGGTGACCTTGGCGCGTTGCCCGGCGAGATACTTGATCAGTTGCTGGCTTGTCTCGTTTATATCTTGGTATTCGTCAATCAGTACATGAGAAAGTCGGTTTTCAATCGCGGCTTTGGCTGTGTCGTTGTGATTGAGGCAATTCACCGCGTCGTAGAGCAAGTCAGCAAAAAACCTGACTTTTTTCTTGGCGCGTTGCTGCTCGAATACCTGGAAGCCTTTGATAAAGGGGATGTACTCATGGTCATAGTGGTTGGTTTTGAATAGATCTATCGGTGCAACAGCATTTGATTTTACCAAGCCAATGAAACCTGAGAACTCATCAATGACCGATGGGCTGTAGGGGTTGCAGTTGTTTCGACCTTTATTATCTACAACTTGAAGCAGGGCATCTCGGCACATGGTTTTATAATCCCTTTCAGAAGAGTTCAGTTCAGCTTGAATCAACCACTGATTAGCCATGAGTTCTTTACATAGTGCTAAAGCATAAGCATCAAATGTTTTTACCTTGGGCAAAGCAGGCAATCCGAGCGCTTTCAAATCACGTTCAAACGCCAGTTGAGCTGATTTGTTGAACATGAAGACCATTATCTCACCCGGCGCGACACCCTCTGATAGCAAAAACTGGATCCGGTATCGCAAGGTATGGGACTTACCAGAACCCGCAACAGCGGGTACTTTAATATGGCGATCTACAGGCGCTGTAATGACCGCTAATTGTTCACTGGTGTTTGTAAGGGGCATGGCTTGTGTACGTTAATACTATTTTATCCAGTGTAAAATAGCGGCTATTATGTTCAACTAATAAGTGTACTTATTGACATAAACTGGATGAAAGCAACATTGGATTTCTGCACAATGGTTTGATTCATTGATTGATTTGAAATGATTATGCCGTCAGCTAAGAATGAAAAGTATTGGCCCTATACTGTGATGTTTTTGGACCATCACAAAATCAGCCAGAACCTTGAGCGTCAATTGAGTGATGGCCAAAAGGTAGGGGCGGTTTATCATGCGTTGTTAAGTAACTTGCCGCGTTTTGATGCATCTTTAATCGCTATATTTGGCAGCAAAATGTCTGCTGTTGACGACAAAGACCAAGATAACGAAAAGTTGCTTGCGGCACAAACGACTGAGCGTAACCAACGTAAGGTTTGCTTCGTCCAAATTACTGTTGGCTAATGGATATTATCGATTGGCGGCGAAAGTTGAAGCCGATTGCGGGTGGCAAGCCATCATTAACACGATGTCGATTAATCAGTACTGGTTTTTGTTGAATGTATCAACCGTCGATGTACATGAGCACTTATTTCGCGCCACAGAAATTTACGATTTGATCAGCTATTTTGATGAGCAATATCTATTCATGCCCTTGGGTTTTTTAAATGTAGGAACTAGTGAGTATGCCACCCAACTTGTTTGAACATTATTTGCCGGTTGAGAAAGCGCAGCTTTCACAATGGTATCGCCAGAGTGTCGGGATTGAAGTGAGCGTTGTGGGTGATGGTCAGGGAGAATTTGCCATTACGGCCTTTAACAAGGACAAAAATCGTTTTATCCTCTGTGACGGTCAAGGTAATAGGCCGGTGATCATTAACCCGGATTACTTATCGAAGCTGTTAGAAGAGATGGCCATTAATCACTACACTGTGGATGTCTCAATGTGGGATGCCACTAGGGTGTTTGATCGACATGCTTGGGCCACCAAGTATCGGCAGAAAAAAAACCAAGCAGGATCAGCTTAGCATGAAAAAAAAATCAGGCTATAAGCCATCAAGTGACTACGCACCGTGTTATGCCACCCTCAATCATCGGCTATTTGCGGCGATGATTGATATAGTCATTGAGTTGACTGTTTTTATCACTTTATTGCGCTTAGGTGGTTGGTATTTAGTTGAGGCTGTGCAACCCGCGACATTTTTTAGCCTGTTCATCATGGGTTATGGGCTGTTTGTGGTGATACAGGGCCATACACTTAATCGCTATGGTCAAACATTGGGCAAACGGCTATTGAATATACGCATTGAGACGCTAGACGGCCACCAAGCTGGCTTTTGGCATATTATAGGGTTGAGGAACCTCGTCAAGGTGTTGTTTGTTTTTACCCCTGTTATTGGCAGTTGGTTGAATGTGGGCAACGCATTATTTCTTTTTTTGCCAACGAGGCGATGTTTGCATGACCGCTTGGCGAGGACGCAAGTTTGTGTGGTCGGTGAAAGAGAGGTGAGCTTAGGGTGAGATCAGCGGCGTTGCCGAAAGCGTATTTGTGTTAGTGTATAGGCAGCGGTGTGTTGATCATTGATCGCTTGCTTTACCGACTTGCTATAATCAACATGCCAGCTTTGGGCGTAAAGCCCTTTAATCCTGTTTATTAACTTTGTCGCATGGGCAGTTTTAGCAGCGTTGTATGAAAATTCGACATCCAGATATCGATAACCAAGTGTTTTATTACCCCAACTAAAGTGAGTTTTTCTTTCAGAAAAGCCAATTAGTTTTTTTGATGCTGTTGGCTGGGTGTCTTCTGGTTTGTCTTGCTGTGTCTGTTTGGGGATTAGTCTACGAAGAAAATGGTTTTCCAGCTGCTGTTTCTGCTTATTACGCTTTGCCATTGTCGCTTTGGCGTTGACGACTAACCGGTCAATTTCACTGTTAGTATTTGCATTGACAGTGAATGAGTTCAGCAATAAGCATGAAGTGATCGCCAGCAAGGATTTCACATCAATGCTCATTTTTTGCCATTTGATAGTGGCTCAATAGACTGTCCAGTTTGGATTTAAAGATTGGGTTAAATCTGTCCATTAAATCTGGCGGAATGAACGTTTGATGTAATTGATAACAGAGTGACATTAACACCGAATTGTCTTTATGGTCTGTGATTAGCATCTCTAACCGGGCAAAAGTGATTGAACTATCCGTGCTAAAATCTATTGTCGTGTCTTCAATTCTGCTTGATATGTTGTGGCTGGCACTTGATGACGCGATGAAATCCACCATCGGTTTATAGTCCTGCCAAACGATGGGTTTGGGTTGAATAAAGCTGGCCAGGCCACAAAGTATCGCTAAAAGCTCTAGCGGTTGTTTTACTGATATGATCGTCATGTGGATTTTGCTTTAGTTGTTTCAACAGCCCATTTCTCTACACCTATACCGTGTAAAAGTTTAGTTAGCGTAAATGAGCTTTTAATTATACGAGGTTCATTGGACCGAGTGGGCACAATAGCGCACCGATTAACAGAATCTTTGAAACTAAAAAAAATCTTAAATCCCTCTTTACGGTTACCCTCAACAATGAATTGACTGATCAGCGAATTGGCAATGAAGGATTTGACGTCTTTTATCTGAAAATGTTTACCTAATTCCACTGTTTACCTCAACCTTAATTTCTCTTGGGCTGACAATAACGGTTGGACGTAAGCCGTGTCTATTGGAAATTGTTGAAAAGTGCACTTTGCCGTTTGGCGGCTGTGGGCGATGTGTTACTTTACAGCCAATCTATCATTGCTGGTCGTTATCCATTTGGGAGTAGTTCAATGCGTAAATTAGACGCGTTGGCAGGAGAGAAGCCTTTCTCTGTCATTCGGCATTTTATTGTCTTCACTTTTCTGATTGGGATGTTGGTTAGTTATCAGTGTGTGATTGGCAGGGCGTCAACAACATCAGCGGCAAAGTCCGCTTATGTGTTTTCGCAGATTGCAGCCTCGCACTGGCGGTTAATGGCCAATACGTTGGACGTATCACTGACAAACACTGAGGTTGGTCAATTGATGCCGGTTGTGACATCGGATCGCACTGCTTTGGACCTTATTGTATACGGCAGTGAAGTGGTTGAAGTCGCTTATAAAAAAGCGTTTAAATCCATCAATATTGACAATATGACTGACCAGGTGTTTGTTTATGTCAATCGTGCAAATCAATTAAGTTATGCTGTGGCTGGTATGGATGTGATAGGGCTGGAGGCAACACAAGAGGGTCATGTGGCAGTATTCTTTAATCATGCTAATCCTCAAGTCATCCGAGCAGCCAACAAAATGTATGATCAATCCGTTATCTCTTTAGGTGGAAATTCTGAGGGTACAGTTAAGCATATAAAAACAAAAGATGGGCAATACATTTTGGGCTTCTATCATCTATGATTGCCCTCTTGTATAAAATATCTTAATGCAGACCAATTAGACCCATACCAACGCATACACTATAACCTTAGCTACATCAATTCTTATCATTTTAATTCTTGCCAAAAGCGCCAAAAATAAATTCAAGTACTATTCGTTAAATTTTAATAGTGACATTTTTGTGTTATTAGTTAAAATAATTCTATGATGAGATATTTTATAATGTATGTCAGATAAAAAGTAATTAAAATTACCATTTATTTGTGTTCTCTCTGCCTGCTGAGCAGGGGACGAGGCTTTTTATATAATGTTTTGAACCGAAATTTATTACGTTAATGGTTAGGGTTTTATTTGATATGGAATTAAAAAAGTGTTAGCAGGAAGATAATTTTGACGCCGCATTAGAGAAATCAATATTTGATATATCCACTGGAGCCACATGAAAAATAATACGAAATTTCAAGACTATCCAAAATCTGACCAAAAAGCGATTATACGAGGTATTGTTGATCGAATGCGGCAGGCTTATGGATTAGATGACAACTTAGCATTAGCCGAACTGTTTGGCATTTCAATTGGTACACTTAAAAACTGGAGTGTTATTATGTGTATACCAAAAGCTTATATTTTTCAATGTCACTGTGAGACTGGCATGTCTTTGAACTGGCTGGTGCAGGCGATTAAACCTGTTAGCACATATGAAGCGACAGACGAAGAAATTTCTGAAATGACTACGGTTATTTGCGGTGATATTGAACACGCCGTTAATTTTAGGCTTATTTCGGAAAAGAGTAAGGGGGGGTTGAATGCTTTGACAAGCGCTTTAAGTAAAAACGTGCTTGATTGGGTCGCAGCCAATAGAATCCGCGATTAGTTGGCTAAGACGACGTGCTAACTAATGGTGCTTTGGAACATCTTTTTGCACGATAAATTGAGGATGCGTTACTTAGTTTTTAAAATAACAGATAATTTGCTAATCGGTATTTATGTCAAAAATAGTTTGCTCACTTCAAGTTACAGCGAGCAAACTATAACAGTAACCCTAAACAATTAAACCGACCTCTCTTTTCATTGTGATCAACATTGAATTGGCTTAATGCATCACATCAGTTGATGAACGCTTAACAATTTTAGCCGCATCAATGCAGTTGATCAGCATGTTGCCAACCAAGATTAAATTTTTACCGGATTCACCGAACTGACGAGTAAAACCCGCTTCCTTCATCGTGCCGATAACATAAGCCACCAAACATTTTTCTTTGATGGTCGCCTGATACTTTTGTGATTCAGCGTCTCTTGCCGCACCGTTAAGTTTTTCAAATCGCTGCAAGTGAGCGGTGAATCGTGCCAGCTGTTTATGCTGTTGTTGCTCAGTCACAAGCGCCAGTTGAATGCCTACTGATTTTAACGCCACTTCAATCGTCAACAAAATATTCAGCAATACTTCAATTTGTTCTGGAGTATGGCCCATCTGATGTAACGCCAATACCGCACCCAGTAAATTAGGCTGTTCCCGGTAAATAATGTCGGTTACCTTTTCTACTTCGTCAAGATCCATCGCTTGTACTTTACGCATTGCAGCAGCCAGCACTTCTACTTTAAGTTTCATCACTTTATTCACTTTTTCACTTTCTATCAAATTTAGCGAGGCATTGTACAGTGTTGTGTTAGTCAGTAACACACCAAAATAGTTGGCGGTTTTAAAAAGATCGCTGACATCAAAACGCAGTGCCAAGCGCTATGAAAAAGTTAACGAGGGTTGAATAGCATCACTGTTCTAACTGCAAATAATTAAACTATCTACTCGTGGTTGTTTCTATTTTGAGATAGTTTAATCATTATCAATGAATTGTTTCATTGGTAAAAACCTAACAGATCAATAACAACTAATTATCTTAAGGGAACTTAATGAAAATTCAACACTTAGCAAAAATCAGCACGGCAATCGCCTGTACGTTGACGCTGTGTGCCAATGCCGCAGATAGTCAGGATGCGTCGCTCATTAGCAAAAACTATAGTGCCGATAACATTAATTAATTGTTGGGTAAAAATGCCTCAGCGTCAGCCAAACAGGCTATCTACAAATAGTCGGCGGGACTTCAGTCTCGATGCACTTGATATCGCCTTGACTTACCATTCGGTATTGGTTATATTTTCGCCTCTGGTACATTGGGAACGTTTCCTTGTATCGTGATAATTCATCGGGTCATCACCGTTTTCAGATCTAATCAAATAGGGGTTACATTTAATCGCCTGAAACACGCGAATGAATTCGCGTCTACGGCGTACCAGTTCTGCCGTAGACGAGGTTTCAACCTCGTTAATGTTGGGGGATAATTGCAGCTTTAATTTGTTCTATATGGTCGGTGCCCTATTTTCCAATAGCATGATCACCAAAATACCCCATTCAAAATATAGGAAACTCTATGAATAAAGTTGTCTGTTTAGCTGGCTTTTTTACCGCGATTGCCCCTGCAATGGCTGCCACAACACCACTGAGCCACCTCAGTACCCCACAAAAATTCACCGTGATTAAGGCCGATAGTCACCAAACCAGCCATCGTTATATTGTCACATTTAAACAAAACAACGGTATAAAAACGACGGCATCTAGCGCCAACCACAGTGGGTTATTTAGTCAAAACGGTTTCTCATCGGCCAATGCAACCCGTTTAATTCAACATCATGGTGGCAAAGTCAGGCATCAGCTCCAATCTATTACTGCCATCGCCGCAGAACTCACCCCGGGGCAACTGAAACAACTTGAGCGCGATCCACAAGTCGTACGGATTGAAGCCGATCCAAAGCGTTTCGCTCAGGCCGTCGGTGCGCCATATGGCATTGCTATGGTTCAGCTCACATTCGGCAGGTCAAAACCGCCACAAAACAAGGTACAATAAACATGCTTTTCATGTTACCCTGACAGTAACACTTGCCAGCCCAGCCAATTTATCTTCAGGCACGGGGACTTCTACCGAGCGGCTTGTGCTGGCATAGTCAAGGGTCGAAATGACGCTCTGTTCCCGGTTACGCTTTTACGTCATAAATTGAACAGGCCACTGGGCCGAACAGCCGGATGATTTTTTCTCTTACTTCGGTCTTTCCAGTCACACAACTTTCCCTGCCGGGTAGCTTGAACGTGTGTATCCCTTGCATCAGTTGGAATACCCAGCGTAGTGTCGGCCTCGCGGTTTCTTTGTGCTTTTGATTGGGCACCGTGATTTCTTGCTTACGCATTTCTTCACGCATCAGATACTCACTGGTGTTATATACCATCAGGGTCAACGTCATCACCATCATCAGCGCGTCAATCCGGCTGGGGGTTTTAAGATAAATGTTATCTAGGTGGAATTCATCTGATTTGACAAAGCCAAAACCCCGTTTGACATCCTGCTGCTCTTTATAGGTCGACAGCATCAGCGCCGCTGACAATCCTGTTTCTTCACTATCATTGGTGCCTAGTACGAAGCGCCCGAGCCTGTTCTTCGCCGGCGCTTGCTTCGCCAGATCATCGCTGATGATACCGCTGAGCTTGTATTCCATACGGTCCGGCACTGCCTCTTTGGCTGGCTTGCCTCGTTTGTTGTAGCGCCCAAAGGCTTCCACGGTAAAGGTGACTTCGTGGTATTTCAGCGTCTTTGCCCATTTCTCACCTGCTTTGAGGGCATCTTTTTGACAGGAAAAAACCGCTTTGCCTAATTTTTTTAACGCTTTTTCCGCTTTCGCCTGCGCCGTGTCGATCCGATTGTTAAAGGTGAACAGTTCTTTTTTATAA
>CBDIDQ010000093.1:0-11196 GCA_965277695.1 Alteromonadaceae bacterium
AGACAAGCAAATTGACTTGCAGTTTGATTCAGGTGCTTTAAACGGTTACATACGGATTCAAAATTCTTCATGGGATGATGGGATCACTTGGCAGAACCTTTCAACCAAAAATATTTGTATGTTAACTCATGTTGGTGTTTATGGCAGCGGTCGAGCGCATTGTTTTGTTCGTAAAAATACTAACGGATGGTGGCAGGGAGCCAATGAAAGCACCGAGGATTCTGATGCAGATTGTCAGGTAACCTGTTTCGATATTTCGATTCGATAATCTTTCAACACATCCCTGATTGCTTGTTCAATGATCAAACGTTTAAAAACAGCTGTTTATTGTTCAAGCAACCTGATAATCAACTCTTGCATTAACATACTCCCAAGGCTAACAGGGCAAAGTAAACGTAAAATAAACCTCGCTGCTTAAAGGGATGGCATTAAATTGCCAAACTTGCATCTGAGTACGTTATCACGTACGCTTAGTGCTCTGGAGGATATTTTATGACAACTTTAACTGCTACCGAAGCAAGAGCAAATTTTTACCGTGTTATTGATGATGTTGCGATCTCACATGAACCCGTGTTGATCACCAGCAAACGTAATAATGCGGTTTTACTTTCTGAACAAGATTGGTCTGCTATTCAAGAATCTCTTTTCTTACTCTCTATACCGGGAATGAGAGAATCTATAAAAGAAGGCATGGATACTGATCTTTCAGCCTGTAGCGAGGAACTTGATTGGTGACGTGGACTTTAGTATTTACCAAACAAGCCAACAAAGATGCAAAGAAACTATCAAGCAGTGGTTTAAAAGAAAAGGCAATTGCATTACTTGATATTATTAAAGGATCGCCTTTTCAAAAACCCCCACCTTATGAAAAATTAGTAGGTGATCTTGCAGGTGCCTATTCACGCCGCATCAATATTCAATACAGAATTGTTTATCAGGTATTAGAAAACCAAAACACCATCAAAATATTAAGAATGTGGACGCATTATGAATAAAAAAATTAACAACACTTTGCGCCGAGCAAGTCGGTGAATGTGGCGTTATGCTATTTTAATTAAAGGAGTTTTATTTTGAAAAAATTATATTTTTATATTATCACATTTGTATTTACCACTAGCTTGAATGCTTGGGAAGCCAATGTAGTGGACATATTACAACATGGTGATTATGCCGCAATTAGCTTAAGCCCGGACCCCGGCAAAGGAAATTGTGATGTTGGCTCACCTTATCTGTTGGTTGTTGATGAAACGCCAGCTGCTCAGCAAAAATTCAGTATGCTGTTAACGGCATTGGCTTCGGGTAAAAAAGTAAGAGGTTATGCCGATCCTTGTGCTACTGCCATTTGGGGTGCATCAAGACCTACGATCACTCGCTTGGGTATAACGAATAAAGACTAAAGCAGAACTAATGTTCTAAAAATCACTAAGCAATGCTCAATGAGTTTAGTTGGGTCACAATCGCGAAGTTACTTAACCCTGATACGTATCATCATTGCTTAATAGGTGGGTGATGGTATCTATGACCTGTTGATGAGGGCGTTGTTTTAATCGCCCTGCCTTTTTACTGATAATGGATTCGTGAGCGGTAAATATCTTAGCAGCTCGAATGTAGCTTGTGATTGATAATGATCCTGTTTCAAAATCACATTGATTGATTTCAATACTTTTTGGGTCGGCATAAGATTTGCTGGTTATTTGACAAAGGATCCAGTCACCTTTTTGGGCGTCAGCCAATATGACTGCGGGTCTTAGTTTTGCGTCCTTAAGATTGGAAAAAGGAAAGTTAACAAAAACGATATCTCTTACTGAAAGTTCTTCCATGCTTCATCTTCCTCTTCATTATTCCAGTCAGACAAAGCTGATTCGCTTAACATTGATATTTCTAACTGATTTGCCTGCTGTTGTTTTAATTTGTTCTCTTTGAATTTGATGAAATCTAGTACTTCCCTTTGAATGTCATCTGGTAAGCAGCGGCTATGTAATACGATTTCTTCAACCAACTGTTTCATGATTGCGCCTCTTGTATGTAGGATTGTATCGGTTGAGTATATCTGATTGCAGAAAGCTTTCCCACGTTTAGTCCTTTGCCTGATCACCAGTTGCTTGCACCTTTGCCGATGATACCCGGTTTGTTCAATCAAATCGGTGTCGAACCTCAAGGCTCGGATAGCACATAACAATAGCACATAACAATAGCACATAACTGCCGAGCCATATCTTTGCTAGTACGCCCCTTCGCTATAGACCAGTTCGTAACTATGGCTATAAATTTCTAAAATATTACCAAAGGGGTCTTCCATATAGATCATCCGATAAGGTTTGCTGCCCGGGTAGTAATAACGCGGTTTTTCCATGCGTTTTTTACCACCTGCGGCAACAATTTTGTCGGCTAATTCTTCCACATTGGGGTCTTGAACACAAAAGTGAAAGACCCCGGTTTTCCAGTATTCAAAATTATCCTCGGGGTTCACTTGCCCTTTAAATTCAAAAAGCTCAACACCGATACGATCACCCGTCGATAGATGTGCGATGCGAAATTTATCCCAGTTGCTGCCAAATACATCTGTACACATTTCACCGATTGGGCTGTCGTCTTCGATGACTTCTGTTGGTTTCATAATTAAATACCAACCCATGACCTCGGTATAAAACTTAACAGCCGCTGCTAGGTCGGGAACCGATATGCCGATATGTGAAAAATTGCGTGGATAGGGTTTACTCATCATTTATTGTCCTGTCATTGAGGTTGTCAACAGATTACAAAACAGGCAGTATTAAGTAAAATTATCATTTGAAATACATATGAGTATAAAACGTAATGATTAATCCTGTTTGGTTACGCAGTTTTTGCACACTGGTTGAGGTGGGGCATTTTACCCGTACTGCCGAAAAGCTTCATATGACTCAATCGGGCGTTAGTCAGCATGTGCATAAGCTTGAAGCGCAACTAGGCCAACAGTTACTTATTAGACAAGGTAAAAAATTCATCCTCACTAATATCGGCGAGCGTTTATATCAAGAAGGCCAGAAACTGATCCTGTCATTGGCCGATCTTGAGCGGCGGGTGGGTTTGGACCCCAGTCATGAGGGGATCGTAAAGGTCGCCTCACCGGGTAGCGTTGGTCTTAAGCTTTATCCGCATTTATTGGCATTGCAACAGCGTTATCCAAAGCTGGTTATCGAATATCGATTTGCACCTAACAGTGAAGTAGAGCGGTTAATTGCCGAGCATCAGGTAGATATTGGCCTAATGACCTGCTTGTCAACGATGAGTGAAGTGAGCCTTAAACCAATAGCAGAAGAGGAACTTTTATTGGTTACGCCGTCAGATATCGTAGAACCCAGTTGGGCGCAATTAATGGTGTTAGGATTTATTGATCACCCTGATGGGGCTTATCATGCAGGTCAATTACTCAGTGTTAATTTTGCGGAGTTTCAAAATAGTAATCAATTCAAACGGTCAGGCTTTTCGAACCAAATTAATCTAATTTTAGAGCCTGTGAGTATGGGAATAGGCTTTACAGTGTTACCGAGCCACGCTGTAGCTGCTTTTAAAGCGCGTGAAAAAGTGAAAATACATCGGCTGAGCAATAAGGTCAGTGAGATTCTTTATATAGGGACTCATGCCAATAAATTCACCCCGAATAGGTTAAATACTGTCATAGCTGAAGCACAAATGTGTCTTAAAAATATGTAACTATTCAGCGAAACTGATGATTCTGTGAATAAATGACATCAAACAAGGAGGGCCGTCGGAATGCCGCACCACTCGCGCGATTTGTGCCGAAGGTGCAATGGTTTTTTTAAATGGATGTACCATTTATCGCGGCGGTGGTCCGACACATCGGTGAATTCTCGTCTACGGCGTACCAGTCCTGCCGTAGACGAGGTTTTAACCTCGTTAATGTTGAGGAATAACGATAACCCTAGTACAAAAAGTATCTGATATTAGCCGTTTTCCAACCTTCCCAAGCATTGCAGTTAGCGGGTACATCATCGCCATCAAACCAAACATCGCCCATGTTCGCTTTAGTCGCTTTGGCGTGCATCAGCATTGATAATAATGACGAGCACATTTCTGGGCTGGTGGTGTAGCTGGTGCCTGAAACTGACCATTCGGCATTTGGCGTACAGATAAAGACAGCGGTGTTCATACTGCTGAGTTTCAGCATTATCCTGTTTGACGAATGAAAACCAATTTTTTCAACGGTTCCATTACACTGGATGGTTGCGGCTTGAGAGGATGATGAAACCATCAATAAAAGTAACATTAATTTTCGCACTAATTTTTGCATTGTATTTCCCTAATATATTCATTCATTGTGCTGACCATGATTAGTGCAGCGTTTTTTAGCAGAACGACTATAGCTATTTTTTGTATTTTCAACAAGATGAAACCGCTGGGATTTAATTAAAATGATCACAGTGAAGATAAAAGTGCAGGCACGTAATAATACTGTGCCTGCGTTGGATATCAGCGATCTACAAACTATTGATCTACAAACTACAAGCCGCTACTGCTTTCCAGGCACTGCTGTTGGTCGGATCGGCTTGTTTTGACCACCAGTTGGCTTGATAAATCTGACCGTTAACACTGACTTGTTCACCTTTGTCATAGGCTTGGTTCCAATACCAGCCATCAGGACAAGCACCTGCCGGAATATCACAGCCTTGTTGCTGAATATATTCATGGGCAGCCAGGGTATCAACCAGACCAAAGCCAAATTGAATATCTCTGCCTTGATCGCCTAAATCGTTAGCGGTGTGCTGCAAGACTTTACGTATTTGTCTGTTGCTGCATTGTGGATTGAGACTCCACACCTTGGCGGCGACCGCAGAAACATGGGGTGTTGCCATTGAAGTACCGCTAAGAAACTGATGATGTGAGGTGAAGAAATCAAACGTGAGGGTTTTTTGTTGGTCGTTGAGCAGAGCTGTTGCGGTGCTATTACCAATGGACAAAATTGGGAAGGGGAACGGGCTACCAAAGCTGCCACGAATCGGTCCCATGCCAGGGATTGGTGGATACATCAGCATCACATGACCGCCGCTGGCAGCACAGTTTAGTGCTGGGGTTGAGATATCAAAATTGCTGAAATCAAACTGATATAAACAGGCTTTGCCAGCAAACTTGTCGCCGTCGTCAGCACATTTGTCAGCACCACATAACGCCGCATTCATTGGCGTTTTAGGAAAGTGAGTGCTGGTATTGCTGGTGTGGGCTACCGCAGCGGGTACATTGGCCACTTTCAGACTAAAAATATCATAAGGTATGGCCGCAGCAGATAACACGTTGGTGCCCGGAGCCGCCACTTCAATGGCACTATTAATGGGTGAAGAAGCCGCTTTTTGCTTGTTTTTGTTAATATTAGCCACCGACATCACGTTGTGGTACGAAGCCGGGAAGTGTTGTGCTTTATGGGCGTTTTCGCAGGCGGTTTTTTGCGCGGGAGTAGGCTGGCGATCACACACGCTTTGTGGCACTTTTCGACCGTGGTTACCGGCAGCAGCGATAAACAATACCCCTCGCTCGGTTAAGCGGTCGATGACTTCATTGACTGAATGATAAGGGGTTGAGCCACCGAATGACATTGACACTACATCTGCACCTTGATTGGCACAGACTTCCATCGCCTCTAGTTCGTGACTGATGCGAATGTTATTGCCGGGCTGACCGTTAGACAGTTTTTGTACATAAATATCGAGGTTGCCATTTTTGACCACGCCGATGACACCGCTGTCATTTTCAATCGCCGCAATAGTGCCAGCAACGTGGGTGCCGTGTTGCACCTGATCGGTATGCCAAAAGCCAGAATAGTTGCTGTGATTGCCTTTGACTGGCACACCGTTGAAATCGTCGTGATCAGCTTGCAGACCTGAGTCGATAATACAGACTTTTTTATTGCTTACTGCGGGCTCAGGCACTTTATCGGCATTGACCAAACTGATGCCATAAGGGGTATGTTCTTGGTCATTGAGGCTAGCCAAAATATCGGCTGCACTGGCATAAAAGGCTTCGCTGTTTTCCTGCGCATTCTCATCAAGGCTGAAACCATCGGTTTGATTTGGCGCAGCATAAAATGCTTGATAGTTGTCGGGCTCGATATACTTCACTGCCGGGTGGGATTGTAGTTGTTGCGCAGCGCTGAAATCGAGGCTGACCAGCACCATTTTACTGCCTTGACCGATGTTGAGTGTGCTCACCAAGTCATTGTCAAACTGTTGCAACAGTTGAGTTGCATCAGTGTTATTGGTGTTGACACTGATGATGTAGTCGCCGCTATCAGACACGGTAAGGGTTTTGTTTAGTAAAGGGTCTGCATTCACCGATAACGCCAATGCCGAGACGGCAAAGAAACTGGCTATGCGAGTGTGGATTTTTAACATCTTGTCCTCTTTTTTCTATTTATCAGGTTTATTGATAGTGGTTGTTGGTAAAGTTGCGGCAGACCATAGCAGTGCCATCGGTAATAAAGCAACTGACTAAATATCAACAAAAAATCAATATTAATTTACAAGAGATTTTTGAGGTCGGTTATAAATTTGTTTAATTTCAAATAGTTAGATGTTAAATAAGGCGTTAAATAGTGATAAGACATTCAATTGTTAAATTAAAGTTAAATCTATACATTCAGATACATTGACGCCTTTTGGCTGATAATACAAAGCAGTAGGCTTGGTTAATATTTATTCATCGTGTACAAACAGACACAAA
This sequence comes from Alteromonadaceae bacterium, assembly GCA_965277695.1. Classification (GTDB taxonomy): domain Bacteria; phylum Pseudomonadota; class Gammaproteobacteria; order Enterobacterales; family Alteromonadaceae; genus JABSOG01. The sequence continues at coordinate 6,715 of CBDIDQ010000093.1, forward strand.
TTAAAGTGGCGATTATTTCTCAACAGTAACGAGGTTGAAACCGCGTCTACGGCAGAGCTGATGCACCGTAGACGCGAATTTATTCGGGTTTCATTGATTCTCAATTGAACCTTCATTCCAACGCTTGTTTAATCTCCGCCAAAATAGCCGGATCATCAATAGTCGCGGGCAGGGTATAGTCAATACCATCGGCAATTTTACGTAAAATCCCCCGAAGGATTTTGCCTGAGCGGGTTTTGGGCAAACGCTGTACCACGGTTAAACGGCGGAAGCTGGCGATTGGGCCAATTTTATCGCGAATGAGTTTGACGACTTGTTTTTCTAGTTCATCTGGTGTGATCTCGACACCTGCTTTTAATATCGCGAAGCCCATTGGTTGTTGACCTTTAATGTCGCAGCTGGCACCAATTACCGCACATTCGGCGATTGCCGGATGGCTGGCAATCACTTCTTCCACGGCACCGCTAGACAGTCGATGTCCTGCCACATTCATCACATCATCAAGGCGGCTCATGACGTAGATATAACCATCGGCGTCGATGAAACCGGCATCTGCGGTGCTGTAGAATCCGGGGAATTCGGTCAGATAACTGTCAATATAACGTTGATCATCTTGCCATAACGTAGTTAAACAGCCGGGCGGTAAGGGCAGTTTAATCACCAATGCGCCGTTGACGCCCGGGGCGACGGGCTGTCCTTGTTCATCAAGCACTTGAATATCAAAACCGGGCACCGCTTTGGTTGGACTACCGTGTTTGATATCGAGCAAACCTAGACCCAAACAATTGGCGACTTGTGGCCAACCGGTTTCGGTTTGCCACCAGTGATCGAGCACGGGCACTTTGAGGTTGTTTTCTGCCCATACTATGGTGTCTGGATCGGCGCGTTCTCCAGCCAAAAATAACGCCCTGAGGCTGGAAATATCATATTTTTTCAATAATTCAGCGTGAGGATCTTCTTTTTTAATCACCCGAAAAGCAGTAGGTGCGGTGAACAGGGTTTTGACTTTATGTTGTTCAATGACCCGCCAAAATGCGCCTGCATCTGGTGTGCCGACTGGCTTGCCTTCATAAAGCAAAGTGGTGTTGCCGTTCAATAATGGGGCGTAAACGATATACGAATGACCGACAACCCAGCCCACATCCGAAGCGGCCCAATAGACTTCACCGGGTTGTGCGCCGTAGACATGTTGCATTGACCAATTCAGCGCCACCATATGACCGCCGTTATCGCGTACGACACCTTTGGGCGTGCCGGTTGTGCCGGAAGTGTATAAAATATACAGGGGATCGGTAGCGCCGACGGGCACGCAAGCTTGCGGCTGGGCGGTTTTGAGCAGTTGCTGCCAATGGTGGTCTTGTCCGGGAATTAATTCGGCGGTGCTGTTGTGTCGTTGATAAACCACACTATGTTCGGGTTTATGTTGGGCCAATTGTATTGCTTGATCTAATAACGGTTTGTATTGAATGATGCGATCCGCTTCGATGCCGTGTGACGCCGATAAAATCACTTTTGGTTGAGCGTCATCAATGCGTTTTGCCAGTTCGGCAGCAGCAAAACCGCCAAATACAACTGAGTGAATTGCACCTATTCGTGCACAGGCCAGCATCGCAATGGCGGTTTGGGGGATCATCGGCATGTAAATAACCACCCGGTCGCCCTTTGTCACTGTTAAGTTGGTTAAGACGCCGGCAAACAGTGCGACTGCTTGTTGCAAACGATGGTAGCTATAGGTTTCTGTGGTGTTGGTCACCGGGCTGTCATAGATTATTGCGGCTTGCTCACCTCGTCCGTCTGCGACGTGACGGTCGACGCAGTTATAACAGGTATTGGTCTGGCCGCCACTAAACCAGCGATCAAACGGGCTGTTGCTGCTATCTAGTACCTGCTCCCATGGTTTGTACCAGTGGAGTGACTGAGCGGCATTGGCCCAAAAAGCTTGCGGGCTGTGTTGCCACTGTTGATAAGTGGCGGCATATTGGCTGGATGGCATAGGCGTTTCCTGATCACTTAAATGGCGACTTTTTGCGTATTCTACCCAAGCGATTTTGCCACCGCCAGTTTTATTTACAGTGAGATTATGGGGTTGACTAAACTGCTGGGTGTGGTAAAAAAGTCGCAAATTCTGATGAGCGTAGAAGTGATACTATTAGCTATCTTTTTATGGATTAAACAACGAATTTAACACCGATTCATTTTTAAGGTTCTGATACAGCTGCTGCAATATGGGCCGACTTTCGTCGAGTTCATCCTCGTCATACTCTTGGGCAAGCTGGGTTAGGGTTTGCTCAAAGGAATACCCTTGGAGTAAACATTCAATAAACGGCAGCGCTTGCTCATTGATATCGAAATTCACCAGTCCCTCGTTTTCAATCAATTGACTGAGCCAGCCGACGATTAACTCAACAGCCTGCTGATTGGGGTATTTTTGCTCAATCAGCTGCAATGAGGTTTGTCTGTTAGGTGAATTTAACAAAATAGCCAAAAAGAACTTCAAATCTGGGTCTTTAAGCTGTGCTCGCCAACTATTGAGTTGGTTGGTTTTACAAATTTGCAAAGCACTAGGGTGTAGCGCAGCGGCAAGTGCTGAGTCTTTATCAGCAATTTGCGCGATGGCTCTGTCAAGTGCACCAAACTTAAACAACAAGGGCACATTTTGCAGGAAAATCATGGTGTGTGAATACAAGTCAAGTTTGTCAATATGTTCAAAATAAGCCGCCAGATAGTGCTCTTGGTCAAGCTCAGACAAGACCTTTAGCATTCGTGTTCTTTGCATCACCGATTGGTCAGTTTTAAATGGATCGTGGGCAATATGCGGTTTCAAATAAGCTAATTGGGGTTTCGCATAGCTTTCACCATAGGTTCTGACAACTAAGGATATCGTTGGGTAATTCAAGTGGTACAGCGCATGTGCTGACATCGGTTGCGGATAGATTTTGCGGATATCACCAGCTTGCAACAATTCTATGTCATTGAACTGCACGTCGCCGAGCTTTTTTTGTATGGTTGAAAAGAGACAGAAAAGTTCCCGCACTTATTGCTTCTGGGGTTTGATATTGATAAAGTCCGGCTCCGGTTTAATTATTGGATACGAATATGCCAGTTTTTTTACCCAAACACATCATAAAAAATGATAAGAGGTTGATAAATAATGACTAACAAAGACAAACGTCCAGCTGCTAAAAAGAAGAAAAGTCTAGGGAAATTGATCGCTGGACTGACGGTAATGACAGCCGTGCTTGCCTCGGCAGCCTCCGGATTGTCGGGAACTAGGTGACCCACCCGGCGGTAATCCTATTGAAGAGTGTGAGCGCGATTAGGAGATTTATTATCATTTTGGGTAAAAAGTTATAACGTAACGCTATTACCTTTTTTTACTTGTTGTTCGTTGGCTCATTGGAGAACCGTTAAATATCTATGCCAAAATTTAGCCGTCTGTTGATTTTAACCTTTTGCTTTTTAATTTTATTTTCTAAACTTCCCGCTTTTGCTTCCAATCTGAATGGACCTGAATTAATAGCAAGTTATCCAAAACATGTTTTCACCTCATTAAAAAACCAAATCGGAAATAGTGCCTATCAATACTGGGATATGCGCAAAGGACCCAATGGTTACCTGTGGATTGCAACCAATATAGGCATTTTAAAATACGATGGTTATCGGTTTTACCAGGTCGGGGGTAATGGTGAAGAGGTTCTTTCGATTGAGCTTGATGGCGACGATAATATTTGGTTTGGCACTGATGATAGAATACAAAAGTATAATATTCGGAATAATCAATTTAGTGTCTTTAGTCACGACGAACAATCGTCCAAATCGCTTCCCGCTGGTTCGGTCTATAAGGTGTTTCACAACAAAGAAGGGTTGTTGTGGTTGGGCATGTTGGAACATTTAGTGTTGTATGATAAAACGGCGCATCGTTTTACGCCATTTTCACCCTGGCCAAAATCAGCCAATCAGGACACCAGCGAAATGAACGCAAAAAACGTTGGCATCACTGATATTTACAACAAAATAAGGACGTTTATTGGCTGGCTACTTACCATAATGGTCTTATCCGCTTTAATAAAAGCCAAAATACCGCCCGTATTATCCGAACCTTTCGTCAGGATAGGTATCAGGATAAAATTTTAGTAAAAAATATAGAAACAATTGTGTCGTTGGATGACAATAATCTGTTATTAGCGACTAGTGACGGTCTGATTCGATTTGATATTAACAACGAGACATTTCAACGTTTTCCACAGCAAAATCCCATCACCGAACCTGTAACCGCCTTGATTAAAACCCAATTCGGTGGCTTTTGGGCGGGTGGGAAGCAAGTGTACTATATCGACAAAGGACGTATTGATAAGCAGCCAAATGTGGTCCGCTATCAACAAGCTAAAGATTTTGGCATCGCCGAAGAAAATATTAAGGTGGGGGCATTGTATGAAGATGAAGAGCAGGGGGTGTATGTTATGTTTAATGGTAAGGGTATCT
>CBDIDQ010000094.1:0-8804 GCA_965277695.1 Alteromonadaceae bacterium
TCGACACCGTTTAACTCACTGTGGATAAATTGACTACCTGCTAATTTGCTGGCGATAAACTCGGTTAAATAGAAAACGGTGCGGGAAAATTGCGCATGAGACAGGTTGGCCTGCAAAAAGCTGGTGGCGGCAAATTCTGAACTCACCACTTTGGTGTCAGACAAATTGGCTAGGGTAAAATCTACATTATTGGCAATCGCAAGGGTGAAGCTTGCTGAGCTGAGCACCGCATTAACCATGCTGGTACCGCGTTGTAGCTGAGTTCTATTAAAACGGGCTGTGCTGAGGTCGGTGGCATTAAAGTGGCCAGAAAATGTTGCCCGGGTCAGGTTGGCACTTTTTAATTTTGAGTTTGAAAAATCAACATTGCAAAGGGTGGCATCGGTCAAGTCGATCAGGTTAAACGTTCGTTTGGCTAACATCACGGTTTGGTAATTATTTTTGCGGTTGCATCCGTCAACCTGGCTTAACGCTGGGGCGTCAGGTTTTGTTTGTTGTCCGACTGAACCTTTAGCTAAACCCTCAGCTAAACCTCCTGCTAAACCTTTAACAGCAGACGGTCTGTCTTTGGATAATTTATTCAGGGTAAGGCCGGTTAGCACTAATCGTGGCACCATATATTTTCCGTAGTTATGAGTAAGCCATAGGGATGATAATAACTGTGGCTGTGCTATTGCATGTTCAAGCAGGTAAAGTCTTACGCTAACAATAAGCAGGGCACAAGCCAAATAGCTGATGGTCAATAAGTGCAGGCACATTGATAATATGTTGCTAAACCTGCGCCGTTTTTTCTCGTCATTCTTGGGGTTGATAATGCGGGGCCAGTACCAGGCAATAAGCAAGGTATCACTAAGCACCCAAAAGCTGTGCCAAAGAGAAAGTGGCATATGTTGCAAATCTGCCATGCGCCACATCACAAATACCAACAGCCCCAAGGGGGCGACGGTAAATAACAACACGATAATTGCTTTGGTTAAACTGAAATTGAAGCGCTTTGGCGCATTTTGGCTAAAGGGTGCTTTTGCCCAACTATTAAAAATATAAGGACTCAGTAAGTCGTGATGCAGGTTTACCTTTTGTATTGGATGGTTGAGCCAGTGGTATATTTTTCTGCTATGTTCGTGCAGGTTAAACAACACATTGTAGTGAAAGGCAAAAAGGGCAGGCACGGCAAGCCAATAAAAGCTGCGGACTGGCATAGTAAAGTTAAACGTAACTATTCAGCGAAACCGATGATTCTGTGGATAAATGACATCAAACAATGTAGGAGGGCCGTCTCGGCGCGATTTGTGCCAAAGGTGCAACGGTTTTTTGAAATGGCTGCACCATTTATCGCGGCGGGACGCCCCTCCTACCATGAGTTATCCACAAGCTGAATAGTTACAGTTAAACAACGAAAAGGTTTGCTGCTCGTCGATTAAAAACAGCTGAGCATCTGTGGTGCTGAATGTGGCAGCAAAAAGGTAAACCTGCAACACTAAAAAAGCCAGCAGAAAGTTGCGGTTTTTTTCACCGGAATCATCCAGCGCCGCTTTAAGCTGGTTAAAATGCGCTTTGTCCTCTATGGCTGGTTCAGTTTTGTTTTTGCCCGGCTGCCGCTTAAGGGTTTTATCAGTCATGTGTGAATAGATATGATAGAAACGTCCATAAACCATAGCAGATATTTTCAGCTTGCTTAATAAGACAATGCCTCAAGCCCTTTATGAGCGACTAAATTAAGCAAATTTAAGGGAAGTCAAAAAAAACGGTCTAAATTGTTGTTTTATATGATTAAAATTGTGCACAGAGGGCACACTACTGGCAACATATAGGCAGGCGTAATTGTTACCTTAAAACGTGGGAATTTGATCATCAGAGCCACAAATTTAATCCCGATCCAACACGTCTGTAGTTAAATAGAGTACTAATTGATCAGCTAATTCCTGTCTATCCCGTCAATAAACAAAGCAAGCGCCACTGTAAGAACCAACCAAATCCTGTCTATTCCATCAGAAAACAATAAAGCCAGTCGCTAAACCTCCCTTATAGCAGTCCTGATATTTTTAAGTTGGGTAAAACTCAGCTTTTTATGGGGTTTTTATCAGGTTTTCATTAGATTTTTATCAGGTTCAGTTGTGAATTTATCGTTAATGTTCCCCTCATAACTTGTTAACCCAAAAATAACAAATTAAAACCAATATCGAACCCTTTGGAGATATCATGAACAGTTACGGCAAATTGCTACTTGCTGCATCACTTAGTTTTACTACTGGCGTCGTGTCGGCGGCTGAGGTTGTATCGTACTTTAATAATACGACCGCGTTAGATCGATACAACGTTAGTAAACAAGCGTTAAAAGGCGCGAAAATAACCCAACATCTTGCCGCTCAAGCGTCGGGGCAACTAAGTTTGGTCAGTCAGTCGAAACAGGCTGAACAACAATTTCTGACTTTTGAACAAAGCTATCAGGGGTTAAAAATCTGGAACCATCAGCTGGTGCTGATGCTCGATGCTCAAGGTGAGATACGCCAGGGTTATGGTTCGCTGGTTAGTGATCTTGCCAGAGATTTGCCGCAGATCCCGCCACCTAATAAAGCCCAGCAACAGCAGCAGCTTAAACAGTTCATTAAAAAAGGTTTTTCTGATCAACCGAGGGTGTTTCGCAACAAATCATCACAAAGGGTGATTTATCTCGATAAAACCAATACCGCTCGACTGGCTTATAAATTCAGTTTCTTTACCGATGTCACCAATGCGCCAAGCCAACCGCAAAAAATCTTGGCTTTTGTTGATGTCATCAGCGGACAAACATTGGCACAAAATGATGTGCTGCATCGGGCACTGACCGTTGGTGGCAGCGGTCCTTCGGGCAACGCGAAAGTCTCCCGAGCTGATTATCAAGAAGGTGGGCTGGCCAATTATCCACCAACGACTTTTTCGGTATCAAAAAGAACCTTTTACAAAACCTGCTCTTTTGATAGCCACAATGTCGAAACCCGCGATTATAAACACAGTGTTAATTCAGTCAGCAGTGCGTTTAAATATGATTGCGCCGACTCTACTGCTAACAATCACCAACCCTATAACACCGCGTTATCGGCTTTAAATGATGCCCATTATCACGGTCAGATCACCAGTTTGATGTATCAGGATTATCTCGGTCAAAAACCGTTTTTAAACCACAAAATTATCCAGAATGTGCATTATGGTCTGAAGATGGATCAGGCATTTTATGATGACGGTCAAATCTCTTACGGTGATGGCGACTGGATTTTTTATCCGATGGTGGCACTGGATGTGGTTGCCCACGAGATCGCCCATGGTTTCACCGAGGAATACGGCTCTAGTTCAACAAAAACCATGCTGACTGGACAAGCGGCGGCGATTAACGAATCGTTTTCAGATTTGTCCGGTGCCGCTGCCGAGTATTATTTATATCACGCCAATGAAGGTTGGACTGATGATTGGCAGAGCAATGCCGAATCTTATCAATATGAAGGTGCATTGAGATACTTTGATAAACCAACCTTAGATGATTTATCAATTGACCATATCAAGGATTATCAGCCATCAACACCGGCTCATTATGCTGCGGGTATTTTCAATAAAGCCTTTCATCGTTTGGTTACCGTTTCAGGTATATCGGCGGCGGCTGACGGTGAAGTGAATCCATGGAATACCAAATATGGCTTTATTTTGTTTGCCACGGCGAATAAAAATTGCTGGGTGTCGAATTCAACTTTTATCCAAGCAGCAGACTGCGTGTTTAACCAAGCAGCCACCATTACCGCTCGTTTAGGCAATGATGGGGTGGTGAAAACTGATGGTAGCCGCTGGTCAACCAATGAACTGAAAAACCACATTCGCAAAGCATTTGCCCAGGTGGGGATCAACCTAGCGGTTAATTTCGGCTTGGAAAGTGATTTTAGTCATTCAAGCAAATTCCTTGATTATCAGTTTGCCAGCAAATCTCGCTCAAATGGTAACACCATTCCCCTAGATGCCAACGAAGACTGGCGCTGGTTATGGCATTTTGGTGACGGTCAGACCTCAACCGCTGCCCAACCACAACACCACTATGCCACGCCCGGCGAGTATGTGGTTAGCCTTGAAACCGCATCAACTGATGGTCAACAAAGTGACCGCTTTAGTCTGGCGGTGACCGCAACGGCTGATTATTGTGCCAGTGGTGGTTCAAACTTTGATAAGTATTTTATTGAGTCTGTGGCTATCAATGGTGTCACCAAACAAAGTAATGGCAGTGCTTATTCTGACTTTACTGCCACCGCTATTCCGGTATTAGATGGTCGTGAATTCAATGTCGAAATTGCCGCCGGACAACCTGCCAACAGTGTCGATAAAAACAAACACTTTTATTTGTGGATCGACGCCAATAACGATGGTCTTTTTGATAAAACCAATGAGCTGGTTTTTAACGGCACAGCTAAAGATAAAGTCTCAACGACGATATCGGTAACCGGCCAAAGTGATGAGCTATTACGTGTCCGAGCGATGGTTTCCTTTGGCATTATCAGCGAAGCTTGTGGCGACTTTTCTTTTGGCGAAACCGAAGATTACGCACTAAATGTGGCTAGCAATAACGCACCACCGATATTGATCGTGCAAGCCACTCAAGGGATTAATCAGGTAACTTTTGCCAATACCACCAATGATAGTCGGATCGCCAGTTGGTCATGGGATTTTGGTGATGGCAGCAACAGCAATAAGCCATCGCCAGTACACCAATATGCCCGTTCGGGTAACTATAAGGTGAATGTTAGTGCTTTGGATAATAAAGGGACAACCTTAGCCAGTTGGCAACAAGCGGTGGCAGTAACAACATCGACTATCCCGGCTTTTACCCAGTCTACCAGCGGTTTGACCGCCGTGCTTGATGCTGCAACCAGTGAAATGCCAGTGAATTCAGTGTTGTCATGGGATTTTGGTGATAGCTCGCCAGCCCAATCGTCAGCGCGGGTTGAGCATAACTATGCCATCTCTGGTGTTTATCCTGTGACTTTAACTATTACCAATGCCGATAACCCGGGTGGGCTAACCGTTGCAGCGGATGTCACGGTAAGCGGTGAAATCTATTTACCCTCATTCAACCATAGTGTGGTCAATGATGTACAAGCGACTTTTACCAATACCTCACAAGTACCTAGCGATTTGCACCACAGTTTGAAAGACGCCACCTTGTTATGGGATTTTGGTGATGGTATTCAATCAGAAGTGATCACTAGCGATTTTTCTAAAGATCAAACCCACACCTATACCAGTGCCGGTTTATACATAGCGACATTAACCGTTAAGTACACCAACAGTGCAGGCCGGTTGATCACATCAAATCCAGCTAACCAGCTGGTGAACATCAGTGATTTGCCGGGACCTGTGACTTATTGCACCGCAACTGGTGTCACTGAGTATGAGCACATCGCCAAGGTTAACTTTAATAATCAAGGGGATATGTCAAACGGCGAAGAACCCGGTGTGGTTAATCCCGGCAATCCGATCATATTGACCGTTGGCGAAAATAATACATACAGAATTGATACCGGCACACCTGATGGCGTCTTTTACAGCGAAAACTATCATGTTTGGATTGACATGAATGGTAACGGTTCATTTGGTGATGGCGACTGGCGCAATGACAAAACTGAACGGGTCATTGCCGGTTTCGATAGCACAGAGCAAGGATTCATTAGCGGTAGTTTTACTCTACCCGCAGAGAAGTTCCAATCTGGCAGCTTCAACACCCGTATGAGAATTCTTCAATTTTATGCCCCTAGCAGCACCAACTCGGTGGATCCGTGCTCGGATTACAGCGCCTTTGGTGAGGGCGGCGAAATAGAAGATTACTCAGTGACTGTTGTAAATAATTAAGAAAACAAGCGGGGATAAATCCTCCGCCTACGAAAACTAAAGAGAGAGCACTATCATGTCAAAACATTTAAGCCTATTTGTCCCTATGACTTTAGCACTGGCGATAAGCCAGACGTTACATGCCGAACCCGTCCTAACGCTAAAAAGTGAAGGGATGAAAAAAGAGATCGCCCAAAAGCAGCGTTATAACCAAGCGGTTTATCAAATCGAGCGTAACCAAAATGGTGAGCGTTTATTGGATATGAATAACCCGGTTCATTACAAACTGGCCAAATCACGTCTGGCGTTAGCTAATATGACGATTGAAGATTATCCGCAATTGCATCAGTCTCTTGATGATTTGAAACAACAGCAATCGCGCTCAGCATTAAAAGCAGAGCAGGGGGTGATGACAGCGGTGCCGGCAGGTTCGGACATCGTTGAAAACTCGCATATGTTCTTGAACATGCAAGTGGCGGTATCACCACTTGATAACGAAGCCTATTTGCTGGTTCGGGCTGAAAGCTCAGTCTATGGCGGTACCACCTCGACTTTTGTTGATTTGTTATTAGAAGACGTTAATGGCGCACAAATTGCCCCCAGTGGCGCGACATTTACCGTTTTAGAAGGTAAACAAACCTTTGCAGTATCATCAGTAAAACTCAGCACTTTAAAGCAAAGCAATCCAACGCTGGATACCATTTATGCCAGCTCTTGGGTAGAGACAGAAGCCGCTGACGGTACTATGACCTCGGGCCTCAGAATGACCGAATACCCTTGGGATTGGGCAGAAATGGATGCCCTTTATAGTGGCAATATGGGCGCTGCTGCCAAAGTCGCCAACACCAATACCAACACCAGTGCTCAACTGGTACCCACCACTGGCAGGCCGATATATGCCGCCACGGCACCCGTTGATGTTAATACTGATGGCGTGATCAAGGTGTGTTTAAACCGTGCGCATGACGATTGTGATTATTCAGCCGATCAGTATCGTGAGCCAAACGAGATCACCGATGTCAATATTCCATTCCAAGGGCAGATCACCGTGCCTCATGAAATCACCCAGATTTACTCGTCGGATCCAACCCAGTCACAACCTAATGGCATTGATGAAATGACCAATATTTACCTGCAAGAGGGGGTTTATGGCGGCACCACTAAGCAAAGTTATCAGGGCATTCAGGGCGGTAACGGTAAAAGTTTCTCTGATTACTTGACCTATGAAGTGGATACGCTGGGCAAGCAGACGATTATCAGTTGGGATATTCCTCGTGCTGAAGGTCGTTTTGGCAATGCGATGTTGTTTTCAAATATCGCCGAAGCCGATTGGCGGCTTAACTTTGCGGTTAAAGGTAAAGCGTATTTTAGAGGACGTCGTGAAGCGAATTTTCAAATCCAAGTTAACTCCAACAATATCGACGAACTGAATAACTTCTATTCGCCGGGTTTGCCAAAAATCAAACTGGGTTACAGCTGTTTAGCCAAAGGCACCCTGATCACTATGGCTGATGGCAGCCTCAAACCTATCGACCAAATCTTAAAAGGTGAAATGGTGTTGGGTGCTATGGCTGAAAACGCCGCTACTGCTCAACCGATGAAAGTGGCTGACGTTTCTATTGGTATCGAAGCATTGAAAATGTTGCGAGTAATAGATGCCACTGGCAAGGATATTCTGATGACTGAAACTCATCCGGTATCGACCTCAAACCGGGGGATTGTGTGGGCCAAAGAGCTGAAAAAAGGCGACCGTATTTTAACTGCTGATGGATCAGTGTTGATCACCAAAATCAGCAAAGAAAAATACAACGACAACGTTTACAACCTCAAACTGGAGCCTACCGCTAATTCAATGATTGCTGATGGCAGCTATTTGGGCATGTTTGCCAATGGTTTGCTGGTGGGTGACTTGGATACCCAGGACGAACACAACTACAAAGATCAGTTCATTCGCGAAACGCCAGAAGAGAAGTTACTGCGTTTACCGGCTAAATGGAAAAATGATTATATCAGCAGCTTGAACAATAAATAACACCGCTATATGCACCTAACGCCGGTTGTAACCAACCGGCTCAATTAACTGTAAAAGAAGAACAAACTATGAGATGGAAAATGAAGCCACTGGCCAAAACCCTTTGTCTGCTCGGTTTGTCTGCATTCACGCAGGCAGCCTACGCTGAGCGAGTGATGGTTCAATCAACCAATAAGCAAGCAAGCACACCGATACAATCGGCGATTGTATCGGGTTCAGATAATGATACTGTGGTGTTAGGCACCGCTTATCATAGCGAACATGAAGGATTTTATGGGCTGCAAAGTGTGTTGGGCACTGTTGATGAAACCTACGGCAATACCGAACTGGATTTTACTGTGGGTGTTGATATGAGTTACAGCCAGCTGGCGAATATGCTAGATGGTTCTTTAGGCGCTCAACTGGATGTACCTGCGATAAAAGTTAACGTGGGTGCCAGTTATGCCAAGCAAACGGCGGCTGACAAGTACACCGGTTCGTATACCCTGTTTTTATCCTTAAAACCGAAGAAAAAGTTATTGCTCGCCAGTGATGATAGCGGCTATCAGGCGACTCAGGTGGCTAAAGATCTGGTTAACGCCAATCCTGGGGATAAATTCAACGATATCGGTGATGAATTTGTATCCGGCATTGAATATGGTTCACAGGTGATGATTAACCTCAAATTCGAATATAAAAATGCTGAGGATAAAGTCAAGTGGGGCGGTCAACTGGATGTTGATTGGGTAGGTAAAGTCAATATTAGTGGTCAGCTGTCAGCGGTTGATAACAGCGTTAAACGTGATATCAAAATTACCGTGTCGGCAGTGCAAATGGGTGGTGATCCGAATCGCTTATTAACGGTGATCCCGGATGAATTAAACGACTGTACCATGGAAAATCCTAAACCTTGTTTTGACATTTTTGCCAATGCAATCAACTACATAAAACC
>CBDIDQ010000095.1:0-19420 GCA_965277695.1 Alteromonadaceae bacterium
TAGTAGGTAGCTCAGCAGCTATAGAGCAATTGCGTGAGCAAGTTATACAGGCAGCACAGCATGGTAACAACCGTATTTTGCTACAGGGTGAGCGTGGCAGTGGCAAAAAACTGGCGGCACGTAATATTGCACTGGCCAATAATGGGGTTCTGTTTTTGGATGAAATCGATGGAATGCCGCTGGCACAGCAAGCTAGACTATTTCAGTTGCTGGAGGTTGGTTGTGGTTTTCAATTAATTTGCACGATAAATACCGATTTTATGTAATGGTGAGTGAAGGGCGGTTTCATCGAGATTTGTATGACTGTATACGGGTTGTTGAGATTCAAGTGCCTGCTTTAAGAGAGTATGTCAGTGATATTGGGCCGTTAGTGACTCATTTTGCTATTTCGATGATTGAGCAGGAACAAGCGTTTACTTCTCTGTGCAGTACTTTTACGGCTCAAGCGATGAGTCGCATGGCGGCTTATCATTGGCCGGGTAATATCAGAGAGCTGCGTCAGGCGGTGGAGTACGCGGTGTTTCATGTTAATGGCAAGCCTGTGGGTGTTGCCGATTTGAGAGCTGAAATTGGTGCATCGAATAATCTGGCTGAATTTACCAGCAGTGATTTATCGGTGCTGATGCTGGATATTATTCAGGCAGTATTTGAGCAACGTAGGTGTAATCGGGCAGCGACCATGCGTCAGTTATTTCCGGGTATGAAAGCGTCTCATTTTGGTCGTATGGCTTGGGATTTGGTTAAAATAAATCCAGGATTGATGAGTCTTGAGCAACCTGAAGGACAACGGTTTGAGTTGTTTATGGCGCTTAAACAAGCTTATTTGCAGACTCAGCAAAGCCGTGAAAAAAGTAAAAAAGGGAATGGGTAATGAAACGGATCATGTATTTGGGTGGGTTGCTACTATTTGCCGGGTTAGTGTTTTCAGGCCAACTCATGGCCAGTGATCACTTATCTTTTGATTATGATACGCGGCAATTCAGGGCTGATTTCAGTCAACGAAATGCGGCACAGCTGGCGTTGCAACAGAAGAAATATGTGCAGGCGATGATCTTGTTTAAACAGAGTTTTCAGGCTGTGCCGTCACAAAAAGCGTTACACTATTTTTGTTTTGCCTTTCATCGCTCGAAACGTATTGCGCCAACTTTTAGTATTATTGCCAGTAAAGATATACAAATTCATTCGCCGTTACCGTTACATAAAGTGATCGCAGATCAATATCACTTACCACAATTCTTATTTACTCAATGGTGGTCTCATGGTGTGGTTATAACTATTCCGCCTTTTTTACATCCTTATGTGGCGACTTCCAGTCACCAGCTGATATTAGAATCACTCTCGGGCAAGCAAACCACAGTCAAGTTGGACCCTCTGGCGACTCGTCACCGCAAGCGGATTATGAGTACCGACAGTGCGACAAAAAGTCAATTGGGTATTAGTGGTGGTATTGACCTAGACGTCGAAACTTTGTTGGCGAGTTATGTCACCGTGCTATCTGTGAGAGCGCAAAGGGAAGCAATCAAAAATGAGCAACTTCGCCTTAGCCGTGTCAGTGAACAAGTGTCAGTGCCACCTTGGGCGCATCGTGAGGTTTTGTTACCAAGCATGAGGCTGAGTGTTTACATTGAATCGGCCAATACCACGGTGCTATACAATCAGTTTGAAGGTGAGGTTTATGTGGCGATATTAGATATAATTGCGAACAAAACGCTGGCTGTTAAAGCTTTTTTTAATCAGGCTGACAGTGAAAAGCGTTTGCAACACAATTTGGCGCGAGACATTGCGCTATTTGCTGCCACCTTTTAATTGGTGTTTTCATACCACACGATTAGATAGTGAGTATGGGCAGTTGTGGCTAATAGTATCTATTTATATCCTAGGTGATGACTACAGCGGTGGCTCTTACGACCCGGTGCTCAGCTTGCCTTAATGAAAAGTGGCTTCATTATAACCTTGAGATATCCGCTATTGCCGCTTGTTGCTATCTATTGCCGCTTATTTGCCGCCTGTTGCCGCTTTACTCCGTACCTCTGCCACCAATTGTTTTCTAACCGATATTAATTCCTGTTTCACCTCAGCAAAAGCGGGGATTAATCTATTTGGGTTGCCAAATAAATATCTGGCATAAAGCCTGCTGTACCTGTGGAATGCCAGCATCGGTATTTCAATCATTGGTGTGGTCAGTGAAAACAAAAATAGATATTTAAAGCTCAGAGAAAAAGGATCGCCGCTATGATGATTAACAGTCCTTCAGCGATGCAGTATCAGGCCATACAACAACAACGCCTGCATACCGCACCACCAAATACAGCACAAACCACGGTGCAATCGACCGTTGCCAGTGCAGATACCGCTACTATCAGTTCAGAGGCACAACGACTTGGGCAAGTTGAGCAAGGTATTGTTGGTAAGTACGATGTAACAAATATGTCACCTGCGGATATGCGGGAAATGTCAAAGGAATTAAATGCTAATGGTTTAATCACTGACGAAGAACGCTTAAATATGAGTTTCGAATTACGTTTAGATAACCTTTTAGGTATGTCTTATGATGAAAATAAACCTGTAAACCATTTGCAGCAGTTCCAAAACAGATATGAGTTTTCAAAACAAAGTGGGGGCACGGCCGCACATAACAAAATGCTCGAAAACATGATGGGTTTGATGGAACGCTATAAGGGAATGCAAAATACTGGGTGATTGCCATACTACATAAACAGGCAAGCCCTTAATGAAAATCAAGGGCTTGCTTTACTGGATACTCATTCTAACTTAACGAATATAGATAGAATCACTCCAGTAACCAAAAGGGTTGGCAATTGAGTTGGCCGATGTTTTAGCAAAGCCCTCTTGTTGACCATCAAAATTAAAGTAATAGACAAAACCAGTCACGGTTTCACCAGTGCTGCAAAAATGCAGTGTTGCTAACGAGCCGCACAAAGAATCTGAACCATAACTGCTTCGTGAAAGCCCATTTAGGGTGGCTTGATTTGGATTCCCATAACCATATTGTATAGTTGCTACACGTAGCGCACTACCACCATGATCGTAAGTTGTCGATGTTTGCGAAGCGGTAGGGTATTTCCAACCCTGAGTGGATGAGCCTATAGCGTAAATCTCATAAAGGGTGATCCCTTGTGCCGGACCTAATGTCTGCTCGTTGGCCAGTTTATCGGCGGCGATCAAACTGATGTTGCTTAAATCAAGCTTACCTAATGTTTTATGCGAGGACTTGTCACCATGGAAGACCGGCGTATTTTTTACTACGCCAGCTTCAATGTCCGCAGCACTTACAGTACTTACAAATGCACCAAAAGTTAATGCCATAGCGGTAGACAGTTTTGTCATTGTTTTCATGATTTTCCTAATTTAATATGTCTCTGTTTACTAAAAGGTGATGATTCACCCATGATTTAATGTGCTGTCTTGCTCCGTGTAACTGCAACCTAAATGTGAAGATTGTTGATATAACGCAACAAAACGGGGTCACTGTAAAACAATTTTGTCGTTAGATCGATTACAGCCGATTACAGCTTTCACATTTCGGTCCTAATAGAGTAAAAGCTTTTAAATTAATGAGTTAGATAAAAACAATATAACTTTAACCAAAACCATGGGGGCGTTATGGCATTATTCTTCGGCAGGGGCGGTGCATTCTACAGTATCACCTTTGGTGATACTGAACTGCTCAGTGGCTAAGCGCAATTGGCCGTTCATACGTTCAATTAGGGGGAGTTCAGGGAGGGTAATGGTATCATTCGCTAACACAGCAAGGGCTTCACTTAGTTGTTTTCGAGCACGGTACACTTGAATGTTCAGGTGGCGTTGTTCGATGCCCAGCTCACGGATTAATACATCGGTATAGACCCAGCCTTGACGTGTCAGAATAATACCTTTGGCAGCATCTTTGGCTCGATGTCTGGCTAAATTTAGAGTCAAATAGTGGTGGCTACGAGCACCGAGACTGATGCTGTGGTTACCATAGTGGATATCAAGCCAAGTGGTTTCTTCGTCGTCGCTTAATAAAAATGTTAGCTGTAATGTTTCGACAGCCACCGGTAGGGGACACGTTGGTGGGATGGGCGAGTTTAATTGCAATTGCCAGCGTTGCCCTGCGATATAAATAACCGACCGATCATTTAACCACTATTTTTCATCGTTATGTTTTTGAAGACACCATTGGGTTTTATCACGATGGTAAAACAGTACTGTTTTAGTGCCATTGGGGTGGGGCAATAAATGGTATTGTTGCAAACTAAGTGGCGACGCATCGTGATCTAATGGTATCAACTGGTCGCAAGGAGCGCTGAGGTCAGTGATTTTAAAACTGAAGTTTAGCTGTTGTGCAAAGCAAATATGATCGCCACACTGGAGTATATATCGAACATGGCGATTTACTCTTTGCTGATTCAACCAAATGCCGTTATGAGACATATCTCGTAAAGTCCAGTGTGACTGGTACCACTCAATTAAACCATGAAGCTTGGAAATATAGGGGTTATCTAGTACCAAATGATTAAAATGCGGCAATCGACCAATGCTGTGAAACGGAGTGAGGCTGATAGGCTGCTGGTTGTGCAAATCAAACAAAAAAGCCAAACGTTCTCCTTTATTGTGTTGGTAAGAGGGGCTAAAAAAATGTACTTTACCCAAAACTTATGAATCAATCAAGTTATTTATTAGGGAAACAACTGGATAACGTAATCCTAGCCCAAAAGCAAAATAAAGTGAGATAAAAACCACCTATCACGCGCATAAATCTGCAAGACAAATAGCGAAGGCCGAGGGTGGTCAAGCTAATGATTATATCGTTGAACCGGGTGCGATCCCCAACCCAAACCGCTCCACCACAGGGTAAGTTACGCCATTAACCCCCGCTTCAACCCCAGACACTGATTGATAAAGCGCAAAGTGTGTAATGGCCAAGGGCACATCAGGTAATGGCAATCCGGCTTGTTCAAGTTGTTGAAATAATGATGGCGAAATCTTGCGATATAAACTGACATGGGGCTGGTAAGGCCGACTTTCTGTGGGTAAACCAATGGTTTTAACGATGTTATGCACTGTTTGTTGAAGTTGTAGCAGCGCGGGTGGCACATGACTTGGTGCCAAGTAAATCAATTTGGGTTTTAACCAATAAGCGGTTTTGTCGAGGTGTAAATCAAAAGCCTCTGCTTTGAATGGGCTTGATTGTAGTTGTCTCAGTTGTCTCAGTTGACTGGTGAGTTCAGCCTCATCAGCAGGGCTGGTTGCGCCTAAAAATACCAGCGTTATATGATAATTATCCAGTGGAATGGGTTTTTTCTCCGCTTTTTGCTCTTTTCCCTGTAGGACGGCAAGGTGCTGTGCCCGCCAGTGGTTGATCTGTTGTTTGCTTTCTTCACTTAACTCTAGGGCTAAAAACAGCCGTTTATTGTTCATCAGTGATGACCATCATAATGGGGTTATGACGCTATTATTAACTGTTGACGATGAATCAGCCACCGTTTCAGCGATTAAAAATGTAGATCTAACCTACACTTAGCAGATAACGAGTGGTATTACTTTAAGGTTAAACCTATGTCATCAGTTGAAAGTCATCATTCTCACCCAAGCGAAATCTATCTTGATAACAATGCGACCACCAAAGTACTGCCAGTGGTGGTTGATGCGGTTATTCATGCCATGCAAACCTGTTACGGCAATCCAAGTAGTAGTCATATTACCGGTATTCAAGCTAAAAATATCCTGGAGTCCACCCGAGAGCTGGCTTGCGAGACCATAGGCGGGGGCAATGGCGAAATCATTTTTACCAGTGGCGCGACCGAAGGCATTCAAATGGCCATTGTGTGTGCGCTGGTGACGATAAAAAAACGCGCGGCTGCTCTGCAAGGCGGTTATCTGCTTTATGGTGCGACTGAGCACAAAGCAGTACCAAATACTTTGCAACACTGGAATGAGGTGTTGGGGGTTAATGCCGAGGTGTTGGCTATTCCTGTTGATGATAAGGGGTTGCTGGATGAAGCCTTTATTACTGCGCATATTGATAAATGTCTGATGATTTGCACTATGGCAGTGAATAATGAAACCGGGGTACGTCAGGATTTGGCCAAGCTTGAACAGCTTATTCGCCGTGGTAATGAAGCGGTGATGTGGCTGGTGGATTGTGTGCAAACGCTGGGCAAAATGCGCCTTCACCTGAGTCAAACTTCGATTAATTACGCGGTTTTTAGTGGTCATAAAGTGTATACCCCCAAGGGCATCGGTTTGTTGTATGTCAGAGAAGGGTCACCGTGTATTCCATTTATTGCTGGTGGTGGACAAGAGAGTGGGGCGCGTTCTGGTACTGAGAATATTCCGGGGATCGCCGCATTAAAAAAGGTATTCAGCCTGTTGTTAGATCCGTTGGATGATACCTTTAAATCGACAGCGCAGTTGGTGGGGTTTCGTGACCAAATTGTCGATACCTTAAAGCAGGTTTTTCCGGCGATTGTGTTTAATCATGATTTTGCCCATAGTGTGCCCACCACAATTAATTTTGCGGTACCGGGGATGTTCAGCAAAGACTTGATGGACCTGTTTGACGCGGCATCTATTCGAGTGAGTTCAGGCTCGGCTTGTAGTGCTAAAGTGACCCGTAGTTTTGTGCTTGACGCCATGGGGCTTGAACCTTGGCGTAGTGAGTCGGCGATCCGAATGTCCTTGGGGGCGGCGACGACGCAAGAAGAAGTCAGCCAGGCTTGTGAGGGGATAAAAAGTATTATGCCAGCGCTGAAACATGCCTGTTTACGATTATCTGATTTGCCTGGAGGTGGCGAGGGTCAACTCAACAGTGGTTTTATCGAGCTTTTTTATAATAATTGTTGCTGCTGGTTATATATCGATATTGAGGCAAAAGCTTGTATCGTGATTGACCCTTTACCACAATTTAGTGAGCGGATTGAGAAGCTGATCAGTTGTCAAAACCTGACCGTACAGGCGGTCATTGACACTCACCTTCATGCTGATCACAGCCCTTGCCACGATAGTTTCAGTGATTTTGTGCTTGGCAATATTGCTGCCGATTTACGTGATACTAATGATAACGGTTGGCCGCTGCATTGTGATAAAACCACAACCTTGGCCGACGGTCAGACAGTGCCTAGCCTTAGCGTGGGGGCGTTGCAAGTGGTGGCAGTGGAGACGCCCGGGCATTCACCAGACAGTATCTCGCTGTTGTTTATTGATCAGGCTAACACCATAGTGCTGGCTTTGGCTGGGGATTTGATTATGCCCGGCGGATTAGGGCGTACAGACTTGGCGGGTGGCGATACCCAGGCTTGTTATCATTCCCTGAAAAAGCTGGCTGGGCTGTTAACCCCGGATACGCTGATCGGTTCCTCTCACGATTATCAGCACCGATTTGTCACTACGTTAAATTGTGAACGTTGTGACAATGCCTTGCTGGATAACGTACTTAGTGGCGTTATTGGCGCTGCTGATTTTGACCCCATCAAAGCATCTGTTGATCGGCAGTTGGTCGAAGGCAATGGTGGGATACAATGCGGTTATTTGCCCGCAGTGGATGGCACCGCAACGCTCAAACAGCCTTTTTCGTTGACGGGCAATGAAATTGATGCATTTTTGCAACAACAGCCAACAGCAATCATTGTTGATGTCAGAGAAGCCTATGAATCAGAAGTGGGGGATTTAAGTCATCAGCTGCATTTTTCTGGTCAGTTGATCCCGTCGGTGCAATTACTCAATGTGCCGCTAACCCAGTTTGCCGATTTTGTCAGTCGAGGTTACGGCTATAAACAGACCCCGTTGTTGTTGATTTGCCGTAGCGGCACCCGCAGTTTATTGGCGGGTCAGAGCCTGTTAAGGTTGGGTTTTGAGCAGGTTTATAATATTCGCGGGGGATTGGCGTTGGCTTGAGTTGGGTTCGATTTGTGCATATTATTGAGAGAGAAACAGCCTGATACAGTATTTTTTTGACAAATGGTTGTGTTTAATCGGCTGTATTTGTATAAAGGAGCACTTCTTTTATTTTACAGCAAACAATAATGATAAAACGATCTCTTATTGCGATTTTGGTTAGTGGTTCAATGGTTGCGTGTGCAGCCAGTGCCAGCAAAGTCAAAACGCTGCTATCACCCACTCAATTGATGGCCAACGACAAAACAATCACCATGGAAAAAATCATGTCCCATCCAGACTGGATTGGACAGCGCCCGGAACAACCTTATTGGGCTGATGATTCCAGCCATGTTTTGTATCAACGCAAGCAACCGGGCAATGAGTTAAGAGACTTGTATGCCCACAGTATCGACGGCAAACATGTCACTAGTGTTGATTTAATTGACCAGCACAAAGTCGCCAATCGTCAGGAAGTGTATTCCTCAGACGGTAAATATCGTGCTTATATCTTTGAAGGCGATGTATTTATTAAGTCGCTGCTCGACGATAAACTGACGCAAATTACCCGTACGGCAGCCAAAGAATCTGCTCCCCAATTTATGAATAATGGCGCTTTAGCCTTTAAAGCGGGTGCTAGCTACTTTAGTTGGGACCTTAAAACCCGCACTACCCGTCAGTTGGCAGAGCTTAAGATGGCTGATGAACCCAAAGGTGTCACCGCACCTGACAGTTATCTTGGCAAAGAGCAGCATAAACTGATCGAATTCGTTGCTTTAGAGCATAAAAACGCCAAAGACCGCGAAACCCGCAAAAATCAGTTAAAACAGACCAATAACGCGGTATTTAATCAAAGCTGGCATTTAGGCAAGGACAATAACCTGATTGACGCCAGTTTATCGCCTAATGGCCAGTGGTTAGTCGTGGCATTGGTTAAAGATGATTCATGGCGTGATGAGGGCGATATTATGCCTAATTATGTCACTGACGACGGTACCATTAAAAGTGAAGAAGTTCGCCGCCGAGTCGCTGACGCTAAACCGCAGCCAATGACCATTGTGCTGTTGGATTTGGTTAATCACAGTAAACATGAACTGAGTTATGACACTTTGCCCGGCTGGGATGAAGATGTACTGGCTGCGGTTAAGACAGAAAACCATCAGCGTGAAGGCAAGACCTATGAGTCAAAGCCAGCACCTCGTGCACTGAGGATAATGTATCGCGGTGCAATGAAGTGGAATGCGCAGGGCGACAAGCTGGCGTTGATGCTAGAAGCCTCTTGGGATAACAAAGACCGCTGGATAGCCAATGTCGATTTTAACAGCAAAACCCTAGTGTCAAAGCATCGGCTGCATGATGATGCTTGGGTGAATTATGCGTTTAACGATTTTGGCTGGTTTAATCACAGCGACCAATTGTATTTTCAATCAGAAGAATCCGGTTTCTCACATTTGTATGTGTTGGATGAAAAAGGGCAGACGCGTCAATTGACCAGTGGTCGATTTGAAACCAATGATACCACCTTGAGCAAAGACGATAAATTTATCTATTTCAAGGGTAATAAAAAACATCCGGGCATTTATGAGATTTATCGAGTTTCGACTGCTTCAGGCGAAGTGACCGCCTTAACCGACTTAAATGGCATGAATGAATACAGTTTAAGCCCGGATGAGCAGAAGTTATTGGTATTGCACTCCGAAGTTGCGATGCCACCAGAAGTGTATATTAATACAATCGGTGCCAATCAACGTTCAAAGCGTTTGACCTTCACCGTGTCTGATGAATTTCTCAAATATAACTGGAATACCCCGGCGATTGTGCCGGTGCCATCTAGTGAGTCTGCCGACCCGGTTTTTACCAAAGTGTATTATCCTAAAGACTATAAGGATGGTCCGGCACGTAAAGCAGTGATTTTTATTCATGGGGCAGGTTATACCCAAAACTCCCATACCGGTTGGGCGTATTACTTCCATGAATTTATGTTCAACAGTTTGCTGGCACAACAAGGTTATGTCGTTATTGATATGGATTACCGGGCATCAAAAGGTTATGGCCGTGATTGGCGTACCGCAATCTATCGCAATATGGGCACACCAGAAGTGGTTGATTTGAAAGACGGGGTAAACTGGATGGTTGAAAATGCCAATGTTGATCGCGAAAAAGTCGGTCTTTATGGCGGCTCTTACGGTGGCTTTTTGACCCTAATGTCATTGTTTAAAGAGCCTGATGTGTTCCAAGCCGGTGCCGCCATTCGTTTGGTATCTGATTGGGCGCATTATAATGAAGGTTATACCTCAAATATCCTTAATACGCCGCAAGACGACTCTATTGCTTATGAACGCAGCTCACCGATTTACTTTGCCCAAGGGTTAAAAAATCAGTTGTTAATCAATGCGCCAATGGTTGATGACAATGTATTTTTTGAAGATACGGTACGTTTGGTCCAACGCATGATTGAGCTGAAAAAACCAACCTTTGAAACTGCGATTTATCCAGTGGAACCTCACGGTTTCAGACAACCCAGCAGCTGGCTGGATGAATACCGTCGGATCTACAAATTGTTTGAGGATAATTTATAAGCGAATGATTTTTCAGTGTAAATTGGCTAAGCACTTGATGTAGTTCTCGGCTTTTACACTGAGGTTTTTGTACCGGCACTCACTTTTTGTATGGTGAGTGCCAATATTTTTTCATTGCTGCCCCAACGTTATCCCTTTTGTGAAATGAATCTGATGTTAAACCGGGCTATTGTATAGTGATTCTGATGCTAGGAAAACCACAAGATCTAAACCGTCAAAATTTCAATCAATTTGACACCAGTAATATTAATTCAACGCTAGCAAAGTCGCTGGAAAAGCGGTTTTACATCTCCCGGCTCCCCTTTAAAATAAACTCCTGCAACAATTGTTGAATGGTCGTTTGTGATTCTTCATCAAAAGAGATACCAAGGTGATCGGTTGTTTTGATTTTTTTGATATTTTTGACTTCGCCGTTGAGTTTATATTGGCGACTAGTGGCGCTATCTTTTAATAAAATGGTCACCTGCTTGTAGAGCAAGTCTTGTTCCATCGCATCACTATAAAAACAGCAGCCATTACACGAAATATCAGCTACGCTACCTGCTATATTGACGCCATCTAGCTCCAGCTGAGCGGGTAAATTGACGTTAAAGCGGGGTTCATTTCTGATCAGTTTTAGCTGAATTTTCTTTGGGATGGTGACAGCAATCATCGGAAATGGTGGCGAATAAACCCTAATAATAGTGGTTTTAAATGCCAGTATGGCCCCTTCGCCTTTAGTTGAAACAGCCCTCACGGTGGCGATATTGCCTTCTTTAAGTAAAATCGAATGTTTAACAGCAGCATTGGCTGGCAATTGAAACAACAAAGCATGATTGGGTTGCATTCCAATATAAATAGTTTTGTACTTTTCTTTTAAATCAGCCGAGCGCACCACATCCAACACTACCGTGGCATTGATTGGCAACAAATGCAGTCCTTTTTCAGCAGATAATAACGAAGGCGTATTCTTGTCTTGGGCTTGTTCTTGACTGTCGACCATAAGTTCCAGCTTAACTCTACTCTTTAATAGATGATAAATAATAGCTGATAAAACGATTATTTATATTAATATGTTATAGCTTTGATGAATTGACCTAGGTTTCGCAAAAATGATGTTACTAAGATGTTGCAATGGTGCTGCTTTGCCATTACCTTTAAATAAGGAGCCTTGAAATAAGGAGTCAAGTTTGATCCGCAAATATTTTTGCCAATTTCTTAAGAGGTAACCATGCAATTTGACACTCAACGTTTAACTATTAGGCCAATGCTTGCCGACGATCTTGACGACGTACTTATTTACGCACTCGATCCGGTGGTCAATGTATTAGGACCTTTCCCAACTGATCGCGATTTTGCCATCAATCGTTTTAAGCAATCGCTAGAGCCTTGGCAGGGGCAAAATAATGAAAAGCTAGTATTGGCCATCGCGAATAAAGCAACAGCAGCAGTGGTGGGCGAAATGATGTTTAAATATGCCAGCAAACCTTGTGGTTTAGTCGAGATTGGTTATTGTCTTAACGCCGCAGCTCAAGGACAGGGATTTGCAAGCGAAGCCGTCAAAGGCATGATACAACATGCCTTTGCACAATATGATGTACATAAAATCATGGCTCAAGTCGACGTCAGAAATGACGCCTCCAATAAATTACTCGCCAAACTCGGTTTGCGCCGTGAAGGCTGTTTGATCGAACACAGCAAATTCAACGACAATTGGTGTGATATGGTTATTTGGGGCGGTTTAGCCCAAGATTTTAATTTTGTTGATTAGAGAGGTTTTGGTTTTCAAGCGATCAAGCTGCATGGGCTTGGTATATTGGTGAGCCACTCACTGCATTTGGCCGTTTGACTCCTGCCCAACTCGCTTTACTCTTGATTTTGTTTCTTTTATTACCTATACCTTTACGGGTAATTTAAAAAAACTAACATGGAGTTAATAATGAATCGCTTTTTTATTTCGTCAACCAACCACCTCATTTCTAATCTGACCGCTAAACTATTAAGCGCAATTAACGATATTGCTGATGCTTTTGATCAAGCTTTTGATGAGCCTGCAACGGATATTGTCAAAACCCTTGAGAATTTTGTTGATGGAAAAGCAGGACCACACGATGATTGGCTGAGCAACAAAATCAAACAGATAAGCAGTACCCTTGGCCAAAGTGAGGAGGATATGCGTCAAGCGATAAAAAAAGTGTTTGATATTGATCCGCTAAAGGATTTCAAGGTATTACTCACACCAGTCGGCCAACTGACAACGGCTGAGTTGGAGCAAGACCAAGCACAAAAAGATAAAATTAACCTGCCTTTAATCGATAGCGGTAAAACCCGTTCACTCAATGATCCCAGCAATACGTTATCCTTTAATTTTGCCGCTCAGCTGAGCTATCAAGTCGAAGCGCTGCGGCTGTCCACTTTGCTTAAAACGCCTCAGCCAGATGACGGCTCTTCACTGGTCGAGGACTATCCGTTGGTTGGTTTGGGTTTTGATGGCCGTTTATCGGGCAAATTAGATGGTCAATTTCCGTTTGGGACTTTTGGTTTTGGCGTACAGGGCAGTAAGCGGGTCGAAATCGATTATTATTATCAAACAGATGAACATACCCCTTATATTCAAGCGTTAAGCAGCAATATGGATGACGTGCCTGCTTTAACTGATTTGGCGGCCGTTAAAGCCAGCTTTGACCGAGGGTTACGTCGTATTGCTTACGATATTAAGGGTAATTTGCAACTTGATGCCAAAGTCAGCGTGGGCAAGCTCATTTTGGGCCGTGCAATCAAAGCCAATGCCGGATTAATCATCGCTGCTAGCGCTACTGTTGATAGTGAATTTGAAATCCTTATTGAGAAAAAAGTCGAACAAGGAGCTGAGCAAAGCGCTGATAATCGTCTGATTGTTAGCCTTAATCAGAAAAAAGTGAACGGCAAGACCGGAGGGATAACCCTTGGTGTTGATATTGACGTATCCGATAAAGCCAAAAAATACCACGATATGGTGGCTGATGCGATGCCTGAAGCGTCAGTGCTCAAAGAATATCTGGGTGAGTTTTTAGATTTAGGCACTCAATTAAAGACCAAAATAAATGATAAAATTGGTACTGAAATTACTGTCATTTTAGGCCAAAGCCAAGCAGATAAACTCACCAGCAGACTCGAAGATTTACTTAATACTAAAGCTAATGTATTGGCCAGCAATATTCAGGGTTTTGTTGATAGTGAAGTGTTTGCTGAGATTGCCAACTGGCCGATTGATGAGACTAAAAAGACTGAATACAGCAAGCAAGTTGCCACTTTGCTAGCGCAGCAAAAAATCGCCGCTCAAAGCAAGATTACCGCTATAGCTGACGATATAGATAAAACGAATCAACTATCAGAAAAGCTGATTGACCAATATCAGCAGATCCGCTGTAAAATTTTAACCAAGCTTGAACAAGCGGTGAATAACAAAGCGCAGTTAAGTGTGTACGGAGAGTTTGAGCAACAAACAGCTAGCTCGGCTTATGTCAAAGTGGCTTTGGATTGTCGTCAGCCGGATGCGCAAAAAGTCTATCAGATGATCTTGAACGGTGACGTGCGTCCGCTGTTTAGCCAAACCTTTGCAGGGGTTGAAGTTTTAGGGGGACTGTTAAAAACGTGGCAAGATCGTCAGCACAAAAGTGGCATTTCTTTGGCCTTTATTGGTTTCACTGCCGGGTCTGAAACCCTACTCAGTAGCAGCTCAAGTATCTCACTCGATAGCAATGGTAATTTGGTTGTGGCCACTAAAGGTAGTGTGGTGCGCAGTAGTCATTTTAATAAAAAGCGTTATACGGCCAGTTTTTTTGATGTTATGGGGCTGGTCGCGTTGCAAAATAACGACAATGTGCCTTTGAGCATGGTGTTATCAGCCAGTAATGAAGCGGCAAAACCCAGTGATATAGCACGATTTTTTGACAAAGCGGTGCAGCATCAATTGATGCGTCCGCAAACGATGACGCAGTTTCAACAATTGCAAGATAGCTGGCGCGATAATAATAAAAAAACCGTTAATGCTCAGTGGAGTTTAAGCTTTAATCTTAACCGTGAAGAGTTTGATACTTTATTAAAAGCCGATGAATTAACGGTTCGCAAAGCGGTTATCGCTGAGTATATCGACAAGGGTTATTATTCTACCGCTGAATTTTTGCGCGAAGCCCCAGATTTATTGGGCGGCGTTAAAATGACCGCAACTACCGAGATGGACGATACTTTGGCGAGCTTGCTGGTTGCCGCAGCTGATTTTAACCAAGACGACAATGAATCTATTATCAAGCAAATGGCACGTACTGGCAGCACCAGAAGGCAAGCGAAGATGCAAACTTTCAACCGATTGGCTGATCGACGCAGTTATGCGGCTACGGGTCATCGGATTTACAATATCACCCATGATGCCAATGATATCGCCACCATTATTGCGATGTTAAGGGCGTTGTTTGAATTTATTCAAACGGTGACTTCGACAGCGAGTGACAGCAGGGTAGTGGATACGCTTAATGATAAACAAGACGCCATTAATCATAAGGTGAAGGCTTTTCTCGATACGCCAAATTGGTTCTCAGCCTTTTTGGCATTCATCAACAGTCGAAACGATGACATTATGCGCCAGCCGATGGTGTTGATTGGCACTATCGCTAAATTAGTCAATCGTCAGGGACCTGCGATGGTGGCGGTGGTTAAACTGGATAATGAAGAAGAACAATCCTTATTGGGTTAATTTTTCCTTTGGGATTGGCCAAAAAAAAGCGCGGTATTAACCGCGCTTTATCTTTACGCTATTTTTACTATACCTGCCTTACGCTTTCACCCGCCGCGCTCGACCTAACCAAATCATCAGTGAGCCAAGCAATACCAACAAGTTGATGGTACCGCCACCACCACCGCCCGACGAAGGCGGGGTAGGTGTTGTTGGCGTTGGTGGTGGTGCTGGCACTGCATTAACAGTGACTGTCACCGATGCGACGTTAGAAATCAGACCTAGGTTATCCATAACAGTGTAAGTGAAGGTGTCGCTGCCGACAAAATCACTGTTAGCGGTGTAATTGATGGTGCCATTACTTTGCACTGTTGCGGTGCCGTTAGCTGGTGCGGTGACAATCGTTACAGTACTTGCCGCCAGTGCAGCGTCGTCGGTATCGTTGACTAACACGTTAATTGTCGTTGTTGCACCAGATTGCACAGTCGCATTGTCGTTATTGGCATCAGGGGCTTCATTGATGACAACAGCTGTAGAAAAGGCATTGTTACTAGCATCAACATCGGTGGTATCAGCACTGATGCTAGCATTAAATGTCAGTGTGGTGCCTGATGCGGTGATTGTGCCAGTCGCTGTGACAGTCGCCGATTGTTCAGCGGCAATATCACCCAAGTCACAAACTCGTTGATTGCCGGTTGTTTGGCAATTATCCAGACCACTGCTAAGGATAAACCCAGCAGGTAGGGCGATTGTCAGTTGGCTGTTTTGTGCCACAAAGGCTGAATCATTAAGGACATTCAAGGTGAAGCTGACGGTATCTCCCTGTGCCGCAGTGGCGACATTGGTACTGCCTGACAACACTAAATCAATAGTAGGCGAAATTAAGCTGCCATCACCAGCATTGATAAAGACGCTGCCTGCTTGTTGTCGGTCATCGGCAAATATCAAATCAAGGCTACCATTATTGTTCAAGTCGCTAAGAATGGCTGACTTGGCTTGTGGATTCGACAACGCTGCTGCTCTAAGACTAAAGCCGCCGGTGCTGTTACCTAGATAAACCTGATGGGCACCATGGTCGTTGATAAACAATAAATCACTGAGGTTATCGCCATCAACATCGCCAGCAGCGACACTTAATGTGCTGACATTACCTAAGGTGACAGCTGTAGCGAATTGTCGTTGACCTTGGTTAATGTAAAGTGTATTTGCTGGTGTGGTTGATGTACTGCTCAGCGTGTTAGCAAAAACCAGATCCATTAGGTTATCATTATTAGCATCAATTAAGGTCACGGCCGTACTACTGGCTGAACCTAAAGCCACAGGTAGAAAACTAAGTACCGCTTGACTGGAGGTGTTAAAATACACGCTATTAGCACTGTCGAAATGGGTGAAAACCAAATCCTGTGTACCGTCATTATCTAAGTCAGCACTAACCACCCCAAGACTGCGAGAAGAAGGCAAAGAAGCCGCTAAGCTGTAGCTGTTATTGCCATCGTTGGTGTAGATAGTATTGTTACTACCCACATTGGCAAAAGCGATATCGGGTAGACCATCACCATTAAAATCAGCAATAGTCACATCACGGCTATCCGCATTACCGAGGTTTTGAGCTAGACTAAAACTGCCGTTATCGTTGAAGTAAATTTGATTTGACTGGCCCGAGCGACTGGCGATCACCAAATCGAGGTCGTTATCATTATCTAAATCAAACAAGGCCCCAGCAGCAGAATCCAAACCATTGGTGATTGACGAGGCTAACGTCATTTGACCAGTGCCGCTATTAAAATATACCAGCTCATCGTCACTATTAAGATAAACCGCATCGGCAAAGCCGTCGCCATTCAAATCGCCTGTCACCACATCACGGGTATTACTGCCCGCAGTCGTATTACCAGCCTCAGTATAAGCGGTGGCGACACTACTGGTTGTGGTTACATTGTCATTGCTGTTATTGAGGTCTTCAGCAAATTGGGCATTACCTTGAGCGAGGATATCAGTGGCGGCAGTGGCAACTAATTGAACAACCACATCAGCCGTTTGATTCAATGCCACATTATCGACATCACAGCTGAGGTTGTTATTGATCACACTACAACGATTGTCCAGTGTCGTTACATTTACAGCACCAGTGATAGCAGCGGTTAATGCGATATTACTGGCCGTTGCTGGGCCTGTATTACTTAAGGTATAGGTTAAAGTGATTGTCTCACCGACCAAAGCCGCCGCAGGTGAGATTGTCGCTACAATGCCAATATCTGCATCGGTGCGAGCATTAACCGTCAAGTTGAATACCTGAGTGGTATTGTCAGTGCCGTCGTTAGCATTCAAGGTGATGGTGTGAGAGCCAATAGCAGACACTGGCGGTACGCCATTTAACGTCTGATTCGATACACTCAACCAAGTCGGGCCTTCGCTCATGGTGATAGTGACTGTTTCATTGTCAATATCGGTGACCGTTACATCATACTGATAGTTTTCACCTTGAGTGACTGAGGCAACAGGGCTGCTGGTAAATACAGGTAAATCGTTTACCGCATTAATGGTAATTGACACGGTTGCTATATTAGACGTTGCTCCTTGCATATCATTGACGGTGTACATCAAACTATCACTACCTGAGCTTTCAGCCTCAGGCGTATAGGTAATTGTGCCGTTGCTATTGACTACTGCACTACCTTGAGTTGGTTGCTGACTGATTCTCACTGAACCCGAATCAATTGCTAAGTCGTCAGTATCATTGTCAAGCACTGCGATGGTGATGGCGTTATCTTCATCCGTTGTCGTGGTATCGTCATTAGCCACTGGTGGCAAGTTCATGTTAACCGTAATGGTGACAGTAGCGATGTTAGAGGCTAGTCCTTCATTATCTGTAACGTTATAACTAAAGTTATCGGTGCCGATGAAATCAGTGTTAGGTGTATAAATAATAACACCACTGTCAGTGGTCGTTGTGAGGTTGCCGTTAGTTGCCGTTGAGGTGATAGTAATACCTGAGTTAGCAATTGAACCATCAATATCGCTGTCGTTACTTAAAATATTGACACTGATGGCGATATTTTCCGCAGTGACAAAACTGTCGTTGTTCGCAACTGGCGCATCATTAACAGAATTAACCGTGATTGATACTGTCGCGGCATTAGATGTTGCACCGTCAGTATCTTTAACGGTATAGCTGAAACTGTCGCTACCATTAAAATTACTGTTCGGCGTATAAGTGACCACGCCCGCAGCGATACTAGTGCTACCGTTAGAGGTGCCTGATGTGATGGCGACTGAGTTGTTATCGATTGCACTATCGTTGTCTGAATCGTTGGATAGTACATTAATGGCGACCATTTCATCTTCATTAATCGTGGCACTGTCATTCACCGCCACAGGCGCATCATTGATTAACGTTACTGTGATAGCAACGGAAGCGGTATTTGATACTGCACCTTCGTTATCTGTCACGGTATAACTAAAGCTATCACTCCCGTTAAAGTCAGTAGTGGGGGTGTAGGTGACAACGTTGTTACTGATTGAAGTTGTACCATTGGTTGTCCCAGAGGTGATCGTAATACTCGCCAACGAGCCGTCAACATCACTATCGTTGTTTAACACATTGATGCTGGTTGCTTTGTTTTCATCGACAGTCACAGCGTCATTACTGGCTATTGGCGCATCGTTCACTGAGTTAACCGAGATGGATACTGTCGCAGTATTAGATGTTGCGCCGTCAGTGTCTTTAACGGTATAGCTGAAGCTATCACTGCCATTAAAATTACTGTTCGGCGTATAGGTGACCACGCCCGCAGCGATACTGGTGCTACCGTTAGAGGCACTTGATGTGATGGCGACTGAGCTGTTATCAATGGTACTGTCGTTGTCTGAATCGTTGGACAGCACATTAATGACAACCACTTCATCTTCATTAGTCGTCGCATTGTCATTGACAGCAACAGGGGCATCATTGACTAGCGTCACGGTGATAGCAACGGAGGCGGTATTTGATACTGCACCTTCGTTGTCAGTTACGGTATAGCTAAAGCTATCGCTACCGTTAAAGTCAGTATTAGGGGTGTAAGTGACAACGTTATTACTGATTGAGGTGGTGCCGTTGGTTGTTGCAGAGGTAATTGTGATACTCGCCAGCGAGCCGTCAACATCACTATCGTTGTTTAACACGCTAATGCTCGTCGCCTTGTTTTCATCAATGGTCACCGAATCATTATTGGCTATGGGCGCATCGTTCACTGAGCTAACTGTGATTGAAACCGTGGCGGTATTAGACGTGCCA
>CBDIDQ010000096.1:0-9808 GCA_965277695.1 Alteromonadaceae bacterium
GCTGACGCCGCAGCAAAAGCGCATGACCAAAGATGCTATCAAGCGACTTGAGGCGATTTCGACTCTTGAAGCCCTCGGGGCTGGTTTTGCTTTGGCGACCCAAGATTTAGAAATTCGCGGTGCCGGTGAACTGCTCGGTGACGAGCAAAGTGGTCAAATAGCCTCGATTGGTTTCACCCTATACATGGATATGCTCGAAGAAGCCGTAGAAGCACTGCGTACTGGCAAAGAGCCGTCATTAGATCGTTTGTTGGCGCAACAAACCTCTATCGATTTGAAATTATCGGCGTTATTGCCAGAAGATTACATTCGCGACGTCAATATTCGCTTATCGATGTATAAGAAAATCGCCAGCTGTAAAGATCATGAAGGGCTAGATGATATTCAAATTGAATTGATTGACCGTTTTGGTTTATTGCCTGAGCCTGCCAAACATTTGTTTAAAGTCAGCGAATTTAAAATCAAAGCGGCCAAATTGGGCATGAAAAAGATTGAAGCTGGGCCTAAAGGTGGTTACATTGAATTCAGTGAAAAAACCCCAGTGGATCCACGCTTTATTATTGGTTTAATTCAGCAACAATCTCGTACATATAAAATGGGAAGGAGCCAATCGCTTGCGATTTATCATTGCCTCTGAGGATGCCAAAAGCCGGGTCAAACTGGTGAACCAAATGTTAAACGACTTTAGCAAATAAGACGGCAGCCTGATGAAGAGCGTCAAATTAGCACTGACAGCACTGCTCGCCACAACCTCATTAAATGTGACTGCGGCTAAACCCTCGCGCTGGTTTGAGGTTGAAGTGATCTTGTTCACCCGGGATATTCCCGAAGACGCCATTCGTGAAGAATTTGTCCAGACAGTCGAGCCTATACGCTATCATCGTAACCGGGATTTATTAACGCCTTATCACTACCCGGATATTAAACCCTTGATGCAGGTGGTTGATTTATGCGATATCGAGCAACAATTGCTGACGCCAGCAGCGACGCCGATTATTGACGCCCCGCCGCCTAGTCGTATGACTCAGGTGATCGATGACACCACTGGATTGATACAAAACGTTTATGACCTTAGCGGTATTGGTGATATTGGAGGGATGCCTGAATTCAGTCTACCTGATTTCAGCCAATTCAAAGCCAAGCCGCGTAAAAGCTGTATTGGCGATGATCCGTGGACTTTTCGCTTTGCCCATCAAGACAGATATGACAATCGCCACTTGGCTTTTAATTATGATATGTATCCGAGGGTGATCAAAGCTGGCGAGCAATATAACAATTTGCGGGTTCATTTGATGTCTAATCGCAATTTCAGGCTGCGGGATATTTATCGCACCCTTAGGCGTCAACCCGACATGCGCCCTATCCTTCATACCGCGTGGCGACAACCGGCTGGGGCGAAAAAACGCATGAGAGCGACCCGCTTATATGCCGGCATTGATTATAGTCAAGATTATGATTTTCAGGGTCGAGCGCTGGATAAAGACGATGAAACTGTCTCGATAACACCAACAATAGCCCCCGCGATAACGACAGCCAAAACCCCAGCTGAGGGTGTAGTGGATAATATCGAGCGGCTGCTAAGCATGGTCGACCAAGGGGCGAAGATTAATTATCAAACCCAAAGTATCGAACCGCAAACACCGACTGACGAAACGGATGATCCAACTGAGGTGCGTGAAATTGATGGCTTATTTAAAATTCATGTCGATGCGTTTAATTATTTACACATTGATGCCGAGTTCAATATTCGCCGTGAAGGGGCTGTGGATGTACAGCCTGTCTCGACTACAATAGATACACTGCTTGAACCTGAGGATGTTTTCTCAAACCAAGCCGCACAACCAACACTAAAACTAAACAATTACCATTTCAAACAAACCCGCCGGGTGATCACCAAAGAATTGCATTACTTTGATCACCCTTATATGGGCATGATTGTGCTTATCCGACGTTGGGGATGGTAGTTATAATTAACATTTAACATTTAATAATGAACAAAACACAAAGGAAAAAACCATGAAAATCAGAACATTAGCAGGTATTGTTGCATTAACTTTCACTTTGGCTGCTTGTAGCAAAGTCAGCAAAGAAAACTACGAAACCTTAAGCGTTGGCATGGATTATGACGAAGTGACCAAGGTCATTGGTGATCCAGACAACTGTAGTGAAACCCTGGGCACCAAGAGCTGTACTTGGGGTGACGATAGCAAAAATATCAAAGTCACCTTTGCCGGTTCAAAAGCCATGGCATTTTCAAATAACGGCCTTTAAATTCGTAGGAGCGAGCTCCAGCTCGCGATTTGTGCCAAAGGCACAATGTTTTTGAGTACGAAAAATAAACAACAAAGAGATTAAATATGAAAAGTTTGTGGTGTGATACAACTGCCAAACAATATCCGACGCCACTGGCACAACGGGTTTATACTTCACGACTGTTGGGCTCTGAGCCTTCGCTGGTGTTACATGGCGGCGGCAATACCTCGGTTAAAGATACTGTTGACAACTTCTTTGGCGAGCCTGAGGAGCTGTTGTATGTTAAAGGCAGTGGTTGGGATTTAGCGACTATTGAAGCCCCAGGCTTTGCCCCGGTGAAAATGGAAACGCTGATGAAAATGGCCGCTTTGGATGAATTGAGCGATGCCGATATGGTGAAATACCAGCGGGCAGCGATGACCGATCCGTCTGCGCCAAACCCTTCGGTTGAGGCAATTTTACATGCCTTAATTCCTTTTAAGTTTGTTGATCACACCCATACTGATTCTGTTGTTACTATCACCAATACCCCTAATGGTGAAGCCAATATCCGCGAGCTTTATGGCGATAAAGTCTTCATCATTCCTTACGTGATGCCCGGTTTTGCTTTGGCTCAACTGGTTTATCAGATGACCAAAGACCTCGACTGGAGCGAACTTGAAGGCATGGTATTGCTTAATCATGGTTTGTTCACCTTTTCAGATGATGCTAAAGCCGCGTATGAAAAAACCATCGAATTGGTCACTAAAGCAGAAGACTATATCGTAACGCGTAACGCTAAAATCACTATAGAACCTCAATCAAATGAAGCACTTAGCAGCGATGAATTGACGACCTTAGCAACCATTCGCAAAAACGTTTCTACGGTTAAAGGGATGCCGACGATTGCTAATTTGAACACCAGCGATATCGCCAGCTTCTTCGCTAAGCAAGATATTCATACCATTGCCACCCGTGGTCCATTAACGCCTGACCATGTTATTCGCACCAAACGTATTCCAGCGATTATCAACGATGTTGCTGATATGACAACCGAAGCGCAAACCGCGATTGATACTTTTGTTAGCCAATACAATGATTATTTTGCCGCACATAAAACTGATGAGACTTGCCTCAACCCAGCGCCTAACTTCGCTTTGTGGCAAAACAAAGGCAGCATTTCGTTTGGTAAAAACATCAAAGAAACCTTGGTAACTCAAGATATCACCGAGCATACCTTTGCTTCGATTTTGACCGCTGAAAAGCTGGAATCCTATAACGCGTTACCAGAGAAAGACATTTTTGACGTTGAATACTGGTCGCTAGAGCAAGCCAAGCTGAAAAAAGGCGGCAGCGTTGCCCCACTGGCAGGACAGATTATTTTAGTCACTGATGCCTGTAGCGAAATCGGTTCAAGCACTATCGCTGGTTTACTCAAGCAAGGCGCGTCGATTGTTGCGGTTGATAATAAAGACGACGTGACCACGCAATACAACAAAGCCGATTGCAAAGGCATTAAAGCAGACGATGCAAGCATGGCCAGTGCAGTTGAATTAGCCGTCCGTTCATTTGGCGGATTAGATATTGTGGTTAATGCCTCAGGCAGCGAAACGGTTGTGGCACAAGCCGTCGCTTATCAAGCATTGGGTTTGAATGCTGCGGTCATTACCGTATCGGCAAGCACTGTCGTTGTTAAGGGTGTTGAGGCTGCGGTGAGAAGCAATCAAATTAATTACTCCGCTACTGCCAAAGCTGATGACATCAGCAACCTGATTGTCACCATGGCTAGTGCGACTTTTCATTCAGTTAATGATGCCATCATTACTATTGGTTAAAAAACGAGAATGAATTCTCGTCTACGTTGCACAGCCTTGCCGTAGACGAGGTTTTAACCTCGTAAAAAAACGGGAGAATAATAAAATGTCACAATATCTGATGACAATCGACGCAGGCACCGGTAGCGGCAGAGCCGTATTGTTTGACCTGCAAGGTAATCAAGTGGCCATTGCACAACAAGAATGGTCACATCACAGCGAAGATGGCGTACCAAACTCAATGAATTTTGACTGGGATGCTAACTGGCAGTTGATTTGTCGTTGTATTAAAAAAGCCATTGCTGATGCCGGTATCGCTGCGGCTGATATTCTTGGCGTAACCGCGTCGAGTATGCGTGAAGGCATCGTATTATATGATGCCGACGGTAAAGAGTTATGGGCGGTTGCTAACGTTGATGCTCGTGCTGATAAAGAAGTGAAAGCACTTAAATCGGCCTTCGACGGTATTGAGCAAGAATTTTACCAAAGATCAGGCCAGACATTCGCCCTCGGTGCCCTACCTCGGGTGATGTGGTTG
Organism: Alteromonadaceae bacterium; assembly: GCA_965277695.1. Taxonomy (GTDB): domain Bacteria; phylum Pseudomonadota; class Gammaproteobacteria; order Enterobacterales; family Alteromonadaceae; genus JABSOG01. The sequence goes on from CBDIDQ010000096.1 coordinate 4,585, forward strand.
AAGAACAACCATCCAGAGCTTTATGCCAAAACCGCGAAAATCTCGATGATCAGCGATTGGGTATTAGCCAAATTAAGCAACGTGATTGCCACTGACCCCTCTAACGGCGGCACTACTGGTATTTTCGATTTAGAAAAACGCGATTGGTTGCCACAAATGGCCAGCAAAGTAGATATCAAAGATGACATCTTCCCGCCAGTATTGGAGCCGGGTGTTGTGCTTGGCAACGTTTCGACAGCCGCTGCGGCAGATTGTGGTTTAGCCACTAGCACTAAAGTCGCTATGGGCGGCGGTGATGTACAATTAGGTGCTGCCGGACTGGGTTTGGTAAATCCAGGCGACGTGGCTATTCTAGGCGGCTCATTTTGGCAGCAAGTGGTTAATATCGACTGCTCTGTGGTACCGCCAGAGAATATGGAAATTCGGGTGAATCCCCATGTGATCCCCGGTCAATCTCAGGCCGAAGGTATTACCTTTTTCAGTGGTTTGGTGATGCGTTGGTTCCGTGATGCGTTTTGCGATTTAGAGAAACTGCAAGCGCAAGAACAAGGCATTGATACTTACACCGTGCTTGAGCAAAAAGCCCAAGACGTGCCCGTGGGTTCACACGGCATTATGCCAATCTTTTCAGACGACATGAAATACGGCAAATGGTACCACGCGGCACCGTCGTTCATTAACTTGTCGATTGATCCGGATGTTTGCAACCGCGCCAGCATGTTCCGCAGTCTGCAAGAAAACGCCTGTATTGTTTCTGCTATCAACCTCGACAAAATCGCCGCTTTCAGTGGTGTAGAGTTTGACAGTATCGTGTTTGCAGCGGGTGCAGCTAAAGGCTTCTTGTGGCCACAGATTCTGGCTGACGTCACCGGCAAAACCGTCAAAATTCCTAAAGTGATTGAAGCGACCGCATTAGGTGGTGCAATGGCTGCGGGTGTTGGTGCTGGCGTTTATACCAGCCTTAAAGACGCCGCTGAAAAGTTAGTGGTTTGGGATAAAACCTACCAACCAAACATGGATCATTACGCGCAATATCAAGACATTAAAACCCAATGGCAGCAAGTCTATCAAGCTCAACTTAAGTTAGTTGATGAAGGTTTGACGACTTCAATGTGGTCTGCACCTGGGTTGTAAACAGTTATAGATGTCCTAAATAAATAGAAGAGAAATTATGTATTTAACTAACGAAAACAAACACGATTACCGTTTTGGCACTTATGGACCAAAATACCTGACCACTGGCCCTCGGGTCGATTACGGTATTGTGGTGATCACCCCGGGTGAAACTCATCCGTGTCATAAACACACCATTCAAGAAGAATCATTTTTGGTGCTTGAAGGTGAATGTGCAGTGTATGTTGACGGCGAAAAAGTAGTGATTAAACAAGGCGATTACCTACGCTGCGAGCCGGGCGAATCACATTTGTTCACCAACGAAACCGACACTGATTTTAAAGCCGTTTTCACCAAAGCCCCTCACCTTGAAGAAAAAGACAGCGTGTATATTGATTGGGTGCCCGGACAGGTGTTTGTTAAGGAAGATTAGGACGCACAGAATGAATTCTCGTCTACGTCGTGTCAGCCCCGCCGTAGACGAGGTTTCAACCTCGTAAATGTTAGTCAGATTTTATTTGAGTGTCAGCCTTAATGCCGTAATTTGCTCAAGTGTTAGTCTGGTGACAATTTGACTAACTTGTTCGTCAGACAACAGTCCTGAACGCAGCAAGTTTATGGCAATCGCTTGTGCTTCTTCAATTTTGGCTTGGGCTGCGGCTTTGATTGCGGCAGCTGCTGCCGCCCTTTTCTCTGCCAGACTGATCGCACCACGCTGATCTTGTATGGCGATTTCATTACGCTCCTGATCTTCCAACTCACGTTTAGTCCAGCTGGCTCGGTTAGCAATATCAAAAGCTTGCACAATCGCCGGTTCATCAGCTAGGGTTTTGGGGATCATGCTCAAGTCATCCGCATGTTTGAGAAAGAATAACCATTTATCAATAATCGATTGCAACTGATCTTCGGTTTTAACAAATTTCGGCAATTCAGCAAACACCAGCTCTAGGTCATCACTGTAAACCTCGCCATCGTCACCCCTGAGTTTAAATTGACTGACAATGGCATCCTTTTCAGGAAATAATACAAAGTTGGTGATAGTAACGGCAATGACGTCGGTGAGCAGATGATAACCTTCTGCGCTACTCAGTTGATTAGCGTAGGTTTTACACGCATTGTAGAGGATGCGTTTTTCAAAACTCTCGACATTGAGTACCTGCATTTCAATGATATAGGATTTGCCGCTTTGATCTTCTGCTCTGACATCCAGATAGCTGTCTTTCATCCCAGCAATTTTGGGAGCCAGATACGGATCTAAAATAGTGAGCGCTGTCAGTCGGTATTCAGGTGACAGACCCAATATGGCATTTAAAAAGCTCAACAGAATATCTTTGCTTTTAGCCGAGCCAAAGATTTTTTTAAAAGCCAAATCGGTTCTGGGGTTGAGGAATTGCATATTAATGAGCCGCCTGATCGTTGGTGAGTGTTAGCCGCAATGCAGCCACTTGCTCCAATGAGAGTTCGGTCATTTGACTGACCTGCTCATCAGACAGTAGTCCTGAATGCAACAAATTAACGGCAATGGCTGCTGCTTTTTTCGTTTCAGCTTGAGCTGCGGCGGCGGCTGCCGCTCTTTTCTCCGCTAAAGTAATCGCCCCCCGCTGATCTTGTATGGCGATTTCATTACGCTCCTGATCTTCCAATTCACGTTTGGTCCAACTCGCCCGGTTAGCAATATCAAAGGCTTGCACAATCGCCGGTTCGTCAGCCAGACTTTGCGGGATCACACTCAGGTCATCCGCATGTTTGAGAAAGAACAACCATTTATCAATAATCGATTGCAACTGATCTTCGGTTTTAACAAATTTCGGCAATTCAGCAAACACCAACTCTAGGTCATCACTATAAACCTCGCCATCATCACCCCTGAGTTTGAATTGGCTAACAATGGCATCCTTTTCAGGAAATAATACAAAGTTGGTAATAGTAACAGCAATAACGTCGGTAAGCAGATGATAACCTTCTGCGCTATTCAGTTGGTTGGCATAGGTTTTACAAGCGTTGTAGAGGATACGTTTTTCAAAACTCTCCACATTGAGCACCTGCATTTCGATGATATAGGATTTGCCGCTTTGATCTTCTGCTCTGACATCCAGATAGCTGTCTTTCATCCCAGCAATCTTCGGTGCCAGGTATGGGTCTAAAATAGTAATTTCGATAAGTTGGTATTCAGGTGACAGACCCAATATGGCATTTAAAAAGCTCAGCAAAATGTCTTTGCTTTTGGCTGAGCCAAAAATCTTCTTAAACGCTAAGTCTGTTCTGGGATTGAGAAATTGCATGTCAGTAAGCCGGGGAATTGAGTAAACCAGTGGCACGATTATAACCGAGCCTGATTACGTTTGCATTATACTCCATATGGATTATTGTTTTCGCTGTGGCGTAAAATTTTGCTATGATAACGGTCGATTTAATCTGGTACGACGAGCTTGACTGTCTAAAGCGGCGGTTTATGCACATACTGTATTAACTTTCACTTAACTTTAACCTACAAATTCAACCTACAACTTCGCTATTTACACGGTTGTCTGTAAGAGGATCGACTCAATGAAAAACCGAACATCAGGGTATTCCCAGCGGTTACGCCGCTTTACCCCACTTTTAAGTCTGCTTCTAACCCCGCTCTCACTGGTCACATCAATCAATGCTTATGCCACCGACACTGGCATCAGCGGAGCTTCCGGCAAACAAGGGCTTATCTGTAGCGCTTGTCATCTGGGTGGTAGTTTCGAATCCAGTTTAGCGATTTCAGGCAGCACCGAAGTGGAACCCGGCAGTACTAACAACTTTTCTGTTTTAATGACTACCGACGGCCCTTTTGCCGGTTTTAACCTCGCCACCGCCGATGGCACATTAACATTCTCAGATAGCGGAATGCGCAAACTGGGTGATGAGCTGACGCATATCACCAAAAGGGCGACAGTTAATGGCTTAGCGCAGTGGGATTTTCAATGGGTTGCCCCCTCAACCCCAGGCGACAATACCTTTTGGGTCTGTAGTTTGACCGTTGACGGTAACGGCACCAATACCAACGATGACGCGACGCCCTCGTGTATTACTCAGACCATCACTGTATCAAGCGCTCAAACACCAACGGCGACCAACGACAGTGCCAGCGTTAATGAAGACAGTAGTGTGGCTATCAACGTGACCAGCAATGACAGCGACAACGATGGCTCTATCGATACCAGTTCAGTGACAATTGTGAGTGGTGTCAGCAATGGTTCAACTAGCATCAGTTCATCCGGTGTGGTGACTTATACCCCTAGCGGCAATTTCAACGGCAGCGACAGTTTCAGCTATAACGTTAAAGATAATGACGGGTTAGCCTCTATACCGCCACGGTTTCAATTACCGTCAATGCGGTGAATGATGCGCCCATAGCAAATAACGATTCGGCAACCACCTTGGAGGATAACGCCGTCAGTATCAGTATTTTGAGTAATGACAGCGATATTGATGGTAGCGTCACCACCAACGGGATCACCATTACCTCTGGCGTATCCAATGGCTCAACCAGTATTAATACCAGCAACGGTAATGTCACCTATACCCCAGATACCAACTTCAACGGTAGCGATAGTTTCAGCTATACGGTGCTGGATAATCAGGGACTCGCATCTAATACCGCGACAGTTTCAATCACCGTCTCATCGGTGAATGATTCACCAGTGGCAGCCAATGACAGCGGCACAACCGATGAAGATAATGCAGTCACCATCAACTTGTTATCTAATGATTCAGATAGTGATGGTTCAATTGATAGCTCATCAGTTGTCATCACCTCTAACCCTGCCAACGGTAATGTCAGTTTATCAAGCGGCTCGGCGACTTATACGCCTAACGCCAATTTAACGGCAGCGATAGTTCCGCTATACCGTTAAAGATACCAATGGTGGCACATCTAATACCGCCACGGTTTCAATCACAGTTAGCTCAGTGAACGATGCGCCCATAGCCAATAATGATTCGGTGACCATTGATGAAAACAAGGCGACGAGCATTAGCGTGTTAAACAACGATAGTGATGTTGACGGCTCGCTGGCGAGTATCACAATTACCTCTGCAACAACCAACGGCACCACCTCAATCAGTAATAACGTTGTCACTT
>CBDIDQ010000097.1:0-99426 GCA_965277695.1 Alteromonadaceae bacterium
TCAGGGCAAACTCGATCCGAACTGTTATACATCAACAATAATCCAGCGGTACCGTTTGTGGCCCAAACAGATCCGCATTGATGTACACCAACAAAAATGTTAGCGTTCCCCTCAGGGCAAACTCGATCCGAACTGTTATACATCAACAATAATCCAGCGGTACCGTTTGTGGCCCAAACAGATCCGCATTGATGTACACCAACAAAAGTGTTAGCGTTCCCCTCAGGGCAAACTCGATCCGATGTGTTGTACATCAATAATAATCCAGCGGTACCGTTTGTGGCCCAAATAGATCCGCATTGATGTACACCAACAAAAGTGTTAGCGTTCCCCTCAGGGCAAACTCGATCCGAACTGTTATACATCAACAATAATCCAGCGGTACCGTTTGTGGCCCAAACAGATCCGCATTGATGTACACCAACAAAAGTGTTAGCGTTCCCCTCAGGGCAAACTCGATCCGGGGAACGACTGGGGGTTGGTGGAGGGTTTCGCTTGCTTAGGCTCACTGCGGGCATAAATGCCCTACCTACAGGAGGAGGGGCGCAATCATTGTAGTGAGGGGTTTGTCTGAAACATCGTTTAACGCTTTAATGATACTTTTCATAACTTTATTTTGTATACTTGAAAAACGTGTCGCTGATAGTCGGCGGCTTGAGGATAATGGGGTAGCATTTTTTGAGAAACGCTCAATACGCAATTATTTTTATATTAACACTTTGTGGGGTTCAACTGGCTGTTGCTGGTGAGAAAGTGGACTTGTCTCTTAAGGTGCCAGACTCTGGCACTTTATTGATTGATAATACTCGGGGTTTGGTCAAAGTGATTGGCTGGGATAAAGAAGAGGTATTATTGCAGGGGGAGCTAGATGATTCGGCGCGTGAGTTGGTGTTCAAAAACAAGGGTCATAAAACCTTAATTAAAGTGGTGATGAACGGGATGTCTCATGGTGGTGATGATAGCAACCTTAAAGTGTTCATGCCTAAAGATTTAAAGTTACGTTTTAAGGGAGTTGATACCTCTTTTCGTTTTTCAAACTTGCATAACGGGATCAAGGGTCAGACGATTAATGGCAATTTGATCATCAACAATGTTCATAGCAAGATGGCGGTTTCTTCTGTCAGTGGCAAGATTCAAATTACTAAATCTTCGGGTCGGGCGAGTGTTGAATCGGTGAGTGGACTGATTGAACTTGCGGGCCAATTTTCTAAAGTAAAAGTCAAAACTATGTCGGGTGATGTGATAGCTAGCATTGACGATATCAGCGTTTTAAAGGTCGAAAATATTTCTGGAGACACCATGATTAATGGTCGTTTGCAGGATAAAGCCAGCGTTAAATTAACCAGTGTTAACGGCGATATTCGCTATAAAGTTAAAGGTGAGTTAAACGCCAATTGTAATATTGCCAGCCAGTTTGGTGGTGAGATTATGAATTTTCTGACGGAGCATAAGCCGTGGAGTGAGCGCTCGTCAGAGCGGAAATTGAGTTTTGTGTCCGGTGATGGGTCGGGGAAACTGGTGATGAACACCGTTTCGGGCTCGGTTACTATAAATAAGTGAAAGGATAGAAAAATTGCGCTTATATAGTGTGGTTTTCGGAGCAGGCATTTGGAAAGATTAATAGCTCAACTTAAGCAGCGACAGGTATTTAAAGTGGCCACCATCTATGCGGTGACTGCGTGGCCGTTGATTCAGATTGCTGATTTAAGTGTACCAGCGTTGGGATTACCCGATGAAGTTATGACCTTATTATTGCAAATTTTTATTGCTGGTTTTCCGGTATGTTTAATTTTTGCTTGGTTGTTTAACGTCACTTCTAAAGGGATTGTGCGGATCACTGCTGATGGTGAGACGCAAAATGAACCGCAGGCTAACTTGCAGACCACTATTGCGGTATCGGGGTCGTTGGCTTTGGTATTATTGGTGACTTTAGGGTCGCAATTGTTGATGGAAGACAAAGCGGCAGCGATTGCGGCGACTCAGGTTAACGCGATCAGCGCAATTAATGTGCCTGTTCAAGTGCAAAATGACAGTAGTAAAGAATCAATTGCGGTCTTACCTTTTGTTCCTTTTAGTAATGATAAAGAAGACGAATTTTTTGCTGATGGCATGGTTGAAGAACTGCTTAACCTGTTGGCACGAATTCCTGAGTTACAAGTTTCTGCTCGTACTTCCTCTTTTGCCTATAAAGGCGTGACTAACAAAACTATCCCTCAAATTGGCCGTGAGCTTGGTGTTAACACCATTCTTGAGGGCAGCATTCGTAAAAATGACATTACCAACAAAATTCGGGTTACCGCTCAGTTGATTAAAGTCAGCACTGGTGAGCATTTGTGGTCGGAGACTTATGATCGTGAGTATTTGGATATTTTTCAAATTCAGGATGATATTGCCAATGCGGTGGTGAAAAAAATGGAATTAACCCTGCTGGGTGGTGAAGAAAAGCCGGTCTTTGTGGCGCAAACTAACAGTGTTGATGCGATGGTGGCTTTTGGTAAGGGTCAAGAGGAATTGAGTCATCGTACAGCGGCTTCGTTGAACAAGGCGTTGGTGTATTTTCAGCAAGCGATTAAGTTAGATCCGAACTATGCCAGAGCGCATGTGGGCATTGCTGATGCCAACAACTTGTTGCCTTTGTATGGCAATGTGTCGATGGAAGTGGCAAAGGCTAATGCGCGGGAAGCGATTGATAATGCGTTGGCGATTGACAGTCAGTTGGGTGAGGCTTATGCGGCTCAGGGCTTGTTATTGGGTTACTCTGATCGCGAAAAAGCGGAGCAGTCTTATAAGCAGGCGATTGCGTTGAATCCTAGCTATGGCATGGCGTATATGTGGTATAGCACTTTCTTAAAGAAAAGCGGTAAGGAAGTTGAAGCGCAAAAGATGCTGGAAAAAGCCTTTGAGTTAGATCCAAAATCACCGGTTGCTGCGTTTAATATTGCTTGGCAGCATTATGAAGCTGGCGATGAAGACAAAGCCATGGAGATGTTTTCTTACATGATTGCCAACGACCCTTATTATCCTGGGGCTTATGTGATGGTTGGTCTTATCTTGACCAAGCGGGGGCGATTAGATCAAGCCATTGCGATGTTTAACCGGGCATTGGCGGTTGATCAAACCAATAAAGAAGCGGTAAAAGGATTGATGATGGCGACCATGGATATGGGTAATATGGATGGAGTATGGCATTGGTTTGAGTATGCTGAGCAACGTGAAGGCTTTTTTAATGAGGGTTATATGAACCTGATGAAAGCGCGTTATTATCTGATAAAAGGAGATAAACCGCAGGCGTTGGCATATTTGGACAAGACCGAGTTTGAGCATGACATGAAGGGAATGAATGACATGACAGAAGCCGAAAAGCATTATATTGCTGGTAATTATACTGCTGCGATAACTGCTTATGAGCGTTATAAGGCGCAGGATAAATCGGGCTATTTTTATTACATGAGTGATGGCGATGCACCAGCGCATATGGCTTATGCCTATCAGCAGGTGGGTGAAACAGCGAAGGCGGCTGAGGTGATCAAAGGGTTTGCTGAGTATTTGGAGAAAAACAAAAAGAGCAAAAACACTCATGCAGATTATTACTATCACATGGCGATGTTAAAATCGTTGCAGCTGAAAAAAGACGAAGCGTTTTATTACATGCAAGGCGCGATTGATACTGGCTGGGTACAATCATGGAAAGCCCAGTTAGATCCGGTTTTTTCTAGTGTCAGCAGTGACCCGCAGTTTGCCCAAATGATGGGTGGTGTTGAAGCCCGCTTGGCAACCATGCGTACCAGTCTTGAAGCTGATGATGAGTTTTTGCTGGCGGATAGTGATTTGTTGTAATGCTTGGCGGTGGGTTACGCTGTTTCCAATGTAGGAGGGGCGTCCCGCCGCGAATTATGGCGAAGGCAATACAGTGTTGGCTTCGTTAACAATCGCGCCGGGACGGCCCTCCAAAACACAATCAAATTGATATTTTTCTATTCATAAACACAACGAAAACCAATCGAACCATACACGCCGTCGCCGCTTACCGGGTCTTTGACATTACGGAACGACGAGCGCAAATTCAATATATTCTCATCCCATGAACCGCCTCTGACGACTTTTCTGCGGCCCTTCACTGGTCCTTTCAAATCTTGCTTAGCATAGAGTGCGGTGATGGCGTTTTTGCCATACCAGTTGTGTGTCCATTCGCCGACGTTGCCGTGCATATCGAATAGCTTGTGATCATTAGGGCTGCGACTATTGATGGGCCAGGTACGGTCTTCGCCGCAGCCATCGGGTTCATTTGGTACGCTGCCGGTGGTTTTGCCGTCGTCTAAAATGGCGTTTTTACAGCTAACTTCATTGCCCCAAGGATAGCGGGTTTGAGTGTTGGCTCGGGCGGCTTTTTCCCATTCAGCTTCATAGGGTAGGCGACCGCCTTTGAATTTGCAGTAGCTGAGGGCGTGTGACCAGTCGACGCAATTGACTGGGTGGTTACCGCGTTTGGCGTGGCCGAGGTTACAGTATTTATTGCGCTTGAAATCTTTTGGTTTGGCGCAAATCCCGGCTTTGATGCATTGTTGATATTGGTCAACGGTGACCTCAGAGCGGTCAATGGTAAAGGCTGGAACAAAGACTTTAGTGCCACCTGCCGGACCTTCATCGACGTCGCAATTGGTGTCGGTTTTGCTGCAACCCATGTTGAAGTTGCCCGCTTTGATTTTGATGGTTTCTGCCCCGAAGGCTGTACTGCTTAATAGTATGAGCGGTGCTGCCACTAAGGTGAGGAGCGGGCTGAATAACAGGGTCTTTGTTAGATTGGTTTTATGAGTCATATTATATCTGCACAGGTTGGGGTTCTGGCGTATGAATATAGCATTGAAAGGTTGGGGATTCTATGTGGCTATTGTAGGCGGAGCATTTATTCCCGCTGGGTTGCGGGCATAAATGCTCCGCCTACGTTACCACTAAACCGATTTACTGTGGTTTATTAGGATTGGCATTCCATAACATTTCGGCAATTAAACCTTGTGTCATGACGTTAGGGTGGAAGCAGTCGCCGCCGTTGAGGTGTTCTGAACCGAATGAGAAAGTACCAGCTGTTGGCGTAGACTCGTTGACGTACTCAGCCGTTACTTGGATGCCATTAGGGTTCAAGCCGTTGCTGTTGCTGTTATAAGCAGCAGCTTCTTCTCGCAGGATTTCGTTGTAGCGTTGTTGCATGGCGGCGATAGCGGTGTGGCGTTGGTCTTTGCTTTCACCGTTAAAAGTACCAGTGTTGGTTACGATGCGACAAACGTTGTAGCTGCTCCACATGGCTTGACAGTCAACTTGACCGTTTTGTGCTTCCAAATCTAGACCTGCTTGTAAAATGTCCTGAACTCTTGGTACACCGCCGAGCAAGATGCTGGAGTTTTCGGCTGGCATTCCTGACATCAACACATTAAGACCGTCTTGAACTGATTGACGCCATTCGCCTTCGCTGTATAGCGGATCTGCACAGTTTGCGCCATCGGTGCAACCTCGGTTACAGATGTCGTTACCGCCTAGTACGATCTCTACGTGGTTCGGTTTTTCAGCTTGATTGATAATGTTGTTGGCTTGAACCACCAAGTTATTATCGCCACCGCGCATTTCTGAACCGCTGGCTGCGGCGCTGTGGTTAACCGTTGTGCTGTTGTCTAGTGTTAGGTAACGGTCATAAACACTGAAAACGGCGGTGCTGCTGCCGTCAAACCAAGAGTGTTGTTCTTGATCGCCGCCTGCTGGACAGAGTTTTTGCCACCACCAGTAGTTAGAAGTACAGTCTGCGCCAAACGCTTTGGTGATACTGTCGCCAGCAACAGCAATACGGTGTGCAGGCAGTACAGGTCCGGAGCCAGTGGTGTAAGTCGCTTGTAAAGTTACGCCGTCATAAGCACTGTAGGCTTGTAACATAACGTGATAGGTACCCGCTTGGATGTTGCTGATATCACAAGACTCGTTATTGCCCGAAGCATAAGGGCGACAATCATAGCTGCTTGTGGTTGGTGCAGAACCAAAACGAACATGTAAATCTGCATCGCCAGTGCCGCCAGACAGGTTAAACGTCAGGCTGTTGGCATCGCTAGGTACTTCAAGGGTATAAAAAGTTTCACTGCTGCTGGCACCGTTAAGGCCAGTTAATGGTGTGCCGTTGGTTAAACTGGCTGCTACACCTTCAATAAGTGTTGGCGCTTTTGACAGCGTTGCTGGCGCTAGAGATTGATAAAGTCCATTTTGGCCGCTAACTTCTATTTTTGTATTTTTGCCCGCTGTTTGGTCATCATTGGCAGCCATTGCTGGTGCTAATGCTGTTGCGCCGAGTAGGGCTAATAGGATGCCGTTTGATTGGTGCTTTCTCTTTAATACTTTTGACATTGGAACTGTTCTCACTTTTGTTAGACTTTTTTATCGTTGTTGAGTTATCAACTGGTAAGACCTTGGACCTTAGACCAGCGGGCAGTACTCTAACAGCGTTTTTTTTCGAGGGGATCACATAGATATGGGATAAATTGGTTGAGGTGGAGGATAAATATCCGAATTAGGCAGTGTTTTCTTATCTAATATGCCAAGAGATGTGAGCGTTAATTCTGGCTTACGACAGCACTTTGGCAATTACTTGGGCTTTGGAATTTACCTGTAATTTACTGTAAATATTTTTGATGTGATGTCTGACGGTTTCTAAGCCGATGGACAGGCGGGTGGCGATTTGTTTGTAGGCTAGACCATCGACGATGGCGTCGACCACTTGTTGTTCACGGCGGGTGAATTTGACGCTAGTTGATTGCTGCTTTTTCGGTTGAAAATGGTGGCAGACGGCTCTGGCGATGGCGGGCGACATTGGCGCACCGCCTTGGTGCAGGTCGATAATGGCTTGTTTTACTTGGTTTAATTCGGTGTTTTTGAGTAGGCAACCGCAGGCACCGGCACGCAGGGCTGAGAATATTTTCTCGTCGGTAGCATCGCGGCTGAGCATCATGACTTCGCTGTTGGGGCTGTCTTGTTTAATTAGTCTGATACCGTCGATGCCTGACAGATTGGGTAAATCCATGGCGACCAGCATGACGCAGGGCATTTTGATATAGAGCAGCTTTTCTTTCATTTGCTCGACGGATGAGGCGGTTAGGGTAAGGTCAAATTCGCTTTGTTGGTTGAGGTAGTTATGCAGACAGTTGCATACTGATTGATCGGCTTCAATCAAGCCGATGGTCACAGGTCGTTTGAACAGCGTATTCATTGTTTCACCCTTATCGTTATGGTGCGCCACTTTCGCATATTTTTTAGTCGATGTGAACGCTTTGTTATTGAATTGGGGTGTTGCTGATGATGTAAGCGCTATCATCTAAATAACCCTGCTTAATTTAGGGTTTATGATCTGAATCAATACCTTGATTTTGACTGGGTTTAAACTGGCGGCGTTTTTATAGACCAGTTTAAGACCATTACCAGTTTAAGACCATTACCAGTTTAAGACTATTACCAGTTTAAGACTATTAACAGCATTAGAAAAAGGTGATTTGATCATGAAACAAGCAGCGGTTGTTTTGACATTATTAGGCTCATTATTTAGCACACTTTCAGCACCAGTATTGGCCGAATTGGGCGACGGCTCGCAGTGGGTATTCAGAAGCAGTCTTGCTCATGTTAGTCCGCATGACAGCAGTGGTCATGTGCTCGGTGGCGATGGTGTTGCAGTGAGCTCGGCGACGGCGTTGGGTTTAAATGTGGCGTATATGTTTGATCAACATTGGGGCATCGAATTATTGGCTGCTTCACCTTTTAAACATGATTTAACCGGAACGGGTGCACTAGCAGGATTAGATATTGGCACTACCAAACAGCTGCCACCGACCCTTAGTGTGCTTTATCAATGGGGTGATGAGATCAAATATCATGCGGGTATCGGTGTGAATCACACGATCTTTTTTGAAGATCGAAGCAGTGATAAGCTGACTGAAGCATTGGGCGCAACATCAACAGATTTGGATTTGAGCAATTCAACCAATCTGTCATTAAAATTTGGTATTGACGTGCCATTAACCAAAAGCTGGAATTTTAACGCCAATGTTTATTACATGAATATCGACACCACAGCCGATGTCATTGTTAATGGTGCCGTTGCCGCGAGTGTCGATGTTGACATTAATCCATTGATTTATTTGGTGGGTTTTAGCATGAGTTATTAATCGGCTTTTTATTTACAATCCACACCATTGAGCTAAGATAGGCTAATCGACGTTTATTATATGGGTCCTTGACCGGGAAATCGATTGGCTTATCTGACTAATAAAAAATTAATATCATTACTGATATGTGTCGTTGTTTTGCTTGCCGTGTCGTTTTATCGCTCGCCGAGTGATATAGATCAACAGTCTGTCGAAATTGAATCCAGTCCACCAGATACCCTCATTACACCTCCTTTAGTTAAAACAGTCATCGCTGAAAAGCCCAAACCGATACCGCCTGAACCTCAAGCTGAACTAAAGCCGGACGCAACACAATGTGAGCATCGCTGGATAGACCAAGAAGATGTTGCGTTGTGGAAACAACAAAAGAAAAGCGCTATTAAGGTACTGTTGGCGGATTTTCGCGATCAGGGTGTAGAAAGTCGCGTCTTGGACAAAGTGTATATTGAGTCGGGTATCGGTTTGCTTAAGGGGCGAAGGTTGTTTGTTCATTTTCGACAACAGGTTCGGCGTCCGGCCTTTTATGAAGTTAAAGGTGAAGGTAGAGGTAAAGGTGAGGGTAAGAGAGCGACGATGGATCAGCAAAGAGCGCTGAGGCTGTTGCGTGATACTGGTGATTTTGCCGGATTGATTCAGCAGGTGGCTGATAAAGCGTTTGCTGATGAACTTTTTTATCTGGGTAAGCAGGGTCAGGTGACGTTGTTAAGTTATATTCTTGAGGCGGAACCGACGCAACCTCCGGAGGTGATTGAGGACTTGATTGAACGTTTGATTGATAGTGGTATCAGCGTCAATTATTCGGATTTAGCTGTAGTGACTCAGTTACCTCAGTTACATCGGTTGGGTGTGCCGTTAGCCACGATGAACCGGTTATATCTGTCCAGTGGATTATCGGCGGATAAAGTTTTGTCGCTGTATGCAAAGCAAACCTCATTGGCTTTGTTGGCGATCAGTGCACAAAACGTGGCTTTGGCCAATTACTGGATTGATATGGGCAGTCCGCTTCGGCCGGATTTATATTACGATAATGGGCTGGATAAGTTGGCCAAACATGGGGCAAAATTCAGTCAGACCGATATTGACAGTTTGTTTGAACAAATTGCGCTGCGAGGTTTTGCGCCTGCTTGGTCAAAAAGTGTGGGTAAGCTCAAAGCGATGGTGTCGCCGCCACTTTTCAATCGTTATGCTGCGCAGATGGGTCAAAAAAATCATTCGTTATCAGGTGAAGAAGATTCGATTGCTCATTCAATCGTTAAACTTATCCACCATCATATTTTGACTGGCATGGTTGATTTTCCGCTGGATGCCGAACCACAGCATCACTGTTTTGATCAGCTTGGTCAGCGACTGACCCGGTTTGCCATGAAACGTCATAGGGGAAAGCGTAAAACCAAAGCTGATAGAGTGGCTTTGGCGGCGGCCGAGGCGGTGGAAGCTGCGGCAGTTAAAGATTTGATTGCTCAGGCTAAAGAACAGTTCAGCAGTGACGAGGACATTGAAGACTATTTGGCACAAGCTCAGGGCCTGCGTAATAAAGAGGCGATTGCTCAATTCAGGTTATCTCAAATACGCAAGTTGTCTGAGGCGATGAAGCTGCAAATTAGTCAGCCGACACCTGAGGAAAGGCAGACAATGATGGCGGCTATTAAATTAGCCTATGATGGCAAGTGGTCGGAGGCAATCGAGGCGTTTGAGCAACTTGGTGGTTATGGACATACCGATGAGGCAATGACGTTACTACTGATGATTGCATTGAATGCTCGCAGTGACTTTGACGTTATTGTGGATTTATTGAGTCGGGGAGCCAAGTTCATGCCTAATGCTGTCGACACCTTAGTTAAGCACGATGACGCGGCGTTGGCCAAGCAGTTGTTGCCCTATGGTCTGGACATTCATTATGTTGAAATGGGTGAATCAATGTTAGCCAGAAGTGTGCAGCTGCGCTCGTTTAAAATACTTAAGTTTTTACTTGCAAACGGCGTCGCTCCAGACAGTGATGCAATGGGTTATGACGCGTTGGATTGGGCACTTAAACGATTCAACCTCAATCGAGAGGGCCTGACAATCGTCAGTTTGCTGATGGATGCTGGTGCCAGAATAGAGTTGAGTCATCAGCAAATTGTGGCAAAGCTGCAAGCCCATAATATGCCTGCTTATTCAGCGTTAATTGGGGCGTATAGCGGGTTGAAATTGTAGGATGGGAGCCGTCAGATACCCATCTACACCGTAGACGAGGTTTCAACCTCGTGAATGTTGGGCAATAATTGTCACCTTAATTTGCTCCATATAAATCTCACCAGCAAAAACATTCGCATTATTGTTAAAACTCATTATTATTATATTCGTAGTAGAGCTAATCTTAACTGTGTTTGGCTGTTGCTGTAAGGGCATAATAAAATGAAGAAAATGTTTGGCAAATTGAACGCAAAGAAATGGTTGATCACTGTGATGATCATTGGAGTGTGTATACTCGTTTCGCCGATGGTGTTTTTATTGCTGTATCGTGTTTCGTGTGAGCTGCCCAGTTTTGGTGATGACGTGACGAAAACACAAGCAATAGAGATAGCCTATAACGAAGCCAGTGAGATGGAAACCCAAGGAGTGCTATTTTTTGATAAATCAGCAATTCCTGAGCCCCTCGTATGGTTGAGTAATGATCACTATCAAATTAGTTACCATGACCATCAGCGACAGCATTCTTTAACTGTTTCTGTCTTTCTAAATGGCTGTGTTGAAAAGTCGTTTAATCATGAAGAGTAATAACGTCAATGTCATGTAAAACACTAATTATGTAATTTATATGCATCTTGTATGTTACAAAAATAATAAATAAAAGTAATTTAATGGTTTATTTACCAATTTTCTTAAGTAAACTACGCCCCTCACGTCGAGACGAGTTATACAGGGAAGCAGCGTTTTTGAATGAACAAATGCCGACAAATAATAATCACTAACAGACTCTTAAAGGGCAAAAAAGTGAAAATAGGCAATTTAACCAAAGCGGCGATGTTTGTCGCCTTAATGATGGGGCAGGTAACACCGCCCTCAACAAATGATAGAAATTTTTACGAGGAAGACGGCGATTTTAGTTCGGTGTCTACTGTGCTTCACGATGGTTGGGGTTGGGGATTAAATAAAGCCCATGCGTTTTGTGACACCTTTGAGGGCACTGATACTAACTGTGCTTTTGGTGGTGAACCAGATGAAGAAACCAGCCGTTATGACGAGGTGACTTATGAAAGCGGCGGGGATGCGCCTGCGCCGACAGAGCCGACAATTGATGAGCAAACTCTTGCGTTATTAAAAGAGATCAAGCAGTGCTTTGATGTGGCAAAATCAAAATATGTACCTTGTGTGTTAGATAGAAATGATACCATTAGTTACTGGGCGGAGTGGTGTCATCTTGAGGCTGCCTTATTAGGCGGTTTAACTGGTCCATGGATTGGTGTTGGTTTTGGTGTTGTTTGTAAACTGGCAAAAGAATATGACCTTTCGCGGACTGAGGCTTATTGCCTTGGGCAAGTAGAGACTGAAATGCTTAAGTGTATGAGCTGACTTGCTTAGCAAATATCGATGTGCGGTGTCTAAGTTGTCATAAAAATGACAAATAGGCACCGAGATTAAACCGTTTAAATCAGATGTGATTAACTATGAAATTAATAATAATCAGTGCCGGTTTTGCATTGCTGGTCGGCTCATTTTTCCTATATAGTAGCTCCTCCCAGAATACATCAGACCAGAATACACCAGATAGGCTGGTTCCAGCCACAATTCAGCAGCCTGATGTTCAGGCTACAACTTTGTTACCAGCGCCAGTTGAGTCATTAAATACGCCTGACGTGGCGGCTGTGAATTGTCGCAATACCTTTTTAGCTCACGATGAAAAAGTGCAATGGCAGCATAATAAAAAATCTTATATTGAAGCCCGGCTTGCAGACTTGCAGCAACAAGGCGTGAGTGAAAATGTGCTTGATAAAGTGGCTATTAATACCAGCATTGGTTTATTTCGGGGGCGTAATTTGCGTCATAGTTATTTGAACCAGGTTAAAAAACCACCTTATACCGAAGCCAAGGTGGTGTTTGCCAATCCACAATTGCAAATGAGTTTGTTAAAACAAGCCAGAGCCGGGGAGTTTGTACAAATAGCTGAAGATATAACCGCCAAGGTATTTAAGCCTGATGCCTATTATATTGGTAAGAAAGGAATGGTTTTTTTACTGAGTTATTTATTAGAGTTCAATACCGCTGATCCGGCGCAACTCATTGAGCTGCTAATTGATAGTGGTATTACTGTGACTCATGCTGATTTGGTTAAAGTGAGTCAGCTGAATATACCAGAAGCGACGCTCAACAGACTTTATTTGTCGAGCGACTTACCAGCAGATAAGGTCTTAAAGCGTTTTGGTAAATATACCTCACTGGCCTTGGTGGCACTGCAAGCTAAAAACATTGAATTGGCCAGTTATTGGATCAGTATGGATAGCCCGTTACAGCCCGATTTATTTTATGATAATGGTTTAGATGTATTGGCGAACAATGGCGGAGGCGCAGGGCAATCTGATATAGACGCAATATTTGCACAAATGGCTGCCAAGGGATTATCACCTTATTGGCCGACCAGTTATAAAAAATTAAAAGCGCTGATTTCCCCCTCCCTCTTTAGCCGCTATGAATTACAAATGAAAAAAGGTTTTGAGCCATTACAGTTGACGCAGTTGGCACAGGCTCAGTCGATTGTTGATCAAATCCATAGACAGATGCTCAAAGGCATGGTCGATTTTGCATTGGATAGTGAACCTCAACATCCGTGTTTTTCTCGTGTGGGTAGACGTTTAACTAAGCTAGCAATGGGCAGCAAGACCAAGAAAAAAGTACCTAAGCGTCAACCTCAAGTTGATTTGCAAACAGAACAGCTGGCCATGTCAGAGCAAATGGCAACAAAAATTGCCGCAGCGAAAAACCTGTTTAGTGATGATCAAGGGGTCGAAGCTCACTTGGGCGAAGGTCAGGGTTTGGCAAGTAAGCTAGCAGTTGAAAGATTTAGAAGGCAGCAGATGACTGAGCTGGCAAAAACGCTCAAAGATCAGTTTACAGTGGATCCGGTCATGCAGGAAGTGGATAGCAAAATGACCGAGATATACCGATTGGCCAACGCTGGAAAATGGAATGAGGCTGTTGACCAGCTTAATCGGCTTGATATGCCTGAGCAAGATGTTGCGACTGCTTTGTTAATGCTGGCGTTAAATACTAACCCAGATTTTGCCATTATTAAGCAACTGCTAGATAGAGGTGGCAAGCTTATGCCTAATGCCATTGGCCTCCTAATTGTGCAAGATAATGCTGATTTGGCTGGCAAATTGTTGCCATTTGGGTTGGATATACACTATGTCGCAGGAGGCTACTCTACACTTGCAAGGAGCGTGGAACGTGGTGCGTTAAAGATGTTTAAGTTTTTGCTTGAACAAGGGGTTGAAATCGATAGTCATACACCGGGTTTTGATGCACTAGACATCGCTTTAAGGCAATTTAATAT
This sequence comes from Alteromonadaceae bacterium, assembly GCA_965277695.1. GTDB lineage: Bacteria > Pseudomonadota > Gammaproteobacteria > Enterobacterales > Alteromonadaceae > JABSOG01. The sequence goes on from CBDIDQ010000097.1 coordinate 13,723, forward strand.
TAAAACAACAGGATTGACTTATGTGTCAAGATTAATTACGGCTGGAGCGAATATAGAGTTGAGTCACAAGCAGATTGTTGACCAATTGAAAGTACATGATATGCCGGCTTATTTTTCATTAACCAGCGCTCACAATGAACTGAAATTATAAACAAACAGAACGGTATTCAGTCAAAATACCGCTTAGTTTTAGGAGGTTTTATGATGTTACTTGAACTGACACGCAAAGAATTAATGGAACGTGTTTTATTAGTATCCGGTATGATTTTACTATTGTATTTTGATATAGGCAGTGTTTGGTTGATTTTTTTTCTTGGTATGGGATTTTCTTTCCTGCATGAAAAATCAATCAAAACGAGGATCCAACTCGATAACCTAAAAGCGCAAATTGACACATTAAAAGCTGAAGCTATATCAACACAAGCGTCGGATTTAAGGGATTTATAATGCAAATTGAGCGGCCGTTTGGTGATAACAATCAAGCCATCTTATGTAATGTACCGCCGATGCTACCCGGTGAGCTTTTTAATCAGGCTATCGAGCTTAAAATGAGTTCGGGCGTTGAGCAGCGTTTTGGTGATTTTTCTATTAGTGCTTTTTTATCCCGTTATTTGGCGGGTAACAGTAGTCTGCGAGAAGCTCGGTTGGTATCGCGTAAACGTTTGGCGTTGGTGGCCAGTGAAGTCGGTTATCTTGATGCTCAGGCGGTGCAATTACATCAGCAAATTCAACGTTATCAACAGGCTAAACAAATCTTGATTGACAGCCCGGTCCATACTCTTGATGCGATCTGTAAGCTCAATGGTTTGATTGCGCCTGAGCAAAAGGGCTCAGGTAAACTCAGACAGCGGCAAAATTGGGTTGGTGGTAAAACGCCTTTTATTGCTCGTTATGTTTGTCCGCCGCCCGAAGCGGTGGCTGCGTTAATGGACAACTGGTTGACGTTTATTAATGCGACCTCCTATTCTCCAGAGGCTATTGCTATTACAGGTCATTGCAGTTTGGCGAGTATTCATCCCTTTAGTGAGGGCAATGGCAGAACTGCGCGGCTTTTTCTTGATGGCATGTTAGAAAAAACCCATGGTGATAAAGTTCCGCTGTTAACTTATCGTTTGTCTCCTGCTTGCTCGGGTTATATCGAAGCGCAAGAATTGATGAATATTGGCGATCCGCAAAGTTTGTCTCACCCATTTTGGTGCGAAGCAATCGCTTGGAGCGACCAATTGCAAATAACTTTTGTTGATATCTTGAGTGCTTGCAAAAAACAACTTCATAGCAAGATTGGTATGAATCGCCTTAGTGCTGCTTCGGCTAAATTACTCAATCGGCTTTGGTCACAACCAATTGTTTGCCAAAGGGGTTTATTGACGCTGTTTGACATGGATATCAATGCAGTCAGGTTGGCGCTGAATGAATTGGTTAAAATGGGCATTTTAGACAGCCGAAAGTTACGCTCACCTGAGAATGCGGTGATTTATGATTGTCCGATAATCTTTGCTGCGTACACCGCGATGGATGATGCTATTTTTGTAAACGTTTGATTTTTCATTTTAATTATCATTTTTACGCAATGTTATCAGACTCTTATTAGACATGGGCCTGTTTCTTGTCTATCCTTGTATTACGTTTTGGGTAACCCTTTTATCCAATCAAATAATAAGAGATGACTATGCCAGCTAACTTTATCACGAAGCTTGTAACCAAGCGGTTAAGCCTGTGAATACGGCTTTAAAATCCTCACCTTATGATCAACAAGCCTCGCAGTTTGATCGACGCACCGGGGTTAAAAACCCTGAGCAAATTGCGACCGCAATCGCGCAAATTTCAAATAATTCAGGCACTTTGGTTGAAATTGGCTGCGGCACCGGGCAAATCGGCGCACTGTTGGCACCACTGGTCGAACATTATATTGGCATTGATTTGTCTGCACAGATGTTAAAACAGTTTGCTTCACGAGTAGATAACCTCGTTTTATTACAGGCCGATGGCAATGATGTTTGGCCTGTTGAGGACGCTCAGGCAGATCTGATTTTTTCTTCACGGGCCATTCATTGGCTTGATATTGAGCATACCATTGAGCAGGCATATCGCGTTGCAAACCCTGACGGTGCACTATTAATTGTCGGTCGAGCAAACCGAGCGGAAGACAGCTGGGAGTCACGGTTGCGAAAACAGTGTCATCAATTATTAAAACAACACCAGATCAAACCCCGCAATGGTAACGCCCATTTGCGTCAACTCAATGAGGCATTTAATGCTCGTGGAGCCGAGATACTAACGCCTATTGTGGTAACGAAATGGCAACAACCACGAGCGCTACAACAAGCTTTGGACGATTGGGCCAATAAATCCGGTTTAGCCGGGGTTGAATTGCAAGATAACATCAAACAACAGATTTTAAGCGAACTCAAACAATGGGCTGAAGCCACTTTTGGTCATCACTTACCTGAACAAACCGAGCGTCAATATACGCTTTATCCAATTAAACTTTTTTAACTTAACTAATTAAAGCTATTTTAAATAAACTCTATCTTTAAAAAGGCATTCAAAGAGGCTAACAACAATGAAAGATGCATTGCTCAGTACCTTAGGTGAAGAGCTGGTTACTGGTTCATTAAGTGACCCAAACCTGCTGGCGAAAACCAACCAAAAAGACATATTACAAATTTTACCTGACGCCAATGTGCTGAAGCTCGGCGGCCAGAGTTTTATTGATCGCGGCCGGGCGGCGGTATTTCCTATTATTGATGAAATAGTCGCCAATCTGGCTAATCATCAAATGATCATCGGCACCGGTGCAGGCACTCGGGCTAGACATGCTTATAGTGTCGGTCTCGATTTAGGCTTGCCAACCGGAGCGTTAAGTGTATTAGGGACTTTTGTTAGTATGCAAAATGCCCGAATGATTAACTACTTGCTGGCCAAGCATGGTATTCCTTTTATTGAACCTGCGCAATTTGCTCAGCTACCGTTGTATTTGGCCGAACGTCAGGCGGCGATTTTCTTTGGCATGCCACCTTATATATATTGGCATGAAACCCCAAGTGTTGGTCGTATTCCACCGCATCGTACTGATACAGGAACCTACCTTATCAGTGAAGTGCTAGGGACTAAATCGATGATTTATATCAAAGATGAAAAAGGTTTGTATACGGCAGATCCGAAGAAGGACAAAAACGCTAAATTTATCCCGAGAATTTCTGTTAATGAATTACAGGAGATGGATTTGCAAGATGTGGTGGTGGAACATGCCGTGCTCGAACTGATGGGCCGGGCGAAACATCGTCGTAGTATTCAAATTATCAATGGCCTAGAGCCGGGCAATCTCACGCGAGCTTTAAATGGCGAAGAGATTGGCACAATTATCTATGCTGATTAAATAAAAAGAAGGAGAATTCCATTGAATAATCAAGATCAAGGCGCAGATAAACGCCCTCACCTAGACTCCATGCTAATGCGCGAAAGCTTGCTGGACAAAGACCTGATGCCGAGCACCGAAACCCCGGTATTCAGAATGTTACCCTACGCTCAGGTAATTAAAATTGGCGGTCGCTCCATCATGGATGCGGGCAAAGATATCACCATTCCTGCGGTATCCGAATTAGCTGACGCATTAACCGAGCACAAACTTATCATTGGTACTGGCGGTGGCACTCGTAGTCGTCATGTATTTTCGGTGGGTATCGACATGGGAATGCCGACCGGTGTATTGGCTGAATTAGCTCAGGCCGATGCTTTGGGTAATGCCCATATTCTTGGCACTTTGTTGGCCCCTTATGGTGTAGTCGCGATTCCGCCTGAAATGTTCGGTCATTTGTTGCCGATGTTTTTACACTCAGTGCCCGGGGTTATTTTTAGTGGTGTGCCGCCTTATTCGTTATGGGAGCATCCGCCAAAAATTGGCAGTATTCCACCACATAGAACCGATGCTGGAGCCTTGTTGCTGGCGGAGTGTTTTGGTTGCAAGCGGCTGACGCTGGTGAAAAACGTCAACGGTTTGTATGACAAAGATCCCAACTTGCATTCAGACGCTAATTTTATTGATTCTATCAGTGTGAGCGATTTGCTAAAGCGGGAGCTACCCACTTTGCCATTCGAACCTATTTTGCTGGACATTTTGCCTAATGGTCGTTTGATTAATGAGTTTCAAATCGTCAACGGCGCAGTGCCTGGTAATATCTCGGCGGCGTTAAAAGGCGAGCATGTTGGGACTATAATTCATTGTGATTAATGAGCACTGCTGAGGAAATAACCTATCTATACCACTTACATTGCCACTTTGTTGATTGCTTTTGTCAACTCCATGCTGCTGCTGTTGCTGCCTTTATACGCACTGGATGCCGATACCTCGATTGTGGGGGTCGGCAGCTTACTGGCGTTGCGCAGTGCAGGGACATTGCTGGTGGATATTCCGGCTGGCTTGGCTATTGCTCGTTTCGGTGAAAAAAATCTAATCTTGTTGAGCATCGTCACTATGTTGGTGTCTTGCTTAGGTTTTATACTGACCGAGCACTGGCTGAATTTAGCGGTGTTTATTTTGTTATTTGGCATGGGTGTGGGTGGTTGGACTTTGACTCGCCACAGTTTTGTTGGTGGAAAAACGCCTAATCAGCGGCGTGGTCGAACCATGTCAAAGTTGGTGGGATTACAACGAGTTGGCATGTTGCTTGGCCCGTTGCTTGGCGGTTTAATCAGCGGTTTTTATGGTTATGAAATAGCGTTTTTAAGTGGCGCTGTGTTATGTTTTATTGCGCTATTAGTGTGTGTGTTTTACTTGCCAAAATCGGTAGAAAAAGCAGCCAACAAAGGCCAAAAAGCCTCAATGAAAGCGAGTTTTATCGCGCTACCCACCTTCATCAAAAAACATCAACAAATCTTCATGACCGCCGCATTATTTGTGATGATATTACGCCTAGTGCGCGGATCTCGGCAACTGATCTTGCCACTATGGGCGCATCACATCGGTGAAGATGTGGTCGAAATTGGTTTATTGATGTCGACTACCGCCGTTGCCGAACTTTGTTTTATTTATGTCGGCGGGTTAGTTAGTGATAAATACGGCAGAAAATGGGTCGCCGTCCCAAGTCTCGCATTGTTGTCAATTGGTCTGCTATTGCTGCCATTTTGCCAAACATTCGGCCCATTATGGCTGTTTGCCGCAGTCACTGGTATCGCCAATGGTTTGGGTGGCGGAGTCATCATGACCTTAGGCGCAGATTTAGCACCTAAAGATGATCGCAGCACTTTTCTTGGTGTTTGGCGCTTGATGGCCGATTTTAGTGGCACTTTAAGTCCACTATTGATTGGCTGGATTGGCGGCGTATTTGCACTAGCCAGCGCATCGGTATTTAGCGGTGGGGTGGGGCTGTTAGGTAGTGTGTTGATGGTTTTTTGGGTTAGGGAGACGTTGGTTAAAGTGAATGGTGAGCCGTTGAAGGGTCACCATTCCGATAGCGCTAAAAATCCATAACCTCCTGCTCGGCATCACGTTTGTCACGCTGTTCTTCAAGAAATGGAGCACCTTTTACTCGGTTATATAGTTTGTGTAATCGGCTCTGCGCTCTTGAAATCACCACTTGATAATCCATTGGCTGAATGATGCAATTATCATTATTTTCTCTTCTTGCCTCTTTTTCATAGGGGTCAATCGAACTGCCTAACACAAAACAAGTCACTTTGGTTTTTCTGTCGATTAACCCCGTTTTTAATAACTCTGATACATACTTCCAGCACTGGGCTTTTTCATCAGTGCTGATTTTTACGCCCGGTTTTTTAAGCTCAACCAAAACCAGTCTATCTACACCTATTTCTCCGCCGTCCTGGTCATAGGTTGGATAACCATAGGTGCCTACAGTGCTGTCTGGCAGAATGGCAAAGTCAGGTCTGTTACGACTGGCTTTGCCTTTAATATCTGTATCAGGATCGACTTTGAATAAGTGTTGAATAACCCGGGTCATACCTTCGTTTGAAGTAAATTCAATCGTTTCGTACTCAGGCCCAAAAATCCACAACCCTTGATGAAATAACGGCTGCAACTCTTGTACTTCACGGGTGCTAGTGTCTAAAACGCGTTCTTTTAATTCATCGAGCAGCTTCAACCGAACCTGTAATTCATCTAACACCTCTTTGGCTAGATCAAGACTCCAGTCTGATAGGATGTCGTGTAAATTATCAATTTGTGCTGAATTTAGTTCATGCAATTTACTGATTAATGAATACTTGCTGCTCGATTTTTCCATTTTAACCAAAATACCACCAAGCTTAGTTAAATCTCGCTGAGAGATGCCTGTGCATTCTTCTTGAACAGTGGTGACTAATTCAGTCCATCGCTCTTTTCTTAATGGGGTAAGTGAGTTTAATTCAGCTTCATTATTCTTTTTGACTGCTTCGAAAATTTGGCTGCGTTTCTTTTTGGTCAGGCCCAATACATGAGATTTGACAACATCGAATACCTGATTTTTTACTGCGATGAATTCTTTGGTTTCATTAAACCCTGTCCAGTCTTTTTTAACCGATTCAGTTTTTGCCAAAAAATCAGCATCGATGATGAATGTATGGCGCTTGGCTTCATTAGAGCGACCATCAATAATTTCATCAAATCCATAATTACGCCAGTTGGCTTCACCGACCAAACGACCGTTGACGTGCCAGGCGATACCATGTTGTTTGGTGGTTTTATCCGATTCGATGGTGTCTATAATGGTTATTTTTACGATGTTACCGTCAACCTCAACCTCTTGATAATCAATATTGTTATTGGGAATGTGGGCAAAAGACACTTTAGCGTGATTTAGGAAGCATTCAAACATTGGGTCGGTTAAGAACCTCATGCCTATTTCAGATAAGATTAACGATTCAGAGACTGGAGTGGATATTGTGGCGCGAGTTGATATTTTGGTTCCATTGGCTGCTCTGTTTGCCAGTACTTGATGTTTTATCAGCGTAAATGGGGTTTCACCACTGCCAATTTTCACTTCATATTCAAATGTTTCTCCTGCATGAGTTGATTCAACGAAATAGGACTCAGCAAAGCAAAAACCAGCAAATCGACCGACCCCGTTTTTGCCAAATACGGTGCGTCGGCGATGATCGACAATAACGTGATCGCCTTGGGTTGCCAGGCGGTCATAAGCGAGTGTTCGCCAGCGGGATAAAAACTCTGATTCGCTTAATCCGCTACCATTATCTTCAATGCAAAAAAATTGCTCATTGGATTGGGTGGGCCAAGTGATATTGACTTTGGTCGCGCCAGCATCCCAAGCATTGGCAACCAGTTCGACAGTCGCCACTTTTGAGTCATAAAGGATGGCTTTACCAACAAACTTCTCTAAAAAATTTGGCCCAAACAGACAAGGTTGTTGCATTGGTTATTCCCCGTTAAATCTCTTCAGCCAAGTGCCTGATAATTGCGTTTGACATACCATACAGTGTTAATCAGTTGTTCTCAACCGCTCACTATTATAGCTATGCCTTCCTACGTTATAGTCAGTATCACATCGAATTGGATAAATATCCAGCAAAATTTTGAAATCGACTAACTTTAAATAACCATACTCATCATGTGATGGTTGAACTTGTGTCTACGACGGTGTTTTTTATTGGCGTGGGTTGAGTGATCGATGAATACATCGTGAGCTTACCCAGCTGAGTATTTTTCTGTTATAGTTTCTGCGTTATTGATATGGAGACGCAGATTTGAGCTTTACAATCCCCGCAACACTACAAAAACAAATCAAAAATCAACAGCTGGTGCCACTCATTGGGGCTGGTGTGTCGATGTCATTAACTGATGATGAGGGTAAACGGGTCTGGCAAGAAGGGGTTGTAGGATACCAACCCCGTAGAACGTGGATTTATCCACACGGGTTTTTGCGGGGCACAGATAAACATGGGTATACCGCCTGATCATGATAATCACAAAACAAACGGCACAATCGTGGCGAACTCATCATCGCTTAGCTTGTGCGCTTTCATCAGGTCGTGATCGTTTTGTAAAACCAGCCAATATTGTGCGGTGGTGCCTAAATATATCGCCAGTCGAATGGCGATATCCGCAGTGATGGGGGATTGTTCAAGGCAAATTTTTGTTAGTTGCTCTGCGGGAATATAAGTGTCAGTTGCGCATTGCGTTTGGCAAATATGCCGAGGCTTGAGATATTCGTGCAACAGCACTTCGCCAGGATGTAAGCTCGTCATAATACCCTCTGATGGTGATTAATATTTTGAGCCATTATGCCAGTTTTGCTTGGAGCTGAATCGGTGATTAATACTAATTTACCGCTCAAAAATACTCTCCATCAGTGGCAAAACAAGTTCTCTTATCTCTTTGGGTCAATAGCATAGTGGTCGATCACTGTCATCGAGGAGAGCGGTAATGATCTGCTCTTAAAAAATGGCTCACCATTTTTTAAGCCAGTTGATTGTCGTGCGATAGAATCATCGTGCGAGGGAATGAGGTGCACTTTGCGCACCTCATGGTGGTTTCAGCTGATGTTGGGATCAATGCCAGCTTTTGCCTGATCCTGTTGCATTTGTTGTTGAGTTGCTTTGCTGCTGCTTTCTCTCGTTCTGCTGCTGTTTTATTGTGCTCTGCGAATATTTTTTGTTGTTTCAGCGCTTCTTTCAACTGCGATTGCAGGGTTCTTTCAATCATGATTTGATCTTGCCGGGCGAGATAGGCAAGGTACTTCCAGTTTTTTGCTTCTTTGAAGAAGTATAACTAGTTTTCAGTCGATAATATTAGTTTTGTGCAGCGTACAATCTTAAGCTCTCGGCTGAAAATCATAATTTATTGATTAATAAACTTAATATTCCCTGCATGACTACATTGTAAGGACCTGCTTACAATGCTGACAATTACTTACCAAAATCGGTGTATTCGTGACAGAAACATCTGCGCAAAATGTTTAACATCTCTGTTGTTAACTATTGACGAATCAACAATTTTTAAACTAAAAACAATGGGGATGACTATGAATAAATTAACGAAAGTCACTGTGGGTTTAGCGATGGCCCTTGGGGTGAGTGCTAATGCTTTGGCTAATTGGAGTGAAGATGCGCTTACTCATCAGTATCGATTGCAAAAGCATGAACCGATTGTCAACGGTATTGTCGCAGGCACCCATAATTCTTATAGCTCGAATGCTTATAATTTGAAATGGTATGAAAATCAGGATGCCAGTATTACTGACCAGTTAAACTATGGGTCACGCTTTTTGGAGCTGGATATTTGGCGTACCCGAGACGTCGAATACGGAGCGGTTTATGTCTGTCATAGTGGCATTCGTTGCTCACAACCTGCGTTGGTGCTGGGCGATTATGTTTATCTTGATACCATGCTTGAAGAAGTGGCTGCTTGGAGCAAAAACAACCCAGATCAGATGATAGTGATCAAGCTGGAAAACGGCAATATGAAAGATGGTGATTATCACTTACTGGTCGAATCCATTCAGCGCCAGATTGGCGATATTATTTATCGTCCGCAACGTACTAGTGATGGTGAAGGGTTTAAACGTTTTCCGGCAGATTTAACACCAGCACAAATGCTCGATCAGGGTAAACAAATCATTTTAGTTGGTGACAGTGCCGCTGAGGATGCCATCAGCCGGGCTTGGGTGTTTAAAACTACCAGCCCCGAGCGTGGTGGTGGTGATGTTACTGATAATTTAGATTCATTGGTTAATTGCGGTATTCATGGCAACGGTCATGCAGCGCTGTTTTTTGATCAGGCTGAAGAGGATTATGGTGCTGATCACTATATACCTACCGATAAAATCGCTACTATGGCGGCTTGTGGCGGCACCTATTTTGCCTTTGATTGGCTAAAACATGACGATGCGCGAATGAAAGAGGTGGTTTGGAGCTGGGCTGGAAATCAACCGGATGGGCTACCCGGAGCGGGCGGCAGCAGCAATGTACAGTGCGCTGTATCTTATAATGGACGTTTTTATGATGATGACTGTGGCTTGTCGTTTAACTATGCCTGTAAAGATGAAACGTTAGGTTGGAAGGTCACTGCTGGCAAAGGAGCCTGGAGCAACGGTGAGTCAATTTGTCAAAGCGAGTTTGGTGGTAATTATCATTTTGATGTGCCAAGAACTTCAAGCCAAAATAAGACACTTAAAGGGGCTGCGGCATCACAGCAAACTTACTGGCTGAATTACAATACCGATGGCAATGATCTTTGGGCGAGTGGTGAGGACAAGACTTATCAGGCTGCTCGGGTTGATAAATCCAATCGATTGAAAGTCGCTCGCTGGACTGATTTTAATTTTGTGTACGATGATGACGGCAGTGGTTCCAATAATGATATTTCAATCTGGAAAACCACGGCTTTGCCGACAGGTTGGCACGCGTTGGGTCATGTGCCAGGGCTAGCTACCAATGGCAATTATGCTTCTTATTACGAACGTCGTCCGGGTAGTGCCTTGGTGGTATTTGATGATGGTTCGGGTAAGTTAGCTAAACCGTTACATTACAACTGGAAGTGGAATGACGACGGTACTGGTGGCGATCACGATGTTACCTTTTGGCATCCGGTAGCACCAGCGGGTTATACCTGCCTTGGCGATATCGCTATGGGTAATAATAGTTGGTCACAACCAAGCGCCGATATCCGTTGTGTTCGGGATGATTTATTAATTGACGGTCAATTCTGGTGGTACTGGAGTGATACCGGCTCTGGTGGTGATTATGATGCAACCACTTATATCACTACGGCTAAAGTCGATAGCAATATTAAGGTGGCTTTGCCTGCCAATACGATAAGACTCAGCGGTGGCACGGCTCACAAGGTCTTTAATTACGACAAGGTGAATTTTGAAAATGGTCCGCAGAGCATTGTTGATCACAATTAAGCGGTTATATTCGCAGTAAATACAACCAGAATTTTGCCTCGATAGTATCGGTGGCAACTATGGTTATATATGATTAAAAGCGTGTGCAGAGCGCACACGCAACCGTCAATTCCTACCTTGTTTAACATGCCCTAAATAACTTACACGCAATTGTGCCACGGCCTGTGGCACAATTGTTTCTATCAAATTCACACTGAAATATTGTCTTTAACAGGATCTTTAAAGAAGCTGTCCCCTATGCTCAAATGTGTATATTCGTCGAAATTTAAGCAAACTTTTTTTTCAAACCAAACCCAGCGCTTGTAAAATCATCATAAAGGACAGTATAGTATTGGCAATACGTTAAGTTTTTGTTTTAACTGGTAAAAATATAAATACAAGAGGAAGCAACATTGAATATTGAGACTGAGTTAGGATCGCCATTCGATCAGCTGCAAATCAAAGTACTGAATTTCAGCTATGACGATGCCTGGCTGAAATTAACCCTTGTTCATCAATCTGGTGGTAAAACCGTTACCTTAACCTTAAAAAATGTGCGTCGTTATCTGATTGAAATGCCGCCATTTCAGGTTGATGTGCCGTATAACATCAGCAAATCAACGGCTGAACAGCTTGACGGTGATGGCAGCGGGTTTCTCGGTGATAACGGTTATGCTCACCTTGATAAAAACGGTGATATAAACACTTTCAAAGGCGAGAAAGCTAAGCTCTACCACATTGCGCTAGGCGGTGACGTTAACCTTGATGTGGTATTTGAAAGCTACGGTATGGTTAAAAGAGAATATTAATTGTCGCGATTGGAATGGCGAAAAACCGACTCTGATTAAATAGGGTAATAGTTGTTCCATTAAAAACGCGAGTGAATTCGCGTCTACGGCGTACCCGCTCTGCCGTAGACGAGGTTTCAACCTCGTGAATATTGCGCACCTTACTTTGCGCTAGATGGTTAGAGCCGACCCCCTAAAAACCCCAATTGTATCAAGCGGATACAAATCCCTACATTGCACTTGTATACAACTTTAAGGTGCCTCGTTACACTTCTGCGCAAAATAAATCCCTTATGGAAGTAGTCACTCAATCATGCCTCGTTATAAATCGGTTTCATCCGGCGCTGCTGGACTTAAATTAATAGCAATGCTCAGTTTATTGTTTAGTTATCTCATTATCTTTAGTGCTCATGCTGCGACTCCACCGAGTGTTGGTACTTTTTCGGCGTCGAAATATCGGCTTAATCATGGCGACTCGGTGACTTTGCGCTGGAGCAAGCCATCAAGTTATAGTGAATCGGTAAAATACAATATCTATGTTACCAAAAATAGTGAAGCGCAATTTCGCTGGAAATCAGGGCTAACATCAACCAGTATTTCTCGCGGTGGTAGTACGGGGATTTTACGTAGTGGTACGCAACGGTTTGATATTGAAGCTTGTAACAGTGGCGGTAGTTGTGGTCCACGCAAGACGGTGAGTATTACTATCGGTGGTCCACCGCCTATTCCGACTAGCTTTAGTGTTAATGATAGTAGTATTACTCAGGGCCAAACCATCAGCTTAAACTGGTCCATGCATCATAATTACCCACGAGCTACCCGCTATAATCTCCATGTGAAGAAACCAGGTTATAGCTCGTTCATATTTGCTCGTAACATTAATCAAACCCAATTTTCTCGCACGATCAACCTGCCTGGCATCCATACTTTTTATGTCGATTGTTTTAAATTGGAGCAAACCCAGTGGTTACACCGACGCGTTACATTACAATCTTTATGTCATTAAACCCAATTTGCCTGGTTACCCAGTAGAGCCGCGTTTTTTGTGGCGGTCAAAGCTAACCACGACCACTGATACTCGCGGCGGCGATACTGGCATTCAACGCTCGGGCACCCAAGTCATTGAAATTGAAGCCTGTAATAGCAAAGACCAGTGTGGACCACTTAAATCTGTATCAGTTACCGTTGGCGGTCCACCACCAGCGCCATGGACCTTTACTGCCGATAAACCGAGCATCAACGCCGGCGAAACCGTCAAACTCAGTTGGGCGATGCATCAAAATTATCTGCTTACATCAACTTATAATCTGTCTGTTGAAAAACCTGATGGCTCAGCGCGATATACCTTCGGGCCAAAACTCAGCACCACTGAATTTAATCGTCTGATCAATATGCCGGGCAAACACACTTTCTTTGTACAGGCTTGTGATGCCCAGAATGTTTGTGGAGCAACCAACTCGTTGGTCGTCAATGTCGGTGGCGCTATTCCAGCGGTTTCACTGGTCGACATTAACAACCTCGACGTTGAAAAAGCCAGCTATCAGGTCAGTTGGACCGCGAACACCACACCAGCCACCTTCGAATTAGTCGAAGAGAAAAATGGCGTTTGGGGTAGTCCGCAAACCATCACTAACAGCACGGTTAAAAATATCACTGGCGCAGCTGCCGGACGTTATCGCTATAAAGTCAGAACCTGTGAAGGGGCGACTTGTTCGGATTATAAAACCTCTGCGGCCTTTACGCTGTCGGCGTTTAACAAAAGTGCAGCGGTTACTGATACTGCTTCATTGGCAGGTTTAAGCGGCGATGATAACGGTGAAATCGGTCCGGTGCAGTATGATGACACGGATTTGTTCTGCCTTAATGGCCAGCAATTAGTGGTTAACAGTGGCGACTATGGTGCTGATGGTTCAACTTATCACACCATTATTGATAACTTTGCGACCATTACCGCTCACGGCGCTGCGACGGATTCGGGTCCTGAGTATTTTACTGTGGCGACTAAATCTGGCGACACTTATTACTACGGTCAAACTGTTGATGGCGACGATAACGGCGATGCCTTTGTTGAACCGAATAAACCCGGTGGAGCCAATGGTTTAGCCAAATACTGGGCACTGAAAAAAGTGGTTGATGTCAGTGGTAACGCCATTCGTTATCACTACCTTGAAGATACCGCAGCGGGTTCACATACGCTGTCGAGCATTGAATATGGCAAAAACGAAAACGTTGCTGAGTCGCGTTATTTCAATCAGGTGACGTTTAATTATATCGACAATCCTAAACCTAAAGTCGGATACAGTGGCGGCAGTACCATCAGCATGACCCAGTTGCTCGATAGCGTCAGCATTACGGTTGATGATCAAAGTTATCGTCATTATGACTTGAATTACTTCGCCACCGAGGTGATTGAAGAGCGTAATTATCTTGACTCTCTCACTGAATGTTTGGCCGAAGGCAGCCATTGTTTGGCCCCGCTGAGCTTTACTTGGCAACGCCCGGCAGCGGTGACCAGCAGCACCACACCGGTACGTGAATGTGAACCCATGGGTAACGGTGAAATGTTGTGTTTTACTTACAACCAAACCACCACCACTAACTTCAAACCCTTTGCTAACGCCACTCGTTTGACCAATGATTCAGACGGTCGTCAATATGCCCGGATGATGGATATTAATGCCGACGGTTACAGCGATATTATTTTTGAAGACGGTGGTTGGAAGGTTCAATATGGGCCTGATTTCACCAATACACCGACCTTGTTGTCAACAATTGGTTCAGACAATGGTGATCGCGATTTTGCTTTGACCATTGATTATGACGGTGATGGCAAACAAGAAATGCTGGTTGCCAATGATAAAGACAGTAACTGGCATGTATTAACTTATAATCCTCGTACCGTAGAAGCCAACGTTTGTTATGGCTATTATGGTTACGAGTGTGAGTTGCGCAGTTACGATTTAACTTATGAAGTGGTTAACTTAAACCGCGTGGCGATTGGTTTTGAAGGCGCGGCACAGGTGATGGATGTCGACGGCGATGGTCTACAAGACATTGTGTTTACGTCGGGCGGTCAGTTGAAAATGTATCGCAATGAAGGCGGTAATTTCAGTGCTGCGATACAAATCAGCAACCTCAATAGCAACGATGATGTTAAATTCAGTTATCGCCATGTGCGCAATACCCCTAAAATGAAAAACTCTGCCACCATTGATATTAATGGCGACGGTCGCAGTGATTTGTTAACCAAAGTGACCACCACTAGTGGCTATTGCAGCGGCATTGGCAATATTCCTTATCCTCCGGAAAATTCTAGCGATTGTCGTGATTTTGGTGGCACTTGGCACCCCAGTACCAACACCAGCTGGAAGCTGTATGTTAGCGATGGCACTATGGCTGCGCCACGTTTGACCGAGCGTCATACCATCAATTACAGCGGCGATGATTTACGGGTAACCGATCTTAATGGCGATGGCTTGACCGATGTGGTTTATCGTGAAGACTATAACGATACTTGGTATTACCGTTTATCTAATGGTTATGGTTTTACCGCCAGTCACAAAACCCTGCACACTAGTCCGGACGATGCCGTTGGCGATATTTTCTTTATTGATTTAAATGGTGATGGTCGAGCGGATATTTTAAAACCCACCAGCAAAACCAATTGGTCGATTTTGATGTCTCGTCCGTCAACTAGCTCTGACATGATTGTTTGGCAGTATCGTGGATCGCTCGCGCGGGATGCCGATGATTCGATTCTGTTTGGCGACACCAATGGTGATGGCAAATTGGATCTGGTGACCACTGATGACAGCAATGGTTGGTTTGTTAAATATGCCGACCGCAAAAATATTGTTGATAATGTGATCACCGAATTCAACAACGGTTGGGATGTTAAAACCACAGTCACTTACGACAACATGCTGAGCGATGCCGTGACTATCACAGATGCTGCGGGTGACTTAATTGTTGGTGATGAAATTGCCGATACCATGGCTCCGATTGGACCGGTGATTGTGGTTAAGAAAGTCGAAAGTGATAGTAATGCCAGCAGCAGAGTATCAGTGGGTTATCGTTATGGTGGTTTGTTATTGCATCGTAAAGGACTGGGATCGTTGGGCTTTAAATTGCTTAAAACCACTGATGGGCAAACGGGTGTGGCAACAACTAGCACTTATAAGCAAGAGTATCCTTATACTGGCACCCCATTAAGTACAATACAAATTGCCGCTGATGGTACGTCTTTGCTCAGCAGTGCCACTAACACCTTGGCACAACGGAGTACCGTTCATAATGGTATCTTGCCGTTTATTGATATCTCGACTCAAATCGCGTATCAAATCGACAGTGAACATCATACTTTAGCCACCACTGTAACCGACAATAATTATGACCGTTGGGGTAATCTTGAGCGTTCGACGGTGACGGTTAAAAACGGTAGCAGCACATTGCACACCACTTTGAGCGTCAATAGCTTTGGTAATGAGGGGTCTTATGAACAGCAGATGGGTCGACTGCTAAGCACCACGGTGACCAAAACATTGGCGGCTGATTCGGCAAACCCGGTCAGCAGGCACTCCAGCTTTAGCTATTATGCTCAGGGTGAAGTGTGCAATAACGCGGCTCAACCACAAGGGATGTTAAAAACCAGTCAAGTGAATGGTTTAACCACTACAACCTGTTATGACCACTTTGGTCATAAAAGCAAAATCAGCAAAGCGGCGTTGCTCAATGATGGAGATACCTCAGTCACTAGCATCAGTTCGTCGAGTATTTATAGTGCAGATGGCCGAGCTGTGGCGTCGACCAGTAATAATCTTGGTGATAAAACCACCTTTACTATTAACGGTGCTGTGGCTACGGGTGCTATCAGCGGATTGATTAAAAATTTGTCAGTGACTGATGCTAATGGTGTGACCTCGACACAGTTTTTTGATGGTTGGAATAAAACCTTAGCAACAAGTTCGCCAGCAACCGCCACCAAGACAACCAAAACGGCCTATTGCAGCAGTTGTATTACTGGCGGTAAATACTTTGTTGAAGAAAGTCAGCTAGGTGTGCCAATCAAGCGAGTGACGTTTGACAAGTTTGGTCGAGAGATTGCGGCTCAAGTACAACACTTTAGTGATAGCGGTAATAAGACCGTTTTTAGCACCATTTTCAAAGATTACGATAGTCAGGGGCGTTTACTCAAAGAGTACTTGCCGACCTTGCAAAGCACTCGTCCAGGTCAATATACCGGCTATTTTTATGATGCCTACTCTCGTGTCAACCGGGTTAAATTGCCCAATAGCAGTGATGTTGGTTATGTCGATCCAACCACTACTTATTTTGGCTTGTTAACCACTAAAACCGATGCCAATGGTAATACCAGCAAGGAAACGTACAACCTGTTAGGTCAATTAGTGAGTGTTGAAGATGCCAAAAGTGGCTTGTTAAGTTATACCTACGATGCTTATGGCAATATGGATACCGTCACTAAAACCGCCGATAACGTGAGTATTGTTCAGGTAGATAATCGGTTTAACGCCTATGGTCAAAAAAACCAGATGACTGACAATGACAAGGGAACGTGGCACTACCGTTACAACGGATTTGGTGAACAGGTGTGGCAACAAAATGCCAATAAAGACGTCATCACCACTGAGTTTGATAGCTCTGGTCGCAAGGTTCGTCAAACAGCGATGGATTTCACCCAATGCTGGCTTTATGGCACCAGCACCAACACCAGCACCAACAACAGCAAAGGCCGATTGATTGCAACCAAATACTTTGAAGGGGTTAAGGCTGCTAGTTGCGAGGCTGACACCTTTAGCCAAGGCAGCAAAATCGCTTATGACAGTGCTGGTCGAGTATTTAATACCACCGAAATCATTAAAGACCTGATGAGCCCGCTAAATGGTGAATACCACAACTTCACTGAATTTGACGCTTATGGCCGTATCGCCAAACAGCGTTACGCTGGTTTGGGCTTGACCATCAGACATGAATATACCAGCAGTGGTTATGCTTATAAACTGGTCAATGATACGACTAACCGGGTCTATCAACGAGTGACACAGATGAATGTGAATGGTCAGGTTAAGGCGGTCACTTATGCCAATGGCGCATCTGAGGTCATGGGTTATTATGACAATAGCGGTTTGGTCAGTTCGCATACGCTGAGTAAAGGCGGCACACTGCACAGCTTAAGTTATGGTTATGACGCCAATGGTAACCTAGATTCTCGAAGCCATAGTTTTGGGTCGCTGTCACAAAACACCAATTACACTGAAGACTATGTTTATGACGCGTTAAATCGTCTAAAAAGTCGCACCGTGAGTACCAACACGCCGTACACTATGAATGAAGCGTATGGCTACGATGGTTTTGGTAACTTTACCAGCAAATCAGGCGTTGGTAGTTATCAGTACGACTGAGTTTATTTATGGCATCGGTCATCAGCGTTTTTACCGTCATGATCAACGCACTGTTGATGGTAGCAAGGTTAATACTCATACCGCTTATTTGTCTGGCTTAGAGAAGGTTTATCGCAGCAAAACCAACAGCGATAGCATTGAATATAAATTTTATATCGGTAATGTGGTGATCACTGAGCGTACCAATGCAGCGAATAACGCCAGCACCAATGAAAGTTATCTGCACAAAGATCACTTGGGCTCACCTTTGAGTATCACCAATAACGTCGGTAAAATTATTCAACAGAATGTCTATGATCCGTGGGGTAAAGTGCATCAGCTTTATCTCGATGACATCGCTATTGGTGGTAATTTATTGCCCACCACACGCGGTTATACTGGACATGAAGATGTTGCTGGATTAGACATTATTCATATGAATGGGCGGATTTATGATGCCCATATTGGTCGCTTCTTGCAGGCTGATCCTCACATCCAAGCACCGCAGAATAGTCAGAGTTTTAATCGCTATGCTTATGTGATTAATAACCCACTGACGCTGACCGATCCGAGTGGCTTCTTTTTCAGCGGTTTGAAAAAGTTCGTGAAAAAATGGGGCAAAATGATTGTCGCAGCAGTGGTCAGCTATTACACCTTTGGTTTAGCCACGGGGTGGGTTGCGATGGCTGACCTGACACTCGGTGCCGCTGTGATGGGCGGGGCAGCAGCGGGTTTTGTTAATGGTGCGATCATGACGGGCTCGCTTAAAGGCGCGATCCGAGGCGGCATTAGCGGGGCCATTATGGGTGCTGTTGGCGGGGCGGGACTCGACAAGTTTGGCTCGTTTGCTGCCAGTGGTGTTGCTGGCGGGATTTTAAGTGATGTTCAGGGTGGTAACTTTGGTCATGGTTTTTGGAGTGCCGGGTTAGGTGCTGCTACAGGTGGACAATATAGTGCCAATCCTTATATGCAAGTGCTGGCGTCGGCGGTTGTTGGTGGCACAATCTCGCGTTTAACCGGTGGCAAGTTTGCCAATGGTGCCCATAGCGCTGCCTTTGCTGCGGCCTTACGTGCTGATTGGAGTCATAAAAAGGACCTGCAAAAAACCGCTAATGGCACTTCAGGTGAAAACTCAGAGGCGCTGCCAAAATCGGTTAAAACCGCGATTAATAAAGCCATGGTCGCCAAAGACTATCAAAAAGCTGCCGAATTGGCTGCTAAATATCTCGATATTGATATCACCACGGCTGGTAGTTTTAAAGCTAACTTCAATCGCTACGGCGCATATGGCACCACAGATGGCATGGGCAATGTGATTATTAACCATATCGCGTTTAGCTCTCCCGAGGCACTAGTGTCAACGGTGGGTCATGAGTTTGTTCACGTCAAGCAATGGATGGAAGGCACTATGGATTTATCCAATGATTCCCAACAAGGCCACATGAATGAAGTCGAAGGCCATCAATGGGAGCTTAACAACATTGCCATTACCGGGTTTACCGCAGGCTACAGAGGCAATGTAACGGCGATTAAAGATCATATGTCGTATTTGGATGATGCTAATTATTGGCGGATAAAATTAGACAAAAATTATCAGGCGGTTAAGTAGTAAAATGTAACATCACCGATGAATTTATAAGCTATCAACAGGTAAAATACTTGTTAATATGTACTGGTCTGGTCGCAAAATACCAGTACATTTTACTTTGAAATCAAATGGATATAGAAATGAAACTTAAGTTAAATAAAAATGTAATGAAAAATTTGTCGCTTGACGACAAAATATTGCCGATACAGGCTACAGATGATATTGCTGGTGGCTCTGATACTTTCGGTTGTGAGACCAGAAGAGGTTGTCCGCTAACACAAGGCCCGGGTGAAGATGACGAATTACCTTGGAACCCTATTCCATAGGTGATTGAGCAATTAAATTTAGGACAAGATCAGCAATATCAATTGAAGATTTTGTCCTGTGTGACAGACCGTATTATTTATCAAAGCACTTTCCCTAAATCATCCCTCCAAGTTTAATATTATCGAGAAAACAATTGACATACGATGATTTCATCGCACGATGATTCTATCGCACGTTAAATTTATACCGATGAAATAATAACCGCAATAACAACTCACCAAAGCAATATCTGGCCCGACACCATAAAATGGCTAATCCCGCTTTACACCAAACATGGTTGCCTTGATGAACTTGCTACTGGAATAATCCTATCAATCAAACAACTAGCAGATATCGAATTTCCCTCAGCACTAGATGCCGCAACAACCGCCATCCTCGATGGTAGTGATCGACCGCTATTCAAATTACCCAAAGAGATAAGAGAGGTGGTTTTGCCATTGCTGGGATATTTTTGATTAATCATTTGTAGGCTCTGATCAAATTGATGAGTTTCAGGGTAACAAATACAATAGTCCCCCAGCGGCTCAGTATTGTACTGAACCGTTTTTTATACCAAATTAAAATGGGGTTTTTAGTGTGTGACGAGGGAGGGCGGAAAACCCAATAGTGTCAGCCAGTCATCAACCTGATTACCGGTCAAGGTTTCATAAGCCGACGTCCCTTTGTGCTTTCCACTTCGGCGAGTCCTCAGATTATGCCAGGCCCTGAACAATTCAAGAAACCCCTGACTGACCCCTTTCCTCACATACATGTACGGACGTAATATCGCGTTAAATCCTTCAACGGCGCTTGATGCCCGATGCCTTTTATCTAATGCCCGTTCGGCAACTTCAATCAGTTCATCGGTTTCGCACTTATCCAACACCGTACCAATATACTGATAGGCTTCAAGTATTCTCTGCCGGGCATCCTTCTGCTTTTGCGGCGACATCTTTTTTAATGACCGTTTATATTCACCGATGTAACAGGCATGAGCGACCAAATCTGGCGGGTAATATTCACCTAATGCCAATAGATGCGCGTAAAGGTCTGCTGTGGCGAGGGTTAATCCTGCCAGTCGGTTATTGATATAGCGGGCTGCCGCATCACAATCCGGATGTCTGGCCTGTTCAAAAAAGTGAGCACTCAGTACCAATAGTGACTGAGCCGCTTCAGGTGAGATCAGGTCAATGGCGCTGGTATGAACACTGCGAAGTGCATGATGAAGATGTTGCCGCGCTTTTTCTGCCTGTTCATAGCGAGCTATCGCTTTATCGCATTTTTGTTTGACCAATGCCAGCGCTTCTTTGTGTTCATCTTTTTTGTCCTCTTTGGCTTTTTCGAATGCTTTCATCAGGTTACCCTCCTGATCAATTAGGCGATAGGCGCGTTTCTCCACTTTGGACACGGCTTTTGAGGCAATATAAAGTGCATGGAATGCATCATCTCTTTGCTGTGCATCCGGATAAACATCCTTAACCGCTTTGGTCATACCTGTGGCACCATCTTTGACAATATGAAGTGGCATCATGCCCTGAGCCTTCCCTTCATTTAACACTCGCCCCCAAGTCGGACCATCACGATGCGTTTCGTGCGATAGTGAGGTTAAAAAACCATGGTCTAAATCAATGCACGCGAGGACAGGGTTGTTTTGACAAAAGACCTCATCAATGGCCAGCGAAAGGACAGGCGACAAATCAACCTGTTGATTAAAAACAGCGGCATTGCGCTGAGCCTCAATTTGCAAGCCTTGGATGTAACCAAAGCTGCGTGTGACGCCCGGGTAAATCAGCGGCAGTATATCTTCAATAGCACGGATAGAATTGGGGGCTGTGATGGTCAGCGCCACAACGGCTCGCCTGATTTGGGCCTCATCCACGGGTATTTTCAATGCATGGCTAGGTTGATTCAGCAACGCATTAAGTGCGTCTAGGGCAACCGCTTTGGTTTTGTAGACAGTCTTTCGGGAGATCTCAAACTGAGTAGAGACGCGAGAGATATCACCAAACGCTTGGCAAGCGGCTGAATTTAGGAGAAAATCAAATTTGTCTGAGGCGTTAAGTGATGTTCGATCTAAGATTGGCATATTGGCACTTTCGGTTGTTTTTTTTGGCGAAATGATTATCGCAAAACGTCAACACTTACGCCTCAGATTTCGCTTCAATTTAACCTTTTTTATATGCTACGCGCCAAATCAGCCACAAAATAGATGATCTGAATTGCCTGTGTCCATTTTATATCATGATAAATCGTTCTGCTATTCGGAGAGAATCGGACCTTAATCGGTTTCAATTTGTGCTGTGTTGATAAATATGTCCCCTATATTCTACAGCTAATGCAACCGAAATTAAATACTCAAGCTCATTTCTACATTGCTCTAGTTGTTACCCAGTTTGAGCAGAGCCCATTTGTAATTATTCAGCGTAATCGATGACGCTGTGGATAAATAAGATAAAACAATGTAGGAGGGCCGTCTCGGCGCGATTTGTACCGCAGGTGCAACGGTTTTTTGAAATGACTACGCCATTTATCGCGGCGGGACTGGTGCGACACTTCGACCCCTCCTACCACTAATTATCCACAAGCTGAATAGTTACAATCATCCATCATCCAAAGCAAACTCACGCGCCTCAGCTAGCGCCTGTTGAATATTGGCGCTATTGCCTGGCGTATTATCTATCTGTTGCAGCAGCAACAAAATCAGGCTTGAATTCAAGCGACTGGATTGTTCGTCGCTTAAGCCTTCATGGCTGTCGATTAATGCGCCGTAAAGCGCGTCGAGTTGCTGTTGGGTTCTGGGGTTAAGGTTTTGACTCATGTTAAACAACCTCGTAGTGCTTGTTCTATCTGTTTGAAATCCCACTTAAGCCAGCGAGCGGCCACATAGTTATCTGGTCTGACTAAATAAACCATACCCGCAATATCACCATAACGGCTTTTTACGAAACCCTCGCTATCACTGTGAGTGAGGTTGATTAGCTGTAATTGCGGTTCGGTTTCTCGCAATAAATCGAATTGAGCTTGTTGTTGTTCATTGAGGTCGCTAAATACCAGCAATGAGAATTGATTGCCTAAACGCTCCATCAACCAGCCTGATTTGATTTTGGCATCAAGACAGACTTGGCCGGGTAATATGCCGCCGTCGAAGCTGTCGCTTTGGTCGCTCTGAGCATTAAGAGATGAATCGAGGTGGTCGGTGGCGGTGGATAAACGGCCGCTGTTGATCATTTGCTTGGCAAAAGTGTGGGTTTTGCTCAGGCTTAAAATCGCATCTCTGAAACGCAGGCTTTGCTTCGATTTAGGGGTGATAAAGTCGGTGCTGCGACTCGATTGACTGAGGTTTTGTTTTGCGCCGACAATCCGCTCTTCGCTATAACTGTCAAGCAAGCTGTCGTTGGCTTGACCTGTTAATACGGCGGCGAGTTTCCAGCCAAGGTTGTCAGCATCCTGAATGCCACTGTTGGCACCACGGGCACCAAATGGTGATACTCGGTGGGCGGCATCACCAATAAAAAACACTGAACCGTGGCGGAAGTTTTCCATCATCCGGCATTCAAAGGTGTAAACGCTGACCCATTGAATGTCAAAAACCGCATCGTCACCCAACATTTTGTGCAACCGGGCTTTAACCCGAGTTTCGTCAGCCTCTGCAACCGGGTCGGTATCCCAACCTAATTGAAAATCGACTCGCCAGATGTTGTCCGGCTGTTTGTGTAACAACACCGAATAACCTTCATGAAAACCCGGCGAAAACCAAAAATGCCGCTCGGGTAAAAACTCGGCTTGCATAATAATATCGGTGATTAAAAAACGGTCTTTAAACTCTCGGCCTTGATAAGACAAACCCATGGCTTGCCTGATACGGCTGTGTGCGCCATCGGCAGCAATTAAATAGCGGGCTTGCAGTTCATATTCGCCTTGTGGATCGGCTAATTTTAGTTGTACACCACTGTTATTATTGCCGCTGTCTTGATGAGGATGGTTTTTATGAGAAAGCAATTGAGTGCCCCAGCGGATATCAAGACACTCCAGTTGGTTGGCTCTTGTTACCAGCGCATCTTCAACATGATATTGCTGAATATTGACATAAGCCGGGCGTTTCAATCCGGCTTCTGGCTGCAAGTTTCTGGCATCGACTTTTTCGTCATAAAAATAGGTGTTATTGACCGACCATTGAATGCCATGGTTGGTGATTTCGTCGCCTATGCCGAGTTTGTCGAAAATCTCTAGGCTGCGTTTGGCAAAAGTTACTGCGCGTGAGCCTTTGCCGACAACGGTTTTTTGATCAATTAATACTACCGGAACACCCCGTTGGGCTAAATCAACCGCTAGGGTTAACCCCACCGGACCCGCGCCAACAATGACGACGGGCAAGTTCGTTTGTGTGGTATTGCTACGTCCTTTGAACTGTCTCATTCAAAACATCCTCTTTATCAACGATCACGCCCGTTGGAGTTTGAGCTGGTCTACCTCAACCGCTTCAAACAGGGCTTTTACGTTACCTTCGCCAAAGCCATTATTGCCTTTGCGATGGATCAGCTCAAAGAAAATAGGGCCAATGAGTTCGCTGGTAAAGACTTGCAGCAATAGTGCGGTTTTATCATATTTATCGTTATCAATCAGGATGTTGTGTGCTTTTAATTGGTTAACATCTTCACCGTGGTTGGGGATGCGAGCATCGATCAGGTCATAATAACGGCTCGGCGTTGGCACAAAATTGACGTTTTTACTGTTCATGGTGCGAATGGTATGGGGTAAGTCAGATGAGGTAAAAGCAATGTGTTGTACGCCTTCACCTTTGTTTCTGGCCAGAAAGTCAGAAATTTGTGAGCCATCAGCAAAATCTTCATTGACCACAATTTTAATATTGCCGCAGCCAGAGCCCATTGGCATACAGCGAAAAGATGCGGTTCGGGTTTTGATCACAAAATTTGATAGTTCGCTAAATTCGAACACTGAGGTTAAAAACTCAGACCAGCGTTTGATGTTGCCTTGATGTACATTGATGGCGATATGATCGATGTCTTGCAGATGCGGATCAGAGTGAAAGAGTTCTGATGGTTGTAACTCAAAATGTTGTTCAATCATTTCATCTAGTTCTGTTTTATTAAACAGTTGAACTAATAAGCTCGATGGCCCTATAATCGTTGGAAATGGCAGCCCGGTGAGGGCATCGTCACGACTAAACTGCGCATAACCACTGGCTTGTGCGCGTTGGATCCAGTGGTCGCTTGTATCGGTTTGTAAACCAATTGAAACAATTGATACCCCATGCTCAGCATAATGTCGGGCGGCCAGTCCTTGGGTTTCACAGTTGGCGAAAAAAATGACATTTTCCTGGCTGAAAAGGTAAATCGCTTTACGCTGATGTTTACCGAGATATTTTAATCCCAGTTGAGCAAAAGCCTGTAATAATTCGGCTGGCTCAGCGGCACAAAACTCAATAAAACGAATACTCTTTTCACTTGATGATGCTGTTATCATTGCTTAACTTTTTCCTTATTTAGTAAATCCTAAGGCATGTCGAAAAACAATACCTCAGTATCTTCTGCGCTGTGGATTTGTATGGTGGCTTCGTTTGCCACCGCTACCGCGTCTCCGGCGTTTAACTGCTGACCGTTGAGCACTAGCGACCCTCGGGTAATATGCAGGTAATATTGACGCCCATCTGCCAGAGGCAATTGCGATAGGCTGTTTCGGGGCCATTGTAACAGATATAAAGCAATATCCTGGTTGATTTTTAGGGAACCCTCGCGAGCATCCGCCGAGGCCACCAATACCTTGTTTTGTGATAAATCAAACTTCTTGCTGTCGTAATGAGGTTTAAGCCCTTGTTCACGGGGCATGATCCAAATTTGAATGAAGTTGAGGTTTTTATCTGCTGAGGCATTGTATTCACTGTGTTTCACCCCGGTGCCCGCAGTCATTACCTGAAACTCGCCAGAGGTGATCACTTGCTCATGACCACTGCTATCTCGATGTTTAATGGCACCATCAAGAACGTAACTGATGATCTCCATATCACGATGGCCGTGGGTCGGGAAGCCCATTTTAGGGGCGACATGATCCTCATTAAGCACCCGCAATACTGAGAATCCCATAAAGTTAGGGTCGTAATAATTAGCAAACGAAAAAGAGTGATAACTCTGTAGCCAGCCATGATTGGCACTGCCTCGTTCTGTTGCTTTGCGATGGACAATCACGGCTGTCTCCTCTTTTTTGATTAAGCGTTTTAAAGTGAATGTCGGTTGTGTGGTGCTAAAAAGTCCAATACTGGACCAGCAGGCACAACACGAGTGGGATTGATCATGTCGTGGCTGTAATAATAATGCTGTTTGATATGTTCGATGTTAGTGGTTTCTGCCACACCTTCTACTTGATACAAGGCCCTTACATAGTTCGAAATATGTGGGTAATCGACAATTCGTTTTAAGTTGGTTTTAAAGTGCCCAACATAAACTGCGTCAAAACGAATGAGGGTGGTAAATAGTCGCCAATCAGCTTCGGTAATGGCGTCACCGGCTAAATAAAGGTTTTCACCGAGACGATGCTCTAGTTCATCTAAGGCGGTGAATAACTGTTCGCATTCGCTTTCATAAACCGCTTGGGTGGTAGAGAAACCGGTTTTATAAACGCCATTGTTGATTTTGTGATAAACCCATTCGTTGACCTGATCAATGTTGTCTTTTAGTGCCGCCGGATAGAAATCGTACTCAACTGGTGTAAACGCGTTAAACGCACTGTTGAACATTCTGATAATATCCGCTGATTCGTTGCTAACAATAGTTTGGGTTTTCTTATCCCATAGAATTGGCACTGTCACGCGACCGCTGTAATCGGCCTGCGCCTTTTGATATAACTGGTAAGCAAACTGACAGTTGTTGAGTTCGTCTTGATCTGAAGCGTCAATATGTAAACCAGCAAAGTCGCTATTCGGACGATGGAATTCCCAGCCATTGCTGAGCATATGTGGTTCTACCACAGACACTGAAATGACACTTTCGAGCTGCTTTAATTTTCTGAAAATCAGGGTGCGATGAGCCCAAGGACAGGCCAGAGAAACATACAAATGATAACGGTCTTTTTCGGCTTTAAATGCGTGTTCACCAGTCGGACCGAGTTCACCATCGGCGGTGATCCAGTTTCTAAAGCGACTGATATCTCGCTCAAAATGACCCTTGCTTTTTTTGGTGTCATACCAGCTATCAACCCATTGACCTTCGACTAATAATCCCATGATATTCTCCTGTCTGTTGTTTGTAAGTAACTATTCAGCTTGTGGATAACTCGTCGTAGGAGTGAGCTCCAGCTCACGATTTGTGCCGAAGCGGAATGCCGCCCAGATGAA
Source organism: Alteromonadaceae bacterium (assembly GCA_965277695.1). GTDB lineage: Bacteria > Pseudomonadota > Gammaproteobacteria > Enterobacterales > Alteromonadaceae > JABSOG01. The sequence continues at coordinate 40,986 of CBDIDQ010000097.1, forward strand.
CATTTTTTGAAATGGCTATGCCATTTATCACGAGCTGGAGCTCGTTCCTACAATGTTCAATGCACAAAACAAACAGCAAAGTAAATTTATCCATAAAATCACCGATTCAGCTGAATAGTTACGTTTGTAATTAATAAAAGTGATTTGATTAGGGGTATTTTAGTGATTGATTGCGTTACCATAAACCGTGATAATGGCAAATGATAATTCGAATTGAAAGAACAATCATGGACCAGATGAATGATGTCGCAGGGCTGGTGGGCTTTTTGGGGTTTTTGGAGCGCTTTGTTCTTTAAAACAACAGCATTTTGACCACGGAGACACGGAGGTACGGAGAAGGTCAAAAGCAAAACAACATGTAATTATTTTAAGGTTTTTTGTTTTTGATCTTGCTTTTCCTCCGTGCCTCCGTGCCTCCGTGGTAGGTTTTTAAAGAACAAGACGTCATATATTGAAGGATAGGTTCATGGGTCAATTAGAAGATATGACAGTATTTATCCGTATTGTCGAAGCGGGTGGCATTGGTAAGGCGGCTGAGCAGTTGAATTTGGTTAAATCGGCGGTGAGTCGGCGGTTGGCTGAATTAGAAAAGCGTTTGGGTACTCGGTTGATTATTCGCACCACCAGAAAGTCTAGCCTGACGGATGCGGGTCAGCGTTATTATCATAGTGCGATTAAAATCATAGATGAAGTGGCTGAGCTTAATACGCAAACTGGTAGTATTGATGCGGATTTAGATGGTACCTTGAGGTTGGCCTTACCTTTGTCTTTTGGCATTATGCATTTGACTCCGGTGATTGACCTGTTTACCAAGCAACATCCAAAGTTGACCATTCAAACGGATTTTTCAGACCGCCATATTGATTTGGTTGAAGAGGGTTTTGATTTGGCTATTCGTATTGGCGACCTTAAAGATTCGAGCTTGCAGGCTAAGCGGATCACCAAGATTAATCATGCCTTGTGTGCCAGCCCGGCTTATATTAAAGAAAATGGTCAGCCGAAGTTATTGAGCGATTTACAGCAACATCAGTTTTTACAATACGGTATGACCAGTTTGATGACCTGTACGGCGGTCGATCCTCAGGGGATTAATCAAAGTGTGCAGTTGAGTTCACAAGTTAAATCTAATAACGGCGATTTTCTCCGGGATATGGCGATCACTGGTCATGGTATTACTTTGTTGCCGACTTTTATTACCTGGCAAGCGTTGGCTAGGGGAGATTTGATGCCATTGTTGATGGATCATCAATTACTACAGACCAATGCTTATGCGGTTTATCCACAAAATCGCTTTTTGTCGCAACGAGCTAGATTGTTTATTGACTTTGTTACCGAGCGTTTTGGCGATAATCCTTATTGGGACCAGTTGTAAAATTGTCGATGTTTTTCTGTGGTTTATCTACACTTAAACCTTACACTTAGTATGAGGACCATTAAATTGGTAAAAGCAAATAAATGGGGTAACGAAGTTTGGGTTAACCACATCAGTAAAAAGGAAATGCCAGCACTGTCATCAACCGTACGTATTCTCGAAAACCTGGCTAATGATGACACCATGTCACTGGCTCGTCTGGGGCAATCGGTGTTGCATGACTATGCTTTAACTTCTTCCATTTTAAAAGTCGCCAACAGCGCGGTTTATATGAGCCGCAATCAAATCACTACCGTTAGTCGTGCAGCCGTTGTGCTGGGATTTTCGGCGATCAAAAATATTTGTATTACCGCTAAATTACTCGGCAGCCTGCTAAAAAATAAAAACCTCAGTGAACCAGTATACGAACGCTTGCTCAAACAGATGGCGCAATCGTTTCATGCCGGTATGTTGACACAAATTATGATGCCCAAGGATGACGACAAAAGTAAAGAAGAGACATTCATCATCGCTTTGCTACACAATTTAGGCGAAAGTGCCTTTTGGAGTATCGGCGGCGAAATAACCGAATTGCTCGATCAACAGTTGCAAGATGTTGATCCCACTGATAAAGCTCAGGTTGATAAAGTGGTTAGCAAGTTATTGGGCACCTCTTTTGACAAAATCAGTGTTGGTTTGGCGACTTCGTGGAATTTGGGGGATTTGTTTATTCGTTCACTCGAAGACCCTGATTTACGCTCGCCGCAATTAAAAATCGTCGCACTGGCTGACCGATTAAGTAACTGCATTGCTAACCCCAGCAATAATGTTAAACAACTGAATGAGCTGGTCAGCGAACTGTGTGAAATGACAGGGGCAAAAGATGCGGTGATGCGGGAGCGCATTGAAAACTGTACAGAGAAAACCGAGACGCTGCTGGAATCTTATGGTGCCGGTATTCTGATTCAATATCTGCATCCCGGGGCACAAATTCTGCCCGAAGCCAACCAAGAAGAAGAGCCACCAAAGCTGTCAGACGAAGCACTGCAATTGAAAATTTTACGAGAATTGACGTTTTTAACCACCGAAAAGTGTGATTTTAACGTGCTGATCCAAACTGCTTTGGAAGGCATTTATCGCGGTATCGGCATGGACAGAGTGATTGTGTTGTTAAAAAATGCGCCGAAAAAAGTGATTGAACCACGTTTTGCTTGTGGTCGGGGGGCAGAGCAATTGAAAGATCAGTTCACTATTAACCTCAATACCATGGAAACGATTTTTTCTTATGCGATGAAACATGGCGAAGCGATTTGGGTCGATGGTTTTGAAGACGGTCGTTGGGGACCTTTGCTCAGTAAGCCAATTCGCAATATCACCAGTGCAGATGGTTTTTTTATCTCCCCGGTGATGTGGGATACCCGTTGTATTGGTTTGTTTTATGCAGATCGGATCCTCAAGCCGCCAGCTAAATCAAAAGTGGCTAGAAATGAGCCTCCGGTTCGCAGCAAGCTCAATGAAAATGACTTTATGTCTTTTACTCACTTTGTGCAGCAAACCAATCTGTGCTTATCGATTATTTTGAAGCAAGGATAATTGTGCATAAAATGCACACTACTGTGGTCAAAAATAGCTAAACCGTTTATTTTTTTATCCATTCCCTAATCTGCTTATAAACCTCTAAACTGTGCGCCAATTTAATATGGCGTATTCGGGTGAATTCTTTATGGTGCTCTGCTAAAAACGATAAATTGTGTTGTTCTTGATGGGATTGACCGGTGGCGCTGTGTTTACGTACAAGCGCATCGCCGAATAGCTGGCTTAAGATATGGTTTGAATCTTTGTGTATGGTGCCAGTGATGACAAAGTGGTCGGCTCCTGCGAGCAGGGGGACGGTTTCTTTATTGTTATTGAGTAAATCATCTGGGTCTTGTCCTTGCCAGTCTTCATCTCGAACATAGCCGTAACGTAAATCTTTTATGCCTGCGCTGCGGGTATTGAGTATTTCGCCTAATAGGCTGGTGTATGGCAGCGGAGCGGCATTAAGGGCAGTGGCGACAACGTTGCCGATTTTTTCTAAATCAGCACCCAAATGCGGCGAGCCGATAAAGTACAGCTGACGGACTTTGTTGACCCAAGTAGCGTGTTGCTGTTGGGCATAAAAACAGGCGCTGCGGGCGACTAAACCACCCATGCTATGGTTGATTAAAATGATTTCTTCGACGTCGAGCGGGTAGACGCTGAGCAATTGTTCAATCATATCTGCCAACATTTGACCATTATGAGAGATATGTAAACCGGTGTTATAGCGCACATTGATTGGCATATAATCGAGTTCGTCGCCAAGCAGGGTGGCATATGTGGTTGATGAATTACTCAAGTGCCAAACATCTTCGTTACAGCCTAAACCATGGACTAGAATACAAATTTTATGGCTGAACTTAGTGTAGCTTTGTTGCAGACCTTGAGGAGTTAAGGTCACCGCTTGATTATCGTGATAAAACGCCATTTGAACCGCCATTGGCAGTCCTTTTTCGGCCAAATAGTCACCGACAATGCCGTTTAATGCTGACACCCCACGATTGGAGCCTTTTTTTATCTTGCTGCTGAGCAGTTCCCAGCGTTCTTGCCATTGAGCTTCATTGGTCACTGTTTTTCTCCGCTTTCGCTGGTTGTTTTAAGGACTAGGATACGTGCTTCGAAGTAATCTGGAAAAGTCCGATAGCTGTTAATATAGTCCTTCCAGTTTTTAAAGAAACCCCCAAGATAGTCTAGCTGATAGTGATTGTCTTCAAACGCCCCGCCAGTATCGGCTAATACGGCCAGCCGATGTTCGCCCTTGTTGCTTAATAACACCAGTTTGCCTAACCCCAGTTGTTTTAAATCGCCTGCCACTGTGACCATGGGATGAATAGCGATTTTGTAACCAGCATCTTTGCCGTAACCCAAAACGCCCGGGGTTTGTTTGAAATACCAGTAGCGCTTTTGCTCGCGTTTTTTCAAGCCCCGCTGGTAACCAATGCCGTTATTGCGATGCACGTTGAAGAACCGACTGCTGCCATGGCCATCAATTTTCACCGTACCTTGCATCAGGGTATCTTCTAACCCCTCTCGCGAGAGCCAAATCAGCGGCTTGGCCCATTGATTTTTATCGAGAATGCCCGTCAGTACTTGTTGTTTGGTATAACGAAAGCGGATCAGCTGGTGTTTTTTCAATTCGGCTTGTTCAAGGGTTAAACCTTGTTCATCGTGGGGAATTTCATAAAGCGCATGAGGAGTTTGTGGGGTTTTGACCGGGCTGCCTTGTGCCAGTTTAATATAGTATTTGGTCAATAGGATTTTATCTGCCGGGATGTTTTGCAATAACGGTTTTTTAGCGGCGAAGGTGGCAGATTGCTGTTTGTCGGGTCGCCAGCGATACATTTCAAAATGTTGGCTGATAAATGCCGGATCGGCCAAACGGCTGGGGCGACCAGCGGTTTTATCTTGTTGTTGCACCTGACAAACAAAACGCAGGGTTTGTTTGATACGGCTCATGCCGACGCCAAATTGGGCAAGAAAGCCCGGTTGGATCACCTCTGGGTCATAGCTTTGGCCCTTGCTGAGATAATTCAAAGTGCCTTGTGCTACGGTGCATAAATCGGCTTGGGATTGAGTTGCCATCTGGCCGTTAAGTGGCTTCAACTCTTTGCTGTACAGCTGTTGTTCAGCGGCCAGCGTTGGCTGGCTGATGAGAACAAACAAAGCGAAAAATAGTCTGCGCATGGTGGTCATCAATTAAAGGTTAGTGTTGTTTGACCAGCAGTATAGCTAAAACGGCCTCTTATACACAATAGAGGTTAACGGGCGATTCTACTTGGGCATTGATACAACCTTGTGCATGACTGAGGGCAAAGGCCATGCCTTTATCGCTGCGGTCAAAATGGGCATATTGCTGCGCCGCTTTATCTGGCGATTGCTCATAAATGTAAGAAAACTCTAACATTTCAAATGAATGCGCCAATGAGGCGTAATTGGGTTGCAGCCATTCAAATGAACCGACAAACCAGCGGTCATTGTTGATCAATTGAGTCAGCTCTTCGCGACCGTTAAAATTGCCAATAATATGTAACGATGAGGTGCCAAATGCAGTATGGTGTTTGACTTGAAATTCGGTGTTATCGTCAATGCCCAATGTCAGGCAGAAGCGACGTAAGCGGCGGTATAACTCTCGGGTTTCTTCGAGCATGTAATGATCGACTTTCTCCAGCGGTCGGGATTTTTGATTGAGGCTTTACCGTAGAGTTGCGGTAATAAAGCTTCGAGCACCGCCTCATTGCCAAACTGGGTTATGGCGTCACTGCGAAAATGTTGGTTTATTTGGTTAGCTAGCTGCTGGGGTAAAACGATTTGTGCGGCTGTAGTAACGTCTAACATAGTTAATTCCACCTTTGATACGATTAGGTGGCTTAGAGCAGGCTTTATGCCAGTTGCATTTTATTGTTTTAAATCAATGGGATGGATGGGGTTTTTTGAGATTTTCTAAGACGACAAAATTTTGGCGGTGAGAGTGTTTTTATGATGCTTTTTTGTAGCAGGGCCGTCCCGGCGCGATTGTTGACGAAGGCACTTTGAAACTGATCGCGGCGAGGACGCCCCTCCTACATTTGGGTAGCTTAATTATAACCCTAAATGGTGTAATATGGTCAAAATCGAAATTAGCGATGCAAAGAATATGAGGCACTAGTACCCGAAACATCCTTGTTTCGGAAAGTATTAAAAGCACGTAACTATGCTGCTTTAAGTCAGATCGAAGAAGGTTGGAAATTAAATTCGTCCAATAATCAACGACTAAACGACTGAAACTGAACCGGATGAAAGTAAAACAACGTATTGCTGACAACCCCGGTTGTGCGGTTTTTTAACGCCAGGTTGAACTGGTAATAATCAGCGGCACAGCCAACTTGGCTCTGGGTGGTGACCTCCAAATGATGCCGTCCGGGTTGTTTGATAAATTGCTTATAATCGTCTTCAAGCCATAATCGCTCTAAGGTTGCTGCTGAGTATTGACTGGCATTAATGGTCAGGGCAGTGGTATCAAGCGCATTTTGACTGCCGACCGACTTAATGCTCTCAATCGCTATCTTTTTGCCCTTGTTATCAATAAAAAAACTATTTGATAAGTCAATCTGCAAAGTGTCTTTTGACCATAACATTAGATAGAACTGACTGTTTTGCGCTGGGCAAAAACTACGCTGAAGATTCAACGACTGCCAGGCAGCCGGATGAATTTTGATGGTAGTTTGTCCGTCAAGCCTCAGCAGTGGCCAAATTAGCCACTGGCCTTTGCTGTAACCGACGTTTTGAGCCTCTTGTTTACCCTCTTGTTTAGTTAGGCCATAACCACTGACAACGGTGGTAAAGTGGCTGGTTGAGCAACTGCTCAACCAGCCACACAGCATGACTAAGCAGATTTTGGCGGCGTTAGTCTTCAAGTGAGTCATTTAAATGCCTGTGATAGTTGAGACCCAAAGCTTCATAGTTGATATACAGTGCGGGCACGATAGTGACGCCCAGTAATATCGCATTTTGAGCATTCCACTTAGCCATCCACACATCATGAAATACTGCCATTGAGTTCATGCCCGGTATATTTTTCGCACTGGCGGTGAACATGCCGCTACCCTCAGAATCCCATGAGAATGAAACCGCACTAGTGTTTTTACCAATCATTATTTTGCCGATATTATCAGCATTGTTGTTGATCAATAGTTGTGCTTCCTCTGCTGTCAAACTGCTTAATGAACGACCAATCAAATGGTCAGCTTTGCCACCTTTGACAATCTCAATCGATTTACCGACGTTAGAGGCTGTGGCGCTTTCAACCCCGTCACCTTTGAATTTAACCACGCCTTCGCTCTCGGCAGTTTCCCAAGTGGGTTTGCTTTTGGAGACCTTTTCCATACCAACGTTTAATGCCTGAGCAATAGCCGCCATTTTTGCGCCCTTGCTACAAGAGCCACCTGCGGCTTTACCGGCACCACAGCCACCTAATGCGGCGACACCAATACGTCGGGCAGCATCACCCCAACCACCTACTGCGCCAAAGTTGGCATAACCGCCAGCCGCACCGGCGATAGCCCCTGAAAATGCCCCGCGCAAAGCACCCTTAAGACTACCGGTCATTAAGGCTCCACCGACAAAACCGCCAGCAGCACCGGCAATAGCGCCAGCAACGACAGCATTACCCACTGCGGTGGTAAAACCCCAGCTCGCCGCCCAACTGGAAGCAGCACCAGCGGTAAAGTAAGTGACGGCGATAGCGACAATGGCTTTCCAGTACTTTTTGACAAAACGTTTTAAACCACTAAAGAAATAACCGCTCGGATCGGTATAACTCATCGGGTTATTCACCACGTAAGCGTAGCGGTTGTGACTTTGCGGGTTTTTCGGCGCTTGAATAAACGGGTCGGCTTGTAAAAATCGGCCTAACGTTGGGTCGTAAATACGCCCATTCATATGAATGATATCCAGTGCTTTGAGGTGTTTGTGTCCGGTATATCCTCGATCTGTCACTTCACTAACGCTGAAATTGGCGAAGGCACTGTCGAGATAAACCGCTGTGCGTTTGCCGTATGGGTCGTAAATCGCCTGAGCAATGACGTTACCCGCCGCATTAGTGGTGGCAACCACTGAACCTTGATGGTCTTTATGCAAGTAGTAGGTTTCTGTGCTGGCGTTACTGCGTTGGGTATAAACAATATCGCCAACGTAGTATTTATGCTCGGTGAGTGCACCTGCACCGCCACTTCTGACCACTTTTTCATAACGTCCAAGATAGCTGGTTTTGTAAGTGACGTTTTTGCCGCCTTCCAAGTAGCTGTCTTCTTTGTAATACAACTCTCGGTCAACCCCGTAACTCATCAAAGACGATGCACCGGATTGGCTGATGCTGGTGGGTTTGTCATAACTACCGTAAGTGAAGCTGCGGTTGCCGTCGCTGGTCACGTTGCCGTTGCTGTCATAGCTAAAGCTGTACAGTGTGCCGGTGAAGTTTGAGTTGCTGTAGACGCCCAATAATTTATGCACTTTACTGGCATCGTATTTGTAGTAACCGGCACCACTTTTGTAGGTGAAGTTACCCCAATTATCGAGGCTGTAGGTTTGGCTTGATTTAAATGCCGTTGGCAAACTGGCACTGCCCGCAGTGACCGAGATGCTGCGGTTGTTGAGCCGATTCATACCATCATAACTGTAGTTTTCAGTGTATTGACTGCTACTGCCGCTGCCATATTGGCTGGTGCGTGATTTGACGTTACCCGCAGTGTCATAATCGGTGGCGATATATTGCTTTAATACGCTGCCTTTTTTGACGTCGACATAAGATAACCAACCGGTATCGCTTTGATATGAGCGAGTTGACACCACGCCGTTGCCTAGTGTTTCGGTAGCCACTTGTCCTCGGGCGGTCATGCTGTCAACGCGTTTGAGTAGGGCATTGGTGGCATTGTTTCTGACTTCTTTCATGTAGCCATAACTGTTGTAGATATTTTTCACCGCAAATGCGCTGGTGCCGTTAGGGTAGGTCGTGACTAGCGGACGGCTGTAACTGTCATAGCTTTGTGATTGGCTGTAACCGCTATTATTGATCAGCGTAGTTGTATTGCTGGGGCGACCGAGGCTGTCGTAATTGATGAATTTTTTAATCGCTGCGCTGGCGGTGGTGCTACAAGAAGCTGATGAGCCAGCATATTTGGCCGTTGATGTCAGCTTTCCTGCGGCTTTGCTGCCTGCTTGAGCGGTGCTGCCATAATTCCAGCATAAGGTGCCTTCACTGGCTTCGTAGCTGCGTATGCGTCGTCCTGCCAAGTCGTAACTAAAGCTAAAGGTTTGGTTACGCGCGGTTTTTTGGCTGGCTAATTCACCAAAAGCATTATAAGTATAATGCCACACGCCTTTGATCGGATCGTTGGTTTGGGTTTTTCTACCCCAGTTGTCAAATACCATCGTTACTTTACTGTCTTTGCCGTGCGCACGGGTGGTGGTTTCAATGACATTGCCATAAGCATCATATTTAAAGGTAACTCGATTGCCCAGCGGATCTTCGGTATGTTCGGTCGCACCAAAACCATTGTGGAAGACTTTGCTGGTTTGGTTTAGCTCATTGATGGTGCGGCTTTCAAGCCCATAAATCTGCTGGGTGATGAGACCGCCATTGGCTTTGTTGATTTGGCTCACTCGGTTGAGCACGTCATAACTCAAGTCAGTTGAAACAGATGCTCCCGGTTCGTAGGTTTTCCACTCTCGCCCGCGACTGTCATAGGTCGTTTTAGCGGTGATCCAACTGCCATTAAAGCCTTGTTGCTGGCTACCGACTTCGCGATCCCAACGGTCAAAATAAACCGCTTTTTGCGGGCTGCCGCTGACTGTGGTTAACACTTTATAATGGGCGTTGGGCACACAATTGCTGCAAAAGCTGCGACTCACGGTGGTGCTGCGGGAGTCTGGATGGTTAATGCTGGTGACCTGACCAAAGCCGTCATAATAGTTGATGGTAGCCAAACCGTTGGGGTTGGTTTGTTTTGATGAGGTCAAGGTGCCAGTAAATGACGATGCGGATAAACCGTTATATAAGAAGGTGTTACGTTCGCCCATTGCGTTTTGTGTATAGTTGATAAAACGACCTCGGCTATCAAAAACGCTGTGATTGGTGCGCGTTTGAGTACTGCCAGTGGCGGTGGAATAACCACTGACCGAGATTGAGGTTTTATTACCATAACTGTCATAACTGTAGCTAGTTGTCAGTTTGGTTGCTGATGCACTTGGCGATACTATGCTGGTGCTGAGCAAACCATCACTGTTATAGCTAAAGGTATTTTGACGCGCTGGATTGCCGCTATCACCTGTGGCATTTTTAGTGATGCTGGTTGATTTTAACAAGCCGTATTGTTGCTCGGCGGCAGTACCATAGTTATTTACTGTGGTGATGGTTTGATAAGCCGAATTGGCGGCATCTGTGGTGGTGGCGGTATTGTTGGTCAGATTGCCCCAGCTATCATAGGTATTGGTGTTGACGGTAGTACTAGTTAAGGTACTGACACCATCGCTGCCATACACATAGGACGACTCATCTGAGCGGCTAACATAGGGGATCACACTGCCTTGCGCGGTACTTTTTATCGCCAGTGTATTAGTGGCTTTAGAGAGCAATTTGCCGTTTAAGCGACGCTCGGTATATATCGGTAACTTGGCTTTGGCAAAGTTGGTACTGTCATGTTGTTGATTGTAGTGGGATTCGGTGATCACCCCGCTTTGCACATCGGTGGTTCTGAGCATTTGAAAACCCAGTGAACCCCGGCCTTTTTTGTGGATCAGCAAGCCGCCGTATTGATAGTCGACAGCAATAGACGCACCGACGTTACTGTCTTTGCTGACTCGGCTGACTAGTTGTCGGCCTGAAATCGGCGAAAAGGTGTCTGAATTAATATCAGCATCGGACGCCTGAAAGACATAAACACTGCTATTGGTCATCGGTTTGTAAGTAATATCAGTGCTGACGCCATTGCTGTTGGTGATGCTGTTGATGGCATATTCTTTAATGTTCAAACGATTGTAATATTCTTTCCAGGTACCACTGGTGGCAGTCAACAAATTGACTTTGCCATCGCCCGTGGTATCGCCAAAACGGATGGCGGCATTACTGTCAAAACTCATCGGCCCTCGGTTTTGAAAAGAGATCCATTCACCTGTGGTGGTTGGGCGTGAGAAATAAGCATACCAAGTGGATGTGCCGGTAGCGTGCAGGATGTCGGTGCGGCCATCGCCATTTAAGTCAATAAACTGTGAGAGGTATTTTTTACTGCTGGAGGTGACCAAACCAGCATCTCGTGCGGCCAGTAATTGAGTGCCATCAGACAAGCGGTAATACCAGCGATCAGAGACGACATATAACAAATCGCTGAGACCGTCGCCATTAAGGTCGGCCACTCGTAACGTGTTCAGGCTACTACTGCCGATGGTTTGTAGGTAGCTTAATTTGGGCGCTGTGGCATCACCGGAAGCGACAAATAATTGATAGCTGGTACTGGTGCTGGTACTCCAAGTGCCACCGATATCGTGGCGGCATTCACTACTGCCACTAACGAACTTAAACAAACGGCCATTAACATAACAACCACCAGTTGTAGTGGTGACGCGAATAATTAAATCGGAGCGACCGTCGCCATTGATATCAATCGCACTGGCTGATTTCATGTTGGCGGTTTGGCTGGTATAACCATCGTTGAGTGTCGAGGATGAAACACTGGATGAGAAAGTGTATAAGATTTGATTGGCGGTAAAAGTGCCGTCGCCGTCATTAATATGAGCTTTTAAATAGCTACCAGTACGAAATACAATGTCTTCCATACCGTCGCCGTTAACATCCAATACTTGCGCTTCACCTTCAAGACCGGTGGCAACAATACCGAGATTTTTCACCGTTTTATAGCTGGTCGTGGTGTACTCTTCGCAAGGTTCGCCCGGCGGGCAGATGGTGCTGGTGCTTTGACTGGGCTGGTAAGAGATGGCATACCAGTTTGAGGTTTTTGAATCAGCGACCAACAAATCTCTAACGCCATCACCATTGTAATCGATGCTCATGGCATATTCTTTTTTGCCGTCACCAATACCCGACAGATAATAAGCGGTGGTGTGATAGGGGCCTAGTTTGGTGTACCAAGAACTGCCGTTAACGTAAACCAAATCCTGATAACCATCACCATTGATATCAATCACTTGAGTGGTATCCCGATTGGCTGTGCTGGTGGCCAGGGTGCGGCTGCTAGGAAAGGGTTTGTAGTTGCTGGTGGTGGGCTGTTCCCAGCAAAAATTTTCCATACCGGGTTCGCTTTCACAAACCCAAGTGGTGCCACTAGTGGCTAATGCGGGTCGCTGCCAATCAAAAGTGGTGGGGGTTAGGCAGTTTGACATATTGCTGTCGTTGTCTGGACATTCTTGTACAGAGGTCAATAAGGTGCGCTCTTCGATAAAACTAGAGTTTTCATAATTTAAAAAGTAGGACCGATAGACATCATTATCGACTTTGGTATCAATGCGTTGTAGCCGTTGGTCTTGATATAAATGACCACCAGCCATGTAACCTTTAAAGCCTTTATCATGCTCGGCATAGATAAAGTTGATTTGTGCGTAGGGAGCGGCACCTGTGCTTAAATTACCGCTGTATTGAATATTACTGATGTAGAGTGAACCGGCACTGGTGTCTTTATTATAATTAAATAGCTGATAATTATTTTTGCGATCTTTAATGACTTTAATCGCCCAGCTGCGAGCGAGTACCCCGGCGGTAAAACCACCGGGTTCAACAAAGGCATCGGAGTGATTGCTGAATGCACTGCTGATGGCGGCAGAATTACCATAGTAGTGGGTTTCGCCGGCTTTATTTTTCACTTCAAAATAGACCGGACCATTGCTGCTGGAACCTTGTTTGGCAGTGATGGTACTGAAATTATCAATCGCGGTACGATAAGTCGAATCTGGCGCACCATAGCTACCCGATTTTAACAGCAGGCGTTGACCATCAAGGCAAAATTTGTCTTCGCTGGTATATTCAACCGCCTGAATATGGCCGTTATCGTCAATCGGAGTTTGTGGACAACGAGTGATGGCTGATAATCCGGCAACTGACCAGCCTACACCCATAGGGCCTTCGGCTAGATTGCTGCTGGTGTAAGATAGTGAAATGCTAGGGGTCATCCCGGCGGTTCCTGCTGGGGTATTAATCGGCATATTATAAGTGGCTGAGCCGGTTTCATCGACGCGAAATTGGCCAGCACTGAGACCTGTCACTTCGGCGTGAGTCGCCAAAGGCAAGGCTGTCAGCAGTGCCAGTGATAAGCTAAATAATCGTGGGAGCATAAAAAAGCCTTATTTTATTATTGTCTGGTTAAAACGATTCAATATTGATACGAATGTCTTTAGTGCACTCACCCGCATTAAAAGTGAGGATAGTGTTACCTTTTCGACCGTCCAGTGCCTGAGTCAGCACTGTGGTGTAGGTTTGCCCGTCGCTAGATTGTTCGACGGTTAACTGGCCTGAGTCCGCTTGATGGAGTTTGTATCTGGCGTCTAATACCACGTCGCCGGCATACAAACAATCGTCCAAAGTGCTATTTTCAAGCACCTGAAAAGTGATTTTGTGTTTATTTTTGTCATTAGCGGCTTGGGCTGGATTGGTGATGAGCGCAGCAAACCCGATCAGCGTGACTGCGCCGATGGCTGGCAGTAATTTGAGTGGCATAATTTAACCTTCATTGTTATGGTTTTTTTGTTGAAATTTACGATAAATCAATATAAATCAATACGTTAATTGTTGTTGTCGGAGGTCAGTCTACAGTGTTTTTTTATGCTGTAAAGGGGGGTTGTGGTTAGTGAATGGGTCGCATTAAAGCGCATAAGCAGGACAGAGCAGACCGCAAGGGTCATGATACACCCGCACTCGTGATCTACCCGCAACAATAGGGGGCTTTATTTTACCCACTTCGCTACCGATTGGTTATAACGCTGGTTGTCTTGTTTTATCTAAATCTCAAGCCATTGATTTTAGGTCATAAAGTGATTTATGTGGTTGATGATTTTATAGTGGTTCATAACTTGCTCAATTGAATACTTTTAATCAATAAGAGTGATAACAGATGGGCAAACGAAACCAGCCAGCAGCAAGCGGTAGCTCGACAACCCGGATGAAACTCAGGGAAAGACATTCTGATGTGGTACCAGATGCTGCCCCTAATCAATTCAACTCACAGAAAATTAACCTGCAACATTTAAGTAAAGCGCGGTCCGGCAAAAAGGGTAAGTCTGCCGCCGCTGTACAGATGAAAGATGTCGCCAGCAGACATGTGCCATTTAACTTGAGCCAACCCGCGCCATTGCTGAAACTGTTCGCACAGGCGGATGATGCAACGGGCGATTTTATCCGCTCGGCAGCCAACTCTTCAGGTCAGCCGACTTTTGCTTTGTTTAAACCGATAATAAACCATCACGCAAGACAGGCACATCCGGTGGCACCTCACAGGCTATCTAATGATGACTCTTCACATATGGTTAGCCAAGCTTTGGTGCTTAACGATAATCAGGCAAATAGGCGCGACCGAATGATTGCTGAAAATTATATTGGTAATCAGGTGGTTCAGGCTGAAACAGAAAGGCAGGCAGCGGCACTAGCAGCACAAACACCTCATGATGTGCTTATTCAAAGGGATGTGAAATACGGTGATTCAGGCAGGGCTAATCAGGTGACTTCAACGGTTCTGCGGCGTAGTAATTCAGGCAACAATATTCGAGTGATGAGTTCATATCAGCATGGTAATGAGGATGTGCCTAGAAATAGCTAACCTGATAAACAGTTGCATTTTTCAAACTCTTATCTACCCTTAAATTGATTTCAACAAGCTACTTGGGAACAGTGTATGTCATATTTTTTAAAAGAATAAATCGATTCAGTTTACCAGCCACTGGTTTACTCATTATTAATCAAGCTATTGGGGAGGTTTAAGATGACAGTTGCGGTTATTGTACATCCAAGCAATTTATCCGATTTTGATCATTCAACTATAAAAAAAATATATCTAGGGAAGAAAAAATCTTTCTCTAATGGTAGAACCGCTATAGTGCTGAGTGTCAGTAATTCAGATCCGGTGATGACAGAATTTAATCAAAAAGTAATGGATAAGTCTAATTCTCAAATCAAAGCGTATTGGTCGAAAATAATATTTACAGGTGCAGGGACACCACCACAAGAAATGGCTTCAGCAAGCGAAATTATATCGTCAATTACATCCAATGCAGATGCTATCGGTTATATTGATGCCTCTGTGGTAACTGATGCGGTAAAAGTCGTCGCGACCTTTTAAAGAATAAGATATTAATGGCCGCGTTAGTTTGCGCGGCTAGTAAAGGTGATTTGCTGAGTTAGCGGATTTATCCGCGAGCTCACTCATACCAAGTTACAAAAACCAAACCCAAACCCATCAAATAATAACCAGCGGGCATAAATGCCCGAGCTACGGGTTGGTTATAAATGATTTAAATCAGCATAATTACCCATCAACTTGAAATTAATATTCATATCTAAGTCAAAAAATCCAGCCTATTTATATTTTTTATTATACTTTTTTACGCTAAGAAATATTTTCTTTATATCAATTTGTTGACAAAGTGACCAAACCAGATTATCTTAAGCGCCGTAATTTTCAATAGCTGTTTTTTGAGCGTCCGCTTGCGGTGCGCTAGGCTAGTTAGTGAAGTAGTAATAAAGGAAACGTAGTAATGGGAATCAACCTCGTTAAGGGCTTATTTGAGAATAATGCCGTCAAATTTTCACACTCTATGGCCGTAGTGGCTGATGACCAATCTTTGGATTATCAGGCGCTGAATCAGCAGGCTAATCAAGTTGCACATGCGCTTATCAACCAAGGTATCGGTGAAAACGACCGGGTTGGGGTGTGTATTGAACGTTCTTCATCACTGATTGTTGCTATTTTGGCTATCGTGAAAAGCGGTGCCACTTACGTGCCAATTGACGATAAAAGCCCCCACGACCGCATCACTTATATCGTTGGCAATGCGGCACCAAAATTGGTGTTGACCAGCCAAGATAGCCAAGCCTTAATCGGCGACAGCTGCAAAACAGCACTGATCAGCGATTTGCTGGCCGATGCTTCGTTGAGTACTGCAAACCCGGATATGGTACTTTCTCCAGACGCTATCGCTTATATTATTTACACATCAGGGACTACTGGTACGCCTAATGGCGTTCAGGTTAGCCATCATAATTTGGCTCGATTGCTCAGTGCCACCGATGCTGACTTTGGTTTCAACGAAAACGATACTTGGACCTTGTTTCACTCTATCGGTTTTGACTTTTCGGTATGGGAAATGTGGGGCGCATTGGCCTTCGGCGGTAAGCTGGTGGTAGTGCCTTACTGGACTTGCCGCGAACCGAACAAGTTCCGTGAGTTGTTGATTAAAGAACAAGTTACTGTTTTAAATCAAACCCCTTCGGCGTTTAAGAGCCTGATCAATTTGATTGACAGTGGCGAACCGATGCCTACCACGTTGAAAAATGTGATTTTTGGTGGCGAACGCTTAGAAAAAGCGGCTTTGCGCACTTGGGTCGATAAGTTTGGTATCAATCAACCGCGTTTAATCAATATGTATGGCATTACTGAAACAACTGTTCATGTGACTTTCCATGAATTAGGTTTTGGCGATTTCTTCAATGACCGCGATGTGATTGGTAAGCCAATCGGCGATTTACAAATTCATTTGTTCAATGAGCAACTTGAAGCGGTTGAGGCCGGTGAAATCGGCGAAATGTATATCCAGGGCGAAGGTGTGACCCATGGTTACTTCGGCAACGCTGAACTGAGCAATCAACGCTTTATCGAAAAAGCAGGCAAGCGTTTATATAAAACCGGTGATTTGGCTAAGCTCAATAGCGAAGGTTTGTACGAATATCATGGCCGTTGTGATTTACAGGTGAAATTACGCGGATTCAGAATTGAATTGAATGAGATTGAAGCCCATTTAATCCGCAGTGAACAAATCAATAATGTTTGTGTTGATGTGGCTAGCGCGGGTATAAATGGTGATGACGACAAACAGCTGGTAGCTTTTGTTGAAACCACGGGTGATATTGATTTCAATGCCCTTAAAGCTAAATTACGCGGGTTCTTACCTGAGTATATGATCCCAGCCAGTTTTGCCCCGGTTGCCGCTATCCCATTGAATAATAATGGTAAAGCTGACCGTAAATTACTGTTGAGCCAATTAGCTGACGGTTCTCTTATTACTCCTGTATCAGCCTCTGCACCTATTGAAACCGCAGCAGTTGTCAGCAATAACAGCAACCAAATGCTGGATATTTTCCGCAGCGCATTAAACAATGACAGCATTACGGTTGAGCATAATTTCCTTGATGTTGGCGGTAATTCTTTGCTGGCGGTTAAGGTATTAAACGAAATCGAAACAGCGTTTGGCCAGTCAGTGTCGATGTTGTCTTTGTTTGAAAATACTATCGCGCAAATCAGTGCCGAGCTTGGTCTTGAGGCCAGTGTTGAAGCTGAGCCAATAAAAGTATCTTTAACTGAGTCATTGAAAAACCAGCCAGCAGATCAGCAAATTCACGTTAATGTTGCTGGTGATGAGATCACCACGCAGTTTGTTACCTTGGTTGGCAAGATTTTGAATCTTGAAAACCCAGATTTGTCTCAGGGCTTTTTAGACCTTGGCGGTAACTCTTTGGTCGCAGTGAAAATGTTGGCTGAGATTGAACAGCAATTTGGCCAGCAAGTATCAATGTTGACCTTGTTTGAAGATGATCTGATTGATATCGTCGCTCAGCTCGGTGGTTCAGTGCAAACTGAGTCTGGCAGCGTTGATTCAATCGCACCATTGTTAAGCATTTTCAGCACTGCGGTGGCTAATCCAGCCGTGACTGTGGCAGACAACTTCCTTGATGTTGGTGGTAATTCACTGGTCGCAGTTAAAGTGTTGAACGAAATTCAACAGCAGTTTGGTCAGTCGGTATCAATGTTGTCGTTGTTTGAAAACACCATTGAGCAGATTGCCGCTGAATTGAATCTTTCAGCAGCAGCTACAACAGCAACAGCAAGTGTAGCAGACGATGCGTTAACGCGTTTGACGCAAGTCTTCGTTGATACCCTTGGTGTTAGTGAACTTAAACCCGCAGATAACTTCCTCGATTTAGGCGGTAATTCTTTGGTCGCAGTGAAATTGCTGGCCGGATTTGAACAGGAGTTCGGCTTTTCATTGTCGATGCTCAGCCTGTTTGAACATTCGGTAGCGCAAATCTCTAGCGATATTCAACAGTCTCAACAAAATTAACCCAGACAACAGCTAATCAGTTTTATCTGATTTAATGGTTTTTGACCCCTTGTTGGCAAGGGGTTTGTCGAGACCTGTCTGGGTTTGGCTTTTTGTTCGCAAAAAGCACTCGTCAACGTGTTCGCAAGGCACCAAAACCGTTCGAATGATGTAGTTTTTATTTAGATATTTAAAGTAACCAGGAGCAGTCGTTATGAAAGATAAATTTTCATTTACTCAGGAACAAATCGAACAATTTCACCGTGATGGATATATCGGTCCTATCAAGATTTATGAAGAAGAAGAAGTGGAGCAAATGTGGAAGAAGGTTCGTTTAGACCTACTTGACCGCAGCGCTGCCGTTTATCCTTTACCAGAAGATAAAAACGGTAACACTAACATCGCCAACTATGACCGTCATTTAGATGTGGAAAAATTGGCTGAGCATATCACTAACCAAAAAATCGTTGACCGGGTTAAAAGCCTGATCGGTGATGACATTTTATGCTGGCGTTCAGAGTTCTTCCCTAAACATAAAGGTGATGAAGGTACTGATTGGCATCAAGCGGCGACTTTTGCTAATGCTTCTGGTTCACCACAAATCTTGTGGCCTGAAGAAAATGGCGAACGTTTCGGCGGCACTATCACTGTATGGACTGCTTTTACTGATTCTACCCTTGAAAATGGTTGCTTGCAGTTGATGCCTGGTACTCATAAGGCGATGAACTATGACGAATCAAAAGCCATGCCTTATCAAGCTGATGCAATCAACAGCGAAGAGAAGCAAGGCGTTCAGCGTGGTTTCTTCGGTTACGATTACCGCAACCTGCAAATCGATAAAGACTGGGAGCCTGACGAAAGTAAAGCTTTCCCTATCGTAATGAAAAAAGGTGAGTGTGTGATTTTCTGGTCAACTCTGATGCACGCTTCTTTGCCACACACTGGCTCTGAGTTAGACATGCGTTTAGGTTATGTTGGCCGTTATGCCCCAACTAAAGTCAAAATCTACCCTGACACTGAGTTAGTGGTTGAGTACGGCGGTAAGATCCCATTGGATAAGTTCGGTTCTGTTTTGGTTGCTGGTAAAGATGAGTATGACCATAACAAATTTGTTACTGAAACGACCCGTGGTTTTGAATTCCCGGTTAATGCTTAAGCATATATCTTCACCACAGAGATAACCTTTAAAGGTTTTGCTTTTCCTCTGTAGCGACAGCCCGGTGTGTTCTGCGTGCCTGTGTAGTGATAAAGGTAACCTTACATTGCTTGTGAAGGACCCTGTGAATACTACCGTTATGCGGGTTTATGGGCTTTTCAGGGTATTTGGAGCGCTTTGTTCTTTAAGAGCAAAAGCTTATTCACCACGGAGGCACAGAGGACACAGAGAAGATCAAGAGCAAAAGGTAAAAGGATTTTTGTTTATATCCTTTGTGGTGAACGGGCGTCAGGTGTAATTAAGAAAACAGGGAAAACAGCTTTTGCGGCTGTTTTCCCTTAATTGTTTAGAAGGACAAGAATTGTGTTAGACGCGGATATGGCAAAAGCGCCACTTTCATTTAGCCAGCAGCGTATTTGGGTGTTTTCTCAGGTATCGGCTGAGGGTGCTATTTATAACGTGCCATTCGGCTTTGATGTTAAATCAGGACTCAATATCAGTGCTTTTAAACAAGCAGTGAATTTTGTCGTTAAGCGCCACGCGGTGTTGCGCACCACTTATCATCATGAGTCTTATATTCCGTTCCAACGCAGTCATACTATCGATGAATTACCGATTGAGATGATTGATTTGCGCCACTATGACGCGCAAGATCAAGATCATCATTTTTACCAGCAGGTCGACCCGCTGGCGAAAAAACCGTTTGATTATGAAAATGAATTACCAATTAAAGTGAAGCTGTTTCGTTTGTCTGACAGCGGCTATCGAATATTTTTTATCATCAGCCATATCGCGTTTGATGGCTGGTCGGTTGGGGTGTTCAATAAAGAACTCGCCGAAGCTTATAACCACTTTTTAGTCGGTAAAATTCCGCCATTAAGCGATTTAACTTATCAATATCAGGATTATGCCAAGGCTCAGCGCGAACGTGAAGCGTCGGGTCATTATGTCAAAAGCTTGGATTATTGGAAAACACAGCTGGAATTTCCGCTACAACAGCTCGATTTGGCCGATTTGACGCCAAAAACCGCATCTACTGCCCATGGTAATACGGTTGAATTTCATTTTGATCGCGAGTTAAGCGACAGCATTCAAAAGTTAGCTAAAAGCCATCGTTCTTCAATGTACGGCATTATGCTGAGCCTGTTTAAAGCGGCGATTTATGGCATGAAAGGCTTTGAAGATATTATCGTCGGTTCGCCGTTTGCCAATCGCCATTATCCCGGCGTCGATAATCTGTTGGGCTTTTTTGTTAATATGCTGCCGGTCAGAACCCGGGTTAAGGGTGATATGACCTTTAAACAACTCTCTACGGCAATTAAATATTATGTGCTCAACTCTTTTGAGCATCAGGAACAACCGATTGAACCGTTGTTGCATCATGTCAGAAGTGAAGTCTCGCCTTTGGTACATGTGTTGTTTTCGGTGCAGGATATTGAATTGCCTGCGTTGGAATTTGACGATGTGAGTTATGAGCGACTGACGATTGATGCTTTCGGCTCAAAAATGGATATGACTTTGGTGTTTTATGTCACCGCTGAGGGTATTCGCGGTGAAATTGAATACAACACTGAAATCTTCTCTATCAATCGTTTGAATCAAATTATTACCGCTATCGAAGATATTGCGCGGCTGGTGATCAGCGATGTTGACGTTGAGCCGACACTTGATGCGTTAGCGATGCTGTGTCCAAATCTACCCGATAGGGCAGCAAAGAAAGCAGCAACAAATACTGATAAACCCGCTGCTATTGTGCAGTCGCTACCGGCCAATAATGTGCAGCAGCTGATTTATCACAACAGTGAAAATAGCAAAAGCGTGAAGTTTTTGATTGATTATCATATGCAAGTCAGTCCGGTTGCTGACATTAAGCAGTTAGAGAGTATCTATCGCGATATCATTGAAAATACCCCTAATTTACGCGCGACTTTTAGTCCGTTACACGGTCAGTTGCTGTGTCATATTCGTGATAAAGGTCATGCGGATTTTGAATTGGTTGACTTGAGAGCGTTGAGTGAAAGCTCTCAAATGAGCACCATCAAAAAGCAAGTGGCGAAACAGCGTGCCCATCCGATGAATTTGGCCGAAGACGTGTTATTACGTTGCAAGGTCTTTTTGCTCAGTGACGATCGCTGTGTATTGTCGTTGTTCACTCATCATTTATTGCTCGATGGCATTTCTTTTACTTTGTTGCAGCAAACCCTGATCAAGCGGTTTATTGGTGCCGAAGTGGATGTCGATGCCAGCCAAATGAGCAATTATCTCGATGCCCATCAGCAGCAATTACGTGATGCCGGGCAAATTAAAACCCAGGCTCAGCCGCATTTGAACCGATTAACCGAGACGCTTAAAGGTGGCAAGGCGTTTAATTGGTTGGCGGATGTCGACTATTCACAAAGGACGCGACAACAGCCTAATAGCTCGCGTTGCATTCACGAATACAAGTTTTCGCCAGCCACTTTGGCCGGTTTGCAATCGTTGTCGAAACAGCATCGGGTGACGCCTTATGTTACCGGTATGGCGCTGTTTGGTTTGATGGTCGCTTGTCATTCTGATGCTGAGGTGTTTCATATTTATTCACCCAATGGCGGTCGTAGCCAAGCTGAGTTTGCCAATACCTTGGGATTATTCCTTAACTGGAATATTTACCAAGTGGATATGAGCAGTGAGCTGTCGTTGTCTGAGTTGATTCAGGCGCTTAAAGGCCAGTATTACGCCCATGTTGAACCGAACTTCCCGCATTTGAAGTTGATCAAAGCGCACCTGAGCGATTTGCCGATTAAGCAATTGAGTTATGGCATTCAGTCTTATAACGAGCAAACCACGATGGCGCAACAGATGGCCGATAAAACCGGTAAAGCGGTGGAGATTGACTATTATGTGCCGCCATTTATTGAGGCGAAGCAGGATTTGTCGTTTTATCTGGTGGATCAGTGGGGCGATTTGTACGGCGCATTCACTTATAACACTGAGCTGTTTAATCATGGGTCGATGGTCAAAATGGAAAAAACCTTTGATGCCATGGTGGCTTATTTTGTTGATGATGCCAAACGCAAGACCACTATCAAGCTGTTACGAGCTGAGCAATTAAGGGAGGCAAGCTAATGACTGATTCAAATAAGTCGACCTTGTGGGATCGCAATTATAAAGCGTTGCTGCAAGGCAATGCGGTGTCTAAGTTTGGTTCGATTGGTTTTACTATTGCGATCACTTTGGTGCTTAAAGAGCTGACCGATTCGGGTTTGATCATGGCGATGGTGCTGGGCATGTCGGCGGTTTCGGCGATTTTGTTTGGTTCTTTTGCCGGTGTTGTCGCCGATGAAAGCGAATTTAAACAAAAGGTGATGGTTAAAGCGGACATGTTGGCATTTGTCACCGCATTGGCTTTGGCGTTGCTGTTTTATTTGTCTGACAACACGGTGGTGAAAGTTGGCGGTTTGATGGTGGCGGTGTTTGTTTTGGCCGCTTGTCAGTCGTTTTATGGCATTTCAGCCAAAACCTTAGTGCCGAGCATTGTTGATAAAAGCCATTTGCTCAGAGCCAATGCCAATATGACCTCTTCGGTCAGTGCGGCGAATATTTTGGGTCAGGGATTCGCCGGGGTATTTTTGCTGGTGCTGGGTCCTGTGGTGTTTTTTATTGTCGATGCGTTGACCTATTTGTATTCGTCGATTTGCGCTCGGGTAATTAAAACCACGCCAGATGATGATGAGCTGGCGGCGAAAAAAGCGGCGATTAAAACGCCATTTTCATTGACTAAAATCTTTACCGCGATCAAAAGTTCGTGGCGGGCGAGCAAGGAATTTCCGGGTTTGACCGGGGTGTTTATGTTGGTGGCGATTGTTAATTTTATCAGTGCCCCTACGGCGATGTATTTGGCGTTTTTGACCCAAGATCAGCTAGGTCTGTCGGCGGATTGGTATGCGTGGTTTATGGTGTTTTTGACTCTTGGTGGTATTAGCGGTGCCTTGATTGCCAAGAAGCTTAAAGACAGTAACCGTTATCATGTGATCATGGTGGCGTTGTTGATTTTATCGACGGCTAAGTTGTTGGTGGCGGCGTCGACGCATTATGCCATGGCAATCAGCCTGCTATTTATTGAGGCGAACCTGTATACTGTGCTGTCGGTGATGATAGTGACCACTATACAGCAGCAAACACCGAAAGAAATTATGGGCAAAGTCTTTGGTATTGTTGAAGTTTTTGGTCGAATTGCAATACCGCTAGGGTTAATGGTTGGTGGTTTGCTGGTTGATATTTCGGACAAAAATATGCCAATGGTCTTTGCCATTAATGGCGTGGCTTTATTTATTGCCTGTGCGTTTTTCGCCCGGCTGAAACCTTTACGCGATTATTTTCAGGGTAAAACCCCCGAGGCAACCACGCTGGTAGCGGAGTAAGTAGTAACATGTACAAGATTATTCGTTTCTTCGTCGAGCGCAGTTTTCAGGTCAACCTGATTAGCGTCGCCATTATTGTGCTGGGGCTATATTCTATCGGCTCAATGGTCAGGCAAGTGCTGCCTTTCACTGAGCGCAGTGTTATCGTTATCAATACTTTCTTTCCTAATGCCACGCCGCAGATGATCGAAAGAGAAGTGACGTTTCCACTGGAAGAAACGTTGATGGGTTTGCCTGGGGTGCAGAGTGTTTCGTCATCGTCTAAAGCTCAGCAATCGGCGATTAAAATTAACTGGGATAGCGAGAAAGAGCAGGCGGCAACTATGCTGGAGACGATTAAGTCTCGGGTTGATGCGATGCGCTGGAAGCTGCCCAGTGATATTGAACGAATGGAAATTAAACACCAAAGCGATAAAAAAAGCGCCGCGATGGTGATTGCCTTAACCGGCTTTGATTTGAATAATCCCACCCATTATCAATGGCTTGACTATATTAAGCGTTCGCTGGTCAGCGTACCGTCAGTGGTTGATGTCGAGTCGCGTGAAACCAAAAAGAACCTTTATATTGAGTTTCAGACCGGACAAGTGGCGTTTCATGGTTTGAGCAATGCGGAGGTGGTGAAAGAGGTGATGGATACCCTCAAACAAGTGTCTATCGGCAACGTTAAGCATAATGGTAAAAATATCATTATCGACATGGAAAAAGACGTAAAGTCAGTGGCCGAAATTGAGGATATTACCCTCAGCGCCAACGAATCTACTGGTGAAGTCCGCCTCAAGGACGTTGCCAATGTCTATTATAAAACCCCCAAAGATACCTTTTTACAGCCGATTAATGGCAAAGGGTCGATTTTCATTCGTATTTATCAAGACATCAATGCAGATGCCATTACTGTGGTGGATAACCTTGATGCCGCTTTGCTGACGATGAAAGCGGCTTTGCCGCAGCCGATTGAATTAAATGTGGTTGATCGGGCGACTGATTTTCTTAATCAGCAGTTTATTGTGTTGATCAACAATGCGGTGATGGGGTTGGTTTTGGTGCTGGCGGTGATGATTTTCTTTCTTGGGGTGCGCACCGCTATTTCGACCAGCCTTGGTATTGTGATTGCTTATATGGGCACGTTTTCGGTGTTGGCGTGGTTGGGTATTCCGTTTGATTTGATTTCGGTGATGGCGATGATTGTGATTGTCGGCATTTTGGTGGATGACTCGATTGTGTTGTCCGAAGCCTATAGTACTGACAAACAAAACAATCCCGGGCAGTTGGGCAATGATACGGCGGTTAATGCGGCAAAACGTTTGATGGTGCCGGTCACTGGTGGTTTGCTGACGACTATGGTGGCATTTTTGCCGATTTTGTTTTCGCAATCGCAATCGAGCCAGATGTTTTATGCCATTCCGGTGGTGGTGATTGTGGCGTTGTTGATCAGTTGGGTGGAGTGCTTCTTTATTTTGCCTAATCACTTAGTGCATATGAGTTCAGGGGTGAAAACCCGCAGTGTGCATTTGTTTGGTCAGCTGGCGAAGTATTATAGCCGGCTGTTGAGGGGGTTGATGAAAGCCCGGCTTTGGTTGTTGCCGTTAATTATTATTGTGTTTGGCGCTTTGTATAGCTTTTTGCAAGAGAAGACTCGGCTTGATTTTAATCTCAATCTTGGGGTGACTCGGGTGCAGATCACCACTGTGCTGAAAAATGCTAAGTCGGTGGAAGACAGTTTGGCGCAGGTTAAACCGGTGCAGGATTATCTGGTGTCGCTGAAACAACAGTTTGATATTAATGTGGTGACGCAACCGGGCAAAGCGCGTTTGGGCGGGATCAATAAGCAGGGTGATCGTTACGTTCAATTCAGCATCTTTATTAAAATTCTCAAGGGCAATTTCAAGCAGGTGGTGGGGTCGTTAAAAAGCGAGCTGAAAGACAATCTGGGCAAATATAATACCGGTCAATTTGAGGTGCTTGAATTGACCTCCGGCGGTCGGGGTGGTGAAGGTAATGATGCGATCAATGTGTTTATTCAGGGCAAAGACCGGGTATCGATTGATGGCATTAAAACCCAGCTAGAAACGGCGCTGACCAGTGTCGATGGAATGCGCGGGATTTATTTTGATAATGACAGAAGCAGCGAGACGTGGACCTTTATTCCTGATTACCGCATGATGAAGCAATACAATATTAGCGAGGCGGAATTTTTGGCGCAAGTGACACCTGCCTTTACCCCGCGAAAGCTCGGTTTCACTCGATTTGAGGGTAATCATGTCGACATCTACAGCGATTATGCAGTGACTGAGGACAAAGTGTTTGATCGGCTGCAAGCGTTGACGGTGTTAACTCGGGATAATCTGACCTTGCCAACCAGCGTGTTTGGACAGTGGCAGTTGGGGACTTCGCTGTCGAATATCACGCATAAAAATGGTCTGCGCAGTTATAAGGTGTCGGTGCGGTTTGATCAGCAAACCACCGATCTGGGCAAGTTTAAAGCGGCGGTGAAACAAGCGTTGCTGCCGTTGAGTCAGCAAAATCCTGATTATCTGATCAGCACCGAAAGCGCCAATACCGCATTAGATGATACGCAAAATTGGGCGATGAAAATGGCCTTATTCTGTATTATCGGGGTGGTGTTGATTATTGCCTTTACGCTGGATTCGTTTGCTAAGGTGATTTTGTCGTTATTGCCTATTCCGTTTGGTTTGATTTTTGTGGTGGGTATATTTTACCAGTTTGGTTATCACCTTGATGTGATTGCCATGGTTGGGATGCTCGGTGTGGTGGGGATCTCGGTGAACAATGCGATCATTATGGTTCATGCGATTTCGCAGCTGGGCGAGCAAACCACTGAAGCGGTGATTGCCGGGGCGACGAGTCGGATAAGAGCGGTGGCATTGACTACCTTGACTACTTTGGTGGGGATTTTCCCGATGGCTTATGGCATTGGCGGCGAGTCGGGTTATACCAAATCGATTGCGTTATCGCTGGGTTGGGGTTTGGTTGGCAGTACGCTGGCGACCTTGTTTATTTTGCCGTTGTTGGTGGCGGTTTATTTTGAAATCGCCGGGTTTGTCAGCAAACGTCGGGTTAAGATCGGGAGTGATCATGTTTAAATCTTCATTACAGTGGCTGCTTTATGGGTTGGCCTTTTTTACATTGAATGCTAGTGCGGCTGAGTCGGGCGGGTTAAAAGTGACTGCCAGAGTGGTGGCGGCACACAATATTACGTTGTCGAGTCAATTGGATGCGCCGGTATTGAAAGTTGCCCGAGAAGGCAGTCGTTTGCAAAAAGGCGATGTGGTGGCTTTATTGGATACTGAGCAACTGAGCTTTGAATTGAAGCAGTCTGAGGCGTTGTTACGTTATTATGCTAAAGAAATTGATATTTCGAACAAAAAGGTTAAACGTTTGAGTGTGTTGCGTGAGAAAAACAGCGCCTCACAAGAGGCGTTTGAAACCGCGCAATTGCAGTTATGGGCAGCCCAGCGTAACCATCAGTTTAATCAGCAAAAAGCCGACAGTGTGAAAGACCTGATTGGCAAAGCGACCATCACCGCGCCGTTTGATTTGGTGGTGACTAAGCGCATCAGCCAGAGTCATGAATATGTCAGTAAAGGTACCGCGATGGTGGCGGTCAGTTCGATTTCTCAACTACAAATTATTGGCACCGTGGCCAATCCGTTGGTTTCTCGCATTGTTATGGGCGCTCAATTGAGTGCCAGCTTTGGTGCTGAGCAAATTGACACGACGGTGAGCCAACTTTATCCGTTAACCAGTCAGCAAAATACACCTTATGAATTCAGAGCTGAGTTGCCTGCCGGCTGGCCGATTGGTACGTCGTTGACCGTGCTGTTGCCGTAAATTTAAATAATTAGAAGGATTAATCATAATGAGTAATAACGTTGTTAACTTCGCCGAAAAACTGACTAAATTCGATGAATTTTGGACCCCGAAGATCATTGCCGAAATGAATGATTATCAATTCAAACTCGCTAAATTTAAAGACGAATTTGTTTGGCACGATCATGCCGATACTGATGAAGCTTTTATCGTGATTAAAGGCAGCATGACGATTAAACTCGAAGCTGGTGATGTGACACTAAATGCCGGTGAAATGTATGTGGTGCCTAAAGGGGTTAAACATTGTCCGCAAGCTGACGAGACCTGTGAAGTGTTGTTGATTGAGCCAAAAAATGTGGTCAATACTGGTGAAGCGGGTAGTGATTTGACCGCTGAAAATGATGTGTGGATTTAGATGTCTTTAAAGTTAACAATTAAGAGCAAAATCAAAAACCAGCATATTGTCTGGTGATATAGCTGGGATCTAGGTTTAAATAAATGTAGCTATTCAGTATGACTACCGTTATGTGGGCCGCTGGGCTGTTCAGGTATCTGGAGTGCTTCGTTCTTTATAATCAAGAGCGCTCACCACGGAGACACGGAAGCACGGAGAAAGTCAAAAGTAAAACTCGTTGGTTTTTGACTTTGTTGTTCTCCGTATCTCCGTGTCTCCGTGGTCAAAATGTTTTTATTTTTTAAGAACGAAGCGCTCCAGTGACTTGAAAAGTCCGTCAAACCCTTAAGACATTTTATCCACAAGCTGAATAGTTACAAATAAATTAAGGAATGCTGTAATGTTTACAGGTAAGAATGTGCTGATCACTGATGCTGATCAATTTGTCGGTCCGGCTTGTGCTGAATTATTTGCGGCGCAAGGGGCGAATGTTATCGTTAATAATGATGACTTGTCGATTCAAGCAAATGTTGATCGGCTGATTGCTCAACATGGCCATATTGATGTGCTGATCGCCAACTTTTTTGAGCCGTCGTGGATGTCGCCGGTGCACGAAATCAAAGATGAAAACTGGTCGGCGTTGATCACTTCATTGGTTGATCCGCTGATGAAAATCACCCGAGCGGTCAGCCCGCAAATGATTGCGCGTAAACAAGGCAAAATCGTGTTGATTGGTTCAGCCTCACCGGTTGAAGGTGCGCCGGGCGGCAGTGCTTATGCCATGGCTCGCGGAGCACAACATGCCTTTATGAAGTCGGTTGGGCTGGAATTAGCGCGTCATAATATCAACGTGAACACCATCGCATTAGGTTATATTAGAGCGTCGTATTACCCGGAAGATTTGATTTCGACGCCAAAATTCAAATATATGTTGGACTTTAAAGTGCCGCTGGGGCGGTTGGCAGAGCCTAGCGAAGTGGCCGAACTGGCGAGCTTTTTGAGTTCAGATAAAAGCCGTTTTATGGCCGCGCAGACTATTCCGTTTTCTGGTGGTTCGTTGACGTTGGGGTAGACAGTAAAAACAGGTGCCGATTAAATAGGGTCGCAATTGATAATCCAAAAAAACGCGAATGAATTCGCGTCTACGAGGTACCAGCTCTGGTGTAGACGAGGTTTCAACCTCGTGAATATTTAGAGACAATTGTCACTTTAATTTTCTTTATATGATTAGGCCCCAAAACAAATCAATCGCGAGGACAAGTAATGTTTACAATCAATGAGTTAGAGCAATCGGCTGGGGTTATTCATCAGTTGTTCAATCCTACCCAGCAATATAATTGGCCGTTATTGAGTCAAAGAACCGGCTGTGAAGTGTGGGTTAAACATGAAAACCATACCCCGACCACGGCGTTTAAAGTGCGTGGTGGCATTGTGTTGTTACACAGCATCAATCAAAGTAAAGCGCAGCCAAAAGGGTTGATTTCGGCCACTCGTGGTAATCATGGCCAAAGCTTGTCTTATGCCGGTAAGCGGATGGGAATGCCAGTAACTATTGTGGTGCCTGAGTCGAATAGTTTAGATCAGAATGATTGTATTCGTGGTCATGGCGCAAACCTGATCATTCACGGTAAAGATTTTGAAGCGGCGCGTGCTCATGCGCTAGGATTGCAGCAAGAATATGATTATCGCGTGGTGGCGGCTTTTGAGCGTGATTTGGTTTTGGGTGTGGCGACTTATGCGCTGGAATTGTTCTCGCAATTAAAAGACCTCGATACGGTTTATGTGCCTGTTGGCATGGGGTCGGGCATTGTGGGTTTAATTAAAACACGTGATTTGCTGGGATTAAAAACCAAAATCGTTGGTGTCGTCAGCGAAGGCGCATCGGCCTGGAAATTGTCATTTAATGCAGGACGCGTGATCACCACCGCCGACGCCATTACCATCGCTGACGGTATTGCAACTAGTGCGCCACCAGAGGAAGCCTTTGAAGTGGTTAAAGACGGTGCAGACCGGGTGATCAGTGTAAACGACGATCAGATTGCCGCCGCCATGTATCATTATTATACCGACACCCATAACCTCGCCGAAGGCGCAGCCGCTGCTCCACTGGCTGGCTTAATCACCGAGCAAGCGAGCATGAAAGGTAAAAAAGTTGGCTTGATTTTGAGCGGAGGCAATATCGATTTTTCTCGTTTTGCTCAGTATGTTAAGCCTTTTGATGCGGTGCGATAGGGTTAATTAATTTTTTGGCCACATCTAACATCCATACCGGCACATTACCTTGACGCTGTTGTTTAAATTTTTGCCATTGTTTAGGCGACAGTTCAAGCCACTTTGCTGTTTGTTCATCAGCAGCACCTTTATGGTTAAGCCAAGCCGCTGCGCAATGATATTCTCCTTCTGTCTGATGCTTTTGAGCCTGTGACATGGTTTGCTGGAGTGAGAGGATTTGTGTAAAAGCGGTTGTTGGCTCAGTGGTTTCACTGTTTGACAGGGCTTCGACGAACAAGCGCAATAATTCAATGACGGGTTTTTGATGGTCCTCAAGGTGTTGCAGTAAATCGTCATCAATCGCGGTCAGATTAGCTGCTGGGCTGTCGCCGATAAGCCAGCGGGTTAATCCATTAAAAAGCTGGCGGGCAGCGAAATTAAAAGCCTGCTTTTTTGGCAGCTTGTGGTAAAGACGGCTGGTTATTTCGATGCTTTGGTGCCCGGCTTCAAGCGCTTGCTGATATCGCCCGGCATCATTTAAACAGTTGGCATAATTGTTTAATGAAGTGGCATAGTCCGGCTCGTGGCGGTCAGGGTTTTGTTGGGCAAGGCGTTCCCTGATATCTAGGGCTTTTTTCGCGATTATCAGTGCTTGGTCATTTTGCCCTGTACGACTCAGGAAGCCGGCATAATTGCTTAACGATAGGGCATAGTCCGGCTCATGGCGGTCAGGGTTTTGTTGGGCAAGGCGTTCTGTGATATCCAAGGCCTTTTTCGCTGTTATTAGTGCTTGGTCATTTTGTCCTGCATCACTTAAGCGATTGGCATAATTGATTAATGAGTCAGCATAGTCCGGCTCATGGCGGTCAGGGTTTTGTTGGGCAAGGCGTTCTGTGATATCTAGAACTTTTTTCGCTGCTATCAGTGCTTGGTCATTTTGTCCTGCGCTACTTAAATAAATGGCATAATTGCTTAATGAGCCAGCATAGTTCGGCTCATGGCGGTCAGGGTTTTGTTGGGCAAGGCGCTCTCTGATATCTAGGGCTTTTTTTGTTGTTATTAGTGCTTGGCTATTTTGTCCTGTATGATCCAAAAAAGCAGAATAATTGTTTAATGCAATAGCATAGTCAGGTTCATGCTGAACAGAGTCTTGAGCGGCAAGTTGGCTTCTGATATCAACAGCTTGCTCTATCTTAATACAAGCCTCGTCATTATTGCCGATATTAGAAAGCAATAAGGCATAGTTATATAATGCAGCTGCAAAGCTTGCCTGTACTTTAATGGCTTTGGGTTTTTTATCGAATTTTTTCTGCTCTTTCTCATAAATGATCCGTCGTATTTCACAATGCAAAAAATTCAAAGCAACAGAGTCATCAGGTAACAGCCCAACCAGTTGCCCTGCCACAGCATTTTGTTCATTCGTTTTTAATTGTCCAATGGCTATGACAGCCAATTTGGCTAAGCGACTGTCGGTTTCAACGGCAACTTTCACTAATTGATGGCTTATGCCCGTTAAGTGCTGGGTAAATGCGGCAATAATCACCGAATCTAATGTTTCTTTATAAAGCGATAGCCGAGCAAGTACGGTGAGTGCATTAAGTTTGACTGTGCTTGAGGCTGATTGGCTTAACACTGCGGATAATAGTGTGGTTCCGGCTGGTTTCATTAGCATTTCGGCGACTAGGGCTTCGCCTAATATATCCGGTTTTACTGCCTGCAAACCTTGGCTTGCCGGGTAGAGCGGTGCTAGGCAATCGAACAGTTGGCGGAATTGCGCCATTGATAAGTCGTTGTTATCGGCGATATCCCAATAGTCTTTGGCGTCTTTTGCGGTGGCAAAACTGCCAGCCAGCGTCACTAATGCCAATAGTTTGCGGGCGCTAGCGCCGGAGATAGTTATACCTGCGCTATTCAGTGCGCCATCCCAGTAGCGTTGTTCATGATTTAATATGGCGCGGGTAATGCCGTCGGCAGATTGGGGTTGTTCGCCATGTAACATCAACAGCGCAGACATTTGAATGAATAAGGGTTTGGCGAAGTGGTCGCCAGTTAAATCAGCGGTGGTAGTTGGTGCATCCCGTTGTAACACTTCGGCAAACGCGGTTAAGGCATTTTGATAACCTTGTTGTCTCTGCTCTGCTGAGTCATATAAAGCGGTAACAGTATGAGGCCCTGATGTTGCTCGGCCTGTCAGTAGTGCTTCGGTGGTGGCGTCTTTTGATGCTAGGTGCTCCCACCATTCGCCGCCGTCTCTGGCGAGCAATAGCAGGCAGACTTTTTTGTCGCTGGGTTGGCTTAACATTAGTTTAAACAGGGCAATCAATTCAGCGGTTTGGGTTTCGGCATAATCAACCACGATTAGGCAAGCTTTGTCTGTGGCTTTTATGCTTTGCCATAGGGTGGCTAATTGGGGCTGGGTTTGGTCTTTGTCGAGTAAACCTACCGTCCAGTCTTGGGTTTTAAGTTGGTGGCATAATTCTGTCGCCAGCCGGGTCTTGCCTAATCCGCCTTCGCCTTGCATCAGTCGAATGGTGATGGGGTATTCGCTAGTTGTTGACCATTGCAGCAGTTTGTCTAGTGCCGGTTGGCGCAGGTTATCAAAAGGCACTACGGCTTCGCTGGAGCGTAATAATACCGAGATTGCCATGCCCTTATTGTTATCAAAAGCGGCTTTGGGCATTTGATAGCCCGGAATCTCACTGATAGCGGCAGGCTCTTCTTGATTGATTTGCCAGTCAAAAAAACCAGCAACGTCTTTGGCGCATTGTTCCCAAGTGTAACCGCTCAGCTCTTGTTTTAAGCGTTGGGCTTTTTCTCTGGCTTGGGCTGGGTCTTGGGCAATTAGCCTGATGGCTTCGCTGACTGTGGCTAAGTCTTTGTCGGAGAAGTAGGGGTCATCTGTTTTGCCGCCAATAGCGACAGCCCAAAGGTGGCTTTGTTCAAAGCCGCTGTGATTTTGCTTGATGAGTTCATAAACTCCACTTCTTGTGCTTAATATCAGTGGCACACCTGCGGCAATGGCTTCCCAGCCGACCAAACCAAAACCTTCGTGCCAAGAAGGCATGGCGGCAACGCTGGCTGATTTGAGGTCTTTAAACAATCGCTGACGGTCTGTGGTGTAGGGTAGGGGTTGCAGGTTAATGATGGCATCGGCATAACCTTCGGCGAATTTTTGCAAGTTTGCTTCACTGGCAGAGTAGTGTTCATCCGTTTGCCCGGTTAAGTCAAAATCGACGCCTCGCATCAGTAGTTTGGGTTGGTTTAATATCGCCTCAGGTTGACCTTGTTGTGTGGCCTGTTTGTAACAGTTGGCAAAGGCGGCGACAGCCAGCTGGCCTTGTTTTATTTTTGAAGCGTCTTTGCTCAAGCGACCACTGACAAACATTGAAAAGGTATTAGGTGCTTTTTTCTTCGGTTCTATCGCCGCAAGACCGGGGATGATCATGTTGGCTTTTTCATCCACCATGTCTTCGAGTGCATCACGTAATACAGGCCCTACTGCCATTAAAATATCGGCATCACTGAACAAGGTTTCTTGCTGATCACGTTTGTCATTGGCGGTTGCGGCATTTTCGGCAAACGATTCGTAATGGTCATAACTCATATGATGGATTAAAGCCGAACGTCCACCGGCTTGTTTGGCTGCGGTTAACGCCGCTTGCCCGGTGATGCGGTCATGGCCTAACCAGACGGTAGTTTTGAGATCGAATTTGATGTTTTGTTTAACCATTTGCTCAATGGCAGCTGTTGCTTGGGCTTCGCTTTGATGAGGGTTGAATGGTTCATAGGGTAGCGGAACCAAAGTGACTTTTTTGGTTTTGGCAGCTTCAATATCTTCCTCGCTTGCGTCATTGACCACGCAAATCACATCGACATGCCCTTTATAGGTGTGAGCCATGGCTTCAAGAAAGTCGGCATTAAAGGCGTTGATACCACCATATTTGCTGCCCCAATAACTGGCGAAGGTGATTAAGCTAAAAATGGGTGTCGAGGATGTAGGCATAAATAGCGGGTTCTTTGTTGTTTTTGCACGGTTCGCCACAGGCAAGCGAAATGGGTTCTGTTGATATTACGATGTTTTACTAGATGGGGCAATGTATGAAGCGAATAGCGGGCAGCAATGGGAATTTAAGTTGAAACCTCGCCTACAGCAGCGTTGTTGCATTGTAGACGAGGGCGGCACAGAGGTATTTATCCCTGTGCTGGTTAATCATCAAACAATAGTTGTGCTCTTGCCAGCAGCGATATTGACAGCAGCTTTACGGCTATTAACAATATGCTCAAGCACACCATCATAAACTCGCGCACGGGCGTCAAGCATACGAATAGCGGCAGATAGAACTGTTTGGAACTCTTCTGGTTTGTTCATGTAAGGTCTACCTGCGGCAAACCAGCCATCACCATGATCTTCATCTAATTCGCAATGAACCACGAAGAATTTAACCAGTGACTCGCTCAAACCACGACGACGAAGATGCGCCAATACGCGCTTTTGCTGCAATGGAATGCTTAATTCCAGTGCACCCATGCCACCCATACCGTGATGTAACCCATCGGCAAACCAACACAGGTTGATTTTGGTATTAAGTAAGCTGGCAGTTGTGGCATTCATGTCGGCATCAGTTGCGCCACCAAAATGGTCCATCAACGGCTCAAACAGGTTAGGGTGAGCTTGTTCAAAGTTGCCTTCACCAAATTCGTCATGCAAATTGTCATAAAGCTCTTCACGCATTTCGAACGGTACGATCAAGCTGTATGCTGCGACATGCAAATGGAAACGCTGCATGTTGACTCGGTAGTTGGCTAAAAAGTAGCGGACCTCTTCTTCACTAAGGTCATCGGCGTCAAAGTAATCAAACAGTTTGTGATGATTGACGCGATGATTGGTGATCACGGTGTTTTTTAACCAGTCCAAAAACTCGTCTGGATCAGTCATTTCCGTCGGAATTTGGATATCAAGTGACAGGTATTGCTGTTCTACTCGCTCAATAGTATTGCGAATGTTCCAGTCTACTTTTGAACCGATTGTTCCTAAAGCAAAACCTCGTTCCATCAATCGTTGGTTGATCGAAAACAACAAAAATTGCAGCTCTTGCCACAATACACCACCTTTGTCCTGAAACGCTTCATGAGCTATCTTTTCAAGATATTGAATACTGCCAACAGAGTTTAGCAGGGCGACTTTTTGTTGTTGTGTGATATCTTCAAAATTTTTATTTAACTCGACCACGTTGAATTCCTCTTTAAAATGTCCTGTATAAAAATACTGGATGTGGTTAATTAAAATGTGATATTTCCCTATTGTTCAGCTTTTTGCACTGATATTTTTACTTCACATCTGAGTCTTCCAACAATACCTAGTTTTTACTATTTCCTTGTTCATTTCAGATCGCTAATCCCCCTGTCATACGATCACGTTATTAAATTATGGGATACCTTGGAGTATGTCAAACCTTTGGTTTTTGATTATCGGGTTTATTCTTTTGGCTTTATCACAATCCGGTTGTTCCTTGTACTGTTTTAGCTTGTTTTGTGTCCATTTTGCGCTTTTTTATCTGTTTGTCCCGACTGAGTGATTAGGATTTGATTGGGGTTGTTTTTAGGTCATAAATACTCAAGAAAAAATGGGTAAATATGTTGACGAGTCAGTCAATAATAGGCTTGGCAGATAGATCGACTGAATTCTCTTAAACGGTTTTAAACAAGGGACTATCCGTTAACGCCTATTCAATCATTGTAAACAATCCGTAAATTTACATTTTGTTACATTATAACTGCCATTTTTCGTCAAATAGTTGTAGTGGTCAGAGGTCTAAAGTTGTTTTGTTTACTTTTTAGCTAATTAAATCCCGGTTTTATCGATTCGTAACAGTATCTATTTACAAAGTGTGTCTAAATCACTCATTTTTAATCGCCAAATTAGTGCCGATGTGGATTAAAGTGGCAAGATGTTAAAAATATGTTGTAATTTATTCGTCAGTAAATTAATCATTATTTGCTTGCGGCAGCGAGAAAAACTGTCAGAAAAATCAATGGCTTCAAGTCGATCACAGCTAGGCTTATGTGCGATTATGTGTCGCCCGATAAGTTTTTTCTGATCAGTAATAACAAGAATATTTAATGATAATGCAACCAATGAATAAAGTCGCAGCAGCTATAGCCTGTATCCTCATGGCCGGATTGGAGATTATTTAGTATCTAATACGGTTACACCGTCCCAGTCTTCATCCATGCCAACGCGGAGGTAGTATTGGCAACGCTCATAATAGATTTTCGCCACCGTATCTTGTGGGTAAATGTCGAGGCTTTGACGAAATAACTCGGCGGCTTCTTTAAGGTTTCTGCCATGATAGCGCGAAAAAGCCCGACCAATGATGTCAGCGGTTTTGTATTTGGCTTCTTTGATTGCAGGAGGGTCTGCGTTAAATACCTCTCTGATGGTAACAGCCTCTGTACGGCCTTGAGCTATCACTCTGTCAACAATGCGAGTGGCAAATTGGGCGGGATTGTCGAATTGCTGAAAAGTATCATCACTGATTAACAACGGTGTGCTGTAGAGTCTGGTCATACCCTGAATACGCGAAGCCAGATTCACCGTATCGCTGATCACCGTGCTTTCCATGCGATGGTGCTCGCCAATGGTGCCAAGCATTAAGTTGCCAGTGTTGATACCGATGCCAATACTGATGGGTACATAACCAGCTCGTTTACGTCCTTCATTATAGACTTTGAGTTTTTCTAAAATAGCCACCCCACCAGCCACTGCATCACTGGCCTGTTTGTCAAAAATCGCCATAATACCGTCGCCAATATACTTGTCGATAAAACCATCGTTTTCGCGGATCACCGGGCCAATTTGACTGAGATAAGAGTTAAGAAAGTCGAAGTTTTCTTTGGGCGACATCGATTCAGATAAAGTGGTGAAGGCATAAATGTCGGCAAATAATACCGACATGTCACGTAAGGTGTGATTACCTAATTCGACATTAACAATGCTGTCTTTACCGAGGTGTTTTAAAAAATCCCTGGGAACAAAACGATTGTATGAGGTGTTGATTTCACGTAGTTCAGTCAGGGTATCTTGTAGCTCTTGAGTTTTGTCATCGACTTGTTTTTGCAGGGTTTCTGAGCTGCTGGCAAACTGTGCAGACATGGTTTGCATCGACTCGCTCTTTTCATCAACTTGCTGTTGCAGGCGTTGTGAGCAGTTAGTAAATTGTTGCGACATTGAATCGGTTGATTGCTGCTGCAAAAATGCTTGCCGTGAAAGCTCTTCGAGACGATAGCAAGCAATCCCACCAAAAGTGGTGGCACCAAGTAAAAGCAGGTTATGTTTGAGCAATAGCAGCGCCGAGAAGTCTTTCAATCCAATCAATAGGCTGTTGAATACCACAATAGTTAATAAATTGGCTACCAGAGAATAACGAAATCGAACCCCAGATAATAAATTGAGCCACATGATGGTAAGTAGCAATCCGAATAAATTAGCCACATTACCCACCAATAGTGAGGGCTCTGTTATCAATATAATCCCACCATTGGTAATGAGTACGGCTGCCAACGTCAGCACTGTCCAGTGATTAAGATAAAAGCGGGTATAAGTCAGTAATAATAAACCGGTCAGCCAAGCAATAATAATATCGGTATGTGTAATGCCACGAACTTGAGATATCGACTCAGCAAATAAAGGGCCGATAAAAATTTCAAATAGTCTTAATAAACAATAGGCGAAGGCAATTAATACAATGGAGAAACGGGTGGTGATCACTGCTTTTTGATAATGGGCAGTCAAAAAGTTGGACTCCTGGTTTTTGTCGGCAAAACTCAGTCTCATGATCTTCAAGGGGATCGCTTCATCTGTGGTCATATTGAATAAATCTGCTGTGTTGACCCTATCATTACTGCCATCTGCAAATTGCTCCGGTTGATTAGTTGGGTGATCAAGGAAATGCTCATTATGATGCCACTTTTTGAACCTGTTTTTTGGTGGCAGGTGGTTCGTTTAATTATTGTATTTACTGATGTCTATCAGCAGCTGTGCAACGGCTGAACAACAGTACCACTATAGCCATAAACCGCCAGAATAGCCATAAACTGGCTATGCTCAAGTTGTCCGTGAGCGGTTTATCTGAAACAGGTCAGATGAGATTGAAATTACAGCGAATATAACGTAACCCATATGGTGTATCGATGATTTTTTTACTGTTTGATAAAAGATTTGAAAATTGAATGAAAGCGCTTTTTTATTGCTGTTTTTTTAATCCAGATACAAGGGTGCAGCCCTCAATCCGTCATTTTTTAGTTGATATTTTGACCAATTAAAGATGTTACAAAAACGTTTGTTTTTTAAGCAACTATTAGGCTGTTCTAAACACGGGATAGGCAAATATGTCGCAAATCCGCTGGTTTTTGTTGTTAATTAACCCGGTATGGCATAAAAAATGCTGAGCTATTTACCAGTAAGTGGGCTGAAAAAACAAAAGTAAAATATTTTGAAATTTTTTTTCATCTGTTGTTTCGAGCTATAAAAGAAACGATTTTATATCAACAAATTGACCTATCTTATTGATATAAAACAAATAAAAATTATCGTTGAGCTTGTTGTGATATTTTCATATTTTATTATTTTCAACTTAATTACAGCGTTTTTTTACATTGGTGCAAATTTGGGAGTGGCAATTGTTGTTTTTTTGTAATAGATTTTGTTCCTGACAACACATGAGTTACGTACTTTGCGGGATTGCAAATAAGTTGTTACGAAATTTGTGTGATGAGATAGGAAAGCCGTTCTATATATAACAACAATGAATGACAAGGCTCATTAAATAGAGCTTGAAAGTCTAACTCACTAATCATTTTAGAGAACAATAAGAGAACCAAATGAAAATTCAAAATATCTCAAAAATCTGTGCAGCAGTCGCCTGTGCGTTAACTATGTCAGCCAACGCTGCGAACATTCAGGATGCTTCGTTGATGACAGCTGGTTACAGCAGCGATAACATCAACCAGGTGTTGGGTCTGGCAGGCAGCACACAGATGAAGGCAGTAAAAGAAATCAACGCAGGTAACGACACCACTCTCGTTCGTTTCCAACAGCAGTACCAAGGCATTCCGGTCTTTGGTTACAGCGTGGCAGCAACCAAAACTGCGATGGGTCTGTTGACTGATGTTAAAGGTAAAATTCTTAACTTAGACGGCAAACGCTTCTCAACTAAACCTCGCATTTCAGCTGAAAAAGCCATGAACAACATGATCAACACCGATAAAGTGTTGGGCAAAAATGCCTCAAAATCGGCTAAAGCGGGCATTTACAACAAACAGAACGACATGTTCATCTACATGTTGAACAACGAGCCAAAACTGGTTCATCGTATTTCTTATGTTGTGCCTGCAACAGATGGCGGCAGCCCGACGCGTCCGGTATTCTTTGTTGATGCCCATACTGGCGAAACAGTATTCGGTTATGACAACTTGCAACATGCATTGGTTGGTACAGGCCCTGGCGGTAACGCCAAAACTGGCGAGTACGAGTACGGTACTGACTTTGGCTTCAACGATGTTACCGTCAGTGGTTCAACTCATACCATGAACAGCACCAATGTTAAAACGGTTAACTTGAATCACAGCACTTCAGGCAGCACTGCCTTTTCTTTCTCTGGTCCTCGTAACACGGTTAAAGCCATCAATGGTGCATTCTCACCACTGAATGATGCGCATTATTTCGGCAACGTGGTGTTTGATACTTTTAATACTTATGTTGGTACGCCACCACTG
Source organism: Alteromonadaceae bacterium (assembly GCA_965277695.1). Taxonomy (GTDB): domain Bacteria; phylum Pseudomonadota; class Gammaproteobacteria; order Enterobacterales; family Alteromonadaceae; genus JABSOG01. The sequence goes on from CBDIDQ010000097.1 coordinate 80,963, forward strand.
TCATTCCAGTTGACTATGCGTGTTCACTATTCAAACAGCTATGAAAATGCTTTCTGGGATGGTTCTGCCATGACCTTTGGTGACGGCCAAAGCACTTTCTATCCATTGGTTTCTCTTGACGTATCTGCGCATGAGGTTGCTCACGGTTTCACCGAGCAAAACTCTGCTCTGGTATATAGCGGCATGTCAGGCGGCATGAACGAAGCTTTCTCTGATATGTCAGGTGAAGCGGCTGAGTATTTCATGAACGGCACCAATGATTGGTTAGTTGGTGAGCAAATCTTTAAAGGTAACGGTGCTTTACGTTACATGCAAAACCCTCCACAAGATGGTTCTTCAATTGGCAGTGCCAACGATTATTACAGCGGCATCGACGTTCATCACAGCTCAGGTGTTTACAACAAAGCGTTTTATACACTGGCTAATACTGCTGGCTGGAACACTCGCACAGCTTTCGAAGTAATGGCATTGGCTAACCAGGCGCATTGGACTGCTAACAGTACATTTGACGAAGGCGCGTGTGGTGTAGAAGCCGCAGCACAAACCAAAGGTTACACCGTTGCTGACGTAACGGCTGCTTTCCTTGCGGTTGACGTAGCCTGTGGTGGTACGCCTCCACCGCCACCACCACCAACTACTGACCTTGAAAAAGGTGTAGCAGTGAGTGTTTCTGGTGCAACTAACAGTGAAACTAACTTCAAATACACTACGCCGTCTGATGTTGAAACCGTTACATTCAACATGAGCGGTGGTTCAGGTGATGCTGACTTGTACGTTAAGTTTGGTTCAGCACCAACCACTTCAAGTTATGACTGTCGTCCATATGCCGGTGGCAACACTGAAGAGTGTGATTTCCCAGCTGGTCAAGCGGGTGATTACTACGTAATGGTTCGCGGTTACAGTGCATACTCTGGTACTTCACTGGTTGGTAACCACACCACTGGTGGCGGCACAACGCCTCCAAGTGATAGCGGTACTGTTACTGATATCAGTGTCGCCACTGGTGAAATGAAACTGTGGACCGTAGACGTACCAGCTGGCGCAGCTACCTTTACTGCTTCTACCAACGGTGGCACTGGTGATTCAGATCTTTATTTACGTAAAGGCGCGGCACCTACAACGTCAACTTATGATTGTCGTCCATACAGTGCAGGTAACAATGAAACTTGTCCTGTCACTAACCCGGGTGCTGATACTTATCACATCGGTGTTCGTGGTTACAGAGCAGCTGCTGGTGTGACGATGACTTGGAGCTATGAATAAGCGATAGCAGGTATATCTTGACGGGCATCCTGTGCCCGCGTGATTAACCTTTAAAAACCAATCTTCCTGCAAGGGGAGGTTGGTTTTTTGCTTTTGACAGGGGTTAAGCCTAACATACGTCATACTATTGAAAAGCAGAGTGAACACTATGAAAATCAAGCACTTCGGTACCCTTGGCTTAATCGCCATGGCGATTGCGACGAGCGGTTGTAAGTCAACTGATATCCAACGAATTGTCGATGAGGTTAATGCATTGCAGGCTCAGCCGTTAGACGAAAAAACGGTGATTGAGGGGCTTAAAAAAGCGTTGTCAGTGGGGATTGGTAATACCATTAAAAGCACTTTTAAGCCTGGTGGATTCAGCAATAATGCATTGATTAAAATTGAAGTGCCCGAAGCGTTGAGTAAAGTGACGAAAAACGTCGAAAGACTGGGTTTTGGTCAATACGTTAGTCAATTTGAACAACAAATGAATCGGGCGGCTGAACAGGCGTCTGGTGAGTCGCAACAGATTTTCCTCAATGCTATTGCCAATATGAGCGTTGCAGATGGCTGGGGCATACTCAACGGTGGAGAAGGCGCGGCAACCGATTATTTTAGGGCACAAACCGAGCAGCAATTAAAACAAAAATTCGCCCCAATCATTACAGCGAATATGAATAAGGTCGGTTTTTATGGTGACTATAAACAGTTGCTGTCGACATATGAATCGATTCCTTTTGTTAAAAAGCCCAACTTGGATATTGAAGATCATATTATGAGTGAATCACTCGATGGCTTGTTTTTAATGCTTAAGGGCGAAGAAAATAAAATTCGTCAAAATCCAGCAGCTCGAACCACTGAGTTGTTGAAACGGGTGTTTGGTAAGCGGTGATTAAATACCTGATATAGAGGAGGCTTTCATTAATGCCTGAAAGTCGGTTGGTATCTCTCCGGCGTTAGCATTTTTTGAAAAACATGATAAACATCTGTTTTCGATCCGTCTTTTCTTAAGGTGCTGTGGTCATTTAACCAAGCCAATACGATAGCGTTATCGGTAGATGAAAACTTAAAAAAAAGTCGATATCGATTAGGAAGACCGTTTTTAGCCCTACGCCAATCTCGGTGGGCTTTGCCTAAGGTATTGCCTAAGGTATTGCCTAATAAAAAATTTGAATGGTCGGGGTGAGGGAAGATTCTATCTTTAATGCAGTCGGTGACACTTTCGAAAAACTTATACATTGTATGGTGATAAAAATTATCGGGGTCTTTGGTGATTAAATTTTCGGCACCAATCAAACAGGGTAACAATTGATAATCAAAAAAACGCGAATGAATTCGCGTCTACGGCATATCAGCTCTGCCGTAGACGAGGTTTCAACCTCGTGAATATTGAGGATAACTGTAACCCTAATTTGCTCTATATGGTCGGACCCAAATTTTCTATTTGAGTCAGCATATCCATGTAACGTGTTTCAAACAGAGGATGCCAATATTTTAATGAACGATGATCCCATTCGTTTGCCATTGTCATTAATACCTACATTTCAATGATGTCATTGCGTTTTTTAGCGAGTAAAGCCTGATATTTAATCGCATCAGCCCGGTCAAAAACACTGGAAGGTATTTCCTTTATATTACCTTTATCTATATCGTTACTAAGCAAAGCAAGAAACTGCTTTTCACTTTCTGAATCTGCTTTTTTCTTGCCAAAATCAATAATATTGTCAGTCATAATTACGCTCATAGTATTTGAAGCCTGTTGTAATGTTACGTCACTACTTTTGATGATGCAAGTAAGTGGCAAAATAAGGACCATAAGAGACCTTTAAACGACTGCTTTTTATTTCAGTGTGGTAAGAACTCTTTGCTATTGTACAGGTCTAATCCCCTCAGCATCGTGACATGGGACTTTTTGAGCATTGAGTTTAGTAGGCAACATCACTGATAAAATCAAGGGAACACTACCGTTGGCAGTGGCTGTTTCGTTGATCGCCCATCTTGTGTTGCTGTATTTACTGGCGATGACGAAACCCGTTAAACCCATTGCAATGGTCGAAAAGCCACAACAGATTATTAAAGCGACCTTATCGTTTATTGCCAAGCCCGAGCCCAAGCCCGAGATTGTGGCAGTGCCTGAGCCAGTAGAGCCGATTGAGCTACCAGAACCGATTGAGCCTCAGCCAGAGCTAGTCAAATCAGAGCCAGTTAAACCACAGATTAAACCCGCTAGCGCAACCTTACAGACAATAGCCCCGGCACCCGTCGAAGCGGCTAAAATATTATTGCCAGTAGCAAAAACTCCACAAGCCAGCTTTGACCCTTATGCCAAAATGAATCAGCTGATTGAAGCCAAGAACAGTCGAGCACTGGAAAACCTTAGTTATAGCGATTCGATTGTTGATGACATCACTATCAAGTCAATTCATTCCAGCGATGATCCGGTGAATAAACCTTTGCTTGAAACTCATGCGGTGGTTGACCCAAATAATCGAGTGATTAAATTTGGCAAGGGCTGCGCACAAATTGAAAGGGGTAAGGATTTTAATGGCTTTGATAAAGAGACTTGGTTGAGTACGTCAACTACCTGTGGGCAAGGGGATGCTAATAAGAAGCAGTTTGAGCAAAGCATGGCGAAGTTTGTTAAACCTCGCCGATGATGTTGTGGGTTTGGTCGGTGGATGTTGTTGCGTCAGTTGAGGTATCCCCATTGCTCAAATTGATTTTGAAAATCTCTGTCTTCTTTGAAAGCAAGGTAGAACAGGTATTCAGGTGCCAAGTCTAATTCATCAGACCAGATCACCGTACTATGTTCAACTTTGAAATTCTTAAAGTTAGCAGCGTCTCTCAATTTTGCAAAAATGGCTCTTTTATCATTGAATATGGTTTCCTCAAGATTGACAGTACCCTCTTTGCCATTATTAAAAATAAGGTGAAGGTTATAGTTACCCGTATATTTTGCTTCATTAACACATAACATAATCGTTTAGCCTCATTATACCAATGGATAAGATAATAGTTTGATGATGCAGTTTTGTAGGAGGGCCGTCCCGGCGCGATTGTTGCCGAAGGCAACACTGCTGTGTCTTTGACACAGATCGCGGCGAGGACGCCCCTCCTACATTAGGGAAGCGTTATTGTTATCCCAAAATGACGCGATATGGTCAAAGCTGATGTTACTCAGTCTACCCGATTGAAGTTGTATTTCAAGAATAGCGAACCACTATTGCTATACGCGTATTACGTATTTTCCAACAATTCCACTATCTCTTCCCGCTCAGTCAACACCAGCATCAGTGCCAAATCTCCCGGCTCAAGCCGATTAACAATCAGCTCAGCACCAGCTAATGGCGATTTAACAAAATGAATGACTGAGCTGTCCAAACCATACGCTTTGGCTGCCTGATCAATCAAATTCGATACTTCACCCGGTGCTCTACCACGTAGATAACATTCTAATTCGGTGATCACTAGGTGATCTGGTGCCAGACTCAACGCGGCGGTGGACATGCCTCTAATTTCATCATCACTGCGATCACCAGCAGACGATAACATCAGCCATTTTTGCTTTGACGGCATATTCGCTGTCGTTGAGGCAATCGCTGTCATGCTGTGTTCGTTGTGGGCAAAGTCCATGATCACTGTTGCGTCTTTGACTTCAAATACGTTGCCACGCCCGGGGTTATCTGTGGCATCACTGCGAAACCCCCCTAAACCAACGCGAATGGCTTCATCGGCAATATTGAGGCTTTTTGCCAGACCAATCGCGCCTAATGCATTTTGGATATTGTGTTTGGCGGCACCGGAGAAAGTCATCGGCACATCGTTTACTGCGATGATTTCGCTGCTACCTTGAGTGTCTTGATACATCATGATGCCGTCACGAACGAAGCAAATAGCGCCATTTTTACTCAAATGTTCAACTAGGATGGGGTTGTTCTCATTGGTAGAAAACCAACATTTAGTTTTGTCGATCGCACTGCCGACTCTGACTAATTCACTATCATCGGCATTGAGCACTAAAATGCCCGCTTCATCAAGCGCTTTGGCGACAATAAACTTGGTCGCGGTTAATCCGGCAATGGTATTAATGCCATATTGGCCGAGGTGATCTTCGGCGATATTGGTGATAAGTGCGGCGTCAATGCGAGGAATAGGCAAACCACGGCGTAATAAACCACCTCTGGCGACTTCAAGTAAAGCGACTTCAACTTCGGTGTTGCGCAGTAAGGTGCGTGCGCCACCGGGGCCAGAATAATCACCTTTGTCGATGATGGTATCACCGACACGAATAAAATCCGTTGAGGTGACACCACAACGTTGACCCGTTTGCTTGACGATCTCTGAGGTTAATCTGACTGAGGTCGATTTACCGTTGGTGCCGGTGATCATCGCCACTGGCACTCGGTGATATTTGTCCCAGTCAATTTCGTCGATTGTCGGCAGCTGGTCTATCGGCCAAACTTCGGTGGTAGCGCCAAAACCTAATGAAAACTCGTCGTCATCGGTCAGCCAAGGGGCATCAAGTTGTTCGGCGTGTTTGATTAAGGCCATTAATGGCGGATTAACTTCATCATCAATCAGTGGCAACAGCGTTGCGAGCAATTCTTGGTAAAGGCCATCAACATCTTTCGAATGACCCAACAATTCATTACAAGTCAGCGCCCATGCGGCTTCATTGATTTCTGTGGCAGCGTAAAGCGCATCAAGTGGTGCGCTCAATGCCAGACTTACACCGTCTTCAAAAATGCGCTGAGTGCAGCTCTCAGCTGACCAAGCAACACCATCAAGCAATCGTTTGACCTGTTTTTGCCAACATTCAACCACGGTATTTTTGTCAATACCATGGACAAATGCGTCGATGATCGCCCCGGGGCGATCCCATAACAACCCTTTGCCTGTTAACCGACGACTATCATCCAGCTCAAGTTTAATCATACTGTTTGACCTCCCCAAAGCGTTTAGTCCGCATCTTCGTCCAGTTCTTCAACCACCCGAACACCACGACTGTCAGAAACAATGCGCATTCCGCTGCCAAGTACAAAGGTATCCGGTTCGTTGGTTTCAAGCATTGAGACTACTGTTTGCACTGGTTTGGTCTGTGTTTGAGTGGTATCAGCAATACCTTGGTTATTGAAGCTGATAATCTGCTTCCAACAACGGGTGATGGCATCACCAAATACCATGACTAAATCATCTGGTGCCGCTAAAGACAGGGCTTTATCAACGGCTTCAACCTCACTAGGTACAACGAGAATGGCACTCTCGTCAATGCCACATTCTTTTAACGCGTTGGCGATCATCACAGGTACTTCGTCATGACCCCGACCACGACGGTTATCATCGGCTTTACAGATGTAAATATCAAAATGTCCAGCTGCTGCTTTGGCAATATCCTGCAAATCTTGATCTCTGCGATCACCCGGTCCCGCCAGTACTACGATACGTTTGCCGTTAATCTCCAGTTTGGTCGCCAGATCACTCATAAAACCAACGCCGTCTTTGTTGTGGGCGTAATCAAGAATGACTCTAAATGGATGTTCATCATAAACATTCATGCGGCCAGGGGCTTGGTAGAAAGTGGTATTAAAGGTGCGTAAACCATCGCGAATATGTTCTAACGATTTGTCTAATCCATAAGCCAAAGCTGCTGCAAACATGGCGTTTTGCACGTTATGCATCGCTTTGCCTTCGAGGGTTGCGGGGATCAAATGAGTCCATAACAAAGGAATATGAGCGCCATTATCATATAAGGTGATCATATCGCCGTTGATGCCTTTTTCGAGTACCACAGCGCGTCCACCAGAACGAATATGCTCACGTACCAGACCATGCCCCGGATTAACCGTAACATAACAGATATGCTTGGCTTTGGTGTAGTCAGCCATTCTTAAACAAGACGGGTCATCGGCATTTAATACTGCCGTATTTTTGGCGATCTCGACGACAATTCGTTTGACCTCAGCCAGTTGTTCAACGGTATCTACGCCTTTAAGACCTAAGTGATCTTCCTGCACGTTCAATACGGCGGCAACATCACTTTCACGATAACCCATGCCTGAGCGTAAAATCCCGCCACGGGCGGTTTCAAGCACGGCGATATCAACAGAAGGGTCACGCAAGACAATTTTTGATGAAATCGGCCCGGTCATATCGCCTTTTACCGTGAGCTGACCATCAATATAAACTCCGTCAGTGGAAGTCATGCCGACCACATGCCCGGCGGTTTTTAAAATGTGCGATAACATTCGCGAGGTGGTGGTTTTACCGTTGGTGCCGGTGATCCCCGCCACTGGAATACGCGAAGGTGTTCCTGGTGGGAACAACATGTCCATCACTTTACCTGATACGTCTCTAGGTTTGCCTTCACTTGGGGCGACATGCATTCTGAACCCGGGCGCTGCATTGACTTCGACAATACCGCCGCCAGCGTCTTTATAAGATTGGGTAATATCGGCAGTCAAAAAGTCAACACCACCAATATCCAGACCAACGGCTTTGATGGCTCGCTCGGCCATTGAACGGTTATCTGGATGAACAACATCAGTTAAATCAATGGCGGTACCACCGGTAGAGAGGTTGGCGGTTGAGCATAGATAGAAAATTTCACCCTTGGGCAGCACGGTTTGTTGAGTGAATTCGGCCTCTTCGAGCAAGCGTAATGCTTGTTTGTCGAATTCGAGCATGGTCAGTACTTTTTCATGACCGACACCGCGACGCGGATCTTCGTTAACAATATCCACTAGTTCGGCAATAGTATGGGTGCCGTCACCAACGACATGACCCGGAACACGTTTGGCTACGGCGACCAACTCACCGTTAACCACTAACATGCGGTGGTCAAAACCGGTTAGGAAGGATTCAACTAATACCGCTCGGCTTTTGCCATGTTCTTTGGCATGGAGAAAACCTGCAATCACTTGTTCTTTGGTGGTTAGGTTGATTGAAACCCCTCGGCCATGGTTAGCGTCAAGAGGCTTAACCACTACCGGATAACCGATGCGTTCAGCGGCTCGAATGGCCTGAGATTCTGAATAAATCATTCTTTGAGTGGGTACTGGTAAACCCAAATCGCTGAGTAAATTATGGGTGTCTTCTTTGTCGCAAGAAATTTCTACCGCGATGTGATTGGTCTGACTGGTGATGGTGGCTTGAATACGTTGCTGGTATTTACCATGGCCAAATTGCACTAGGCTGTATTGATTGAGTCGTAGCCACGGGATGCCGCGATCTTTAGCTGCTTGAACTAAAGAATCGGTGCTGGGACCAAAGGCTTTGCGCTGGGCAAAACGGATAAAGGCGTTGAGTTCGTCGGCAAAATCAAAGCCATCGACCAAACGGGTTTCTAGTTGACTTTGGATTGCCTCAGGCATTAATGAAATGAGCAGCGAGCGAGCGAGTTCACCGGCTTCGAGACCGACATCACGCTGAGTGTATTCATAAACCATGTTGTATTGGCCGACTTCTCCAGCCCCACGGGTTTTGCCGAAGGTCACATCGGTGCCTGCCATACATTGCAGTTCAATGGTGACATGCTCCCAGATATGGGCGATCCAAGTGCCTTCATCTTCTTTTAACCGCCGGATAAAACCACCGGGTTCACCATAAGAACAGCCATGTTCAGCCAGATTTGGTAACGCCTCGACCAAACCATTAATAAACGCTTCGCCCAATTTGACCGAAGGCCATTGTTCAAGCACACCAATGTCAACGACATGACGAATAACGGGAAAATGAGCGTAGACGCTCGGTCCAACATAAACATTTGATGAAAGGATTTTCATTAGCACAACCTGGAATTTGTTTTTAGTCACTGGTATTACCAGACACAGAGGATCGTCTAGCTTTATTGCTCACGAACATAGCATTAAAAGTCTGCCCGGTACTAGCAGAAAAAACAAAATGACAGAAAAATTTGGTCCGAGAGGACATTGGGCTAGATTAGGTGAGATTTGTAACTGGTTTTATATCCATAAACGAGGTTGAAACCTCGTCTACGTTTTGTCGTAGACGAGAATTTATTCTGGTGTTTTTACATTGCAGTTTACTTTGGTGGAAAGGCTTCACGAGTTGACAGGTCATAGCTGGAGCCAGCGCTGAGCATATGTAATTTCAATCCCAGCATAGTGACAGAATCACCGGTGCGGGCTTCGGCCATTGACGAGTATTGCAAGCCAGTGGGGTCGATGATGGTGATGCTGCCGCTGCCTTCGACTTCTAGCAAACCGTCGGGGCTGATGAAAGCGGCGGTGTCTTCGCAAATGCCAATGCCTGAGGCAAATGGGTTATAGGCGATGGCAGATAGCAAACGACCTAAACGGTTGCGTTGACTGAAATGCTGATCGAGAATGGCTTTGTTAATCAAACCTAAACCCGGTGCCATAGTGACGCCTTGTTCGTTAGGCAAACCGCCTGTAGGACCGCCAGCAATCATATGTTCAGGCATAATAGCGGCACCCGCTGAGGTGCCAGCGACGTGTACGCCATCCGCATTCAAGCGGCGGATTTTTTGTGCGACTGAAGTGCCGCCCAAAATCGTTGATAGTCGTAATTGATTACCGCCAGTCATGAAGATGCCAGTGGCGTTGTCGAGGGCTTCAAGATAGTCCTCTTTTTGCCCGTCTTCACGTTCGGTGATTGGCAGCGAATACGCTTCGGCTACACCTAAATCTTTAAAGACCACTTCATAATTGCTACCGGTGTCTTCTAACCGTGAAGCGGTTGGAATGATCGCAATACGAGCATCTGCGCCGCCACATAAATCAACAAACCGTTGTAAAATCACTGGGTTATCTACGCGCTCTTCGGCACCACCAATTGGTATGACATACCCTCTTTCTCCCCCACTAACAATTTTCGCTGGACACATAATTACCTCTACTCAAAAGTACCTTTTATAAATTCATTTTCCATGCTCTGATGCCATCGCCCCATGGCCATGACAGCAGTTATTTGGTGCTTATTTTCTTTATGACAGTTATTCAATATCAATAAGTCAGCATCATTACCCACGGCAATTCTGCCCTTATGCTGTAGTCGCAATAAGTCGGCGACATTGGCCGTTAGCATCGGCAACACCTTAGCCAAATCAACACCGGCAGCTAAAGTTTCAAGCACGGTTTGATGTAATGTGGCTGCCCGGCCAAAGTCCATACTGGTCAACTCACCTTGCGTATCAAAACAAGGCAAACAACCGCCACCATCAGAACTTAAGGTTAACCGATTCAGTGGCACTTTGCGTTCAACCGCCAAGCGAATGGCCTCTGATGCTTCATAACCTGGGGCAGCTGTGCCCGCAGGAAAAGCAGTAATATCGCCGTACATGCCTGAACTTAATAGCTCACAGGCTTGATCGAATAACGGCTTATTACGGTTGATATGGGTGGGGTTGAAGACTCTGGCGGGTAATTCTGTTTCTGCCAGTGCGCGTTGAATCAATTCAAGTTTTCTTTCACCATCACCGAGATGAAAATGCAGTACACCCGCTTTACCTGTCATTAAACCGGCCACATGGGCTTCACTGGCTAGACGAATGACTTCTTCAAATGTTGGCTGGCTTGAGCGATGGTCGCTGATGGCAAATTCGCCGACGCCAATCACTGGTTCAAGATAAACAATATCGGATTTGGCGCTACCGGTGAGGGTGGTTAACGGTAAATGATAACCGCCAGTCCAACAATAGGCTGAGAGCCCTTCTTCGCGTAGACCGTAAACTCGGGCTAGTACATTGCCAGTGGTGCGAGTTAAGTCATCAGTGCCGAGCAAGCCGACGACCGTGGTGACACCGGCACTGGTAAATTGGCTAATAGGCACAGGTGGTACCTGCGTGGCAAAACCGGCTTCACCGCCACCGCCAGTAATATGGGCATGGCTATCAATATATCCCGGTACCAGATATTTACCCTCAAGGTCGATGATTTCGACATCAAGGGACGCTGGCATTTCAATTGCGCAATCGTTGATCGCCAATATTTTACCGCCACCAATGAGCAGCGATTTAAGTCCCATCGGGGTTGGATCATAGAGATTGGCATTGTGAATAACGGTAAGTTGTCTGCTCGGGGCCATGAAAATATAAATCAGCTGAATAATAGCCGCGCATTTTAACCCAAATAGGGGGTTTAATGATATGGGCAGAGCAGGAACAAAGCAAAAAGAGCAAGATTTAGACCAAGTATTTTATGTTCCTGTGGATTAACCCATCGCCCTGCGCTGCAAGGCGATGGTGTGATGACTCCTTTTTAACGGCAAATCATCGCCGCTGGTATGAAATTGCCTGCTACACACTCCGCTGTGCTGGTGGTGGGACGGCCGAATGACAAGACCGAGTTGTTTGGACAAATGGTTTGCACATTGGTCATCATGCCAAGGTCTTCGTGACCGAGAAAATGGCAGTGTTGCACGTATTCCCCGGTAAAGTCGGTGAAGTGCAGTTTCAGTTCCACAGAGCTACTGGTTTCGTCTGTGCCGTTGATTGGCAGTGCGATAGTGTCTTGCCAGATCGGGGCTTTATAGGTAGTAGAACCATTCCTGTAGACTAAAAATGGATTGGTGTGGATGTGAAAGGGGTGAGCCATCGTGGCACCATAGGTATTCTGACCGCCTGAGGTGACGACGTTGCTTACTGTCCATTGTTCTGATGTATCTAACTGAGTAGTAAATTCGGCATTTACACAGTTTTTTTTGTACTGTTCACCATTGATGCTAAAAATGCGCGGATTTATCGAGCCTGTGGGCGGCGGGTTTACGGCTTGACTCACACCGTAGGTGACTGTTTTGGATTTTGTCGGTGCAGGTATCGAGTCATAAGCCAAATAAGGCGGCAAAGCAGGCCAAGTCGTTGGCATTGTCATACCTGCGTTTGAACCACTGTTAACCGACACCGTAAATAAGTTAGGTGTGGCGGCCGCGGCTAATTTTGTTTGTATTGATTTTGTTACATTATGTGCCAAATTACCAATGTTTTTTTGGCGTACTTTAAACGTGCCTGATGTTGCGGGTGCCTGTACCAGTAAATCCAAGCGGTTGCCGGGTGAGAGGGTAAATTGGGGTGAACCAGCGGCACTGGTTGTTTGTAACGGCTGATCGGCGTAGTTTACAGGACCAAATTGAATTCCATCCATGGCGATTTGCTTAACCGTAAAACCTTTGGGGAGATTCGCCAATAATTGTGTAGACGCTTGCATTGTGGCATTAACAATACGCCAGCGCTGTATTTCACCCGGACGCATGGTGAGCATGGGATCACCTTGACCATTAACCAAAGGAGCACCTGGAGGTACTGCGGTTCCTGGTGCTTTACGGTCTACAAGCATCGGTAATATATCTGAAATCTGCTGTATGACCAGTAGCCTTTCAGTTAGCGTCTGCCCCTGATTGCTATAATAATCATTCAACCAAGTGTCGAAAGGGCCTTCAACAATGAGTGCTCCTGCCATGCCGTTGAGGATTTGAATGGCTGTAGAGCCGTGCTTATGGGCATGATACCAATGAGTGCCGTCGGGCTGTTCATAAAGTAGTGGATCGACGTTAATGTCGTATTGGTCAATGGCAACTGCCGGGTTTAGTTGACCATTAGGACCAAATCGGTTTATGCCAGTAGAACCCTGTGGATAGAGTTTTAACAATACATAGTCTTGGTGTGGCTGTGGCGAGACGTGAGAGCCGTGAAAATGCATGTTGGTGATTTCATTGCCATGGAAACAGTTAGGTGTTGTGCTGTTTGTTGGTGCGAGGCAGCCGACATCGATGTTGGGCGTTAATCGATTATATAGTCGCATTCGCAAGCGGTCACCAGTGCCTTGTGCTGTGGTGGCTTTGTTAAGTCGTAGGGTCGCACCGGGATAGCTCCATTTGATGGTGCCGTTATTGATCATGGCATCAACATCTGTGGGTTGATTGAGATCTACCGGCACGGTGTTGTAACCATAATTACGTAACGTCATGCTTTGTAAAGTCCATGCGCTACCATTCCAGAAAGGGGCGCATTTGGCCTCGCTTTTTACCACGAATACCGTTTGTAACTGTCCGTTTTGTGCTGATATGGTATCAGGCTCTTGTAATGCCGATTGTTGATAAGAGCCGCAACTGACGGGTGCCGTTAACCCTGATGTGCGAATGTCGTTTTGCGTTGATGACGGTGTTTGACAGCCACTGGCCAACAACAGGCTGAGCAAACTGGTTTGCAGTAATTTTGATGTTTTTAGAATCCTCATGTTTCTTCCTCATTAAATGATTGACCACACTCCTGTGGTTGATTTTTGACCAATAACACTGTTCCTGAGACAAGTCTAGTTGAAAGCTTTCCTAAATCAACGAGGGCTGTAAAAATTATATGGAGTGGGGAACTGAGTGAAAAAGTGAAGTCATAGGCTGAACCTGTGGTTGGTTTTTGTGAGGAAGCAAGCAAGTATCAAGCTGATGGTCTACACTAAAAATTACTGTTAGTAATCCAAGGAAAGATACCATGCACAGTGATCATCCCACGTTATTCGACAAACTCGACCGTCAAACTCTCATCGAAGCCAAAGCTCAACAAGTTCTCAGTTGCGACGCGCCACAAACCTTTGGTATTCATGGGGATTGGGGTTCGGGCAAAACCAGCTTTTTACGCCAATTACGTTATCATATGGACGGCTCAATCGAGGGCTGTGAGGATGCTGTTAACAGGCAGCTGAAAAAAGGTCATCACAAAAACAAAGTTGTCACCATTTGGTTTGATGCGTGGCAATACCAGCATGAAAGTGCGCCAGTGATTGCCTTGTTACAAGAGATCCGCAGGCAATACTCTTCTTGGGATAAGCTCAAAAATAGCGGCAAAAAGCTTGGCACTGTAGCGGGTCGTTCAGTGCTCAATTCATTAGCAGATATTACCAAACTGCTAAAACTTGAAACCTTGCCGATTGATGCCAAAGGCATTCAGAAAGTGGGGGAGCAATGGGAAAAACAAAACCTTGAAAATCGCCTTGGCGTCGATACTATTCAGGATTTTCTTCGGGAAGCAATAACCTCGTTGATCGGCGCTAATAGAAGATTAGTTGTTTTTATCGATGACCTTGACCGTTGCAGTCCAACGGCGGCTTATCGTTTGCTCGAAGGACTTAAGATTTATCTCGATCTCAACAATTGCGTGTTTATATTAGGCATGAATCAAGAAATTATCATTGATGCCATTGCCACTGAGCAAACTCGCTTTGACAGTAAAGGTTCTGAGGCGGCTTTGCGCTTAAAAGCAGAAGCCTATCTGGAGAAATTATGTACTAGCATTGAGCGGTTGACGCCGCCATTTGATGGGGTCAACTTGTTATTGCAGTGGATTGATGATACCGCTTTTCGGCTTGAAATTACAGCAGCGGTAACGAATGATCAAGGGGAGTTCATTCGTTGTTTGCCGCCAAACCCGAGACGTATCAAGGCGCTGGCGAATGTACTTAATCAGTGGTTTCCATTGATTAAAGTTGTGGGTACGCAAGTTGACCAAGCTAAAGCCATTCAGGGGTTGCTGATATTGGCTTATGTTTATCAGTTTCATGCGGAACTGTTTCAGCGTTGGCAATATACCGCCGATTTATTCAGATTAATTACGCTTTGGGCAGCCAAGCCATGGCCTGATGGAGCAGCACAATGGCCAACTTATCTGGATTGTCTTGAGTTGCCATTGAAGATTGAAGAAATACAAACAGACAATATCTTAGAGAGTTTAATTAGCAGTCATTATCCTGATCCTTACTCGGTGAAGGTGTTTTGGATCCAGTCTTTAATCCATCACGCACAATTGAAAGAGCAGGACATAACGGCCATAATGTCAGCTATTACTTCGCCCAACCACTGAACTCCATAGCGAATGACAATGCCTGAACCCGTGCCTGAACTAATGGCTAAATTAGTTAAACCCAATAGCCATCCAGTTTTACGTAATTATCTGAATGACGTAGATGCTTGGCATAGCCATATTCGACTTTTGGGGATGCCAAATTTACAGGCCAACGCCGACAAGCTGATGGATTACCTTTATGTTCCTCAAAGTGTGTCGGCGCATTATCTTTCTTTGGAAACTGCGCCGCCAAAAGCACAATTGCAAAGTCCAATTACTCAGCTATTGGAAAAACGACGGTTGGTGATCCTGGGTGATCCAGGTACTGGCAAAAGTACTTTGATTAATTATCTTGCTTGGTATCAAGCGGTTGGTTTTGCCAAAAAAATGCCCGGTGCACTGGCTGATAGTGTGCCTGTACCCATGGTTTTACGAGACATGGCGTTGGCGGAGGTGGTTGATTTTGATGGATTGATACAAGCATTTTTACAACGACCAGTGGCAAAGCATCTTAGAGATAATCCAGAGGTGTTAGTGGAGTATATGGCGGCTGGCGAAGTGTTATTTTTGCTTGATGGCCTTGATGAGGTAGGTATCGAACAACGGAAAAAATTGATTTTTATACTGTTGCAAGGATTTCGTCAATATCCCAAATGTTTTTTTGTCTGTACCTCACGGATTATCGGTTATGAAGAGGCTCCATTACACTCGAACATATTTCGTACGTTGAATAAGTTAGCAAAATATAAACGTGCACGTAGAGAGGGTGTTACGGATGATGTAGGGAGGGGAAACTCAATACTTAATCCGGCAATTTTCTATATGGCTCCCTTCACTGACAGTCAAATTTCCCGCTTCGCACTTAACTGGTATCAAGAGCAGGGTAGTCCTGTTGGTGCCGGATTACTGCGTACTGAATTTGTTAAAGCCATACAAGATAACCCTGACACTCAGCGACTGGCTCGTATCCCTAATCTGCTAATGATGATGGCGTTGATTTACAAAGTTCGTAGCCAACTACCTAGTGGTCGAGCCTTGCTTTATGGTGATATTGCGCAGGCTTATCTGGAGTCAATAGATACCGCACGTAAATTAGTAGGTTCAACCCCCTGGCAAAAGAAACAAAGCTGGTTGGCTCGGATTGGTTTTGAAATGCAATTACGCCGTCAGGCACAAAGCGATGAGGCTTTGGAATTGCTAATACCCCGTAACGATATCCTGTTATGGATTGAAGCGGGTATGGCGGACACAGCTGACCGATGTGATAGTGAATATGCTGAACAATTCCTTGATTGGGTTGCTCGTCGTAGTGGTTTGTTGATCCCCCGGGGTGAAAACCAGTTTACCTTTATGCATTTGAGTTTTCAGGAGTATTTTGCAGCTGTTTACATTAAGCAGCAGATTGAGAACCCTGAGTGGCTGGAGCAAGATGAGGAGGATGAAATATCGCTAGATATTCGGGTAAACAAAGCTGTATTAGCGCAATGGGCTAATGCCGCCTCATGGCAACAATCGCTGACTTTTTTGTTTGAGTTGTTTGATGGCAAGGCCGGATGGACCCGACGTTTGTGGAAGTATTGTTTTCACGATGAGCGGTTTGTGGAGCAGGAAAGAAATTGGGCTAAGCCGGGAGATCATATTTCAACCGTATGGTTGGAATTTCGTTTGCAAGTGCAGTTGTTGTCTAATCCCCACAGTGGTGTGACTAGCAAGATTTTTGATAGTGCTACAGATAAATTGATTCATTTGGCTATGGTCGAACAACCTTGGTTTGATAGTGAAAATCCGTATATGGGTTTTTACTCACCTTTGTTGGTTGATTTGTTGTCCTCGGTTACGCTTGAAGATGTTTGCTTATCTGCTTTGGCAAGCCATAAAAATATTACACAGTTGAATTTAAATTGCTTGAAAAGTCAAAATGTCGCCAAGGTATTAGATTGTTTATCAAAACCTGTTCAACTGGAAAGGTTAACGTTAACCAATATTGATGACATTACTCCTTTACTTTGTTTGTGTGAACTGCAGACGTTAGTGGCAATTGATACCTCAATCGTTGATTTTTCACCATTGCAAGCTTTGCCTAAGTTACAACAGCTTTTCATCAGAGCAAATGAGGCTATTAACGTTGATGGCCTTGACCCCGATGTTGTTCGTTGGATTTGAGGTGTTTTTTTGTTTTATGGGCGATGTATTTCATTTCATTTAAAATATTATCTAGGATAAAAATAAATAAACATATGTACCACTTCACGACCTTGAAATAGCGTTAACCCAGTTTTTATATTAGCCATTCTAAGACAACATTGTCAAAAACTCAGCAAGCCCAATCACCTGGGTGTCAGCTGCTAATGGAAACTGATCTTCTCCGCCGTAGATGACGAATTTCTTGGTGGCTTTAATATCTTCACAAGTGCGATGAAAACCTTTACTGACTTTTGGTGCTGATGAGCGCTTAATTTCAATGGCCCACACTTGCTGATTGCCACCTTCCAGTACAAGGTCGATTTCATGTTGGTCGGAGGTTCGATAATAACTGTATTGCCATTTGTCACTAAGGTTGTTGAGAATATTTTCAATCACAAAACTTTCCCAGCTATTACCAATTGCTGGATGCCCCAAAAGGCTTTCAAAATCAACAATATTGAGTAATCGATGTAATAACCCGGTATCGCGAATGTAGATTTTCGGTGACTTGATTAAGCGTTTTTTGGTATTGCCAGACCAAGGTTGTAGCTGCCCGATCATATAAAAATCGGTGAGAATATCGAGGTAAAATCGGATGGTTTTATGATCAACTTCGAGGCTTTTTCCTAACGAAGAAAGATTGACCTGTTGGCCGTGGCAATGGGCGAGCATAGACCAAACGCGTTTTGTTCGTGTAGTAGATACCCGATTGTAACCCATCAAGGGGATATCACGTTCAACATAGGTTGAAATAAAGTCAGAGCGCCATTGCCAGCTTTCATTGTCATCATTAGCTAAATAACTGTCTGGAAAACCGCCTCTAAGCCACAACTTTTCGATTATTGTCGCTGATGGATTAGTCACATTAACTTCTGGCAATGAGAAAGGGGGTAATTCCAAATAGCGGATACGTCCTGCCAATGTTTCACTGGAATGCTGCAATAAATCTCGTGAGGCTGATCCGAGCAGCAAAATTGACAATTTTTTTCTCCCGCCCGTTTGCGTGCATCAACTAGGCTTCGCAGCACGATAAATAAGTCAGGTTTACGTTGGATTTCATCAATGATGAGCAGCTTATTTTCGAAACGTTTTAAAAATGCTTCCGGATCGCTGAGTTTTGCCAAGTCTGAGTCCAGCTCTAAATCAAGATAAGAGACGGTCTTATTCAGCTTATTGTTGGAAATTTCAAACGCCAGCGTTGTTTTACCTACCTGACGAGATCCAA